>NZ_SZUA01000001.1:150847-1701121 GCF_005239095.1 Luteimonas gilva | reverse complement strand
AACCGATCCAACAAGCCATCTGGCTGGACGATCTGCCGGTGGGCCTACTGGCCGGCGCCACCACCAACCAAAAGCTGCACTACCTGCAACCCGACCACCTGGGCACGCCGCGAGCGGTGATCGACACCACGGCCAACACGGCGATCTGGCGCTGGGATCTGGAGGGTGAGGCGTTCGGCAATACGATCCCCAATCAAGATCCGGACAACAACGGCACCGCGTTCGTCATGAATATGCAGTTCCCGGGGCAACGGTACGATGCCACAAGCGGCTTGGCTTATAACATGCGACGCGACTATGAGGCACTTAGTGGTCGTTATATGCAAAGCGACCCCATTGGCTTAGCAGGGGGCGCTAGCACCTACGGTTATGTGGGGGCCAATCCTTTGATGGATATTGACCCATCAGGTTTGTTCTCAATGTATGCCTATCAGCTCTACACAGGGGAATGGCGATATCGTTTTAGGTTTCACCAGTCATGTGTTCTCGGCAACTCTCTCATTGACCACGCTGATAACGCATTTCAAAGGTTGCCCTTGATAGGTAAGGTTAGAAAGCGTCAAGTCAATCTGGAACGACCAACAGGCGACGTTGACGCTGTCGATAAGTGCGCATGCCGAGCATTCGATGCTGACCTTGAGGAGCTCTTTGCATCGAATGGATGGCAAACAGGTGATCGTTACGGTGGCCAAGGTTATACCGAGGCTCAAGCCGCTCAAATGCTTTCGGAGATGCGCCAGAAGGTTAATCAACTGAACAAAAGTGGCGGGCAAGAATGCAAGAAATGCGAAATGCCATGGGATTCGTTGATTGATCGAGCGAAGGCAAGAGGCGTGCCATACATCGGAAACAGCGTTTACTAAACGAAGAAGCGCATGAAAATGATCTTCAGCTGGACTCTATGGTTCTTGCTATTTGCTGTACTCTCGTCGCTGGCGATGTGGATGGCAGTGCCTTCTGTCTCTGAGTATCAGTTGGCGAAGTGTCAGAATAGCTCTGGAAGTCTTTGCGTAACTGGCGCGTTTTTTTTGAGGTGGTGGTGGTTGCTTCTCCTGCCATCGAGCGCGCTATTGGCTACGCTGGCGACCTCGCTATCCAAAGGCCGTAGGTTGAGGTGAACCCCAACATCGCCATACTTCAATCCTCGCTGCGGGTTGGCAGGGGCAGTCTAGCCACGTTGGGTCATCCCCAACCTACGATTCACGGCTACAACATGCTTTGAATCCGCGCTCGACCTATTCGACCCTTTCGGCCCGCCGGATCTCTTGCGCTTCGGCATGCCGATCCAGGCGATCCAGCAGGTCCGCGATCCGCAGTCGATACTCTTTCGCGGGAGACAGCTGCTCGGCGTGCGCCTCGGCCGCCAGCGCTTCTTCCAGATGGCCGGTTTCTTCCAAGGCCAGGCTGTAGTTGTGCCAGACCTCGTGCCGGTCGGCCCTCTGCCGCACGGCGTTCGCGTAGTGCTGCGCCGCTTCTTCGTAGCGCTTGCCGGTCAGCGCTAGATAGCCCCGGAATTCGTCCAGTCCGATGGTTTGCGGATCGGCAGCGGCGATACGGTCGAGGACATCCTTAGCCTTCGCGGCCTGTCCGGACTTCAAGTACCCCCAAGCCAACCGCGACCAATCGCTGGGAAACGCCGGTATCAGCAAGCGCGCTTGGGCGACGGTCCATACGCCGAGCAGCGCCGATACCGCCAAGGCCATCGCCAGTTTGCTCCATAGCCGTTGCCGAATCAGGTCGTAGAACGCGACCAGCCAGAACGCCGCGCCCAGCACGAACGGGCCGATGATGTTGAACCGGAACCGGTCCTCGGCGAAGAACACGGCGATGGTGAACAAGCCCATCAGCAGCGGCGCGAACAGCAAGACCGCGCGCCGGTCGCGCCGCAGCAGCCAAAACAGCCCCGGCACGCCCAGCGCGAACAGCCAGCCGAACGGCAGCGGCAGCGCGCGCAGCAGCGGCGAAACCAGGCGCTCGTCGCCGTAGTTGCGGGTGTTGGGGACCTCAGGATAGGCGCTGAACTCGCGCAATTTGCGCACCGCATTGCCCAGGCTCTGCCAAGGATGCGAGACCAGGTATCCGGTCGCCACGCCCTTCCAATAGGCGTTGACCTCGTGCGCTTTCAACGGATGGCCGGCGCGGCGCTCGGCTTCGTTACGGTATTCCTGCCATATTTCGCCGGGCGCGCTATAGCGGCGCACGAAATGCGGCACGCCGGCGCGCGATTGCGGATTGTCCGGGTTGTAGAGCTGGTGCAGGACGATGCCGCCGTTGTTCGGCATCGGCGAAAAGTTGCCCGAGATGGCGTGGTTTCGGGCCGCCAGCAACAGGAGCGGCAAGGCCAATCCGGCGAGCAAGGCGCAGGCATCGCGCGCCTGCGGCGCGATGCGGCGCTCGCCATCGCGCCAGCGCAGCCAGGCCAGCGCGACGATCGCCAAGGGCACCAGCAACAAAAGGTTGGCGCGCAGGGCGACGCCCACGCCGCACCACAGCCCGAACGCCGCATAGCTTTTCGCGCCCGGCCGCTTCAGCAACCACAGAGCGGCGTACATCCAATAGACGATGAAGCAGGCGACCCAAGTGGCCTTGAGGATCGACATCGTGTACGCGATCGCCGTGCCGGTCGCCGCATAGACGAACATCGCGACGATGCCGGCGCGCGGCGAGCGGAATTCGCAGGCGATGCGGTACAGGCCGAAGGCCGTCGCGCAGTCCACCAGGATCTGCAGGAGGTACAGCGGAAACAGGTTCCCGGCGAGTTTGAGCACGGCGCCGACGATGTAACCGTACAGCGGGTCCATGAACGCGAATTCGTCGGTCAATCCGCCGCCGCCGGAAGCGACGTCCATGCCGAAGCGCCGGTAGAAATCCTCGTCCGGGCCCAGATGCCAGGTCAAAGGCCCGGCGATGGCGAAATGCATATGCAGCAGGCGCAGCGCCAGCACGGCCAACAGCGCCAGCGCCACGCTGCGGCGCGAGGCGCCCGGCGCGGCGGAGTTCAATCGATCCCCAACTTCTTCAGCTTGTAGCGCAGCGCCCGGAACGTGATGCCCAGCGCGGCCGCGGTCTTGGTCTTGTTGTAGCGGTGGTCTTGCAGCGCTTTCTCGATCGCCGCGCGTTCCATCTGTTCGATGTACATCGGCAGCGCGCTGCCGGCGGTGTCGCCGGGGGAGAGGTTGCGCGGATCCAGGCGCGGATCGTCGAGCGAGGTGGGCGGCGCGGCGTTGAAGGCGAGGCCGGCGGAGGCGGGCGGCGGCGATGCCGGCGGCGGCATCTCCGCGCCGCGCGCGGGCAGGTGCAGGTCGCTGGCTTCGATGACGTCGCCGTCGGCCATAGCCATGGCGCGTTCGAGGATGTTTTCCAATTCGCGCACGTTGCCGGGGAACGGGTACGACGCCAGCGCGTCGAACGCGGCGCGGCTGAGCTTGGGCGTGGCGCGCTGGTGCGGGATCGCCAGCCGTTGCAGGATCGATTCGGCCAGGTTGGGCAGGTCGTCGCGGCGTTCGCGCAGCGGCGGCACCTTCAGTTCGATGACGTTGATGCGGTAGTACAGGTCGTGGCGGAAGCGGCCTTCGTCGACCAGCTTCTCCAGGTTCTTATGGGTGGCGGACAGGATCCGCACGTCGACGCCCACCTCGCTCGATGCGCCGACCGGACGCACCGACTTCTCCTGGATCGCGCGCAGCAGCTTGACCTGCATCGACAGCGGCAGTTCGGCGACTTCGTCCAGGAACAGGGTGCCGCCCTCGGCGGCCTGGAACAGGCCCGGCTTGTCGGCGTGCGCGCCGGTGAAGCTGCCTTTGCGGTGGCCGAAGAATTCGCTTTCCATCAGCTCGGTCGGAATCGCGCCGCAGTTCACCGGCACGAACGGCGCCGCGGCCCGCGCGCTCTGCTCGTGGATGCTGCGCGCGGTCAGTTCCTTGCCCACACCCGATTCGCCGACGATGTAGACCGGCGCCTGGCTGCGCGCCACTTTGGCGATGGTCTGGCGCAATTGCGCCATGGCCGGCGAATCGCCCTGCAAGCGCGGGCCGGCCGAGGTGGCGATCTGCTGGCGGTGCGTGCCCAGCATCAGCGCGTGGCGGACCAGGTCGCGCAGCACGGTCAGGTCCACCGGCTTGGCGACGAAATCGAAGGCGCCGGCCTTCAAGGCCTCGACCGCGGCTTCGACGTTGCCGAAGGCGGTGATCATCGCGACCGGCGTATTGGGATGGCGGGTGGAGATTTCCTGCACTAGGTCGATGCCCGAGCCGTCCGGCAAGCGCATGTCGGTCAGGCACAGCGCGTATTTCTCGCGCAGCAGCATCTCGCGGGCGCCGCCGAGGGTGGCGGCGGTGTCCACGCGCAGGCCCATCCGGCCCAGCGTCAATACCAGGAGTTCGCGGATATCGCGCTCGTCGTCGACCACCAAAGCGCTGCGCGTTTCGGTCATGCACCACCCCTCCAGACGCGGCTACCTTACTCTGGGCGCGGGTCCGGACTCAATCGCGGCCCGGTCGGGCAGCGGAAAACAAGGCGATTCGAGACGGGCTAAACCAGCCCTTGCGCCGCTTTTTCGGTCAGCAGCGTATGCGGCCCGGGCAGGCGGATGCGGAAGCAGCTTCCGCCCGGCGTGCGGACGTAGTCCAGCTCGCCTTCGTTGGCGCGGGCCAGATCGCGGGCGATGTAGAGCCCCAGGCCGGTGCCGTGTTCGGAGGTGGTGTAGAACGGCCTGAACAGGCGTTCGGCGGCGGCGTCCGGGATGCCGGGGCCGCGGTCGAGCACGTCGATGCCGGGATCTCCCTCGTCTTGGTGCACGCGCAGAGTGATCCGCGCCGGCTGGCCGGGCAGGCGGCCGTAGGTGCGCGCATTGCTCACCAGCACGGTGAGGATCTGCTGCAAATGCCGCGGATCCACCAGGGCGACCTGGGCCGGAGCGGCATGGCTGATCTGCAGGCTGTCGTCGTCCAGCGGGTGGGCGGCGACGTATTCGTCGATGAAGCGCCGCACCAGGCCGACCAGTTCGATGTGCTCGGGATTGGCGCGTTCGCGCCGCGCCAGCCCCAGCACGCTTTCGACGATGCCGTTCATGCGCACGCACTGCTGGCGCACGATCTGCAGCATGCGCCGATCGGCCAGCGAGATGTCGGTGGATTCCTCCATCAGTTGCGCGGCGTAGCTGATCGCGGCCAGCGGATTGCGGATTTCGTGCGCCAGGCTGGCCGAAAAGCGGCCCAGCGCGGCCAGGGTGATCGATTCGGCGCGGCGCGAGAGCAGCGAGGTGTCGTCCAGGAACACCAGCGACTGCTCGCTGTCGGCCAACAGCCGGGCGAAGCGGGGCAGCACTTCGTTTTGGTCGCTGCCCAGGCGCAGTGGCGCGTTGTCGGTGGTGCCGTCCTGGCGCCATTGCAGCAAGCGGCGCGCCAGCTCCGGTGCGGTCACCGCCAGCGCGCGGCGGCCGTCGCCGGCGTCGCCCAGCAGCGATTGCGCCGCTTCGTTGGCCAAGCGGATGTGGCCTTCGGCATCGACCAGCAGCACGCCGGTGCGCATCCGGCGGATGATCAGTTCGTTGACCTCGGCGAGATTGGCCGCCTCCGCGCCGCGCCGCGTGGCCAGGGCCTCGCTGGCCTGCATCCGCAAGCCGAGCTGGTTGGTGAGCGTAGCCAGCGCCAGATAGCTGGTGCCGAACATCAGCATTTCGGCCAAGGGGCGGTCGCTGCCGGTTTCGATCAAAGTCCAGAGCTGTTCGCCGAGGATCGCCGAGAACGCCAGGATCGCGCCGCCCAAGCCCAACCGCAGCGGCAGGAACAAGGCCGCCGCGCCGACGTTGAACAGCAGCATCAGCGCGATGCCCGAAGCCACTTGCGGCGCGCCGTGGGTGGCCAGCGCCGCCACCACGATGTCGATCAGGATGCCGACGAAGGCCGGCGCGCGCAGCGAGGCGCTGTCCCGGCCCCAGATCATCAGCATCGCCGAGCAGGCCAGGTAGGCCATCGCCGTCGCCGCCACCAGCAAGGGCTCGCGCAGGGGGCCGATCAGCATTTCGGTCGGGCCGAAAGCCAACAAGGCCAGCAGGCTGGCCTCGAGCACCCGGTAGAGATTGAAGAAATACAACTCGCGCCGCAGGCCGCTGTCGATGTCGTGCTTGGCGGGTCTGCGGCGCATCAACACGGCAAAGGGCCCTGCGGGTGGTTCGGGCCGAGTATATAGGCCCGGCGGGAGGCTTCCGCCGCCGTTGCGGCGGCCGGAGCCATGGCCGGAACGCGCCGTCCTGCCGTGTTTTTGCCTCGCGGCGGCGCGCTGGGCGACAATAAGGGTCCCGCGCGCTCCATGCCGACCGCACCCCCGGCCGGATCGCCCGCGGTCCGACTTTCTGCATGGACCCCACATGAACTTCCACGAATACCAGGCGAAGCAGTTGTTTGCCGATTACGGCATTGCGGTACCGGCCGGGCGCGTCGCGCGCACGCCGGAAGAGGCGGTCGACGCCGCCAAAGCCATCGGCGGCGACTTCTGGGTCGTCAAGGCGCAGATCCATGCAGGCGGCCGCGGCAAGGCCGGCGGCGTCAAGCTGGCCAAGACCCTGGACGAAGTGCGCGAGTACGCCAAAGGCATGCTCGGCCACAAGATGGCGACCTACCAGTCCGCCGGCGTCGCTCTGCCGATCGACAGCGTGCTGGTCACCCAGGCCACCGACATCGCCAAGGAGCTCTACCTGTCGGTGCTGGTCGACCGCAGCAGCCAGTCGGTGACCTTCATCGCTTCCAGCGACGGCGGCGTGGAGATCGAAAAGACCGCCGAAGAGAATCCCGACGCGATCAAGACCCTGCACGTCAACTTCGTGCAAGGCCTGCAGCCGTACCAATGCCGCGACATGGGCTTCGCGCTGGGCTTGAACGCCAAGCAGGTCAACCAGCTGACCAAGATCATGCTGGGCCTGTACAAGCTGTTCAACGAGAAAGACCTGGCCCTGGTCGAACTGAACCCGCTGGCGATCCTCACCAACGGCGACCTGGCCGTGCTCGACGGCAAGATCAATTCCGACGACAACGCTTCCTTCCGCCATCCGGAACTGGTGGCGATGCGCGACATCCGCCAGGAAGACGAAACCGAAGTCCGCGCCAGCCAGTACGACCTGAACTACGTAACCATGGACGGCAACATCGGCTGCATGGTCAACGGCGCCGGCCTGGCGATGGCCACGATGGACGTGATCAAGCTCAACGGCGGCGAGCCGGCGAACTTCCTCGACGTCGGCGGCGGCGCCACCAAGGAGCGCGTCACCGAGGCGTTCAAGCTGATCCTGTCTTCCGACGAAGTGAAGGCGATCTTCGTCAACATCTTCGGCGGCATCGTCCGCTGCGACATGATCGCCGAGGGCATCATCGCCGCGGTCAAGGAAGTGGACGTCAAGGTGCCGGTGATCGTGCGCCTGGAAGGCACCAACGTCGAGGAAGGCAAGGCGCTGCTGAAGAGCAGCGGCCTGGCGATCACGCCGGCGGACGACATCAACGACGGCGCGAAGAAGGCGGTCGAAGCCGCCAAGAAAGCGGCGTGACCTTGCACCCTTCTCCCGTTCGCGGGAGAAGGTGGCGCGAAGCGCCGGATGAGGGCGCGCGGTATCGCAAATCGCCGCGAACACATCGAGGTCTCGCGACACCCCGCGCCCTCACCCCAGCCCTCTCCCGCAAGCGGGAGAGGGGGTTAAAACCAAGGATTCGAAATACATGAGCGTTCTCGTCAACAAGAACACCAAGGTCATCGTCCAGGGCTTCACCGGCACCCAGGGCACCTTCCACGCCGAGCAAATGCTGGAGTACGGCACCCAGGTCGTCGGCGGCGTCACGCCCGGCAAGGGCGGCACTCAGCATCTGGGCCTGCCGGTCTTCAACACGGTGGCCGAAGCGGTCGCCGAAACCGGCGCCGACGCTTCGGTGATCTACGTTCCGCCGCCGTTCGCGGCCGACGCGATCCTGGAAGCGGCCGACGCCGGCATCAAAGTCATCGTCTGCATCACCGAGGGCATTCCGGTGCTGGACATGCTGCGGGTCAAGAACACGTTGAAGAGCTATAGCGACGTGGTCCTGATCGGACCGAACTGCCCCGGCGTGATCACCCCGGGCGAGTGCAAGATCGGCATCATGCCGGGCCACATCCATATGCCCGGCAAGGTCGGCATCGTCTCGCGTTCCGGCACGCTGACCTACGAAGCCGTGAAGCAGACCACCGACGCCGGCCTGGGCCAGTCGACCTGCATCGGCATCGGCGGCGATCCGATCAACGGCACCAACTTCATCGACGCGCTGCGCTTGTTCCAGAACGACCCGCAGACCGAAGGCATCATCATGGTCGGCGAGATCGGCGGCTCGGCCGAAGAAGAAGCGGCCGAATTCATCGCCGAGCACGTCACCAAGCCGGTGGTCGGCTTCATCGCCGGCGCCTCGGCGCCGAAGGGCAAGCGCATGGGTCACGCCGGCGCGATCGCTTCCGGCGGCACCGGCACGGCCGAAGGCAAGTTCGCGGCGCTGGAGAAGGCGGGCGTGACCACGGTGAAGTCGCCGGGCGATCTGGGTGCGGCGATCGCGAAGCGGTTGGGCAAGTAAGTCGAACACGATGTGTTGCGGAAAGGCCGCCATCAGGCGGCCTTTTTGTTTTTTGCTTCGGTAGAAATCTTCGCGTCTGGTTTGCCCTCACCCAACCCTCTCCCGCAAGCGGGAGAGGGCTCGAGCCGCGCGATCTGAAGCCCTCTCCTGCGAAGCGGGAGAGGGTTGGGTGAGGGTGAGTGACAGAAACATCGGATTTTCCCGATAGAGGAGAGATATTCGACGCAGGCAACGTAGGTCTCGGTTCATCGAGGAGGCATACGATGCGCGACAGACAGAAGACGCAGCGAGCGCGTGAACTGCGGCGAGACATGACCGATGCCGAACGATTCTTATGGCGGCATTTGCGTGCAGGCCAGCCACAAGTTCCGCCGCCAGCATCCCATCGGCCCCTACATCGTCGATTTCGCGTGTCCAAGCGCCAAACTCGTCGTCGAACTCGACAGCGGCCAACATGCTGGCTCGGCGTGCGATGCCAGCCGCGACGCCTTCCTCCGCCGTGAAGGCTACCGAGTACTCCGCTTCTGGAATAATGACCTCCTGCAAAACCCGGACGGCGCCCTAAGCATGATCCTCCAACAGCTTGCGGACGGCCCGCGATGACCTTGCGCATCGCCCTGGCCCAATTCGACTTCCCCGTCGGCGCCGTCGCCGGCAACGCCGAGCGCATCGCCGCGATGATCGCCGAGGCCCGCGATGTCCACGGCGCCGACATCGTCCTGTTCCCGGAACTGGCCCTCAGCGGCTATCCGCCGGAAGACCTGTTGCTGCGGCCTTCGTTCCTGGCCGATTGCCAGGCCGCGATCGAGGCGGTCGCGGCGCAAGCTACCGGCATCGTCGCGGTCGTCGGCTGGCCGCAGGCCGCCGGCGCGGTGGTGTACAACGCGGCGAGCGTGCTGCGCGACGGCGCGGTCGCGGCGACCTATCGCAAGCGCGAATTGCCCAACTACGCCGTGTTCGACGAGCGCCGCTATTTCGACGTCGATCCGGATCGCGACACCTGCACGTTCGACGTGGACGGCACGACGGTGGGCGTGGTGATCTGCGAAGACCTGTGGTTCCCCGAACCGCTCGCGCAGACGGCGCAGGCGGGCGCGCAACTCGTGCTCGTGCCCAATGCTTCGCCGTTCGAACGCGACAAGCATGCCCAGCGCGACGCGCTGCTGGCGCAACGCGTGGCCGAGACGGGCGTCGCGCTGGCCTATCTCAACGTGGTCGGCGGGCAAGACGCGCTGGTGTTCGACGGCGCCTCGGTGCTTGCGGACGGCGACGGCCTGATCCATCCCGCCGCGCGCGCTTTCGAAGAGCACTGGCTGGTGGCCGATTACGATCCTGAGACGCGCAAATTCGCGCCGGTGCAGTGGCCTTACGAAAACGATGAAGGCCGCGACGCCCTGGCCTGGCGCGCGATCGTGCGCGGCACCCGCGACTACTGCGCCAAGAACGGCTTCGGCAAAGTCTGGCTGGGTCTGTCCGGCGGCATCGATTCGGCGCTGGTGCTGGCGGTCGCGGTCGATGCGCTGGGCGCCGAAAACGTCGCGGCGGTGCGGATGCCGTCGCGCTATACGGCGGACCTGAGCAACGATCTGGCCGCCGAACAATGCCGTGCGCTCGGCGTGCGGCTATTGGCCTTGCCGATCGAGAAACCGTTCCAGGGCTATCTGGACGCGCTCGCCGAAACCTTCGCCGGCGAAGCCGTCGACACCACCGAAGAAAACCTGCAGTCGCGCACCCGCGGCGCATTGCTGATGGCGCTCAGCAACAAGTTCGGCGGCCTGCTGCTGACCACCGGCAACAAAAGCGAATATGCGGTGGGCTACGCCACCATCTACGGCGATATGTGCGGCGGCTACGCGCCGATCAAGGACCTGTACAAGACCGAAGTGTTCGCGCTGGCGCGCTGGCGCAACGCCGTGGCCGGGGCGCCGGCGATTCCGGAAGCGGTGATCGAGCGGCCGCCGTCGGCGGAATTGCGCGAGAACCAGAAGGACCAGGATTCGCTGCCGCCCTACGACGTGCTCGACGCGATCCTGCTGCGCCACGTCGACCAGGAACAGTCGCGCGACGAGATCGTCGCCGCCGGCTTCGACGCCGCTACGGTCGACAAGGTGCTGAAGCTGGTCCGGATCAGCGAGTGGAAGCGGCACCAGGCCGCGCCCGGGCCGAAGGTCTCGCGTCGCGCGTTCGGGCGCGAACGGCGGTATCCGATCACCAACGGCTACAAGGGCTAGGAACTAACGAAGAGGAACGAGCGAGGCCCGCCGAGATTCGGCTTCTACTCGTTCCTAGTTCCTCAAATTTCTAGTTTCTATTTCAGTTCGCCGGCCGCGAAACGTTGCGCTTCTCGCGCGCGAACGGATTCAGGCGCTGGAAGATCGACGGATCCTTGGGCCAACCGCCGCTCAGCCACGGATGCTCGGGGTCGTTCTGCTGCAGCACGCGCTTGGCGTCGTCGGCCAGGGTCTGGTTGCCGAGGCGGGTGTAGGCCTCGGCCAGGATCGCCACCGCGTCGTACTGGTATTCGCTCTGCGGGTAGGTTTCCAGCAGGTACTTGCTGCGGTCGGCCGCCGCCACCCAGGCGCCGCGGCGCAGGTAGTACAGGCCGGTGTTGATTTCGTGGCGCGCGAACTGGTTGCGCAGGAACACCATGCGCTGGCGCGCGTCGGCGGCGTAACGGCTGTTGGGGTAGCGCTCGGCGACGATGCTGAAGTCGTTGTAGGCCTGCTGCGGCGCGGTCAGGTCGCGGTTGCTGGTGTCCAGGGCGAAGGCGCGCTGCAGGAAGATCGTGTTGCGCGCCGAGTTCGACAAGCCGCGCAGGTAATACATATAGACCGTGTTGCGGTGGGTCGGATAGGTGCGGATGAAGCGGTCGATGGACGAGATGGCGTCCTCGTGCTTGCCGGCCTTGAACTGGCCGTAAGCCATCTCGACCTGGGCCTGTTCGGCATAGGGGCCGTACGGATACTGCGCGATCAGGCGCTGGAAGGTCTCCGCCGCCGTGTTGTAGTTCTCGTCCATCAGCGACTGGTGGCCGCGGTCGTACAACTGTTCGACCGGCACGCCTTCGTTCTTGTCGCCCTTCTTGAACATCTTGCCGATCCGCGCGCAGCCCGAACCGGTGGCGAGGGCGACGACGAGCACGATCAGCAGCAGGCGCGGCAGGGCGGGGCGTGAGGTCATGGGCGACAAAAGGGCGCTTGGGGCACGAAGCGCGGATAATAACAGTCCGCGCCGGCCGCCCGCGCCCGCCGCCTGAACCGAAGCCATCCGCATGCCCGTTGCCTCCGAAGAAGCGATCCCGTCCCGCACCGCCCGCGTGCCCGAAGCCGCGGCCGGCCGCCGTTTCGATGCGGTCCTGGCCGAGCTGTTCCCCGAGTTCTCGCGCTCGCGGCTGGCCGAGTGGATCAAGTCCGGCGACGCCTTGCTCGACGGCCGCGTCCAGAAGCCGCGCGATCCCGTCCGCGGCGGCGAGACGGTGAGCCTGACCGCCGTGCTGGACACGCAGACCGAGGCCGAGCCCGAAGACATCCCGCTGCAGGTGCTGTACCAGGATGCCGAGGTGATCGTCGTCGACAAGCCGGCCGGCTTGGTCGTGCATCCCGGCGCGGGCAACGCGTCGGGCACTTTGGTCAACGCCTTGCTGCACTACGATCCCAACTTGGCGGCGCTGCCGCGCGCCGGCATCGTCCACCGTCTCGACAAGGACACCTCCGGCGCGATGGTGGTGGCGCGCACGCTGACCGCGCACGCCGCGCTGGTCGCGCAGTTGTCCGCGCGCGACGTGCATCGCCAGTATTTGGCCGTGGTGACCGGCGCGCTGGTATCGGGCGGCACGGCGAACGCGCCGATCGACCGCCATCCGCGCGATCGCCTGAAGATGGCCGTGCGCGACGACGGCCGCGACGCCGTCACCCACTACCGCTTGCGCGAACGCTTCCGCGGCCATACCGCGCTGGAATGCCGGCTGGAAACCGGGCGCACCCACCAGATCCGCGTCCACATGGCGCATCTGAAGCATCCGATCGTCGGCGATCCGCTGTACGGCGGGCCGTTGAAACTGCCGAAGGGCGCGACCCCGGAATTGATCGAGGCATTGCGCGGCTTCAAGCGCCAGGCGCTGCACGCCGAAACTTTGGAGTTCGTCCATCCCGTCAGCGGCGAACCGGTCCGCGCGACCGCGCCGTTGCCGCAGGACCTGCGCGAACTGCTGCACGCATTGCGCGACGACGCCAAGCAGGCGGCGTCGCGATGAGCGTGCTGGCCGCCGGCTGGCCGGCGCCGCCCGGCGTCGTCGCCTTCACTACGCTGCGCAGCGGCGACGGCGTGTCGCAGCCGCCGTTCGACGCGTTCAATTTGGGCGCGCGCAGCGGCGACGAGGAGGCTGCGGTCGCCGAGAATCGGCGCCGCTTGATCCGAAACCGTGCGCTGCCGTCGCCGCCGCGTTGGCTGCGCCAGGTGCACGGCACGGACGTGGTCCGGTTCGCGCGCGCGGACGCGGCTGCGGAGTTCGAACCCGAAGCCGACGCGGCCGTGACGTCGGAATCCGGCTTGGTGCTGGCGATCCTCACCGCCGATTGCCTGCCCGTCGCGTTCGCCGCGGACGACGGCAGCGAAATCGCCGCGGCGCACGCCGGATGGCGCGGCTTGGCGGCGGGCGTGCTGGAGCGTACGGTCGAAGCGATGCGCACGCCGGCAGCGCGCATCGTCGCGTGGATGGGTCCCGCCGCGGGGCCGCAGGCGTACGAGATCGGCGAAGAAGTGTTCGAAGCCTTCGTCTCGGCCGATGGCGCCGCCGAATCCGCTTTCGCCGCGACCCGGCCGGGACATTGGCGCGTCGACCTGTACGCATTGGCGCAACGGCGTTTGCGCGGCGCCGGCGTGGAGCGCATCCACGGCGGCGGGCTGTGCACGATTTCCGACTCTCGGCGTTTCTATTCCCACCGCCGCGACCGGCGCACCGGCCGCATGGCCACCGTCGTCTACCGCACCGCATGAGCTCGACCCTGTTCCAAAAACTATTGGGTGCGCCGTTCTTCCGCCTGCCGGACAGCGTGCGCGCTTTGCATTCGGTGCGCGGCGAAGGACGTTACGCGGGCCGCGCGACGATCGCGCGCGGGCGCAATCCGCTCGCGCGGCTGTGCGCGGCGATCGCCGGATTGCCGCCCTCGGCGAACGACGTGCCGACCACGGTCGATTTCCGCACCGACGCGGCCGGAGAAACCTGGCAGCGCAGCTTCGGCGGCCATCCCCTGCGTTCGCGCCTGCGCGCCCGCGACGGTTTGCTGCGGGAGCGCGTAGGGCCGGTGCAATTCCGCTTCGCATTGCACGTGAGCGATGGCGCGATCTGGTGGCAGACCGTCGGCGTGCGTTTGTTCGGCGTGTTGCCCCTGCCGGTGTCCTGGTTCGCCGACGTGCGCTGCCGCGAGCGCGAGCACGAAGGCCGCTACGAATTCCTGGTGGAAGCCTCGCTGCCGCTGATCGGGCCGCTGATCCGTTACGAGGGTTGGCTTGAACCGGCCTGACGGCGAAGCGACGATCGTGTTCGACGGCGTCTGCGCCTTGTGCAGCGGCTGGGTGGAATTCCTGTTGAAGCGCGACCGCCGGCAACGCTATCGGTTCGCGGCGATGCAGACGCCGGCGGGCCGAGAGCTGTTGCAGGCGAATGGGCTCGATCCGGACGACCCGCTGTCCTTCTTGCTGATCGAGGGTGATGCCGCCCGCACCGACAGCGATGCGATCGTCGCCATCCTGACCGGTTTGGGCGGCGCATGGCGCGCCGCTGCGGCGTTGCGTCTGCTGCCTCGCGCCATGCGCGACCCTGCCTATCGTTGGCTCGCCCGCAATCGTTACCGCTGGTTCGGCAAGAAGGCAGCCTGCTATCTACCATCGGCGGAACAAGCGCATCGCTTCCTCTGACTCAGCGTAGCGATCTCCGCTTTTCGTAGGAGCGGCTTTAGCCGCGAGCTTTTCCCTTCAAACGCGACATCGCGGCGATTTTGAGAACTAGAGCTCGCGGCTAAAGCCGCTCCTACGAAAAGCAGGATCTTGCCGGGCGTTCAACGCGGCGTGGCCGCCAGCGCCGCCAGGAAATCCCGCCGCCAGGCGTGGATGTCGTAGCGCGACACGCGCTCCATCATCGGCCGCCAGCGCCGTTGGCGTTCGTCCAGCGGCATTTCCAAGGCCTCGGAGATCGTATCGGCCACGCCGTCCAGATCGTAAGGGTTCACCTGCATGGCGCCGTCCAGTTCGCGCGCGGCGCCGGCGAAGCTGGATAGGATCAGCACGCCGGGATCCTCCGGGTCCTGCGCCGCGACGAATTCCTTGGCCACCAGGTTCATGCCGTCGCGCAGCGGCGTCACCAGCGCGATCCGCGCCATCCGGTAGAAACCGGTCAGCGTGGCGTGCGGATAATTGCGGTTGACGTAGCGCACCGGCGTCCAATCCGGTTCGGCCAAGCCGCCGTTGATGTGGCCGGCGAGTTGCTCCAATTCGCGGCGCAGGGCGCGGTATTCGTTCACCCCGCCGCGCGAAACCGGCGCGATCTGCAGAAAAGTCAGTTTGCCGCGCTGATCCGGATGGCGTTCGAGAAAGCGCGCGAAAGCGCGGAAGCGTTCGGGTATGCCTTTGGAGTAATCGAGCCGGTCGACGCCGATCGCGAGCGCGCGCCCGGCCAAACTGGACTTCAGCCGCCGCACGCCGGATTTGCGCACCGCGTCCGCGGCCAGTTCGGCGATCACCGGCGTATCGATGCCGATCGGAAATACGCCGGCGTGGAATTGGCGCCCGTCCCGATCCTGCAGAACCCCCTGTCGCAGCACCTTGCCGCCGGCGTACAGGCGCAGGTAATCCTGGAAACGCTCCAGGTCGCGCTGGGTCTGAAAACCCAGCAGATCGTAAGCGGTCAATGCGCCGAAAGGCAGTTGATGGTTCGGCAATGCGGCGATCAGATCCGCCGACGGCAGGGGTACGTGCAGGAAGAATCCGAGCCGCGATTTGACGCCGCGCTTGCGCAATTCCTGCGCGAGCGGCATCAGGTGGTAGTCGTGCACCCACACGATGTCGTCCGGACGCAATTCCGAGGCGAGTTTCTCCGCGAACAGCGCGTTGACGCGGCGGTAGGCGGCCTGCGTTTCGCGGTTGTAGTCGACCAGATCGGGCCTGAAATGCAGCAACGGCCACAGCGTGCGGTTGGCGAAGCCGTTGTAGTAGCCGTCGAAATCGTCTTTCGAGAGATCGACGGTGAGATAGGCGATGTCGCCTTCGCGCTGTTCGTGCAGCTCGCCGGACGCGCCGCGCACGATGCGTCCGCTCCAGCCGAACCACAGGCCGCCGGTCTCCTGCAGCGCCGCGTTGAGCGCCACGGCCAGGCCGCCGGCCTGATCGCTGCCCGGCAGCGCGACGCGATTGGAGACGACGACCAGTCGGCTCATGCCGCATCCTGCCAAGGCCTGGAGAGCCGCATCGCCGCGATGATCAGGCCGACATGCGAATACGTCTGCGGGAAATTGCCCCAAGCCTCGCCGTCGTCGAAGGCCAGATCCTCGGATAGCAGGCCCAAATGGTTGCGGCGCGAAAGCAGCCGCTCGAACATGCGCCGCGCTTCGTCCTTGCGTCCGATCGCCGCCAGCGCGTCGATGTACCAGAAGGTGCAGATCGTGAAGCTGGTTTCCGGATCGCCGAAATCGTCCGGGGCGATGTAGCGGAACAGCGCGTCGCCGCGTTTCAGCTGCTCGCCGATGGCCTCGACGGTCGCGACGAAACGCGGATCGTCGGGCTTGACGAAGCCGATGTCGGCCAGCAGCAAAAGACTGGCGTCGAGCCGGTGCCCGTCCAACGATTCGACGAAATGGCCGCGTTCGGCGTCGTAGGCGTGGGCGACGATGCGTTCGTGGATATCGTCGGCATGTCCGCGCCAATATTTCGCGCGCTCGTCCAGTCCCAACTGCACGGCGATTTTGGCCAAGCGGTCGCAGGCGGCCCAGCACATAACGCTGGAATAAGTGTGCACATGGGCGCGGCCGCGGAATTCCCACAAGCCGGCATCGGGTTGATCGTGGAGCGCGAGCGCGCGTTCGCCGAGCGGCTCGAGCCGCTGGAAGGTGGATAGGTCGCCCGGATTTTCCAAGCGCCGGTCGAAGAACAACTGCGCCGACGCCAATACCACGCTGCCGTAGACGTCGTGCTGCTTCTGCACCCAGGCCAGATTGCCGCGCCGCACCGGACCCATGCCGCGGTAGCCGGCGAGGCTGTCCACTTCTTCCTCGGCGAGTTGGGTTTCGAAGCCGATGCCGTACAGCGGCTGCAGCACGCCGTCGGACGTGGCGATGTTGAACACGTAGCGCAGATAATCTTCCATGGTGCGCGTGGCGCCGAGCCGGTTCAACGCGCGCACCACGAAGGCCGCGTCGCGCAGCCAGCAATAGCGGTAATCCCAATTGCGCGGCGTGTGCGGGGCTTCCGGGATCGAGGTCGTCATCGCCGCGACGATCGCGCCGGTGTCTTCGTACTGGCACAGCTTCAAAGTGATCGCGCTGCGGATCACGGCTTCCTGCCATTCCAGCGGAATCGACAGATAGCGCACCCAGTTGCGCCAATAAGCGATCGTCAATTCTTCGGCCGAACGGGCGAAGGCGGACACCGATTGGGTCAGGGTTTCGTCGGGCCCCAGCACGAGATGCAATTCGCTATCCAATGCGAACGGCAGTTCGTCGCGCAGCAAACGCACCGGCACGTCGCTGGTCAGGCGCAGGGTGAAGCCGGGCACGAGGTAGCGGATGTGGTTGCTGCCCCAAGTCGTTTCCGGCTGCGAAGCGCCGTAGTCGGCCAGCGGGCGCAAGCGGATGCGGATGCGCGGGTGGCCGAGCAGCGGCCGCACCCGGCGCACCAGCATTACCGGCCGGTAGAAGCGGCCGTGGCGATGCCAGCGCGGCGCGAAGTCGGTGATCTCCACCGCATTGCCGCGGCCGTCGCGCAGAATGGTCCGCAGCACTGCGGTGTTGGGCAGGTAGTGCTGTTCGGATTCGGCGAAATCCTCCAATTCGATCGCGTAATCGCCGCCCTCGCGCTTGGGCGAGAGCAGGGCGCAGAAGGTCGGATCGCCGTCGAAAGCCGGCAGGCAGCCCCAAACCACGCGGCCGCGCTTGTCGAGCAAGGCGGCGAAACTGCCGTTGCCCACCAAACCCAAATCCAGCGTCGCTTCGCTCATCGTTTCGCCTCTTCGTGTTGCAGCCCGAGCCATTCGCGCACCGCGGACACGCCGTCCAGCTGCCAGCGCGCGACGCTCGGCTCGCGCGCGCCGACCAGCACACTGACGCCGCCGCGCGCATTGACGACTTCGAAGCCGTGCTCGTCGGTGAGATCGTCGCCGGCGAACACCGGCAAGCGCCCGCGGAACGGCGCTTCATCGAGGAAGGCGGCGATCGCATCGCCCTTGTCCGCGCTCGCCGGGCGCAGCTCGACCACTTGATGGCCGTATTGCAAGCGATAACCGGGCAGGCGATCGAGCGCTTGCGCGGCGAAGGTCGACAGTTCCGTCGCCGCTTGCGGCGCCATGCGCCAATGCAACGCGATCGCCGCGCCTTTGTCTTCGATCACCGCGCCGGGATGGCGCTCGGCGAACCGCGAGGCTTGCTCGCGGATATCCGCCAAAGCCACCGGCGCCGCGGGCGATGCGATTTGCACGCCGTCGTGCCGGCGCTCCAGGCCGTGCAATCCCGCTGCCGGCAGATGCAAAGGCGCGAACAATCGATCCAAGCCGGCGAGCGTGCGCCCGCTGACCAAGGCCAGCGCGCCGTCGAGGCGTTGCGCCAACGCATCGAGCCGCGCCGGCAAGCCGGGCGGCACGACGACACCGTCGGGCGTGTCGGAGAAATCGAGCAGGCAGCCGTCCACGTCGAGGAACAAGGCCCAGTCGTCTGCGGGCGAAGGTGGACGCTGCCGTTGCGTGGTTGGAGCGGCGGACATCGGCGCCTATTGTGGACAATGCCGCGTTAGCGCCGGGTTCACGCGTCGAAACACAGGCTCCGCACCGCTTCGGGCCTGCTCCGCCTGCGCGTCGATCGGGTGACGCGTTTTTGCTTGTGTAGAGCGGAGCTTGCTCCGCTGCTCTTGATCTCTCGCTCTTCGGGCCGAAAGCAGCGGAGTAAGCTCCGCTCTACACAAGGATAGAAGCAAAGCAGCGGAGCAAGCCCGCTCTACAAAGCGCGACGCATCACGAATCGGCCGACGCCGCGGACGACGGCCATTGGATGCCGTCGAGCGGCAAGTAATCCCGGCCGAAATAGTACACGCCCGCGCCGATCGCCAGCAGGATCAGCAACCACAGCCACCCGCGCGAACCGCGTTCGGGCGTTTGCCTGCGGAACTCGAAATCGCGCAGCGGCACATCGGAAATTTTCGGTTCGGCCGACGCGGATGCCGATACCGCCGCGTTGATCGCGGCCACGTGCGGATCGATCGGTTCGATCTCGTCGTCTATGCGGTCCGGCCGGTCGTGGCGCCGCAGCGACGTTTCCGGCGCGCGCGCAGGAGCGGCCATGGGCGCGGCGGGCGATGCGTTCTCGAAGCGAGACGCCGCAGGCGCGGCATTTTCGTCTTCGCCCTCGTCTCGCCGCGCAGCGATCGCAGGGGCCGCCGTCGCGCCGAAAGCCTCGGGCATGCGCCCGCCCGGCGTCAGCTCTCCGATCAAGCGCGGCAACACGCCCGCGATCGCCGCCGCCACGGTGGCGCGGCTGGCGCCGATGCGATTGCCCCAATCGGCCAGCAAGCCTTGGCCGAACACCATCCCGATGTCGCTGGCGTTGGCGGCGCGCTGCCGGCGCGGATCGCCGCCGAGCCAGGAGGCGAACAGTTCGGCTTGCCCCTGTTGGCGGAAACTCTCGGCGAAACCGCCGAAGCCGCCGCGGCGGTCGTTGTAGATATAGCCCATCAACAAGCCGAACAGATCGCGGCTGCGGTCCCCCAGGCCGTAGCGTTCGGACAATTCGAGCACCAAGACGTCGAACATCGGATTTCTCCAGGCGGGGACCGCCCGGATGCTAACGGCCGGGGTGCCGCGAAACCTTAACTCGCCATGATCGCGGCTTCACGGGGGCCGCATGCGCCCCCTTGAACAATCCGGTGCTGACTCCCAAATGAATGGCTTCGGCGCTATGCGCCCCTAGCCCAGATCCCGGAGCTGTCCCGATGCGGATGGACAAACTCACCTCGCGCTTCCAGCAAGCGCTCGCCGACGCGCAATCGCTCGCGGTCGGCCGCGACAACAATCTGATCGAACCCGTGCACCTGCTGACCGCCTTGATCGACCAGCAAGGCGGCAGCACGCGCCCGCTGCTCGCCCAGGCGGGCGTCAACGTGCCCGCGCTGCGCGAACGGTTGGGCGAGATTCTCGACCGCCTGCCTAAAGTGTCCGGCCAAGCCGGCAACGTTTCGTTGGGCAACGATTTGGCGCGACTGCTGAACGTCGCCGACAAATCCGCGCAGCAGCGCGGCGACGCCTACATCGCCAGCGAGTGGTTCGTATTGGCTGCGGTGGACGACGGCGGCGACGTGGGTCGTGCCCTGAAGGCCGCCGGCGCCGACAAGCGCAAGATAGAGGCCGCGATCGAGAAGATGCGGGGAGGGGAAACCGTGCAGAGCGAAAACGCCGAAGACCAGCGCCAGGCGCTGGAGAAATACACCATCGACCTGACCGCGCGCGCCGAATCCGGCAAGTTAGACCCGGTCGTCGGCCGCGACGAGGAAATCCGCCGCACCATCCAAGTGCTGCAGCGGCGCACCAAGAACAACCCCGTGCTGATCGGCGAACCCGGCGTCGGCAAGACCGCCATCGTCGAAGGCCTGGCCCAGCGCATCGTCAACGGAGAAGTGCCCGAAGGCCTGCGCCACAAGCGCGTGCTGTCGCTGGACATGGGCGCGCTGATCGCCGGCGCCAAATACCGCGGCGAATTCGAAGAGCGCTTGAAAGCCGTGCTCAACGATCTGGCCAAGAACGAAGGCCAGATCATCCTGTTCATCGACGAGCTACACACCATGGTCGGCGCCGGCAAGGCCGAGGGCGCGATGGACGCCGGCAACATGCTCAAGCCGGCGCTGGCGCGCGGCGAACTGCACTGCATCGGCGCGACCACGCTGGACGAATACCGCAAATACGTCGAAAAGGACGCCGCATTGGAGCGCCGCTTCCAGAAGGTGTTCGTCGGCGAGCCGAGCGTCGAGGACACGATCGCGATCCTGCGCGGGCTGAAGGAGCGCTACGCCGTGCATCACGGTGTGGAGATCACCGATCCGGCCATCGTCGCCGCGGCCACGCTGTCGCATCGCTACATCGCCGACCGCCAGTTGCCCGACAAGGCCATCGACCTGATGGACGAAGCGGCGTCGCGGATCCGCATGGAGATCGATTCCAAGCCCGAAGAGCTCGACCGCAAGGAACGCCGCCTGATCCAGCTCAAGATCCAGCGCGAAGCGCTGAAGAAGGAGAAGGACGCCGAGAGCAAGAAGCGCTTGGCGGATCTGGAAGAGGAAATCGAGAGGCTGCAGCGCGAATACAACGATTTGGAAGAAGTGTGGAAGGCCGAGAAGGCCACGCTGCAAGGCGCGACCAAGATCAAGGAGCAAATCGAAGCCGCGCGGCTCGAACTGGAGGCCGCGCAGCGCCGCCAGGACTACGCGCGGATGAGCGAAATCCAGTACGGCCAGTTGCCGGAACTGGAAAAGCAGCTGAAGGCGGCGCAGGAAGCCGAAAGCAAGGGCTTCAAGCTGCTGCAGGACCGCGTCACCGCGGAAGAGATCGCCGAGGTCGTCTCGCGCTGGACCGGCATCCCGGTGTCGAAGATGCTGGAAGGCGAGCGCGAGAAACTCCTGAAGATGGAAGACGCGCTGCACGCGCGCGTGGTCGGTCAGGACGAAGCGATCAAAGTCGTGTCCGATGCGGTGCGTCGTTCGCGCGCGGGCCTGAGCGACCCCAATCGCCCGAGCGGCTCGTTCCTGTTCTTGGGGCCGACCGGCGTCGGCAAGACCGAACTGTGCAAGGCCCTGGCCGAATTCCTGTTCGACTCGTCCGATGCGATGGTGCGCATCGACATGAGCGAATTCATGGAGAAGCATTCGGTCAGCCGCCTGGTCGGCGCGCCTCCAGGCTATGTCGGCTATGAAGAGGGCGGCTACCTGACCGAAGCGGTGCGGCGGCGTCCGTACAGCGTGATCCTGCTGGACGAGGTCGAGAAGGCGCATCCGGACGTGTTCAACATCCTGCTGCAGGTGCTCGACGACGGCCGCCTGACCGACGGCCAAGGCCGCACCGTGGATTTCCGCAACACCGTGATCGTGATGACCTCGAACTTGGGCTCGCAGATGATCCAAGAGATGGCCGCGGACGGCACGCCGGAAAGCTACACCCAGATGAAGGCCGCGGTGATGGGCGTGGTGCAGGCGCACTTCCGCCCGGAATTCATCAACCGGCTGGACGACATCGTCGTGTTCCATCCGCTGGACAAGGCGCAGATCAAGCAGATCGCCAGGATCCAGCTGCGCGGACTGGAAAAGCGTTTGGCCGAACGCGGGATCCGACTGGAGATCGCCGACAAGGCGTTGGAACTGCTCGGCAACGTCGGCTTCGATCCGGTGTACGGCGCGCGGCCGTTGAAGCGGGCGATCCAGCAGCAGTTGGAGAATCCGCTGGCGCAGAAAATACTCGCCGGCGAGTTCGGCAACGGCGATACGGTGCGGGTCGGCGCCGAGGGCGGGCAGTTGGCCTTCGCCAAGGGCTGAGCTCGCTTTTCGTAGAGTCGAGCCTGCTCGACTGCTCTTCGGGGCAAGAGCGAAAGCGGTCGAGCAGGCTCGACTCTACAGGAGCAAAGCGATGCAGGCGCAGACGACGGCGGCGACGAGGCCGGCCAGGGACAGGTTGATGTAGCGGAACTTCGAAGCCAGGTTCGACGCCATCAACTGTGCGAGCCGCGCCATATCGTCGATCAAAGCGGTTTGCGTGGTCGCGCTCACCGATCCGGCGTATTCGTCGGGCGACTGCCGCGCCACGCTCTCGCTGAAGACGATCGAATGATGGTCGACCATGGCGCGGCTGCGCGACAGCCACGAAGCGATCACCAAGGCCGCGGCGATCATCGAAAGCAGCGACAGCAGCATCGAAGCGGAGACCAGCCCGCGGATCGCGGCCGCGTTGCCGGCGAACTTCAACCACGGGCTTTTCTCGCCCAGCGACGGCGCCAGGAAGATCGCGTTGCTGGTCAGCAGCAGCGAAGCCTTCACCGCGGCCAGGTTGTAGTAGCTGTCGTAGCGGGCGACGACCGATTTGAGCAGGTCGTAGCGGGTGGCGAAGTCGAGCGGTTCGGCGTGGGCGGTCGGTTCGGCCATGATCGGTCCCCATGGATCGGCGAAGCCTGCGTCAAAGCCGATGCCGGCGCAACCGCTAGGCGACGAACCGTAGAGTCGAGCTTGCTCGACTGCCTTTCGCACCGGTTATCGGCGCAGTTCCGCGATCGACTCAAAAAAGCGGTCGAGCAAGCTCGACTCTACGGGACGTCGGGGCGGGCGGAGCGGTAGGGCGGGGTAGCCATCACCATCTCCGCCAGCGAATACGCCAGTTCTCGTTCGGCCAGCACCGCACCGTCGGCGCCGTGTTCGAGCAGGTGCTTCACTTCGGCCTCGCTATGCGCGCGAGCGAGCAAGGTCAGCCCGGGGTTGATCGCACGCAACCGGGCCATGGTTTCGCCGGCTTCCAAAGCGTAAGGAATCGCGAACACGGCGATCTGGGCGCGTTCGGGCCGCGCTTCCAGCATCACGCGCTCGGACGCGGCGTTGCCACGCACGCCCGGGAAGCCCGCGGCGCGCGCCTGCGCTATGAGGTCGGCGTCGTCTTCCACCACCACGACCGGCACATGGCGCTCGTGCAGCAGCTTGGCCAGCTGGCTGCCGACGCGTCCGTAGCCTACGACGATGGCGTGGTTGGCGATGTCGTCCGGAATAGGATGCATGCGGTCGTCGGCCGCCAGCGCGTCGCGAGCGTGCCGCGCTTCGCGTTCACCGTCCTCGGCCAGACGGCGGTCGAGCATCGTGAACAGGAACGGATTGACCACGATCGACAGCAGCGCCCCGGCGAGGATCAGGTCGTGGCCTTCCTGCGGCAGGATCTTCAGCGAGAGTCCGAGGCCGGCGAGGATGAAGGAGAATTCGCCGATCTGCGCCAGGCTCGCCGAAATGGTCAGCGCGGTCGAATTGGACTTGCCGAAGGCGCGGACGATCGCCCAGGCCGCGACCGACTTGCCGAACACGATGATCAGGAACGTCGCCAGGATCGCCAGCGGCCGCTCGACCACGATATGCGGATCGAACAGCATGCCGACCGAGACGAAGAACAGCACCGCGAACGCGTCGCGCATCGGCAACGAGTCCTGCGCCGCCTTGTGGCTGAACTCGGATTCGTTGAGCAGCATGCCGGCGAAGAACGCGCCCAAAGCGAACGACACGCCGAACAGTTCGGCAGCGCCGAAGGCCACTCCCATCGCCACCGCCAGCACGCACAGCGTGAACAGTTCGCGCGAGCCGGTGCCGGCGACGCGTTCCAGTACCCACGGGATCACGCGGCGTCCGACGAGCAGCATCACCGCGACGAAGGCACCGACTTTGCCCAGCGTCAGCAGCAACGCCCACCACACATTGCCTTCGGCGCCGCCTTCGCCGCCCAGCGATCCGGCCAAGGCGGGCAGCAGCACCAGCGCCAGCACCATGGCCAGGTCTTCGACGATCAGCCAGCCGATCGCGATGCGGCCTTTGCCCGTCTCGAGCAATCGCCGTTCTTCCAACGCACGCAGCAGCACGACCGTACTCGCGACCGACAGCGCGAGCCCGAACATTAGGCCGGCGCCATGCGACCAGCCCAACCACAGCGCCAGCGCCCAGCCGAGCACGGTGGCGACCGCGATCTGGATGACCGCGCCCGGCAAGGCGATCGCCTTCACCGCCATCAGGTCGCGCAGCGAGAAATGCAGGCCGACGCCGAACATCAGCAGGATCACGCCGATCTCGGCCAGTTGCGGCGCCAGGGTTTGGTCGCCGACGAAGCCGGGCGTGAACGGCCCGGCGAGGATGCCCGCCACCAGGTAGCCGACCAGCGGCGACAGCCGCAAACGCTGCGCCAGCAGGCCCAGCACGAAAGCCAGCACGAAGCCGACGCAGAGGATCGCGATCAGCGAGGTGTGATGCGGCATTGGCGCTCCATCGATATCCGAGGACCGATAGTGAACGCCATCGGCGGCCGGCGCAAACCGGTCAGGAAGCGGCGTCCAGCTTGGCTTCCAACGCGGCTACGCGCGCTTCCAGCGCGTCGATGCGCTCGCGCAGCGCCTGTTCGTCCGTGCCGGCAGCGGAGGGCCGCGCCGCGGCCGCGAGCTGCGCTTCGGACAACGGACCGCAGAGCAGATGCCCGTAACGGTCTTCGCGCTGGCCGCTGCCGCGCGGCAGTTTCATCGCGAAGGCGGGCTCGCGTGCGGCCAAGCGTTCCAGTGCGTGCTGCACGTCATCGACGCCTTCGAACTTCGCCCAGCGTTCGCTGCGGCCGAGCAGTTCGTGCAAGGTCTGCGGCCCGCGCAGCATCAGCAGGGCGAGCAGCGCGGTCTGCTGGCGGGTCAGGCTGAGCACGGCTTCCATCCGATGCGCATAGCGGCCGGCGCGCGCCGAATGCTGCGACTTGACCAAGCCGCGCACTTCCATCTGCCGCAGGGCGTGCTCGACCTCGCCCGGATTCAAATTCGTGACCGGATCGCGCGAGGTCTTCTGGTTGCAGGCCAACACCAAGCTGTTGAGCGTCAGAGGATACGCATCGGGCGTAGTGGCTTCCTTCTCCACCAGGCAGCCGAGGATGCGCGCTTCGACGGCGTTGAGCAGGGCGGGGGCGGCGGGGGAGTCCGGCGAGGCGTCCATAAGTACGGAAGATTATGCGGATATGCCGATTTCCGCTATCGCGCGGCCGCAAACGCCGCTAAACTGCGCCCCGCCTGAGGTGACCGCGCGCGTTCGTACGCCAGCGGTTGAAACGGGAATCCGGTGCGCCAAGACGGCAATCCCGGAGCTGCCCCCGCAACGGTAGGCGAGCATCGGCCGCAAGGCCTGGGAACGGCAAACAGCCACTGTGCATCCGCATGGGAAGGCGCCGTTCCGAAGACGTCCGCGTCTTCGCTCGCGAGCCCGGAGACCGGCCTTCGGTAGACCAGACACGCGGTGGGCGATGTCGTGGAATCGCGCCTCCGCGGCGCGACCCATGCGCTCCGCCGCCTGTCCTTCCCAGCCATTCCGCGCGGGCAGGCGCGGCCAGGAGCTCACCATGCCATTGCGTCATCCCTATACCGCGCGTCTCGCGTTGGCCGTCGCCGTTTCGTTCGCCTGCGCGCAGGCGAACGCCGAATCGGCCGCGGTCACCGATCTCGACCAGATCGTCGTCACCGCCACGCGCACGCCGCAGTCGTTGGCCAACACGCTCGCGTCGATCACGGTGATCGACCGCGAACGCATCGACCGCCTGCAGCCGGCTTCGCTGCCGGAATTGCTGCGCGGCACGCCCGGCCTGACTTTCGCCAACACCGGCGGCGTCGGCAAGATCACGACGGTATCGCTGCGCGGCGCCGGCGGACAGCAGATACTGGTGATGGTCGACGGCGTGCGCATCGGTTCGGCCAGCGCCGGCTTGACCGCGTTCCAGGACATTCCGGTCGACCAGATCGAGCGCATCGAAATCGTGCGCGGCCCGTTCTCCAGCCTGTACGGTTCGGAAGCGCTCGGCGGCGTGATCCAAATCTTCACCCGCCGGCCCGAAGGCGCGTTCACGCCGCACGCCAGCGTCGCGCTCGGCAGTTTCGATACGCATCGGGCCAGCGCCGGCGTCGCCGGCAAACAGGGCAACGGTTGGTACTCGATCAACGCCGCGCACGAGCGCACCGACGGCATCGACGCCTGCCGCGGCTTCGGCTTCCCGCGGTTCGTCGGCTGCTTCGCCGACGAACCGGATAAGGACGGCTACGAAAACAATTCGCTGTCGCTGCAGGGCGGCTACCGCTTCAACGAAGCCTGGGACGCGGAAGCGCGCGTGTTCCGTGCGGAAGGCCATAACGACTACGACGGCTTCGCCAACCACGCCGACGTGGTGCAGCAGGTGAACGGCGCGCGCTTGCGCTATGCGCCCTCGAAGGATCTGTCCTTCACGCTCAACGTCGGCCGCAGCGTCGACGAGAGCGACGACACCGCCGACGGCGTGTTTTCCAGCCGCTTCGATACCCATCGCGACCTCGGCTCGCTGCAAGCCGACATCGCAACCGGCAACGCGGGCCTGCTGAGCCTGGGCTTAGATTGGCAGCGGGATCGGGTCGACAGCAGCACGCCTTTCGATGCCTCGCAGCGGATCAACCGTGCCGTGTTCGGCCAATGGCAGGGCGATTTCGGCAAGCAGAGCTGGCAAGCCAGCGTGCGCCGCGACGACGACAGCCAGTTCGGCGGCGAAACCACCGGCAGCCTGCGTTACGGATTCGCGTTCACCGAAGACCTGAAATTGATCGCCAGCTACGGCACCGCCTACCGTGCGCCGACCTTCAACGATCTGTACTACCCTGGATTCGCCAATCCGAACCTGCGTCCCGAGACTTCGCGCAGCGCGGAATTGGGCTTGCGCGGCGCGCACGCGCAAGGCAACTGGTCGCTCAGCGCGTACCAGACCCGCGCCGAAGACCTGATCACGTTCGATGCGTTGACCTTCCTGCCGGTCAACCTGGACCGCGCGCGCATCCGCGGCGCCGAAGCCAGCGCCGATTTCGGCATCGGCGCCTGGACGCTGGCCGGCACCGCGACCTGGATGGATCCGCGCAACGACAGCCGCGGCCCGAACCGCGACAAGTTCCTGCCGCGGCGCGCGCGCCAGAGCGGCCGGATCGACGTCGACCGCGCGTTCGGCGCGTTCCGCGTCGGCGGCAGCGTCTATGCCGAAGGCCAGCGTTACGACGACATCGCCAACCGCACGCGTTTGCCGGGCTATTCGTTGGTCGATCTGCGCATCGGTTACGCGCTGAGCGAAGACTGGACCATCCAGTTGAACGCAGACAACGTGTTCGATCGCGAATACGAAACCGCCGCGTATTACAACCAGCCGGGCCGCAGCTACACCCTGAGCCTGCGGTTCCAGCCGAAGCGCTGACCGGCGCTTCCGTAGCCCGGGGGAGCGAAGCGATACCCGGGACGCGTTATCTCGTGAAATATGGCGCCCCCGGGTATCGCTTCGCTCCACCCGGGCTACTGCTTCATCGAGCGGCTGTGACTCTCGTCATTGGCCCGAGGCCGATCTTCGTGCTTGACTGCGCCTTTCCGCCCGAGGCGCAGACATGGCCGCATACCTCATCCGACGCACCGCCGGCGCAAGCCTGATCCTGTTGCTCCTGCTCGCCGGCTGCCGCCGCGACGATGCGGCGCAAGCCGACGGCCTGCGCGTGCAGCTCAGCGCTTCCGCCGCGCATCCGGTTTCCGGGCGCCTGCTGGTGTTCGCGATGCCGGCGGATGCGGCGCGCGCCGCGGCCAAGGACGGCAAGATCGAGCAGGTCGACAACGATCCTTTCGACCCTTCGCAGGTCAGCGTCGCGGCGATGGACGTGCCGCATCTGGCGCCGGGCGAAACCTTGCGCGCCGACACCGAGACGCTCGCCTTCCCCGAGGCGTTCTCCAAGCTCAAGCCGGGCGAGTACGCGGTGCAGGCCGTTTTGGACGTGAACGGCGATTACAACTACGGTGGCCGCGGCGCGGGCGATTGGGTCAGCGACGTGGCCACGGTCGAGCTCGGCGGCGGTGCGATCGCGCCGTTGCCGCTGGTGCGCGAACTGCCGGGCGAAAGCGCGCCGACCTGGGATCTGCCGGCCGATGCGCCGAAGGAAGTGAAGGACGACGCGGCGGCGGCGCTGCCGCACGCCGAGCGCGTGGATTTCGTCAGTCCCGCCCTGAGCGCGTTCTGGGGGCGCCCGTTGCATATGCGCGGCTGGGTGCTGTTGCCGCCCGGTTACGCCGAACAAACGCAGCAGCGTTATCCCACCGTGTACTTCACCCACGGGTTCACCGGCAAATTGAAGCATCTGATCGCCGAAGCGGGGTCGGTCGACAAGCGCATGCGCGACGGGCGCATGCCGCCGATGATCTGGGTCTTCCTGGACGAATCCGGCGCCAGCGGCACGCACGAATTCGCCGATTCGGTCAACAACGGTCCCTGGGGCGCCGCGCTCACCACCGAACTGATTCCGGACTTGGAAAAGCGCTATCGGATGGACGCGCAGCCTTCGGGCCGTTTCCTCACCGGGCATTCCTCCGGCGGTTGGGCGACGCTGTGGCTGCAGGTGGCGTATCCGAAGGTTTTCGGCGGCACTTGGTCGACTTCGCCGGACCCCAGCGACTTCACCGATTTCACCGGCGTCGACCTCTATGCCAAGGACGCCAACGTCTACCGCAAGCCCGACGGCGGCGCAGTGCCGCTGGTGCGCGACAAGGGCGAAGTGAAGGCGAGCTTCGAGCAGTTCTCCCGGCTCGAACGCGTGCTCGGCCCGTACGGCGGGCAGATGGCTTCGTTCGAATGGGTGTTCTCGCCGCGCGGCGCGGACGGCCGCCCGGTGCCGCTGTTCGATCGCGATACCGGCAAGGTCGATCCGCAGGTCGCGGCGTATTGGCGCGACCATTACGACATCGCGCACAAGCTGCGCACGCAATGGCCGGCGCTGAAGCCGGATTTGGACGGCAAGATCCACGTCATCGTCGGCGACGCCGACACGTTCTATCTGGACGGCGCAGCGCGCAAGCTGAAGGCTACGCTGGAATCGCTGGGCGCCAAGACCGACGTGCGCTTCCTGCCGGGCCGCACTCACTTCGATCTGTACGTCGAAGGCGACGACCGCCGCGCGCTGTCGAGCAAGATCGCTTGGGAGATGTACGCGGTGGCGCGGCCGGATGCGCCCAAGCCGGCAAAAGAGAATGCGCCTTCGAATGCGGTACCGGTGAAGCGTTGAGCGTAGCCCGGGTAAGCGGAGCGCACCCGGGGATTCGCTGCGACGTGCTTGCCCTCACCCAACCCTCTCCCGCAAGCGGGAGAGGGCTCGAAGCTGAGCTGCGACTCGATGTCGGCCATTCACCACTTATACCCGACCTTGCCGTACACGAATGCGCCGTTGAAGCCGAACGGCGAAGCCGCGCTGTACGGGATCTGGCCGCCGGTGGTGTTGGGCGGAATGATCTCGTCCGGATATTCGTCGAGCACGTTGTCGCCGCCGATCGTGTATTCCCAGCCGTTGCGCTTGTAGGTCGCGGCCAGATCCAGAGTCCACTTCGCGCCGAAAGTCTGGTCGCGGTTGGCCGAGGCCGGATCGAACAGTACGGTGAATTCGCCGTAGCGGGTGGCGCCGACGCTGAAGTTCCAATGGTCGCTGTTCCAGACGCCGCCGAGGAAGGTCTTGTCGCGCGGCGCGCCTTTCGTGATGCGGCCCTGTTCGACGCGGCCGATGCGGTTGAGGTTCAAGCCGCCCGAGGTCAGCTCCGGCGGATTCGGCGCGATCTTCTCGATCTCGGTCTTGTTGTAGTTGTAGCCGGCGGTGAAATCGAGATTGCCGCCGCTCAGCTTCCAGCGATAAGTGCCGACCAGATCCACGCCTTGGGTCTTGGTGTCGACCGCATTGGTGAAGTAGCGGCCGCCGGTGACGCCGGTGATGCCGCGCGCGGCCAGGAAGTTGGTGACCGCGGCGCCGATCAGGTTCTCGGACAGGATGATGCGGTCGTCGATCTTGATCTGGTAGGCGTCGATGGTGATGTACAGGCCGTCGGCCGGTTGCAGCACCAGTCCTAAGCCGTAGTTGGTCGATTCTTCCGCCTTCAGCGGTTCGGCGCCGAGCGCGATCGCCACCGGATCGGTCACCGCGAAAGTGCGCACGTCGAACGGCGCGCCGCCGATGAAGTTGGTTGCGGTGGACTGGAAGAACTGCTGCTGCAGCGACGGCGCGCGGAAGCCGGTCGATACCGTGGCGCGCAAGGCCACCGCATCGGTGAACGCGTAGCGCGCCGAGAGCTTGCCGGACGTGGTGTTGCCGAAGTCGCTGTATTTCTCGTAGCGCCCGGCGATGCCGGCCGAGAGCTTCTCGGTGATGTCGGCTTCGAGGTCTACGTAGACCGACGAACTGTGGCGGTCGTAATGGCCGGCGTCGCTCGGCTTGAAGCCGGGAAAGACCTGCGCGCCGGGCGGCGTGTTCACCGGCCCGTCGCCGTCGACGTAGGAGCCGAGTTCGCCTGGACTTTCGTTGAACTTCTCGCGCCGGTATTCGGCGCCGACCGCGAAAGTCAGCGGCCCGGCCAGCCAGTCGACGTCGAACGGCTTGCTGAGGTCGGCGTTGAACACGTTCTGAGTGACTTCCAGCGCGCCGGCGTAGAACTGCGTCGGCGAGCTGTTGCCCAGGCTGCGGTTCAAGGTGTGCTCGATGTTGAACGACAGGTGGTTGTAGCCGTAGTTGTAGCTCACGTCCCAGTCCCAGCCGCCGGCGAACTGGCCGCGCACGCCGAACACGGCCGAGCGGTCCTGCGCCAGGTTGTGGATCTGCGGCAGGAAGCCGTTCGGATAGATGGCCGGATTGTTGCGGCTGTCGTTGGCGGCGCGGAAGAAGCCGTTGGACAGGGCGTCGCGGTTGCTGGCCATCGCAAAGCCATAGGCGGTGATGTCGTCGGTGAAGGCGAACTCGCCGTTGACCGATATCGCGCCCTGGCTCACTTTCGGATCGCCGTAGCGCTGCACCACCTTGCCCAGCGGCGGCACCGGATTGGGCAGCGGCACCGCGCTCAGATCCACGGGCTGCGCGCGGTCGGTCTGTTCGTTGTGCAGGGCTTGCGCGGCCAGATGCACTTGGCCGCGGTCGCCTGCGAAATTGAAGCCGCCGTCGCCGATCAGCTGGGTCTGCGCGCCGTCGCCGGCGGACATTTGCCCGTACTTGGCTTCGATGCCGCCGCCGGCGCCGCCCTTGAGCACGATGTTGATCACGCCGGCGATCGCATCCGAACCGTATTGCGCCGAAGCGCCGTCGCGCAGCACTTCCACGCGCTCGACGGCGGCGATCGGAATCGCGTTGATGTCCACCGGCGAAGAGCCGCGGCCCTGGCTGCCGTTGAGGTTGATCAGCGCGGTGGTGTGGCGGCGCTTGCCGTTCACCAGCACCAGCACCTGATCGGGCGCCAGGCCGCGCAGCTGCGCCGGCTTGATCGCGTCGGTGCCGTCGGTGATCGCCGGCCGCGGAAAATTCAGCGAGGGCAGGGCGCGCGCCAAGGCCGAGGCGAGTTCGGAGGTACCGGTCGATTGCAGCGTCTCGGGCGTGATCACGTCTATCGGCGCCAGCGATTCGGCCACGGTGCGGTCGGCGACGCGCGTGCCGGTGACGACGACGTTGTCGAGCGTCCTGACGGCATCGGCAGGTGTGGGGGCGGGGGGTTGCTGGGCGAAGGCGGGAATCGCGAGCGCGCTAAGCACGGCGAGGACGAGCGGACGGCGGGAACGGTCGAAAGCGGAGCGATACGGCATGGACGGGAACTCCTCTCGGGGGAAATGGAGTACGGCTATATTCGCTTTAACATCGTTTTAACAATCATGTCAATTGCTGTATCGGCATGAGGAGATGCCCGTCGCATATATGCGTCCGGCGCAGCCGCGGCCGCTTCGGTAGAATTCGCGCCTCATGATTTCCTTCCGAAATTTCGCCCTAAGGCGCGGCGAACGCCTGCTGCTGTCCGATGTCGACCTGGCCCTGCACGCAGGCTGGCGCGTTGGCGTGGTCGGCCGCAACGGCACCGGCAAGTCCTCGCTGTTCGCCGCCATCCGCAACGAACTGGAGCCCGACCGCGGCGATCTGGACGTGCCCAATCGCGTTCGCATCGCCAGCATCGCCCAGGAAATGCCGTCGCTGCCCGATCCCGCGATCGACTTCGTGCTGTCCGGGGACGCCGACGTGCACGCGGCGCTGCACGCCGAAGCCAATGCGTTCGCGGCCGAGGATTGGGAAGCCGTCGCCGAGGCGCATCACCGCTTGGAAGAGGTCAACGGCTACGACGCCACGGCGCGCGCCGGCAAATTGCTGCATGGCCTGGGTTTTCCGGCGGAAACCCATTCGCGCGCGGTGAGCACGTTCTCGGGCGGCTGGCGCGTGCGCCTGAACTTGGCGCGCGCGCTGATGACGCCATCGGACCTGCTGCTGCTCGACGAGCCCACCAACCATTTGGACTTGGACGCGGTGCTCTGGCTGGAGCAGTGGCTGCTGAAATATCCCGGCACGCTGCTGCTGATCAGCCACGACCGCGAATTCCTGGACAACGTCAGCACCCACACCCTGCATCTGCACGAAGGCAAGGCCAAGCTGTACGTGGGCGACTACACCGCGTTCGAGCGACAGCGCGCGGAACAATTGCGCCAGCAGCAGATTGCGTTCGAGAAGGAACAGGCCGAGCGCGCGCATCTGCAGAGCTTCATCGACCGCTTCAAGGCCAAGGCCAGCAAGGCCAAGCAGGCGCAGTCGCGGATGAAGCGCTTGGCCAAGCTGGCCGGCACCGAGGCGGTGCGCGCCGAGCGCGAACTGCGGATCGATTTCCCCGAGCCGCTGAAGCTGCCGCATGCGTTGCTGCGGCTGAATCATGCCGATTGCGGTTATGTGGGAGGGGCTTCAGCCCCGACAGACGGCGCGGCGAACCTTGTCGGGGCTGAAGCCCCTCCCACAAGAGCCTCGTCCGTCACGATCCTCCACAACGTCGGCTTCGGCCTGGAGGCAGGCGACCGCATCGGCCTGCTCGGCGCGAACGGCGCCGGCAAGTCGACGCTGGTGAAGACGCTGGTCGGCGAACTGCCGCCGTTGTCCGGCGAGCGTTACGCGCACCCCGATCTGCGCATCGGCTATTTCGCCCAGCACACGGTCGAATCGCTGAAGAAAGGCACTTCGCCCATCGACCATCTGCGCGAACTGTCGCCGAACCTGGCGACGCAATCGTTCCGCGATTTCCTGGGCAAGTGGAACTTCCCCGGCGACCGCGCCTTCGAGAGCATCGACGGCTTCTCCGGCGGCGAGCGCGCGCGCCTGGCGCTGGCGCTGATCGCCTGGCGCCAGCCGAACGTGCTGCTGCTCGACGAACCGACCAACCACCTCGACCTGGACATGCGCGAAGCGCTGGCCGAGGCGCTCAGCGATTTCGACGGCGCCATCGTGCTGGTGTCGCACGACCGGCATTTGATCGGCCTGGTCAGCGACACGTTCTGGCGGGTCGCCGACGGCAAGGTCGAACCCTTCGACGGCGATCTGGACGAATACGCCGCCTGGCTGCGCGCGCGTCCGGCGGCGGATACGCTGGCGGGGCCGGTCGCGGCGGCCGCAGCAACGGCTCCGTCGCCCGCGCCGAAACCGAAAACCGCCAAGGTCAATCCGCACAAATTGGCCAAGGCCGAAGCGCGCGTGGCCGAGTTGGAAACCGAATTGGCCGGCATCGAAAGCGCGCTGGCCGATCCGCTCGCCTATGCCGACGGCGGCGCGCGCGCCGCCGACTTGGGCCGCCGCCAAGGCGAACTGCACGACGCCTTGCAAGCCGCCGAGGCCGAACTGCTCCAGCTCTACGAGGCGAACGCGGCCTGATCCGCCTTGGAAACGGCCGCCGCCGGCCCCAGAATCCTCTCAGCAACGATAGCGACACGACCCGCCATGCCGATCTACGCCTTCCGCTGCGCCGAATGCGGTTACGAATTCGACCGCTTGCAGAAACTCTCGGATCCCGACCCCGACACGTGCCCGAACTGCGGCGCGCACGCGGTCGGTCGCCAGGTGACCGCGCCTTCGTTCCGTTTGTCGGGCAGCGGCTGGTACGAAACCGACTTCAAGAAAGGCGGCGACAAGAAGCGCAACCTGGCTGAAGGGGGCGAGGGCGCCAGCAAGCCGGCCGCCGCGGAGAAGAAAGCCGAGGCCGCGCCCAAGAGCGATGCGAAGCCTGCGGACAAGCCCGCGGCGTAAGTGCGGGCTGCATTTATAAGAGCGGCTTGTGGGAGCGGCTTTAGCCGCGAGCTTTTCCCAGATGTCGCGACCTACTCGAAAAGCTCGCGGCTAAAAGCCGCCCAAGCGGAGCGGGGCGAACCCGCTCCGCTTGGCACGATCAACGCCAGCTCGAAGCGAACCGGCCGCTGCAGCCGCCGTTGACCCAGATGGCGCGGTTGCCGTCGTAGCCCCAGGTGCGGCCCTCGACGCAGGCGCTGCCCGACAATTGCTGTTGCAGATAGGGCCGGCCGTTGCGCGAATCCCAGGCGCAAGTCGTCGGGCGCATCTTTACGCTGGAACAGGTGACGCTGTAATTCGGATTGCCGCCGCCACCGCCGCCGCGGCCGGGGGCGAATTCGGCGCGGCAACCGCCGCTGACGGAGACCTGTCCGCGCTGCGAAAACCAGGTGCGGCCTTCGTCGCAAGCCGATCCGGAGATCTGGCGCACCAGACGCGAAGGACCCGCCCACGGCGTGCGGCAGGTATTCGGACGGCCGTTGGTGCTTTCGCAGCGGATGCTGCCGCCGATGCCGTGGCCCGGATCGTACGGCGCTTCTTCGAACTCGGCGCGGCAACCGCCGCCCACATAGACTTGGCCGCGCTGCGATTGCCAAGTACGGCCTTCCTCGCAAGCCGTGCCCGACAACTGCCGGACCAGTCTGGAGTCTCCGCGCCAGGGCGTGGGGCAAGTCTGGGATCGGTTGTTGACGCTTTCGCAGCGGATCCGTTGGCCGTTGCCGGGATAGGGCGGTTGCGGTCCGCCGTTGTTGTGGCCCAGCGATTGGGAGATGTCTTGCTTGATCCGGCTGAAGGTCCAGTTGGAACGGTTGACCTGGTCCAGATAGAAGCGCAGTTGGTCGTCCGGAATGCGGCGGCCGCGCGATTGCTCCTGGTATTCCAGGCTGATCACCCGGACTTGGTCGTTGTAGGGCAGGGTGCGCAGGTTTTCCGGCGCATAGGCGCGTTGTTGCATCTGGGCGTGCACCGGTACCGCCAGCAGCGACAGGCCGAAGGCGAGCAGTGCGCAATCGAGCAGCCTTTTCATAGCGAAATCCTCTAGCGGTGGTGTTGGATTGGTAGGGGCTTCAGCCCCGACGCTTTTCGGCGGGTTGCTGTGGGGCTGAAGCCCCTCCCACAAGATCGGTTTGGTGTTTAAAACGACCGCTGAACTCGACGCCGCCTGCGATCTCCCCGTTCAGCGGCCGCCCAAGTCGCCAAGTAAGGCGCCGGAACCGTTAAAATCGCGTGTTCCGGCCCTGCCGCCGGGCCCCACCGGCCGGCCGCTCATGCGGGCCGGCCCGCTCCGGAGTTCCTAATGCGTACCCATTACTGCGGCCTCGTCGACGAGGCGCTGATCGGCCAGACCGTCACCTTGTGCGGCTGGGCCGACGTCGCCCGCAACCTCGGCGGCCTGTGCTTCATCGATCTGCGCGACCACGAAGGCATCGTCCAGGTCGTCGCCGAACCCGACGCCGACACCGCCGGCAATGCCGAAGTGATCGCCGCCGCCGCGCACGTGGGTTACGAAGACTGCCTGCGCGTCACCGGCGTGGTGCGCAAGCGCCAATCGGTGAACGAGAAGATCAAGACCGGCCGCGTCGAAGTCGTGGCGACCCAGATCGAGCTGTTGAACAAAGCCGAGCCGCTGCCGTTCCACGCGCACGAAAATCCGGGCGAAGACATTCGGCTCAAGTACCGCTACCTGGATCTGCGTACGCCGGACATGCAGCGGATGATGCGTACCCGCATCAAGCTGGTGCAGGCGCTGCGCCGATGGTTGGACGCGCGCGGCTTCCAGGACATCGAAACGCCGATCCTCACCAAAGCCACGCCCGAGGGCGCGCGCGACTTCCTGGTTCCGGCGCGGATGCATCCGGGCGAGTTCTACGCCTTGCCGCAGTCGCCGCAGCTGTTCAAGCAGATCCTGATGATGGCCGGCTTCGACCGCTACTACCAGATCGCGCGCTGCTTCCGCGACGAGGCCCTGCGCGCCGACCGCCAGCTGGAATTCACCCAGCTCGACATGGAATTCGCCTGGGTCGACGAAAAGATCGTGCAGGACGCCGTCGAAGGCATGATGCGCGACGTGTTCCGCGAAGTGATGCAAGTCGAACTGGCGAGCCCGTTCCCGCGCATGACTTACGAAGAAGCCATGCGCCGTTACGGTTCGGACAAGCCGGATCTGCGCATCGCGCTGGAGCTGGTCGACGTCGCCGCGTTGGTGAAAACCTCGGAGTTCAAGGTATTCGCGGATTGGGCGAACCACGAAGACGGCCGCGTGGTCGCGCTGCGCGCGCCGGGCGGCGCGACGCTGTCGCGCAAGCAGATCGACGACTACGCCGCGCACGCCGCCAAGTACGGCGCCAAGGGCCTGGCGTGGCTGAAGGTGGAAGACGCGGCGAAGGGGCGCGATGGCGTCAATTCGCCGATCGCCAAGTTCCTGGACGACGCGACGCTCGCCGCGATCCTGCAGGCGACCGGCGCGCAGACCGGCGATCTGCTGTTCTTCGGCGCGGCCACCTACAAGACCGCGTCGGATTTCATGGGCGCGCTGCGGCTGAAATTGGGCAAGGACCTGGGCCTGGTCGCCGAAGGCTGGGCGCCGCTGTGGGTCACCGATTTCCCGATGTTCGAATGGGACGAGGAAGAAGGCCGTTACGTCGCCTTGCATCACCCGTTCACCGCGCCCGCCGTCGACGACGAGGCGGACTTGCGCGCCAACGCCAAGACCGCGGTGTCGCGCGGCTACGACATGGTGCTGAACGGCAACGAGATCGGCGGCGGTTCGATCCGCATCCATCGCTCGTCGATGCAGAGCGCGGTGTTCGACCTGCTCGGCATCGGCGCGGAAGAGGCGCAGGGCAAATTCGGCTTCCTGCTGGACGCGCTGAAGTACGGCGCCCCGCCGCACGGCGGCATCGCTTTCGGCATCGACCGCATCGCCGCGCTGATGGCCGGCACCGAATCGATCCGCGACGTGATCGCGTTCCCCAAGACCACCACTGCGCAATGCCTGATGACCGGTGCGCCGTCGCCGGTGCCGGACAAGCAATTGGCCGAAGTGCATATCTCCGTCCGAGAGAAGCCCGCGGCGTAAACGCAGCCCGGGTAAGCGCAGCGCACCCGGGACCGCGTCGCGACGACGGCCCGGGTGCGCTGCGCTTACCCGGGCTACGCGAAAAACGTGACGCACCCCAACGCGCCGCTCCGATATCGGCGCTAGCCTTGCCCTTGCAGGGGGAAGACTAGCCAAAGGAGTGGAACATGGAACGTACGAACCGAATCCTGCGCATCGCCGCAGCGGTTTTCCTGTTGCTGTTCGTCGCCGGCACCGCATCGGCGCGCTGGCCGATCCTCGGCGAGGAATGGGCCGAATGGACGCGTTACGACAGCAGCGGCAATCCGGTCGGCGGCGGCCGCATCGAATGTGACGGCAGCATCCAGACCTGGGGCAATGCCGGCGCGCCGACGGGTTTGACCTTGCACGATTGCTGATCGCCGCGCGGCGGACGGCGACCCCGTCCGCCGCGTTTCCGCCGATTTTGTAGAGTCGAGCCTGCTCGACTGCTTTTCTGTCCGGTCATTGCATTGCCGGAACGAAGAGCAGTCGAGCAGGCTCGACTCTACAAAGCGCGGGCTTTCCTTCATGATCGCAGATCGTTAGCGAGGCCCGGAAAGAACGAATGGCGACCGACCGCGTTGTCCTGCTGCACGGCATCTGGATGGTCGCGCCGACCATGCAATGGTTCGCGTCGCGGCTGAAAGCGGAAGGTTTCGCGCCGGAAACTTTCGGCTACCACAGCGTCGTCGGCGGTCCCGATTCGGCGGTGCCGCAATTGGCCGAACAGCTTCGCGCCGGCGGGCCGACGCATGTCGTGGCCCACAGCCTGGGCGGGTTGATCGCGCTGCAAGCGCTGGCCGCGCATCCTGATCTGCCGGTGGAACGCGTGGTCTGCCTGGGCGTGCCTTTGTGCGGCAGCGCCGCCGCCGCCGGACTGGCGCACGTGCCGGTCGCCGGCTTGATGCTGGGGCGGAGCGCGCCGTTGCTGCAGGAAGGCTGCGCGGTGTGGCCCGAGCGGTTCCGGGTGGGCATGGTGGCGGGCCGGCTGCCGCACGGCCTGGGCAATTTCTTCGCCCATTTCGACGGCGAGCACGACGGCACGGTTTCGGTGGAGGAAACCCGCAGCCCCGCGCTGGCCGACCATGTCCTAGTCGAGGCCGGCCACAGCGGCCTGTTGTTTTCCGCGGACGCGGCGCGGCATGCGGCCGAATTCCTGCGCGAGGGGCGGTTCCGGCGTTGATCCGCGGCGGACCGGGCGGATCGAGTAAAATCGCGACTTTCCACCGCCGGATCCGGAATTTCCATGGGTAGAGGACCGTCCATCGAGGCCCGCAAGAACGCCGAGGACGCCCGCCGCGGCAAGATCTTCACCAAGATCATCCGCGAGATTTCCGTTTCCGCCCGCGCCGGCGGCGGCGATCCGGCCGCCAATCCGCGCCTGCGCAGCGCGATCGACAAGGCCTTGTCGGCCAACATGTCCAAGGACGTGATCGAACGCGCCGTGAAGAAGGCCACCGGCGAGCTGGAAGGCGTGGAATACGAAGAGATCCGCTACGAAGGCTATGCGCCGGGCGGCGTGGCGGTGATCGTCGACTGCTTGACCGACAACAAAGTCCGCACCGTCGCCGACGTGCGCCATGCGTTCGGCAAATTCGGCGGCAACCTCGGCACCGACGGTTCGGTCGCCTTCATGTTCAAGAAGCTCGGCGTGCTGGCGTTCGCGGCCGGCGACGAGGACAAGATCACCGAAGCCGCGATCGAAGCCGGCGCCGACGACGTGGTCGCCTATCCCGACGACGGTTCCATCGAAGTGCTGATCGCGCCCGAGAATTTCGCCGAAGTGAAGTCGGCGATGGAAAAGGCGGGCCTGAAGCCCGATCTGGCCGAAGTGACGATGCGCGCCGACAACGACATCGCCGTCGAAGGCGAAACCGCGCAGCAAGTCGCCAAGTTGCTGGCCTGGTTGGAGGACATGGACGACGTGCAGAACGTGTACAGCAACGCCGATCTCGGCGAAGACGCGTACGCATAGCCGGCGACGTGACCCGCATCCTCGGCATCGATCCCGGTTCGCAGCGGACCGGCGTGGGCATCATCGACGTGGACGGCGCCGGCAAGACCACGCACGTCTTCCACGGACCGCTGGACCTGCTGGCCGATCCCGCCGCCAAAACCGACTTCCCGCGCCGGTTGAAGCTATTGCTCGAAGGCTTGTCCGGGATAATCGACGCCCATCGGCCCGACGAGGTCGCGATCGAGCAGGTCTTCATGGCCCGCAATCCGGATTCCGCGCTGAAACTCGGCCAGGCCCGCGGCGCGGCCTTGTGCGCGGTGGTGATGCGCGACCTGCCGGTGCACGAATACGCCGCCAAGGAGATCAAACTGGCGCTGGTGGGCAAGGGCGGCGCGGACAAGGTCCAGGTGCAGCACATGGTCGGCGTCATGCTGAATTTGAAAGGCAAATTGCAGGCCGACGCGGCCGACGCGCTGGCGGTGGCGATCACGCATGCGCACGTGCGGGCGAGCGCGAAGCGCCTGGGCGTGAACGTGCGCGAGGCTTGGAGCCGGAAATGAGCGCTTTCAAGCCGCCATTCCCGCGGAGGCGGACCGTAGCCCGGGTAAGCGCAGCGCACCCGGGACGGCGTCGCGACGTGACCCCGGGTGCGCTGCGCTTACCCGGGCTACTCAACGCAAGGCGCGACGCATGATCGGACGTCTGAAAGGAATCCTGCTCCACAAGCAACCGCCTTGGCTGGTGGTGGACGTGCACGGCGTCGGCTACGAGCTGGAAGCGCCGATGAGCACTTTCTACGACTTGCCCGAGGCCGGCCGCGAGGTGTCGCTGTTCACCCATTACGCGCAGAAGGAAGACAGCGTGTCGCTGTACGGCTTCCTCAGCGAATCCGAGCGACGCCTGTTCCGCGACGTGCAGCGGGTGAGCGGCATCGGGGCCAAGATCGCGCTGGCGGTGCTGTCGGGCGTGTCGGTGGACGAGTTCGCGCGGCTGGTGCAGACGGGCGACGTGACCGCGCTGACGCGGATCCCGGGCATCGGCAAGAAGACCGCCGAACGCATGGTCGTGGAATTGCGCGACCGCGCCGCGGACCTGCTGGGCGGCGCGTCGCCGATCGCGGCCGGCAAGGGGCCGGCGGATCCGCTTTCCGAAGCGATCGTGGCCTTGCAGCAGCTCGGCTACAAGCCCGCCGAAGCGCAGCGCATGGCTAAAGTCGCGGCCGCCGACGGCGACGCTGCCGAAACCATCATCCGCAAAGCGCTACAGTCCGCGCTTCGTTGACTCCGCACGGTCCGCCGCGCGGACGCGACAGGAAGCCCATGGCCACCTCACGCAACGGCAATTCGCACGACCATCACGGCCACGGCAAGCCCGGCTTGCCGGCGCTGGTGGTGGGCGCGATCGGGGTGGTGTTCGGCGACATCGGCACCAGTCCGCTGTACACGCTGAAGGAAGCGTTCTCCCCTCATTTCGGCTTGACCGGCAACCACGACACCGTGCTCGGCATCCTGTCGCTGGTGTTCTGGGCGCTGATGATCGTGGTGACGGTGAAGTACGTGACCATCATCATGCGCGCCGACAACGAAGGCGAGGGCGGGATCATGGCGTTGATGACGCTGGCCCAGCGCACGCTCGCCAAGGGCGGGCGCTCGGCCTACGTGGTCGGCATCCTGGGCATCTTCGGCGCCTCGCTGTTCTTCGGCGACAGCGTGATCACGCCGGCGATCTCGGTGCTTGGCGCGGTGGAAGGCCTGGAAGTCGCCGCGCCGGGCCTGCACCGCTTCATCGTGCCGATCACCGTCGTGATCCTGATCGCCGTGTTCGTCGCGCAGCGCTTCGGCACGGAAAAAGTCGGCAAGGTGTTCGGGCCGATCACTTCGCTCTGGTTTCTGGCCCTGGCCGCGATCGGCATCCACAACATCGTCGACGCGCCGGAAGTGCTGAAGGCGCTGAATCCGCTGTGGGGCGCGCGCTTCTTCCTCCAGCACGGTTCGCATTCGGTGCTGATCCTGGGCGTGGTGGTGCTGGCGGTGACCGGCGGCGAGGCGCTGTATGCCGACATGGGCCATTTCGGCGCCAGGCCCATCCGCTACGCCTGGTACATCATGGTGCTGCCCTGCCTGATGCTGAACTATTTGGGCCAGGGCGCGTTCGTACTCAAGCATCCGGACGCGGTGGTCAATCCGTTTTTCGAAGCGGTGCCGTCGTGGGCGCTGTATCCGATGATCGTGCTGGCCACGATGGCCGCGGTGATCGCCTCGCAGGCGGTGATCACCGGCGCCTATTCGGTGGCGCGGCAGGCGATGCAGCTGGGCTACATCCCGCGGATGCAGATCAAGCACACCTCGCGCGAGACCATCGGCCAGATCTACGTGCCCTACATCAATTGGGTGCTGATGATCGCGGTGCTGGTGGTGGTACTGATGTTCCGCAGCTCGACCGCGCTGGCCACCGCTTACGGCATCTCGGTGTCGGCGACGATGTTGATCGACACGCTGCTGCTGGCGCTGGTGGCGCGCGCGTTGTGGCCGAAGTGGCGCACGATCGTGCTGCCGCTGTGCGTGGTGTTCTTCATCGTCGACGCCGGCTTCGTGTTCGCCAACGGCGCCAAGTTCCTCGACGGCGCGTGGTTCCCGGTGCTGCTGGGCCTGTTGGTGTTCACTCTGCTTCGCACTTGGCGCCGCGGGCGCGAACTGCTGCACGAGGAAGTGCGCAAGGAAGGCATCCAGCTGGACAGCTTCCTGCCGGGCCTGATGCTGGCGCCCCCGGCGCGCGTGCCCGGCACCGCCGTCTTCCTCACCGCCGATCCGGGCGTGGTGCCGCATGCGCTGCTGCACAATCTGAAGCACAACAAGGTGCTGCACGAGCGCAACGTGTTCCTGACCGTGGAGACGCTGACGGTGCCGATCGCGCCGGCGAACAAGCGCCTGAAGATCGAGCCGATCGGCGACGATTTCTACCGCGTCCTGATCCGCTACGGCTTCATCGAATCGCCCGACGTGCCGCTGGCGCTGATGCGCAGCTGCGACGCCGGCGGCATCTATTTCGATCCGATGGACACCACTTATTTCGCCAGTCGCGAAACCGTGGTCGCCAGCCGCCACCGCGGGATGCCGATCTGGCGCGACAAGCTGTTCGCCTTCATGCACCGCAATGCTGCGCCGGCGACCGGGTTCTTCCGGATTCCGGGCAATCGGCTGGTCGAGCTCGGCGCGCAGGTCGAGATCTGACGCATCCGTTCGGCGCCGGGCGGGCAGCGATCCGTCGGCACGGCCGAGAAGGATCGTTCCATCCGCGGCGGCGGTTTGCGGCGCCTGCGTTCCTACACTCGCGTCCATATCCATCGCGCGAGGTTTCTTCCATGACCGCTAATCGGGCCTTCGTGATCCAGGCGAGAGACGCCGAAATCCTGGCCGGCGACGGCAGCCGCCTGTGGCTGCTGGCCGACGCCAGCGATTGCTGCGGCGCGCTGGGCGCCAACCGGCTGCGCCTGGAAGCGGGCGCGGCCGGCGCCAAACGGCATCTGCACAAGAAATCGAGCGAAGCCTTCTACGTGCTGGAGGGCACGCTGGAGATGGACATCGAAGGCGAAACCGTCCGCATCGACGAAGGCGGATATGCGGTCGTCCCGCCCGGCGTCGTGCACGCGTTCCGCGCTGCGGCCGGGAAAACGGCCGACGTGCTGGTGACCCTGGTGCCCGGCGTGGACCGGTTCGGCTATTTCCGCAGCCTGCCGAGCATCCTGCGCGGCGAGCTGGACGAACGCGCCCTGGCCGAGATGCAGGAGCGCTACGACGTGCACTTCGCCTGAGCCGGCGGCCGCGGGAGCCGCGCCGCGCCGTCTCGTGCGAACATAGCCGCATGAACGACCCGCGCATCATCGGCTCAGACGCGACCCGCGAAGACGACGCCATCGAGGCGTCGATCCGCCCCAAGCGGCTGGACGAATACCTGGGCCAGCAGCCGGTGCGCGAGCAGTTGGCGATCTACATCGAAGCGGCCAAGCACCGCAGCGAGGCGCTCGACCATGTGCTGATCTTCGGGCCGCCGGGGTTGGGCAAGACCACGCTGAGCCACGTCATCGCCAACGAGCTCGGCGTCAATCTGCGGGTGACCTCGGGGCCTGTGATCGAGAAGGCCGGCGACCTGGCCGCGCTGCTGACCAATCTGCAACCGCACGACGTGCTGTTCATCGACGAGATCCATCGCCTCTCGCCGGTGGTCGAAGAAGTGCTGTATCCGGCGATGGAGGATTTCCAGATCGACATCATGATCGGCGAAGGCCCGGCCGCGCGTTCGATCAAGCTCGATCTGCCGCCCTTCACCCTGATCGGCGCCACCACCCGCGCCGGTCTGCTGACCGCGCCGCTGCGCGACCGCTTCGGCATCGTGCAGCGGCTGGAGTTCTACAGCGCCGAGGAGCTGGCGCGGATCGTGCGGCGTTCGGCCAAGATCCTCGGCATCGATTGCGCGACCGAAGGCGCGGGCGAGATCGCGCGCCGCGCGCGCGGCACCCCGCGCATCGCCAACCGCCTGCTGCGGCGGGTGCGCGACTATGCCCAGGTGCGCGCCGGTGGGCACATCGACCACGCGGTGGCACAGGCGGCGATGCAGATGCTGAAGGTCGATCCGGAAGGCTTCGACGAGCTCGACCGGCGCCTGCTCAACTTGATCATCGACAACTTCGACGGCGGCCCGGTCGGCGTCGAATCGCTGGCCGCGGCGCTGAGCGAGGAGCGCGGCACGCTGGAAGACGTGATCGAACCGTATCTGATCCAGCAGGGTTTCCTGGTCCGCACCGCGCGCGGCCGGATGGCCACGCACAAGGCGTATCGCCACCTCGGGCTCAAGCCCAAACGCCCCAACGCGGATCTTTTCGCGGCCGACGAAGGGCCGGAAAACGTCGGCTGAGGTTCGGCGCAGCGTCCGCAGCCGCTATCATTGCGGCTGTTTCTGCGAGTTCCCGGGCGTTTTCTCCATGTTCAGTTGGCCGACACGCGTGTATTGGGAAGATACCGACGCCGGTGGCGTGGTCTACCACGCGCAATACCTGGCGTTCCTGGAGCGGGCGCGCACCGAATGGATGCGCGCGCTCGGGCACGGCCAGGAAACGCTGCGCGCGGAGCACGATCTGGTGTTCGCGGTGCGGGCGATGCGGGTCGATTTCCGCGCTCCCGCGCGTTTGGACGATGTTCTGGACGTGTCGGTGTCGCTGAGCGGATGCCGGCGCGCGAGCTTGGTGCTGGACCAGGCGATCCGCCGCGGCGGATCGCTGCTGCTGGATGCGCAGGTGCGCGTCGCGGCGCTGGGCGCGGCGGATTTCCGTCCGCGCGCCATCCCCGACGCGCTGTACGCAGAATTGAAATCCCACGAAACGAAGATTGCGGAGTGAACGGATGATCGCGATGTTGCTCGCCACGCAGGCCGCCACGGCGGAACCCTTGCCGGAGGAGGCCGCCAACACCGCGGTCCAGGCCGCCGCGGCCGTTGCGCCCGCTTCCGCCGACCACTTCAACATCCTCACGTTGATATTGCACGCCAGCATTCCCGTGCAGTTGGTGATGCTGCTGCTGCTGTTCGCCTCGATCGCCTCCTGGGTGATCATCTTCCGCAAGAAGCGCGTGCTGGACCGGGCCGAGAACGAGGCCATCAAGTTCGAGGAACGCTTCTGGTCCGGCGCCGAGCTGAGCAAGCTCTACGCCGGCGCGTCCGAGCGCAACCGCGACATCGGCGGCCTGGAAGCGATCTTCGAGGGCGGCTTCCGCGAGTTCAACCGCATCCGCCAGCGCCGCGGCGTCGACAGCCGCATCCAGCTGGAAGGAGCGCAGCGCGCGATGCGCGCGACCGCTTCGCGCGAACTCGACGGCCTGGAGCACAACCTGGAATTCCTGGCCAACGTCGGCTCGATCAGCCCGTACGTGGGCCTGTTCGGCACCGTGTGGGGCATCATGATTTCGTTCCAGGGCCTGGCCAACGTGAAGGAGGCGACCATCGCCACCGTGGCGCCGGGCATTTCCGAAGCGCTGATCGCCACCGCGATGGGCCTGTTCGCGGCGATCCCAGCGGTGTGGGCCTACAACCGCTTCGCCACCAAGGTCGAGCGGATCGGCGTGCGCTACGAGGCCTTCGCCGAAGAGTTCTCCTCGATCCTGCAGCGCCAGGCGCACCTGGACGAATGACCCTTTCCGCGCCCGCCGGACGTTGACGTCCGACGGGCCAGCGACGCGCCCGCGCAAGCACAGCGCCGGCGCGCGCCACGAGGACGAAACCGCATGACCGTCGCCATCCGCCGCAAACGCAAACGCAAGCTCAAGGCCGAGATCAACGTCGTGCCCTACATCGACGTGATGCTGGTGCTGTTGATCATCTTCATGGTCACCGCGCCGCTGCTCAACCTGGGCGTGGACATCCAGCTGCCGCAGTCCAACGCCAAGTCGATCCAGGAGAAGAAGGATCCGGTGATCGTCAGCGTCGACCGCGAGGGCCACCTGTTCCTGACCATCGAAGGCGCCAAGAACCAGGCGGTCAGTTCGGCCGAGATGGTGACCAAGGTCGGCGCCTACGTGCGCAACAACCCGAAGGTGGCGGTGTTCGTGGCCGGCGACGGCAACGCGCCGTACCAGACCATCTATACCGTGCTCACCGACCTGCAGACCAAGGCGAACGTGCCGCGCGCGGGGTTGATGAGCAACCCGACCGAGGCGCCGGCGAAGTGAGGGAAACCCGCGCCGACAACAGGCTGGCGGTGGTCTATGCCATCGTCTTGCACGCGCTGTTGTTCCTGCTGATGTTCGCCGGTTTGTGGTGGACGCGCGTCAGCGCGCCGGTGTCGGCCGCGGGGCCGATCGTGGAAGCCGAGTTGATCGATCCGAACGCCTTGTCCGCGCGCATGAAACGCGTGCTGGCGCAGCGTCCCGAACCGGTGCCGCCGGAAGAGGTAACGCCGCCTCCGCAACCGGCCGAAGAAGAAACGAACCCGCCGCCGCAACCGCAGCCCGAGCCGCGCCCGCAGGACGCGCCGGTGCCGCAGCAGCAACAGGCGCAGGAACAGGTTCCCGAACCCGATACGCGCGAGCAGGAGCGCGTCGACCGCGAGGCGATCGCGCTGGAGCAGCGCGAGAAGGAACAAGAGGAAAAGCGCCGCCAGGAGCAAATCGATCTGACCGAGCGCCAGCGCCAGGAAGAAGCCGAGCAGAAACAGCGTTTGGCGCAGCAGCAGAAAGAAGAGGAATTGAAGAAGATCCGCGCCGAGATCGCCAAAGCCAAGCGCGACGAGGATCTGGCCCAGCAGCGTCTGAAGCAGCTCGCCGACCGCCGCGCGCAGCAAGCATCGTCCTATGCCGATGCCGCGCCCAGCGCCAGTCCGCCGCCCGGCAACGAAGGCGCGAACAGCGATTTGGCGGCGAAATACGCCGCCGCGCTGCAGGAAGCGATCCTGCGCAACTGGACCCGGCCCGATACCGTGCCGCTCGGCCAGCGCTGCCGTTTGAACATCCGCCAGCTGCCGGGCGGCGAGGTGGTGGACGTCCAGGTCTCGCCGTCCTGTCCCTACGACGAGCTGGGCCGGCGTTCGGTCGAGGCGGCGGTGCTGAAAGCGCAGCCTTTGCCTTATGCGGGCTTCGAAGCGGTGTTTCAGCGCAATCTGACGCTCAATTTCGAGGCTCAGGACCGCTAGATCCGCTGTGCGAGCAGGCCCCCGTTCATCTTTGAGATGAATTTCACATACAAGCTGTTTAATAGCCCGGGCCGCCACGGCTCGATCCCGGACTCTCCGAAATCGATGGAACCGCCGATGAAACGACCGCTGCACCTGCTCGCTACGCTGTTCGCGCTCTTCTTGCTGCCCCTGATCGCCTCGGCGCAAGAGAAAGGGCTGGAAATCGACATCGTCGGCGGCAACGCCTCGGCCCTGCCGATCGTGGTGGTGCCGTTCCAGGGCAGCGCGGGCGAAACCGACGTCGCCGCGGTGATCCGCGCCGATCTGGCCCGTTCCGGCCAGTTCCGCGGCCTGCCCGAGCAGGACATCGTCGAGCGTCCCAGCCGCGGCAGCGAGATCAACTATCCGACCTGGCGGATGCTCAAGCAGGACTACATCGTGGTCGGCCGCATTCTGCCCGGCGGCGACGGCAGCGCGCGGGTCGAATACGAATTGTTCGACGTGGCCAAGCAAGAACGCCTGCTCGGCTTCGCGTTGACCGCGCGCAGCAACGCGATGCGCGACGTCGCCCACCAGATCGCCGATGCCGTCTACGAAAAAATCCTCGGCGTGCGCGGCGCGTTCTGGACCCGGATCGCCTACATCACCGCCAGCGGCACCGGCAAAGGCAGCCGCTACGCGTTGATGGTCGCCGACTCGGACGGCTACAACCCGCAGGTCGTGGTGCGTTCGAGCGAGCCGATGCTGTCGCCGGCCTGGAGTCCGGACGGACGCAAGTTGGCTTATGTGAGTTTCGAGCGCGGCAACTCGGCGGTCTACATCCAGGACATCGCCACCGGCGCGCGCGAACTGGTCGCCAGCTTCCGCGGCATCAACGGCTCGCCCAGCTTCTCGCCCGACGGCAACCGCCTGGCCTTGATGCTGTCGCGCAGCGGCAATCCCGAGATCTACGTGATGAACCTGGGCAGCAAGGCGCTGACCCAGATCACCAACCAATTCGGCATCGACACCGAGCCGAGCTTCAGCGCCGACGGCGGCACGATCTACTTCACTTCCGACCGCGGCGGCCGGCCGCAGATCTACCAGGCTTCGGCTTCCGGCGGCGGCGCCACGCGGGTCACTTTCCAAGGCAGCTACAACGCCAGCGCCACCGTGTCCTACGACGGCAAGAAGATCGCCGTGGCGCAGGGCGCTGGAAACGTTTACCGTATCGCGTTGATGGACCGGAGCCTCGGTTCGCCACGCTGGACCACGCTGTCCCCGGGCTCGCTGGACGAATCGCCCAGCTTCGCCCCCAACGCCAGCATGGTCGTGTATGCGGCCAAAGAGGGCGGACGCGGCGTGCTGTACGCCGTCTCCGCCGACGGCCGCGTGCGCAGCCGCCTGACCGTCGCCAATGGCGATGTGCGTGAGCCGGCCTGGTCGCCGTATCGGCAGAAGCGCTGAATCACCGCAGTAGAATTCCAACCCCCGCAAGACGAGGATCGACGATGAACACCACCACCCGCCTCATGCTGACCGCCGCGCTCGTTTGCGTCGCCGCCGTCGGCTGCTCCAAGAAGGTCAAGGAACAGCCGCAGCCGCCGACCGGCGACACCGGCGCCGTGACCCAGCCCGACACCGGCACCGCCGGCGCCTACGGCCCGAACGATTTGGACACCGACGCTTGCCTGCGCCAGCGCATCGTCTACTTCGATCTGGACCAGGACGCGCTGAAGCCGGAATTCCAGGCGGCGATGGCCTGCCACGCCAAGTACTTGCGCGACCGTCCGTCCTCGCGCATCACTCTGGAAGGCAACGCCGACGAGCGCGGCAGCCGCGCCTACAACATGGGCCTGGGCGAGCGCCGCGGCAACGCCGTGTCGTCCGCACTGCAGGCCAACGGCGGTTCGGGCAGCCAGCTCACCGTGGTCAGCTACGGCGAAGAGCGCCCGACCTGCACCGAATCCAGCGAGGACTGCTGGGCCAAGAACCGCCGCGTCGAGATCGTCTACACGGCTAAGTAAGCAGCGCCCAGTAAACGGAAGACGTTCGATGATGCGTGTCTCCATCGCAAGCATCGCGTTCGCGGCGGCCCTCGTGGCCGCCGCGCCCGCATTCGCGCAACGCGCCAGCCTGGCCGATCGCGTGACCGCGCTCGAGCAGCAGGCCTCCAACAACCAAGGCAACGTCGACCTCTTGAACCAGGTCACGCAGCTGAGGAGCGAGATGCAGACCCTGCGCTCGCAGATCGAAGAACTGCAGCAACAGTTGGAACAGCAGAAAGCCAGCAACCGCAGCCAGTATCTCGATCTGGATGGTCGCTTGAACCGCGTGGAAAGCGGCGGAAGCAATCCGACCATCGTGCCTCCGCCTGCGGCGAGCGCCAAACCGGCCAAACCGGCGGCGCCGGCCGACAAGCCTCCGGTCGTGCGCGGCGACGCAGGCGCCCTGGCCAAAGGCGCCGACGAACGCACCGCGTACAACGCCGCGTTCGATGCGCTCAAAGCCGGCCAGTACGTGGATTCGGCGCGCCTGTTCTCCGATTTCCTGCAGGCCTATCCCAGCGGCGCCTACGCGCCGAACGCGCTGTATTGGCTGGGCGAGAGCTATTACGTCACCCAGAACTACGCGCTGGCGCAAGAGCAATTCCAAGCTTTGCTCGACCGCTATCCGACCCACGACAAGGCGCCGGGCGCCTTGCTCAAGGTCGGTTTGTCGCAGTACGGCCTCAAGCAGATGGATGCGGCCGGACGCACCTTGACGCAGGTGACCCAGCGGTTCCCCGGCACCGACGCGGCCCGCGCCGCCGACGCCCGTTTGCGGGCGATCGAGATTTCGCAAGTCCGCTGACCGCTTTCGCTCTTGTAGGAGCGGCTTCAGCCGCGAGCTTTTCCTTCAAATCGCGGCATCGCGACGATTTCATAGAAAGAGCTCGCGGCAGAAGCCGATCCTACGAAAAGCCGGCCTGGACGGGTTCCAGGCGCTAAAATAACGCCCATGAACGCCGTTTCCGCCCCCGATGCGGCCGCCGCATCCGCGGACCGGCTGCGGATCACCGAGATCTTCCTGTCGCTGCAGGGCGAGGCGCGCGACGCCGGCTGGCCCACCGTATTCGTGCGCCTTACCGGCTGCCCGCTGCGCTGCCAATACTGCGACACCGCCTACGCCTTCCACGGCGGCGAATGGCGGACGATCGATGCGATCCTCGAAGAAGTCGCGCGCCAAGGGGTGCGCCACGTATGCGTGACCGGCGGCGAGCCGCTGGCGCAGAAACGCTGCCTGGGCCTGCTGTCGCGGTTGTGCGACGCGGGCTACATCGTGTCGTTGGAGACGTCCGGCGCGATCGACGTCGCCGCGGTCGATCCGCGCGTGAGCCGGGTGCTGGACATCAAGACGCCCGGCTCGGCCGAGGTCGGCCGCAATCTGTGGCAGAACCTGCCGCTGCTGACCGCGCGCGACCAGGTCAAGTTCGTGCTGTGCGGGCGGGGCGACTACGAATGGGCGCGCGCGTTGCTGGCCGAGCATCGCTTGGCCGAACGCTGCGACGTGCTGTTCTCGCCGAGCAAGACCGAGTTGGATCCGACCGAGCTGGCGGACTGGATCGTCGCCGACCGGCTGCCGGTGCGGTTCCAGATGCAGTTGCACAAGCTGTTGTGGAACGACGAGCCCGGCCGTTGATACTGCTTTTTGTGGGAGCGGCTTCAGCCGCGAGCTTTTACGATCCGGTCGGCGAAGTGTGGGAAGAGCTCGCGGCTGAAGCCGCTCCCACAAAAGCATTTTCGATAAGCGAGAAAAAGATGAAACCCGCAGTCGTACTCGTTTCCGGGGGCATGGATTCCGCCGTCGTCCTGGCCATCGCGCGCGAGCGCGGGCATGCGGTGCACGCGCTGAGCGTGCGCTACGGCCAGCGCCATACTTCCGAACTGGACGCCGCCGCGCGCATCGCGACCGCGCTCGGCGCGGTCGCGCACAAGACCGTCAACGTCGACCTGCGCGCGATCGGCGGCTCGGCCCTGACCGACGACATCGACGTGCCGTTGGATACCGACGGACATCCGGTCGGGCAAAGCGCGCCGAAGGACGCGATTCCGGTCACCTACGTGCCGGCGCGCAACACCATCATGCTGTCGGTGGCGCTGGGCTGGGCCGAGGTGCTGGGCGCCAGCGACATCTACTGCGGCGTCAACGCGGTGGACTATTCCGGCTATCCGGATTGCCGCCCGGAGTTCGTCGAAGCCTTCGAACGCCTGGCCAACCTGGCCACCAAGGCGGGCGTCGAAGGCGCCGGCCTGCGCGTGCAGGCGCCGCTGCAATACCTCAGCAAGGCCGACATCGTCCGCGAGGGCCTGCGCCTGGGCGTGGACTTCGGCTTGACCGTCTCCTGCTATCAGGCCGACGAGCAGGGCAGGGCCTGCGGCCACTGCGACGCCTGCCGGCTGCGCGCCGAAGGCTTCGCCGCCGCGGGCGTCGCCGATCCCACGCATTACGTCGGCTGACCGCGCTGGGTTAGAATATCGGGCCGCCGCTCTCGACGCGGCCCGGCCTCATCGGCCGCGATGCGCCCGATAGGCCCATCGATCAATTCGCAAGCAAGACCGGGTCGTTAGCTCAGTCGGTAGAGCATCGGACTTTTAATCCGCTGGTCGTTGGTTCGATTCCAACACGACCCACCAAATCTTGTGCTGTTTGCGTCCAACTCAGTCCGATCCATCTCAAAAACCTCTTTGTAAACCTAGGTTTACATTCAGAACCTGGTTTGTCAGAGTCCGGTCTGGCCCACTTGAATCCGTCTGATTCCGGGGGTACCTTCAGGGGTATGGAGCCGGCGAGGGCCCTGTCTGGGGGTATGAGTGGCCGGAGATGGCGGAAAACTCACCGCGTTGGCGATCAAGGCTGCCAAGCCTGGCAAGCATTTCGATGGCGGCGGCTTGTATCTCGACGTGCGAGAGGTCGGCCGGTATTGGCGGTTGAAGTACCGCTTCGCCGGCAAGGAGAAGCTGCTGGCGCTCGGCGTGTTCCCCGAGGTGTCCTTGGCTGAAGCCCGCCGTGGCCGCGAAGCAGCGCGCGCTGTACTGCGTACGGGCAAGGACCCGTCGGCCGAGCGGCAAGGGGCCAAGACCAGAGCCAAGATAGCGGCCGCCAATAGTTTCGAAGCGATCGCGGAAGAGTGGCTGGAGCTGCGGTCCCACAACTGGACTCGCCGCCAATTCCTCAAGGAGCGGGCCCGGCTGGTAGTGCACGCTTACCCGTGGCTAGGCAAGACACCTATAGCCGACGTGGGGGTGGCAGAGATCAGACCCCTCCTGATGCGGCTCGTGAAGAAGGGACATACCGACCAGGCTCACAGGCTTCGGCAAGAGTTGAGCCGGATTTTCCGGCATGCCATCGCCACTGAGCGCGCCTCAAGGGATCCGGCTCACGATTTGAGGGACGTCTTGCCGGCGCATGCAAAGCGCAACTACGCCACGATCACGGATCCCGGACGGGTAGGTGAGCTCCTCCGGGCAATCGAGGCCTTTGGCGGCACCTTCCCGGTGGCCTGCGCCCTTCGGCTAGCTCCGTTGCTGTTCGCCCGGCCAGGCGAAATCCGGGCAGCGGAGTGGTCGGAGATCGACCTTGAGCACGCAGAAGGCGCGCGCTGGGTAATACCGGCGCATCGGCGGAAGCTGAAAAAGGCAGATAAAGACAATCCGCGGACACCCCCTCACATTGTCCCGCTTTCGGCTCAGGCGCTATCCATACTCCGCGAACTTCAGCCGCTCACGGGCCACGGCCGCTACCTATTTCCCGGGCAGCGCAGTCCGACGCGATCGATAAGCGAGAACACAATCAACGCCGCGTTGCGCCGTATCGGCTATGACAGGGATGCGATGACTGGGCACGGCTTCCGTCATATGGCGTCGACGTTGCTCAACGAGCTCGGTTTCGACAAAGACGCTATCGAGCGGCAGTTGTCGCATAAGGAGCCTGGAGTGGCTGGCGTCTACAACAAAGCCGAGCACTTAGGTCTGCGTACGAAGATGATGCAAGCGTGGGCTGACTACTTGGATGCGCTGCGGCAGGAAACTGGGAAAGTTGTACCGATTCATAGTGGGATCATTCGTGAGGTCCGCGCATGACAATTCGCTATGTGACCATCAAGAAATTCGAAGAATTAACCGGGTATACCACCAAAGCGGTTCAATCGAAGATGGCCAGGGGCGACTGGCTACTTGATCGCGAATACCTCAAAGCGCCAGACGGGCGGATATTAATGGACCTCCAGGGGTTCGAGCGCTGGGTAGAAAGCTCTGCGCTGATGCTCGCTGACCGTGTGACGTTCGGGAGGCCGCGAAGAGATCGATAACAAGCGGCCCGCGGCGTGTGCTACCACGTCGCGGGCCTTCCACAACCGTTCGATAGGAGAACGATCATGGCACCACCAAGCATAAGCCAGTTCCGTGGTCAGAAGCAGTACGCATCTGGAGCATTGATCCAATTGCTTCCCTCGTTGTCGGAGATAGAGGTTATGTTGAAATTTGTCCCAGAGCTTCCAACTGCGCATTGCGCAGCCGCAATCGCCAAGATCGACATCGGCGATGACGTCACCGACAAAGATCCGTGTTTACTTTTAATGGATCAGAAGGGAAAAATGGCGCTGACAGGCCCAATCAGTACGATTGATGAGTTGCCCACTGGTTACTCTCTCGTTGCTTCGATGGGACCTTCGACGGATGTGGAACGTCTAACGCATCGAATCGTGTGGGCTGACGCGGATAGGCTTCGGCGCTAAGTCGTGATAACCGCGGGTAAAGCCCAATTTGAAGAGCGCTTGCGTGAACTGCTTGTCGCGCAGAAGAGGCTGGGCGATGTTGATGAGGTCATGGCAGCGCTGAGCGTTGCTGTGAAAGTCTATTCGCAATTCACGCACAAAAAGCCCCGTCGAGCTGGGAAACAGTTCCCGTCCAAAGGAGTAAAGACCATCAAAGATGCGCGAGCTGAGCTCGCCGCTTTGGCGAAATCAATCGACGAAATGCAGAAGGATTTGCTAGCCGTTTCGCCGATTACTCTCTTGCATTTTTCAAGGGCGCGCGCCTACCGGAAAAGAGAACTGCCAAGAGGACGGGTATTGGCAAGTTTTAAGGACCTGGGATCAATATCAGAAGATATTAAATCAACGGTTGAGCGCGCCTCTGAGTTGGCTCGTAACGAGCCCGATAAGCCGGGCAATACTCCGCTGGTTTCCCTTGCGTACAAGGTCGGCCTGCAGCTTAAGACATTAGGAGTAGCACTCTCCATTTCAGAAGAATCCAGCGAAGTAAGCGGGAGGAGAGGTGGTGCGGTGTGGGCGCGAGTGACAAACCTCCTTTTGTCTATGAACGGATATCAGGTTCGCGTAGACAAGGGCGTATTAAGGGCCGCACGCGGTTGGTTTCAAGAGTTCGGGGATTAGCGTGAACTGGGGGAAATGTCGAGCAAATAATGTGCTGCATTTCCCCCAAGACTGAAGTCAGCGTCCATTGCATGATGTCGGCGTCCAGATAAGCCGGGATATGTCATGCAAAATAAAGAGGTCAATGAGGGGTTTCGGAATAGCACTGCGCAGCCATATCTTCGAGCTGCGCAAGCGGCGGCTCGGTACGGTATCGCGCGCAGCACGTTCTGGCTCTATGTCAAAGAGGGAAAACTCCCGCAGCCGATAAGATTCGGACCTCGTATTCGAGTCTGGAAAGTTGAGGAGATCGATAGGGCCTTTGAGGAGTTCTCGGGGAAGGGCGTTGGTGTGTCAGAGCTCACCAGTTCACGCAGAGAGTCTCCGCAGAGATCTACGCGACGGAGGGCCGGCCGGCAAAGCGCCGCGGTGGCGGAACTGTGACTCCGTTCGATGCCGCGCCTCGGAGGCGCCTGGGCACTCAAAGTACAGAGGATCCGTGGGCCCAAAGCGGAGCGGGAGTACGACGAACTCTCGACCAAACCGCTGACCGCGCGCAAGAGCGATGGGCCGCTGCAGGAGCGGTAGGCGTCAAACCAAGCAATTTCGATCAAGCTCCAAGAGCTGGCCTTGGTGGAGCGATCAGCGGCTTCGTGCGCGGCTTGTCAGGTGCACCAGCGATGGCGAGCGCACCTACGCCTATGAAGCCCGCCAGTCGACCTACAGCCGTAGTGCCTGCAGCGCCGATGGCTCGTCGGTCCTTAGGAGGTCCGAATGCTGGTGTCCGACCTACGGTGGCGGCGGATGCCATGCCAGCGGCCAATATCGCGATGCCCGCGACGGCTCGACTGCGCCCCGGTGACCCCAACACTTTTACCGGGTCCGATGGTCGCACGCATTCGGTGCCATACGATGTAGCCAACTCAGTGCCTCCTGTGGTGCCTAGCGTGCGGCGGCTGGATCCAGTTTTTGCCCCACCCAGCACTGCGCCCCAGGTTCAAGACGTCACGCAACGAACGCTCAATAGCGCGCGCGGCGCGGCGATCGACGCCAGGAACGATGCTGCAGAAATCCTCAACCCGTTGTCGACCAGTGGCGAATTGCTGCGTCGGCTCGAGATTAGCCAGGGCGGGTTCAAGGGAAGCCCTTCCGCACGCCGTGCTATGGCGGAGGCCTTAACCGGCCAGATCGGCGCTCAAAATGCTGCGTCAAGCATCGGCCAGGCGGCGGCCAATCAAGCTCTACAGCAGGGAGCGCAGGCTGAGAATGTCGCCAATGAAACTTACGCGCGCCGCAGGCTTGATGCCGACCAGTTCAACGTAGGCTCCGAATTAGACAGGGCCGTACTCGACGCGAAGGCAAGGAGACCGAGCGAAGCGATTCCGCTGATCCGTTCCCTTGATGGAAGAACGAGCCTTGTGAGAGAGGACGGTTCTGCAGAAACCCTTCGCGATGAAGCAGGCAATCCGATCCAAACGATTGCTGCAGGCGGTATCACGGAGAAGGACCTGTTCGAGGCCAGAAATAGTGAAATCCGTGCGGTGCAGGAGAACAGCTTCCGCGCGCTGGAAGATCGGGCTAGACAGTTGCGCGAAATCGACGAAAGACCGGAATACCAGCGGATTTTGCGCCGACTTTCTAAGCCGGAGAGCCCGGCCTTGGCGGAATTTCTTCCGCGGGCCAGGAAGCAGAATCCGGGTATGGCAGACGCGGTGCTTATCGAGTTTTACAACAAGCGATACGGTGGAGGTAATTCATGATCCACACAAATGAAACCGCCACGGTCCGGGCAGACGGTGGCGGTTTTTTGAACATAGCGCTGGGAACGCGATGGGAAGATATCACAGTTCGTAACGGAGAATTGCACGGGCGTGTCCTGAGTGGCCATCGCGGAGCAGTTAGGTGCCTTGAGCGCAGGGGGCTCCTATGACGGCGCCCCTGGTTCCTCCTGAAGTAGACCTACGAGATTTCGGCTTTATGCCGCTCGATGTGCGCCGCCTCCTTACTTCGGAAACTTGGATCGAAGCTGCGTACAACCCTAAGGTAGGCCATGCTGCAGTTTGCCTTTGGTGCGAAGCCTGGCATCAGGTGCCGGCGGGATCTCTACCCGATAACAATCGAGTGTTGGCTCGACTGGCCATGTGTGATGCCAGGACATGGGGTCGCATTCGAGCCGCGGTCCTGGCCGGCTGGGTGAAATGCAGCGATGGCCTGCTGTACCACCCCACGGTGGCAGAGAAGGCGCTCGAATCTTGGGGGCACAAGATCGCTCAGAGGAAGCGCACGGAGGCCGCAACGGCTGCTCGAAGTGCGAACCGAAAGTCAAAACCAGGTAAGCAGGAACAGAACGGCCACGATCGTCAACGCGGTGATCGTGCCGAACAACGTCACGACCAACGTGACGCACCGCGTAACGTTCACCAAGAGACAGGGACAGGGATAGGACAGGGAACAGAGATAGAAGAGCGCGCTCCCGCGGGATGTTCCGCTGAAGAAGGAGACCATGAGCTATCGCGTCTGGCTAGTCAGGCAAGTATGGCGATGAGGCGCGCGGGATTGATGCACGCCAACGATGCAGATCCACGGCTCAAGGCAGCCCTTGCGGCTGGAGTCGGCGTCCCGGAGCTCGAAGCCGCGGCCAAGGAAGCCCATGCGAAGGACTTGTCATTCGCATGGGCAGTGGCAGCAGCGGTAGGGCGCCGGCGCGATGCTGGCCCAGCAGCTCCCATCCGCGGAGTTGATTATCACGGGCGTGTGGGACTGGCCGACAAATTCCCATCCGTCTTGGCTGAATTCGATAACAGGGAGCCGATCGATGCTACGGCCATCGTTATCAGTTCTTGAGGTGGTCTGGCGTCATATGCTGGCCATGTTTGGCAATGCGTGGGCATCGCAATATGGCGAGCGGCCGGCAGGGATCACGGCGAGGACGTGGGCTGGAGTGCTCTCAGGCCTTTCAGAGGATCAGATATCGCACGGCCTGAGGAAGTGCACGAGCGAGGGGACCACCTTTCCTCCGACAGCACCGCAGTTCAGAGCGATGTGCCTCGAAATCCCGGACCTGGCCGAGGTTCGCCGGGAAATCGCGCCGGGCAGAAAGCCATCCTCTTTTGGCCGTTTGGTCTGGTCTTTTTTGGATAGCTACGCATACGGACACGCGAGTATCCGCGACGCCGATCGCCTGCTTCGTGAGGCATACAAACTTGCCCGCCAGCATGTCCTCGGTGGAGGAGAGCTGCCCGCCGAGCCCCAGGCGCTAATTGGCCAAGAAACGGCGGTCTACGTGCCCGCTTCACCTGACGTCGTTCGTCGACACCTCCTGAATATCTCGAAGGTCCTGGGTCGGAGCGAACACTCAGAGGGCTAGGCCGAAGTAACCACTTTGAGGGCGCACACCATGAAAGCAGATCAAACCCACGATACGAACGAGCAAGGTCCTAGTAGGCGCCCGGTAGGCGACTCCTCGCGCGGGCGCGCGCGTTTGACTTTGAGCGACCCGGCAAGTTTGTCGCCGGAAGCACGGACCAAACTGGTCGCGATGCTTGAAAAGCTGTGGGGTCAAGAGACTAAGCGACGTGGTCGGAAGAAGAGGGCGAAGGAGCGGGTGATATGCGGCGCGAAGATGGGGTTCGGCGTCCTTTGCCGTCTCAAGAGTGAACCAGGAAAGAAGCGCTGCCGATATCATGGCGGACGATCAACAGGACCCCGCACCGAGGCAGGCAAGGCGAGGTCGGCGGCGAACCTGCCGAATAGGCACAAGGAGCAACCCGAAGGCTAGGCTTGATATGGTGGTAATGGCAGGTCCGACCTTGCGCCAGCTTTGGGAGCAGGAATGCCGGCGGATCTGCCTTGCTTTCCGGTATCCCCATTCCCCGTCACCTACCGCCGGCCTGGTCGATCCCAGCTCGACACGCTGACGGGCGTTTTCAAAGTCCGTCAGGTTCTGGCCACTGCCATAACCATTCCGTAACAATTTAAGGTCGATCTACCGCAAGCCCAAAACAATGACCCGTGCGGCAGATGTTGACGCCATCCGGGACTGATAGGATTAGTCTGGGGTGATTGAAAGGGGCGATGCCGCCTGGCATCGGATCGCAGACGGGGTCTAGGGCAGCTCACATGCTTCCTCTCAGGGATGAGGTCTCAACGCGCCCATGAGGACAGCGTCAGACTCCGCAACTCACAGCCCTTCTTTTAGGCCGGGTATGGACCAGCCGCCGGGAAGGGTGGACAACGTGCCGTCCGCTATCACCGGGCTGCCTCTGCGCTACTTCACGCCCGATCCCCTAACGGTGCTGCTCGATCGCTGCAGGCCGACAGCGGGGGCTGTCCCTGTTGTACAAGACCCGCGGCTTGAAGACGCAGGCCTGCTGTTGATCGCGTCTTCGTCGCGGCGCGGGCCCAGTGGCGGTGTTGATTTCGCGCAGGCGATGCGATTTGCCGAAATCCTCACGGGTTTAAAGCAGCTAGATACGCTAGATGAAATTGTCAACGCCGGAAGAACGCTTTCAACGCGGGTCACGGGGCTCCGGGATGAGATCGTATTTTCGGGTGGGCCTACAGCAAGCGATGCGCATTTGGTCTACGCGTTGCCGGCCTCATTGCGGCAACTCCTTGTGTCGCTTGAAGCAGGACTAGCGGGTTTGAACGAATCACCGCTAGACCCCGCCATTGTGGTCGGGGTCACAGGCTTCTTTTGCATCCATCTCCATCCCTTTGTAGACGCCAACGGCCGATGGTCGCGGCTCGTTATGGCATCTGTAGGTGCGCGGCGCAAAGCGGGTTGGCCGGCAATGGTTCAGACAAGCTTGCAAAACGCATGCAAGCGCGAGTTCGGCGAGAGGATATGGCCGGAAGCTAGGGCAAATGGACTTAAGAATTATCTTTTACTGGTTCATCGCTTCGAGCAAGAGCTGACGGGTAGGCTTCACGGGTCAGAAATACTGCACGCGCTTTCGACGATTACAGGCGAAATAAATAGGCAGGCCAGAACCCGCAGCGCCAGACAAACGACGATCGCGGAACTGTTTTCGAAGAATAGCGTTTCGGTGCACAAGTTGCGGGAGAAGTTCGGCTCGTCTGCCAAATCCATGGCAGGTTTCTTGGACAGGGTCACGAGTTACAGCACGATAGTTCGGGTCGAAAAGGACATGCTCTCGATACAGGGCTTGATCGATGCGTCGGAAGCGGAATTCGGCGCTTGCGTTGAAAAAATTGTACGGGGATAGGAACGAATGAACTGCCAAAATCTTCAGCATCTCGGTCGCGAGTTGCCACCAGCCGCCATGACCGATTTGAAGCGGGCGATCGCGACGCTATTGTTTATCGGTGCGGCGTCTATGGGGTTCCAAGCTTCCGCGCAATCTGCCCATGACCCCACTAAAAGGGTCACGACGTTAGATGGGCTTCTAGTGATTGGCCGCAATCCGGGCGGTGGCGGTAGTTATGGCGCGGGTGGCTACGCCTATGGCGGCGGTTTTGATACTGGAAGTAGCAATACTTACTCAGGGGAAACGGGAGATCCTCCCGCCGATGATCCAGGGCCAAGTAAAGAAACCCTATGCGACAATCCTGTCGATATCGTCACAGGAAAGAAGTCTCATTTCGAAACGGACTTCGCATCCGAAGCAGATGATGGGCTGAGGTTCGATAGAGCCTACAACCAACTCTGGGCTGGTTATGGCCTTTTGGGAGGCCGATGGATCACGAACTTCGATCTGACCCTTTCTTTCGATACACGGTGGCCCGAACAGGTGGGGTGCTACCCCACTGTCGATCCGACATATTGCGTGCCGTCTGCGCCGACGAATATCTATTCGCATCGTGAAGGCGGCGACGTCATTACTTTCACGTACGACGCGGCGAGTGGAACCTGGAAAGGCTCAGAAGAGGCTCCCAATGCCAGCATCGTTAAGTTAGGCGACGGCACTTTTAAGTTAAGCCTCCCTGGGAAAGGATATGAGATATATGCGGGCGGCGGGCTGATTACCCAGCGTAAGGGCCTGGATAACGTCGGCCTGACCTACAGCTACAACGGAACCTTGCTTACTCAGGTGACGCACACTTCCGGTCGCAACATCCAAATCGAGCAAGATCGGAGCCCGACTGGGTGGGTGAAGGTAAAGGACCCGGCCGGAAATGTATATACGTATGCATTTGGATACGAAACTGCTCTTCTAACATACGTAACTTTCCCAGACGGGAAAGGAAATATTACCTATGGGTACGATGGGTATGATGGTGCCTTAGGTGGCATATATGTGAATGGAGTTAGAAAAACCCGCTATACCTATGACGCTTCACGACGGGTAATCGAGTCTCGCAAGGAAGACGGAAGTGACATCAAGACGTACGCCTACTTTTCTGATCGAACCGAAAGAACGAATTCGCTCGGGAAAAAGACAATATATGCGATCCAAAATGGAAAGATCGCTTCGGTTTCTGGCGTGGTCTCTGCGCATTGTGCGGCGACCTTTAGCGCTAGAACGTTCGATAGCGAAGGACGACTTGATGAGGAAACAGACGAAAATGGCGTTAAGATCAACTACGACTACGACACAAATGGTCGGCTGATCAAGAAAACTGAAGCAGTCGGAACCCCGCAGCAAAGGGTGTCGGAACTGGAGTGGGATGCAGAGAACAGGCTGACGCGTCGGAAGGTGGTTGGATTCGCCGAGGATATTTTTAGCTATACGCCGGATGGGTATATCGCGAGCGTCGTCAACAAAAATCTTTCGACGAAAGGGGTTAGTGGAGCTACCCACACCACGACATACGTATATACCAAGCAGCCAAATGGGATGCTCGCTTCAGCGACGCTTGATGGTCCACTTCAAGGCTCAGGCGATGCGATCACGAGCACATACGATGCCTACGGGCGTCTTTCCTCTGTCACAAATAGCCTTGGCCATACCACGCTTTACAGCAACTACAATGTGCTTGGTAAGCCTGGCCGAATAACCAGCGCCAATGGTGCAATTGCGGACTACTCGTACGATGTTCGCGGACGAGTTTTGACAGAAACGACTTACGTCGGCACCTCGCCGAGCACAACGATCAATAGCTACGATGCTCGTGGGCGCCTAGCAGCAACCACTACTCCCGACAATGTCACGACCAGTTTCTTCTACGACAGTAGTGATCGGCTGATCAAGGCGACGCGTCCCGAGCCCGGCTCGCCCTATGCCAGCCAGATGAGCAGTCTGACGGGCCCGACTTCTTCGGCGGGTTCTACGGGGCAATTCACCGTAGAAGGCGAATTGGACGGCGGCGGCACCGTCGCACCGATGATCTGCCATCCGCAGCCGGATTGCGAAACCGATCCGCCGGGACCGCCCCTCCGTTCGGCCGGCTTCGTCGACCAGAACGTACCTACGATGATGGTGGCCGGACAAACCTATTCCGTCACGCTGCGCATGATCAACGGTGGCAGCGAGACTTGGACCGCCGCAACCAACCACAACCTGGGTTCGGCCAACCCGCTCGACAACATGACTTGGGGCTTGCAGCGCGTCGCGACGCCAGGCTCGGTAGCCAATGGGCAAACCGCGACCTTCAATTTCAACGTCACCGCTCCGGCTACCGCCGGCAACTACAATTTCCAGTGGCGGATGGTGCGCGACGGCGTGGCTTGGTTCGGCGCCTATACGCCGAATACCGTGATCACCGTTCAGCCCGCCCCTACGAACGGCGCTTCGTTCGTGAGCAAGAGCATCCCGGCATCCGTGGAGACCGGGAAGCCGGTGACTTTCAACATTCAGATGCTCAATAGCGGCACCACCACGTGGACGCCGGACCTCTACTTCCTCTCTCCGACCAACGGCGCCAACTACGCGCTATGGAATATGAGCTGGGGCACGCTGTCCGCCCCGGTGGCGCCTGGCCAGACCGCAAACTTCAGCATTCCGGCGACGGCTCCGGCCGTCGGCAATTATTCGCTACAGTGGTCGATGATCAAATACGGCGTCGAATGGTTCGGGCCGCTGGTCGACGCGTCTATCGCGGTCCAGCCCCCACCCCCGCCGCCGCTCGGCTTCCAGAAATTCAGCTACAACTTGAACGGCGACGTCACCATGATCGAGACCGGCATCGAATCCGGCTCATCGACGCTGGTCCTGTCGCGCACCTACATCGACTACGACGAGCTCGCGCGCGTCCGCGCCAGACGCGGTAACGACGTCAACGGTAGCAGTTCGAATATTCGTTATACCTACGATGGCGTAGGTCGAGTCAAGACGATTACCGACTCGCTCAATAGAGTCACGACGTTAACTTACGACGGCTTGGCTCGGATGGTCACATCTACCGATCCTCGCAATGCAATTACTCAGTTCGAATATGACGCTGGGGACCGATTAGCCAAGGTGGTGGATTCGCGGGGCCTTATCACGACTTACAGCTATGACGGATTCGGGCAGCTCTGGTCTCAATCTAGTCCGGATACAGGTATCACTACTTTCCAATATAGCCCTGAGGGGTTACGTACAAGTCTAAGTAGGGCAGACGGCAGCGGATTGGTCTACCAATACGATGGGCTCGGGCGTATTACTTGGTATGGCACAAGTACCGCCGGTCGCAACTACACGTACGATACGTGCGCCAATGGCAAGGGCATGTTGTGTGAGACCAATACGAATCTCGCTGGCGGGACTATCACTCAATATTCCTACACCCCTCAAGGGCAGGTGGCGACTAAGCACGATTGGACACCAAGCTCTAGCTACCACACGGGTTACGCTTACGACGGCATGGGCCGGATCACCGGCATTAGCTATCCGAGCGGCGTCTATGTTGCCTACTCCTATGCCAATGGCCGCTTGTCGGGCGTGGCCGCCAACGCGAGTGGGACAGGCGTCTATGTGGCCACGAACTTCCTCTATCGACCTTTTGGGCCAGCGATCGGCTGGACCTACGGCAACGGCTTAGAGCGCCGCTACAACTACGACATGGATGGTCGCCTGAGCGGCATCAGCACCAGCGATACCGACACTCTGACTCAGAGCTTGACTTATGCTTTCGACAAGAACAACGACATCACGTCTATGACCGATGCCGCAACGCCATCGTTGAGCCGGAACTACGGTTACGACGAGCTAAGCCGATTAACCAGCGTGTCTGCAGGTGGCGCGAATATGGCGACCTGGCAGCACGACGCCAACGGCAACCGCGGCAGTTATGTCGGGCCCAACGGCGACAGGGTGTACAGCATCGATGCGTACAGTAATCGTGTCATAGGGTCTAATCTTTCAAACAACAACACCGCCGTCGAATACCAATACGATGGCCGTGGCAACCGAAATTGGGAACATGCGCACTACCATCACATCACCTCGTACGAGTACGACGCCTTCAACCGTATGTCGAAGGCTTCCTACTACAATGGCGCGACTACGGCGGACACTACCTATACATTTAACGCGCACGACCAACGCGTCGCCAAATCGAATTCGACGGGCACGACCCGCTTCGTCTACGCCGGCCAGAACCAACTGTTGGCCGAATCCGATGCCAGTGGATGGAAGAGCTATATTTGGGTAGGGAACGAACTGCTAGGCGTCGTTACACCGAATAGCGTGCTCAACTTTGTGCATAACGACAATCTGGGGCGGCCTGAGACCGTCACCAGTTCGACGCAGCAGCCGGTTTGGCGTGCCGCGAACTATGCCTTTGAACGAACCGTTTACCAAGACGGTATTGGTGGTCTCAATATCGGGTATCCGGGGCAGTATTTCGACTCAGAGACGGGGAATTGGTACAACGGCTTCCGGGATTACGACGCGAGCATCGGTCGCTACTTGCAATCTGACCCGATAGGACTAGTTGGCGGCATGAATACCTATGCCTATGTCGGCGGGAATCCGATGACTCGCGTCGATCCGGCTGGACTCGAGTGCAATGAGAAGGGCTGTTGGGTTTCGGATGTTGAGAGAAGGGCGGCGAATAATGGCGATTGGGATGTTTACTATCAATCCGCTTGCGCCGGCGGCGACACCTATGCATGCAGGGGCTACGAGGTTGCATCGCAAACCGGAGCCTCGCTAGGAAATTATGCTGGAGCACTCTTCACCAACGTGCGGCTGGCGAATTCTTTAAAGGAAAACGATCCCGAGCTAAATAACTGCCCGCGGGAACTAGAAAACAGGATGAACAAGGTTCGGGTGGGCTTGGTTCGAGGGCATATGAACGCCTTAGATAGAGCCGGGGCAAGCCCATCGAACCCAGTGCGGTTGAGCGGTCAAACAATCGCTGAATTTCATTATGATGTTTTCCGAGCAAATGGGGCTTCGCCAGACATATTTGGTGGCGATTTCCTTTGGACTGTCGGAAGGCCTGTCGTGAACTTCTTCTTTACATGGTGCACTCTACCGAGTTGTGAACTATGAAGTGGCTCGTACTCAGTATTGGACTTTTGTGCTCGACAGCATGTGGTTCACGAAACCACGGGGCCGACAAGGGTGTTTTTTGTGTTCCGGCAGCGCGTGCCATCTCTAACGTGGGTTGGGCGCCAGCCGATACTGGCCATATGGGTGACGTTGCATTTCGCGGATGCGAAGCAGCCGATAAGGATTGCGGACTGCCAAAAGAGATCAGTAGTGGTCTTATCACCACCAAAACCGCACAGGTTTGGAAGTGGGAGAGCCTTCCGGCTGACTCCTTTTATAAACGCGTAGCGATTGAAGGCAGTCCTCAGTTCGAATTGTCTGGCGACGGCCGTACGGTGACTATTTCAAACCCCAACCTAACAAGCGACCTCTATGTTTGGAGGAAGGTAGCGTCTGCTAATGGGCGGCAAAATCCCCTTGCTGACGGCGACGAGCTTTTGGCGGTTTGTCGCCTAGCGGAACAAGCGGGGCGGTCCGCCGAATCATGGATTCTTTCTTGCGATCGTTATGTGCAAGGTAAGGGCTATGGATTGCACTACACATTTAAATCAACGGGTCGAGTGCCGCAAGACGTTCAGTCGATGGACTCTAAGACCCTCGCGCAGGTTGAAAGCTGGCGTTGCAAAAAAGATTGATCGCGCGCGCGTAATCGCTATGGGCGTTTTCGGCCGACTGCTTGATATTTTTGAGACAGAGATGCTGATGTTTGAAGTGGGATATAGCAACGGTGCTTATGCGATAAGCCATGAATCTTGTTGAAAAAATTAGACAGGCGACTCAACGTATAGACGGCCGCTATTTTGATTTGCCCGTTGCGGGCCGAGAGCCAATTAAGCGTGAGCGCGCTTATTGCTACGAACTCTATCATCAACTCCGCCTCATATTCGGCGATATGCGTCTCACGCTAACTGCTGAGCCAGACAAGCGGGGTCATCCAGATTTTGACTCGCATACCGGCCCAAACCCAGACCTAATTCTTCACCTTCCCGGCGTACATCGATATAACGCTGCGGTCATAGAGGTTGAATGTCGCCCCGACCTGGGCCACCTCAAGAAAGACCTTAAGACGCTCAAGCTGATGCAGGGCATAGGATATCGAAGGCTAATCTTGTTGCTTTTTGGAGTGGATAGCGTTCCCTGGAAAAAATTGATCGACGCGACGGCTGCGGCTGATCTTCCTTTAGCAGAAATAGTCGTTCTGCTTCATCGAACGAGCGGCGAGGAAGCGCGTCTCGAGCTTCCACCGAATCTAGCCTAAACATTTGGTCGATCATCTTCTTTAGGAATAAGCTGTGTGCAAGACATTCTCCCGCCATCACTAATAAGCATGCTTCGTGACCGATATCTGGCGGGCGTTGCGGATGCAGAAGCTTTCTTTGATCAAAATCGCGGCGATGAGGACTCTCTGACGGGTGCGCTTGGACAAGCGCTGGCCATGCGTGAGCCGATCCTATTTACCGGCCCAGAAGGCATCTACTCGGTTCGTGTTAGTTATATGAAGCTGCGTGGCCGCGGCCCAAATGCTCCTGAGAAACGACTGGGTGCGGACGGCATCTTTCAGATTGAAGTTGCGAACAATCGTGGAGACGTAATTCGCAGAAAAGGTCTTCCATTCCAAGCGAAAACAAACTGGCGAGGGAAGAGCTCAACTCTGCTGCGGCAGGCCGAGCTTATGGAGCAGATGTCTCCCGGGGGGCTTGTGATTGACTATTCTTCAAACGGTTACAAAGCATGCCTTGCGAATAATGTGGTTGTAGTGGGAGGGCATAGATCTGGCGTCAATCACAGCGGTGCGATGCGTCCGCTCGGCCAAGTTCTAAGCCGTGATTTTTTGAATTGCACTATTGGGACGAGAGATTTGTATTTTGACCCGGAAAGAGAAATTTATAGTCAGTTTGAAGGGGCCGGCGGCTTAAATTTAATTACGACGCAGGTCACCAAGGTTGGTCAAGATGAGGCGTGACTGAAGCGCGTTGGTCCAAGCACTAATTCAAGACACGCTTCTATACGCGGAGCGGAGACTGGGTGCACGGATGCCTCAATCAACGATAGAGGAATGTAAATGAGGCCTGCAGCTAATCTAGGTATCGCCTCGGGACCCGCGATCCGCTACCAGGTCAGCCCTTAAGAACGGCCGGCAAAGGCTTGTTTTGCCTACTGTCTTAACCGGTGAGATGGGGCCGGCGTTCACTGGGTTTGGACTTTTATACCCTTAGGGTGTAAATATTTACACCATGAGCCTAACCGACCGCCAAGACGCGATCTTGGAATACCTGCGCGCCTCTATTGCGGCCAACGGACGTCCGCCAACCATTTTGGAGATTGCTGAAGGCTTTGGCCTGGCTAGCCCCAATGGGGTAGCCAAACACCTCCAGGCGTTAGCCGAAAAAGGGTTCATCGAGCTCACGCGAGGCCGAGCGCGTGGGATCCGCTTACTGGAGGCGAGGCGCGCCTCCGACACCCTGAGCTTGCCCCTCATAGGGCGAGTGGCCGCTGGCATACCGATTCTGGTCGGTGATCATATCGAGCGCGAAATTGCGGTAGATCGGGCTTTGTTTCGACCACGGCCGCGCTATCTGCTTCGAGTCCAAGGCCAGTCGATGATCGAAGCGGGGATCCTCGATGGCGATCTGATTGGCGTCCATCCCACGCCCGATGCTGAGCATGGGCAAATCGTGGTGGCGCGAGTGGGTGAGGAAGGCATTACCGTCAAACGCTTGCACCGCAAAGGGCGATCGTTACGTCTGATGCCTTGCAATCCGACTTTTGCGCCGATCGATCCGGATCCGACCGAAGACTTCGCGGTCGAGGGACTTTACTGCGGCCTAATCCGGACGGTCTAAGCATGGGCCAGGTGATAGCACTGGATAACCTGTTGCTCGCGCGTCAGGTGTGGCGCGGTCGCTCGAATGCGCTGCCGCTTAGTCGACAATCCACAGGACACGCCTCGCTGGATGAAGCGCTGCCTTTGGGTGGATGGCCCGAGCGCTCGCTTACCGAGATATTGATACCCGCCGACGGGGTAGGCGAGTTGGATCTGCTCATGCCGACCTTGGAGCGGTTTACGCAAGCAGGTAAAGCCGTCGCCTTGATCGCTCCGCCTTACATTCCCTATGCGCCGGCTTGGCAAGTGCGCGGGATCGATCTGCGCCATCTCCATATCGTGGAGGCCGAGCCCAGGCAAGCGGTGTGGGCCTTTGAACAGGCGCTGCGCTCGGGCGCATGCGCCGCGGTGGTGGCCTGGCCACAGAAAGTTAACCATCATGCGTTGCGCCGTCTGCAGGTAGCCGCAGATACCGGCCAAACGCTGGGCTTTGCCGTTCGCGACCTGCGTTATGCCAATGAGGCATCGCCCGCCGCTTTGCGTCTGGAGATTGGCGTGGACCGTCAGGTCTTTGTGCGCAAATGCCGCGGTGGACCCGCGCCAACACGCGCATTTCCCATTGCCGTTCGCCATTGAGCCGCGACCATGCTGTGGGCAGGTATCTATTTCCCTCATCTGGGTATCGACAGCATCCTTCGTTGGCATCCCGCACCCGATGAACCTTTGGCGATTATTGGAGGGCATGCACAGCGTCGCGACCTGATCGCCGTCAATCGAGCTGCGGGGCAGGCAGGCCTAAGGCCGGGCATGCGCTTGATCGCGGCGCAAGCCATCGTGCCCGGATTTGCCGCGATCAACCATGACCCCAAAACCGAAGAGCGCTGGCAGCAGTTCCTTGCCGCCTGGGCTTACCGTTTCAGTTCGCAGGTTTACGCCGGCTGGCCAGGGGCGATCGTATTGGAGGCCAAAGGAAGCTTCGGCCTCCATGGCTCTTGGCCTCAGTTCCAAAGGCAATTGCGTGAGGACCTCACCGCGTTGGGCTTTCGTCACCACATTGCCCTGGCACCCACTGCTTACGGTGCGCGACTGTTGGCGCGCATGGAAGATGGGCTCACGATCCTTAACCAAGAACAGTTGCGCAACATGCTAGGGCGTGTGCCTGTGCGGCGCGCGTTCTTGCCGGAGGACTGCGGCGACCGCCTTCATGCGATGGGGCTGCGGCATCTGCGCCAAGTGTTCGAGTTACCCCGCGACGGATTGCGCCGCCGTTTCGGGCAGGAACTGCTGACGACCCTGGATTACATGTTGGGGGATGCGCCTGAGTTGCTGGAGTGCTACCAGCCACCGGACCGTTTCGATATGAAAATCGAGCTGTCCTATGAGGTCGAAAACCATCAAGCCTTGCTGTTTCCAGTACGCCGGATGACGGCAGACCTGGCGGCGTATCTGGCCGGGCGCGATGGAGGCGTCCAACAATTCCAGTTGCACCTGGAGCATGAAGGCCTGCCACCCACCATCGTGATGGTGGGACTGCTCTGCGCCGAACGCGAGGCTGGCATGCTGTTCGAGCTGACCAAGGGTCGTTTGGAACAAGCCCAGATCCCGAAGGCCATCGTGGCGTTGAGATTGATCGCCAAGGACTTGCCGACTTTCGTGCCGGGTGGCCGGGATCTATTCGATGAGCGTCCCGCCCATGCGATGCCGTGGGAGCAATTGCGCGAGCGGCTACGTGCGCGGCTAGGGAACGAAGCGGTCTATCAGGTCGCGCCTGAGGTGGACCCGCGTCCCGAGCGGGCCTGGTCGCGTTGGAGTGCGAGCAAGCTTCCAGTGGCACCCCAGAGGCCGCTGCGGCCGAGTTGGTTGCTGCATCGCCCCCTACCGCTTCGCGACCCGCGGCCGACGGTCCTGTCCGGTCCCGAACGGTTGGAAACCGGGTGGTGGGACGGGGAGGATGCTCGACGCGATTACTACATTCTGGAGCTATCCACCGGGCAGCGCGCGTGGGCCTTCTGCCCGATTAACGAACCGGGCACCTGGATGCTGCAGGGCTGGTTCGCATGACCCCGGAGTATGCCGAGCTCCATTGCCTGAGTGATTTCTCGTTCCAGCGCGGTGCTGCCAACGCCGAAGAGCTCTTCGTGCGTGCCAAGGCCTGCGGCTATACCGCGCTGGCCATCACCGATGAATGCTCGATGGCCGGCATCGTCCGGGCGCATGAGGCGGCCAAGCGTCACGAGATGAAGCTGATCGTCGGCACCGAGATCACATTGGTCGATGGGCCCAAGCTGGTGTTACTCGCTCAAACCAAGGAAGGTTATGAGGCGTTGTGCGCTCTGATAACGCTCGGGCGCCGCGCGGCGGAAAAGGGCGAATATCGGCTCACTCGTGCCGACTTGGCCGGTGGTTTGCCCGGCACCTTGGTGCTGTGGGCGCCGGGGGCGCAAATCGTGCGTGAGCACGGTGCATGGTTCAAAGCTTTGTTTGGCGATCGCGGTTGGCTGGCCGTCGAGCTCCACCGAGATGGCAACGATGCCGAGCGTTTGGTGGCTTTGGAAGGGGTGGCCTGCGAGCTGGGATTGCCGATGGTGGCCGCCGGCGATGTGCATATGGATATCCGGCGCCGGCGCGCGCTTCAGGACACCATGACCGCGATCCGGCATAACCGGACCATCAGTGCCGCTGGCGGCTATTTGTTCCGTAACGGTGAGCGGCATCTACGCACACGCGACCTTCTGGCCAAGGTCTATCCCCCCTCGTTGCTGGAGGAAACCCTTCGCATCGCGCAGCGCTGTAGTTTTTCCCTGAACGAGCTTTGCTATCGCTATCCCGCCGAAATCGTGCCCGAGGGCCATACGCCCGCCTCCTGGCTACGTCACCTGACCGAGGAAGGGATTAAATGGCGCTGGCCCGAGGGCATCTCGGACAAGGTTCGCGCCCAGATCGAGCATGAGCTCGATCTCATTCGGGCATTGAACTACGAAGCCTACTTTTTAACCGTTTACGACCTAGTCCGCTTCGCCCGCAGCCAGAACATCCTCTGTCAGGGGAGAGGGTCGGCGGCCAATTCGGCAGTGTGCTTTGCCATCGGCGTCACCGAGGTCGATCCCATGCGCATGAACATGCTTATGGAGCGGTTCATTTCCAAGGAGCGTAATGAGCCGCCGGACATCGATATCGACTTCGAACACGAGCGGCGCGAAGAGGTCATCCAATACATTTACCAGCGTTACGGGCGCGAGCGTGCGGCGCTGGCCGCGACCGTCATCTGCTATCGGGGCAAAAGCGCCGTGCGCGATGTGGCCAAGGCCCTGGGGCTGCCGGCCGACCAAGTCGATGCGCTGTCCCATTGTTTCGGCTGGTGGTCAGGCGAAGACCCGATCGAGGACAAACTGATCGAGGCAGGGTTTGATCCTGCCGCGCCAATCATCCGACGCGTTATCGGGCTGACCGCCGAGTTGCTCGATCACCCACGGCATCTCTCCCAACATGTAGGCGGTTTCGTCATTTCCGACGCCCCCCTATCGACGCTGGTGCCCGTCGAAAATGCAGCAATGGAGGATCGCACCATCATCCAATGGGACAAGGACGACCTAGACAGCTTAGGGCTACTCAAGGTCGACTGTCTGGCGCTCGGTATGCTGACCTGTATCCGCAAAACACTCGATCTGCTGCGTGCGCATCGCAATCGTGACCTGACGCCCGCCACGATTCAGTCCGAGGATCCAGCGACCTACGACATGATCTGCAAGGCCGACACGATCGGTGTCTTTCAGATCGAAAGCCGAGCGCAGATGTCCATGCTGCCGCGGATGCAGCCTCGCTGCTTTTACGACTTAGTTATTGAGGTGGCGATCATTCGCCCGGGACCGATCCAAGGAAAAATGGTCCACCCCTTCCTCCAGCGCCGACAGGGCAAGGAATTTGCGACTTACCCCAACGAAGACATCAAAGCTATCTACGAACGCACGATGGGGGTGCCCCTGTTCCAGGAACAAGTGATGCGCGTAGCGATCGTGGCGGCGGGCTACTCCGCCGGCGATGCCGACCAACTACGCCGATCGATGGCGGCCTGGAAGCGCCACGGCACCATGGATCACCATCGCGAGAAAATCATCAATGGCATGCTCGCCAAGGGTTACACCCAGGCCTACGCCGAAGAAACTTTCCAGCAAATCATCGGGTTTTCCGGTTACGGCTTTCCCGAGAGCCATGCGGTCTCTTTCGCCTTACTGACCTACACCAGTTGCTGGCTTAAGTGCCATGAGCCCGCTGCCTTTGCCTGCGGCTTGCTCAATTCCCAGCCCATGGGCTTCTATTCGTCTAGCCAGATCATCCAGGACTTGCGCCGACATGAGGTCGAGGTGCGTCCGGTCGATGTGACGGTCAGTGGCTGGAACAACACCTTGGAAGCTGGGCCCGACCTCGCGAAGCAGCCCGCCCTTCGATTGGGCCTACGCGAGATCCGTGGGATGTCCGAAGCGGCCGCGCTGCGGATTGAATCTGCTCGCGCGAGGGCGCCCTTCTGGGATGTAGCCGATTTGTGCCACCGGGCAGGGTTAGATCATCGGGAACGCTCAGTCCTTGTCGAGGCTGGCGCCTTGGCGAGCTTAGCTGGCCACCGTAACGCGGCTCGCTGGTCGGTCGCAGGTGTAGAGCATCAAAGCCCACTGCGGCAAGGCAGCCCGCAGGAGACCCGTGTGGAACTTCCAGTGCCGACCCCGGGCGAAGACCTGCTGTCGGATTACGCGTCAGTAGGGCTCACGCTGGGGCCGCATCCTGTGTCTTTGGTCCGCGCGAAGCTTAAGCGTCAACGCTGCCTCATGAGCCGGGAAGTAATGGTCCGTCGCAATGGCGCGCGTGTCCGGGTCGCAGGTTTGGTGACGCTTCGTCAGCGCCCGGCCACCGCCCATGGGACGACCTTCTTGACCTTGGAAGATGAGACGGGGGTAGTGCAGGTCATCGTCTGGCAAGACTTGGGTAATCGGCAGCGTAAGGAACTCTTGGGTTCTCGACTGCTGGTCGTGGACGGCATTTGGGAGATGGCCGATGGGGTAGGGAATCTAGTGGCGGCCAAACTGCATGACCTTTCGGAGCTCTTGGGTAGACTGGATGCTCGAAGCCGAGATTTCCATTAATACGATAGCTTCTCGCATGGCTATCGACCAGATCGAGAATGTTCCCAATCAAGTCTTCCTACACGAGAGCCCCTCCAACCAAGATCGGCTGGAACTTCATTGAACTCCGGAAAGTCATTGGCGATAAGCACTTCGAGCCCTATCCAGGGCGCGATCCGCTCGCGAATCTCTTTAGCAGTAGCCACCAATCGCTCCCTTGTAGCGGCTTCATCCACGCCAGCTTCGCAAAGCTGCTGGAAGGACAGCACTGCAACATCGGGACGAAGTCGAATAACATTCGCACAAAACTTGTCTGCAGCGTCTAAGGCGTTAAGAAAGGTGGTTGCGCTACGTTTGACCTCGACCGCGTAGAACTTGCGGCCTAATACACACAGAATGTCTAGCTCAACCTTATCGTTTCCTTCGTGGCTCAAGAAAAGGTCAACTTCAGGCAAGTACAGGAAGGAATCCGAGTGCAGGCGATCTAGCAGAAAGCCCAGTGTCCAAAGCACGGGAAGCCCAGCATGACGCTTCAGAGAACGATGTACGAAGTCGTTGAGCTCGAAATGCCATTCCAGGTCTATCGGCGCCATGTAGTCGGTCGCACAGATTTCGCACTCGTTCCTAATCTGCATCTTGTCGAACGTTCGAGAATTTGAGTGACCGCAGTAAATACATCGCCAATTTGCGACCTGAAAGAACACATTCGCTCTAACTAGGTGCTCCAAAGTATCGAATAACCCGGCCTCAAGATACTTCTTGGCTTCCCCGATGTTTTGGCATCTTTGTTCCCGCTTGACACGTTCAACCGAATTCTTGTCATCTCGAATCAAGCTAAGAAGCTTATCGCGCTTGAATGTGCGAGGTCTGGCTGTGTCCTCCGTTGCCGCATTAAGCACTTTGCGCCAGAAGGCGTTTGCAAGAATGTTCGCTGCAGTTGATAGGTGGTCAAACATTGCAATGATGCCGCGAAGGTTTTGCCCTTTATCCGAGACGGCTAAGTCAGCATAGCCGTACTTTTCAAGGCCGGATCGTAGGTCGTCGTCGGGATACGAGAATGCGTCCAGCGCCAGGTGTCGGAAGAACGTCTCGTCCGAAGGCAGGGAAAGTTCGTAGTGGTAGTGTTCAACGACCGGCCGGCCGCCAAAGGGGAAGCTGTCGTTCAAGGGTAACAAGGCGAGTGCTCCCTGCCTGGTGGGCCTTGAAGAACGTTCGGTAAATGCGCGTGAAATTTTTCTTCGCCGCGGGAGTTGCCATTTGTCGATGACGTTGCTGTATTTGGAGAGGTTGTTATGACGGTCGACATTGAGTTCAATTACCCATTGGCCGCGACCCGCGCCCCTAAATTGCGGTGCCAGGTAGGCGAGATGCGCTGGCGCGTCGGCCCTGACCTTGGTGAAATCCTCGTTGATCTTGAGACTTACGGTGTCTTGAACAGTGCGGTGAAGATTGTGTTTTAGATCTTGTTGACTTGGTACGGCTAGTGTTTCGGGAGAAGCGCCTACTGCTACCGAGTTCCAAGTTACCTGTTGCAGCATGTCCCGCAACGCTCTGAGCACCTCAACGCTGAGGCTTGCGCTGTGCAGTGAGGCGTGATGTGGCCCGCCGTTCCCGCCCAAGAAGTTGTTCTTGTTAAGGTACTGACCGAGCTGTCGGACGAGGAGATCGTCATTAAAGAAGGATTCGTCGAGAACTAGTGCGTTGGTTGTTCGAGTCCAACCATCCTTTAGATGACGACAGTTCCAAAAGTTAACCCTGTCGAGAGGCGAGCTTCCGACGAATATGCGAAACGAGGAAGTCCAGGCGGAAGCCTCTACACTCGCGGCACCGTCGCTATGGGCCATTGCGAGTTGCGAGATCGGCGTTGCCTGGTGGTCAGTAATGGCCTTGAAGGCCTCCAGTAGGGAGGTGCAGCGATCACTCCCGGCGATGTGGTTTTCGGGGAGGTCTGTCGGAACCAGACAAAGTGTCCGAAAGAGCCCGGGAGTGCCATGCGTGCTTGCAAGAAGGTCAAAGCTAACGCCGAAGTTATCTGCTAGTACTCGGTTTAGCGGGGACATGCTGTACTGACTGAATATCGTCAATTCTGTGGGTAGCTCATCGCGACGAGGTGGAACACGCAGCGCGGGGCTTTGAACAGTGCTGAGTGATGAGATCGACTTGAAGTGGTGGTCCCAACGGGGAAGATATGCTCGCCACTTTCTCGCAGCGTCGTCGCGTTCTTGTATTCGGTGCTTCAGAAACGCGATAGGACAAGACAAACGATCGATGTCCGCTATCGTCGAGCTTTCTAGCGTTGAATAAGCATAGAGGTAATCCGGGTCGAAGTGGTCTAGCCACGATCGGAAGGATTCGTCCAAAAAGCGACCGCCCGATATAGGAACAATCAGGGTGTAGACGCCTGCCCAACGCGTATACGATTCATAGAAGACGGCGTCTAGAATCAGGTGGGCCTCCTCCAAATCATCGAGTGGCACCAGATACGCAACTTTGATTGGGCGGGAAGACGCCGTAACCTCGACTGTCTTTCCTAGTGAGGACGGACGGTTCCAGCGCATACCTCATCTCCGTTGCTGTCGCGGCCGTTAATTAGATCCAAATACCCACGCTTCGGCCAGCGAAGGCCGACGAAGGGATTTTGGGGGTTAGGCCCTATCCCCAAGCATATAGCCAGGAGAGGAGGGTGCTCATGCGTCAGTCCACGAATGGACTGTCATTTCCGCCAGAGGCGTGTCGTGCATTTTTCACGTGAAAGCTCAGCAGTGCTCCTGCTGAAATGGATCGGCGACCTCGGAACTGCAAGTAAGAATTTTCTTATTCAGGAGAGCTACGGAGTGCAGTTAGCTAAGTCATCTGGCAGCCTATTGCCGTTGGACTGGTCGCCCTAGGCGCTTATCCGCAAGGTACTCGGTGTCGAAAGAAACTCGACTAAGGAGCTAACCAAGGATGGCTTTGGCTATGCTAGGAGTGCTATTCGGTCCTGGGTCTAATTCGCCAGGCTCGCTTTCTTAGGCGCGCTAAGAGTGCTAAGCAGCTCGAGCAATTCCTTGTCTCAACCCTCGTAAGGGGGCAATGACATGAGCGGCCGAAATTCGTATCTAGCTACGGCGAGCTGCAAGGTAAGGCTGTTGGTGCGCCGGACTACGAGCGCTCGCGCCATGGCCATACCTTTGCCTCGATCCTCCGGCGGAGGAACTTTCGGCCCAACTGCAATTTACTCTCCTCTGCCCCATGCTTTAGGCTGAGACGGTTCGCTTGCCAGTGGCGTCGCTTGGTCTCTTTTAATGACGCTGAATTTGGAGATTGCTCTGCGATGGGCCCCATCCAGGAAAGTGCTCGTCTGTCCGCGAAGTGTCCGAACAGCACCCAGGCAGCGTAGGCTTCGTCCAGGTTCTCAAGCCGCCAGTACTCAGTCCACCAGTGGCGTGCGCATGCCTCAAAGTACCGCGCGCGCGCGGATTGGCGGCCGACTTCCTCGGCCCATGATTTCGATGGGCCTTCGGGCCAGGCTTCCGCAATGGATAGTTCGTTGTTGATTGTGAAACCCGAGAGAACCGCCGCACGTTGCTGGCGCCAAGGCAAATCCGAAGTCGTGTCGCTTGCCATCTGAGATTCAAGCCAATCGGTCTGATGATTGAGGATTGCAACCAGCGCCACCTCATATAGATCCGCATCGCTGTTGGTTGTTGTCAGGTCGAACAACTCTCTACGCGCCTCAAGCACGGGCGGCGAGGTCGGAGCCCGAAAGATAACGTGCAACAGCTCGGGCAGATCAGCAGGACCCGTGATGCGTGTTCGAATTGCTAGGCGAAGTGACTTCCAAAGGCGCACTCCCCGCTCGGGTGCGATAATGAGCAGGGCCTCACAAAGAGCGAGAAAGAGGCCCTCGGCTTGGGTCACCCGCCGGATGAACTGTGGGCTCAACGAATCGTGACCATCCAGCCACCGCTCCATAACCTCTGGGGCGTGCCTGCAGAGCGCTAAGCCGTCCTCAGGGGTTACAAACTCAAGAAAAAGGCTGGCACCTTCTCGCCGGACTTTTTCGATCTGCTGACGGACTACTTCGCTGACGCGGTCTCGTGCCGCAAGACGTGCGTCATCATCAAGAATGTCACGCATGGCCTCAAGCGAGTGGGGGTTATCATGCGGCAGCGGTTCAACGGAATACCAGGACGGATCTGTTGAACCAGCTTTACGACGAACTCCAAGTTGCCCCGCCATGTCGAGTGGTTGAGCCGGGCCCCCAGTAAGAACCGAATCCAGGATCTCGACAGCCAGGCGCGTCTCCGCGGCGTCGCCTCCTCGATGGCGGACGGCCTCGAGCAGGCGCCAGGGCGCCAGTCGAACAGCAACTTGCTCAAAGGGGACTCCAACCGTCGCCTCAAATAGGGCGCCGGATGCATAGTGCGCTGAAAAGGTATCTAGCTCGGCCGTGAACCGCCATCCTTGGCTATCAAGATCCCGGCCCAACCGTTTTGCGTCGGTGCGCACGAGCACGATATGCCCTATTCGCACGTCGATCGGATCCTCGGAAGTCGTTAATGTCGAGACCCACTCCCAAGCGAAGTCGCTGAGCAGTGGCGGGTCTGCGGCAAGCAGAACGGCAAGATCCCGCTGTTGCTCAGGCGTGCCGTGCTGAAAGCGTCGTATGAGCTCATCTACCTGTTCAGTCGTAAGCGCCGGCAAAGCGTCGATCAAAGCCGTAGGGATATGTGGTAATGCAGCCTCGATCACAGTGATGGCTTGGGTTAGTGCATCAAGTCTAGCTAGTTCCGGGCGTAATAGTTCGGAAGCCGCGACAGTTTCGTCGCCATCCCGCAACTCTCGCCCCAAGGTCCGGGCAGCCCGGGCACCGGCCGCTTCATCCGCACCATAGATCAACAGCGCTTGATTGATCTGCCAAGAGCGAGCGGCACGGCTGGCTTGCGTGGCAGGATCACGGGCCAGGCGCCTGCGCAAATCAGCAAGTTGTTTCGGCGCGCAGCGAGCTAGTACCGCCTGGAACTGATCAAACTCGTGGTCGTCAGCGGTGAGATAGCGCCCAGTAAACAAGCGCTCGACGGATAGATTATCGGCAAAAGCAGCGACCTCCTCGCAGAACGCCGCGGGTGGTTCAAAGGTTGGATCTGCCCACAGGGTTTCACAGCGCTGAGCTCGATAGCGCAAGTTGAGCGACGTATCGGTTAAAGCTGCCGAGGCGTGACGACGTTCCAGGGCGTAAAAGCTTGTACTAGGATTCGATAGGTAATCGGCCTCGTAATCGGGTCGTCCCATAAATCCTACTTCTATCGCTGCCGCTGACTCGTCATCCTGGCGTGTTCCTGGGATGCGCAGTAGGAGTTCTGCTACCCGAGCGTTCAGGTGCGGATGTACGCTCGGTTCTGGCACCCGACTCATCATTTCGGTTGCAGCTTGCCGCGCGGCTTCAGCAACTTCGTGTGGGTCGATGGGATTGAGCAGGCATGTCCATCGCAACTGGTTCCACCCCAGATGGTTTAAACTCACTGCTGCGGATATGGCTGCGATTCGCAAAGCCGGCAACGCCCCCAATAACGGATAGCCCTCGAGTAGCCCTGGAAGGTGCTCCGCCAACATCGTGTCATCGCGATCGACCAGCTCCATCGACTCGCCAAGTAGTTGGCGTTCTCCCGCAACGTCAACCCCGATACGACCTATTAGACGATCACGGCGAGAGCGTTCGGCCTCTGCGTTAGGTGTGGATCGTGGCTCAACATCACGGGAGATTACACGCAGCCAATGCTCGGCCCGCTTAAGCACTACCTGTCGCACCGTTGGATTATTTCGATCGACGCTTCGAAGCGCGGCAACCGCGATTTCCTGGCTGGCAGCATGTGTGTGTCGATGCGACATTTCGATCGTGTCCAACAGCGCCTCGGATATTTCGGGAGCCAAGGCATGGATGTCACGAAGGTGGACTTCTGCAAGATTCTGGGTTTGGAGCCACGCGGCAGTTAAGACGCCGTGCAAGAGCCGCGGCGCGCCGGACTCTAGCGCGATCGCGACGGCCGCCCTAAGGATCTGGGCACGCTGATCGAGCCCGCTAATCGGATCGAGCCATTGGGCAAGCGTTGATTCCATGGCGCCTCGATCTTTCGTCGGAGCGGACGTGAGCAGCGAGACGGCCATCGCGCCAAGGGCGTGTGCTACTAGGTCGGGCGACAGCTCCAGCGTTTGATCGGCGCGCGCTTGGACAAAGGGGGTGTCGATAATCTCGCTTAGGCGCTGATATACCTCAGTGGTATTGAGGTCAGGCCGCGCGGCTAAGGTGCTGAGCTCTTGTGTCGTATAGGTTCGGATGCCGCCCCGTAACGAACGTGCCGTGGTTTGTAACCACTCCTCCCACTCCCGTTCCGAGAAGACACGGTTCATTATCTGCCCGGCTGTGTCGCGTCCGTACTCCCAGAGTAAGCGATGAAGAGTTACACCTCCACCATCGACCAGTCGCCCGCGAAAGCGGATTACCAGATCGAATAGGCGGGGATTTTGCGCAAGTTGAATCAGATCGGGATGCAGATCGCTGCGCGTGAGCGCGTTCAGGCCGAGCATCTGGTCAAGCTCGCCTGCAGGGAGAGCGTCGTACACGTTGACTTCGACTTCCACCGCTCGGTCGAGGAGCCGGCGGAGTTTCTGGAGACGTGTTTCGAAGTGGTGCGATCGGGTGGTTGCGATGACACGGATACGACCACGAAACTCATCGCTCTGAAGCATGCTCAACAAGCCAGCCCAATCTACCCCGGGTTGCTGGTTCAGTCCGTCGAATACGATGAGTAGAGCACAGCCTTCCTCTTCGGGGCGAAGAAGTATGCGATCTAGGCGATTGCGCCAATGCTCGACATCCCGCACCTGCATCAGCTCCTGGAGACGTTGGGCGAGAAAGGTCTTGAGTGCGTAGACGGAGCTGAACCCACTCGACACGGCGGACGCAGGCACAAGCAAGGTGGTGGGCAACGAATCCTTGTTGCGAATCAGCCAATCGGCGACCACCCAAGTCTTGCCGACACCGAAAAACCCAACAGCGCAGAGAGGCGCGCCAATGCCCGGCGGCGACTTCCACCAATCGTCGATCGATTGAAGCAGATTGGTTCGGTGGATTAACTTCTTTGCGCCGCCGGAAACCACTTGGCCGAAATGTGATTGTGATTGACGCGGGTCATCCCAGATTGCTTCCAGGCGTTCCCAGGCCCGTCGTCGAAGGTTAGCGGTACCTATCTGCCAACTGGCCAAATCCCGACGCAGCCGCTCGATCTGAGACGCCGCGAGCGGCTGTAGGGCAGCGGCGATCGCTGCGGCCTCGTGGCCTAACAAATCGTCCACGATGGTGGGACTGGACGCTAAGAGCGCGGCTAGGGTCGGCGTTTCGTGAGACTTCCAATCAATGATCAGCACGGGCACGCCCTGCCCGTCGCCTTTGCGAGAAAGGGCTTTCTCTAGTTGCTCCGGGACTTCGCGGGTGGCTGCCAAGACCCAAGCTTCTAAGGCCGGATCCTGGGCGAACGCCTGATCCATTTCGCCGAGTAGCTCCCGATCGTTCAGCCCGGTGTTGTCCTGATAGCGTTTGCATTCGATGCGTAGGTAACGCTGTTGGCGTCCTGTCGTTCCCGCATCAGCGCCGTGCTGAAAGCCAGGCTTGGCAACGGCGAGGCTCGTTCCGATCAGCTCTCCGATGAGGCCCGCAACCAAATGCTCAAAGACCCTGGTGTCGACAGCCTGCACCACAGCTTTAAGTCTCTGTAGTTCCGCTGAATTAATTGCGGTCATCAAGATCCCCTATATAGCCGCTGATCAGGCACTCGCATTCGCACGCGCTCCATGTGAACGGCAATCCGATGCGAATTATGTTCCCGCCAAGGGTTCTGTCTTGGCCGTTAGCTTGATAAGTACCTGATCGATATCAGGGCGATGCCCGCCGCAAATTGATTCTGTGGTCGATAGCAAAGCCAATTATGTGGGGGTATCTCTGGGGGTATCTGCTGCGTGCAAATTTGCAGAATGGCTTCATAGTGCGCTGTAGCCACGGAATTCGGATGCAACACGACCCACCATCCTCGCTTGCAGTCGGCATCCGAATCGGCCTCAACCGTTGGTTCGATTCCAACGCGACCTCATCTTCTTGGCTGCAGTGGAATCGGTCTCGATCCGCTGTTCGACTCCAGACGACATCGTTCGCGCTCGTTGTAGAACCTGTCGACTGCTCGTCGCAGCCGAGTTCGAATCCGGCCACTTGCTGATTCCGATCGTCCTGTGGCGATAGCGCACGATTCGTTGCTGCGGTTCGCAGGCCGGCTTTCTACGCGCAACGAAAATTTTGCGCGAATCGCTTACGGGCGCCGAAGGTATGCGACGTGGTTCTCATTTGGATCGATACAGGGCAAAGCGTGGCCGGAGCGCTGTTTTTTTCGCGTTTAGCGCGGTTTTCGACCGCTAGTCCTCTGTTTTAAGCCGTTTGTCGAGCAAACCGGAAATAAGTCGCAAAATAACATTTGTGAGTATTTGTCTCACTGGCCGTTCACTTCCGCCGAGAGCAGTCTCGTGGTGAGTCGCACGGACAAGCGACGACTTGCTGACGCAAGCCGGTGGACCTTGTTCGAAGCGACGGGGGCAACACTTGATGGTTTCTCCGCCAAGAAGCATCGGAGCGCTTCACACAGGAGGATGGTCATGGACACTTCTCGCGTTCGCGCGGTACTTACTCAATCGATACTGGCGACCTGCCTGCTGACAGCGACCGTTGCAATGACGGCCTGCTCCGGTTCGGGCGGGGTCAAATCTTCTTTCAACGGTGGTGGCAAGGGCGGCCCAGGCGGCCCTGGCGATCCGGGTGGCCCCGGTGGTCCCGGCGATCCGGGCGGCCCTGGTGGTCCCGGTGGTCCAGGCGGTCCCGGCCCGGGTGGTCCAGGCGGTCCCGGCGGCCCGGGTGGCCCCGGCAATCCCGATCCGGGCGGTCCCGGCAATCCGACCCCGCAGGCGCCTTCCAATGCGCTCGGTTCGATCATCACCTCGGGCGGCAACGTCGTCACCACGGTCGGCGGCGCGCTGGATAGCCTCGGCAACCAGATCCCGAACCAGCAATTGCTCGGCGGCGACAACGCGACGACCCAGGGCTTGGGCAAAGTCGTGAAGGATCTAGGCACGACGGTCACCGCGATCGGCACCGCGACCAAGGTCGGGCTGGGCCAGATCGGCAACATCGACGATCCGGTCGGCGTCACTCTCGACGACGCCGGCAACATCGTGGTCGATGCCGGCCAGACGGTCGACGATCTCGGCCACACCGTGGGCACCGTCGGCGCCTTCCAAGGTTCGCCGATCAGCCCGATCACCTCGACCGTCGGCACCGTCGTGTCGAAAGTCGGCACCGGCGTGAAGCAGATCGGCAACGGTTTGGACGGCGTGCTCGAAAGCGACGGCACGCATGGCCTGACCGGCGCGGTCAGCGATGTGCTGACGCCGGTCGCCGGCATCGGCCAAGCGAACGGCGGCGGCAATGCGGGCGGATCCGGCGGCGGCAATCTGATCGCTTCGGTCTCGCAAGCGGCAGGCGGCGGCACGTCCGGCGTCGGCGGCGCGGTGACCGCGATCGGCAGCCAGATCGCAGGGCAATCCCTGCCGGGCGGACTGGGCAACGGCACCACGGCCGCTTTGGGCGGCACGGTGCAATCGCTCGGCGGCGCGGTCAGCACGGTCGGCAACGGCGTCACCCAAGGCCTCGGCCAGAGCGGCAGCATCGCCAATCCGGTCGGCGTGACCGCCACCGGCGTGGCGGGCGGCGTTTCCGGACTCGGCCAGACCGTGAACGGTGCGGGCCAGACGGTCGCCAGCCTCGGCGGCGGTCAGTTGGGCGCGTTGAATCCGGTGACATCGCTCGCCGGCGGCGCAGTCAGCCAAGTTGGCAACGGCATCACCGCGATCGGCAATGGCGTGGCCGGTGCGGTCAACGGTCCGCTGCAGCCAGTGACCCAAGGCGTGAGCAACGTCGTCAACGGTGTGGCCAATGCGACTTCCGGCGGCCTGAGCGGCGGCGGATTGGGCGGCGTGGTCGGCCAAGTGACCGGCGCGCTCCAGGGCGGCACGCAGGGCGGCGGCCTGGGCGGCGTGCTCGGCAACGTGACCGGCGCGGTGCAAGGCAACGACAGCGGCCAGCAACAGCAGGGCGGTCTGTTGGGCGGTCTGCTCGGCGGTCATTGATCGCCTGCGATAGGCAATGCCTGCAGGGACGGCGCGAGCCGTCCCTGCAGTATCGGAAGCACGGATAGGGGAGAAGGAATGCCATCGTTCGCGTACGGGCGCCGCCGCGGGAGGGCGCGCCGATATTCCGCCTCGGCCGGGATCGTGGTGAATGCGATCGGTCGCTAGGATGTGCGCAGCGGCAGCGCTGTCCGCCGCATCGCTCGCGCATGCGCAATCGCGCCTGCCCGCGACCAATCCTTTGCAAACCCTGCCCACGGCCGAAGTGCCCAAGCAGGAACCGAAAGTCAGCACGACCATCCAGCCGCAGCAGAATCCGGAACTGGCGGCGTTGCTGGCGACCCAGATCGTGCCGAAGCGATTCGACGTATCCGGCGTGAGCGCGGTGCCTTTCGACGAAATCGCGGCTTTCTTCACTCCGCTCGCCGGCAAGACGATCACCGTCGCCGACTTGCTGAAAGCGGCCGACGAATGCACGGGCGCCTACAAACGGCACGGCTATGCGCTTTCGTTCTGCTACGTGCCGACCCAGGACTTCGCCGACGGCGTGGTCAAGGTGATCGCGATCGAAGGCTACGTCGCCGAAGTGAAGATCGCCGGCGATACCGGCAAACTCGACAAACGCATCCGCGCGATCGCCAAACGCATCGCCGACGACCGTCCGTTGCGGCAGGCCACGTTCGACCGCTATTCGCAAATCCTCGGTTTTCTGCCGGGCGCCAAGATCGCGATCAACGTGCCCGTGCCGACCACCACCGACGGCGCCACCCGGCTCGAACTGCAAGTGACGCGCAAGCGCTTCGACGGCAGCTATGCGCTGGATTTCAACCACCCCGGCGTGCAGGGCCTGGCCACGTTCAACGCCAATGCGCTCACAACGCTGGGCGAACAATGGAGCGCGTCGGCGCTGTATCCGCCGGGCCGCGGTAGCCAGCGCTTCTATTCCGGCGCGTATTCGCAATTGCTCGGCAGCGACGGTCTGAGCCTGCGGCTGGACGCCTCGCGTTTCCGCGGCGAACCGGACGACCGGCAACTGCCCGATTTCCTGCGCCACAACGTCGAGCAGGATCGCCGCTCGGTTTCGTTGCGCTATCCGCTGGTGCTGCGAGCCACGCGCGTGCTGTTCCTCGGCGGCGGCGCCTATGCCGCAGACCAATCGGACCGCTACTTGAACACCAACGACGGCGCGTCGCTGGAGCTGCGCACGCAGGCGCGGGTGGTCCATGCCGAGCTCGACTATGCGTCGGCCTCGCCGACGGGCGACGCTTCGCGACGTGCGGGCCTGGGCGTGTCGCGCGGACTCGATGCGTGGGGTGCGTCCTCGCGCACGATCAGCAACATCCCCGGCGCGGTCCTCGCCGCGCCCAGCGACATCTCGTTCACGCGCTACAACCTGAGCTACGCCCAGGGCAAAACCTGGAAGAACCGCATCGGCGCCGTGCTCAGCATGGCCGGGCAGTACAGCGGAAACCGGCTGCCGACTTCCGAACAGATCGCTTTCGGCGGCCCCCGCTTCGCCTTGGCTTACGACCCGGGCAGCGCCTCGGGCGATAGCGGCTGGGGGGCATCGTTCGAACTGAACCGCTCCTTCGCCCGCGGCAACGGTCGGGTGAAGGCCGTGGTGCCGTATCTCGCCGGGCAGTACGCCCGCGTCTATCTCAATCGGGCGCAGCCGCCGATCGACCGACTGGGGACCGTGGCCTTAGGCGTGCGCCTATCGGACAACAAGCACTACAACGTCGATTTCTCGGTAGCCCAGCCCACGGCCGACGTGCCGCTGGATTCCGAATCCGGCCGTCGCCGGCCTAGGCTGAATCTCACCTTCGCCTACGACTTCCGCTGACCGGCTCGTAGGCCGCCGTCGCTTAACACGTCAGGTTCCAACCCGGAGCCTTGGTCACTCTTTGCCCTAAATGGTCAGGTTGCTGAACCTGACAGGGGTAAGCGCGCGCTTTTGCAGTTGGCACGAAAACTGCTGATAGAATCCCACAAATTTTGTGAGGTAGCTCACAAAAATGTGAGTTTTCCTCCGAGGAGAGCCGTCTGGCTATACGTCGGACGGTCGTATTGGGCGCAGGAAGCGCTTGGGGAATTTAAACGTCTGATGCGGCGGCCTTATGGATAGGGCCGGCGCGTGCTGGGGAGCAGTCGGCGTGGCGGTCAATCTGAAGAGCTTCAAGGCGGCTATCGGTCGTCTGATCCTGTCGTGCGCACTGGTCGGCATCGCCGCAGTTCCCGCATACGCGCAGAACGCCTCCAATACGGCGACGATCGCCGTGCCGTCCGGGGTCTCCGATCCCAATACGGGCAATAACAGCGCGACCGACACCGATCCCATCGCCCGGATCGCCGACTTGTCGGTCGCCAAGACCGACGGCGTGGCCAGCGTGCAGGCCGGTGGTTCGACCGTCTACACGATCACCGTCAGCAACAACGGCCCGAGCGAACTCACGGGCGCGACGGTCGTCGACACCGCTCCGGCCGGCTTGACCATCGGCAGCTGGACTTGCGCCGTCACCACCGCCGGCACGGGCGGCAGCGTGACCACGGCCTGCGGCGCGGCGAGCGGCACGGGCAACATCAACACTACCGTCAATCTGAAGAACGGCGCGGTGATCACCTATACGGTGAACGCGACCGTTGCGGCCTCGGCGACGGGCTCGATCGCCAATACCGTCACCGTCGCCGTGCCCAGTGGCGCGAGCGACCCCACCCCCGCCAACAACTCCGCGACCGACACCAACACGGTGACGCCGGTAGCGAATTTGGCCGTGACCAAAACCGACGGCGTGGCCAGCGTGCAAGCGGGCGGCTCGACCGCCTACACGATCACCGTCACCAACAACGGTCCGAGCGAGATCACCGGCGGCACGGTGGTCGACACCGCGCCGGCCGGTTTGACCATCGGCGGCTGGACTTGCACGGTTACCACCGTCGGCACCGGTGGCACGGTCACCACCGCGTGCGGCGCGGCGAGCGGCACCGGCAACATCAACACCAGCGTCAATATGAAGAACGGTGCGGTGATCACCTACACGGTGAACGCGACCGTCGCCGGCTCCACGACCGGTTCTGTCGCCAATACCGTCACCGTCGGCACGCCGGCCGGCACCACGGATCCGACCCCAGGCAACAACAGCGCGACGGACACCAACGCGGTCACGCCAGTGGCGAACTTGGCGATCACCAAGACCGACGGCGTTTCCAGCGTTGCGGCCGGCGGTTCGACGGTTTACACGATTACCGTCACCAACAACGGCCCGAGCGAAATCACCGGCGGCACGGTGGTCGACACGGCGCCGGCCGGATTGACGATCGGCAACTGGACTTGCGCCGTGGCTACGGCGGGTTCGGGCGGCACGGTGACCACGGCCTGCGGCGCGGCGAGCGGCACGGGCAACATCAACACGACCGTTACTATGAAGAACGGCGCGGTCATCACCTATACGGTGAACGCGACCGTTTCGGGCTCGGCTACGGGCTCCATCGCCAACACGGCCACGGTCGCAACGCCGGCCGGCACTAACGACCCCACGCCGGGCAACAACAGCGCGACCGATACCAACACAATCACGCCGATAGCGGATCTATCGATCGCCAAGACCGACGGCGCGACCAATGTGCAAGCCGGCGGTTCGACCGCCTACACAATCACCGTCACCAACAACGGTCCGAGCGAACTCACCGGGGGCACCGTCGTCGACACGGCGCCGGCCGGTTTGACCATCGGCAACTGGACCTGCGCAGTCACGACCGCCGGCACCGGCGGCAGCGTGACCACGGCCTGCGGCGCGGCCAGCGGCACCGGCAACATCAATACCACCGTCAACATGAAGAACGGCGCGGTGATCACCTATACGGTGAACGCGACCGTCTCCGGCTCGGCGACCGGTTCCATCGCCAATACGGCGACCGTCGGTACGCCAGCCGGTACCAACGATCCGACGCCGGGCAATAACAGCGCGACCGACACCAACACGGTGACGGCGGTGGCGAATCTGTCGGTCACCAAGACCGACGGCGCAACCAACGTTCCTGCAGGCGGTTCCACGGTCTACACGATCGTGGTCAGCAACGGCGGCCCGAGCGAAGTCGCGGGCGCGACGGTGGTCGACACGGCCCCGGCGGGCCTGACCATCGGCAACTGGACTTGCGCCGTCACCACCGCCGGCAGCGGCGGCACGGTGACCACGGCCTGCGGCGCGGCGAGCGGCACCGGCAACATCAATACCACCGTCAATCTCAAGAACGGCGCGGCGATCACCTACACGGTGAACGCGACCGTTTCGGGCACGGCGACGGGTTCCATCGCCAACACGGTCACGGTGGCGACGCCGGCTGGCACCAACGATCCAACGCCGGGCGACAACACGGCTACGGATACGAACAACGTCACTGCGCAAGCCGATTTGTCGATCACCAAGACCGACGGCGCGACCAATGTGCAAGCCGGCGGTTCGACCGTCTACACGATCGCGGTCGGCAACGCCGGCCCGAGCGAAATCACGGGCGCGACCGTCGTAGATACAGCGCCGGCCGGCCTGACCATCGGCAACTGGACTTGCGCCGTCACCACCGCGGGCACCGGCGGCAGCGTGGTCACGGCCTGCGGCGCGGCCAGCGGCACGGGCAACATCAACACCACCGTCAATCTGAAGAACGGCGCGGTGATCACCTACACGGTGAACGCGACCGTGGCGGGTTCGGCTACGGGCTCCATCGCCAATACGGCGACGGTCGGCGTACCGGCGGGCGCGAACGATCCGACCCCGGGCAATAACAACGCGACCGATACGAATACGGTCACGCCGGTGGCGAACCTGTCGGTCACCAAGACCGACGGCGCGACCAGCGTGCCTCCGGGCGGCTCCACGGTCTATACGATCGTGGTCAGCAACGCCGGCCCGAGCGAAGTGACTGGCGCGACCGTCGTCGACACGGCGCCGGCGGGTCTGACCATCGGCAACTGGAGCTGCGCGGTCACCACCGCCGGCACCGGCGGCACGGTCGCCACCGCGTGCGGCGCGGCCAGCGGCACGGGCAACATCAACACCACCGTCAACATGAAGAACGGCGCGGCGATCACCTATACGGTTAACGCCACCGTCGCCGCGTCGGCCACAGGTTCCATCGCCAATACGGTCACCGTCGCTCCGCCGGCCGGCACCACCGATCCGGGTCCGGACGGCAACACCGCCACCGACACCAACACCGTTCCGCGCACGGCCGACATCGCCGTGCAGAAAACGCTGACCACGCCGGCGCCGTATGTGATCGGCCAGGCGGTGACGTATTCCATCGTCGTCACCAACAACGGCCCGTCGCAGGCGCTGAACGTCGGCGTCAGCGATACGCCCAGCAATCTGACCATCACCGGCGTCAGCGGCGCCTGCACCGCTTTCCCGTGCACGATCGCGTCGATCAATAGCGGCGCCAACGCCACGATCACCGTCACCGGCACGGTCGGCAACACGTCCGGCGCGTTCAACAACACCGCGACGGCGACGGTGCCCGCGGGCACCACGGATCCGGTGCCGGCCAACAACACCGACGACGCGCCGGCGACGGCGGCCGAGTCGGCCGACGTTTCCATCGTCAAGACGCTGACCACGGCGGGGCCGTTCTTCGTCGGGCAGGCCATTACCTATTCGTTGACGGTCGCCAACGCCGGCCCGTCGACGGCGACCTCGGTGCAGGTCACCGATACGCCGACCAATTTGACGATCCAGTCCGTGTCCGGCGCCTGCACGGCGCTGCCGTGCACGATCGCCTCGTTGGCGCCGGGCGCCAATGCCGCGATCAACGTGACGGCGACCGTCGTCGCCGCCGGCGCGTTCGACAACAGCGCTTCGGCGAACGCGACCCAGAGCGATCCCAACCCGGCCAACAACACCGACAACGCCGGCAACGGCGGCAACGCCAGCGCTTCGGCCGACGTGTCGGTCGTCAAGACCTTGACGACGGCCGGTCCGTACACCATCGGCCAGGCGGTGTCGTTCGACATCGTGGTCAGCAACGTCGGTCCGTCGCCTGCCACGGGCATCAATGTCGCCGACGTTCCGACGAATTTGACGCTCGGTACGGTCAGCGGCGCCTGCGCGGCGCTGCCTTGCACCATCGCTTCCATCGCTTCCGGCGCGTCGGCGACGATCACCGTCACCGGTACGATCCAAGCCGACGGCGCGTTCTCCAATAGCGCGACCGCCACGCCGACCGAGAACGATCCGAACACCGGCAACAACACCGGCACCGACGGCGACAACACCACGCCGACCGCCGATATCCGCGTCGTCAAGACGCTGACCACGGCCGGTCCGTACACCATCGGCCAGGCGGTGTCGTTCGACATCGTGGTCAGCAACCTCGGTCCGTCGGACGCGAATACCGTCCAAGTCACCGATACGCCGACCAACTTGACGCTGGGCGCGGTCAGCGGCGCCTGCACGGCGCTGCCTTGCACCATCGCGTCCATCGCTTCCGGCGCATCGGCGACGATCACCGTCGCCGGCACGATCCAAGCCGACGGCGCGTTCGCCAATAGCGCGACCGCGACCGCGACCGAAACCGATCCGGCCCCGGGCAACAACACGAGCACCGACGGCGACAACACCACGCCGACCGCCGATATCCGCGTCGTCAAGACGCTGACCACGGCCGGTCCGTACACCATCGGCCAAGTGGTGTCGTTCGACATCGTCGTCAGCAATGCGGGTCCGTCGGCCGCCACGGGCGTCAACGTCACCGATACGCCGACCAATCTGACGTTGGGCACGGTCAGCGGCGCCTGCACGGCGCTGCCTTGCACCATCGCGTCCATCGCTTCCGGCGCATCGGCGACGATTACCGTCACCGGCACGATCCAGGCCGACGGCGCCTTCGCCAACTCGGCGACTGCGACGCCGACCGAGAACGACCCGAACGGCGGCAACAACACCAGTACCGACGGCGACAACACCACGCCGACCGCCGATGTCCGCGTCGTCAAGACACTGACCACCGCAGGCCCGTACACCATCGGCCAGATCGTTTCCTTCGACATCGTGGTCAGCAACGCCGGCCCATCGGCCGCGACCAACGTATCGGTCGCCGACACCCCGACCAATCTGACCCTGGGTACGATCAGCGGCGCCTGCACGGCGCTGCCGTGCACGATCGCGAGCATCGCGTCCGGCGCGTCCGCTACGATCACCGTGACCGGCACGATTCAAGCCGATGGCGCGTTCGGCAACAGCGCCACGGCCACGCCGAACGAAACCGATCCGAATACGGGCAACAACACGAGCACCGACGGCGACAACACCACGCCGACGGCCGATGTCCGTGTCGTCAAGACCCTGACGACCGCGGGTCCGTACGTGATCGGCCAGGCCGTTACGTTCGATATCGTCGCCAGCAACGCCGGCCCGTCGGCCGCGACCAACGTTTCGGTCACCGATACGCCGACCAACTTGACATTGGGCGCCGTGAGCGGCGCTTGCACCGCGCTGCCTTGCACGATCTCGAGCATCGCTTCCGGCAGCTCGGCCACGATCACCGTGACCGGCACCATCGTCGCGGACGGCGCGTTCGGCAACAGCGCGACCGCGACGCCGAGCGAGACCGACCCGAACGGCGGCAACAACACCAGCACCGACGGCGACAACACGACGCCGACGGCGGACGTGTCGGTCGTCAAGACGCTGACGACCGCGGGTCCGTACACGATCGGCCAAACGGTGTCGTTCGACATCGTCGTGAGCAATGCGGGTCCGTCGGCGGCGACGAACGTCTCCGTCACCGACACGCCGACCAATCTCGCCATCACCGGCGTGTCCGGCGCCTGCACGGCGATGCCGTGCAGCATCGCCAGCATCGCCTCGGGCGCGAACGCGACGGTCACGGTCACCGGCACGATCCAGGCCGACGGCGCCTTCGCCAACTCGGCGACCGCGACGCCGACCGAGAACGATCCGAACGGCGGCAACAACACCAGCAGCGACGGCGACAACACCACGCCGACCGCCGATGTCCGCGTCGTCAAGACGCTGACCACCGCGGGCCCGTACGTGATCGGCCAGACCGTGTCGTTCGACATCGTCGTCAGCAACGCCGGTCCGTCCGCCGCGACCAACGTCTCGGTTACTGACACGCCGACCAATCTGACCCTGGGTACGATCAGCGGCGCTTGTACGGCGCTGCCGTGCTCCATTGCCTCGATCGCCTCCGGCGCATCGGCGACGATTACCGTCAGCGGCACGATCCAGGCCGACGGCGCCTTCGCCAACTCGGCGACCGCAACGCCGACCGAAAACGACCCGAACGGCGGCAACAACACCAGCACCGACGGCGACAACACGACGCCGACGGCGGACGTGTCGGTCGTCAAGACGCTGACGACCGCCGGTCCGTACGTGATTGGCCAGGCCGTCTCGTTCGACATCGTGGTCAGCAACGCCGGTCCGTCGACGGGGACCAACGTCTCGGTCACCGACACGCCGACGAACCTGACCATCACGGCCGTCTCCGGCGCCGGCTGCAGCGCGATGCCGTGCACGGTCGCGTCGATCGCTTCCGGCGCATCGGCCACGATCACCGTGACCGGCACCATCGTCGCGGACGGCGCGTTCGGCAACAGCGCGACCGCGACGCCGAGCGAGACCGACCCGAACGGCGGCAACAACACCAGCACCGACGGCGACAACACGACGCCGACGGCGGACGTGTCGGTCGTCAAGACGCTGACCACCGCGGGCCCGTACACGATCGGCCAAACGGTGTCGTTCGACATCGTCGTGAGCAATGCGGGTCCGTCGACGGCGACGAACGTCTCCGCCACCGACACGCCGAACAACCTGACGATCACGAACGTCTCCGGCGCCGGCTGCAGCGCGTTGCCGTGCACGGTCGCGTCGATCGCTTCCGGCGCTTCGGCCACGATCACCGTGACCGGCACGATCGACGCCGACGGCGCGTTCGCGAACAGCGCGACCGCCACGCCGGCCGAGACCGATCCGAACGGCGGCAACAACACCGGCAGCGACGGCGACAGCACCACGCCGACGGCCGACGTGTCGCTGGCGAAGACCTTGACGACCGCCGGTCCGTACCTGGCCGGCCAGGCGGTGCAGTACTCGATCGTCGTCGCCAACGCGGGTCCGTCGACGGCGACGAACGTGCAGGTCGCCGATACGCCGACCAACCTGACGATCACGGGCGTGTCCGGCGCCGGCTGCAGCGCGCTGCCGTGCACCATCGCTTCGATCGCTTCGGGTGCGAGCGCGACGATCACGGTCAACGCCACCATCGGCGCGACCGGCGGCGCGTTCAACAACAGCGCCACGGCGACCGGCAGCGAAACCGATCCGAACGGCGGCAACAACACCGACGACGATCCGGCCACCGCGAGCGCGTTGCCGATCGTCGCCAATCCGGACAGCGCGACCACGCCGCAGAACACGCCGGTGACGGTGTCGGTGCTGGGCAACGACACGCTCAACGGCGTGCCGGCCAATCCGACGACGGTGACGGTCACGCAGGCCTCGCCGCCGGCCAATGGCAGCATCGTCGTCAATCCGGACGGCACGATCGCGTACACGCCGGCGCCCGGCTTCTCGGGCACCGACACGTACAGCTATCAGATCTGCGAAATCGCCAATCCGGCCAACTGCGCCACCGCCACGGTGACCGTGACGGTGCAGCCGAACGTCGTGACCGCGGTCGACGACAGCGCTTCGACGCCGGCCAACACGCCGGCGACGATCTCGCCGCTGGCGAACGACAGCGCGACCGGCGCGCCGCTGAATCCGGCGTCGGTGACGATCACCGCCCAGCCCGCGCACGGCACCGTCGCCGTCAATCCGGACGGCACGGTGGTCTACACGCCGGCCACGAACTATCTGGGCGCCGATACGTTCACCTATCAGGTCTGCGACACCTCGACGCCGACCGCGATCTGCGACACCGCCGTGGTCACGGTCAACGTCACCGGCCGTCCGCCGGTGACCGGCGCCGCGGGCGATCAAGGCAGCGGCCCGGCCGGCCAACCGGTCACCATTCCGGTGCTGGCGAACGACAGCGATCCGGACGGCAACTTGGATCCGACCACCGTCGTCATCGTCGGCGCGCCGGGCAACGGCAAGAGCCTGGTCGTGCCGGGGCAGGGCGCGTGGACGGTGAATCCGGACGGCAGCATCACCTTCACGCCGGAGCCCGGTTTCGCTGGTCAGGCGACGCCGATCCAGTACACCGTGTCGGACACGACCGGGCTGGTTTCGAATCCGTCGACGGTCAACGTGACCATCCTGGGCGACGTGCAGTTGCGCGTCAGCAAGACCGCCAGCCCGCGCGACGTGAAAATCGGCGACCTGGTCCGCTACACCGTGACCATCGAGAACGTCGGCGTGGCCAACGCGAACGATGCGACCCTGGTCGACACGCCGCCAGCCGGCTTCAGCTACGTCGCCGATTCGTTGACCGTCGTCGACGGCAACGGCGGCGGCCGCCTGGCGGGCACGTATCCGATCCGCGTCGATCAGCTCGACATCGCCATCGGCGAACGCGCGACGATCACCTACCTGCTGCGCGTCGGCGCCGGCGTGCGTCCGGGTGTGCACACCAACCATGCGTTCGCGCAGGACGGCGGCGCCACGGTCTCTAACGAGGCGACTGCGGACGTGCAATTGGTCGCCGATCCGCTGCTCGACGAATCGCTGCTGATCGGTACGGTGTTCGACGATCGCGACGGCGACGGTTGGCAGGATCGCGCCACGCTCGACGGCGTGCGCGTGCAGGGCGGCTTCGCGCCGGGCGCTTACGTCGCCGGCTCGACGACGGTGGATCGCGGCGAAGGCGCCAAGCCCGAGCCCGACGCCAGCGCGCCGTTGTTGCACGGCATCGACCTGGGCAAGGTCGCCGGCCGCGAAACCGAGGCCGACACGGCCGCGGCGCACGCGATCACGATCAGCCAGACGCTGAGCGCGCTCGATTTCGCCGACGACTTCGTGCTCACCAGCAAGCAAGGCGTCGTCCTGCGCATGGATGCGGCCGGCAACACGCGGATCGAGCGCAATGCGGGCGATGCGGCCAAGGGCCTCACCGGCGCCGAGCCGAAGGTCGAGCGCCGCGTCAGCCAAGTGCAGGGCGGCTACCGCGTCGATTACGTCGTCAGCAACCTCGGCGTCGACGAACGCGGCATCCCCGGCGTGCGCATCGCATCGGTGGAAGGCTTGTTGATCGAGACCGACCAGTACGGCCGCTATCACCTGGAAGGCGTGGCGGGCGGACCTTGGGAACGCGGCCGCAACTTCATCCTCAAGGTCGATCCGGCCACCTTGCCACCGGGCAGCGCGTTCACCACGGACAACCCGTTGGTCCGCCGCATCACTCCGGGCGTGCCGGTGCGCTTCGATTTCGGCGTCAAACTGCCGTCCGGTTTGATCGAGGGCGGCAAGCAGGACGTCGAAATGGAGCTGGGCGAGGTGATGTTCGCCCCGGGCAGCGCCGAGCTGCGCCGCGAGCATCAGCCGGTGATCGACAAGATGGCCGAACAGGTGCAGCAGCACGGCGGCGGCGAAATCGTCATCGCCGCCAACGGCGACACCCAAGCGCTGGCCTACGACCGCGCGCGCGCCGTGCAGGACGCGCTGGCGAAAGCTTTGACGCCGGAACAGTTGGCGGCGCTGAAGATCAGCCTGCGCGCCGATGTCGAAGATCCGCACAGCGCACTGGCTACGGTGGGCGGTTCGACCCTGCTGGGCACCTTGCTGTTCGACACCGACAAGGCCGACATCCGCGCCGAATACCGGCCGTTGATCGAAGCCATCGCCGCCGACATCGAAAAACGCGGCGGCGGCGTGATCGGCGTGGTCGGCCATGCCGACCGGCGCGGTTCGGACGCCTACAACGTGCAATTGGGACTGCGCCGCGCCAAGGCCGTCTACGAAGCGATCGCCGCCAAGCTCGCGCCGGAGGCGCGCGCGAAGTTGCGAGTGGAAATCAGCGACAACCCGACAGCCCCTGTCGGCATTCGTGGCCAGTAAGGGGATGGCGAAGATCATGAAGATGAAACTGCTCGATTACACCTTGATCTGCCTGCTTGCGGGCGTCGCCTCGCAGGCGCGAGCGCAGGAAGAGAATCTGCCCGAGAACCGCCCGCAGGCCGTGCCTGCGGCATCGCCGACTGCCCCGCTGACACCCGCCGCGCAGAAACGCGCCGATGCCGATGCTCCGCCGTCGGACGTCGAGTGCACCGGCGAAGGCTGCGCTTCGGATCGCGGCGTGCTGCTGCGCGTGCGCACGCGCGGCGAACGCCAGCCGGCGACCGAAGGCACGAACGCCGCATCGGGTTCCGAAGCGCTGCAGCCCGACCGCCGCGTCACCGTCGCCACCGAAGCGCCCGGCAAAGCCGTGGCGGTGGGCAAGTGGTCGGTGCAATTGCCCAACGGCGGCGTGATCTGGGCCACCGAAGATCCCAATCTCGGCCAGCCGCAGATGAACGCGTCGGCGCCGAGCCTGGTCGCGTTCGACGGGCAGCGCATCGTCAAGCCGGTGCAGTTCTACGTCTACAACAATTACTCGGCTTTCATCCAGCGCTCGGAAGTGCGGGTGTACCGCGCCAGCGACGCCGACCTGGTGTCGCCGATCGCCACCGTGCCGCTGAAGGCCGGCGCGGTCAGCAGCACCGAATGGGACGGCGCTTTGCCGGCGGATCTGGAACTGCGCGCCGGCGACGAGCTGATCTACATCGTCCGCGCCTACGGCGAAGGCGGCAGCTTCGACGAAACCTATCCGCGCCGCCTGCAATTGGTGAAGCCGGAAGAAGCCGAACGCGGCCAGCAGCTGCTGCGCGATTCCGTGCAGAAACAATTCGGCACGCCGTTCACCGCCGAGCAAGCGCAAGCGCAAAGCCTGGTCGACCAAGTGTTCGGCCAGAACAGCCTGCGCCAGCAGAACATCGCCATCTACGGTTCGCGCATCCGCATCCAGGGCCGCAATCTGCCGGAAGGCTATTCGGTCGAGATCGACGGGCAGAGCCAGCCGGTCGATCTGGAACGCAAGCTGGTGGCCGAATATCTGGTGCCGGTGGGCCGGCATCAGTTCCACTTGGCGCTGACCGGCCGCGACAAGCGGGTGATCGAGCACACGCTCGATGTCGACGTCAGCGGCAAGTATTTCTTCGGCGTGGCCATCGCCGACCTCACCGCGTCCAAGAACAAGGTGAGCGGCTCGGTCGAGCCGCTGGCCAACGATCCGCGCCTGAAGGACGACGACTTCCTGGTCGAAGGCCGCCTGGCCTTCTATATGAAGGGCAAGCTGAAGGGCAAATACCTGGTCACCGCGCAGGCCGACACGCAGGAACGCGAAGTCAGCGAGCTGTTCGACGGTTTCTGGGACGCCGACCCGCAGGACGTGTTCCGCCGCCTGGATCCGGACCTGTATTACCCGGTGTACGGCGACGACTCGGTGGTCTACCGCGACGTCGACACCCAAGGCCGCCTGTATTTGCGCGTCGATTGGGACAAGAACCAGGCGCTGTGGGGCAATTTCGACACCGGCATCACCGGCACCGAATACGGCCAGTATTCGCGCGCGCTGTACGGCGGCGCCTTCAGCTGGCGCAGCCGCGGCAACAATGTCTGGGGCGAACCGGGCAGCGAATTGCGCGCGTTCGGTTCCGAGGCGCAGACCGCGCCCGGCCACACCGAATTCCTCGGCACCGGCGCCAGCGTCTACTTCCTCAAGCACGGCGACGTGCTGCCGGGTTCGGAGCGCGCGGTGATCGAGCTGCGCGACAACACCACCGGCCGCGTCGAAAGCCGGGTCGAGCTGCAGAGCGGCGCCGATTACGAAATCGACGAGCTGCAGGGCCGCATCATCCTGACCAAGCCGCTGCTGACCCGCGCCGACCGCGCCAACCTGCCGCGCCTGACCACGGACGCGCCGCTCGACGGCCTGACCCAGGTGCTGCTGGTCGATTACGAATACGTGCCCAGCGGCTTCAATCCCGACGAAGTCACCGCCGGCGTGCGCGGCAAGCACTGGTTCGGCGACCACCTCGGCGTCGGCGTGACCTACGTCGACGAGAACCGCGCGGGCGACGATTATTCGTTGAAGGGCGCGGACGTCACCTTGCAAGCCGGACGCGGCACTTACCTGAAATTGGAGCATAGCCGCACCGAAGCCACCAGCGCGCCGGTGTTCTTCTCCGACAACGGCGGCTTGAGCTTCACCGAGATCAACTCCGGGCTGGGCGCGCGCAAGGGCGAAGCCCGCGCCGCCGAGGCGCGCGTCAACTTGAAGGAATTGGGTTGGACTTCGCTCGACTGGTCCGCCGGCGCCTGGTGGCGCGAAGTGGACGCCGGCTACTCGATCACCCGCTTCGACCAGGGCTTGGACATCGAAGAAAAGGGCGCCGAACTATTGGGCCTGGTCACCCAGTCCTTCCAGCTGTACGCGCGCTACAGCCGCGCCGAACGCGGCTTGGAATCGCTGACCCAGGCGCAGCTCACCGGCGAATGGCGCATCGACGACGCCAGCACGCTCAGCGGCGAATTGCGCCGCGTCGACGAGGAGCGCGCCTCCGGCCCGTCCGCGGACGCGGTCGGCACGCTGGCCGCGTTGCGTTATCTGCGCCGCTTCGGCAGCAATCTGGAGCTGTACGGCACGGCGCAGAAGACCGTCGACGACGACGACGGCAAATACGCCGACAACGACGCCGTCGCGCTGGGCGCCAAGTACCTGTTCGGCGAGCTGTCCACGGTCGGCGCGGAAGTCAGCAGCGGCGACCGCGGCGACGCGGCGCAGGTCAACGCCGAATACCGGCTCACGCCGGACCATTCGTTCTACGGCGCCTACACCTATTCGACCGACACCACCGAATACGACCCGCTGTTCAACAGCCGGCAGAATCCGGGCTGGACGCTCGGCCAGCGCTGGCGCCTGTCGAACCAGGTCAGCCTGTTCAACGAAAGCCAGTTCCTGAAGGCGCCGAACGAAAGCGGTCTGGCGCACACCTTCGGCATGGATTTCTTCCCGGGCGAAGGCTGGAATCTCGGCTTCACCCTGCAGACGGCGAATTTGGATGCGACGGTCGGCGAAGTGAACCGCGATGCGGTCAGCCTGAGCGGCGGCCGCACGTCCAACGACACCCAGTGGCAGAGCAAGTTGGAATGGCGCCGCGACAGCGGCGCGGAACGCCGCGAGCAGTGGGTGACCACCAACCGTTTCCTGCACAAGCTGAGCGAAAGCTTCCGCATCGCCGCGCGGGTCAACTACTCGAAGACCACCGACGAACTGCAAGCTTCGGCCGGCGCCAAGTTCGTCGAAGCCAACTTGGGCTTCGCCTGGCGTCCGTTCGACAGCACGCGTTGGGCGCTGCTCGGTAAGTACACCTATCTGTACGACGTGTCGGCGCTGGAGCAGATCGGCGACAACATCGCCTTCTACGACCAGCGCAGCCAGGTGCTGTCGCTCGAAGGCGTGTACAACCCCGACAACCGCTGGGAATACGCGGCCAAGCTGATGCGGCGCGAAGGCGAAGTGCGCTTCGGCCGTTTGGAAGGGCAGTGGGCCGACGCGGCCGCCACGTTCGCCGCCGGCCAGGTCCGCTACGAGTTCGGCGACCGCTGGCATGCGCTGGGCGAGTACCGCTGGCTGGACGTGACCAGCGGCGGCACCCGCAGCGGCTTCCTGATCGGCATCGATCGCGACATCGGCGCCAATTTCAGGATCGGCGTGGGCTACAACTTCACCGATTTCAGCGACGACCTGACCGATTTCGATTACGACCACAAGGGGTTCTTCCTCAACGTGGTGGGCAAATACTGAGAACCGGCGCGATGCGGACCCGGTCCGCATCGGCCGCATGACGGGAAAGAAGATGCGCAACCCCATCCGCCTGTACGCTGCAATGCTGGTTTTGGCGCTAGTCGCCCAGACCGCCTACGCGTCCTCCGTGATCCGTTCCTTCACGCCTCGCTACTCGACCACTTCGCGCGGCGAGTTGGTGCTGATAGGCAATGCCAACATGAGCTGCCCGACCGGCGGGGGCTGCGCGGCGGCGCGCAACGGCACCGGCACGAACAACAACAACAACAGCTACACCATGGCGTATCAGAACGCAGACAGCGTCGCGACCTCGCCGGCCAACTCCAGCACCGCCACGCTCACCATTCCGGGCGGCAGCACCGTGCTGTTCGCCGGGCTGTATTGGGGCGCGGACACGTCGGCGGGCAGCGGCGGTTCGGCGGCGCCCAGCGCGGCGGCGCGCAACTCGGTCCGCTTCGCGACGCCGGCGGCGGCTTACGCGTCGATCACCGCCAGCCAGGTCGACGTCAGCGGCACGCGCTATGCCGGTTTCGCCGACGTGACTTCGCAGGTGCAGGCCGGCGGCAGCGGCACTTACAAAGTCGCCGGCATCCAAGCGGGCACCGGCGAAGACCGGTACGCCGGCTGGTCTCTGGTCGTCGTGCTGCGCAATCCTTCGTTGCCGCCGCGCAACATGGTGGTCTTCGACGGCTACGCCAACATCAATTCGTCGAACCCCACATCGGTCACCACGGCGGTCAGCGGCTTCCGCACGCCGCCCACTGGCGCGGTGACCACGCAGATGGGTTTCGTGGCCTACGAAGGCGACCTAGATTCCACCGGCGACCGCTTCCAGTTGAACGCCACAAACCTGTCCAATGCGGTGAATCCGGCCGACAACGCCTTCAATTCGACCATCTCCAATCTCGGCGCGCTGGTCACCAGCCGCAATCCGAACCACCGCAACAACTTCGGTTTCGACATCGATCTGTTCGGCACCAATGTCCTAGGCAACAACGCCACCAGCGCCAACCTGACCTTCACCACCGGCGGCGAAACCTATTTCCCTTCGGTGGTCACGTTCCAGACCGACGTGTTCGAGCCGGTGATCCTGTCCAACGTCACCAAAACCGTCAGCGACGTCAACGGCGGCACGGTCCAGCCGGGAGACGTGCTGGAATATACGATCGGCTTATCCAACACCGGCAACGACGGCGCCACGCAAATGGTGCTGACCGATCCGATTCCGGCCAATACGACCTACGTGCCCAATTCGCTGGTGATCGCCAGCGGCGCCAACGCGGGCAACAAGACCGACGGCACCGGAGACGACCAAGCCAACTTCACCTCCAACCAAGCGGTGTTCCGCCTGGGAACCGGCGCCAACGCCACCGTCGGCGGTACGGTCGATCCCGGCGAGACGACCACGGCGCGCTTCAGGGTCACGGTCAACGCCGGCGTGGCCGACGGCACGGTGATCAGCAACCAGGGTACCGTCAACTTCGTGTCGGAAACCCTCAACGAAGCGGCGAACGGCCCCACGCCGGTCGCCAGCGTGACGGTGGCCAACGTCGCCGATCTGTCCATCACCAAAACCAACACGCCTGCGTCGGGTCCCGCCGACCAGCCCGCCGACACGGTGTCTTCGGGCACCGCGACCACCTACACGCTGCGCATCGTGAACGCGGGCCCCGCGACGGTGGCCAACGCCGTGGTCACCGATACGCCTGGGGCGGGAATCACTTGCCCGGGCGCGTTGGGAAGTACCGTCGTCGCTTGCAATGCGACCAGCTCGCCGGCGGGAGCTACGACCTGCCCTGGCGCCGGCGCATTGACCACCGCGAACCTGTTCGGCGGCGGCATCGCCATTCCCAGCATCGCGGTCAGTCCGAATCCTGGAGCGCCCAACAATGCCGTCACGCTCACCTTCTCGTGCACCGTGAACTGACTTTCACATTCTTCGGCACTCGCGGAGGCTAGGCCGTCTCGCGGCCTCCGCCATTGACGGGCGCGCGCACCAGTGCGCTAAATAGGCCCGCCAGCTATGCGCGCCGTCGCTAGCCACGGCGGGCGAGCCGCTGATGCGGCCAACCCCCGGCAAGCGATCAGGATGCGCTGAGTACGGAGGGACAGAATGGATTGCGCGCCCGACACGATCCGGAAGAGGCGAGCCAAGCTGCCCTTCGCCATGCGTTTATGGCTCGCAGCCATCGCGGCCTGCGCGACGGGTTTCAGCGCGGCTCCCGCCCAAGCCCAGGTCCAGCGCACTTTCGTCAATCTGGGCTTCGAGCAGCCCGCACTGACCGGCAGCAACTGCTATCTCATTTTCTCCGCCACCGCAGTGAACGGTTGGACCACCAATCATCCCAACAACGCGGTCAGCGGCAGTTGCAGCCTGGCCGGACAGACGCCGGGCGCGATCGTGACTCAGCCGGTCGAATTCTGGCGAGGACCGAGCTTCAGCGGCGTGCCGCCGCGCGCCGGACTGCAGCATGCGGAGCTCAATGCCTACGTGGCCTCGCGGCTGTCGCAGAACATCTGTCTTACCACGGGCGAACGCATCGATTGGCGGTTGAGCCATCGAGGCCGTAACGTGACCGCCGACGTGATGAATTTCAATATCGACAGCACGGCGAACACCGTCGCCGTCATCACGAGCGATACCTTGGGCGGCGGCGGCAATCCGGTCTGCGCCAGCAGCGGGCCGATCGACAACCTCAGCTGCTCGGTCGCGGCGGCACCCAACAATTGGCGCGATTTTTCCGGCAGCTTCATCTGGAACGGCACCACGAACAACCACAGCTTCGGTTTCGAGGCGATCGGCGGCACCGGTTCGGGCAATTTCCTGGACGAGATCCAGGTGACCTTGAGGCCCTACGTCGAGTTCACGTCCTCGACTTTCGTCACCCGCGAAGGCCAGGCGATGACGCTGCCGACGATCCGCATCACCGGCACCGTGCCCGCGGGCGGCATCACGGTGTTAGCCACCATCACCGGCGGCACCGCGTCGCGACCCGACGACTACACCACTGCCAGCGGGACGGCGACCGTCAATATCGCGGTACCGCAAGGCGTCTACGACAATAACCTATTCACCGTGCCGATCGCTTCGATCGTCGACGACACGGCGATCGAGAACAACGAGACGGTGACTTTCGAGCTTCAGTCCGACACCGCCAATTACACCCTGTCGTCCACCAGCACCTGCGGCACCGCGGCCATCACCGCGGCCACCCTGACCATCCAGGACAACGACGTCGACTTGCGCACCACCAAGACGGTGAATACGAGTACGCCCGCGCCGGGCGGCACGGCCGTGTTTACGGTCGCCTACCAGAACAACACCGCCCAACCGACCGTCGGCGATACCACCATGCACGACGCGACGGCGACGCTCGCCGATGCGCTGCCCGCGGGCTTCACCGCTTTCTCCTGGACTTGCGCCGCGAGCGGCACGCCCGCACCGGTCTGCCCGGCCGCCAGCGGTACGGGCCCGATCAACACGGCCGCGACCTTGCCGGCCGGTATCGGCGGCGCGGCCGGCGGCACGCTGACCTACACCGTCACCGGCACCTTGGCGACCACCCAATGCACCTCCACCACCAACACCAGCACGGTGACGGCGACGGGCGCGATGGCGGAAGGAGCCTCGGCGCAAGCGGGCTTTCCGACACCGGCTCCGGGCGGCACGGCCAACAACCCGGCGACGGCGGCGGTGGATCCGGTCTGCGCCGATTTGTCGATCGCCAAGACCAACAACGCGACCTCGGTGACGTCGGGCACCATCACGACCTACGACATCGTGGTGAGCAACGCCGGCCCCGATGCGGTGGCGAACGCGATTTTGACCGATCCGTCGCCGACCAACCTCAGCAACTGCGTTCTGGGCGCGCCGGCTTGCGCGGTGAGCGGCGGAACCGCGACTTGTCCTACGGTCGGCGCCGCTGCCGGGCAGTTGTCGATCGCCAATTTGCAGGGCGCGGGCGTGTTGATTCCGTCGATGAATCCGGGGGGCAGTTTGACTTTCAAGATCGCGTGTACGGTGAATTAGCTGGACTCTCTTACTTAATATTGCGGTAGCCGTTTTTTATCCGCGAAAAGCCGAACCCTCTCCCTGGCGCTTCGCGCCTTTCCCTCTCCCGCGGAGGGGAGAGGGAAGAACTACGCACCTTGCACCGCGGCCAATACCTGTTCGCCGTAACGCGCGAGCTTGGTGCCGCCGATGCCGCCGATCGACGCCAATTCGTCCAGCGTGGCCGGACGCCGCTCGGCGATGCTGCGCAAGGTGCTGTCGTGGAAGATCACGTAGGCGGGCACGTTCTGTTCGCGCGCCAGTTGCGCGCGCAAGTCGCGCAAGGCGTCGAACAGGGGTTGGTCCGCGGCTTGCAAGACCGCGCTGGCGGGCGTTCGCGCGGTTCGTTCGCGCTGCTTCTTGCGCGGCATTTCCAGGCGCAGCATCACCGTGCGTTCGCCGCGCAAAATCTCGCGGCTGGCCGGGGTCAAGCGCAAGCCGCCGAAGCCTTCCGCATCCACTTCCAGCCAGCCGCCGGCGACCAGCTGCCGGAGCACGCTGCGCCAGGTGCCGGCGTCGAGATCCTGGCCGACGCCGAAAGTGCTGAGCTGGTCGTGGCGGAACTGGCGGATGCGTTCGTTGTCGACGCCGCGCAGGATGTCGATCAGGTGCATCGCGCCGAAGCGCTGGCCGCTGCGGTACACGCAGCTCAGCGCCTTTTGCGCGGCTACCGTCGCGTCCCAGGTCTGCGCCGGCTGCAGGCAGTTGTCGCAGTTGCCGCAAGCCTCCGGATACGTCTCGCCGAAGCTCGCCAGCAACACTTGCCGCCGGCAGCGCATCGTTTCGCAATAGCCGACTAAGGCGTCGAGCTTGCGCCGCTCCAAGCGCTTGCGTTCTTCGCCGGCTTCGGACTGCTCGATCATCTGCTTGAGCAGCACCACATCGCCCAGGCCGTGGCAAAGCCAGGCCTCGGCGGGTTCGCCGTCGCGGCCGGCGCGGCCGGTCTCCTGGTAGTAGCCTTCGATCGACTTGGGCAAATCCAGATGCGCGACGAAGCGCACGTCCGGCTTGTCGATGCCCATGCCGAAGGCGATGGTCGCCACCATCACCACGCCGTCCTCGCGCAAGAAGCGGCGCTGGTTCGCGGCGCGCACGCCGGCATCCAGCCCGGCGTGGTAGGGCAGGGCGTCGATGCCCATGCCGGCCAGCGTTTCGGCGGTCTTCTCCACCTTCTTGCGCGACAGGCAATACACGATGCCCGACTCGCCGGCGTGCGCGGCGAGGAAGTCGCGCAATTGGCGGGCGCTGTTGTCCTTCTGCACCACGTTGTAGCGGATATTGGGACGGTCGAACGAGCTGACGAAACGGCGCGCGTCCTCCAGCTGCAGGCGTTCGGCGATCTCGCGCTGGGTGGGCGGGTCGGCGGTCGCGGTCAGGGCGACGCGCGGCACCTGCGGCCAGCGTTCGTGCAGGACGGTCAGCTCGCGGTATTCGCGGCGGAAGTCGTGGCCCCATTGCGATACGCAATGCGCTTCGTCGATCGCGAACAGGGCGATCCGGCTGCGTTCGAGCAGCGATAGGAACGAAGCGGTGAGCAGGCGTTCCGGCGCGACGTAGAGCAGGTCGAGCTCGCCGGACAGCAGCGAACGCTCGATCCGCGCCGCTTCCCCGGCTTCCAAGGTCGAATTGAGATAAGCCGCGCGCACGCCGAGCTGGCGCAGCGCTTCCACCTGGTCCTGCATCAGCGCGATCAGCGGCGACACGACGATGCCGCAGCCTTCGCGCAGCAGCGAGGGGATCTGGTAGCAAAGCGATTTGCCGCCGCCGGTGGGCATCAGCACCAGCGCGTCGTTGCCTGCGGCGACGTGTTCGACGATGGCGCCCTGTTCGCCGCGGAAATCGGAATAGCCGAAGACGGTCTGGAGCAGTTCGCGGGCGCGGGAGGGCATGGGCAAAGGATAACGTCGCTGCCCGAGGGGCGCTAAGGGAGAATCTTGTCGCGCCTTCGGAATTTCCCGATCTCGCGCGACTGCCCCCTCTCCCGCTCGCGGGAGAGGGCTGGGGTGAGGGCGCGCAGAGCCTCAGATCGCACCAAACAAATGTCATCCGGTGGATATCTACCGGTTCCGGTATTCGTCGAGGTTGCGATTCCGCTTGCCCTCACCCAACCCCGCTCTGTGTCCGGCTCGTGCTTTTCGCACGGGCGCTCGACGGCGCGCGGCGGTGCCGCGCAAGCAGCGCCGCTTCGCCCGCAAGCGGGAGAGAGCCAAGCAAGCGGCGGCGGGGGCGCTGTGCCGGGGGCTTACTGCAACAACGACCGCAGCATCCACGCGTACTTCTCGTGGGTCTGCAGACGTTGGGTCATCAGGTCCACGGTGGGGTCGTCGTCGCCGCCCTCGGCCACATCCAGCGTTTTGCGCGCGGTGCGGCAGACGGCTTCGTTGCCGATCACCAGCTGGCGCACCATGTCGCGCCAATCCAAGGCTTCGGTCAGGCCGGGCTCTTCCTTGATCGAGGACAGCTTGATGAACTCGGCGTACGAGCCCGGCGCGTTGAAGCCCAGGGCGCGGATGCGTTCGGCCACGTCGTCCAGCGCGTTCCACTGCTCGGTGTATTGCGTCTCGAACATGAGATGCAGCGCGTTGAACATCGGTCCGGTGACGTTCCAGTGGAAGTTGTGGGTCTTCAGATACAGGGTGTAGGCGTCGGCCAGATAGACCGACAGGTTTTGCGCGATCTTCTTGCGATCCTTGGCGTCGATCCCGATATCGATGGCCGGGCCGCGATCGCCGGGGCCGGGCGAAGCGGCCGGATTCGGTTGAGCGGCGGGCTTGGCGGTCTTGGTCTTGGCCATCGGGTCTCTCCGGGGAATGGGATGCGTCACAATAGAACGTGGCGGCGAAAACGCGAAATGCAATATTGCTGTCGGAACGATCGATGAAGCCTATAGCCACCCATGCCAGCGCTGCGTCAACGCAGGCGCGGCGCGCCATCGACGGCGCCTGCAGCCGCGACGCCGCGCGCCTGCATGGATTGTGGCGGCGCTGGCAGACCCGGCCGGACGATGCGAGCCTGCGCGATGCGTTCGCCGCGGCCTTGGCCGAGTCCGTCGCTCGCCGCGAAGCGCGCGCCGCGCGCCTGCCGCAGGCCGAGGTCGATCCGGCGTTGCCGATCGCGGGCGAAGCCGAACGCATCGTCGAGCTGATCCGCAAGCATCCGGTGGTGGTGATCGCCGGCGAAACCGGTTCGGGCAAGACCACCCAATTGCCCAAGCTGTGCCTGGCCGCCGGCCGCGGCGCCGCCGGCATGATCGGCTGCACCCAGCCGCGCCGGATCGCCGCGCGCGCGGTCGCGCGCCGGGTCGCGGAAGAATTGCGCACGCCGCTCGGCGGCGCGGTCGGCTACCAAGTGCGCTTCAACGAGAACGTCGGCGCCGATACGGCGGTCAAGTTCATGACCGACGGCATCCTGCTCGCGGAAATCCAATCCGACCGTTGGCTGTCCGCCTACGACACGATCATCGTCGACGAAGCCCACGAACGCAGCCTAAACATCGATTTCCTGCTCGGCTATCTGAAGCAGTTGCTGGGCAAGCGTTCCGACCTGAAAGTGATCGTGACCTCGGCCACGATCGACACCGAGCGTTTCTCGCAGCATTTCGGCGACGCGCCGGTGGTGAACGTGGAAGGCCGCGGCTATCCGGTGGAAGTGCGCTACCGCCCGCTCGAAGGCGAAGGCGAGAACGAGGGCGAGCGCAGCGTGCTGGACGGCATCGTCGCCGCCTGCGACGAAATACTTTCTGAAAGCCGCGCCCGCGACCGCTCGATGGGAGACACGCTGATCTTCCTGCCCGGCGAACGCGAGATCCGCGACGCGCACCAGGCGCTGGAGCGGCGCAAATACCGCCATACCGAAGTGCTGCCGCTGTACGCGCGGCTGTCGGCGCGCGACCAGGACCGGGTGTTCAATCCCGGGCCGCAGCGGCGGATCGTGCTGGCGACCAACGTCGCCGAAACCTCGCTGACCGTGCCGCGGATCCATTACGTGGTCGATCCGGGCCTGGCCCGGGTCAAGCGCTATAGCCCGCGCCAGAAATTGGATCGTTTGCACATCGAAGCGATCTCGCAGGCGAGCGCCGACCAGCGCAAAGGCCGCTGCGGCCGCGTCGCGCCCGGTACCTGCTTCCGGTTGTATGCGCAGGCAGATTTCGAATCGCGTGCGCAATACACCGACCCGGAAATCCGCCGCGCAGCGTTGGCCGGCGTGATTCTGCGGATGCTGTCGCTTGGGTTGGGGCGGATAGAGGATTTCCCGTTCCTGGAACCGCCCGATCCGCGCGCCATCGCCGACGGTTGGCAACAGCTGCACGAGCTCGGCGCGGTGGACCCGGAGCGCAAGTTGACCGCGATCGGGCGGACCATGTCGCGCTTGCCGGTCGACGTGAAGCTGGCGCGCATGCTGGTCGCCGCGCAAGCGCACGGCTGCCTGCAGGAGATGCTGACGATCGCCTCGTTCCTCGGCATCCAGGATCCGCGCGAACGCCCGGCCGATCAGCGCGCCGCGGCCGACAACGCCCATGCATTGTTCGCCGACCCGAAATCCGAGTTCGTCGGCATCCTCAAATTGTGGGAAGCCTATCGCGAAGCGCACGAAGCGATGACCCAGTCGCAATTGCGCAAATGGTGCGAGAAGCATTTCCTCGGCTTCCTGCGCATGCGCGAGTGGCGCGAGCTGCACCGGCAGCTGAAGCTGCAGTGCGAGGAGCTCGGATGGGGCGACGTCGCTGCAAAAGGCAGCGAAGCCACCCCCCCTTTGAAAAAGGGGGACAGAAGGGATTTACGCGCCAATGCAGTTGCGACGAAACGGCAAGAGCAAAAGCAAATTCTCCTGGATCCCCCTTTTTCAAAAGGGGAGGAACAGCACACCGCAAAGGCTTACGCTACGCTGCACCGCGCCTTGATCGCCGGCCTGCCCACCCAGATCGGCCAGCTTACGGAGCGCGGCCAGTACGACGGCCCGCGAGGCCGCAAATTCCAGTTATTCCCCGGCTCGCCGCTGGCGAAAAAACCGCCGCCTTGGGTCTTGTCGGCGACGCTGCTCGATACCGAGAAAGTGTGGTCGCTGACCAATGCCGCGGTCGAGCCGGAATGGGCGATCGAAGAACTCCCGCACCTGCTCGCGCGGCGACAGCACGATCCGCGCTGGTCGCGCTCGCAAGGCCGCGTGGTCGGAAGCGAACAGATCAGCCTGTTCGGCCTGGTGCTGGCGCCGAAGCGGCCCATCCATTACGGCGCGCTGTTTCCGGAGGAAAGCCGCGTCATCTTCGCGCGCGAGGCGTTGGTGCCGGGCGAGATCAACGCGCGCAGCGCTTTTCTGCCCCGCAACCTGAAAACCTTGGAAGCGGCGCGCCAGGAAGAAGCGAAGCAACGGCGCAGCGGTCTGGTGGTCGACGAAGAGTGGATGGCGCAGTGGTATCTCGACCGTTTGCCGGCCCATGTCCACAACGCGCAAGCGCTCGACGCCTGGTATGCGAAGCTGCCCGAAGCGGAAAAGGCGGCGTTGGAATGGACGCGCCAGGATTTGCTGGTCGGCGACGAGAGCGAAGCGGCGCGGTTTCCGCCTTATTTTTCCGTCGGCGATGCGCGATTGGCGGTGCGCTACCGTTTCGAGCCCGGCGCGCCCGACGACGGCATGACTTTGGCGGTGCCGCTGCATCTGCTCAATGCATTGGATGCCGCGCGCCTGACTTGGCTGGCGCCGGGTTTCGCCGCGGACAAGGCGGCGGCGCTGATCAAGTCGCTGCCCAAGGCGCTGCGCCGCAATTTCGTGCCCGCGCCGGATTTCGCCCGCGCCTTCGTCGAAGCGCATGCGCAACCGGAGCCCGACGCGTTCGCCGGAGCGCTGGCGAGATTCCTGCGCAAACTGACCGGCGTCGAAACGGCCGCGACCGATTTCGACGAAGCGGGGATAGAGCCGCATCTGCGCATGAACCTGCGCCTATTCGACCGCGACGGCAAGACGGTGCTGGCCGAGTCGCGGGACCTGGACGAATTGCGCGTGCGCTTCGGCGAGCGCGCCGAGCGCGCGTTCGCGGCGCAGGCGGCGCAAGGTTTGGCGCAGCGCGGCTTGACCGCTTTCCCGGAGCGGCCGATTCCCGCGTCCGTGCCCGGCGCGGCCGGCGTGCCGGCCTATCCGGCGCTCGACGCCACCGGCGACGGCGTCGACTTGGCGGTGTACGCGCAACGCGAGGAAGCGCGGCGCCGGCATCCGCGCGGCGTGCGCCGGCTGCTCGCGATGGCGCTCGCCGACAAGCTCAAGCAGGCGCGCAAGCAATTGCCGGCGCAGCCCAAGACCGCGCTGCTGTACGCGTCGATCGAATCGGCCGCGCCGCGCCGCGACGGCGGCAACGACGGCGATCGGCTGCGCGCCGATCTGGTCGACGGCGCCTTCGCCGCGCTCGCGGCCGAGGGCTTGGAATCGATCCGCGACGCGGACGCGTTCGCGCAGCGGCGCGAGGCGATCGCCAAAGCCTTGTTTCCGGAAGCCACCGCGCGTCTTCGCCAGGCCGAAACCATCCTCGGCCTGGTCGCCGAGGTGCGCGCCAAGCTCGATTCGGAATTGATCGGCTGGGCCAGCGGCAATCTCGACGACATGCGCGCGCATTTGGCCGCGCTGACGCCGCCCGGATTCCTGCGCGACATGCCCGCGGCGGCTTTGCGCGAGTACCCGCGCTACCTGAAAGCTTTGGCTTTGCGCTGCGAGCGCGCCTTGCGCGATCCGACCCGCGACCAGGCGCGGATGCTGGAAATCAAGCCGTTCGTGGATGCGTTGGCGGCCGCTTCGGCGGACGAAGCGGCTTCCGGCGAGTGGCAGACGCTGCGCTGGGAGCTGGAGGAATTGCGCGTGTCGCTGTTCGCGCAGGAGCTGGGCGTGCGCGGCGGCCCTTCGGCGAAGAAGTTGACGCAGAGGTTTGCCGGATTGCGGAGTTAGCTTTTTCCTCCCCCCTTGTGGGGTGAAGAGGCATGCTTGCGAAGCATTGCTTCGCATGCCTCTGAACGCCCTCGCGCAAGCGAGGGCCGGGGCGCGCAGCGGGATGCCCGAAGGGCAGGGGAGGGGGCGCGAGCGGAGCGAAGCGTGTTTTTGCTGTTGCTTGTAGCGACCCGCCAAAAGCCGAACCCTTTCCCTGGCCCTTCGGGCCTGTCCCTCTCCCGAAGGGGGGAGGGTAAGAGCGCAACGTCGCTACTGGATGCGCTCGACCCGCGGACGCGGCGCATCTTCGTCCACTTGGAAGAACCAGCGGCCCATCATGCCCGGGGCCACTTCGATTTCCGGCGATTGCAGCGGTTTGTTCAACTTCATGCTGCCTTTGAGCACGCGCCAGCGCTGCCCGTTTTCCAGTTCGAAAACGGTGCCCGGGCCCCATTCCTGGATCGAACCTTTGAGCCGGCTGCGCACGGGCTGGTCGTCGCCGATGAAACCCGCGCCGGTCGGCGGCGGAGAGGCCGGCGCCGCCGCGGTGACCGGCGTTTGGGCGGCCTTGCGTCCGAGCCAAGCGTTGAGATGGGCCAGTTCGGCCGCGGACAGCTTGTCCAGGCCGGCGGCTTTGAATTCGTCGGCCGTCATCTGCCGTTCGATGGGCGCTTCTTGCGCGATGGCGTGGGTGGCCAGGCTGAGAAAAAGGGCGCAAACGAACAGTCGGAACACGGATAGGCGGAGCGGTTGTTTCATGGCGGCCTGGCCTCGGGGTGGTTATGCCCGAGTGTAATGGCAATAGGCGATGCGGCTATGACGGGCCGAGCTGCCCACCCAAGCCGAGGCCGGCTTCCGTAGAGTCGAGCCTGCTCGACTGCTTTTCTTGCAGGATCTTTGCGGTATTGGAAAGGGAGTCGAGCAGGCTCGACTCTACGAAAAACGGCGTACGCGGCCGCCCGGACGCAACTCGGCGATGCCTTCTTGGCATTGCGCCGACGGTGCGGTGCGGTAGCCTGTGGCCGATGGCCGCTACTCCCCCGACTCATGCTGCGATCGACGCGCTGCTGGCCTTGCCCGCTGCTTCCGCGATCACGCCCGGGCTCCGTGAAACCCTGCGCGCAGCGGCGACCGCAAACAGCGAAGCGACGCTGCGCGATCCGCTGCCGGTGCTGGCCGATACGCTCGCCTCGCTGGCCCTGCTCGGCGGCGACGGCGAAGTGATGGCCGCGGCGATCCTGCATGTAGCGCCGGAATGGCGCGAGAAGGCCGAGCCAGCCCTGCAACGCGAGCATCCGGCCGTCGCCGCCCTGCTCGAAGGCCAACGCGCCGCCAACCAGGTGTGGGCCTTGCACGCCGAGCATGCGGGGGCGGGCAACAGCGAAGGCTTGCGCCGGTTGCTGCTGGCGATCGTGCGCGACTTGCGCGTGGTGCCGATCCTGCTCGCGCGGCAACTGGCGCGGCTGCGCGCGGCCTCCGATCTGCCCGAAGCCGAACGCCGCGCGCTGGCGCAGCTGACCCGCGACATCCATGCGCCGCTGGCCAACCGGCTCGGCATCTGGCAGCTGAAGTGGGAGCTCGAGGATCTCGCGTTCCGCCATCTGGAGCCGGAAACCTACCAGCGCATCGCGCGTTTGCTCGACGAAAAGCGCAACGACCGCCAGCGCTACATCGAACGCGTCAAGCGCGACCTCCAGAGCGCGATGAAGGCGCAGGGCTTGGCGGTGGAAGTCGCCGGCCGGCCCAAGCACATCTACAGCATCTGGAAGAAGATGCAGAAGAAGGACGTGCCGTTCGGCGAGCTGTACGACCTGCGCGCGGTGCGGGTGCTGGTCGACGACGTGCCCGCCTGCTACGCCGCGCTGGGCGTGGTGCACGCGATCTGGACCCCGATCCCTAGCGAGTTCGACGACTACATCGCCCGCCCCAAGCGCAACGACTACCGATCGCTGCACACCGCCGTGGTCGGCCCGGACGGCAAGACCCTGGAAGTGCAGATCCGCACCCGCGAAATGCACGCGCAGGCCGAACTCGGCGTGGCCGCGCACTGGCGCTACAAGGAAGGACGCAGCGCGGCTGCCGACGCGGCGCTCGACCGCAAGATCGGCTGGATGCGGCGCTTGCTCGAGCAACGCGACGACAACGCCGATCTGATGGGCGAGATCGACGCCGAGCTGATCGAGGATCGGATCTACGCGCTGACGCCGCGCGGCGAGGTGATCGACTTGCCGCAGGGCGCCACGCCGCTGGATTTCGCCTACCACGTGCACACCGAAGTCGGGCATCGCTGCCGCGGCGCCAAGGTCAACGGCCGGATCGTGCCGCTGGACCACAAGCTGCGCAGCGGCGACCGGGTCGAAATCCTCACCGCCAAGACCGGCGAACCGCGGCGCGACTGGCTGGTGGCGGCGAACGGCTTCCTGGCGAGCGGACGTTCGCGCGACAAGGTGCGCGCCTGGTTCCACAAGCTCGACCGCGCGCGCAACGTGCAGGCGGGCAAAGAGCTGCTGGACAAGGAATTGAAGCGGCTCGGATTGCAGAACGCCGAGCTGGCGCCGGTGCTGGCCAAGTTCAACGTCGCCAGCGTCGACGAGTTGCATGTGCAGGTCGCGCTGGGCGACGTCGGTCCGCATCAGGTCGGCCGCGCGCTGCACGACCTGGAGCGCGACCAAGCCGAGCCCGCGCCGGTTTTGCCCGCGCCTTCGCGCAAAGTGCGCAAGACCGGCGCCACGTCGGGCTTGACCGTGCAAGGCGTCGGCAATCTGCTGGTGCAGATCGCGCGCTGCTGCCAACCGCTGCCGGGCGAGCCGATCGTGGGTTATCTGACCCGCGCCCGCGGCGTGTCCGTGCACCGGCCCGATTGCCCGGCCTTCCTGCGCTTGGCCGGCAAGCAGCCGCAGCGCGTGCTGCCGGTCGAATGGGGCGGGACGAGCGGCGGCTACGAGGTCGACGTGCAATTGCTGGCGCTGGACCGCAAATGGCTGTTGAAGGACTTGACCAATTTGATCGCGCAGGAGAACGCGCACGTGGCCGACATCCACAGCCAGGCCGAACGCGGCAGCGGCAGGATCCGGCTGCGCTTGCGGCTGCGCGTGGCCGATTTCGGACAGCTGTCCACGCTGCTTGGCAAGCTGTCAGGGCTGCCCGGTGTGGAGGAAGCGCGTAGAGCCGGCTGAAGCGGCGCTGTTATGCTCGAGGCGTGAGCGCGCCACGCGACGACCGAACCCAGAGCCATGCCGGCGACGGCGCTTCGCGCGGCCGCACGGAACCTCGCCTGGGCTGGCTGGAGGGCGTGCGTTTCCGCGATCCCGCACGCAAGCCGGGCCGCGCCGAAAAATTTCCGATGGCCGTGTGGGCGCTCGCGGCAGCGGTCCTGCTGGTTTTGGCGACCTTCCTGTTCCGGCAGCCCTTGGCCGATTGGCTGTGGCCCGAAACCCGCGCCCAGACCTTGCGCGAACAGGCCGCGCAGGCGCTGGCCGCGGGCCGCTTGAGCGCCGAAGACGGCAGCGGCGCGCGCGAACTGTACGAAGCGGCGCTGGCCTTGGATCCCGACCGCAACGAAGCGCGCGAGGGCTTGATGCAGGTCGCCGCGGCAGCTTTGCGGCAGACTCGCGCCGCGATCGCCGATCACCGCTACGCCGATGCGCACGACGCGCTCAAGCTGGCCCGCGCCTTGTCCGCACCGCGCGCGGAAACCGACGCGGCCGCTGCGCTCTTGCGTCGCCAGGAAGCCGAGCATGCGGGCATCGACGGCTTGCTGGCCCGCGCCGCCGCGGCCCGGTCGCAGGGGCATCTGGACGACGGGCCCGACGCTGCGTTGCCCTTGTATCAGCGGATCCTTGCGCTGCAACCCTCGCGCACCGAAGCCTTGGAGGGCCGCGAGGATGCGCTGGCCGATCTGCTGCAGCGCGCGAATGCGGCGCTCGACGGCGGCAAGCCGGAAGAGGCGGCGGCGCTGATCGCGCGCGCGCGCGAGTACGATCCCGGCCACGTCGATCTGCCGGCCGCGCAGGCGCGCTTGGCGCGCGCGATCGAATCGGTTCGCCAGCGCGCGGATCGCGATCTGCGCAACGGCAAGATCGATGCGGCTTTAACGGGCTATCGCGAGCTGCTGCGGATCGACGCGGCCGATGCCGCGGCGCAGGCGGGCGTCGAGCGCAGCGGCCACGCCTATCTCGAACGCGCCGAACGCCGCGCCGCCGATTTCCGTTTCGCGGAAGCCGAAAAGGATCTGCGCGCCGCCCGCGATGCGCTGTCCGATCCGGCGGTGCGCGACGCCGCGCGCCGCATCGACCGCGCGCGCAAGGCGCACTCGCGCACCGCGCCGGCGATGCCGGCGGCCGAGCGCGGCCGGCGGGTGCGCGCGTTGCTGGCCGAAACCGACCGCGCCGCCGCCCGCGGCGATTGGTTGACGCCGCCCGGCGACAGCGCCTACGACAAATTGCGCGCGGCCCAAGCCTTGGCTCCGGCCGATCCCGCCGTCCGCCGCGCCGCGGCGCGCGCGCTGCCCGAAGTGCGCCGCTGCTACGAAGACGAATTGCGCGGCAACCGCTTGCGCCGCGCGCAAGCTTGCTTGGAGGCGTGGCAGCAATTGCAACCGAGCGATCGCGCCGTGCGCGGCGCCAGAACGCGGCTGGCGCAGCGCTGGCTCGCGGTCGGCAACGAACGACTGGGGGCCGGAGAGATCGCCTTCGCCGAAGCCGCTGTGGTCGAAGCGCGCGCTTTGGATGCGCATGCGCCGGGATTGGACGAATTCGCCGAGCGGGTGAAGACGGCCGCTAACGCGGATCGTTGAAAAAAATCCGGCGCACCGCATCGCGCGCCGCGTCCGGAGAAAAATGGCGCGTCACATTGTCCAAGCCGTTCCTGGACAAGGTCTCCCACAGCGCTGGGTCCTCGTACAGGCGCAGCACGGCGGCGGCGAAGTCCTGCGCCGACTCGGCCACCAGCACGTCGTGGCCGTCGCGCAAATGCATGCCCTCGACCGCGCAAGGCGTGGCGACCACCGGCTGGCCGTGGGCCATGCTCAGATTGACCTTGCCTTTCACCCCGGCGCCGTAGCGCAGGGGCGCCAATCCTATCCTCGCGCCATCCATGTACGGATCGATGTCGGGCACGTGGCCGTGCACCAGCACGCCTTCGCGTCGCGCCAAAGCCAGCACCGATTCGGGCGCATGACTGCCGATGCAGTGGAACCGGATGTCGGGACGCCGTTCGCGGACGCGGGGCAAGACTTCGTTGGCGAACCACAGTACGGCATCCACGTTCGGCGGGTGCCGGAACCCGCCGACGAAAACCAAGTCGCGGCGCTCCTCGAAGGAAGATCCGGGCCGCGCGGCGCGGTGCAGGTTGGACAGCAATTCGACGCGCGCCGAGGGCGCGTCTTCGGCCAATAAGGCGCGCTCCGTGTCGCTGACGACAAGCGTGGCGTCGGTTTGCGCGATCACGTCGAGTTCGAGCTTGCGGGTGAGCCGCGCGCTGCGCATCAGGGCGGGATCCTTGCTCAATTCCGCGCCGCGCATCTCGCGCAGATAGTGCAGGTCCACCGAGTCGAACACGACCCGGGCCTGCGGCGCGTACTTCCGCAACAGCGGAACCAGTTCGCGCGCCACGTAATGGCGGCTCACCATCACCGTATCGAAGCGGTGGCCGTGCTGGCGCAGCCATCCCGGCGCGCGGCCGGCGAAGGGCGCATACCAGGCCTCGACGCCGATATGTTGCAAAGCTTCGGTGTAAGCGCCCGCATGCGCCCGGTTGAGCGGGTAGAAGGCCACATGCGCGCCTTCGTCGATCAGCAGGCGCATGAGGTTGGCCATGCGCAGCGATCCGGAATCCTGGTCGGGGGTCGGCGTCAGCGCGTCTACGATCAGGACCTGCCGGCGGTAGAGGTGGCGCGTCGCGTCTTCCACGGACGTTTCGTGGTCCGGCTGCGTCGCCATCTTCTCGCGCCAGCGTTCGAAGAATTTTTCGGCGTTGCGCGTTTGGTAGGCTTTCACGCCTTTGCGCGTGTCGGTGCCGGACGTGGCGCCTTCCTTGTGCACGACGCGCGATGCCGGCTGATACAAGACATCCAATCCTGCCGATCGCACTTTGAAGCCTATGTCGGTATCTTCGTAGTATGCCGGAGCGTAATAGGCGTCGAAGCCGCCGAAGGACGCGAAGTCGGATTTCCTGATCGCGATCGCGGCGCCCGAACAGTAATCGACCCGGCGCAGATAAGTGAACCGCGGGTCGAAGGGCGATTCGAAGCGGCCGAGGTTGTCGGCGCGTCCGTCGTTGCGGACGATGCCGCCCGCTTCCTGCAGGCGCCCGTCCGGAAACAGCAATTGCGCGCCGACGAGACCGGCTTTCGGGTGCTCGTCGAAAGCCGCCAACAGCGCGTCGAGCCATCCGGGTTGAGGCGCCGTATCGTTGTTCAGAAACACGAGGAACTCGCCGGCGGCCCGGGCGGCGCCGTCGTTGCAGGCCGCGATGAAACCGCCGTTTTCCGAGCGCCGGTGATAGCGCAGTCCCGCGACTTGAAGCAGCGCGGAGGCGGTCTCGTCGCTGGACCCGTCGTCGATCACGAGGATCTCGCACGCGGCCGACGGGGGATGCGCGGCGAGGGCGCGCAAGCATGCCAGCGTGTGCGCGAACTGGTTGTAGACCGGGATGACGATGCTCGCTCGCGGCGCCGGACTGTGCGGCACCGCGAACGGCGCGAACGGCGTTTCTTCCGGCAGATAAGGCTGGAGACGGCGCTGCGCAGGGACGCGGTGGAACTGCGCTTTGACCCGTTTCCAACTCGCCCGCCATCCGCGGGTCCGCAAGCTGGCCAGTCCGCGACGCACCAGGCCGAACGCGCGATCGAACAGGAAGCGCGCCTCGGCCAACGAAAACGACATGCTTGCAGAACTCCGGCTGACTGGGGGTAGGGCGTTGGGATGCGGCCCCCGGAGACTAGGCTAGACTCCGCTGTCCGTTCATTATCGCATCCCCGTGGCCCGCATCGACTACGACGAAGACGACGACACCGACGACCGGAGCGGGCCGCCGGATTGGCGCCGCCGCCTGTTCACTTGGGGCCTGGCCGCGATCGGTTTGGGCCTGGGTTTCCTGATCCCTTACACGCTGTACCTGAATTATCAGGTCGGGCAGCGCTTCGGCCAGTTCCAATGGCAGATCCCGACGCGGGTGTTCGCGCGGCCGTTGCAGTTGAGCCCCGGGCTGGCGATGGATGCGCAGACGCTGAAGACCGAGTTGGATGCGTCCGCTTATCGCGACGACGGCGCCGGCGTGCGTCCGGGCACGTACGCGCGGCAGGGCGGCCGTTGGCTGATCGCCAGCCGCGGTTTCCAGGACGTCGATCGCAAGATCGGTCCGACCCGGATCGAAGTCTCGCTTTCCGGCGGGCGCGTCGCCGCGTTGCGCGATGCGGCGCGCAAGCGCGCGTTGAAGTCGGCATCGCTGGATCCGGCGCGGATCGCCACCCTGTACGGTCAGCAGCAGGAAGAACGCCGCCTGGTGCGCATCGGCGAGGTGCCGCAACTGCTCACAGACACGCTGCAGGCGGTGGAAGACCGCGACTTCGCCCACCATTACGGGATCGATCTCAGTGGCATGGCGCGCGCGATGTGGGTCAACGTCCGCTCCGGCGAAGCCAAGCAGGGCGCCAGCACGCTCACCCAGCAGCTCGCGCGCAGCGGCATGCTCGGCATCGGCCGCGAACAGACGCTGACCCGCAAGTTCAACGAAATCCTGTACGCGCTGCTGATCGAAGCGCGCTACGACAAGGCCACCATCCTCGAGGCTTACCTCAACCAGGTGTATCTGGGCCAGCGCGGCGCGCAGGCGATCCACGGCGTCGCCGCGGGCGCCGAATTCTGGTTCGGGCGCGAATTGCGCGATCTGTCCACCGAACAGATCGCGTTGCTGGTCGGCATCATCCGCGGCCCGTCCTATTACGATCCGCGCCGCAATCCCGAGCGCGCCAAGCAGCGCCGCGATTTCGTGCTGGGCGAGATGCTGGAAACCGAGCTGATCGACAAGGCCGAGTACGACCGCGCGTTGAAGGCGCCGCTGGGCATCACCCAATCGCCGGGCAGCATCGCCGCCAACCGGTTTCCCGCCTACGTCGACCTGGTCCGCCGCCAGCTGGCCCGCGACTATCCGGCCGATGCGCTGCAAGGCGCGGGCTTGAGCGTGCTTACCGGCATGTCGCCTTCGGCGCAGGCTTATGCCGAAGGCGCGGTGACGCGCACGCTGAAATCGCTGGACAACAAGCGCCGACCGGCGTTGCAGGCGGGGCTGGTGATCACCGACGTGCACGACGGCGAAGTCGTCGCCGTGGTCGGCAGCCGCGACTTCGCCCAGCCCGGTTTCAATCGCGCGGTCGAGGCCAGGCGTCCGGTGGGTTCCCTGCTCAAACCGTTCGTGTACCTGCGCGCGCTGGCCTTGCTCGATCGCTATTCGCTGGCGAGCTGGGTCGACGATTCGCCGGTCACCGTTTCGCTCGGCAAGGGCAAGCGCTGGACGCCGGGCAACTCCGACGGACGCAGCCACGGCACCGTCCGCCTGATCGACGCGTTGGCGCAGTCCTACAACCAGGCCACGGTGCGGGTGGGCATGGCGGTGGATCCGGCGGTGATCGCCGATCTGATGCATACGCTGGCCAGCCTGGAAGTGGAGCCGAGGCCGTCGCTCATTCTCGGCTCGATCGACTTGAGTCCGTATGCGATGGCGCAGCTCTATCAATTCCTGGCCAGCGGCGGCGAATTGCAATCGCTGCACGCGGTGCGTGGCGTGCTCGACCGCGACGGCAAGCCGGTGAAGCGCTACGACAAGGCGCCGACGCCGGCGCAGGAAGGCGATTCGATCGCGGTGCGCCTGATCACCATCGCGCTGCAGCAGGCGGTGTCGAACGGCACCGGACGGCAATTGGTCAACGACGGCCTCGGCCGTTTGCAGGCCGCCGGCAAGACCGGCACCAGCAACGACAGCCGCGACAGCTGGTTCGCCGGCTGGACCGGCGATCATCTGGCGGTGATCTGGGTCGGCAACGACCAGAACGAGCAGACCGGCTTGTACGGTTCCACCGGTGCGATGCGCGTTTGGTCCGGCATTTTCTCGCGCCTGCCGACCGCGCCGCTGCAGGTGTCCGACAAAGGCTTGGAATGGCAGTGGGTGGCGCAATCCAACAGCACCGACGCCGGCTGCCCGGGCGCGCGCCGCTTCGCTTTCGTCGCCGGTTATGCGCCGGCCTACCAGCCGTGCGCCGCCGCGCAGCCGCAGGAGGAAAGCGGCGGCTGGCGCGAATGGTTCGGCTGGGGCAAGGACGAGCAGCGTCCGCAGGAACAGGAAAACGCGCCGCCGCCGGCGGAACCGGAGCAATGAATTCGATGACCTCGGCTTTTCGTACCGTTTGCCTCGTCGCTTCGGCGGCCGCATTGGCCGCTTGCGCCGCGGCGCCGCTCATCCAGACTCATTCGCTGACGCAGGCCACGCCCGAACAGATGGTGGCGCAGGTGCGCGCCGCCGCCGGCGGCGAGGACAGCGAACTCGCGGTGCAGCCTTTGCGCGATCCGATGGCCGAAGACCTGCGCGAAAACGCTGCGAAGTTCGAACGCGATAAGCGCTATTCCGAAGCCGCGGCCGCGCTCGACAAGGCCTTGGAGATCGCTCCCGACGACCCGGCGACGCTGCAGGAACGCGCCGAGATCGCGCTGCTGTCCGGCGCCCCGGCGCAAGCCGAAACGCTCGCCCGCCGCGCCTTCGAAAAGGGCGCCAAGGTCGGTCCGCTGTGCCGGCGGCATTGGGCCACGATCGAACAAACGCGCCTGGTCGCGGGCGACGCCGCGGGCGCGCAAGCCGCCAAGACGCAGCTAGGCGCTTGCAAAGTCGCCGCCCTGGAACGCTTTTGATTTGTAGAGCAGGGCTTGCCCCGCTGCTCCTGTTTTTGTGGGAGCGGCTTCAGCCGCGAGCTCTTTTTGCAGATCGCTGCGGTCTGGGAAAGCTCGCGGCTGAAGCCGCTCCCACAAAAGCGAAACAAAAGCCGGAGCGTGCGAAACTAGCGGCGTGAACTCGAAATCCCCGCTCGCCGAAGCCAGTCGCGCCGCGCTTTCCGATGGCGGTTCGCTCGCCGGCAACATCGCCGCTTTCCAGCCGCGCGCGGCGCAGCAACGCTTGGCCGAGGCCGTCGCGCACGCGTTCGAACAGCGCGGCGTACTGCTGGCCGAAGCCGGCACCGGCACCGGCAAGACTTACGCCTATCTCGTGCCTGCGCTGTTGTCGGGTTTGAAGACCATCGTCTCGACCGGCACGCGCGCCTTGCAGGATCAGCTCTACCATCGCGACCTGCCGCGCGTGCGCGACGCGCTCGGCACCGGATTGAAAACCGCGTTGCTGAAAGGCCGCGCGAACTATCTGTGCCGCTATCGCCTGGAAAAAGCCAAGAGCGAGCCGCGCTTCGCCTCGCGCGAGCAGGTATCGCAATTCCAGCGCATCGTCGCCTGGAGCGGCCGCACCAAGATGGGCGACTTGGCCGAGATCGATGCGCTGCCCGAGGATTCGCCGCTGCTGCCGATGGTGACATCGACCGCCGAGAACTGCCTGGGCACCGAATGTCCGCTGTGGAGCGAATGCTTCGTCGTTCAGGCGCGGCAGCGTGCGCAGGCGGCCGACGTCGTGGTCGTCAACCATCACTTATTGCTGGCGGACCTGGCCCTGAAGCAGGAAGGCTTCGGCGAAATCCTACCGGGCGCGCAAGCCTTCGTGGTCGATGAAGCGCATCAGCTGCCTGAACTGGCCGCGCAGTTCTTCGGCGAAGGCCTGGGCGCGCGGCCACTGGTGGAATTGGCGCGCGATTCGCTCGCCGAATGCAAGGATGTGCCAGGTTCGCTCGCGGCGATCCAGCAGCCCGCGCAAGCGCTGGAGCACGCCACCCGCGTGTTGCGCTCGGCGATGGAAGTCCTGCCCGCGCGCGGCACGCGCCACCGCGCGATGCACGATGCCGGCGTGAGCGAAGGCTTCGATGCGTTGTCGGAAGCTCTCGTAGCGATTTCCGCGGCGCTGGAGCCGTTGCGCGACACCTCGCCGGGCTTCGACGGCTGCCATGCGCGCGCCCGCGATTTCATCGGCCGGATGCAGCGCTGGCGCGCCGCGCGCGACGTCGACGACGAGTTCGCCGAACCCGACGACGACGTGCGCTGGTACGAACTGTCGCCGCGCGGCTTCCGTTTGCAACGCACGCCGCTGGACGTGTCCGGGCCGTTGCGCGCGCATCGCGAACGCTCGCAGGCGGCTTGGGTGTTCACTTCGGCGACGCTGGCGATAGAAGGCCGCTTCGAGCACATCGCCACGCGGCTGGGCTTGGACGAACCGGAAACGCTGCTGGAACCCAGCCCGTTCGATTGGCAATCGCAGGCGCTGTGCTATTTGCCGCCTAACCTGCCCGAGCCGATGTCGCGCGACTACAACGAGGCGCTGATCGAAGCGCTGCGGCCGGTGCTGGAAGCGTCCAGCGGCCGCGCCTTCGTCCTGTTCGCTTCGCATCGCGCCCTGCGCGAAGCGGCGGAAGCCCTGCGCGATCTGCCCTGGCCGCTGTTCGTGCAAGGCGAAGCGCCGCGGCACGTGCTGCTGCAGCGCTTCCGCGAATCGGGCCACGGCGTGCTGCTCGGCGCGGCCAGCTTCCGCGAAGGCGTGGACGTGGTCGGCGCGGCCCTGAGCGTGGTGGTGATCGACAAACTGCCGTTCGCGGCGCCCGACGATCCGGTGTTCGAAGCGCGCTTGGATGCGATCCGCCGCGCCGGCGGCAATCCTTTCCGCGACGAACAACTGCCGCAGGCGGTGATCGCGTTGAAGCAGGGCGCCGGACGCCTGATCCGCAGCGAATCGGACCGCGGCGTGCTGGTGCTGTGCGATCCGCGCCTGCTGGGCAAGTCCTACGGCCGCACCTTCCTGGATTCGCTGCCGCCGTTGCCGCGGACGCGCAACGTCCAGGACGTGATGGCGTTCTTCGCGGAAGAGGGCGCCGTGGGATTGCCGCAGCCGCCGGCGCGCCTCGACGCCGCCGAAGAATATTTCCCTCTTTGAGAAAAGGCGGAAAAGCACCATGCTATGCCGAACTCCGCCGCCCGCTCCCTGCGCTTGAAACTTCTCGCTTTCGAAACCGCCACCGAAGCCTGCTCGGTCGCTTTGTGGATCGACGGGCAGGTGCGCGAACGTTTCGAGATCGCGCCGCGCCGGCATGCCGAGCTCGCCCTGCCTTGGGCCGAAGCGCTGCTGGCGGAGGCGGGCCTGGCCAAATCGCAGCTGGACGCGATCGCGGTCGGCCGCGGTCCGGGCGCGTTCACCGGCGTGCGCTTGGCGATCGCGGTCGCGCAGGGCATCGCGCTGGCGCTCGACAAACCGGCGGTGCCGGTATCGACGCTCGCCGCTTTGGCGATGCGCGGCGAAGGCCCGCGCATGCTCGCGGCGATCGATGCGCGTATGGGCGAGGTGTATGCCGCGGCCTTCCGTCGGGAGGGCGAAGAGCTGGCGTTGCAGTCGACCGAAACCGTCGGCGCTCCGCACGACGTGCGGTTGCCGGATTCGGAACCGGACTGGGAGGGCGTCGGCACCGGCTTCGCGGCCGCCGAAGGCTATTTGCAACGCAGTTTGGTTTCGCAGTTGCGCCGCGTCGATGCGACGGCGTTGCCGCACGCGGCCGACGTCGCGCGCTTGGCCGCCGCCGCTTTCGCGCGCGGCGAGAGCGTCGCGCCGGAGCGGCTCGAGCCCGCCTATCTGCGCGACAACGTGGCCTTGACCTTGGCGCAGCAGCAAGCGCTGCGCGACAGCCGCCGTTGATTTCAGCCGTCATTCCCGCGAAAGCGGGAATCCGGCGACTTTTGCTTCTCTCAGGGAGCAAGTCACTGGCGCGGGGAAGGTTTCGTCTGGAAGAAGCTGTAGCCGCTTTCCGCTCTTCGTAGGAGCGGCTTTAGCCGCGAGCTTTTTATATGAAATCGTTGCGATATCGCGATTTGAAGGAAAAAGCTCGCGGCTAAAGCCGCTCCTACGAAGAGCCGAAGCGGGTCAGCGCAATTGCAGGAACAGCACCGAAACGTAAGCCACGAAGCCGCAGAGCACGAAAACCGCGTTCCACAACTGGAATCGCGCGCTGCGCACGCAGGCGGCCAGCACGCACAAGCCCAGGAAGACGAACCGGAACGCGGCGTCCGAATCCAGCGGGATGTTGCCGTCGTGCGTCCATTCCTCGATCAGGCTCACTGCCGGGACCAAGCCCAGCAGGCCGAAGAACCACGGGCGGTTGCCGTCGAAATTCGCGGCGAGATCGACTTGATCCTCGTCGCCCAGATCCGGCAGCACCAGGAAACTCACCAGAAAAGTGGCGATCGGCATCATCAGGTAAAGCAGGAAAGCGAAGAACGAGAACTCGTTCGCCTCGCGCCGCTCGAACGCCACCCACCAGATCTGGATGTTGGCCAGGAACAGCATCGCCATCCAGCACAGCGTGGTCGCGTGCGGCTTGACCCGCGCGCGCAGCTGGATCAGGCGCGCTGCGCCGGACAGCAGGTTGGCCAGCGCCAGGCCGATGATGATCGAGGTGAGGACCGAGAGGTATTCGAATTTGGTCATGTCAGCGGTCGATCAGTTCGCCGCCGGGCATGAATTGCCAGGTGCGGGTGACGTGCAGGATATCGACGTTCTCGTCGGTCTTCGGCAAAGCCTCGAACGGTTCGGACAGGCGCACGATGCGCAGCGCCGCGGCGTCCAGCATCGGAATATGGCTGGATTGGATGACGTCGGCGCGTTCGACGCTGCCGTCGCGGCGGATCGCCACGGTGATGACCACCACGCCGCCGATGTGGCGGCGCCGCGCTTCGTCGGGATAGTTGAGGTTGCCCACGCGTTCCACCCGGTCGACCCACGAGCGCAGGTAAGTGGCGTAGACGTATTCGCGGGTGCTGGCCGAGACGAACTTGCGCTTAGGCCGCTTGGCGTAGCGCTGCGAACGCAAATGGATTTCGGCCGCCAGCCGCGCCATCGCCAGATCGCGTTCGACCTTCTGCTCGCCTTGCGGCAGCGGCGTTTGCGTCGGCGTCGGCGTGGCTTGCGGCGTCGGCAATTGCGTTTCGGCGTTGCGGGTGCTGACCACGCGCGCTTCGGGCGGCGGTTGCGGCGCCGGCGCCTGGGCGCGCAGTTCGCGCGGGGCGACGCCGGCTTCGGGCTGCGGCACGCGGCCGAGTTCGGCTTCGCGCGGGCGCAGGGTCTTGTCGTGTTCGCCGCCGCCCTGGTTGTTGGCCTGGGCCAGGAAATCGGCCTGCTTGGGCGTCAGCGGGGTTTGGGCCTGGGTCAGGATCACGTCCAGCGTCGGCATCACCGGCGCCGCGTCGTCCAGCGCAAAGCCCAACCCCAGGATCAGCATGCCGTGCAGCAGCAGCGACAGCGCCAGCGACGCGGTGAGGCGCTGGTTTTCGCCGATCTGCACGGGGGGCGGGGCGGGGATGGCGGACATCGAAACCTTCAAGAGCCTTTTAGACGCGGATCAGATCTGAAGACACGGATAAAGCCTTTTTCAATTTAAATGCTTTTATCCGTTTTTATCGGACTCGATCCGTGTCTAAAAACGCTCTTACGCCATTTTTCTTTCGATGACGTCGAACAGCATCCCGGCGATGTTGATCCCGAACTGCGCGTCCAGTTCCCGGATGCAGGTGGGGCTGGTGACGTTGACCTCGGTCAGATAGTCCCCGATCGCATCCAGGCCCACGAACAGCATGCCGCGGCGCTTCATCTCCGGGCCGACCTGGGCGGCGATCCAGCGGTCGCGTTCGCTCAGCGGGCGGCCTTCGCCGCGGCCGCCGGCGGCCAGGTTGCCGCGGAACTCGTCGCCCTGCGGGATCCGGGCCAGGCAGTAGTCCACCGGTTCGCCGTCGACCAGCAGGATGCGCTTGTCGCCGTCCACGATCTCCGGCAGGTAGCGCTGGGCCATGGCCAGGTGGCGTCCGCCCTCGGTCAAGGTTTCCAGGATCACGTTGAGATTGGCGTCGCCGGCCTTGGCCCGGAAGATCGAGCGCCCGCCCATCCCGTCCAGCGGCTTGAGCACCGCGTCGCCGTGTTCGGCGACGAAGGCCTTCAGCGCGGCGGCTTCGCGGCTCACCAGGGTCGGCGGGCAGCATTGCGGGAATTCCTGGGCGGCCAGCTTCTCGTTGAAGTCGCGCAGGCCCTGCGGATCGTTGACCACCAGGGCTCCGGCGCGCTGGGCGAAGCCGAGCAGGTGGGTGTCGTGCAGATAGTCCGCATCCACCGGCGGATCCTTGCGCATCAGGACGACGTGGCCACGGCTCAATGAGATTTGTGACGCATTTCCCAATTCGAACCAAGCTTTGGGGTCGTCGTGGACCGTTAAGGGCGCGACGCGGGCCTCGCAGTGCCCTTCCCGCAGCGACAGGCCGCCCGGTAGGACGTAATGCAGCCGATGGCCGCGGCGCTGGCCTTCCAGCAGCATCGCGAAAGTCGAATCCTTGGCGATCTTGATCGACCCGATCGGGTCCATCACTACGACGATGTCGAGCGGCATGGAGCACTCCTGCAAGGCCCGGAATGTTAACAGGGGCGGGCATGCCGGCTGCTACGAACGCGGGAATTCGGGTCAAAATCTGCCGCAACGGGACCGATTGCGACTCGTCCCGTCCGAGCCCCCGTCCGGCTGCGGTGTCGTGCCATCCATTTAATAAGGGATGCTTGACACCTCGCTGAGAGACTGGGATATAGACGTTTTTGCGGCGTGCGTAATTTCCCGCCGCGCATGGGGAAAACGAATGCAAGACCAGGGCAGCGCACCGAGCCAGAACGGCTTGAAGGTGATGGTGATCGACGACTCCAAGACGATCCGCCGCACCGCCGAAACCTTGCTCAAGCGCGAAGGCTACGCGGTCGTCACCGCCAACGACGGTTTCGAGGCCTTGGCCAAGATCGCCGACGAGCAGCCGCAGATCATCTTCGTCGACATCATGATGCCGCGGCTGGACGGCTACCAGACCTGCGCCCTGATCAAAAACAACCAGATGTTCAAGTCCACCCCCGTGGTCATGCTGTCCTCCAAGGACGGCCTGTTCGACAAGGCGCGCGGCCGCATCGTCGGTTCCGAGCAATACCTGACCAAGCCATTCACGCGCGAGGAGCTGCTCAGCGCGATCCGTACACACGTCAACGCCTGACCAGGGGGTAAGGCAACGCATGGCCCGCATTCTGCTGATCGAAGATTCGCCCACCGACACCGCGGTGCTGACCCAGCTGCTGGAGCGCAACGGCCACCAGGTGCTGGCCTCCGGCAACGCCGAGGACGGCATCGAGCTGTGCCGCCGCGAAATGCCCGACCTGGTGCTCATGGACCTGGTGCTGCCGGGCATGAACGGCTTCCAGGCCACCCGAGCGTTGTCCAAGGACGCGGCGACCAGCGCCATCCCGGTGCTGATCGTGAGCACCAAGGGCATGGAGACCGATCGCGCCTGGGGCCTGCGCCAGGGCGCCAAGGACTACATCGTCAAGCCGCCGCGGGAGGACGCCCTGATCGCTCGCATCAACGAGCTGATCGGCGCCTAATCCATGTCCAAGCAGCGCAATCCCGCGCCTTTCGAGATCCTGGCCGAGTACGAGCGCAAGAGCCTGGCGCACGTCGCCGGCTTGCCCGAGCAGCTCGACGCGCCCGGCCTGTGGCGCGGCGTGGCTTATCGGATCGGCGCGCACCGGCTGGCTTCGGGCTTCGACGAAGTGGTCGAAATCCTGCAAGTTCCGGCCATCACCCCGGTGCCCGGCGCGCAGCCGTGGATGCTGGGCGTGGCCAACGTGCGCGGCAATCTGCTGCCGATCATCGACCTGAAGCAATTCCTGGAAGGCGCGCGCACCGTGCTGCACGAAAGCCAGCGCATGCTGCTGATGCGCCAGCAAGGCGGCGACGTGGCGGTGCTGATCGACGAGCTGTACGGCCAGCGCGGCTTCACCGAAGAACAGAAACTCGCCCAGGACGATCTGGCCGCGGCGCAACTGGCGGAAGGGCGTTACGCCCATTTCGTCGAGCGCGGCTACCGGCTGGGCGACCACGCTTGGGGCATCTTCAGCCTGGAACGGCTGTCGCGCACCCCCGAATTCCGGCAAGCCGCGGCTTGATCGCGGCGAATCCTCCGAAACGCAGCAAACAGTAGAGATCGAGGTCGAACATGAGCACTGTGATGGATACCGTGGCCGGCAAGAGCCGCAATATCGGTACCAACGTCTGGCTGCTGATCCTGGGCGGCGCCATCCTGATCTTCGGCGCCAACACGGGCTACGCGATCTGGAAAGCGTCGCGCTTGGGCGGCGCCAGCACATCGGCCTCGAACATCCAGGTGAATTCGCAGCGATTGGCCGTGCAGGGGCGCGAGGCGGTGGGCGGCAACGCCGCATCCTTCGCCGCGTTCCGCGCCACCAAGAACCAGATCGAAAGCGACGCCAAGCTGCTCAGCGAACGCTTCGGCACCACCGCCGGCGTGGCCGGGCAGATCGACACCGTGCTCGCGACCTGGTCGCCGCTCGGCAAGAGCGCGGACCAACTGCTGGCCAGCGAAAAAGCGGTGACCGACCTGGCCGGCAACGCCGACCGCTTCAACCAGCGAGTGCCGCAATTGCAGGCGCAGCTGGACGAAGTGGTGCGCGCGATGTCCTCCAGCGGTTCGCCGGCTTCGCAGGTGTACCTGGCCGTGCGCCAGAACGTGCTGGTCGGCAACCTCGCGCGCCGCCTGACCGAAGTGCGCGCCGGCGGCCCGACCGCTCAGATCGCGGGCGATGCGCTCAACCGCGACCTGGGCGTGTTCGACAGCGTGTTCACCGGTTTGCGCCAGGGCGGCGGCGAAGTGCAGCGCGTCACCGCGCCGGCCGCGGTCGCGGCCTTGAACCAGGCCAATACGTTGTGGGTCGAGATGAAGAAGGACCTGGACGCGATCCTGGGCTCCTCGCAGAACCTGTTCCGCGCGCAGGCCGCCGCGTCGTCGATCACCACCGGTTCGGACAAGCTGCTGTCCGACAGCCAGGGCCTGTTCCGCGCGCTGACCGCGTTCGGTTCGCTGCGCGATACCTCGGTCTTCGGCGGCGTCTGGGTGTCGATCATCTCCGGCGTGGCCGTGCTGCTGGCGCTCGCCGGCTTGCTGTTCAGCCTGAGCCGCGCGCAGCGCATCCGCTACCAGAGCACGAAGGAACTCAACGACCGCAACCAGGAGGCGATCATGCGCCTGCTGGACGAAATGGGTTCGCTCGCGGAAGGCGACCTGACCGTGAAGGCGACCGTGACCGAAGACATGACCGGCGCGATCGCGGACTCCATCAACTTCGCCGTCGAACAGCTGCGCAGCCTGGTGCAGACGATCACCGACACCTCGGTGCAGGTGGCGTCCAGCGCGCAGGAAACCCAGGCGACCGCCATGCATCTGGCCGAAGCCGCGGAACACCAGGCGCAGGAAATCTCCTCGGCTTCGGACCGCATCAGCGAAATCGCGGCCAGCATCAACCAAGTGTCGAAGAACTCCGCCGAATCGGCGGACGTGGCGCAGCGCTCGGTGCAGATCGCGACCAAGGGCGCGGGCGTGGTGCGCGAAACGATCGCCGGCATGGACTCGATCCGCGACCAGATCCAGGAAACCTCGAAGCGAATCAAGCGCCTGGGCGAAAGCTCGCAGGAAATCGGCTCGATCGTGGAACTGATCAACGACATCTCCGAACAAACCAACATCCTGGCGCTGAACGCGGCGATTCAGGCCGCATCGGCCGGCGAAGCGGGCCGCGGCTTCGCGGTGGTGGCGGACGAAGTGCAGCGACTCGCCGAACGCGCGTCCAACGCGACCAAGCGAATCGAAACGCTGGTGCAGACGATTCAGTCCGACACCAACGAAGCGGTCAGCTCGATGGAGCAAACGACCGCCGAGGTGGTGAGCGGCGCGCGCCTGGCCGAAGACGCCGGTACCGCGCTGGGCGAGATCGAACGCGTGTCGAACGACTTGTCGAGCCTGATTCAAGGCATCTCGTCGGCGGCGCAGCAGCAGTCCAGCGCCGCGTCGAACATCACCGCGACGATGAACACGATCCAGTCGATTACCGCGCAGACGTCGCAAGGCGCCAACCAAACCGCCGAGTCGATCGGAAACCTGGCGCAACTGGCGGCGGACCTGCGCCGTTCGGTCGCCGACTTCAAGCTGCCGGCCTGAAAAGCAAGGATCGCAAGCGGATGAAAGGCATTCAAACCCGCTGTGGGAGGGGCTTCAGCCCCGACTGCCGCCCGTCGCGGCTGAAGCCGCTCCCACAAAAGCAGGGAGCGGTTCTGTGACGGCACTGCGGGAAGCAATCGACTACACCACGCTGGGCTGGGTCAAACCCGAGCTCGACGAGACCCTGCGCCAGACGCAGAGCGAGATCGAGGGCTACGCCGAAGATCCGGCCGATCCGAGCCGGATGCGATTCGCCGCCGGCTTCCTGCACCAAGTGCAGGGCACGCTGCGGATGGTGGAGCTGTACGCGCCGGCGATGGTGGCCGAAGAGATGGAGGCGCTGGCCAAGTCCATCGCCGCCGGCCAAGTCGGCAACCGCGACGAGGCCTGCGCCAGCCTGATGCGCGGCGTGGTGTTGCTGCCCGATTATCTGGAACGCTTGCAGGGCGGGCACAAGGACATCCCGATCGTCCTGTTGCCGCTGTTGAACGAACTGCGCGGCGCGCGCGGCGAAAAGGGCCTGAGCGAAAGCGTGCTGTTCGCGCCCGATCTGGACCGCCCGCTGCCGGTGACGCTGCCGCAGCCGATCGACGCGCCGGCGCGCCAGCGCGAAACCGACGCCCAGCCGCTGCTGGCCGAATTGCGCGAAGCGCTGGCCGGCTGGACCGAAAACACGCCCGGCGATTACGCCACGCTGGCGCAGTCGCTGCAGGGTTTGCTCGGCTTGGCCAGCGATCCCGCCGCGCGGCGCATGCTGTGGGTGGCGACCGAAACCGCGGCCGCGCTGCGCGACGGCGGCCTGGGCGGCGTCTATTCGCTGCGCGAAGCCTTCGGCAGCGTCGAACGCGAAGCGCGCCGCGAATTCGGCGACAGCGATGGCGTCTCGCGCGGCGCCAATTCGCAATCCGAATCGACCCGGCAATTGCTTTATCACGTCGCTCAGGCCACCGAGCCGCATCCGGCCCTGGACGCCTTGCGCGCGACCTTCGGCCTGGTCGGCGACGAACCGAGCGAATCCGAGCTCGCGCACGCGCGCGGCAGCCTCAGCGGGCGCAACCGCGCGCTGCTGGACACCGTCGCCGGCGCGATCAAAGAAGATTTGTTGCGGATCAAGGACGCGCTCGATCTGCATCTGCGCACCAGCCGCACCGACGCGGGCGAACTGCAGCCGCAGGTCGTCGCCCTGGACCGCGTCGCCGACACGCTCGGCATGCTGGGACTGGGCGTCGCCCGCGACGTCGTGCTCCAGCAGCGCGACGCGCTGCGCGAACTCACCTCCGGCGAGCGCCCGGCCGACGAAGACGCTTTGCTCGACGTCGCCGGCGCGCTGCTGTACGTCGACGCCTCGCTCGACGACCAAGTAGCGCGCCTGGGCCAACCGGGCGCCGGCGGCGACCAGCAGGAAGACCTGCTCGCCACCGAATCGCACAAGGTGCTGGAAGTGCTGGTGCGCGAGGCGATCGCCAATTTCGCCGACGCGCGCCAGGCCTTCGTCGCCTTCGTCGAGACCAATTGGGATCACGGCCAGCTCGCCGAAGTGCCGCGCCTGCTGACCGAAGTGTCCGGCGCGCTGCGCATGCTCGAACTGCCCGAGCCGGCCAACTACCTGGAAGGCGTGAAGCGCTACACCGACGCCGAATTGGTTTCACGCAAGCGCGTCCCCAACGGCCGTCAGCTCGACACTTTGGCCGATGCGCTGGCCAGCCTCGAGTACTACCTGGAGGCTTTGCGCGACCGCCGCCAGAATTCCGACGAGATCCTGGCGATCACCCGGCAAAGCCTGGAATCGCTGCGCTACTGGCCGTTGCCGCAGGCTCAAGCGCAAACGCCGGCCGTCGAACTGGTGCAGGACGAAACCCGGCAGCAGATCGATGAACTCGTCGCCGCCGAAGCCGCGCCCGCGCCCGTCTCGCACGCTCCTGCGGCGCACGAACTGCAGGCCGTCGAAGCGGGCAGCGGCGGATTCGATTTCAGCAACGACGAAATCGACGACGAAATCCGCGAGGTCTTCCTCGAGGAATTCGAAGAAGAGATCGCCAACCTCGGCCAGTTGCTGCCGCAATGGCGCGAACAACCGGACCAGCTCGATCGCCTGCGTCCGATCCGTCGCGTCTTCCACACGCTCAAAGGCAGCGGCCGGCTGGTCGGCGCGCGCGTGCTGGGCGAGTTCAGCTGGAAGGTGGAAAACATGCTCAACCGCGTGCTGGACGGCACGCGGCCGCCCACGCCGGCGGTGCTGGCGTTGGTCGACACCGCCTACGGGGCGCTGCCGCAGTTGCACGCCGCGCTGAGCGGCGCCGCGCCGCTGACCGCCGATCTGGCGGGCATCGAAGCGGTGGCCGACCGGCTCGGCGCCGGCGAGGAAGCGATCTACGACGCACCGGCCTACGTGCCGGCGCCGGTCGTCGAAGCGCCCGCGCCCGTCGAGGCCGAAACCGCGCCGGCATCGGCGTCGGTCGAGCAGCGCGCGGTGAAAGTGGATGCGGTGCTGTTGGAGATCCTGGCGGTCGAAGTCGAAGGCCATTTGCAGACCGTCGACGCTTGGGTGGAGCGCTCGCGTCCGACGCCGCAGCCGGCCGACGACGCGCTGCTGCGCGCGATCCACACCATGAACGGCGCGTTCGCGATGACCGAAGTGCCGGAAATCGTCGATGCGACGTTGCCGGCCGAAGCCTACGTCAAGCGTTTACTGGCCGCAGGCCGCTTGCCGGAACCCGAAGGCGTCGCCGCGCTGGCCGAACTTGCGGACCAGATCCGCGCGACCGTCGCCGGCTTGCAGAAGCCGGCCTCGACCGTGCCGGTGCAAACCTTGCTCGCGGTGCGTTTAATCGATTTGCGCGACAGCCTGCCGGAACCGAGCGTGTCGATCTTCGGCCTGGAAGAAGAAATTCCGGCCGTCGACATGAGCGACGAACCGAGCGCGGAAGAAACGGCCGCGGCCGCCGAAGCCGAACGCCTGGAAGCCGAGCGCGCCGAAGCCGAACGCGCGGAAGCGGCGCGGATCGAAGCCGAGTCGCTCGAAGCCGAACGTCTCGAAGCCGAACGTCTCGAAGCGGCGCGCGTGGAAGCCGAGCAGGCCGAAGCGGCGCGTCTGGAAGCCGAGCGCGCCCAAGCCGCGGAAGCCGAAGCGGCCCGCTTGGAGGCCGAACAAGCCGAAGTCGCCCGACTTGAAGCCGAACGCGCCGAAGCCGCCCGCCTCGAATCCGAACGCGCAGAAGCGGCCCGTCTGGACGCCGAGCGCACCGAAGCCGAACAAGCCGAGGCGGCGCGTCTGGAAGCCGAGCGTGCGGAAGCCGCACGCATCGCCGAAGAAGAGGCGGAATACGCGCGCCTCGAAGCCGAATACGCCGAAGCCGACCGCATCGCTCGCGAACAGAAGCTCGAAGCCGAACGCGCCGAAGCCGCCCGCTTGGAAGCCGAGCGTCTGGAAGCGGAACGTCTCGAAGCCGAGCGCGCCGATGCGGCCCGTTTGGAAGCCGAGCGCGCCGATGCGGCCCGTTTGGAAGCCGAACGCGCCGAAGCCGCCCGCCTCGAAGCCGAACGCGAGCAAGCCGAAGCGGCGCGCCTGGAAGTTGAGCGCGCCAAAGCCGCGCGCTTGGAAGCCGAAGCCGCACTGGCTGCCGAAGCGGAAGCCGAAACCGAAGACGACGGCGCCGTGGCCACGCTGCTGGCCGGCGTGATGGCTTCGACCGAAGATCCGGACGAAGCGCTCGACCTCACCGATCTCGACCCTGAGCTCATCGACATCTTCGTCGAGGAAGGCGGCGACATCCTCGATCACGCCGACGGCCTGCTCGCGAAATTGCGCGAGGCGCCCGAGGACCGCGAACCGCTGGTCGGCCTGCAGCGCGATCTGCATACGCTGAAGGGCGGCGCGCGCATGGCCGGCATCATGGCCGTGGGCGATCTGGGCCATGCCATGGAGTCGCTGCTCGAAGCGGTGGCCGAACACCGTTCCGAACTCGGCCGCGACGGCGTGCCGCTGCTGGAGCGCGGGTTCGATCGCCTGCACGCGATGATCGGCCGCGTCGCCGCGCGCCGCGCCGTAGCGGTGCCGGCCGGGCTGATCGAAGAACTCGATGCGCGCGCCCGCGGCGAAAGCGCCGTCGGTGCGCCTTCGCGGCCCGCCGCCCAGCCCGCGGCGCCCGCGCCTGCGCCCGAACTCAAGCCCTTGTCGGCGCCGATCGAAGCCGGGCAGGGCGACGAGGAAGACATCTCCGTCCGCGCGCCGCAAGAGCAGGTGCGCATCCGCGCCGATCTGCTCGACCGGCTGGTGAACTACGCGGGCGAAGTCGCCATCTACCGCGCCCGCCTGGAACAGCAGCTCGGCAACTTCCGCACGGCGATGGGCGAAATGGAGCAGACCAACGCGCGTCTGCGCGACCAGCTGCGCCGCCTGGACATCGAAACCGAAGCGCAGATCATCGCCCGCTACCAGCGCGAGCACGAAACTTCGGACCAGACCTTCGATCCGCTGGAACTCGACCGCTTCTCGACCCTGCAACAGCTCTCGCGCGCGCTCGGCGAATCCGCCGCCGACTTGAGCAGCTTGCAGGGTTCGATGGAGGATCTGACCCGACAGTACGAAACCTTGCTGCTGCAGCAGTCGCGCGTGAGCTCGGACCTGCAGGAAGGCCTGATGCGCACCCGCATGGTGCCGTTCGACGCGCTGGTGCCGCGCTTGCGCCGCGTGATCCGCCAGGCCGCCAGCGAAACCGGCAAGCAGGTGCAGCTGAAGCTCGACGGCGCGCAGGGCGAACTGGACCGCAACGTGCTCGAGCGCATGACCGCGCCGCTGGAACACATGCTGCGCAACGCGGTCGCGCACGGCCTGGAAACGCCGCAGCAGCGGCGCAAGGCCGGCAAGCCCGAAGAAGGCACGGTACGCATCGCGATGCGCCGCGAAGGTTCGGAAGTGGTGCTGGAAGTCGCCGACGACGGCGCCGGCCTCAACCGCGCCGCGATCCGCAAGCGCGCCGAAGAACGCGGCCTGGTCCGTCCCGACGCGATCCTGGCCGACGCCGACCTCGATACGCTGATCCTGGAATCGGGCTTTTCCACCGCCGACACGGTCAGCCATTTGGCCGGCCGCGGCGTCGGCATGGACGTGGTCCACAGCGAAGTGCGGCAGCTCGGCGGCGCGCTCGACATCGTGTCGCGGCCCAAGCAGGGCGTCACCTTCACCATGCGCCTGCCGCAGACCCTCGCGGTCACCCAGGCGGTGTTCGTGCGCATCGGCGAGACCAGCTTCGCGGTGCCGATCGCTTCGGTCCGCGGCGTCGGCCGCATCGAGCGCGACCAATTGGGCAATGCCGATGCGGTCTACCGCTACGGCGGCGAAGATTACGCTTTGCACGATCTCGGCTCGCTGCTCGGCCACGCGCCGGCCAAGGCCGAAGGCCAATTGCAGGTGCCGCTGCTGCTGATCCGCTCGGGCGACCTGCGCGCGGCGGTCAGCATCGACCAAGTGCTGGGCAACCGCGAAATCGTGGTGAAGCCGGTCGGTCCGCAGGTCGCTTCGGTGCCCGGCATCTTCGGCGCCACGATCATGGGCGACGGCAGCGTCGTCGTGATCCTGGACATCGCTCCGCTGGTGCGCCGCCAGGCCGCGCTGCCGCGCGAACCGGCCGCCGCGCAGCCCGCCGTCGATCGCGGCGTGCCGCTGGTGATGGTGGTCGACGACTCCGTCACCATGCGCAAGGTCACCGGCCGCGTGCTGGAGCGCCACAATTTCGAAGTCGTCACCGCGAAGGACGGTCTGGACGCGCTGGAGCGGATGGCCGAGCGCGTGCCCGACCTGATGCTGCTCGACATCGAAATGCCGCGGATGGACGGCTACGAGCTGGCCACCACGATGAAACTGGACCCGCGCTTGCGCAACGTGCCGATCGCGATGATCACCTCGCGTACCGGCGAGAAGCACCGCCAGCGCGCCTTCGATATCGGCGTCGAGCGCTATCTCGGCAAGCCGTATCAGGAGCAGGAGCTGATGCGCAACGTATTCGATTTGCTGGGCCTGACCCGTGACCACGCCTGAGCCGAACGCGTTGGGTTCCCCGCGCCGCACCGTCCTGCTCGCGCAGCCGGGCGCCGCCAGCGACCGCCTGCGCGAAGCCTTGCGCCAGGCCGGCGCCGAGGTGGTGCTGGTGGCCGATCCTTCCGGCGTCGCCGTCGATGCGGTGATCGCCGCCGAACCGGACAGCGTGCTGGTCGCGCTCGATCCCACGGTCGAAGGCCAGCTCGAGCGCTTCGACGCGGTGCTGGGCGATCCGTCGATCACCGTGATCTTCGACGAAGCCGAATTGGCCGCGCGCCGCGAAGGCTGGGACGCGGCGCGCTGGTCGCGGCATCTGCAGGCCAAGCTTTACGGCCACGACGATGTGCTGCCGCCCGGCCAGAGCGAAACCGACGACGATTACCTGCCGCAACCGGGCTTGCCGGTCACGCCGGAACAGCACCACGCGCAGGCTGCGTTCGGCGATTACGCCGAAGAGGCCGATCTGGTGACGGACGTGCTGCCGATCGATGCGGTGGGCGCGGGCTTGGCCGAAGTGGACGAGGTCGACGCGGACATGCTCGAAGTCGATGAGACCGAACTCGGCGCGATCGACTTCAGCAGCTTCGACATCAACGACGAACGCAGCGAACCCCGGGCGACGCCGCAGGAAAACGTGGCCGGCTTGGACGAATTCCTGTTCGCCACCGGCAGCGATGAAGAGCCTGTGCCGCAAGCGGCCGCAACGCCCGCGGCGCCGGCCCGCAGCTTCAATCACCAAGACTGGAGCTTGGACGAAAGCGAAGCGGCGGGACATAAGCCGCGCGCCGAGGCCCTGTCGTCGAACCATATCGAGGATTTGGAGCGCCGCATCGCCGGTCTTTCGCTCGCCGACACCGACAGCTACGGGCACGGACCGTTGCGCGGCGCGGTGGTGTTGCTGGCCGGCCTGGGCGGCCCGGACGCGGTGCGCCAGATATTGAAGGGCTTGCCGGAAGGCTTCCCGCGGCCGGTGCTGATCCGGCAACGGCTCGACGGCGGCCAATACGACAAGTTGGTCGGGCAGATGGCTCGCGCTTCGGCGATGCCGGTGCAGCTGGCTACGGCCAACGTCGCGCCCGAACCCGGCAACGTGTACGTCGTGCCGCCGAACTTGGGCCTGGTGCGCAAAGGCGCCGACTTGCTGTTCGCGGCGTCGGCGGATCCTTTCGAAGCGCTGCCGGCCAACGACACCGCGATCGTCGTGCTCAGCGGCGGCGACACGGCGGCGGTCGATCCGGCGATGCGCTTGGCGGCCGCCGGCGCGTTGGTCGCCGGCCAGTCGGCGGAAGGCTGTTTCGAACCCAGCGCGGCCAACGACGTCGTCGCGCGCGGCGGCGAAACCGGTTTGCCGGCGCGATTGGCCGAACGCCTCGCCGAACGCTGGCCGGTCTGATTCGATCTTGCGGTAGAGGAAACAAATGGCCACCACCACCGATATCCGCGGCGTCCTGATCCAGGTGAGCGGCGCGCGCCTGTTGCTGCCGAACGCGACCATCGCCGAAGTGCTTTCTTACGCGCAGCCCGAGCCCGTCGAGAACGCGCCGGATTGGATGCTGGGACGCATCCGCTGGCGCGGCTGGCGCTTGCCGCTGATCGCGTTCGCGCGCTTGGCCGGCATCGCCGAAGAAAGCGGCGCGTTGGGCAACAAGGTGCTGGTGCTCAAGGCGCTGGGCGGCGACGCCAAGCTGCCGTATTTCGCGCTGCTGACCCAGGGCTTCCCGCGTCTGGTGACGGTGGCGGAAAGCGAATTGGCGGCCGACGCCAATGATGGCGATGCGTTGCCGCCAGGCGTGCAGGCGCGCGTGCTGCTGCGCGAGGACCCGGCGTTGTTGCCGGATCTGGCCGCGGTCGAAAGCCGGATCGGCGAAGCGCTGCAGGCCGCAGCGGCCTGATCGGCGAAAAAAAAGCGGCTCCATTCGCTTTTTGTGGGAGCGGCTTTAGCCGCGAGCTTTCTATTCAATCACCATTAGGCTGCGCTTTGCGGGAAAGAGCTCGCGGCTGAAGCCGCCCCACAAAAGCGCATGCGCGGCATTAAAGATCGCCGAAACGCGCTTGCAATGCGGCGATGGCGGCCAGCCCCGCGGTCTCGGTGCGCAGCACCCGCGGGCCCAGGCGCAAGCCTACGAATCCGGCCGCGCGCAAGGTTTCGCGGTCGCGCGGCGACCATCCGCCTTCCGGGCCGATCGCCACGACCAGGCCGCCCGCCTCCGGCGCCTGCAGCGACGCCGAGGTGAATTCGCCGGTCGGATCGAGGGTCAATTTCAGCGCACCGGATGCCGCCGCGCTCGCGGCCGCGGCCGGCGCGGCCGGCGCCGCAAGTTCGGGAATCCGCGTGCGGCCCGACTGTTCGCACGCCGCAACGATCACGCTGCGCCAATGCGCCATGCGCTTCTCGCTGCGTTGCGCGTCCAATTTCACTTCGGTGCGCTCGGCCACCACCGGCACGATCCCGGCGACGCCCAGTTCGGTCGCTTTCTGCAGGATCAAGTCCATCTTTTCGCCGCGGGCGATGCCTTGCAGCAGCACGATCCGCAACGGCGATTCGTTGCCGACTTCGCGCACCGCCACGATTTCCGCTTCCGCGCCGCGCTTGCCGGCGGACAGCAGCCGCGCGTCGTAGTCGTTGCCGTCGCCGTTGAACAGGACGCAGGCGTCGCCTTCACCCAAGCGCAGCACCCGCACCAGATGCGCCGTCGCGTCTTCCGGCAGGGCCACGCGGCGGCCGACCGCCAGCGATAGGTCGACGTACGTGCGGGTCAGGCGCATACGTTTCTCGGCGACTGCATTTGATGTTCCCCCCTTTGAAAAAGGGGGGAGGGGGGGATTTGCTGTTGAAGTTGCTGTTGCTTCGAGAAAAGCAAATCCCCCGGTCCGCTGCGCGGCCCGCCCCCTTTTTCAAAGGGGGCGACAGCGGCATTGTCGTCATGGGCGGCGCAAATCACGCGGTCGCCTCGTCGATCGCTTCGCGCGTCACGCGCGCGAGCAACGCGAGCTGCTCGTCGTCGATGCAATACGGCGGCATCCAATAGAGGATGTCGCCCAAAGGCCGCAGCAGCACGCCGCGCCGCAGCGCCGCGCGGTAGGCGCGCAAGCCGATCCGTTCGGCGCGATCGAACGGGGTCCGCTTGTCGCCGTTCCGGGTCAATTCGAAGGCCGCGATCATGCCGGCCTGGCGCGCGTCGGCGACGTGCGGATGCTCGCGCAAGGGCGTCGCCTGCCCCGCCATTTTCGCCGCGATCGCGCGGTTGCGCGCCAGGACGTCGTCGGTCTCGAAAATGCGCAGCGAAGCCAGCGCCGCCGCACAGGCCAGCGGATTGCCGGTGTAGCTGTGCGAATGCAGGAAGGCGCGTTCGCGCGAATCGTCGAGGAAGCCGTCGTAGATCTCCTGCGTCGTCAGTACCGCGGCCAGCGGCAGGAAGCCGCCGGTCAGGCCCTTCGACAGGCACAGCAGGTCCGGCATCACGCCGCTTTGTTCGCTGGCGAACATCGTGCCGGTGCGGCCGAAGCCGACCGCGATCTCGTCTGCGATCAGGAACGCGCCGTGCACGTCGCACAGCTCGCGCGCGCGGCGCAGGTAGGCGGGATCGTGCATGCGCATGCCCCCGGCGCATTGCACGCGCGGCTCCAGGATCACCGCGCAGACTTCGCCGACGTGGTCGTCGAGCAGCCGCGCGAGCGCATCGGCCGCGTCTTCCGCGTGTCCGGCCGCGCTTTGCCCGTCGCGCGCCAGATAGGCGTCGGGCGAGGGCGCGAACAGCGCCTCGGCGAGCAGCGGCGCATAGGTGCGCCGGTACAACGGAATGTCGCCGACCGCGAGCGCGCCCAGCGTTTCGCCGTGGTAGCCGTTCTCCAAGGCTACGAATTTGGTGCGGCGCGTCTCGCCACGGTTGAGGTGCCAATGGAAGGCCATCTTCAGCGCCACTTCCACGCCGGCCGAGCCGTTGTCGGCATAGAACACCTTGGCCAGCGGCACGCGTCCGGCCTGGCGCGGCGCAATGGCCAACAAGCGCTCGGCGAGTTCGACAGCCGGCTCGTGCGAACAGCCGGCCAGGATCACTTGCTCGAGCGTGCGCGCCTGGCGCGCGATGGCGTCGGCGATGCGCGGCTCGGCATGGCCGAACAGGTTGGTCCACCAACTGCTCACCGCGTCCAGGGTGCGGCTGCCGTCCTGGCCGATCAGCCAGGCGCCGTCGCCGCGGGCCACCGGCAGCAGCGGCAATACGTCCGGGTGTTCGCGCATTTGCGTGCACGGATGCCACAGCACGGCCAGGTCGCGCGCGCGCCAACGCTCGGCGTCCGCTATCATCGAAGGGTCATGAGTTTCGTTCGCCATCCCCGCATTATCCCTTGCCCGGCCGCCGTCCGCTCCATCGCGGGTATTCCCCGATGACGCGCCGCCTGCCCACCATCCACGGCATCACCGAGCACGATGCCGGTCCGTACCGCATGGAACGGCTGGATCTGGAGTTCGGCAACGGCGAGCGCCGCAGCTACGAACGCCTGCATGGACGCGGCCACGGCGCGGTCGCGGTGGTGCCCATGCTCGACGACGACACCGTGCTGCTGGTGCGCGAATACGCCGCCGGCGTGCATCGCTACGAACTGGGCCTGGTCAAGGGCCGGATCGACGCCGGCGAGACGCCCGAACAAGCCGCCGACCGCGAACTGAAGGAAGAGGCCGGCTACGGCGCCCGCTCGCTGGTCGTGCTGCGTTCGCTGACCCTGGCGCCGGTCTATATGAGCCATCAGACGGCATTGGTGATCGCGCGCGATCTTTATCCCGAGCGCTTGCCCGGCGACGAACCGGAAGAACTGGAAGTGGTGCCTTGGAAATTGGACGACCTGCACGAGCTGATCCTGCGCGAGGATTTCTCCGAAGGCCGCTCGATCGCGGCCTTGTTCATCGCGCGCGAATGGCTGAGGCGGGGCGATGCCGATAAGCGCTGAACTGCGCGAAGGCGTGATCGCGCTGGCGCGCGATGCGGCCGCCGCCATCCTCGAAGTGTACGAAGGCGCGTTCGACGTCGAGCGCAAGGCCGATGCGAGCCCGCTGACCGCGGCCGATTTGGCCGCGCATAGCCGCATCGTCGCGGGTCTGGCGCGATTGACGCCCGACATCCCCGTGCTGTCGGAAGAGGCCGCCGACGAGACTCCGGCTGCGCAGCGCCGCGTCTGGGACCGGCTGTGGCTGGTCGATCCGCTCGACGGCACCCGCGAATTCGTCAAGCGCAACGGCGAATTCACCGTCAACATCGCGCTGATTGAAGACGGCGCGCCGGTGTTCGGCGTGATCCAGGCGCCGGTCGGCGGCGCGCTGTGGCACGGCGAAGCGGGACGCGGCGCGTTCCGCCGCGACGGCGACGAAGAACGCACGATCCGTGTCCGCGCGCCGGCCGTCATGCCGTTGCGCGTCGCGGCCAGCCGTTCGCATCGCGATCCGCGCACCGAGGCGTTGATGGCGCGTATCGGCGACACCGAAACGATCGCGCGCGGCTCCTCGCTGAAATTCTGCTTGCTGGCCGAAGGCGGCATGGACGTGTATCCGCGCTTCGGGCCGACCAGCGAATGGGATACCGCGGCCGGGCAATGCGTCTTGGAAGCTGCGGGCGGTTGCGTGATCGATCCGAAAGGCCGGCCGCTGCGCTACAACCAGCGCGATACGATCCTCAACGGCGATTTCCTGGCGCTGGGCGATCCGCAATTGCCGTGGCGGGATTGGCTTTAGCCCTCTCCCGCTCGCGGAAGAGGGCTGGGTGAGGGCGCGCGTGGTGCCGGATTGCTTCGCTGGCTGCTGGAAGGCGAAAGTCACTGGATTCCCGCCTTCGCGGGAATGACGGCTAAGAGCAAAGGCGAGGAGCAGCGCGTGACCAAAAACGAATCCGGCATCCAGCGCCTGCTGGAGATCATGGCTAAGCTGCGCGACCGCGAAACCGGCTGCCCTTGGGACGTCGAGCAAACCTTCGCCACCATCGCGCCGTACACCATCGAAGAAGCCTACGAAGTCGCAGACGCCATCGACCGCGGCGACATGCCGGGATTGAAGGACGAACTCGGCGATCTGCTGCTGCAGGTCGTGTTCCATGCGCGCATGGCCGAGGAGCAGGGCGCTTTCGCCTTCGCCGACGTGGCCGCGGCGATTTCCGACAAGATGACCCGGCGCCATCCGCATGTGTTCGGCGATGCCCACGTCGAAGACGCCGCCGCGCAAACCGTCGCTTGGGAAGAGCACAAGCGCCGCGAGCGCGAGTCGAACGGAGACGCCGACCGCTCGGCGTTGGCCGGCATCGCGCGCGGTTTGCCGGAGTGGCAGCGCGCGATCAAGCTGCAGAACCGTGCGGCGAAGGTGGGTTTCGATTGGCCCGGGCCGGCGCCGGTGATCGAAAAATTGCACGAGGAAATCGACGAGGTCCGCGCCGAGTTCGCCGCGTCGGCCGCCGCGCCCGAAGACGCGCAAGTCCGGGCGCGGTTGGAAGACGAGATCGGCGATCTTCTGTTCGTCTGCGCCAATCTCGCGCGTCACGCCAAGGTCGATGTCGGCAGCGCCTTGCGCTGCGCGAACCTGAAGTTCGAACGCCGGTTCCGCGCGATGGAGGCTTTGGCCGCCGCCGACGGGACCGAGCTTGCGGGCTTGCCGCTGGAAGCGCAGGATCGTTATTGGGACAGAGCCAAGGCCGCCGAACGCAGTTGAGGCTGCCGCTCGGTTTGTGTAGAGCGGAGCTTGCTCCGCTGCTTTTCGCGCGCAAGATCGTGCGCGATGATAAAGAGCAAGAGCAGCGGAGCAAGCTCCGCTCTACACGAACAAAAGCATATTGCAGGGTGTCGGGAGAGGCCGCGATGAGCCGTTTCGCCAGTTTCCGAGAGTTCTATCCGTTCTATCTCAGCGAGCATCAAAACAAAGTCAGCCGGCGCCTGCATTTCATCGGCAGCTGCGGCGTGCTGGCGTTGGTCGCCATCGCCATCCTGCGCGGCAATGCCTGGTGGCTGCTGGCCGCATTGCTCTGCGGCTACGGCTTCGCCTGGGTCGGCCATTTCTTCTTCGAGAAGAACCGGCCGGCGACCTTCAAGCACCCGTTCTATTCGTTCGCGGGCGATTGGGTGATGTTCAAGGACATCCTGGTCGGCAAGGTCAAGTTGTAGGGTGGGCTTTAGCCCGCCATCGCCATCTCCACATTTGCGCCATGCATGCGGCAGCACGACGGTGGGCAAAAGCCCACCCTACGTTTCCATGAAAATCAACCACGCCGCCACCGCGATCAGGGCGAACCCGGCCCAATGGTTCCACTTCAGCGGCTGTCCGAGGTAACCCGCCGAAAACACGGCGAACACCAACAGCGTGATCACTTCCTGCATGCCCTTGAGCTGGGGCGCCGAATAGACCGCGCTGCCCCAGCGGTTGGCCGGCACCTGCAGGCAGTACTCGAAGAAGGCGATGCCCCAACTGGCGAGAATCGCCCAGAACAGCGGCGTGGTCTTGTACTTCAGATGCCCGTACCAGGCGAACGTCATGAAGATGTTCGAACCCAGCAACAACAGGATCGGCATGAGTCTTTCGGGGGTCATGGCATGGCCTTCGCGGTGGCTTAGGTGGGTTAACAAGGGCCTTCACATTGTCTCGACCGCCGGATTGGCACCTTTCACAAAGCTGAAGGAACGGGGGTTGCATGAGGAATCCACAAGAGCCCGCAGGGCTGGTGCTGATCGTCGAGGACAACCGCAACATTTCGGAAATGGTCGGCGAATACCTGGAAGGCCGCGGTTTCGAGGTCGATTACGCGGCCGACGGTTTGGATGGCTATCGCTTGGCCACCGAGAACAATTACGACGTGATCGTCCTGGATCTGATGCTGCCGCGCCTGGACGGCATCGAGGTCTGCCGCCGCCTGCGCGAGGAAGCGCGCAAATCCACGCCGGTGCTGATGCTCACCGCACGCGACACCTTGGACGAAAAACTCACCGGCCTGGGCGCCGGCGCCGACGATTACCTGACCAAGCCGTTCGCGATCCAGGAATTGGAAGCGCGCCTGCGCGCCCTTATCCGCCGCGAACGACGCCAGGTCGGCGCCGAAGTGCTGAAGGTCGCCGACCTGGTGCTGGACCCGGCCAGCCTGCGCGCCACCCGCGGCGGCACCGAACTGCAGCTCTCGCCGATCGGATTGAAGCTGCTGACCATCCTGATGCGCGAATCGCCGCGTGTGGTCAGCCGGCAGGAGATCGAACGCGAGATCTGGGGCAACGGATTGCCGGATTCGGACACCCTGCGCAGCCATTTGTACAACCTGCGCAAGACCATCGATAAGCCGTTCGACCGGCCGTTGCTGCACACCGTGCAAAGCGCCGGCTACCGGATCGCGGACATCGAACATCCACCCGCCTGACGCCGTCATGGCGCACGGGCTGCCGCGCAAGATTAGGATCGCCTTCATCCTGCAGGCGGTGATCGCCAGCTTGGTGATCATCGTCGGCGTGTTCGCGATCAACCTGTCGCTCAAGCAGCAATTCCTGGAGCGGCGGTTGAAGGCGCAGGCCGATTTCTACTGGGACCACTGGGAGCGGGACCCGCGCCGGGCTCTGCCGGTCGGCATGGTGCTGAGGGGTTTCGTGGTCCCGACCGGAGCATCGGTGCCGCTGCCGTCCGAGTTCGCCGGCCTGCAGGATTTGGGCGAAGGCTTCCACAAACTTCCCGAGGACGGCCGCATCGCCTACATCGACGACCGTCCGCCCGGCAGGCTGTATTTGAGCTACGACGCGGCCTTCGTCGACGAGCTGACGATTTGGCTGGCGATCGTCCCGATCGCGTTCGCGCTGCTGGCCATCTACGCGGTGAGCTGGCTGACTTATCGCGCTTCGCGCACCTTGGTCGAACCCGTTTCCTGGCTGGCGCGGGAAGTGTCGCAGTGGGATCCGCAAAAGCCCGACGCGGGCGTGCTGGCGCCCGAACGGTTGCCGCGCTCGGTCGAGGGCGAAGTCAAGCAACTCGCCGACTCGCTGCATTCGCTGGCGGTGCGCATCGGCGCGTTCGTCACCCGCGAGCGTGCCTTCACCCGCGACGCGAGCCACGAACTGCGCACGCCGCTGACCGTGATCCGGGTCGCCGCCGATTTGCTGATCGCGGACCCGGACTTGCCGCCGCGCACTCAGCGCTCGCTGTCGCGGATCCAGGTCGCCGCGCGCGACATGCAGGGAGTGATCGACGCTTTCCTGGTGCTGGCGCGCGAAGCGGACGTCGCGCCGCAGAGCGAGGATTTCAACGTCCGCGACATCGTCTACGAAGAAGTGGTCAATGTGCGCCCGCTGCTGGCCGGAAAGCCGGTGCAACTGGATGTGATCGAAGAGTCCTCGTTGCGCCTGCACGCGCCGCCGCGGGTGCTGGGCGTCATGGTCGGCAACCTGCTCGGCAACGCCTGCCAATTCACCGACGAGGGCAGGATCGAAGTGCGCATCGGCCGCGACCGCATCGTGGTCCGCGACACCGGCATCGGCATGAACCGGGATGAATTGGACAAGGCTTTCGAACCGTTCTACCGCGCCGATCAAGCCCATCCGGTCGGCAAGGGCATCGGCCTGTCGATCGTCAGGCGGCTGGGCGAGCGCTTCGGTTGGCCGGTGTCGTTGGAAAGCGCGCCGGGCGAGGGCACCACGGCGACGATCGTTTTCGCTTGAGTTCGCGGATCTACACTTCCTTCTCCCATCGGGGAGAAGGTGCCCGAAGGGCGGATGAGGGTTCGGCGAAGCGGCGATGGAAAAGATCGCAGCGCTCGTTTGCCGACTCGCACGCATCCGCGGGAACGACGCTTCGCAGAACCTCACCCCAACCCCTCTCCCGGCGGGAGAGGGGTTATGGCGTCCGCTTCTGCACGCGGCTTGCGTCTGAAATGCGACCCTTTTCGGCCTCCTAGCATCTAGGCCCGGGAACGTCCGCGCCGGAACTATCGGCTCCCGTTAAGCTCTACAGTCAACCTTTTCATGGCGGATGCGTTAGCGTCCGTCGAACCCCAGCGACCGGACCGCATGAGCGCCAACCGCAAAGCCTCTTCCAACCGCTTGTACCGCCGGATCGGCATCGCCGTGGCCGTGCTGGCGCTCGCCGCCGCCGCTTTCTGGTTCTGGAACCAGCGCAAAGCCGCCGCCGCCGAAGGCGGCTACCGCACCACGCAGGTCGAGCGCGGCAATATCCGGGTCGCGATTTCCGCCACGGGCACGCTCAGCGCGATCTCCACGGTCACCGTCGGCAGCCAGATCTCCGGCCAGGTGACCGACGTGCTGGTCGACTTCAACGACCGGGTCAAGAAGGACCAGATCATCGCCAAGATCGATCCGTCCAGCTACGAAGCGCAGATCCAGCAAGGCTCGGCCGCGATCGCCAGCGCGCAGGCTTCGCTGCGGCAGATGCAGGCGGCCTTGCGCAACGCCGAACTCGACTACCAGCGCAAGGCCGACCTCGGCAAACAGAAACTCGTCGCGCAGAGCGACGTCGACCTGGCCCGCGCCGCGCGCGACCAGGCCCAGGCGCAGGTGAACTCGGCGCAGGCGCAAATCCGCCAGCAAACCGCATCCACGCAAACGACGCGGATCAATCTGGGCCGCACCGTGATCCGTTCGCCCGTGGACGGCGTGGTGCTGACCCGCACCATCGAGCCCGGCCAAACCGTGGCCGCCAGCTTGCAGGCGCCGGAGCTGTTCAAGATCGCCGAAGACCTGGCCAAGATGAAGATCGAATTGGCCGTGGACGAAGCCGACATCGGCCAGGTCAAAGTCGGCCAGCCGGTCACCTTCACCGCCGACGCTTTCGCCGACCGCCAATTCAAAGGCGTGGTCGACCAGGTGCGCTTGTCGGCGACCACCACCAACAACGTGGTGACGTATCCGGTCGTGGTCACCGTCGACAACAGCGACGGCACGCTGTTGCCGGGATTGACCGTGAACGCCGAGATCGAAGTCAGCCGCCGCAACGATGTGCTGAAAGTGTCCAACGCCGCGTTGCGCTACAAGCCCACCGCCGAAGAAGGCGCGGCCGGGCCGCAGGGCGGACCGCAAGTGGTGCAGATGCGCGGCGGCGGCATGAGCGAGGACCTGGCGCGCGTCGCTTCGGGCCTGAAGCTCAATGCACAACAGCAGGCGGCGTTCGACGCGGCGATACAAGCCATGCGCGAACGCATGGCCGCGCGCATGGCGCCGCAATCCAGCGGCGGCGGCAACGGCCTGTTCGGCCGCGGCGGCGGTCCGGGCGGCGGCGGCATGCGCATCGTGATGGGCGGCTCGGGCGGCGACCTGCAGGCGCAGATCCGCCAGCGCATGATCGAACGCACCACCCAGCAGTTCGCGCCGTTCCGCGCCACCTTGTCGCCGGAGCAGCAGAAGCAGTGGGATGCGCAGATCGCCGCGCTGGTCGGCGCCAAGCGCGCGCCGCTGTACAAGCTGGTCGACGGCAAGCCTCAGATGACGATGGTGCGCGTCGGCGCCAGCGACGGCACCAGCACCGAAGTGTCGGGTCCGATCCAGCAGGGCGACGAGGTCGTGACCGGCGAGCGCGCCGCGGCGGCGAAATGAGCGAACCGGCACCGATCGCGGTGATCCGCACCCAAGCGTTGGGCAAGGTGTACTCGCCCGGCACCGAAGCCGAGGTCGTCGCGCTGAAAGGCGTCGACCTTTCGATCGGGCGCGGCGATTTCGTCGCGATCATGGGGCCGTCGGGCTCGGGCAAGTCGACGCTGATGAACCTGATCGGCTGCCTGGATACGCCCAGCAGCGGCAAGTACGAGTGCGACGGCGTCGACGTATCCACGCTCGACAAAGAAGAATTGGCGACGCTGCGCCGGGACAAGATCGGCTTCGTGTTCCAAGGCTTCAATCTGCTGCCGCGCATGAGCGCGCTGGAGAACGTGGCGATGCCGCTGGGCTATGCGCAAATACCGCCGGCCGAACGCAAGCGCTTGGCGCAGGAGGCCTTGGCCGCGGTGGGTTTGTCCGAGCGCGCGGGCCACCGGCCCAGCGAATTGTCGGGCGGCCAACAGCAACGCGTGGCGATCGCGCGCGCCTTGATCAACAAGCCGCCGATCCTGCTCGCCGACGAGCCGACCGGCGCCCTGGATTCCAAGACCGGTGAAGAAATCCTGGCCTTATTCAAGCGCCTGCGCGACGAGGACCATACCGTGGTGCTGATCACCCACGACGCCGAAGTCGCCGCGCACGCCGACCGCATCTACCTGATGCACGACGGCGAGCTGCACGAACAAACCGGAGCGGCGGCATGAATTTCGCCGACATCCTGCGTACCGCGATCTTCGCCCTGCGCGGCAATTGGCTGCGCAGCGCGCTGACTTCGCTGGGCGTGATCATCGGCATCGCCGCCGTGATCGTGATGGTGTCGGTCGGGCAGGGCACCCAAGCCGAAATCGACAAGCTGGTGTCGGGCCTGGGCTCGCAGCGGCTGGACATATCGCCCGGCGCCAACCGCGGCGCGGGCGGCGTGCGGATGAGTTCGAGCAGCTTCTTCACCCTCACCGAAGGCGACGTCGACGCGATCCGCAACGAGATACCGGAAGTGCAGTACGTGGCCGGGGCGCTGCGCGGCGGCACCCAGGTGGTGTACGCCGAGAACAATTGGTCCAGCAATTGGCAGGGCGTGCAGCCCGATTTCTTCGACATCAACGGTTGGACTCTGGCCAACGGCGAAATGTTCGACGCGCAGGACTACAGCAGCGCGGGCAAGGAAGTGATCCTGGGCGAAACCGTGCGCCGCGAACTGTTCGGCGACGACAGCGGCATCGGCCAGACCGTGCGCTTGGGCCGCGTACCGTTCACCGTGGTCGGCACTCTGGCGCCGAAGGGCCAAGGCGGTTTCGGCCAGGACCAGGACGATGTGGTGATGGTGCCGCTGGAAACCGGGCGTCGCCGCTTGATGGGCATGATGGGCCTGCCGCCGAGCGCGGTGATGCAGATTTCGCTGACCGTGGCCGACGCCAAGGACCTGACCTACACGCAGGGCGAAGTCGAAGCGCTGCTGCGCCAGCGCCACAAGATCAAGCCCGGCGACGACGACGATTTCACCGTTCGCAACATCTCCGAGATCGTCGCCACGCGCACGGCCACCACGAACCTGATGTCGAAGATGCTGGGCGCGGTGGCGAGCATCTGCCTGATCATCGGCGGCATCGGCATCATGAACATCATGCTGGTGTCGGTGACCGAACGGATCCGCGAAATCGGCCTGCGCATGGCGGTCGGCGCCGGTCCCGGCGACGTGCGCCGGCAATTCCTGGCCGAGGCTATGCTGATCTCGCTGATCGGCGGCGTGATCGGCATCGCGGTGGGCATCGTCGGCGCATTGCTGGTGAGCAAGTTCAGCGAGTTGCCGGTGGCCTTGAACGAGAAGGTGATCGGCTTGGCCACCGCTTTCTCGATCGCGACCGGTTTGTTCTTCGGTTACTACCCGGCGCGCAAGGCGTCGCAGCTGGATCCGATCGAGGCGCTGCGCCAGCAGTAGGCCTTGCTTGTGTAGAGCGGAGCTTGCTCCGCTGCTTCGGCTCCGAATCGCCGCGATGTTGCAATTGGGAGGAAGGGGCTCGCGGCTAAAGCCGATCTTACGAAGAGCAACGGCAAGGGCAGCGGAGCAAGCTCCGCTCCACACAAGCGAACAGCTATTTCAAATACGGCGCGACGACCTTCCGCCACACCGCATAACCTTCCGCGTTCATGTGCAATCGGTCGGCCATGAACAATTCGCCGCGCGGTTGCCCGCTCGCATCCAGCATCGGCGCCGTCACGTCGATGAACTCCACCCGCCGCCATTTATTCGCTTCGGCCCGGATCAACGCATTCGCCTCGCGCTGGGCGGGCAATTGCGCGACGCGCAGCGGGCTGGGCTTGATCGACAGATAGGCGATCGGCGTGTCCGGCAGGTCCTTGCGCAGCCGCGCGATCAGCGCGACGAAATCCGAATGCACCTGTTGCGGCGTGCGCTTGGCGTCGATGTCGTTGTCGCCGGCGTAGACCACGATCATGCGCGGCCGATAACGGATCGCGACCTGGTCCGCGTAATGCACCACGTCGCGCAATTGCGAGCCGCCGAAGCCGCGATTGAGCACGGGCCGGCCCGGGAAATCGGCGCCCAGCGAGGCCCACAATCGGACCGAAGAACTGCCGGTGAACACGATCGGACGCGCAGGCGGCGCATGGGCCGCGTCCTCCGCGTCGAAACGGGCCATGTCCTGCGTCCATTCCGGCGAGGACGGCGGATCGACGGGCGGCGAAACGGGGGCTGGGGCCGCCGGGACGCCCGCACAGCCGGCGGCGACCGTTACGACAGCGATTGCAGACAGAAAAAACAGGCGCGCGTCAGACAGGCGCATGGGCGGTTTCCGGCAGGGGTCGCGGACCAGTGAAACAGCCCGGTCATCGCTTTGCAAACCGGCCGGCACAGGTCGCGGCGCGCGCCCTTATGGCAAAATCGGCTGGTTCGGCCATCGGCCAACCCGAGACCCTGCATGCTCGACTCAACGCGGCTCGTCATCGAGCCCTCACCGCTCCATCGCAGTAGCGTTGTTCCGGCATTTCCCGTTTCTTTTTTCCGCGCCGCGGCGCGGACGGCAGCGGTTTGAGCGCGTATGGCGGACGAATTCGGCCATCTGCCGCGCGGCCCGATCCGGGTGATGAAGGCCGCGGTCTGGTCGCTGCAAGGCCTGCGCGCGGCCTGGTTGCACGAGTCTTCGTTCCGCCTGGAGGTCTACCTGTTCGCGGTGCTCGCCCCGATCGGCTGGTGGCTGGGCGAAACCGGCGTCGAGCGCGCATTGCTGATCGGTTCGATGCTGCTGGTGCTGAGCATCGAATTGCTCAATTCGGCGGTCGAAGCGGTGATCGAACGCTACGGCCCCGAGCACCACGAACTCGCCGGACGCGCCAAAGACATGGGGTCGGCGGCGGTTTTCGTATTGATGCTCAACGTATTGCTGGTCTGGGGCGCGATCCTCGGCTCGCGCTACCTCTGACGATGTGAGACACGAATGGATCTGAGTTTCCTGGCTTCTCCCGATGCATGGCTGACCCTGGTGACCTTGAGCGCGCTGGAAATCGTGCTCGGCATCGACAATTTGGTGTTCATCTCGATCGCCGTCGGCCGGCTGCCCGAACACCGGCGCCCGGTCGCGCGCAAGATCGGCATCGCGGTGGCGTGCATCACCCGGATCTTGCTGCTGGTCATGCTCGCCTTCCTGGCGCGGATGGAACGCGACTTGTTCGTGCTGTTCGGCATGGGCATTTCGATCCGCGACCTGGTGCTGATCCTGGGAGGCGTGTTTCTGCTGGTGAAAGGCACGCTTGAGATACGCGACCTGATCAGCGGCGGCGAGGACGAGGATCCGCGCACCACGAAATCCTCGCAGGTGTTCTGGGTGGTGATCGCCCAGATCGCGGTGATCGACATCGTGTTCTCGCTGGACTCGGTGATCACCGCGGTCGGCATGGCCCAGCACATCCCGATCATGGTGTTCGCGATCCTGCTGGCGGTGGCGATCATGCTGCTGGCGGCCAATCCGCTAGGCAAGTTCATCGACGGGAATCCGACGGTGAAGATGCTGGCGCTGGCCTTCATCCTGCTGATCGGCGCGGTGCTGATCCTGGACGGCTTCGGCGTGCACGTGCCCAAGCCCTACATCTACTTCGCGATGGGCTTCTCGGTGATGGTCGAGTGGCTGAACCTGCTGATGCGCCGTGCGGCCGCGAAGCACCACGTGCCCGGCGCGGGGGAGTGGTAGCTCCAAAGCGAGGAACTAGAAACTAGAGATGAGAAACCAAGCCAGCGGGAACTAGTTTCTAGTTCCTAACCTCTAGTTCCTGCCTTTAGGGTAAATTGACCCCGCCATCCCACTGGAGCGGGGCCATGCGTATCACTTCTTCTTTGCGTTTCGTGCTGTTGGCGGTCCTGGCGATGCTGCTGTCCGGTTGCGGCTACAACCAGATCCAGCAGAAGGACGAGGCGGTCAAGGCCGGCTGGTCCGAAGTGCTGAACCAATACAAGCGCCGCGCCGACCTGATTCCGAACCTGGTGAGCACGGTGAAGGGCTACGCCGCGCACGAGGCGCAGGTGTTGACCGCGGTCACCGAAGCGCGCGCCAAGGTCAGCCAGATCAACGTCAACGCCGATGATGCAGAATCGCTGGCCAAGTTCCAGCAGGCGCAGGGCGAACTGTCGAGCGCGCTGTCGCGATTGATGGTGGTCACCGAGAACTATCCGAACCTGAAGGCCGACCAATCTTTCCTCGGTCTGCAGACCCAGCTGGAAGGCACCGAGAACCGGATCACCGTGGCCCGCGGCCGCTACATCCAACTGGTGCAGGACTACAACACCTACATCCGCTCGTTCCCGCAGAACCTGGTCGCGATGGTGTTCGGCTACAAGCCCAAGCCGAATTTCACGGTCGAGAACGAAGCGCAGATCCAGAACGCGCCGACGGTCGATTTCAACCAGCCGCCCGCGCAGCAGCCGCAGCAACAGCCGCAGCCGCAGCCGGCCAACTGACGGCGCGGAGATAACGGCGTGTTCCGGCGCATCCTGGCGCTGATCCTTCTGTGCTGCGCTTGCGCATTCGCGCAGGCGCAGACGCTGGCGACGATTCCGCCGCTGGATTCGCCGGTGATCGACACCACCGGCACGCTCACCGCGGAACAAAAGCAGCAACTGGAACAACAGGCGCTGGCGCTGCAGCAACGCAAAGGCAGCCAGCTGCAAGTGCTGATGATTCCGACCACGCAGCCGGAAACCATCGAGCAATACACCGTGCGCGCTTTCGAGCAATGGAAGCTCGGCCGCAAAGGCGTCGACGACGGCGTGCTGCTGGTGGTGGCCAAGGACGACCGCCGGGTGCGGATCGAACCCGGCTACGGCCTGGAAGGCGCGATTCCGGACATCACCGCCGGCCGCATCATCCAGGAATACCTGGTGCCGAAATTCCGCGCCGGCGATTTCGGCGGGGGCATCCTCGACGCGACCGCCGCACTGACCAAATTGATCGACGGCGAACCGCTGCCCGAACCGATGGCCGACAACCGCGGCGAAGACGGCGCCGGCGGCAACTGGATATTCGCCCTGTTCGCCGCATTCATCGTCGCCAACATCGCGCGCGGCATCTTCCGGCGCGCACCGGCGGGCGTGCGCGGCCTGGTCACGGGCGGTGCGGCGGGCGGTACGGCCTGGTTGATCTCCTCGCTGCTCGGTATAGGCATCGCCGGCGGCGTGCTCGGCCTGCTGTTCGGGCTGGCGAGCGTGCCGACCGGCCGTTTCGCCCGCGGCGGCGGCGACTGGGGCGGTTTCGGCGGTGGCGGCGGATTCGGGGGCGGTGGCTTCGGAGGGGGAGGCGGCTTCGGCGGCGGAGGCGGCGGCTGGTCGGGCGGCGGCGGCTCGAGCGGAGGCGGCGGCGCCTCGGGGAGCTGGTGATGAGACTCTTGCGCCATCTTTTCGCTCGCTCGGCGCGCAGCCTGTATCCGCAGGACAGCCTGCAGCGCATTGCCGAAGCGATCGCCGAGGGCGAGCGCCGGCATCGCGGCGAAGTCTGTTTCGCCGTGGAATCGACTTTGCCGGCGCTAGACGTGTTGCGCGGCCGCGACGCGCGCCATCGCGCAGGCGAAGTGTTCGCGCAGTTGCGGGTGTGGGACACCCAGGCCAACAACGGCGTGCTGATCTACCTGCTGCTGGCCGACCATCGCATCGAAATCGTCGCCGACCGCGGCCTCGACTCACTGGTCAGCGCCGAGCAATGGCGCGGCATCTGCCTGCTGATGGAGGAGCGGCTGAAGGCGGGCGAGCCGGAAGCGGCCGCCTTACGCGGCGTCGCCGCAGTGTCCGATCTGCTGGCCGAGCATTTCCCGCGCGCGCCGGGCGATGTCGACGAGAACGAGCTGCCGGACCTGCCGCGGATACTGCGCTGACCCGTCCGGCTCTTGCGGGAGGGGCTTCAGCCCCGACAGCTTCTCGCGAACGGGTCGTCGGGGCTGAAGCCCCTCCCACCAAGGCCAAGCCGCCGGGCTACGTTCGGGGTTTCTCGGGCACAATAAACCCATCGAAGTACGAGTTCCGCGTCCGATGATCTACCTGCACCAAATCGACCCGATCGCTTTCTGGCTGCCCGCGTTCACGCTGTTCGGGAAGCAGTTCCATCCGTCGGTCCACTGGTACGGGATCATGTACCTGCTCGGCTTCGCCGCGGCCTGGTATCTGGGCCGCAGCCGGATCAAGGCCGGACGTTTGCCGGGCGTGGACACCAACGGCTACGGCGACCTGATGTTCTACGCGATGCTCGGCGTCGTTCTCGGCGGCCGCATCGGTTACGTGCTGTTCTACGCTTTCGGCGATTTCCTCAGCAATCCGCTCATGCTGATCCGCGTCTGGGAAGGCGGGATGAGCTTCCACGGCGGCCTGCTGGGCGTGTTCGGCGCGGTGGCGTGGTGGGCGCGGCGGCATCGTTTGCACGTATTCGACGTGGTCGATTTCATCGCGCCGCTGGTGCCGCCGGGATTGGGCTTCGGACGCTTGGGCAATTTCATCGGCGGCGAGCTCTGGGGCAAGTACACCCAGGCCGGCTGGGGCGTGATCTTCCCGCGCGCGGAGAACTATCTCGCGAACATGGACGCGGCCACGCTGCAATCCGAATACGCACGCGGCGCGCTGGACCATTTCGCGCGCCATCCTTCGCAGCTGTACCAAGCCGCGCTGGAAGGCCTGGTGCTGTTCTGCGTGCTGTGGTTCTACTCGCGCAAGCCGCGGCCGCGCTATGCGGTGGCGGGGCTGTTCGCTCTGCTGTACGGCCTGTTCCGCTTCGCGGTGGAGTTCGTGCGCATGCCGGATTCGCAGCTCGGTTATCTGGCTTTCGGCTGGGTGACGATGGGCCAGGTGCTGAGCCTGCCGCTGATCCTGCTGGGCCTGTTCTGGTTGTGGCGTTCGCGCAGCGCGCCGACGCTGCAGCCGCAATCGGCGCCGGCGGCGTAAGGACGTTCGATGCGCCAATACCTGGAACTGCTGCGTCACGTCCTCGAACACGGTGCCGAAAAAGGCGACCGCACCGGCACCGGTACGCGCAGCGTGTTCGGCTGGCAGATGCGCTTCGATCTGAACGATGGCTTCCCGCTGGTCACCACCAAGAAGCTGCATCTGCGTTCGATCGTGCACGAACTGCTGTGGTTTTTGCGCGGCGAGACCAACATCGAATACTTGCGCCAGAACAAGGTTTCGATCTGGGACGAATGGGCCGACGCGAACGGCGAACTCGGGCCGGTATACGGCAAGCAGTGGCGCCGCTGGGCGGCGCCGGACGGCCGCGAGATCGACCAGATGCGCTGGCTGGTCGGCGAGATCAAGCGTAATCCGGATTCGCGGCGGCTGATCGTCAGCGCCTGGAACGTGGCCGACTTGCCGGACATGGCGCTGATGCCCTGCCATACGATGTTCCAGTTCTACGTGGCCGACGGCAAGCTCAGCTGCCAACTTTACCAACGCAGCGGCGATATCTTCCTCGGCGTGCCGTTCAACATCGCCAGCTACGCCTTGCTGACCCATATGGTGGCGCAGGCGACGGGTTTGGGTGTCGGCGATTTCGTGCATACGCTGGGCGACGCGCATCTGTACTCGAACCATTTCGAACAAGCGCGCGAACAGCTCGTGCGCGAGCCGCGGCCGTTGCCGAAACTGAAGCTCAATCCGGACGTGACCGACCTGTTCGCGTTCACGTACGACGACATCGCGATCGAAGGCTACGATCCGCTGCCCGCGATCAAGGCGCCGGTGGCGGTCTGACGTTCGTCACCGGCCAGAACGCTTTCGTCCCGCTGCGCTGGCGCGCGGCGCGGGAAACGGCTCGAATGCCCGCAACGTTTTCGGCGAGCGGAGCGGGCATGGGCAACAAGATCGCGCAATGGCACGACGCGGTGGAGCGCAGGCTGGCCGGCAGCGGCGACGTCGGTTTGTTGGCGTTGCGTCTGGTGACCGGCGGGCATTTGATGTTCATGACGCAGGACAACGTGTTCTCGTGGATGCGGATGCTGGAATTCCGGGATTTCCTGGCCCAGTTCGGCTTTCCGTTTCCGCTGTTCTGCGCCGTGCTGTCGGTGGTCGGCCAATTCGGCGGCGGCTTGGCCCTGGTGCTGGGCTTGTGCACGCGCTTCGCCGGCGCGATCGTGGCTTTCAATTTCATCGTGGCGATCGTCATGGTCGATTCGAAACAGCCGTATCCCGGCGCTTTCGCCGCGCTCGCCTTGGTCGCCGCCGGCGTGTGCCTGATGTTCACCGGCGCGGGCCGCTATTCGCTGGATCGCGCTTGGCGCAAGGCTGCATGACCCGGCTGTCCTTGATCGCGGCGCTGGACCGGAATTCCGCCATCGGCAAGGGCAATGCGCTGCCTTGGCATCTTCCCGACGATCTGAAGCGCTTCAAGAAACTGACCTTGGGCAAGCCGGTGCTGATGGGCCGCAAGACCGCCGAATCGCTGGGCCGCGCGTTGCCGGGTCGGCAAAATCTGGTGTTGACCCGATCCGGGCGCGTGCCGTTCGAAGGCATGCAAGCGGTGGCGTCGCTGGACGCCGCATTCCGCGCCGCCGATGCGGCCGGCGCCGAGGAGGTGTGCGTGATCGGCGGCGGCGAGATCTACGCGCTGGCGCTGCCGTCGGCCACGCATCTGCATCTGACCTACGTCGACACCGTCGTCGACGGCGCCGACGCCTTCTTTCCGCAGTTCGATATCGCGCAATGGCGGATCGCCGCGAGCGAGACTCGCTCCGCCGACGAACGGCATGCGCATGCGTTCGTGTTCGCGGATTACTTGCGCGCTTGACCCGCGTTCGCTTGCGGCGGATTCGCCGGCACGTCGCGCCCGGCCACCTGCACGAGGCGCAATTCATCGCCGTCCAGGCGCAACGCGGTCAGCTTGCCGCCCCACACCGCGCCGGTGTCCAGCGCGTGCACGCCATGGCCGATGAACAGCCCGAGCGTGGACCAATGGCCGCAGACGATCTTCAGATCGCGTTCGGCGCGGCCGGGCACTTCGTACCAGGGATAGAGCCCCGGCAGTTGCGTGCCGGGCGCGCCCTTGGCGTCGAAGGCGATGCGTCCGCGCGGCGTGCAATAGCGCAGCCGGGTGAACACGTTGATGATGGCGCGATCGCGATCGCTGCCGGTCAGTTTCGGCGACCAAGCGGGCTGGTCGCCGTACATGTTCTTCAGCAATTTGCGATAGCCGTCGCTGCGCAAGCGTTGCTCGACTTCGCGCGCGTGCTTTTCGGCCAGCGACACCGTCCACTTCGGCGCCAGTCCGGCGTGCACCATCATCCAGCCGAGCGCGCGGTCGATGTGCAACAGGGGCTGCATGCGCAGCCAATCGAGCAGGACGTCGCGATCCTCGGCGAACAGCACCCGCTGCAAGTCGGCGTTGACCTTGCGCTGGTCTTCGGGCCGGCGTTCGGCGATCGCCAGCAGCGACAAATCGTGGTTGCCGAGCACCGACACCGCGCTGGCGCGCAGCGAATGCACCAGGCGCAGCGTTTCCAGCGACTCGCCGCCGCGGTTGACCAGGTCGCCGCAGAACCACAGCCGGTCGGCCGCGGGATCGAAGTTGATGCGGTCGAGCAGCCGCCGCGTCGGTTCGTAACAGCCTTGCAGGTCGCCTATCGCCCAAACGGCCATCGAACGGGCTCTCAGTGCAGCGTGCGCGGCGTGGACAGGGTGAAAGCCGGGATCGGCGCGTCGAAGCGCGTGCCGTCGTCGGCCAACACGTCGTAGCTGCCGCGCATCGTGCCCAGGCTGGTTTCCAGCACCGCGCCGGAGGTGTATTGGTAGTCCTCGCCGGGCCTCAGCCAGGGTTGTTCGCCGACCACGCCTTCGCCTTGCACTTCCTCGACCTTGCCGTTGGCGTCGGTGATGATCCAATGCCGGCCCAACAGCCGCGCCGGGACCCGGCCGCTATTGCGGATGTGGATGGTGTAGGCGAATACGAAGCGGCCTTCTTCCGGCGCGGATTGGTCGTCCAGGTAGCGGGTCGCGACGTCGATGTCGAAGGCGTAATCGGCACGGTCCATGCCGACAGTGTAAGCGAGCGGCGTGAACGCGCGGGCTACGCTGCAGGCAAATTGGCCAGGCGCACGAAGCCGGCCACGTCGACCTGTTCGGCGCGCAGGCCGGGCTCGAGGCCGGCGGCCGTGATCGCGTCGGTGTCGGCGACGCCGTGCAGGGCGTTGCGCAGCGTTTTGCGGCGCTGGCCGAAGGCGGCGCGCACGATCGCGGCGAAGCGCGCGCGGTCGGCGATGCCGATCTCCGCGTCCGCGCGCGGCACCAGTCGCACCACCGCCGAATCCACCTTCGGCGGCGGCCGGAACGCGCCGGGCGGCACCTTGAACAGCGGCGTCACCCGGCAATAGGCCTGCAGCATCACGCTGAGCCGTCCGTAGACCTTGCTGCCCGGCGCGGCGGCCATGCGGTCGACGACTTCCTTCTGCAGCATGAAATGCATGTCGCGGATCGCCGCGGCGTGGGCCAGGGCATGGAACAGGATCGGCGAGGACACGTTGTAGGGCAGGTTGCCGACCAGTCGGATTCGTCGGCCGGCGGCGAGCGCGGTCAGGTCGACGTCCAGCACGTCGCCGGAGATCAGGGTCAATTCGCCGACGTCCCGCGCCGCCGCGGCGAGCGGAGCGAGCAGATCGCGGTCGAATTCGATCGCCGTCAGCGCGCCGTGCTTGGCGAGCAGCGGCAAGGTCAGCGCGCCCTGGCCGGGGCCGATTTCGACGATGGCGTCGCCCGGCCGCGGATCGACCGCCAGCACGATCTTGTCGATCACCCCGCGTTCGTGCAGGAAATGCTGGCCTAAGGCTTTCTTCGGCGGCTCGGTGAAGCCGCTCATCGCGCGCGCCTGGCCGCGATGCGCGCGCAGGTTTCCACCGCGGCGAACAGGCTGGAAGGATCGGCGCGGCCGCTGCCGGCCAAATCGAGCGCGGTGCCGTGGTCGACCGCGACGCGCGGATAGGGCAGGCCCAAGGTGAGATTGACCGCGCGTTCGAAGCCGCTGTACTTCAGCACCGGCAGGCCTTGGTCGTGGTACATCGCCAGCACCGCGTCGAAGCCGGCCAGTTTGGCGGGCAAGAAAGCGGTATCGGCGGGCAACGGGCCGATCAGCGACAAGCCTTCGGCGGCGAGCTCGGCCATGGCCGGCGCGATGGTTTCGATTTCCTCGCGGCCCAGGTGCCCGGCTTCGCCGGCATGCGGATTCAGCCCCAGCACCGCGATGCGCGGCGACTCGATGCCGAAATCGTTGCGCAGCGCGGCGTGGACGATGCGCAGCGTCGTCTTCAACCCTTCGCGGCCGATCGCATCGGCCACCGCGCGCAACGGCAAGTGCGTCGTGGCCAGCGCGACGCGGACGATGTCGTTGGCGAGCATCATCACCACCTCGCGGCCGGCCCGTTCGGCGAGCAGCTCGGTGGTGCCGGTGTAGGCGATGCCGCCGGCGTTGATCGTGGCTTTGTGCACGGGGCCGGTAACCAGGCCGTCGTAGCCGCCGCGCAGGCAGCCGTCGGCGGCGGCGGTCAGGGCGTCGATCACCGCCCGCGCATTGCTGGGATCGGGCGTGCCGAAACGGCTCGGGACCGCGTTAGGAACGGCGCGCAATGCGATGTCGCCGGGCTTTTCGGCGGCGGCGCCGGGATCGAGCAGGCGCAGCGGCAGCGACAACGCCTCGGCGGCAGCGCGCAAAGTGTCGGGATCGGCGAAAACTTCGAGTCTGGAATCCTGGCGCGGCTGTTGCGCCAGCCGCACGCAGAGCTCGGGACCGACCCCGGCCGGCTCGCCGGCGACAAGGGCGAGCCGGGGGCCCATGTCAGCGTTGGCTGGCGCTGCCCGGGTCGACCTTGGGCTTGCGCTGCGAACGCGGCACTTCCGCCGGCGGCGCTTCGGTCGGCAACGGTTGCGTCGTCTGGCCGGCGGCGGCGCCGCTGCGGATGTCGACGTAGGCATCGCCGCGCATCTCGCGCAGGAAGCGGCCGTATTCGTCTTCCAACTTGCGGCGGCCGATCGTCTCGCGCACCTGGGCGCGGCGGGTGTCGTCGGTGGTGGCGGCGGCTTGGCGCGAGGCGACGCGCTGGACCAAATTCAGGCCGGCCGAAGTGCGGAAGGGTTCGGATACCTGGCCGTCGCGCAGACCGGCGACCATGCTGCCGAAATCGGCGCCGTAGGTTTCCTGCGAGAACCAGCCCAGGTCGCCGCCCTTTTCGCGGGTGCGTTCGTCGTCCGAATTTTCCTTGGCCAGTTGGACGAAATCGGCGCCGCCGGCGAGGCGGGCGCGCAAGGTGTCGAGCTTGGCCTTGGCCTGCGCCTCGGTGGTGTCGGCATCGATGCGGATCAGGATGTTGCGCGCCTGGTACTGCGTCACCTGGCCGCCGCCCTGCGCGGCGTCGCGGGTTTCGACCAGCTTCACCAGCTGGAAGCCGCTGGGACCGCGGATCGGTCCGACCACTTGGCCCGGCTGCAGATTGCGGATCTGCTCGGCGAACGCGGTCGGGATTTCATCCTGGCTGCGCCAACCCAGGTCGCCGCCTTCCAGCGCGTTGGGGCTGTCCGAATAGCGCACGGCGGCGGCGGCGAAATCCATCTCGCCCTTGTCGAGCAGCGCCTTGACGCCGTCGATCTTCTTCTGGCCGACCGCGATCTGCTCGGCGGTGGCGCCGTCGGGCAAGGCGACCAGGATGTGGGCCAGATGGAACTGGGCGCCGGAATTGGCCTGCGCGGACATCGCCGAGGTCACTTCCGCTTCGCTGACGTTGATCCGGCCCTGCGCATAGCTCTGACGCAGGCGCTGGGTGACCATTTCGTCGCGCAGCGTGGAACGGAAATCGTTGAAGCCGATGCCTTCCGAAGTCAGCTGCTGGCGCAATTGGTCGACGCTGATGCCGTTTTGGCTGGCGACGCCGTTGACCGCTTGGTCGACTTCTTCGTCGCTGACCCGGATGCCGACCTGATCGGCGCGCGATACTTGCAAGCGCACCAGGATCAAGCGTTCCAGCACCTGCTTCTCGAGCACGTCGCGCGGCGGCAGCTGGTCCTGGCGGCTGGAGTACTGGGCCAGGATGTTGCGCACGGCGCGATCCAGTTCGCTTTGCAGGATCACGTCTTCGCCCACCACCGCGGCGATCTTGTCGATCGGTTCGGCGGTCTGGGCTTGCGCGGAGAAGGCGGCGCCGGCGAATGCGACTGCGGCCAGCAAGGACAACAAAGGTTTGTTCATGGCAGGGGATCCGGATCGGCTTTCTGGCCCGTGGTGGTGCTGGGCGGCACAAGATAGAGGTCGTCCCGGTAGTAGCCCAGGATAGCACGGCGCAAAGTACGCCTCGTATCCTGGCCCGCGGAGCCGAGACCTTTGAGTTCGATTTCGAACAACAGGCCGCTGTTGAGGTCGCCTTCGCTGTTTTCCACGTAACGCCGCGCCACCAGGCGCGCCGCCACGCAGCAGCTTTCCCATTGCACGCCGGCGATGGTCTCCAGCGGCTTCTTGTCCAGGATGGAGTAGTAGTAGCGGCCCACTACGCTCCAGGTGTCGTTGATCGGATACAGGAACGACAGGTCGACTTGTTCGAGCAAGGCGGAACGGTTGAGCTCGCTTTTCGGCAACGTGGCGTTGAAGCCCGGATTGCGGCGATAGCGATAGGCGAAGTTGATGACGCCGTCGTCTTTCAGCAGGTATTGCGCGCGCACGCTCGCCATGTTTTCGCGATGCAGCCGCGCGTCCCATTCGTAGGATGCGCCGATGTTCCAATCGTCGCTCGGCGACCAGTCGGCGTCGGCGACCCACGCGGACTTGCCCTTCTGCAGGATCGGCTCGCCCGGCAGGCCGACGCGCGAATCTTCGAAGTAGCGGATCTGTCCCAAGTTGAGCGCGAGTTTCTCGCGTCCGTCGGAACCGCGGATGAACCGGCTGCTGATCGCGGTGGTGAGCTGGTTCGCGTCGGCTTGCCGGTCCGCGCCCGAATAACGGTTGTCGCGGAACAGCTGTCCCCAGCTGAAGGTCAATCCGCCGGTGTCGAAGACCGGATACTTGGATTGATCCCGGTAAGGCACGTTCAAATAGAAGATGCGCGGCTCGAGCGTTTGCGTGTATTCCTCGCCGCGCCAGCGGAAGGCGCGATCGAAATACAGGCCGCCGTCGACGGTCAGGATGGGCAGGCTGCGGGTCAGGCGATCGTCGGTGCCGAGCTGGGACGCCAGGCCGTCGTCGAGTTGGTAGCTGGTGTAGCGCCAAGCGGCGGTGGGGCGCAGGAACCAGCTCGCGCCTTCCAGCGGCACCGAAACGTAGGGCTTCAAGTCCAGGCGCGTGCCGCCGGGGAATTCGAAGCGCTGCGAGTTGATCCTCGCATCGCCTTTCTGGAAGCGCACCGCCTCGGCTTCGACGCCGGCGGTGAACCAATTGGAAAGCGGCTGCTCCCAATTGAAGGTCGCGCCCGGCTTGCTGGAGTAGGGCAGATTCGCTTCGGTCAGCGAGGGATCCGCCACCTGGTAGTGGTTGGCGTAGATCGAGCTGGTCCAGTAGCGGCCGGTGCCGAACACGCCGGTGTAGCTGTAGGCGCTGGTGATCGAAACGCCGTTGATGCTGTTGCTGAAGTCTTCGAAATAGCGCGGATCGCTGATCCAGACGATGCCGCTGCGCGCCTGCCAGTGCTGGCTCAGGCTCTGGTAGCCGTTGTACAGGAAGAAGCCGCGGTCGCGGTCGCGCAGATCGTCGTTCGGCATGTACATGCCGGCCACGGTGCCGGCGCCGCGCGGCACCAGATAGCGGAATTCCGCGCCCAGCGAGGCGCCGCGATTGGTCATGATCCGCGGCGTCAGGGTCAGGTCGTAGTTCGGCGCCAGGTTCAGGTAGATCGGCTGCCGGTAATCGAAGCCGTTGCGGTCGGAGTTGGAGATCGACGGATACAGCAGGCCGGTCCGGCGGGTGTCGTCGATCGGGAACATGAACCAGGGTACGTACAGCACCGGGAACTTGCCGATGCGCAGCGTCGCGTTGCGCGCCACGCCCATGCCCTTGTCGGTGTCGACGTCGATCCGCGCCGCGCGCAGTTCCCAACGTTTGTCGCCGGGCGGGCAGGTGGTGTAGGTCGAATGGTTCATCCGGCCTTTGGCGCCGGCCAGTTCGATGCTGTCGGCGCCGCCGTTGCCGCGGCGTTCCACCAATTGGTAGCGCACGTCCTCGATCTTGTGCTCGTCCTTGGCCTGGTTGCCTTCGGCGCGGTCGGCGACCACGCGCATCCCGCCGTCCTGGTAGCGGACGTTGCCTTCGGCGACGTAGGTTTCGCTGTCCTCGTTGTAGGTCAGCTTGTCGGTGCCCAGGAACTGGTCGCCGCGGGTCAGCGCGACGTTGCCTTGGTATTCGACCGATTGGTCCTTGACGCCGCCCAGGCGGTCGCCTTCGATGTCGGTCTGCTGCTCGCTGCGCGGCAGCGCGACCTGGCCCGGAGCGAGCTTGGGCGGAGCGCCGGCGAAAGCGGGGATGGCGTCGTCCACCGGGCACAGCCCCCAATCCGGAACCCGGTCGGCCGCCTGCGCGGACAGCGATAGTGCGATGCCGAGGGGCAGCGGGAGCAGGCGGAAAACAGGGCGCACGCGGCGGTCCGTGGCGGAAATCGGCCGTTAGCTTGCCGTATCGCCCGCGGGCCGGCAACGCGGCCCGGGCGCAGTCGTTCAGGTGGAAGGGCGTACGGCCGGGCTGGGCTTTGTGGGAGCGGCTTGCGCCGCGAGCTCTTCGGGCTTGCGCCGCCTCTAGGGCAACGGAAAGCTCGCGGCTGAAGCTCCCACAATAGCCGGATCTAGGATTCGGCCAGCGCGCGGACGTGGGCCACGCTGCAGTCGCGCAGCGCTTCCAGGTCGTAGCCGCCTTCCAGCATCGACACGATCCTGCCGCTCGCATGGCGCTGCGCCAGCGCCGCCAATGCCTGCGTGATCCACGCATAGTCGTCTTCGACTAGGCGCAGCTGCGCCAGGGGATCGCGCCAATGTGCGTCGAAGCCGGCCGACACCAGGATCAACTGCGGGGCGAACGCGTCGAGCGCCGGCAGCAGGGTCTCGCGCCAGGCCTTGCGGAACGCCGCGCCGTCGGCGCCCGCGTGCAGCGGCGCGTTGACGATGTTGCCGGCGCCGCGTTCATCGGCGCGTCCGGTGTCGGGATACAGCGGCCACTGGTGGGAACTCAGGTACAGCACCCGCGGCTCGGCTTCGAAGATGGCCTGGGTGCCGTTGCCGTGGTGCACGTCGAAATCGACCACGGCCACACGCGCCAAGCCATGCTTGTCCAAAGCGTGGCGGGCCGCGACGGCGATCGAATTGAACAAGCAGAAACCCATCGCCGCATCGGCGGTCGCGTGATGGCCGGGCGGCCGCACCGCGCAGAACGCATTGCGCGCCTGGCCCGCCATGACCGCGTCGACCGCCGCCACGCCCGCGCCCGCCGCACGCAATGCCGCCTCCGCGGAGGCCGGAGACAGCACCGTGTCCGGATCCAGCATGACGCGGCCGTCCGGGTGCGTTTCCAGCACCATCTCCAGCAAGGCGGCGTCGTGGACGTGCAGCAGCTGGCCGCGGCTGGCGCGCGGCGCCTCGCGCCAATCCGCGTCGGCGAACGCGCCGCGCAAGCCGTCGATCACCGCGCCCAGGCGTTCGGCGCGCTCGGGATGGCCGGGGCCGGTGTCGTGCGCGAAGCAAGCGGCGTGAGTGAAGAAAACGGGCGCGTTCGCGGCCATCTCAGCGCACCGGCACGCGCCGGCGCCAAATCATGTTCATGTAGACGTCGCCGCGCGCCAGTTCGTCGAGCATCTGCGCGAGCCGCTTGGCGCGCGTGACTTCGAGCTTCGCGGCCGCGATCCAGCCCAAATAGTCGTTGCGCTGATAGTCGGGCCGGCTTTCGTAGGCGGCGGTCAATTCGCGTTGCGCCAAGGCCTCGCGCACGGGGGCCGGCATCGGGTTCGGCGCGCGAGTCGGGCGCGCTGGGACGGGTTTGATGGGCATATCGGTCAGCGCTTGCGCCGCTCGTGCTTCCACAGCACTTCGCCGTGGCCGCTCGCGCGCGCCAGCACCCGCGCCAGCACGAACAGCAGGTCGGACAGGCGGTTGAGGTAGCGGATCGCTTCCGGCCGCACCGAATCGTGGTGCGACAAAGTGACGGCCTCGCGTTCGGCTCGGCGCACCACGGTGCGGGCCAGATGGCAGCGCGCCGCCGCTTCGCCGCCGCCGGGCAGGATGAAATCCTTCAGCGGCGGCAGCGGTTCGTTGTAGCGGTCCAGATGCTGTTCCAGCGCGTCGATATCCGCATCGAAGATCGCCGCATGGCCCGGGATGCACAGCTCGCCGCCCAGGTCGAACAACTGATGCTGCACCGTGGTCAGCAACTCGCGGACGCCTTCGTCGATGTCGGCGGCCAGCAGCAGCCCGATCGCCGAATTGGCTTCGTCCACCGTACCGTAGGCGGTGACGCGGGCCGAATCCTTCGCCACCCGCGTGCCATCGCCCAGGCCGGTGCTGCCGTCGTCGCCGGTGCGGGTGTAGATCTTGCTGAGACGATTTCCCATCGCCGTCAGCGGCGCGCGGAATCCCGCGCTTCGCCGCGGCTGGCCTTGACCACCTGCTCGGAGGCCACCTGCGCGATCGCGGCCACGGCCACGAACATCGCGGTGCTGCGCAGATAGGGCAGGAACCAGTCGGTGTAGTTCTTCCACCAGCCGGCGAAACTCGGCTCGGCGACGCTGCTGCTCAGCCAGTAGAAGCTGCCCTGCGCGAGCAGATGGCAAACCGCGGTCGCGACCACGACGCTCAGCGCCAATTTGCCCAGCGCCGTCCAACTGGCGCCCTCGTAGCCGCGGCGCAGCCACAGGCCGCCCAGCCACATCGCCAGATGCGCCGGGATCAGGAACCAGTAGCCGGGCGAAACGCAGTAGTGGCTCCAGAAGCTGATGCCCTGGCTGGTGATCACGTACCAGTCGATGCCCACCGCCAGCGCCATCAGCAGCGGAAAGGCCCAGCGCGCCCAGCCGCGCAGATAGAAGCCGCCGATGAAGAACGCGGCCCACGAAGCGTCGGGCACCGGCGTGAAGTGCGAGAACACGTGGCTCCGGGTCGCCGCCATCAGCAGCACCAGCAGCGAGAGGACGATGGCGCGTTGAGCGTTGGTATTCATAGAGGGCGGACTCCGGGCACGGCGTGCAGGTCAGGCGCCCATTCTAGCGAACCGGGCCCGCTGCGGCCTTATCATGGTGCGATGAAGGCGAAACACGACGTGATCATCGTCGGCGGCGGCCTGGTCGGCGCCAGCCTGGCGATCGCGCTGGACCGGCTGGGACTGGATACGGCACTGGTGGAGGCTACGCCCGCCGGCGTCATGCCGGCGGTGTTCGATCAGCGCAACCTCAGCTTCGCCGCGGCCACGGTGCGCGCGCTGACCGCGCTGGGCGTCATGCAGAAGCTAGCCGCGCCGACCGGACCGATCCGCCGGATCCAGGTCAGCCGCCGCGGCGATTTCGGCCGCGTCCGGCTGCAGGCCGGCGATTACGGCCGCGACGAGTTCGGGCAGGTGGTGGTGGCCAGCGATTTCGGCAAGGCGCTGGAAAGCCGGCTCGACGAGTTGCGCCATTTCACCCGTTACCGGCCCGCGCGCTTCCTCGGTATCGAAGCCGAAGCCGATGGCCGGCGCGGCATCAGGATCGCCGAGGGCGACACCGAAAAGACTGTCGACGCGAAGTTGATCGTCGCCGCCGACGGCACCCGCAGCGGCCTGCGCGCCGCGCTCGGCATCGGTCACGACGAACGCGATTACGGGCAGACGCTGTTCGTGGCGCGCCTGCGCGCCGAACGCGCGCCCGACGGCACCGCCTACGAACGCTTCGGCGACGACGGCCCGACCGCGCTGCTGCCGCGCGGCGACGGCCACTTCGGCGTGGTCCACGCGGTCGCGCGCGAACAAGCCGACGCCGTCGCCGCGCTCGACGACGCGGCTTGGCTCGACCGTCTGCAAAACGCGCTGGGCTGGCGCATCGGCAAGCTGCTGGCGAGCGGGCCGCGCAGCGTCTATCCGGCGATCGGCGTGATCGCGAATTCGACCACCGCGCCGCGCGCGGCGCTGGTCGGCAATGCCGCGCAGACGTTGCATCCGATCGGCGCACAGGGATTCAACCTGGGCTTGCGCGATGCGTTGACCTTGGCCGAATTGATCCAAGCGCGGATCGCGCGCGACGGCGCCGCCGATCCGGGCGCCGCCGATCTGCTGGCCGCTTATGCGGCGCGCCGTCGCGAAGACCGCGAGCGCACGCTTGGTTTTTCCGACGGTTTGGCCCGGTTGACGGCGAATCCCGCGCCTTGGCTGCGTCCTTTGCGCAGCCTCGGTTTCTTGGCCTTGGATCGGGTGCCTTCGATGCAGGGTTTCCTGGTCGGCGGCGCGATGGGTTTCCGCAGCGAAGTGCCGGAGCTGTGCCGATGAACGCGCGTCGCGGCCGCTTGAATGCCGCCGTGGTCGGCGGCGGCGCAGTCGGCGCGGCTTGCGCGCTGGCGCTCGCCGATTTGGGTTTGGAAGTCGCCTTGATCGAAGCGCAGGCGCCGCCGCCCTGGCGAGCGGATCGTCCGGATCTGCGCGTCTACGCCTTCGCGCCGGACAACGCGGCCCTGTTGCAGCGGCTGGGCGTATGGCCGCGGGTGCTTGCGGCGCGCGCGCAGCCCTACCGGCGCATGCGCGTGTGGGACGCGGCCGGCGGCGGCGAGTTGGCGTTCGACGCCGACGCCTTCGGCCGCGGCGAACTCGGCTGGATCGTCGAGCACGGTCTGCTGGTCGACAAATTGTGGGCGGCCTTGTCGGCTGCCGGCGTGCGCGTTTGCTGTCCGGCAAAAGTGGAAGCGTTGGAGCAGCTCGACGACGGCGTGCGCCTGCGGTTAGACGACGGCACCCGCGTCGAGGCGGATTTGGCGATCGCCGCCGACGGCGCCGAGTCCAGCGTGCGCGGCCTGGCGGGATTGGGTGTGGATGCGCACAGCTATGCGCAGCGCGGCGTCGTCGCTTACGTGCGCACCGAGCGTCCGCACGAAAACACGGCTTGGCAGCGTTTCTTGCCGAGCGGGCCGCTGGCCTTCCTGCCTTGCGCGGACGGAACGAGTTCGATCGTGTGGACGCTGCCCGAAGCCGAGGCCGCGCGGATGACGGCGATGGACGACGAGGCGTTCGGAGCGGCATTGACCGCGGCGTTCGGCGCGCGGCTCGGCCAGACGGTTCCGCTCACCCAGCGCGTGGCGTTTCCGCTGCGCCGCCAGCTCGTACGCGATTACGCGGTCGGCCGCGTCGCGGTGATCGGCGATGCCGCGCATGTGGTGCATCCGTTGGCGGGGCAGGGCGTGAATCTTGGGTTGCGCGACGTTACTGCCTTGTGCGACGCCTTCGAACAGGCGAAGCCGCGCCGCGCCGAGGCTTTGTCCCCGCAACGCCTGGCGCGCTGGGCGCGCGAGCGCAAGAGCGAGAATGCGGCGGCCGCTTACGCCTTCGACGGGATCAACCGCGTATTTTCGAACGACGGCGTCGCCGCGACGCTGTTGCGCGGGCATCTATTGGGCATTGCTGGACGCATGCCTATGGTCTCGCATGGGTTGTGGCGTCGGGCGGCGGGGTTGTCGGCGTAGGGTGGGCCTTGGCCCACCATCGCCATTTTCCATCTGAGGCAAGCAACTAACGAAGCGCTATCGACGGTTTCTATCAGACCGGCGACATCGCGCCGGTGGGCCAAGGCCCACCCTACATCCAGCCTTTCAACTCATCCTTGCTCAACCGGCCGTTGTTGTTGACGTCCACGGCGCGGAATTCCTGAGTCAGCGTCGCGTTCGAACTGGCTTCGGCGCGGCTGAGGCTGCCGTCGTGGTTCTTGTCCATCGCGGCGAAGTCGATTTTGTATTCGCCGACCACCGAGTCCGGCGGCAGCGAATGCACGGTGACCGGCGCCTGCGGAGGCGGCGCGGTTTGCGCGGGCGGAGGCGGCGGTGCGGCTGCGGCGTCTTGCGCATTCTGCGCGGCGGCCTGCGCCTGCATCGCCGCTTCGCCCGCCGTCGTGCTAGCGGCGCCTGCGATGGCCTTGGACGCTTCGGCGACTTCCGACGCTTGCTTGCTTTGCGCAGCGCCTCGGCCCGTTTCGTCGAACGCATTGTTGGCGGTCGCCGCGGCGCCGCCGGCGATGCTGGCCGCGGCGTTCGCCGCCGCGGCATGGTCTACGGCTGCGGAAGCGTTCGCCGCTGCTGCCGCGCTGGCCGGTTGCGTGGCGCTGGCGTTCGTCGCCGCTTGCGCGGCGATCTGCGCGCTTTGCGCATTGGCGCTGGCTTGCTGCGCGCTCTCGGCCGCGGTCTTGCTGTCGCGTTGCGCCTGCTGCTGTTCCGCGGTCTGCGCGAACGCAGGCGCGGAGAAACCGAAGACCGTCGCCAGCGCGATCGAAATTGCACTGAACTTGCGCGTCATGTCGGATACCTCGCTTGGGAGACGCTGCGAACGTATTCCCGCCCGGATCAACCTCGCGTCAATCGCATGCGCTCAGGCTGAATGGAGGGCAACGTTCAGCCTGGGCCGGCCGGCGAGGCGAAAACGGTGATCTCTTCGCGGTCGTGGTAGAGCTGGCGCGCGCGTACCGTCAACGGTCGTTGCGCGGCGTGCGCGAAATCCGACAGGCAAGTTCGAGTTTCCGCCCATCGCTTCTTCATCGGCAATTTCAAATTGAAGATAGCGTGACGGCACCAGCCGCGGGCGAACCATTCGGCCATGCGCGCGGCGACGCGCTTGGGCTGTTCGACCATGTCGCAGACCATCCAATCCAGCGGCTGCTGCGGCTGCCAGGCGAAACCGTCCGCCCGCAGATGTTCGACCAAGCCGCTGTCGAGCAGATGCGGGCGCAGCGGCCCGTTGTCGATCGCCACGACATGCAAGCCCTGCCGCGTCAGCACCCAGGTCCAACCGCCCGGCGCTGCGCCCAGATCCGCGGCGCGCATGCCGGGACGCAGCAGGCGCGCGCGTTCGTCGGCGTCGAGCAGGCAGAGCAGGGCTTCTTCCAGTTTGAGCGCAGAACGCGACGGCGCGTCCGCGTGCATGCGCAACCGCGGCACGCCGAGCGGCCAGGGGGAACTGTCGCTCGGATCGGAAATCGCGAGGAAAGCATGGTCGCCGGCGACGAAGCACACGTGCAGACGCTGCAGCGCAGCGTCGTCGGCCGCGCTGAGCAGGCGGGCCTTGCGCAACGCCGGCCGCAACGCATTGCCGAAGCTGCGCGCCAGTCCCGAGAGCGGTTTGGATTCGTCACTGTCGGGATGCTCGACGACCAGCGCGCCGAAGCGGCGGTCGGAAGGCAGCGTGGCCAGCATCGGCGCGATCCGGTCGCTCGGATCCAGGCCGCGCAATTCGGCGATCAGCCGCAGCTTCTGCCGCGCGAAGATCAACTCGCGCCAGGGTAGGGCTTGCGACAAACGATCGGCCTCGTCGTCCGCGAATACGACGTAGCCGCTGCCGCGTTCGGCGCGCGCGAAACCGGCATGGCCGGCCTGCGCGGCGCGTTCGGTGAGTTCCGCGGCCAGTTCGGGTTCGAAGCCGGCGCGGCAATAGCACAATAAACCGTTCATCCGCGTCGCTGCCGTCATTTGGCTGTTTGTGGGAGCGGCTGAAGCCGCGAGCTCTTCGAGATTGCGACGATCTTGCAAAAGCTCGCGGCTGAAGCCGCTCCCACAAAATCGTTTAGAAATTCAGTAACGCCGGCCGCCGAGCTGTCCGTAGGCCCGCAGCACATCGCATGCTGCCTCGCGCTTCAGGTCGCGCGCCACTTCGATGCCGCGCGCCTGCAGCTCGCCGATCCAGTCCGCCGGCAGCGGGCCTTCGTCGAATTCGGTCAAGGCCATCACGTCTTCGCTGCGCGCGCCGATCAGCAAGCGGTCGATGCCGGCCCAGATGGTCGCGCCGTAGCATTGGCAGCAGGGCTGCGAAGAGGTCGCCAAGGTGTAGCGCCCGTCGGGTTCGCCTGCTTCGTTGCGGTTGAGCCGGGCGCGTTGCAGGCGTTGCTGCGCCAGCATGTAAGCCATGTTCTCGGCGTGCGCCAGCGACGTGCTTTGCGGCAGCACCACGTTGACGCCGGCCGCGACCACGCGATCGCCGGGGCCGAAAACCACCGCGCCGAACGGGCCGCCGGTGCCGGCTTCGATGTTCGAGCGCGACAGTTCGACCGCCAGCGCGACTTTGTCTTCGTCCGCGGCGTAAACGCGGCCCGTATCCACCGCATCGTGGACCCAGGCCGGCAAGGTGAGGTGGACCTGCGCGTACAGCATCACTCTTCCACCGGCGGCGCGGGCGCGGGGTCGATGCTCGGATCGATCGCCGGCGCGATCGCCACGCAGTGCCCGCGCGCGCACTTGCAGCCTTCGATCGCCGGGAAACCGCACACCGCCATGCTGCCGCCGCGCTGGCAGTCCTCTTGCACTTTCGCCGGATCGATCTTGGCGTCGACGCTGACGCAGGACGGCATCGCGCCGCAGCAATTGCGCACGTCCTTCACCACGCAATCGGCGTCGGTGCGGCAGCTGCGGTCGATGTCGGCGCGGGCGCGTTCGGCCGGCAACGGGCCGCCGGTGGTCGGTCGCGGTTTGACGGGCGCCGGTGCGGCGGATTGCGCCTCGTCCGTAGCGGCGGAAGTGGGCGGCGCGGTGCAGGCCGCGACGGCTGCCGCCAAGCAGGCGGCGAGGAAGCAGCGAATGGCGTAGCGCATCCGATTACCCTCCGTTCTGGCTCCACGCGTCGCGCAGCGTCACGCTGCGATTGAACACCGGCGCGTCGGGCGCGTGATCGCGGCGGTCGGCGACGAAATAACCCAAGCGTTCGAACTGGAACGAAGTCTCCGGCGCCGCGGTGGCGGCCGCGGGCTCGACCCAGCCGCGCACGACGCTGCGCGAAGCCGGATTGAGATGGTCGCGATAGCTCTTGCCTTCGGATTCGTCGTCCGGATCGGCGACCGCGAACAGACGGTCGTACAGGCGGATCTCGGCGGGCACCGCATGCGGCGCGCTGACCCAATGGATCGTGCCCTTGATCTTGCGGTCGGCGCCGGTCATGCCCGGCCGCGATTCCAGATCCAGCGTGCCGCGCAATTCGACGATCTCGCCGGCTGCGTTCTTGATCACCTCGTCGCAGCGGGCGATGCCGGCGCCGCGCAGGCGCACTTCGCCGCCGGGCACCAGCCGCTTCCAGCCCTTCGGCGGCGCTTCGGCGAAGTCCTCGCGCTCGATCCACAACTCGCGCGAGAACGGCACCACGCGGTGGCCCATCGCTTCGTCCTTGGGATGGTTGGGGAACGACAGCGTTTCGGCGTGCCCTTCCGGCAGATTGGTCAGCACGAACTTGAGCGGATCGACCACCGCCATGCGCCGCGGCGCGTGCGCGTCCAGGTCGTCGCGCAGGCAGCCTTCCAGCACGCCGAAATCGATCACCGAATTCTGCTTGCTGATCCCGACCCGGTCGATCAGCAGGCGCAGCGACGCCGGCGTGTAGCCGCGCCGGCGCAGGCCCTGCAGCGTGTACATGCGCGGATCGTCCCAACCCTCGACCAGGCCGTCGTTGACCAGCGCCACCAGCTTGCGCTTGCTCATCACCGTGTAGCTGATGTTCAAGCGCGAGAATTCGATCTGGCGCGGCTTGGCCGCCTGGTTCGGCAGGCCGCGGTCCAGCAGCGGCTGCAGCAGTTCGGGCGAATGCGCCAAGTCGACCTTGTCCACGCACCAGTCGTACAGCGGCCGGTGGTCTTCGAATTCCAGAGTGCACAGCGAATGGGTGATGCCTTCGACCGCATCGCTCAACGCGTGGGCGAAGTCGTACATCGGATAGATCGGCCAATCGTCGCCGGTGTTCTGGTGCGCCACTTTCTTGATCCGGTACAGGGCCGGATCGCGCAGGTTGATGTTGCCGCTGGCCATGTCGATCTTGGCGCGCAGGGTGCGCGCGCCGTCGGCGAATTCGCCTGCGCGCATGCGCGCGAACAGGTCCAGGTTCTCTTCGACGCTGCGCTCGCGGAACGGCGAATGGCGGCCCGGCTCTGTCAGCGTGCCGCGGTATTCGCGCACCTGTTCGGCGCTGAGGTCGCAGACGAAGGCGTCGCCCTGGCGGATCAGCTTTTCGGCGGCGCGGTACAGCACCTCGAAATAGTCCGAAGCGTGGCGCAGCTCGGCCCATTCGAAGCCCAGCCAGCGCACGTCGTCCTCGATGGCGCGGACGAATTCGGGGTCTTCCTTGGCCGGGTTGGTGTCGTCGAAGCGCAGGTTGCAGACCCCGCCGAACTCGCTGGCGATGCCGAAATTCAGGCAGATGGCCTTGGCATGGCCGATGTGCAGGTAGCCGTTGGGCTCGGGCGGGAAGCGGGTTTTGGGCGCCTTGTGCCGTCCCTGGGCCAGGTCGTCGCGGACGATTTGGCGGATGAAGTCCTGTTTGCCCACGGCCGGGCCGGGTTCGGTATGCTTGTCCGGCGTGATGGCCGTCACGTTTTTGGAGGTCGAAGCGGGCATGTCAGGCGGGGCCGAGGTGGGGCAACAGTCTACCGGCCCGGATTGCGTTCGTCGCCGCCGATAAGGCCCGATTCTTGCATTCGTGGTCGTTGGTCGGGGTGTCCGCCCGATCGGCGCCGGAATCACAGGGGGGCGCCACCATGAAGGTGGTGTTTGAAACCGGGCCTTGCGGCGAAGCGATATCGCCGTTCGGCGCGAGGGACCAGAGCGGGGGCGCGCGGCGGTGACGTCGTTGCGTTCTTCGCACCACGAATGGCTGTTCGCCGCCGGGCTGCTGGTGCTCGCCGCGGTGTGCGCGGCCAGCGTGCTGGCGGCTTCGTTCCGGACCGAGCGCGACATCCAGGTGCATGTCGTGCCCCTCGCCGGCCAGGACGCGAGGCTCACCGCCGCCGGCGGCGGTTGGCGAGTCGACGGCGGCTCGCGGCCGCAATCGGCGCGCCTGCATTTCGTTTTGCCCGACCAAGCCGTACCCGGCCAGCGCTGGGTGCTGGCGTTCAACCGCGACATCGTCGAAGAGATTTCGGTCGGCAACGGCGTTTGGCGCAGTCCGGTGCGGCGTTTCTTCGCGCCGGGCGAGGACGAAGGCGCGATTCCGTCCTTGTTCCTGTTCCCGCTGCCCGAAGACTGGCGCGGGCCGGTCGTGCTGGATGTGACGATGCACTCGCCCGTCGGCAACGTAATGCGGCCGCGGGTGTTGCGCGACTTCACCGCGACCCGGATCGAGCAGCGCACCATCGCCATGGCCGCTTCGGTCTACGCCAGCTTGTTCATGCTGGCGCTGGTGATGCTGGCGCTGTTCTACGCAGCGCACGACCGCGTGTTCTTGGCTTATTTCGGCTTCGCGCTGAGCGCCTTGCTCATGCTCGCCGCGTTGAACGGGCATTTGTACCTGCTGCCCGGCTTCCGCGCGCTGGCGCCGTGGCGCGAGCAAGGCGTGGCGGCGCTGACCATGATCTTCTGCGCCGCCGCGGTGCAGATCTATCTGCGCTACGCCGATCTGCGCACGCTTTCGCCGCGTGCGGCGCGAGCGGCCAACGCGCTGTGCGCGACGCTACTGGGGATCGCCGGCCTGTGCCTGCTCGGCCTGGATGCCCTGCGCGGCGCGATGCAGACCGCGTCGATGCTCGGCCGGCTGGCCGCCAGCTTCGGCTGCATCGCGATCAGCGTCGACGCCGCGCGGCGCAAACTGCCGATGGCCTGGCCGATCGCGGCGATGAGCGTGCTGACCGGTGTGGCCGCGATCGTCGCCGAGTTGCTGTCGCGAGGCTATTTCGACGATATGTGGTGGACCGGGCGCGGTTATCAGGTGGCGCTGGTCGCTTGCGCGGCGCTGCTGGCGATCGGCTTGGCCGCGCGCGTCGGCGACTACCGGTCGCAGCGCGACCGCGCCAAGCTGGCGCACGAGGATTCCGACCGGCGCGCCGCGCGCGAGGCCGCGCGGTTGGCGCTGGCCGAAGGCTTGCAAGCGCAATTGAAGACGCTCGCCGCGGGCGATCTGGAATGGACGGCCTATCGCCGCGTGCTGGACCAGCTGCAAGCCATCCTCGGCCTGGATGCGGCGGCGGTGGCCGTATTCGGCGCGGACGACCAGACGTTCCTGGTCGCCGAACCGGTCGAGCGCAAACCGTATTTCGCGCGCATCGTCGCCCAGCGGCAAAGCGTGCTGAAAGGCTTGGCGCGCACGCGCGCGCCGCTGCAAGTGTCGCTGGACGATCCCGCCGCGCCGGCCCAGCCCGGGCCGGTGCCGGCGGTGGTGCCGCTGCCGCTGCGTTCGCCGCAATGGGGCGTGATGATTCTGGAGCGCGCGCGGGGCGAAGGCTTCACCACCGACGAACTGTCGCTGGCCGGCGAGTTCGGCCGCCTGGCCGTGCAGGCGCTGGAGCAGGCGCACGCCGCGATCCGCCTGCGCCGTTCCGCCGAAATGGACGCGCTGACCGGCGCGCTGAACCGCCGCACGCTGGACCAGTGGCTGACCCGCAGCTTCGCCGAGGCGCACCGCGGCAACAAGGAACTGTCGATCCTGTTCGTCGATTTGGACAACTTCAAGTCGATCAACGACACCCATGGCCACGCCGCGGGCGACCATTGCTTGCGGCGCGTGTCGGGCGCGCTGCACGGCGTGATCGATGGCCAGGACCTGCTCGCGCGCTACGGCGGCGAAGAATTCCTGGTGGCCTCGCCCGGCGCCAATGCCGATCTCGCCCGCCAGCTCGGCGAGCGCATCCGCGCCGCGGTGGAAGATCTGCCCGTGGAATGGAGCGGGCATGCGCTCAAGCTGACCGCCAGCGTCGGCGTGGCTTCGCGCTGGCCGCACGAGCACACGCCCAACGAAACCATCGAACGCGCCGACAAGGCGCTGTACGCCGCCAAGCGCGGCGGACGCAACCGGGTGAGCGTGGCGCCGGCGGTGTTCGTTTGAGGGTTGCTCCCTCTCCCGCTTGCGGGAGAGGGCTGGGGTGAGCGCGCGGGCTATCCGATTGCGTCAAACCATACTTTCCCGATGGTCAGTCTTTAAAAGCATCGGAAACGACTGTTCGCGGCGATCTCCCTGCTGCGCGCGCCCTCACCAACCCTCTCCCGCAAGCGGGAGAGGGCTATACGGCGCGACGGGGTTTGTCCGCGCGAGTTTAAGATGGGCAGGTCTCCCTATCGGTCCGACCTGTGCTCACTTTGGTCATCGGCAACAAGAACTATTCGTCGTGGTCGCTGCGGCCGTGGCTGTTGATGCGCCATTTCGGCGTTCCTTTCCGAGAACACGGCCTGCTGCTCGATACGCCCGAATTCGAGCGCGAAATCGGGCGCTGGTCGCCAGGCCGCACCGTGCCCGCGCTGCACGATGAGGATGGTGTAGTCGCCTGGGATTCGCTGGCGATCTGCGAATACGTCAACGACCATTACCTGGACGGCCGCGGCTGGCCGCGCGATCCGCGCGCCCGCGCGCATGCGCGTTCAGCGGCGGGCGAGATGCATTCCGGCTTCGTCGCGCTGCGCAAGCAGCTGCCGATGAACCTGCGCCGCCGGCCCGACGCCTACCGCTGGAACGCCGACGCCGACCGCAACATCGCCCGCATCCAGGCGCTGTGGCGCGAGCTGCGCGAGGCGCACGGCGCGGGCGGGCCTTTCCTGTGCGGCGAATTCGGCATCGTCGATGCGATGTTCGCGCCGGTGATGGTGCGTTTCGACGGCTACGGCGTCGAGACCGACGACAACGCGCGCGCCTGGTGCGACGCGTTGCGCGCGCTGCCGGCCTTCGTCGAATGGCGCGACGCGGCGCTGGCGGAAACGGTGCGCTTGCCCGCAACGGACGACATCCGATGACCGCCGCCCACAGCAACCGCGCCGCGCTGTTGTCGATGCTGGCCGGCGCGGCGCTGATCGGCACCAACGGATTGATGGTGCGCTTCGCGCAGACGCCGCCGACCGTGTCCGCGTTCTACCGGATGTTGATCGCCGGCGTATTCCTGACTTTGCTGCTGCGCCTGCGCGGACGCTGGCAAAAGCTGCCGCGCGGGGTATGGCTGCTGGCGCTGTTGCCCGCGGTGGCGTTCGCGACCGATTTGTGGCTCTGGCATCGCAGCATCCTGCTGATCGGGCCGGGCTTGTCGACGCTGCTGGCGAATTCGCAGGTGTTCTTCATGGCGCTGGCGGGCATGCTGCTTTACCGCGAGCGCATCGGGCCGCGTTTCATGGCCGGCATCGTGCTGGCCTTCCTCGGCCTGTGGCTGCTGCTGGGCGGCGAATGGAGCAAATTGCCGGCCGAATACCGCTGGGGCGTGTGGCTGGCGTTGGGCACGGGCATTTGCTACGCGATCTACAACATCAGCTTGCGCAACGCGCAGCAGCGGGCCGCGCAGGACCGCGAAGGGCGGCCGCCGGTAGAGCAGGTATTAGCGATCGTCTCGCTCGGCACCGCCGTTTTCCTGGGCCTGGCCGTGGCCGGCGAGGGCGCTTCCTTCGCCATCCCATCGTGGTGGTCGCTGGGCGTGCTGCTGACTTTGGCCCTGATCGGCCACTGCCTGAGCTGGGTGCTGATTTCGCGCGCGATGCCGCAGTTGAGCGTGGCGCTGATCGGCCTGCTGTTGCTGGTGCAGCCGATCGTCGCGTTCCTGCTGGACGTGGGCCTGCTGGGCCGCGCCACGACGCCGCGCGAATGGGCCGGCGTCGCGGTCAGCCTGGCCGGCATTTTCGTCGCCGGCCTCAAAGGACGCACGCGTTTGCCCGAACAACCGACTTGAACCGGGCCCGCCGAGGCCGCAAATAGTGGGCAGGCCAAAGCGGAGCAGCGTCATGTTGGGAATCGGAGTCTACAAGCAGCGCATGGTCGATCCGTCGAAGGCCCTGCGCGGCCGCGACACGCCGATCCGCATCGGCAATGCGCACCACGTCCACGGCCGCCCCATCGCCGGCGATTTCGCCGGCCTGCAAAAAGTGCAGTTCGGCATGGGCTGCTTCTGGGGCGCCGAACGCAAATTCTGGTCGCTGTCCGGCGTGGAGACCACGGCGGTCGGCTATGCCGGCGGCTACACGCCGAATCCGACTTACGAAGAAGTGTGTTCGGGGGAGACCGGGCACGCCGAAGTCGTGCTGGTGGCGTACGACGCGAACAAGATCGCGTTCGAAAGCCTGCTCAAGACGTTCTGGGAAAACCACGACCCGACCCAGGGCATGCGCCAAGGCAACGATGCGGGCACTCAGTACCGTTCCGCGATCTACTGCTACGACCAGGCGCAGTACGAAGCGGCCATCGCGAGCCGCGATCTATATCAACAGAAATTGCGCGAAGCCGGTTACGGCGACATCACCACCGAAATCGCGTATCCGGCGCCGGAGTTCTATTACGCCGAGGACTACCATCAGCAATACCTGTCGAAGAATCCGGCCGGCTATTGCGGCTTGGGCGGGACCAGCGTGAGTTGCCCGATCGGGTTGGGCGCTCAAGCCTAATGCCTTGGCTTGTGCAGAGCGGAGCTTGCTCCGCTGCCGTTGCTTTGTAGAGCGGCTTGCCCGCTGCTTTGATCTTGTCGACGAACAGCAAAGCAGCGGAGCAAGCTCCGCTCTACACGAGCGAAAGCGGTCGCTGCGCCCTTTGCCGCCGGATCAGCGGTGGTATTCGCCCGCGGCTTCCGGTTGGTAATGGACCGCCAGCACTTGCAAGCGGGCCTGCCGCCCGCCGGGCATCGGCCAATCGATCGTCTGGCCGACGCGCAGGCCCAAGAGGGCGGTCCCGACAGGCGCCAAGATCGATACCCGATCCGTTTCGCCGTGCGCGTCGCGCGGGTAAACCAAGGTCATCTCGCGTTCTTCCCCGCTTTCGTCGCGGAAGCGGGCGGTGGAGTTCATCGTGATCACGTCGGCGGGCATCGCCTGCGGCTCGACGATATGCGCGCGCGCGAGTTCTTCGCGCAACGCCGACGCGTTCGACGCTTGCGCGAGCGGTCGTTCCAGCAATTCTTCGATGCGTTCGCAATCCAGGCGCGAAACGAGCAGATCGGGTGCGGTGTTCATGCGTCGAGTCCTCCAAAGCAGCGCGGGCGGCGCGTGGTGCGCGCCGCCCGCAGCGATCGGGTTGTCCGGCACACCCTAGCCCGGCGGCGATGCCGCTTCAAGTCCGTCGACAGGAATCCGCATCAAGCGAACTCGCGGGCGAAGGACGCGCGCACTTCTTCGATCATGGCTTGCCGCTCGGGCGCGAGGATGCGCAAGCATTCGACCGCGAAGCCGATCGGCCCCATGCCCGATGCGCTGACGACCAGGCCGTCGCTGACGCAGGGGCGGTCGACGTAATGTCCGCCGCCGCCGTAATTCGGCGCGTTATCCTTCAGGAATTGCAGGCTGTTGCTGGTGTGCGGCCTGTCTTCGAGCAAACCCGCGGTCGCCAGCGCCACCGTCGCGCCGCAGATCGCCGCCACCGGCTTGCCGGCGGCGACGCGAGTCTTGATGCCTTCCAAAATCGCGGGCGGAATCCGTTCGCGCCACGCATCGCTGCCGGGCAGGATCCACAGATCCGCTTCGGTCGGCGCGAGATCGGCCAATTTGCGCTGCGGCAATATCGTGACGCCGCCGATCGATACGATCGGTTGCCCGTCCTCGGTCGCGGTGATCACGTTCATACCGAACCATTCGCGCACCGCGGCCAGCACCGGGCCCATTTCCCAGTCGGCGGGGCCGTCGACCATCACTACGGCGACTGTCTTGGTCATGTTGCGCGCTCCTGAATTTGCAGGCCCGAGTGTACGCGGCGCATCCGTTTTTTGTGGGAGCGGCTTTAGCCGCGAGCTCTTGCTCAGGTCGCAGCGGCATGCGGGAAGAGCTCGCGGCTAAAGCCGCTCCCACAATTGAAAGAGACGGCGCTCAGGCGCGCTTTTCCGCCACCAAATCTGCCCGCGGCGTGAACAATTCCGCCGGCAATTCGCGGAATACTTCCGCCAAGTTCCGCAGGAATTCGTGCATCGCCGAACTCTTGCGCCAGACCAGGGCGATCCGCCGGCTGGGCTGCGAATCGTGGAAGCCGAGCAGATGGATGGTCTCCGAACGCGCCACCGGCGGCTTGATCGCCAGCGTCGGCAGCAAAGTCACGCCGACGTCGGCGGCCACCATCTGACGCAGCGTTTCCAGGCTGGTGGCCTGGAAGCCGGACTTCTCGCTGGCGCCGGACATCTGGCACACGTCCAGGGCTTGATCGCGCATGCAATGGCCGTCTTCGAGCAGCAACAGGCGCTGGTCGGCCAGTTCCTTCAGCGCCAAGCTGCTGCGCTTGGCCAGCGGATGATGCTCGGGCACCGCCAGCAGGAACGGTTCCTCGAACAGGAATTCGGTATGCAACTGCTCGTCGTGCACCGGCAGCGCCAGCAGGCCGGCGTCGAGCTTGCCTTCGCGCAGGCGCGACAGCAGCACGTCGCTTTTTTCTTCGACCAGCAGCAATTCCAGCTTCGGAAAACGCTTGCGGATCCGCGGCACGACGTGCGGCAGCAGATACGGGCCGAGAGTGGGGAACACGCCCAGGCGGATCGTGCCGGCTTCGGGATCCTGGCTGCGCCGCGCCGATTCCTTCATCTGTTCGACTTCGGCGACGATCCGGCGCGCGCGATCGGCGATGTCGCGTCCGGCCGGCGTCAGCATCGCCTGGCGCGGCGCGCGTTCGATCAGCGTCACGCCCAGTTCTTCCTCCAGCTTGCGCACCTGGGTGGACAGGGTCGGCTGGCTGACGAAGCACGCCTCCGCGGCCCGGCCGAAATGCTTGTGGTCGGCGAGGGCGACGAAATAGCGGAGGTCGCGCAGGTTCATGATTGCGATAGCTTACACCTATCGGTATCATATGAACAATCGGCTTGATGAATCGATGTTGCGGCGCAATAATGTGTCCATCGAGCCGCAGGACACCGCCGGCTTTCCGTTTTACCCCTCACCACCTCAGGAGCGATCACATGCTGACCGTTGGCGACAAGCTGCCCACCTTCAAGTTGAAGGCCACCGTTTCCACCGACCTCAACAACGCCTTCGCCGATATCGACAACGATACCTACAAGGGCAAGTGGCTGGTCCTGTTCTTCTATCCGAAGGATTTCACCTTCGTCTGCCCGACCGAGATCGCCGGTTTCGCCGCGCACAACCAGGCCTTCCTGGACCGCGACGCGCAACTGCTCACCGGCAGCACCGACAGCGAGTTCGTGCACCACGCCTGGCGCACGCACCACAAGGATCTGGCCAATCTGCCGTTCCCGATGCTGGCCGACATCAAGCGCGAGTTCACCAGCGCGCTCGGCATCCTCGACAAGAACGAAGGCGTGGCGCAGCGCGCGACCTTCATCGTCGATCCGGACGGCGTCATCCGCTTCGTGTACGTGACCGACCTGTCGGTCGGCCGCAGCCCGGAAGAAGTGCTGCGCGTGCTCGACGCGCTGCAGACCGACGAGCTGTGCCCGTGCAACTGGAAGCAGGGCGACGACACCCTCAAGGCCGCCTGATTCCGGCCTTCGTTTAGGTTCCGCCGCGTTCCCCCCTCCCTCGCGTCGGCGGAATCCCGAAGGCGGCCTGATGGCCGCCTTCGTTTTTTATGTTCTTTTGTGGGAGCGGCTTTAGCCGCGAGCTCTTTCCCGCACGCCGCCGCGATTTGACGCGAAGAGCTCGCGGCTAAAGCCGCTCCCACAAGATAAGAGACAGGATGACGAACATGAGCCTTTCCGACCTGCGCAACCAACTCCCCGATTACGCCAAGGACCTCAAGCTCAACCTGGACAGCGTGCTGTCCGGTCCGGGCTCGCCCGGCATCGACGCCAAGCAGATCCGCGTCGTCGCGCTGGCCTGCGCCATCGCCTCGCGCCATGCGCCGCTGGTGCGCGCGATCGAAACCTTCGCCGCCGAGCAGCTGTCGCCCGAGGAAATCTCCGGCGCCAAGGCCGCCGCCGCGATCATGGCGATGAACAACATCTACTACCGCGCCACCCACCTCATCCATAACGACGAGTACGGCCAGTTGCGCGCCGGCTTGCGCATGAACGTCATGGGCAACCCGGGCGTGGACAAGGTCACTTTCGAACTCGCCTCGCTGGCGGTGTCGGCGATCAACGGCTGCGGCGCGTGCCTGGATTCGCACGAGCGCACGCTGCGCCAGCACGACGTGAGCGCGCAGGGCGTGCAGAGCGCGCTGAAGATCGCGGCGGTGATCCACGCGGTCGCCGTGACGCTGGAGCAGTGCGCGGACTAAGCTAAGTCCGCGTTTTTCCTCGGCCCGAGCGGCCGGCCTGCGGCGGCCGGGACTTTCGTCATGGGCCGCGGGCCGCGGCGGCTGGGTATCCTCGGGGATCGACCTGGGGAGACCACCATGCGTTCGTTCCGTCCCGCTTTGCTCGCTTCCGCCCTGCTTGTCGCCACCGGCCTGGCCCACGCCGCCGATCCCGAAGTGCCCCGCGGCCCGCTGCCGCGCACCGTGGTGCCGTCGCTGGTCAAGCTGGAACTCAAGCTCGATCCCAAGCAGGCCCGTTTCAGCGGCAGCACGCGCATCGAAGCCAAGGTCGCCAAAGCGACCGACACGATCTGGATGCACGGCCGCGACATGAAGATCGGCAAAGCCGAAGCGATCGTCGGCGGCAAGCGCATCGCGCTGACCGCGACCGACGCCGACGTGTCCGGCGTGCTGAAGCTGAGCGCGGCGGAAAAGATTCCGGCCGGCGATGCGGTCATCGAAATCGCCTACGAGGCGCCGTTCGGCGAATTGCAGGGCGCGTACCGCGTCAAGCCCGACGGCAACGACTACGTCGTCACCCAGATGGAACCGCTGGGCGCGCGCACCGCGTTCCCCGGTTTCGACGAACCCAGCTTCAAGCAGCCCTGGGACATCACCCTGATCGTTCCGGAAAACGACGTCGCCGTCGCCAACAGCGCCGAAACCAAGACCGAAAAACTCGGCGACGGCTGGAAGAAGGTGACCTTCGCCCGCACCGAAGCCTTGCCGAGCTATCTGATCGCGTTCGCGGTCGGTCCTTGGGACGTGCCGGCCGGCCCGGACATCTCGCCTAACGGTTCGCGCACGCAGCCGATCAAGCTGCGCGGCATCGCCGCCAAGGGCCAGGGCGAGCGCATGAAGTATTCGCTGGCCAACACGCCGGCGATCGTGAAGGGGCTGGAAGACTATTTCGGCATCCCGTATCCGTTCGACAAGCTCGACAACGTCGCCGCACCCGATTTCTGGGCCGGCGCGATGGAGAACGCGGGCCTGATCGTCTACCGCGACACGCTGATGTTCCCCGACGAGAAGTCGGCGGTCGGCGCGCGCCAGGGTTTCTGGGGCGTGAGCGCGCACGAATTGGCGCACCAGTGGTTCGGCGATTACGTGACCATGAAGTGGTGGGACGACTTGTGGCTCAACGAAGGTTTCGCGACCTGGATGGGCAACAAAGTCCATGGCCAACTGCGGCCCGAAGCGCATACCGACCGCGGCCTGCTGGAAGGCGCGATCGGCGCCATGGGCGCCGACAGCCTGGCCAGCAGCCGCCGCATCCACGAGCCGATCAAGGATTTCACCGACATCCAGTCCGCGTTCGACGGCATCACCTACCAGAAGGGCGCCGCGACGCTGGTGATGTTCGAGAACTACATCGGCCCGGAGAAGTTCAAGCAGGGCATCCGCAATTACATGAAGGCGCACGCGCGCGCCAACGCCACCAGCGCGGATCTGATCGGCGCGCTGGCGGCGCAGAGCGACAACCCCGACGCGGTAAGCAAGGCTTTCTTCAGCTTCATCGACCAGGCCGGCGTGCCGAGCCTGAAGATCGACGTGGATTGCGCGCAGGGCAAGCCGGTGTTGGTGCTGGAACAGCAGCGCTACGTGCCGCTGGGCTCGACCCTCAGTCCGGAGCAGACCTGGGGCATCCCGCTGAGCGTGCGCTACGCCGACGGCGGCCAGATCCGCGAAGAGAAGGGCATCGTCACCGGCAAGCAGGCGCGCTTCGAACTGAAGCAGGCGCAAAGCTGCCCGGCGTGGGTGATGCCGAACGCGCACGGCACCGGCTACTACCGGTTCTCGCTGGCGCCCAAGTGGCAGCAGTCCCTGTCCGATGCGTTCGCCAAGCTGGACGAGCGCGAGCAGCGCGTCTATGCCGATTCGATCACCTCGGCCTACGGCGCCGGCCAGCTGACGCCGTCGCAGTTCCTCGCCGCGTTGCCGCAATTCGCGAACGCGAAAGTCCGGCAGACCGCGTCCGCCGGCATGTTCGAAGTCGCGCGGATGGCCGTGTTCCAGACCAAGGACGCCGCCGAGCGCGCCAAGTTCCGCGCCGAAGCGGCCGAAATCTACCGTCCGCGCCTGCAAGCGCTGGGCATGTCGCCCAAGCCGGGCGAGGAAGACGACGACCGTCTGATGCGCTCGAACCTGATCGCCTATCTCGCCGATTCGCTGAAGGACAAGGGCGTGCGCGACATGCTGGCCAAGCAAGGCCGCGCCGTGCTCGGCATCGGCGGCAGCGGCAAGCTCGATCCCGACGCCGCGCCGCGCGACGTGCGCGGCTGGGCGCTGGCGATGGCGGTGGAGGACGGCGACAAGTCCGTGTTCGACGTGGCGGAGAAGCATTTCCGCGCCACCCAGGACGCCGAACTGCGCGGACAGCTGTTGCGCGCGCTGGGCAGCACGCACGATCCGAAACAGGCCGAGCATGCGCGCGCGATGGTCCTGGAAAAGGGCCTGCTGCGCCGGAACGAGATCCCGAACATCCTCGGCGGCCAGACCGACGACGACACGATCCGTCCGCAGATGCGCGCGTGGCTGGACCAGAACTTCTCCGAACTGGAAGCCCGCCTGGCCCCTGCCGGCGCGCGCCTGCTCGGCCTGTACGCGGAGCGCATGTGCAGCGATGCCGAGGCGACCGAACTGCAGGACAAGTTGGCCAAGCGCATGGAGACCGTCGAAGGCGGCCCGCGCGCGCTGAAGCAGGAAGTGGAGGGCATCCGCCTGTGCGCCGCGCAGGTGAAGGCGCGCGAAGGCCAGCCGCTGCAGTTCTCCAAGAAATGACGTCGCCGGCCGGGCTCGCCGCCCTCGTCGTCGGCGGGCCCCGGCCGGTAACGGCATCCGGTCGAAGCGCGGACTCGTCCGCGCTTTTGCTTTTTTGTAGGAGCGGCTTGAGCCGCGAGCTCTTCCCTGCACGACGCTGCGACCTGAGGGAAAGAGCTCGCGGCTCAAGCCGCTCCCACAAAAAGCAGTCCCTGCAGCGGCGGCTTGTCGCTACGATGGCGGTTATGACTGCATCGCCGCTCTCCGTCGACCAAGCCTTGCGCGCCGCGCGCGCCCGCGTCGATGCCGCGGACGCCGAACTCCTATTGCTGCATGCGTTGGGCCGCCGCGATCGCGCGTGGCTGTTCGCGCATGCGGGCGATCCGCTGCCGGCGACGGCCGCCGAGCGGTTCGAATCCTTGCTGGCCCGCCGCCAGCGAGGCGAACCGGTTGCTTATATGCTCGGCCGCCGCGGCTTTTGGACGCTCGATCTGGAAGTGACGCCGGCCACGCTGATTCCGCGACCGGAAACGGAATTGCTGGTCGAATTGGCCATCGCCCGCATTCCCGCCGATCACGGCGCGCACGTCGCCGACCTAGGCACGGGCAGCGGCGCGATAGCGCTCGCGCTGGCGACCGAGCGCCCGCTCGCGCGCGTGACGGCCACCGACGCCAGCCGGGAAGCGCTGGCGGTCGCGATGGCCAACGCGCGCTCGCACCAGATCGACAACGTCGAATTCCGCCACGGCGATTGGTGGGCCCCGTTGATCGGCGAGCGTTTCGATCTGGTGGTCAGCAATCCGCCCTACATCGCCCAAGCCGATCCGCACCTGGAGCAGGGCGATCTGCGCTTCGAGCCGCAGGCGGCCCTGGCTTCCGGCGCCGACGGGCTCGATGCGATACGCATCATCGTGGCGGGAGCGCCAGAACGCCTGCGTGCCGGCGGCTGGCTGCTGTTGGAACACGGCTGGGAGCAGGCCCCGGCCGTGCGGGACTTGCTGCTGGCCGCCGGCTTCGCCGAAGTCGCCACGGAGTTGGATCTCGAAGGCCGCGATCGCGTCACTTTGGGCCGTTGCTCTTCGTAGGAGCGGCTTTAGCCGCGAGCTCTTTTCTGCAAATCCTTGCGATGTCGCTATTTCAAGGAAAAAGCTCGCGGCTAAAGCCGCTCCCACAAAGCCTAAGCGCGTCGCGGCGGTTAGACTATCCGCCTCCCTCGCGGAAAATTCCCCATGCGCGACTTGTACCCGGACATCGAACCCTACGACAGCGGCACGCTCGAGGTCGACGATCGCCACACGCTGTATTACGAACAGTGCGGCAATCCGAATGGCAAGCCGGTGGTGCTGCTGCACGGCGGACCCGGCGCCGGTTGCAGCCCGAAGATGCGCCGTTTCCACGATCCGAAAAAATACCGCATCGTCCTGTTCGACCAGCGCGGCAGCGGGCGTTCGACGCCGCACGCCGACTTGGTCGACAACACCACGTGGGACCTGGTCGCCGACATCGAAAAGCTGCGCGAGAAGCTCGGCATCGACCGTTGGCAGGTGTTCGGCGGTTCCTGGGGTTCGACCCTCGCGCTGGCTTACGCCGAAACCCATCCGCAGCGCGCGACCGAGCTGGTGTTGCGCGGCATCTTCATGCTGCGGCGTTGGGAATTGGAATGGTTCTACCAGGAGGGCGCATCGCGCCTGTTCCCCGATGCTTGGGAGCATTACCTGGCCGCGATTCCGCCGGTCGAGCGCCACGATCTGATTTCGGCTTTCCACCGCCGCCTGACCAGCGACGACGAAGCCACCCGCCTGGCCGCGGCGCGCGCGTGGAGCGTGTGGGAAGGCGCGACTTCGTTCCTGCACGTCGACCAGGATTTCGTCAGCGGCCACGAGGACGCCAAGTTCGCGCTCGCTTTCGCTCGCATCGAGAACCATTACTTCGTCAACGGCGGCTTCTTCGAAGTCGAGGACCAGTTGCTGCGCGACGCGCATAAGATCGCGGCCATCCCGGGCGTGATCGTGCACGGCCGCTACGATGTGGTCTGCCCGATCCAGAGCGCTTGGGAACTGCACAAGGCTTGGCCGAAATCGAAGCTGGAGATCACCCCGGCTTCCGGCCATTCCGCGTTCGAAGCCGAAAATGCCGACGCGCTGGTCCGCGCCACCGACGCCTTCGCCGACAGGAGCGCGGCATGACGGACGAAACTCCGAAACCGAAAGACAGCAACGGCACCGTCCTCAACGAGGGCGATTCGGTGACGCTGATCAAGGACCTGAAAGTGAAGGGGACTTCGGTCACCTTGAAGCGCGGCACGCTGGTCAAGAACATCCGCCTGACCGACGACGAAGCCTTGATCGAAGGCAACGTCGAAAAGGTCAAAGGCCTCGTGTTGCGCACCGAGTTCCTGAAGAAGGCCTGATGCGCGGGCCGCGGCCGCCGCATACGTATTCTTGACTCGCCGGTTGCGAAAAGGGCCAGAATCGGCCTAGCGGCGATGGCCGCGGCGCAATATCCGCACCGGTAAGGCGGGCCCGGCCCGCGAGGAGTCGCGATGGCCACCGCAGTCCGACCGCACGTCCGCCCGCGCGTCTTCGCCATCGCGGCGGTCGCCGCGTTGGGCGGATTCCTGTTCGGTTTCGACACCGCAGTGATCAACGGCGCGGTCGACGCCGTCCGTGCGGATTTCGGTTTGGATGCGACCTCGATCGGCTTCGCCGTGTCCTGCGCTCTGCTCGGCTCGGCTTTGGGCGCTTGGTACGCGGGACCGATCGCGGACCGCTGGGGACGCTTGCGCGCCATGCAGGTGGCGGCGGTCGCGCTGGCGGCGAGCGCCTTGGGTTCGGGCTTGGTGGCGGGCGTGTGGGATCTGGTCCTGTGGCGCCAGGTCGGCGGCATCGGCGTCGGCGTGGCGTCGGTGATCGCGCCCGCCTACATCGCCGAAATCTCGCCGGCGCACGTGCGCGGACGCTTGGGTTCGCTGCAGCAGCTCGCCATCGTGCTGGGCATCTTCGCCGCGCTCGGCTCCGATGCCTTGCTCGCCGCATGGGCCGGCGGCGCGTCGGCCCCGTTGTGGTTCGGGCTGTCGGCGTGGCGCTGGATGTTCATCGTCGCGTTCGTGCCGGCCGTGATTTACGGGCTGCTCGTGCTGGGCGTGCCCGAATCGCCGCGTTATCTGGTGGCCAAGGGCGACAAGGGCATGGCCGCGACCGTGTTGCGGCAAGTGCTGAACCTGGACGACGACGCAGCGCTGCAGCGCAAAGTCGGCGAGATCGGCGCGAGCCTGCGCTCGGAATATCGACCGCGGTTGCGCGATCTGTGCGGACCGGGCGGCGGGCTGTTGCCGGTGGTATGGATCGGGATCCTGCTGTCGGTGTTCCAGCAGTTCGTCGGCATCAACGTGATCTTTTACTACTCGTCGACGCTGTGGCATTCGGTCGGCTTCAGCGAGGCCGATTCGTTCAAGATCACGGTCGCGACTTCGATCGTGAACGTCTTGGTCACGCTGGTGGCGATCGCCTTGGTCGACAAGATCGGCCGCAAACCGCTGCTGGCGATCGGTTCGGCGGGAATGGCGGCGACGCTGGCGCTGATGGCCTGGTGTTTCGCCCAAGCCGGCGCCGGCCCGGGCGGGGAATTGCGATTGCCGGCGCCCTGGGGAGCGACGGCGCTGGTCGCGGCGAATCTGTACGTCGTGTTCTTCGGCGTGAGCTGGGGTCCGGTCGTATGGGTATTGCTGGGCGAGATGTTCCCCAACCGCATCCGCGCCATCGCCCTGGCGGTGGCCGCTTCAGCGCAGTGGCTGGCCAACTTCGCCATCACCAGCAGCTTCCCGCGCTTGGCCGAACGGGGCTTGAGCTTGGCTTACGCCGTGTATGCGGCGTTCGCGCTGCTGTCGCTGCTGTTCGTGGTCTATGCCGTGCGCGAGACCAAGGGCCTGGAGCTGGAACAGATGCGCGATTGAGCGCATCGCTTCGCTTTTGTGGGAGCGGCTTTAGCCGCGAGCTTTTTTTCTCAAATCGCTACGATGCCGCGATCTGAAGGAAAGAGCTCGCGGCTGAAGCCGCTCCTACAAAAAACCGAAGCCCTCAAACGATCAGCGGCTCTTCGTCCGCGCGGCTGCCGTCGGGGTTGTGCTCGATCATCCACAAGCCGGCCCACAGCTTCAGGTCCAGCTCGTAGCCTTCCTTGTATTTGCGCATCAGCCACGCCGGCGCTTCGCGCCGCGGCACGGTGTGCACGGTGATGTCCTCGTTGCCGACGCCGCCGCCGTCGCCGACTTTGCGCAAATCGCGCGCGCGGACGAAGGCGATGCGCTCGTTGCTCATGCCCGAAGAAGTGGGGCCGATCAGCAGCACCTCGACCTTGCCGGCTTCCCAACCGGTTTCCTCGACGATCTCGCGCCGCGCCGCGGCCTCGAGCGTGTCGTGGGCGTGGTCGTCGCCGACCAGTCCCGCCGGCATCTCGATGGTCTTCGCGCCCAGCGGCACCCGGTACTGCTCGACGAACAGCACCTCGTCGTCCGGAGTGACCGCGATGACGATCACCGCCATGCCTTGGGCGTGGGTGCGTTCGCAGGATTCCCAATGGCCGCGCTTGACCAGGCGCAGCCAATCGCCTTGATAGAGGATTTCGGGGGTTTGGGTATCTTCGATCATGTTCCGATCCTACGATGCCGCGGATGACAGCGCGACCTCCAGCCCCGCGGCCGCATGCATCCGGCGCCGGGTCAGCGGGCCGAAACGCAGGGTTTCGCACAGGGCCGACAGCTGCCCGCCGTCGGCGTCGCGGCGCGCGAACAAGCCGTGGTCCTCGGCCAGCGGCGCGTCCAGCGCGATCGTCGACAGCCGGCGGTACAGCAGCACTTCCTCGCGCTGCGCGCGCAGCCGCGCGGCCATCTGCGCGGCGCCGCGCAGGCGCAGGAAAGGGATTTCGTCGATCCGCGCCAAGATCGCGTCCAGGCTGCCGAAATGCGCGAGCAGCACCGCCGCGCTCTTGGAACCGATGCCGCTGACGCCGGGGATGTTGTCGATGGCGTCGCCGGCCAGCGCCAGGTAATCGGCGATCTGGTGCGCCTCGACGCCGTGCCGCGCCTTGACCCCGCTCATGCCCCAACGCAAGCCGCGGCCGAAATCGAATTGTTCGTCGTGCTCGCCCAGCAGTTGCGACAGGTCCTTGTCCGCCGAGACGATCACGCCGCGGAAGCCGTTGCCGCGGGCCAGATGCAGGGCGCTGCCGATCAGGTCGTCGGCCTCGTAATCGCTATGCGCCAGCGTGGTCAGGCCCAGCGCATCGCAAACCGCCTTGCAGTACGCGAATTGGCGGGTGAGTTCCTCCGGCGCCTGCTCGCGGTTCGCCTTGTAGGCCGGATACAGCGCGTTGCGGAAGCAGGAATCCAGCGCTTCGTCGAAAGCGACCGCGATGTGCCGCGGGCGCTCGCGTTCGAGCAACTCCACCACGAAGCGGGAGAAACCGTGCACCGCGTTGAGCGGCCAGCCGTCGGCGTCGTGCCATTCGTCCGGCATCGAATGCCAGGCGCGAAAGACGTACAGGCTGGCATCGACCAGGTAGAGGGTCGGTCGAACCTCGTTCATTGCGGATGCCAATCCGTCAGCAAATCTCGCGGATCGGGCCGCTCGCGCTCCGGCGCTTCCAGTTTCGGCGTGCCGATATGGATGAAGCCGGCGATGTTTTCGTCGGCATCCAAACCCAGGGTGCGCAGGATCGCCGGATCGTAGGCCGGCCAGCCGGTCAGCCACTGCGCGCCGTAGCCCATGGCTTGCGCCGCTTGCAGCAAGGCGAAGCAGACGCAGCCGGCGGAGAGCAGGCGTTCCTGTTCGGGAATCTTGTCGTCCGGGCCGAGCTTGGCGATCACGGCGACGATGACCGGCGCGTGCGCGAAGCGGCCGCGATCCTTCTCGATCGCCGCCTCGCCGGCGCCCGGGTCCCGCTCACGCGTGCGTGCGACGAGCTTTTCGCCCAGGGCCAGCCGATCCGGGCCGGCGATGCGCAAGAAGCGGAACGGCACCCGCTTGCCGTGGTCCGGCACCCGGCAGGCCGATTGCAGCATCCGCAGCAGGGTGTCGTGGTCGGGGCCGGGGGCGTCGAGCTGTTTGGCGGGCACGGAGCGGCGCGTGTCCAATACGTGCAACATTTCTTTGTTCACCTTGCGATACCCGTCACAGACAACCCCGGCAGCAGTTAAGGCATCATCCTAACGCGGACGAGGGAAGCTCCGCGCTGGAAGAATCCCCCGATGACTTCGCCCCTGGACAAAGCCGGCTCAGGCGCTGCGCTGCACTCGCGGCAGACGCCCACGTTCCTGGTCGAAAGTCTCAAGCGCACGGCGCTGGACCAGCTAGGCGGCATCGTCCGCGGGCTGATCAAGCCGACCGAGCTGACCCTGCATGAGATCGAGCTGGAATCGCCCGGCACGCGCCGCGCGGACCAGGAATCGCTGGCCCTGATCAAGCAACGCGAAGCGGCGCTGGTGATGCGCTACCGGCAATTGCTGGCCGACAGCTTCGATCAACTGCTGAGCCAGGCCGGCGTCGCCGGTCAGGCCAAGACCGCGCTCAGCCTGCTCAGCGAAGAGGAATTGGACCAGCATCTGGACGCGCAGCGCATCGCGGCCACGCTGCGCATCCGCCACGCACGCGCCTTGCTCGGCGCGGAGGCGCGTTTCGCGACCTTGGCCCGATCGCTGGGCGTGCCGGACACCAAGCATCCGATCGATCCCGAGCGCTTGGCGGAGCTGCTGGTGAAGACGCTGCAGGGCCAGACCGTGCCCGACGGCTTGCGCGACCTGTTGTTCAAGCAGTACCAGGCCGAGCTGAGCCACGTGCTGGACGCGTTCTACAGCCAGATCGACACCTTGCTGGGCGCCGCCGGCTACGGCCTGCACGTGCCCGGCATGGCGGCTTCGCGGCCGGTCGCCGCGCCGGCGCCCGCCGCGTCCTCGACCGAGCCGATGATGTGGGAACAAGTAGCGCCGCGCCACGGCGCGCCTGCCGCGCCGGCCCCGGCCTCCTATGCCGCGCCCGCTGTGCCTGCGGGTTCGCCTTACCCGCCTGCAGCGCCCGCAGCCGGCCACGCGGGTGCGGCGAGCGCGTATGCCGGCGTGGCGTCCGAACAATTGGTGCGCGAGCTGGGTTTGCTGCGCGAACAGTTGCACCAGTGGCGGCAGCAGGCCGGCATCACCGGCCATTCGACCTTGCCGCGCGCGCCGGGGCAGGAAGCGCCGATCCCGGGCGCCCAGCGCCGTCCGCTGCGCACCGACGAATTGCGCAGCGTCGCCAGCCTGTTGCAAGGCGAGGACACCAGCCACTTCGCCGAGGCCTTGGCCCACGGCGGCGGCCATCTACAGACCGCCCTGCGCAACGAAATGCTGGAAGGCGCGCGCAAGCTGGGCCTGGATCCGCAGTACACCAGCCTCAGCCCGGAAGAACAGGACGCGATCGATTTGATCGGCCTGTTGTTCGAAGCCATCTGCGACGTGCACCGGCTGTGGGAAGAAGGCCGCAACCTGCTCGGCCGCCTGGTGCTGCCGTATCTGAAGCTGGCGCTGCACGACGACAGCCTGTTCGTGCAGCCCACCCATCCGGCGCGCCGCTTGCTCGACGTGCTCACCGAAGCCTGCGAGAGCAACCGCGGCGCCAGTCCGCACGACCGCGAATTGCTCGACCGCGCGCAGCAAGCGGTGGAGCGCGTCATCGCCGAATACCAGGAAGACCTGAGCGTCTTCGAAATGGCGGCATCGGAATTGAACGAACTGGTGCAGCAACAGCGGCGACGGATCGAACTGGCCGAGCGCCGCGCCGCCGAGGCCGCCTTCGGCCGCGAACGCTTGATGCAGGCGCGCCAGGACGCCGCCGACGCGCTTTCGCAATGCGTGCGCGAATACAAGCTGACCGCGCCGGTGCGCCAATTCCTGAGCGAACACTGGCAGCACCACGTGGTGCAGACGCTGCTGCGCGACGGCGCCGATTCGGCGCGCCATATCGGCGCGATGAATTTGGGCCAGGCTCTGGTGGAGATCGACATCGCCGCGGCTTCCGCGCAAGGCGCGGTCATCGCCGACCGGCTGCTGTTGCTGATGCCGTTGCTGCGCGATTGCCTGGCCAGCTCCGGGCTCGACGCCAGCGCCGCCGACGAGGCGATCGCGCGCTTGGTGCGCGCGCTGGCCTGGCCGGACGTGCCGCGCTCGATCGTGACGCCGATCGCCGTGGCCGCGCCGCTGGAAGCGGCCGAGAACGATTCCGCGCTGCGCCTGGTCGACCACGCCGAGCAGCGCCAGATCAACCAGGACGCCCTGTCGGCGATGCGCCGGCTGTCGCTCGGCGATTGGGTGCGTCTGATCGACGACGAAGGCTTCGAGCGCGCGCTGAAAATCGCCTGGATCAGCCCGCTCACCTCGCGTTTCCTCATCGTCAACCGCCGCGGCGTGCGCGAACTGGTCGCCACCGCCGAACAGCTGGCCTTGCTGGCGCAGGCCGGGCGCCTGATCGTCGGCTTGCCGGACGCGCCGTTCGAAGGCGCGATGAAGCAGGTCTGGAAGCACCTGCAGCGCGCGGCGTAGTTCGCAAGCGATTTCGGGCTACGATTGCCCCATCCGAACTCAGGGCGGGGTAGGCATGGCAGTCACGATCGGGGTCGCACGCGAGCGTGCGCCGGGCGAGAAGCGGGTCGCGGCCACGCCGGAAACCTGCAAGAAATTGGTCGCTCTGGGCGCCGTCGTGCAGATCGAGCGCGGCGCCGGCAGCGGCGCGCATTTTCCCGATCAGGCCTACGCCGACGCCGGCGCGCAGCTCGTCGCCGATCAGGCCGCGGCCTACGGCGGCGCGGACTTGGTGCTGTGCGTGCAAGCCCCGGATGCGGCCTCGATCGGCTTGCTGAAGAGCGGCGCGGCGCTGGTGGGCTCCTTGCAGCCGCAAGCCGACCCGGCGCGCGCCGAAGCCTTGCAGGCGCGGCAGATCGTCGCCTTCCCGCTGGAAAAACTGCCGCGCACCACCCGTGCGCAGGCGATGGATGTGCTCAGCTCGCAGGCGGGCATGGCCGGCTACAAGGCGGTGCTGATCGCCGCGCAACTCGCGCCGCGCTTCTTCCCGATGCTGACCACCGCCGCGGGCACGATCCGTCCGTCGAAATTGCTGATCATCGGCGCCGGCGTGGCCGGTTTGCAGGCCATCGCCACCGGCAAGCGCTTGGGCGCGCAGGTCGAAGGCTTCGACGTGCGGCCCGAGGTGCGCGAGCAGATCGAATCGTTGGGCGGCAAATTCCTGGACCTGGGCGTCAGCGCGGCGGGCGAGGGCGGTTATGCGCGCCAGCTCACCGACGAGGAACGCGCCGAGCAGCAGCGCCGCCTGGGCGAGCATTTGAAGAGCATCGACGCCATCGTTTGCACCGCGGCGGTGCCGGGCCGGCCCGCGCCGAAGATCGTCAGCGCGGCGATGGTCGCGGGCATGAAACCGGGCAGCGTGATCGTCGACTTGGCGGCGGAAACCGGCGGCAATTGCGAACTCACCCGGCCGGGCGAAACCTACGAGCAAAGCGGCGTGACCATCGCCGGGCCCTTGAACCTGGCCAGCAGCGGCGCGATGCACGCCAGCGAGATGTACGCCCGCAACCTGCTCAATTTCGTCGGCCTGTTCGTCAAGGACGGCGCGATCGCGTTCGACTGGAACGACGAATTGCTGGCCAAAACGGTGTGGCCGGAGCGGGCCGCGGCCTGAGGCTTTCGCTTTGTAGAGCGGAGCTTGCTCCGCTGCTTTCGCTCTTCGTAGGAGCGGCTTTCGCCGCGAGCTTCTTCTCTCAAATCGCTGCGATGCCGCGATTTCAACTAAAGAGCTCGCGGCTAAAGCCGCTCCTACGAAAAGCCAGCGAGCTAAGCGGCGGAGCGAGTTCCACTCAGGGCTTGGACCGGTTTTCCTCGAACCACTGCTTGCGCTGCTCCGGCGTCATCTCCCGCCACTTCTCCTTGAGCGCCTTGCGGTCTTCCGGACTCATGCCGCGCATGTGTTCGAACAAGGCGCGCGCCTGTTCGCGCTTCTGCGGGTCCATCTGCTCCCATCGCTGCATGCCTTTGCGCGCCTCGCGGCGCTGTTCGGGCGACATCGTGCGCCAGCGGTGGGCGTGGTCGTACATGCGCTGGCGGTCTTCGGGCGAGCGGTTCCAGCGTTCGCGCATCGGCGCGATCAGTTCGTCGCGCTGCGCCGGCGTCAGTTGTTCCCAAGTGGGCAGCGGAGCGGCCGCCGGCGGCCTGTCCTTGTCCTGGGCTTGAGCCAGGCCGGCCAGGGCGCACAGCAGCAGCGCTGCGGCGATTCGGTAGGTTTTTTTCATCGCGCTCACTCCACTGCCACCAGCTCGGCGTCGGACGAGCCGAGCCAAGCGTAGAAATCGGGATCCTGGTCCAAGGCCGATGCCGGTTCGGCCGCTGCCGCCGCGACCGTGGCCGGCGCCGCCGGATTCGTTTCCTGCAGCGCATCCTGACGCAGGTTCAAGCCGAAGGCGACCGCGAACGCCGCCGCCGCGCCGCCGAACAGCAACGGCCAGGAAAAGCCGCGCTTGCGGACTTCGCCCGTCGCGGCTTCGCGCCGGGCCTGCCGTAACCGCGCGCGCGCAGCGGGCGACACGCTGCCGGCGGCCTGCCGATAGCGGGCGCGCATCGCCGCGTCGAAGAGATCGTTGTCGTGGATGTCGTTCATCGCCAGTCTTCCAGTTGTTTCTGCAGCGCCTCGCGGGCGCGCGACAGATGGGTCTTCACCGAACCCTCGGTACAGCCCATCGCCTTGGCCGTATCGGCTACGTCCAATTCTTCCAGCACGCGCAAGGTGAAAGCCTCGCGCTGCCGCGCCGGCAGCTTGCGTAAGGCTTCGGCCAGCTTGCCGTAGGCCTCGCGCCCGTCGTGCGCGCGTTGCGGGTCCGGGCCTTCGTCGGCCCAGTCGATCGCGCTTTCCTCGTCGCGATGGTCCTGCGGCGACAGCCAGCGCAGCCGGAACGTGCGCCGCCGCTGCACATCGACGATGCGGCTGCGCAGGATGCTCCAAAACAGCGGCGTCCATTCCGCCGCCGGCCGTTCGGCGTAAGCCAGCATCTTCATCATCGCGTCCTGCACCGCGTCCAGCGCGTCGTCGCGATGGCGCAAGCCCAGTTCCGCGAAACGGAACGCGCGGGTGCCGATGCCGGCCAGGAATTGGTCGATCGAGGCCGGCTCCGGCGCGGCCGCATCCGATGCGGCCGCGTCGAAGGCCTGCGCAGGGTGGCGGGGGTCGGCATCGGGGCTCACCCGGGCAAGCATAGGCGGCTAGGCCTCAATGTCGCCTGTCCCAGCGCCGGTCGAAGCGCTCGCCGCGGCGGTCCCAGCGGTTGTCGGCCCGATCGCCGCGCCGGTCCAGGCGGTTTTCGATGCGATCGCCGCGGTTGTCCAGCTGGGCGGCGCGGCGCTCGTGGCCCAGGTTCTCCTGACGCTGGGAACGCAGGTCCAGACGGTGGTCGATGCGCTCGCCGCGCCGGTCCAGGCGTTGGTCGATGCGGTCGCCGTGGCGCTCCATCCGGTGCTGCACGCGGTCGCCGAAATCGCCGGCCATGGCCGCGCCCGCCGACAACAGCAAAGGCAAGGACAGCAGTAGTGCCTTCATGGGTCTCTCCTGATGATTGGGGTGCGCAGGCCTGCGATGGTGGGAACGACGGGCCGCGGCCGCGGTTGACAGGGCGGCCGCCGCATTCACGGGCCGGTTATGATGCGGAAGACCTGGGAGGGAGACGGCGATGAGCGACGGCTTCGTGGCGCTGTACATCTTCATGCTGGCGGCCATCGCCGGCCACGTGATCATCTCGCGGGTGCCGGTGATCCTGCATACCCCGTTGATGTCGGGCAGCAACTTCATCCACGGTATCGTCCTGATCGGCGCGATGGTGGTACTGGGGCACGCCGACACGACGCTGGAAAAGGCGATCGGCTTCGTCGCGGTGCTGCTCGGCGCAGGCAACGCGGCCGGCGGTTATGTGGTGACCGAGCGCATGCTCGAGATGTTCAAATCGAGTAAGAAACCGGAGAAGAAGGCATGAGTTGGCTGCCTCTGCTGGTGAAGGCGAGCTATCTGGTCGCCGCGACGCTGTTCCTGCTCGGCCTGCAGCGCATGGCCTCGCCCAAGACCGCGCGCAGCGGCATCCAGTGGGCAGGCGCGGGCATGCTGATCGCCACTTTCGCGACCTTCCTGCTGCCCGGGCTGCATAACCTGCCGCTGATCGCCACCGCATTGGTGATCGGCACCGCAGCGGCCTGGATTTCCGGCAAGAAAGTCGCGATCACCGACATGCCGCAGATGGTCGCGCTGTACAACGGCATGGGCGGCGGTTCGGCGGCGGCGATCGGCGCGGTGGAGTTGCTCAGGTTTTCGTCCGAAGGCGCGGCGCCTTCGATCACGACGCTGGTGTTGGGCGTCGTCGGCGCGCTGATCGGCGCGGTCTCGCTGTCCGGTTCGATCATCGCCTGGGCCAAGCTCGACGGCCGCATGGACAAGCGCTACACCTTTCCGGGCCAGCAGTTCTTCAACGCGGCGGTGGCGATCGCCGCGGTCGTGCTTGGCGGCATTGTGATCCATTCGCTCGGCGTGCCGATGATCATCGCGTTCTTCATCTGCGCTTTGGCGCTGGGCGTGCTGATGACGCTGCCGATCGGCGGCGCCGATATGCCGGTGGTGATCTCGCTGTACAACGCGCTCACCGGCCTGGCCGTGGCGTTCGAAGGCTATGTGCTGCAGAACGAGGCGCTGATCATCGCCGGCATGATGGTCGGCGCGGCCGGCACCCTGCTGACCCAGCTGATGGCCAAGGCCATGAACCGCTCGATCAAGAGCGTGCTGTTCTCCAACTTCGGCGGCGGCGGCGCGCTGCAGGAGATCAGCGGTTCGCAGAAGCCCATCGAAGCCGGCGACGTCGCCGCGATGATGGCCTACGCCGAGCGCGTGGTGATCGTGCCCGGCTACGGCATGGCGGTGGCGCAGGCGCAGCACAAGATCTGGGAGTTGACCCAAAAACTCATCGAACGCGGCGTCAAAGTGAAATTCGCGATCCATCCGGTCGCCGGCCGCATGCCGGGCCATATGAACGTGCTGCTGGCCGAGGCCGGCGTGCCTTACGACTTGATCGCCGACATGGACGACATCAACCCCGAGTTCGCGGTCACCGACGTCAGCCTGGTGATCGGCGCCAACGACGTGGTCAATCCGGTCGCCAAGACCGATCCGGCTAGCCCGATCTACGGCATGCCGATCCTGGACGTGGTGAATTCCAAGAACACCATCGTCATCAAGCGCGGCAAGGGCACCGGTTTCGCCGGCATCGAGAACGCGCTGTTTTACGCCGACAACACGCGCATGCTGTACGGCGACGGCGCCGAAATGGCGGCGGCGCTGGTCAGCGAGCTGAAGGCGCTGGACGGCGGCCACTGACGGCCGCCAAGGCTCAGCCGCGCGCGGCGCGGCGCGAGAACAACGCGCAAATAACGCCGAACACGGCGTGCATGATCACGCTGCTGACGACCCACGCCGTGTTCTTGAACGAAGGCATGCCGGCGGCCGATAGCGGCAACACCACCAGATTCATCGCCAAATACAGCACGACGCCGTACGGCAGTCCGAAGAGAACAGGCTTGCGAATCAGCGCCGGCCAGATGCGGGAAACGGCGTAATAGACCGCGACCATCGCGGTCGCGATGAAGTAGTGGAAGAACGCGCCCAGCGCCATGCTGGTGCCGCCCATCGTGAAGCTGGCATCGCCGAAAGCTCCCGCCGCGATGCTTTGCAGGATTCGCAGCGGCGGCACGCCCTGCGGCATCCAGAACGCCCAGGCGAACAATAGATCCAAGGTGCCCAGGGCGATGCCGCCGAGCAGCAACCAGCGCGAGGGCCGGGGGTGGTCCGCCTGAGCGGCGTGGATTGCGTTCATGCGGATCTCCGAGTGTGAGCGCCGAGTAGACGGCAGTTCGAGCGCGAAAAAAAGTCCCGCAGCCGTGGGATGCCGGCTGCGGGAGGGTCCGGGGGTTACGACAATGGCACCATGAATGGCGCTCTTACTTTATTTCCTCGATCAGAAGTCGTACTGCACCATGAAGCGCACCGAGCGCGGCGCTTGGAACGATAGCGGCAGGTTCGCGATCTCGACCCGCGCGCCGGTCGAGGGATCCTCGACCTGCTCGTTGACCGCGGTCACTTCCTGGTTGTTGAACACGTTGAAGACGTCGATCTTGAACTGCAGGCCCTTGGCGAAGGCGGGCTTGTAGGCCACGTTCAAGTCGACGTTGCGGGTCCAGGGCAAGCGGCCTTCGGTGCCGCGTGGCGTAGGCACGCCGTTACAGCGGAAGAACGAAGAGCCGTACGGATGGAACACGCCCGGCGCCACTTCCAGCACGCCCAGGCAGTTCTTCGGCCGGCCCGATTGCACCAGCAGGTTGCCGCCGACCGACCATTCGTCCGTGATCTGGTAGTTGCCGAACAACTTCAGGCTGTGCCGGCGGTCGTTGGGCAGGTAGCCGTAGCTGTCCACCGTGAGCTCGGGGTAGTCGAAGTCCTGGGTGGTGCCGGTGTCGGCTTGGCCGATGTCCGACTTCACGCCGCCTTCGGTGTTGCCCTTGCTCTTGGCGTAGGTGTACGAGCCCTGCATGAAGAACTTGTCCCAGTTCGCGTCGAAGAAGAATTCGACGGCGGAGTAGGTGCGCTTGGCCTTGGGGCTGAGCCGCGCGCCGGGGATGGTGTAGCTGCGCAGAGTCCCGTCGCCCTCCACGTCGGTGACGAATACCGAGTCTTCGCCCGGATTGAACAGACGGCAGTAGGGGAAGCCGCTGTTGGGCAGGTTCGGGGTCAGGCCCGGGTCTTTCTCGGCGATCGCGTCCAGTACCGCGGTGTAGTCGCAAGTGTCGTCGATCGCCGCTTTCAGATCGCGGAAGATGCCGCGCATGCCGAGAGTGAAGTGGTCGCTCAAGGTCTTCTGGAAGCCGAGGATGTACTCGTCCTGGTACATCGGGTCGAGGTTCTTCGAAGCGATCGTTTCCGCGTTCTTCGGGCTGCCGAACTCGCCGTTGATGAAGATGAAGTCGTTGCGCGAGGTAAGGCCGGTCGGCGCGCCGGTCACCGGATCGAAGCCGGTGAAGTTGAAGTTCTCGCGGGAGAACAGCGAGGCGCTGGCGCCGCGGATCGCGACCGTCGCCGTCAGCGGCAGCGCGTAGCGGCCGGCATTGCCGAACACCTTGAAGGTCGAATCGCCGAACACGTCCCAGGAGAAGCCCAGGCGCGGGCCGAACTGGTTGTCGATCTTGACGTAGGTGGCGCCTTGGCCGTTGAGGTTTTCGAAGCTGTCCCAGCGGCCGCCGATGTAAGCGATGAAGTTGTCGGTGATGTTCCAGCTGTCCTGGACGTAGAACGCGCGCTGCTTGACCTCGACGGTGGCGCCTTGGTTGGTGATCTGCTCGCGGACGACGTCGAATTCGTCGCCGGTGTTGGGCAGCTTGTCCGGACCGTTGTTGGTGGCGTAGCGCCAGGCGCGGCCGCCTTCGATGGAGGTGCCCGCGGTGGATTTGAAATTATCGACGTCGTAGCCGAAGCGCAACAGATGGTCGCCCAACTGCCATTCCGCGTCGATCCGATACTGGTCGCGCTCGTCGCCCGAGTCCTGGCGGGCGATCGCACCGCCGGTGATGTTGCAGGAGCTGACCCGGGTGCCGTTGAGCGCGCGGCGGTAAGCGGGGCGGGCGTCGATGATGATCGGACAGCCACTGGCAGGGTTGTTGAGGTCGCCGCCGTAGCGCACGTCGACGCCGTTGGCGGTGCGCAGGTGCTGCGAACGCGAGAACTCGCCGTGGCCGAGCAAGGCCGACAGGGTGAACGTGTCGGTCAGGTAGCCGGTGTACTTGAGCACGTAATTTTCGCCGCCGGTCTCGGTGAAGTTCGTGCCCAGGAAGGTGGTCCGGTCGAGTTTGCCCACCGTGTTGCGGAAGACGTCGGTGTCGGTCTTGGTCTTGTCCGAGAACGCGGTCAACTCCAGCAGATGGTTGTCGGAAATGTTCCAATCCATCTTCAACAGCCAGTTCGGGTTCTTAGCCACCGCGCTGGTGTTGGTCGAGTTGACCACGCTGAGCCAAGTATCGGTGCTGGTGCGGCCGTATTGGACCAGACCGTAAGCGAACAGCTTGTCTTTGACCAATGCGCCGCTAGCCCAGACCGAAGCCACCGCGTTCCAGGTGGAATCCTTGGAGTTGTCCTGGCGCAGGACGCCATTTTCCTGGTAGACGTTTTTGGTCTTCTCGTTGAGCGATTCGGGCTCGTAGAAGACGTTGCCGCCGGCGTGGAAATCGTTGGTGCCGCGTTTGGTGATCATGTTGATCACGCCGCCCAGCGAACGGCCGAATTCGGCGCCGTAGCCGCCGGTCTTGATCTGCTGCTCGGCGACCGCTTCGAACGGAATCTGGGCGAAGTTGAGGTTCTGGAACGAGTTGGTGATGTTGAAGCCGTTGACGTAATACTGGTTCTCGGCCACCGACGAACCGCCGAACGAAGCCAGGTTGCCGAACGCGGCGTCGCCGCGCACCGTGCCCGGCGCCAGCAGGGCGACGCTGGTGGCGTCGCGCGCGACCGGGATCTTGGCGATCTGCTGCGCGGTCAGGATGGTGGTCGATTCGACCGAGGTGATGTCGATCGGATTGACCGCGCCGGTGCCGATCACGGTCACCGTGTCCAGCGTTTGCGCATCGCCGCCGGCGGTGACGAAATCGACGCTGGAAGCGGTGCCGACGCTGACGTTGGCGGTGCGCGTGCTGGTGGCGCCGTCGGCGCCCTTGCGGGTGACGGTGTATTGGCCGATCGGGATCTGCGACAGGCGATAGCTGCCGTCGCCGCCGACGGTGATGGTGCGCGAGAAGCCGGTGGCGGCGTTCTCGATGGTGATGGTGTCGCCGGCGGTGGCGCGGCCCGCGACCGCGCCGGCGGTATTGGTCTGCGCTTGGACGCCCGCCGAGAAGCACAGGCCCAAGGCCAGGCCCAAGGCGCTGCGGCGGAAAAGACGTTGATGGTGTTGGGACATGTCGCTGTATCTCCCCGGACGGTGGTGAAGTGCGTGGGTCACAAATCGGTGTGGCCGAAACGTTCGTTCGAACGCAGTGGACGCATGACGAGAAGCGGCCGGAGCGGCCATCGGTGCGCGAACGCGTGACGCGTTAAAAAGTAGTGATCCGGGTCGGCAGCGGCGAGGACCACTTCGGCGCGATGGCACCGAGCCAATTCAGCGGCGCAACGGATCCGTTGCGCGCCGCGATGCCGCGTCCAAGCGCGCCCGATGCGCGCTATGCGCATGCAACGGGCCGATAACTGAGGCCGATTCGTTAATCGGCTCCTGCCGTCCGGTCGGCATTGGCTCTCCCAGGAGCCAATTGGTTACATTGGAATGGCGCCAATTTCCGGGAGCGAGCCATGTATCTGGAACTGGACGGCAGCGGGCCGCTACACGGCCAACTGACCCGCGCGCTGAAAGGAGCCATGTCCTCGGGAAGCGTGCACGCCGGGATGCGGCTGCCGCCGAGCCGGCTGTTGGCGCGCGAATTGGGCGTCTCGCGCAATACCGTGCTGGCTGCGTACGAACAGTTGCGCGCGGAAGGATTTCTGGACGGCCGCGTCGGCTCGGGCAGCTTCGTTGCGCCGTTGCCGCAGGGCGCGCGCAAGGATGTCGGCGAACCGGCGACGGCCGAGCCGCAATCGCGCTACGCGCGCCGCGGACGCCGTTTCCACGACCACGCCAAGGTGCCGGGGCTGCCGATTCCCGGCGTGCGCCATGCCTTCCAATACGGCGTGCCGCTCACCCATCCGGCGATCACCACCGCTTGGGCGCGCGCGCTGTCGCAGGCCGCGCAATACACCTCGCCGTTCTATCCGATGACGCGCGGCTTGCCGGCATTGCGCGAAGCGGTCTGCGACTACCTGGTGCGGCGGCGCGGCATCGCCGCGACGCCGGAGGACGTCCTGATCGTGTCGGGCACGCAGCAGGCGATCGCGCTGACCGCGCGCGTGCTGCTGGATCCGGGCGAGCGCGCCGCGATCGAGGAACCGCATTACTTCGCCCTGCGCACCGGCTTGCTGGTGCACGGCGCCGAGCTCTATCCGGTGTCGGTCGACGAAGACGGCTTGCGCTGCGAGGAATTGCCGCAGCCGGCGCCGAAGCTCGTTTGCGTGACGCCTTCGCACCAATTCCCCAGCGGCGCGGTGTTGTCGCTGCCGCGGCGGATGGCCTTGCTGGAATACGCGCGCAAGCACGGCAGTTGGATCTTCGAAGACGACTACGACGGCGAATTCCGCTACGACGGCAAGCCCGTGCCCGCGCTGCGGTCGTTGGACGACTCGGGCCGGGTCGTTTACGTCGGTTCGTTCTCGAAAGTGATGTTCCCGGCCTTGCGGATGGCGTATCTGCTGATGCCGCCTTCGCTGCGCGAGGATTTCGTCAACGCGAAATGGATGGACGACTTCGGCTGCGCGGCGATCGAGCAGGCGGCGATGGCCGGCTTCATCTCCAGCGGCGCGTTCGAACGGCATTTGCGCCGCAGCGCGCTTACTTTGCGCGAACGGCGCGGCATCCTGCTGAAAGGACTGCGCGCCTGCGGCCGCGGCCGGCTGGAGATTTCCGACTCGCACGCCGGCATGCATTTGGTCGTGTGGTTGCGCAACGCTTCGCAGGCGCAAGGCGACGAATTGATCGAGCACGCCCGCAGCCGCGGCCTGGGCTTGTATTCGATCGCGCCGCTCTTCATCCGTCCGCCCGCGCGCGCCGGCTTGCTGATGGGCTTCGCCGGACTGTCGCCGACCGAGATCGAACAGGCGCTGGCGACCTTCGCCGAAAGCCTGGACGCCGTGCTGCCGGTCTAGCGTTCGGAATCCGCCGCCGCGATCGCGATCCGCGCAGACAAAGCCAACGGCACGCCGATCAGGACCATGTGCGCGACGGCGCAAGAGCACTGCCACAGCCAATCGGTGGGCGCGGTCGACGGCGGCATGGAGGCGATCAGCGGCACCACCAGGTAATGGTTCGTCAGGAACACTGCCAGGCCGAACAAGGCGCCCCACAGATAGGGGCGCTCGATCAGCGCCGGATAAGGCCGGGCCGCGATGCGGTAGAGCGCGGCCAGCAAGATCATGCGGCCGAAGAACAGCGCCATGCCGAGGACGGCGGTGGCCATGCCGCCCGCATAGGCGTCGCGGCCCCAGCCCCAATACGCGGCGATCGCCTGCATCACCCGGGTCGACGAGGAACCGGCCAATTCCCAGTAAATAGCCGCGAAGGTCAGGTCCAGAGCGGTAGCGATCACGGCGCCGAGCAAGGTCCAAGCAGCGGCGGGCAGGCGCAGAGGAAGCGAGGCGAGGGCGGTGTTCAAGAGAATCTCCGGTCGGACAACGTGGGGAAAGCCGCCCTATCCGGGCGAATGGCCCTATCTAAGCCCCATTAATTGGCCCTCGTAAGGTCCATTTCAGTGGCTTTGAATGGTGCCAATTTCCAGGAGCGCCCCATGTACCTCGAACTCGACGGCAGCGGACCCCTGCACGGACAGCTGACCCGTGCCCTCAAATCGGCGATGTTCGCAGGCACCGTCCATGTCGGCTCCCGGCTGCCGCCCACGCGCTTGCTGGCGCGTGAATTGGGCGTGTCGCGCAATACCGTGCTGGCGGCGTACGAACAATTGCGCGCCGAAGGCTTCGTCGACGGACGCGTCGGTTCGGGCAGCTACGTCACGCCGCCGTTGCAATCGACCGCGCCCGCGCCCGCGGCGTCCGGGCCGATCGAACCGCAATCGTCCTACGCCCGCCGCTCGCGCCAATTCCAGGACCAGGGCCGCTTCTTCCGTCCGCGGCCGGTGGAAGCGCGTTACGCCTTCCATTACGGCATGCCGTCGACCAATCCGATCCTGACCAACGCTTGGGCGCGCGAGTTGTCGCATGCCGCGTTGTACACGCCGCCGAACTATCCCACCGCGCAGGGTTCGCGCGCGTTGCGCGAAGCGGTGTGCGACTACTTGTCGCGGCGGCGCGGCGTGCAGGCGCTGCCGGAAGACGTGCTGATCGTCGGCGGCACCCAGCAGGCGATGACGCTGACCGCGCGCGTGCTGCTCGACGACGGCGATGCCGTCGCGATCGAAGACCCGCAGTATTCGGCGATCCGCGCCGTGCTGAAAGTGCACGGCGCGCAGCTGGCGCCGGTGCCGGTGGACGAGCAGGGCATGCGCATCGACGCGCTGCCGGTGAAGGCGCCCAAGTTGGTTTGCGTAACGCCGTCGCACCAATTCCCGATGGGTTCGGTGCTGTCGCTGTCGCGGCGTTTGGCCTTGCTCGATTACGCGCGCCGCCAGCGCTGCTGGATCTTCGAGGACGACTACGACGGCGAATTCCGCTACGACGCCAAACCGCTGGCGGCGCTGCGCTCGCTGGACGAGGACGGCCGGGTCATCTACATCGGCACGTTCTCCAAGGCCTTGTTCCCGGCCCTGCGCCTGGGCTATCTGGTGATGCCGCCGCAGCTGCGCGGCGATTTCGTCTCCGCGAAATGGCTGGACGATTTCGGCGCGCCGACGGTGGAACAGGCGGCGCTGGCCAACTTCATGGCCAACGGCGGCTTCGAGCGCCATTTGCGCCGCACCGCCAAGACGCTGAAGGAACGGCGGCAAGTCCTGCTCGACGGCCTGCGCCGGCTGGCGGGCGATCGGATCGACATCGCCGATTCGCACGCCGGCATGCATCTGGTGGTCTGGCTGAAGGGCAGAACGCGCGAGGAAGGCGAGGCTTTCATCGCCCACGCCCGCACCCGCGAGTTGGGCCTGGCGCCGATTTCTCAGTACTACATCGATCCGCCGGACCGCGCGGGCTTGCTGCTCGGCTATGCGTCGATGTCGGTGGCGGAAATCGAACAGGCGCTGGTGGCGTTCGGACGGTGCTTGGACGAGATGCCGGCGTAGACCAGGGAAACCTCGCCGCGAATCCGTAGAGTCGAGCCTGCTCGACTGCTCTTTCTCAAGCCGCCGCACAGCGGGCCGAAGCCGCAAAAGCAGTCGAGCAGGCTCGACTCTACGAAAAGCGGGCTATCGTCCTAGCCAAGCCGCCAGCGCGAGCGCTGCGCCCGCGCAAAGCCATTCGACGGCGCCGTTGGCCAATTGCGCCAGCGTCCAGGCATAGCGCGGTCCCAGCTTCAGCAACGATTCCCAAGGCAGCAGGCCCATGACGGTGCCGATCTGCCCGGCGGCGATGCCCCAATTGGCCAGCGCGACGATCGTCAGGGTCGCCGCGACCGCCCACGCGGCCCGCGCCGCGCCGCGCGGCAAGCCGCCCAAGCGGACCAGCACGACGGCGTCCAGCGCGCCCAGCAGGGCCATCCAGCCGAGCTGGCGGTCGGTGTACAGCGCGGCCAGCACCCACAATGCGGCGAAACCGGCGCAGCCCAGGGCCAACAACAAGACGGACAGCCACAGACCGGGCCGGGTTTTCGGAAAGGACTGATCCATCGGCGCTCCGCAAGGGTCGCCTAGGATAGCGGGCGGGCGGCGTTAGAATGCGCGGCCTTGCGCCGGGCGCCGACGCCCGCATCTTTCGAGCATGTATTCCCGCCATAGCGAACCGGTCCGATTCGAACGCGATTGCGACGCCGTCCTGGTGCCGCAGGGCGAAACCGTGCGCCTGCCTGCGGGCAGCATCGGCTACATCACCCAGGCCCTGGGCGGCAGCTATACCGTCTTCGTCGAGGGCAATCTGTTCCGCATCGCCGGCCGCGACGCCGACGCGATCGGCAAGGAACCCGACGAGCCGCTGCAATTGCCCGAAGGCGCCAGCGACGACGACGTCGAAACCTTGGTTTGGAAGCAGTTGCGCACCTGTTTCGATCCGGAAATACCGATCAACGTCGTGGACCTGGGCCTGGTGTACGAAGCGCAGGTGCATCGCCGCGACGACGGCCAGCGCGAAGTCGGGATCAAGATGACCCTCACCGCGCCCGGTTGCGGCATGGGCGAGATCCTGGTCGACGACGTGCGCAGTAAGCTCGAACTGATTCCCACCGTCGCCGAAGCGGACGTCGAGCTGGTGTTCGATCCGCCCTGGAACCGCAACATGATGTCGGAAGCCGCGCGCTTGGAAACCGGCATGCTGTAGCCGCGCTGCGGGGCGCTTCTCTGCGATGCTCACACAACGCGCCGCCGCGCGTGCGCATGGCCGGTTGCGGCGTTTTTTTTCGCAGAGCTCGAAGCTGCATACCCTAGCGAACGGTTGCATCTGAAATCGTTTACGTGATCGATCCGTGAACTCGATCACATCGCAAGCCTCTATTCAGCCCAGAGTTATGCTGCACCTGCAGCGTGAAAACCCCTGGAAGTGTCCGATATGGTCACATTTCGGACGCATTGCGTCAGGCGTCCGAATTCACCGGGCCTAGCGAAGACGACGACCCGGTTTTGCCGTTTAGCGCGGCTTTTTTATGTTTCGGGGGTGTCGCCATGTCGGACCAGTACTTGCATCGCCTGCGCTCGCCAGCGTTAGCGATCGCCACCGCGCGCGCGATTCCGCGCACGCATCCCACCCGCCCCCGGCCACCGCACATCCAGGACGGAACAAGCAGCTAAGGAAAGGGGCACCGGCATCCGCACGGACGTCGGATTGGATCGCAAGCCGGCTTACGGTCCGCAGGGGGTTGATAGATTTCGATGCGCGGCATCGTCGCATCGTGGCAGTTGGATTTGCCGGGAAAAAAGCAGTCGCGTTCGCGCGATCCCATTTTTTCCAAACTCGTAGGGACACAGACATGAGGAATTCGAAGAAAGCTTTGGGACTTATCGCGGTCTCGCCCTTGGCGTTGGCGCTTTCCATGGCCTCCGCCGCCGAACGGGTGGACTTGCACGGCAAGGATGTCGCCCAGCTCAATCGTCAGTACCAGGCCGCCACGGCCGGCTTGGCCGCACCGGCCAACGCGCGCGACCGCCACGCCGAACTCATCGGCTTGGAACAGGATTCGGGCCTGAACCTGCTGCGTTCGAAGAAAGAAAGCGACGGCTCCACGATCTATCGCTACGAGCAGACCTTCCGCGGCGTGCCCGTGTTCGGCGAGCACGTCATCGTGCGCGAAGACAAGAACGGCGCGGTGACCCGCCTGTTCGGCCGCTCGGTCAACGGCCTGGCTTCCGAGATTCCGGCATCGCTTGCCCGCATTCCCGCGACGCAAGCGATGACCATCGCCAAACGCGCCACGCTGGGCACCGGCCTGGTCGGCAAGACCGTCGAAAACGAAAGCAACCGGCAGATGATCTACGTCGGCAACGACGGCCGCGCCCGCATGGCGTATGTCATCAACTTCTTCGCCGACGCGCCCAAGGGCGGCGCGCCGACCCGTCCGTTCGTGATCGTCGACGCCCAGAACGGCGCGATCCTGGACAAGTGGGAAGGCCTGGCCCATGCCTTGATCGGCACCGGCCCCGGGGGCAACCAGAAGACCGGCCAGTACGAGTACGGCACCAACTTCGGTTATCTGGACGTGGCGCAGAGCGGCAGCACCTGCACCATGAACAACGCCAACGTGAAGACGGTGAACCTCAACGGCGGCACCAGCGGCAGCACCGCGTTCTCCTACACCTGTCCGCGCAACACCGTGAAGACCATCAACGGCGCCTATTCGCCGCTGAACGACGCCCATTATTTCGGCGGCGTGGTCTTCAACATGTTCAACGCCTACGTCGGCGCGCCGCCGCTGACCTTCCAGCTGATGATGCGCGTGCACTACAGCACCAATTACGAGAACGCGTTCTGGAACGGCACGTCGATGACCTTCGGCGACGGCGCCAACACCTTCTATCCGCTGGTCAGCCTGGACGTGGGTTCGCACGAAGTCGCGCACGGCTTCACCGAGCAGAACTCGAACCTGACCTATTCCGGCCAGTCGGGCGGCATCAACGAAGCGTTCTCGGACATGGCCGGCGAGGCCGCCGAGTACTACAACGAAGGCAGCAACGACTTCCTGGTCGGCGCGGACATCTTCAAGGCCGCGGGCCAGGCGCTGCGCTACATGAGCAATCCGCCGCAGGACGGCGCGTCGATCGACAACGCCTCGCAGTACTATAACGGCCTGGACGTGCACTACTCGTCGGGCGTGTACAACAAGGCGTTCTGGAAGCTGGCCACGACCGCGGGCTGGAACACGCAGAAAGCGTTCAAGGCCTTCGCCAAGGCCAACCAGGACTACTGGACGGCCAGCACCAACTTCAATCAGGGCGCGTGCGGCGTGGAATCGGCGGCCGTGGACTTGGGCTACACCAAGGCCGACGTCACCGCCGCCTTCAGCCTGGTCGGCGTGAGCTGCGCCGGCGGTCCGGGCGGCGGCGTGGTGGTGTTGAACGTCAATCTGCCGACCGTGACCACGGGCAATTGGTCGACGCAGTACACCGTCAGCATCCCGGCCGGCACGACCTCGCTGGTCGTCAACACGTCCGGCGGCACCGGCGACGCCGATCTGTACGTCCGCAAGAACGCGGCGCCGACGACGACGAGCTACACCTGCCGTCCGTATACCAGCGGCAACGCCGAGACCTGCACCTTCACCAACCCGACGGCGGGCAGCACGTACTACATCCGCGTGCGCGCCTACTCGACGTTCTCGGGCGTGAACCTGAAGGCGACTCGTTCGCCGAACTGAGCGAGCCTCACAGGGATGTGACGAGGATGGCGGCCGTCGCGACGGCGGCCGCCATCCGCTTTCCCCGCGTGCCTGCAAGCGCGGGCGTTCGGCAGGGCGCACGGATCGGGCCGGAACGTTCCGGCCCGGTCCGTGCGGCCATTTTCTTATGCGAACAGCATCCGGGCGGCGCCCGGACACGAAGGAGCGTTTCCGATGAATCCGCACCGCACCGTATTCGCCGGCCTGCTGTCGGCGGGCCTGATCTCGGCGGGACTGTCGCCCGGCACCGTCCACGCGCAGCCGGCCGTCGCCCGCGACGCGCACGAAATCGCCGACGCCGCCAAGTTCGAACAACAACCGTTCGCGCCGGTCTACATCGTCACTTCGCGCGACACCTTCATCAACACGCTGCAGCCGATCGCGCGCGAAGGCGTCGCCCGCCGCGACAGCATCGGCGCCGATCTGGTCGTTTCGGAAATCAAGGCGCACCAGCTGCCGCAAGTCGCCGAGCGCATCCATGCCCGCGAAAAGCGTTGCGGCGGCTATTTCGCCTTCGCCACGCGTGCCGAGGCCGACGCCTTCGTACGCAACGACCGCACCGCGCAAGCCGCGCGGCTGGCCGCGCTGGTCGACTACACCATCGACAACCACGCCACCGTCGATCCCTGGCTGCCGCAGGTGCAGGCTTCGAACATCCTGTCCACCATCCAGCACCTGTCGACCGCCTATCCCAACCGCTACTACAGCAGCACCCACGGCCAGACTTCGGCCAACTGGATCCGCGACACCTGGGCCGCGCTGGGCAGCGGCCGCAGCGACGTGAGCACCGAGCTGTTCTCGTGCGGCAATTGCTCGACCCAGCCCTCGGTGATCCTCACCATCCAGGGCACCGACCTGCCCAACGAGATCGTCGTGCTCGGCGCGCACTTGGATTCGATCAACGTCAGCGGCGGCGGCCAGAACATGGCCGCGCCGGGCGCGGACGACGACGCTTCGGGCATCGCCACCCTCACCGAAGTGCTGCGCGTGGCCATGGCCAGCGGCTGGAAGCCCAAGCGCACGGTGAAGTTCATGGGCTACGCGGCCGAGGAAGTCGGCTTGCGCGGGTCGGCCGCCATCGCCCAATCGTTCCAGAGCCAGGGCAAGAACGTGGTCGGCGTGCTGCAGCTGGACATGACCAACTACAAGTCGGGCAACGGCGTCGACATGCAGCTGATCACCGACTATTCGAACGCTTCGATGAAGACGTTCCTGACTAATTTGTTCGACGCCTATCTGGCGCCGCTCGGCTTGACCCGCGGCAGCTACACCTGCGGCTACGGTTGCTCGGACCATGCGTCCTGGACCAGCGCCGGTTTCCCGTCGGCGATGATGTTCGAAGCCGGCGACGCGTCCGGCGAATACTTCCCCTACATCCACAGCGCCAACGACACGCTGCAGAACATGGGCAATTCGGCCGCGAACAGCGCCAAGTTCGCCAAGCTGGGTTTGGCCTTCCTGGGCGAACTCGGCAAGACTTCCGGCGGCGGCCCCGGTCCGGGCAACACGCCGCCGATCGCGAACTTCACCGCCGCGGTCAGCGGCTTGAACGTGCAGTTCACCGATACGTCCACCGACAGCGACGGCAGCGTCGTTTCGCGCAGTTGGAACTTCGGCGACGGCGGCAGTTCGACATCGGCCAATCCCAGCCACGCTTACGCCGCGGCCGGAACGTACAGCGTCGGCTTGACGGTGACCGACGACGACGGCGCCAGCCACACCAAGACGCAATCGGTGACGGTGGGCAGCGGCGGCGACGCGGTAGTGTTGAATGTTGCGTTGCCGACGGTGACCAGCGGCAATTGGTCGTCGACCTACACCGTCAGCATTCCGGCCGGAACGACCAAGCTGGTGGTGAGCACCTCCGGCGGCACGGGCGATGCCGATCTGTACGTCCGCAAGGGCGCGGCGCCGACCAGCACCAGCTACACCTGCCGGCCTTACACCAGCGGCAACGCCGAAACCTGCACCATCAACGCCCCGACGGCAGGCAGCACGTACTACATCCGCGTGCGCGCTTACTCGACGTTCTCGGGCGTCAACTTGAAGGCCGTTCGTTCGCCGAACTGAACCGGTGGCGGAGGATGGCGGCTGCCGCAACGGCCGCCATCCCGACTTCTGAAGGGGGCGCGGCTCTTCGCGCAGCGCGATGAGACGTTCGCATGTCGCGCACCGGGTCACAATGCATTTGCAAACAAGGTGTTAGCGCATCGTTAAAGCTTGCGTCACTTACTTTCGACATGATAGAAATGTGATGCAGTTCACACTTTTAAGCTTGTTTTGCTGCGCTTGCAGCGTGAACCTGTCCTGAAGTGTCGTTTATTGTCACTTTCGGACAGGGAAGTCCACCTGTTGCAGAACTGCCGGAAGCCGCGTTCGGGTTTCGGGCAGCCGGATCGAATCGGGGATGTGGATGTCTGAACGCTCGCACCATGCGCACTTCCGGCATGCGGCCGCCTACCGTGCATCGGCACGGGCGACGGTCGCGGCTACATGCCCCTGATTGACCCAAACGCCGCGGACGCATGTCCGCGGCGTTTTCATTTGTTCTGTCGGAGCGTCAGCAAAAAGGAGCGATAACGGAGACTGTTCGGACCGCTAGCCGGCTTTGCGGTCCACAGGGGGTTGATGTGATTGATCGGGCGCGCCGCATTTGCGGCGGCTCCGTTGGCTATTTTTTCGCCGGGAAAACGAAGTCGCGCGAGCGACCCAGAATTTCCAATCTTGCAGGGACACACACATCATGAGGCACACAAGGCAACGTTTGACCCTTATCGCTCTGTCTCCGTTGGCGCTCGCGCTTTCGGTCGCGTCCGCGCAGGCCGCCAATCGCGTCGACCTCCGTGGCGCCGATCTGGCCCGGCTCAACAGCCAATACCAATCGGCCAGCCGCGGCTTGGCCGCGCCGGCGAACGCGCGCGACCGCCACGCCGAATTGATCGGCTTGGATTCGGATTCCGGTTTGAGCCTGCTGCGCTCCAACAAGGACGGCGACGGCTCCATCGTGTACCGCTATCAGCAAACCTTCCGCGGCGTGCCGGTGTTCGGCGAGCACGTGATCGTGCGCGAAGGCAAGGACGGCAAGGCCAATCGCCTGTTCGGCAAGATGGTCAACGGCCTGGCCAGCGAAATTCCGGCCACCGCCGCCAAAATCCCGACCACGCAGGCGCTGGCGATCGCCAAGCGCGCGCGGTTGGGCAGCGGCTTGACCACCAAGATCGTGCAGCGCGAAAACGTGCAGCAGCAGATCTACGTCGACAAGGACGGCCGCGCGCGCTTGAGCTATCTGGTGAGCTTCTTCGCCGATCAGCCCAAGGGCGGCGCTCCGACGCGTCCGTACGTGATCGTCGACGCCCAGAGCGGCGCGATCCTGCAGCAGTGGGAAGGCCTGACCACGGCCGAAATCGGCACCGGCCCCGGTGGCAACGAGAAGACCGGCCAGTACGAATACGGCACCGACTTCGGCTTCAACGACGTCACCGTGGACGGCGCCAACTGCGTCATGGACAACGCCACCGTCCGCACGATCAACCTCAACCACGACGACACCTATCCGGTGCCGACCGGCCAGGACGCTTTCGTCTACACCTGCCCGCGCAACACGTTCCAGGCGATCAACGGCGCTTATTCGCCGGCCAACGACGCGCATTATTTCGGCAAGGTCGTGTTCGACACGTACAACGCCTATGTCGGCGCGCCGCCGCTGACCCAGAAGCTGGAAATGCGCGTGCACTACGGCACGTCGTACGAGAACGCGTTCTGGGACGGCGTGGGCATGACCTTCGGCGACGGCGCCAGCACGTTCTATCCGCTGGTCAGCCTGGACGTTTCGGCGCACGAAGTCTCGCACGGCTTCACCGAGCAGAATTCGGGCCTGATCTACGCCGGCCAGTCGGGCGGCATCAACGAAGCGTATTCGGACATCGCCGGCGAGGCGGCCGAATACTTCTTCAAGGGCGGCACGAACGACTTCCTGGTCGGCGCGGACATCTTCAAGGCCGCCGGCGAAGCGCTGCGCTACATGGAAGATCCGACGCTGGACGGCATCTCCATCGGCAGCGCCGACGACTACTACGACGGCTTGAACGTCCACTATTCCTCGGGCGTGTACAACCGCGCGTTCTTCATCCTGGCCAACACTGCCGGCTGGAACACCGAAAAAGCCTTCAAGGCCTTCGCCAAGGCCAATCAGGATTACTGGACGCCGAGCACCGACTTCTACGACGGCGCTTGCGGCGTGGAATCGGCGGCCGAAGACCTGGGCTACGCCAAGGCCGACGTCACCGCCGCGTTCGCAGCGGTCGATTCGGAATGCGGCGGCGGTCCCGAGCCGCCGACGGTGGATCCGCTGACCAAGGGCGTGCCGGTCACCGGGCTGTCGTCGAGCACGGGCCAGTCGCTGTACTACTCGCTGGACGTTCCGGCGGGCGCCAGCAACCTGACCTTCACCATGTCCGGCGGCACCGGCGATGCGGACATGTACATGAAGTTCGGCGAGATCCCGACCGACGTGGTGTGGGACTGCCGCCCGTACAAGTCGGGCAACGCCGAAGTCTGCACCGTCGCCGCGCCGGCGGCCGGCACGTACTACGTGCGCTTGAAGGCCTACGCCGCGTTCACGGGCGTCAGCCTGGTCGGCGACTACACGACCTCGGGCGGCGGCGGCACCCAGACCTACACCAACGATACGGACGTGACGATCGTCGACAACGCGACCGTCGCCAGCCCGATCACGGTGTCGGGCCGCAGCGGCCGCGCCAAGAACGACGCGCAGGTGTCGGTCAACATCGTCCACACCTATCGCGGCGACCTGCGCGTGGATCTGGTGTCCCCGGACGGCAGCGTCTACAACCTGCACAACCGGACCGGCGGCAGCGCCGACAACCTGATCCAGACGTACACCAAGAACCTGTCCAGCGAAAAGCTGAACGGCACTTGGAAGCTGCGCGTCAACGACAACGCCAGCGGCGATACCGGCTATATCAACAGCTGGAGCATCACGTTCTAAGCGTTGCCGCAACCGCTCCAAGAAAAACCCCGGCTTCGGCCGGGGTTTTTTTTGCCGCGGTTTGTCTTTGCAGAGCGGGGGTTGCTCCGCTGCCTTGCTTTTCTCCTTCCCCTTGAAGGGAGGGCTTTGAAAGCAGCGGAGCAAGCTCCGCTCTACAAAGAAAAAGCGGACAGGGCCGTGCGCAGAGGGTCGAGCAGGGCGCCGTAGCGCGCGGCGCGGGCGGTGTCGCCGCGCAACGGTTGCCGCACCTGGGAGGCGCTGGGGGTGCGCACGCTGCGCTCGCCGCGATGGAATTCCAAACAGGCCGGATCGAAGGGCAGGCCGCAGAAATCGAGCAGCTCGCGGATCTGGCCTTCCGGATCGGCCAACAGCGCTTCGTACGACTGCGCGCGGAGGCGTCGCGGATCCGCGGCGCGCCAGTGCGCGAGCGCGCGGCCGCAATCGTGCGCGTAGCTGGCCAAGTCGCCGAAGTCGCAGGCGAAATGCGGCAACCGGTAGAACTGCTGTTTGTAGCAGGACCAGGCCGTCTCGAGCGGATCGCGCCGTGTTTCGACGATCTTCGCGCCCGGCAGCATCGCGCGCAGCGCGCCCGCGTACAGCCAGTTCTCCGGCATCTTGTCGGTGAAGCGCGGCCGCTTTTCGCGCCAGCGCGCGGTGCGCTGCAGATAGTCGCGGCCCAGGCGCTGCCAATCTTGCGCGGTGGCCAGCGGCGCCCATTTCGGGAACGTGGTGCCGCGCCGCGCCGATTCGTCGCGGAACACGTCGGCCAAGTCGGGAAGTTCGCTCGCGCCCTCCACTCGCGGGTGCGCGGCGAGGATCTGTTCGAACAAAGTGGAACCCGAGCGGGGCAAGCCGACGATCAGGATCGCTTCTTTTCCCAAACTCGGATCGAGCGGTTCGGGCAAGGCCGAGGTCGCCGCGATCGCCGCATCGGCGAAAGCCCGGAACGCGGCCGCATTCCACGGCGCCATGCGATTCAGGCGGGCGTTGGCGTCGCTGAGCGCGGCGAAGGCCTCCGGATAGCGCGCTTGGTCTTCGCACACTTTGCCTAGCGCGTAGCCCATCGCGATGCGGTCGGTTTCGCCGGTGTCCGCGCGGCGGAGTTGCGCAGAAAGCCGTTCGCGGTCCGCATCCGTCAGCGGCCGCGTCTTGATATTGGCCAGCCCGCGCCAGGCGTCGCCGGAAGCGGGGTGGATGTCCAGCGCGGCGCGATAAGCCGCCTCTGCTTCGTCGAAACGGCCGGCGTGCACTCGTGCATCGCCCAACAGGATGTGCGCCGGCAGGAATTGCGGCGCCAAGGCGACGCCGCGTTGCAGCGCGTCGATCGCCGCCGCGGTGGCGCCTTCCAGTTGCAAGTTGCGGCCCAGGTTGTACCAGGGCATCGGCTCCTGCGGCGCGAGTTCGGTGGCGCGTCGCCATGTCGCGAAAGCCGCATCGCGTTCGCCGGCGCTGCGCAAGGCGCTGCCGAGATCGTTGAGCGCTTGCGGATCGTCGGGGCGCAGCGCCAGCGATTTCTCGAGCATGGCGCGCGCTTCGGCATGGCGGCCCAGGCGGCCGTACAGGATGCCGTACAAGCGCAGCGCTTCGGGATGGTCCGGCGTTTCGGCCAGGATGCCGTTCAACAAGGCTTGGGCTTGAGGCGCCGCGCCGTCGCGGATCGCGCGCGCCGCCGCGTGCATGCGCGGGACGGCATCGGCCGGTAGGCCGGCCATGCGCGGATCGGCGGCGATACCGGAGTTAATTATTCGCCTCGAAGCGATTGGCCGCGACGTTCTTGCGCACCTTCGCCGGATCCCAGATGCGGCCGTTCATGGCGATGTACACGCCGGGCGGCAGCGATTGCACCGCGCCGACCGCGGTGCCGATGTTGAATTCCGCGTCCGAGCCGCGGAAGCGCGCCGGATTCAGCGCGCCGGTCAGCACGATGGTCTTGTCGGGAATGCTCGCCAGCACTTTCGCGGTTTCGACCATGCTGTCGGTGCCGTGGGTGACCAGCACATGGCGCGCGGGCTGCGCGGCGATGGCGGCGCGGATCAGTTCGCGGTCGTCGCTATTGATGTGCAGCGAATCCTTGCGGATGATCGGAATCACTTCGAAGCGGAACGCCACGCCCAATTCCTGCAGAATGCGGCCGATCTGCGGCTCGCCGACCTGGTAGTCCGACTTGTCGTCGAAATAGACCTTGTCGATGGTACCGCCGGTGGTGACGACGAGAAGCTGTTCCATGCGCATTCCTGTGGGTTTCGCGGCATCGGATCGCTGGGTCCGCGGCCCCGATATGATACGGCCCGGCGCGCGATCCGCGGAATTACGATCGGCCGCGCGTCATCCGCCGGATCGTTTGCGCCCGCCGAATCGGGCGCGCAGCCCCGCCTGGCTGGCCAGCGTCACGACGGCCAGCGATAGCGCGATCTCGATCCAGGCCAAGCTGCGTTCGGACGGGCTGGACCAAGCGATCATCACGCCGTGCGAAAACCAAAACAGGGCGAGCAAGCCCGCCCAGAACGCGGCGCGGGCGGCGCCGGCGCGCAGGGTGCCGAACGCGAGCAGCAGCGGCGGCAAGCCGAATACGCAGGCCGCGACCGTTTCGCCGCCGCGCAGGAACCAGAACGCGTACAGTGCCGACAGCGCCAGCAATGCGAGCGCGAGCAGCGGCTTGGCGGGCTTCATGCGGACAACTTCGCCGCGACCGCGGCCAGCCGCTTGCCCAGCGCGCGCGCCAGTTGCGCTTCTTCTTCGCTCAATTCCGGATCGTCGCGGGTGCCGGAAACGTGGCTGGCGCCGTAGGGCGTACCGCCGCTGCGGGTGCTGGTGAGCGCGGGTTCGGTATAAGGGATGCCGACCAGCACGCAGCCGTGGTGCAGCAACGGAGTCATCATCGACAGCAGCGTCGATTCCTGACCGCCGTGCATGGTCGACGTGGAAGTGAACACCGCGGCCGGCTTGCCGACCAAGGTGCCGCTGGCCCATTCCGCGCCGAGCGAATCGAAGAAATGCTTCATCGGCGCGGCCATGTTGCCGAAGCGGGTGGGGCTGCCGATCGCCAAGCCGACGCACTCGGCCAGGTCGCGCTTGTCGACGTAGGGCGCGCCGTCGGCCGGCACCGGCGGCGATGCGGTTTCGGTGGTCGGCGCGACCGGCGGCACGCTGCGCACGCGCGCGGCCATGCCGTCCACTTCGCCGATGCCGCGGGCGATATGGCGCGCCAGCCGGGCCACGGAGCCGCCGCGGCTGTAGTACAGCACCAGGATGTCGGCCATGCGGTCCTGCATCGTTCGGGAGTGCCGATAGTTTGGCAGGGATCGGGCCGTGGCGGGCCGGGTCTTTGCTACTCTGCCGCCCATGGAGCCGCTGGATTCCTGGAACCGTTGGAGCGACCGCGTGCGCGATCGCGCACGCGCCGGCACGTTTTTCCGCTTCCTGTGGCGGCGCTTCCTGGACGACCGGCTGTTCGAGGCAGCCGGTTCGCTGTCCTATACCACGGTATTCGCGCTGGTGCCGCTGGCCACGGTGGTGTTCAGCGCGCTGTCCGCGTTCCCGGTGTTCGGCGAATGGCGCGACAAGCTCAGCGATTACGTGTTCTCCAACTTCGTGCCGACCTCGGCGCGCGCGGTGCAAGCCTATATCAAGCAGTTCACCGATAGCGCGGGCCAGCTGACCACGATCGGGGTGATCGCTTTGGTGGTGTCGCTGCTGATCACGCTGATCAGCGTGGAGACCACGTTCAACCGGATCTGGCGGGTGGAGACCGCGCGGCCGAAGTTCGGCCGCTTCCTGGTGTACTGGACCGTGCTCACGCTGGGCGCCTTGATCTCTACCGCCAGCTTGGCTTTGTCGGTGCGGTTCTTCGCGTTGGCGATCTTCGAGACCGAAGCGGGACGCTGGTTCGAAGACTTGATGATCCGGCTGACGCCGATCCTGATCGAATTGGCCGCGTTCGCCGCGATCTACCGGGTGGTGCCGCACCGCACGGTCAAATGGCGCCATGCGGTCGCCGGCGCCTTGTTCGCGGTGTTCGCGTTCGAACTGGTGAAGGCCGGCTTGGGCCTGTTCCTGGGCGCGTTCAACTCCTATCAGAAGCTGTACGGCGCGGTCGCGTTCGCGCCGATCTTCTTGTTGTGGATCTATCTGAGTTGGGTATCGGTGCTGCTCGGCGCGTCGTTGGCTTCGTCGATCTCCGCGTTCCGCTACCAGCCGGCTTCGATGCGCTTGCCGCAGGGCTACGAGCTGTACGGCATGCTGCGCATGCTCGGCCGTTTCGACGAATACCGCGCCCGCGGCCGCGGCTTGCACAGCGACGAGATCCAGCAATTAGAGCCGATGCTGACCGATTCGCTGGTGCAGCACATGCTGGCGCAACTGTGCGAGATCGGCTTGGTGAGCCGCGCCGAAACCGGCGAATGGCTGCTGGCGCGCGACCTGGATGCGCTGACCCTCGCCGAACTCTACGAAGCTTGCCATCTGCGCATTCCGATCGCCGAAGCGCATTTGCCGTGCCGCGACGACGCGCTCGGCAAGGCCGCGATCGGCGCCCTGGACGAACTCCGCATCCCCTTGCGCGAGCTGCTCAAGCATCGCGTGGGCGATATCTACTCGACTACGAAGGAAAGCGCATGACCGCGCGCAAATGGCTGTTCCTGCCCCTGGCGCTGCTGCTGGCCGCCTGCAACAAGCCCGCCGACGACGCCGCCAAGCCGAAAGGCCCGGTGCCGGCGTTGAAGATCGCCACCATCGACGGCAAGGCCTACGACCTGGCCGCGCATCGCGGCAAATGGGTCGTGGTCAATTTCTGGGCGACCTGGTGCGCGCCGTGCTTGAAGGAGATGCCGGAATTGTCGGCCTTGGACGCGATGCGCGAGCACATCGAAGTGCTGGGCCTGGCCTACGAGGAGATCGAACCGAACGAGATGCAGGCCTTCTTGAAGGAGCATCCGGTCGTCTATCCGATCGCCATCGTCGACGTGTACAACCCGCCCAAGAGTTTCGAAACACCGCGCGGGTTGCCGATGACCTATTTGCTCGCGCCGGACGGCACCGTCGCAAAACGTTTCCTAGGACCGGTGACCGCGAAGGAAGTGGAATCGGCCATCGCCGCGGCGGGCGGGCCGAAAGCGGACGCGTGATGGCCGCTGCGCGATTCCTGGTGGCCGGGAAAGTGCAGGGCGTGTTCTTCCGCGCTTCCGCCCGCGAACAGGCATTGCGCTTGGGCTTGCGCGGGTACGCCAAGAACCTGGGCGACGGGCGCGTCGAAGTGCTGGCGATCGGCGAGGCGGAGCGGATCGATGCGATGGCGCGCTGGTTGGAGCGGGGGCCGCCGATGGCGCGGGTCGATCGGGTCGAGCGCGGCGAATCCTCCGACGAAGCCGCAGCCGGATTCGAAATCCGCTGATCATCGTTTGTGTAGGAGCGGCTTTAGCCGCGAGTTTTTTCCTTCAAATCGCGACAACACCGCGATTTCTGAGAAAAAGCTCGCGGCTAAAGCCGCTCCTACGAAAAGCGAATGCGCGCTCAGTCTTTGGGATGGAAGACCGGAATCGGCTGCAACACGCCGTAGCGTTCCTTGTGCGGCTTGCCGGTCAATTTCGGCAATCTGAGCTTGGCGTCGGGGATGTGCGTGTCCGGCAGCCGATCCAGCAAATCGCGTATCAAGGTCAAGCGCCCGAGCCGCTGGTCGTTGAAATCGACCAAGGTCCACGGCGCGTAATCGGTATGGGTGGCCTTGAGCATCGCTTCGCGCGCCTTGGTGTAGTCGGCGTACTTCTTCCGCGCTTCGAGGTCGATCGGCGACAGCTTCCATCGCTTGAGCGGATCCTGCGAACGTTCGGCGAAGCGTTTTTCCTGCTCGGCCTGGTCGCAGCACAGCCAGTACTTGAACAGCAGGATGCCGTCGTCGGCGAGTTGTTTCTCGAAGGCGGGCGCTTGGCTCAGGAAGGCTTTGACTTGGGCGCCGTCGGCGAAACCCATCACTTGCTCGACGCCGGCGCGGTTGTACCAGCTGCGGTCGAACAGCGCGACTTCGCCCGCGGCCGGCAATTGCGCGGCGTAGCGCTGGAAATACCATTGCCCGGCTTCGCGCTCGGTCGGTTTGGGCAGCGCGACGACGCGGCATTGGCGCGGATTCAGATGCTCGCGGATCGCATCGATGGCGCCGCCTTTGCCGGCGGTGTCGCGGCCTTCGAACAGCACGACCAGGCGCTTGCCGGCGGCGGCGATCCAGCGCGCCATCGCCGCCAGTTCGACCTGCATCGGCTCCAGCAATTCCTCGTAGTCCTTGCGCTTGAGTTTTTTCATCGTCGGATCCGTATCGGATTAGCGCTTGCGGGTTCCGGTCATCGAACGCGCCACTTCCAACAGCGCGCCCTGCTGTTTGGTGTTGAGCTTGCGGTAAGCGGCGAGCAAATCGTGCTCGCCCTTGGTGCGGGCGGGATCGAGCGTGCTGGCCAGCTCGGCCAGCAGCGCGCCGGCGGGCACGCCGAACATCCGTGCCAGAGCGTCGAGCTGGTCCTTGCCCGGCAGTTTTTCGCCGCGCAGCCAGGCCGACACGGTCGCCGCGCCGGCGCGCGGGATCGCGGTGGCGATGTCGGTGGCGCTGAATCCGCGCGCCTTGGCCAGCAAGCGCAACGTGGTATCGATCGACATCATCACTCCTTCAGCCGCGGCTTGAGCGTGGCGAGATTGCAGGGTTTGGTGCGCGCGTCCAACTGCGCGCGGACGATCTTTTCCCACGCCGTGCGGCAAGCCGAAGTCGAGCCCGGCAGGCAGAACACGAAGGTCGAATTGGCCAGCCCGGCGAAGGCGCGCGATTGCAGCGACGAGGTGCCGATCTCCTCGAAAGAGATCGCGCGGAACAATTCGCCGAAACCGGGCATCTCTTTATCCAGCAAGGGCAGCAGCGCTTCGGGCGTGGAATCGCGGCCGGTGAAGCCGGTGCCGCCGGTGACCAGCACGCCGTCGATGGCCGGATCGGCGATCCATTGCGATACGGCCGCGCGCAGCCGGTATCGGTCGTCGGGAAGCAGGGCGCGACCGGCGAGGCGGTGCCCCTCCGCTTCGAGCGCGGACACCAGATAGTCGCCGGACGCGTCGTTCTCGATCGTGCGCGAATCCGACACGGTCAGCACGCATAGGTTCAGGGCGATGGGGCGGTCGGCGGCGGTCATGGGGCAAGCGTAACGCAAGAAGGCTACGGCTACGAACGGCCGAGCCACGTCGTTCGCCGCTGGTGTGCTTAACGTGGCCAGTAACCGCGCACGCACACTTCTGGGCCGCCAGCGACCATGCAGCGAAGCGACGTCAAGTCACCGGCCAGCCATCGGACTTCGGGCCGAGACCGAGAGTCGGCATGCTGTCCAGCCGCAACGCCCGGCGGATCGAGAATTGCGACGATACGCACCGCCGTTGAATTTAGGCGCTTTCTTTGGTTACTTTTTATGCCAGTAAAGAAAGTGACTCGGGCGAAAGCCCGGAAGCCTTTGTCCATGCGATGAGTCGCATCCCAATCGGCCAGTTCATTGGATGGTCTGAATCCCAGCTTGCGCCGGGATGACGAGCAAGAGCAACGGCGAAGTCACTGGATTACGCGCCGCTCCTGCGGCGCGCCCTTCGGGCCATCGGCTTCGCCGATGTTCGCTCCGGCATCCTGCCTCCGCAGTCCAGCCTTCGCGGGAATGACGGCTTGAAGCGAGAGCGGGAGCGAATGGCTCCAGGTTGCGCTGTAATGACGAGATTGAAGAAGCTGGCGGAGCTTAGAGAAGGCTCAACGAATACCACTGCGTCTGGTCTTCGTTCCATCCCGCGTTTCGGTACAGCGCGCGCGCCGGCGCGTTGTCGCGGGTGGTTTCCAGCACGATGCTGCGCGCGCCGTCGTCGCGGGCGAATGCCGCCGCCGCATCGAGCAAGGCGCGGGCCACGCCGCCGCGGCGCGCGTCCGCGTCCACGTACAGATCGTTGAGGATCCACGTGCGCGCCGTGCCGACCGACGAGAACATCGGATACAGCTGGACGAAGCCCACGGCGGCGCCGTCGCGTTCGGCCACCAGTACGACCGATTCGCCGGCGTCCATCCGCGCCCGCAACCAGTCGCGGGCGCGGGGCAGATCGGAAGGCTGGCCGTAGAAGCCGCGGTAGGCGTCGAACAACGGCGCGACGGCTTCGATGTCCTGCAAAGCGGCGCGTCGGGTGCGAAGGGTCATGCGGCCTCGGTCATGCGGGCGAGTTCGTCGGCTTGGTGCTCGCGGCTCAATCGTTCGATGAGCGCATCGAGATCGCCTTCGAGCACGTTCGGCAGATCGTACAACGTCAAGCCTTCGACGCGATGGTCGGTGATGCGGCCCTGAGGATAGTTGTAGGTGCGGATGCGCTGGCTGCGGTCGCCGCTTCCGACCTGCAATTTACGGTCTTTAGCTTGCGCGGCTTCGCGTTTGGCGATCTCGGTTTCGACCAAAGTGGCCCTCAGTCTTTTCATCGCTTTGTCGCGATTGGCATGCTGCGAGCGTTCGGTTTGGCTTTCCACGACCACGCCGCTGGGCACGTGGGTGATGCGGATCGCCGATTCGGTCTTGTTGACGTGCTGGCCGCCCGCGCCGGAGGAGCGGAAGGTGTCGACCTTCAGATCGGCGGGATTGATCTCGACGTCGATGTCGCTGGTTTCTTCGGCGATGATCGCCACCGTCGCCGCCGAGGTGTGGATGCGGCCCTGCGATTCGGTTTCCGGCACGCGCTGCACGCGATGCGTGCCGGATTCGAACTTCAGCTTCGAATACGCGCCGCGGCCTTCGACCCGGGCGATGATTTCCTTGTAGCCGCCGCGCTCGCCCGGACTGGCCGATTCGACTTCCACCTTCCAGCCTTGCCGTTCGGCGTACCGCGTGTACATGCGGAACAAGTCGCCGGCGAAGATCGCCGCTTCGTCGCCGCCGGTGCCGGCGCGCACTTCCAAATACAGGCCGCCGTCGTCGCGTGCGTCCTTGGGCACCAGGTGCGACATCAACTCTTCGTCGAGCGCGATCAAGCGTTCGTTGGCCGCGGCGATTTCCTCTTCGGCCAATTCGCGCATTTCCGGATCGGCGCGCATCGCTTCGGCAGCCGCGAGGTCGCGCCGCGCCTGTGCTTCGCGCGCCAGCGCGGCGGAAACGGGTTCCAGCTGCGAGAATTCGCGCGAATAGCTTCGGAAACGGTCGGCGTCGGCGATCGTGGCCGGATCGGACAGCAGCCGTTCCAACTCTTCGCGCCGTTCGGCCAGGGCCTCGAGCTTACGGCGCAGGTTCGCTTGCATCTTCTTCCGGGTCGCGTTCCGTCAGCGCAGGAAACAATTTGTCGGCTGCGCGCGCGAGTTCGGCGTCGCCGGCCAGCGCCGCTTCGCGCAAGGCCACGGTCGGCGCGTGCAGCAAGCGGTTGGTCAAGGTGTGCGCCAGCAGGTCGAGCACTTCGTTCGGGTCGACGCCTGCGGCCAATTCGCGGCGCGCCTTGGCCAGCGCTTCGGCGCGGGCGCTGTCGCCGTGCGCGCGCAGGCGCTTGAGCGGCGCGTGGCGGGTGCTGGCGATCACGCCTTCCATGAAGCGCGCCGCTTGCAGGTCGACGATCGCTTCGGCTTCGGCTGCGGCTTCGCGGCGGCTGCGCCGGTTGTCTTCGACCGCGCGCTCCAGATCGTCGACGGTGTAGAGGAAGGCGTCCTTCAGCTGCGCCACGTCGGCGTCGATGTCGCGCGGCACGGCCAGGTCGAGCAGCAGCATCGGCCGGTGCCGGCGCGAAGCCAGGGCGCTGCGCACCTGTTCGGTCTTCACCACCGTTTCGCGGCTCGCGGTGGCCGACAGCACCAGGTCGGCTTCGGCCAAGTGGCGGTCCAATTCGGCCAGCGGCAAGGCGACGCCGCCATGGCGCGAGGCGATGTCTTGGGCGTGGGCCAAGGTGCGGTTGGCGATCAACAAGCGCTTGACCTTGCCTTCGCTCAAATGGCGCGCGGCCAATTCGATGGTTTCGCCGGCGCCGATCAGCAGGGCGGTCGACTCGTCCAGCCGCGCGAACGCGTTCTGCGCCAGCCGCACCGCGGCCGAGGCGACCGACACCGGATGGGCGCCGATGCGGGTGTCGGTGCGCGCGCGCTTGGCGGTGGCGAAGGCTTGCTGGAACAAACGGTCCAGTCCGCTGCCGAGCGTTCCCGCGGCGCGCGCCGCCGCCCAGGATTCCTTCACTTGGCCCAGGATCTGCGGTTCGCCCAGCACCAGGGAATCCAATCCGCTGGCGACGCGGAACAGGTGCCGCACCGCGTCCAGATCGCGATGGCCGTAGAGATACGCGTGCAGATCCAGGCCGCCGTCGGGATGGCTCGCCAGCCAGTCGCGCACGCCGGCGCCGTCGTCGTCGACCACGGCATAGAGTTCGGTGCGGTTGCAGGTGGAGAGCAGCGCCACTTCGCGGACCTCGGGCAAGGCGTGCAGGGACGCTAGCGCGGCGGGCAGGGCGGCGGCGTCGAAAGCGACCCGCTCGCGCAGGCTGACCGGCGCGGTCTGATGGTTCAGTCCCAAGGCGTACAACGGCATATTCAGCGGCTTGCGATTAAGCTAGCTATTCACTACCCAGCCGCCATTTTACCGGCCCGGTCGCCCGATGCTCGCTTTCTCCCGTTTTTCCCTTCATACGGCCCCCGGAAAACGCCCACTGGCCTGGGTCTTGGCGCTGTCGCTGGCCTTCGGCGCGCCGGCCATGGCGGCCAAGCCCGCCAAACCGTCGGACGGCGCGTTGGAACCGGTCATGGCCGGCGAATTCGCGCTGCAGAGCGGCCAGCTGAAGGATGCCGCGCGCTGGTATTTGGAAGCGGCGCGCACTTCCGGCGACATCGGCCTGGCCGAGCGCGCCACGCGCATCGCGCTGTTGGCCAACGACGACGCCCGCGCCGCCGAGGCCTTGAAGCTGTGGCGCGAGCAATCGCCGCGTTCGCTGGCGATCCGCGCCGCGGAAACGACGCTGTCCCTGCGCCGCGGCGATGCCCCGGCCGCGCGCAAGCAGTTGGAAGAGCTGTTGCGCGATCCGGACAAGACGGCTTGGGCGCACGCCTTCGTCGCGCTCGGCAGCGGCGGCAAGGATCCGAAGCTGGGCGCGCGCTTGTTGGGGCAGTTGATCGACGACAACGCGATCCCGAACCAGCTGCAGGCCTGGCTGGCCTTCGGCGGCCTGGCGCAGCGGCTGGACGACGAGCCGCTGGCCGAACGCATCGTCGCCGAAGTGGTCAAGCGTTTCCCCGGCGAGCCGCGCGTGGCCTTGCTCGGCGCCAGCCAGTTGCGCGAGGCCGGCAAGACCGAAGAGGCCAAGCAGGCGCTGGCCAAGCTGTTGCCGCAGGCTGCGCGCGACCCCGACATCCGCCGCGCGATGGCCGCCGAATACGATCTGCTCGGCGACAGCGTCGCCGCTGCGGACGTGCTGGCGCAAGGCCCGCAGGACGACCGCAGTTACGGCTTGCGCGCGTCGCTGCTCGCCAAGTCCGAGGACAAGGCGGCGCTGACCAAGCTCTACGACGAATTGCGCAAACAGGGCGCGCAGCCGAATCCTTCGCGGCGCCTGTTGTTGGGCCAGATGGCCGAGTTCCTGAAGCGCAACGACGAAGCGCTGGAGTGGTATCGCGGCGTTCCGGGCGGGCAGGAGCGCTGGGTCGCGCGCTTGCGCTCGGCGAACATGCTGTACCAGCTGGACCGCAAGGACGAGGCCTACGCCGAAGTGCGCAAGCTGCAAGCGGACGCCGGCGCCGGCGAGGACGTGCAGCGCGACGCTTATCTGCTCGAATCCGAATTGCGCGCCAAGGACAAGGACGATGCCGGCGAACTGGCCGCCTTCGCGCGCGGCCTGGGCGCCTACCCGGACGACGGCGCGCTGCTGTACGCGCGTGCGCTGGCCTGGGAGCGCCGCGACCGCATCGACCGCGCCGAAGCGGACCTGCGCAAGATACTCGTCGCCGAACCGGACAACGTGGCCGCGCTGAACGCGCTCGGCTACACCCTGGCCGACCGCACCACGCGCTACGCCGAGGCGATGGAGCTGATCGACCGCGCCCGCGCCGCCGATCCGAGCAACGCCGCGATCATCGACAGCCACGGCTGGGTGCTCTATCGGCTCGGCCGCAACGAGGAAGCGCTGGTGCAGTTGCGTCGCGCCTTCACTCTGCAGAAAGACCCGGAAATCGCCGCGCACGTCGGCGAAGTGCTGTGGGTGCTGGGCAAGAAGGAGGAGGCGCGCAGGTATTTCGACGAGGCGCGCAAGCTCGATCCGGAGAATCGCGCGTTGCGGCGCGCTTTGTCGAAGACGGGGGCTTAGCAGGTGCCGGCGCTTCGTAGGTGCGAATTCATTCGCACGCTTTTGCCTCGGCTTTGTAGAGCGGAGCTTGCTCCGCTGCTTTTGCCCAACCGGTCATCGATGAAAAGCAGCGGAGCAAGCTCCGCTCTACAGAGCGGGTCCCAGGGCGACGGCAAAAGCGTGCGAATGAATTCGCATCTGCAAAAAATCGCGGGCTTCGCGTTGGTTGCTGCTTTGTGCGCTTGCGCGCCCGCGCGCATGGTGCGCGAGCCTTTGCCCGCGCTGTCGGCGCAAGAGCTCGCGCAGGCGCAAGCGCAACAACAGGCGCGCGAAACCGCGATCGCCGCGATGCCCGATTGGGCGCTGCAGGGCCGGGTGGCGTTGTCGAACGGACGCAACGGCGGCAGCGGCGGCATCGAATGGTCGCAACGCGGCGCGAACTACGAAGTCGCGTTGAGCGCGCCGGTGACCCGGCAGAGCTGGCGATTGAGCGGGGACGCCGGCTCCGCGCGCATCGAGGGCCTGGAAGGCGGCCCGCGCAGCGGCAGCGACGCGCAAACGCTGTTGCGCGAAACCACCGGCTGGGAAATTCCGGTGGCGGCATTGTCGTCCTGGGTGCGCGGCGCGCGCGCGGACGAAGGCGCGTTCGGCGCGGCGACGCTTTCTTATGCCGCCGACGGCCGCTTGGCGAGGCTGGAACAAGGCGGCTGGACCGTCGACTACAACGCCTGGCAAGCCGCAGGCGAAACGGGCGCGGCGCTGCCGACCCGCCTCAACGCGGAGCGCGGCCAGGCCCGGGTCCGGCTGGTCGTCGACCGCTGGGAAGGCGCCGCCGCGCCATGAGCCCGGCCGACTGGTCCGCCTGGCCGGCTCCGGCCAAGCTCAATCTGTTCCTGCGCATCGTCGGCCGTCGGCCCGACGGCTACCACCGCTTGCAGACCCTCTTCCGTCTCCTGGAGTGGGGCGACACGGTGCGGCTGCGGGTGCGCGACGACGGCCGGATCGTCCGTCACGGTCAGGGCGCGCCCGGTGTCGCCGAGCGGGACGATCTCGCGGTGCGTGCGGCCGTTTTGCTAAGAAATGAAGCGAATGGCGGCCCAGGTGCCGATATCGTCGTCGAAAAGCGCATTCCGACCGGAGCCGGTTTGGGCGGCGGATCGTCGGATGCGGCCACCGTTCTGGTGGCGCTGAACCGGCTGTGGGGCCTGAACTGGGAGTTCCAGCGGCTGGCGGACTTGGGCTTGCGCTTGGGCGCCGATGTGCCGGTCTTCGTCCGCGGCGAGAACGCTTGGGCCGAGGGCGTGGGCGAAATCCTGACCCCGGTCGAGCTGCCGCCGGCCTGGTATTTGCTGGCCGATCCGGGCGTCCACGCCGCCACCGGCCCATTATTCCAAGCCCCTGAATTGACGCGCGATTCGCCGCCCGCGACAATATCCGACTTCGTTTCGGGTGCTCCGCTCGGCAATGCGTTCGAGCCGGTGCTGCGCCGCCGCGAACCGGCCGTGGAGGCCGCGTTCCAGGCTTTGGCGCAGATCGGCGAGCCGCGTTTGACCGGGTCGGGCAGCGGCTGTTTCGTGGAATTCGTCGATCGCGTTTCGGCCGAGGCCGGGCTGGCGGCATTGCCGCCGGGCCTGAATGGTTGGATCGCGCAAGGCGCTTCGCGATCGCCGCTGCATCGGACGCTCGAAACCAGGTAACCGCAGGGGCGTCGCCAAGAGGCCCAAGGCACCAGGTTTTGATCCTGGCATTCGTAGGTTCGAATCCTACCGCCCCTGCCATCCCGCAACGGTCAGAGCGAGCGGAGCAACACATGCAAGACGATCGGAACCTGCTGGTGTTCAGCGGCAACGCGAACCGGCCGCTGGCGCAGTCGGTGTGTCGAGAGCTCGGCATCCGGATGGGCAAGGCGCTGGTCGGGCGGTTCTCCGATGGCGAGGTGCAGATCGAGATCGAGGAAAACGTCCGCGGCCAGGAAGTGTTCGTGATCCAGCCGACCTGCGCGCCCAGCGCGGAGAACCTGATCGAATTGTTGGTGCTGGTGGACGCGCTGAAGCGCGCCTCGGCCAACAAGGTCACCGCGGTGGTGCCGTATTTCGGCTATGCGCGGCAGGATCGGCGGCCGCGTTCGGCGCGAGTGCCGATCACGGCGAAAGTGGCGGCGCAGATGTTCTCGACGGTGGGCACCGACCGGGTGCTGACCATCGATCTGCACGCCGAACAGATCCAAGCGTTCTTCGACATCCCGGTCGACAACGTGTACGGGTCGCCGCTGCTGCTCGCCGACGTCTGGCGCGCGCACGGCACCGACAACCTGATCGTGGTCTCGCCGGACGTGGGCGGTGTGGTCCGCGCCCGAGCCATCGCCAAGCGCCTCGACGATGCCGACCTGGCCATCATCGACAAGCGCCGGCCGAAGGCCAACGTCGCGACGGTGATGAACATCATCGGCGATGTGTCGGGCAAGACCTGCGTGCTAGTCGACGACATCGTCGACACCGCCGGCACCTTGTGCGCGGCGGCGGCGGCGCTGAAGGCGCAGGGCGCGATCAAGGTGGTCGCGTACTGCACCCATCCGGTGCTGTCGGGCGCGGCGATCGACAATTTGAACGGTTCGGAATTGGACGAACTGGTGGTGACCGACACGATCCCGCTGTCGGAAACGGCCAGGGCCTGCAAGAAGATCCGCCAGCTCAGCGTGGCGGAACTGCTGGCCGAGACCATCCGGCGCATCGCGTTCGGCGAATCGGTGAGTTCGCTGTACGTGGATTGAGATTAGGAAGGCGCAAGCCTTCCGATACGGCTCTTCTGGTCGCGGAAGAGTCGTCCAAAGCCGCCGCGAGGCGGCATCAACGCTAGAGAGTGAGTGAATAGAATGGCTACCGAACATAAAATCGCAGCTGCCGCGCGCGGCGACGAGGGCAAGGGTGCGAGCCGCCGCCTGCGTCGCGCCGGCAAGATCCCGGCCGTGGTCTACGGCGGCCACGCCGATCCCAAGAGCATCCAGCTCGAGCACGAGAAGACCTGGCTGGCCAGCCAGAACGAGTGGTTCTACTCGTCGATCCTGACCCTGGAAGTCGACGGCAAGGCCGAGCAGGTGCTGCTGCGCGATATGCAGCGCCACCCGTACAAGCAGATCATCATGCACATGGACTTCCAGCGGGTCAGCGCCAACGAAGCGATCCGCGTGGCCGTGCCGCTGCACTTCATCAACGAAGACAAGTCGCCGGCCGGCAAGGCCGCCGATGTCGCCGTGACCCACGAGTTGACCGAACTGCAGATCAGCTGCCTGCCGAAGGACCTGCCGGAGTTCATCGAAGTCGACCTGTCCGACCTGAAGGTCGGCGACACCGTGCACCTGTCCGAGATCAAGCTGCCGGCGGGCGTGGAAGTGCCGGAGCTCAAGCTCGGCGCCGACCACGACGTGGCGGTGGTCGTGGCGCGCTTCGTCAAGGAAGAAGCGGAAGAGGCTCCGGAAGGCGAGGCTTCGGCCGAAGTGCCGGCCGCGAAGGTCTCCGACGACGAAGAGGGCGGCGACAAGGAGTGATCGCCGCATCGCGGCTTTCGTTCTTCGTGCCAACGGGGGACCTGCTCGCGCAGGTCCCTCGCTTCTTTCGGGACAACGGTTGAACTATGGCGGGTTTGCGCCTCATCGTCGGCCTCGGCAATCCGGGGCCGGAACATGTCAGGACCCGGCACAACGCCGGATTCTGGTTCGTCGACGCGCTGGCCGAAAAGACCGGCGCGCGTTTTTCGGTGGACGCCAAATTGTTCGGCGAGACCGCGAAGGCGGAGATCGCCGGCCGTTCGGTGTGGCTGCTGAAGCCTTCGACGTACATGAACCTGTCGGGTAAGTCGATCGGCGCCGCGTTGCGCTTCTGGAAAATCGAGCCGGAAGAGTGCCTGGTGGCGCACGACGAACTGGATCTGGCGCCGGGCATCGCGCGCCTGAAGTTCGACGGCGGCCACGGCGGCCAGAACGGCGTGCGCGACACCATGGCCATGCTGGGCCACGGCAAGTTCCACCGTTTGCGCATCGGCATCGGCCATCCCGGCAACAAGGATAAGGTCACGCCCTGGCTGCTGAAGGGCGGTCCGGGCAAGGACGACCAGATTTCGATCGATCGGGCGATCGACGCCGCGATCGACGTTTTGCCGCTGGCGGTGTCCGGCGATTTCAACGAGGCGATGAAGCGCCTGCACACCACCAAGGAATAACCGCTTTCGCTTTCGTAGAGTCGAGCCTGCTCGACTGCTCTTGATCTTCACCGACTCAGGGCGGAAAAGCAGTCGAGCAGGCTCGACTCTACGAAAAAGCAAAGCGACAAAGCTTCTTCATTTTCGGATTCTGAAATCATGGGCATCAAATGCGGCATCGTCGGCCTGCCTAACGTCGGCAAGTCGACCCTGTTCAACGCGCTGACCAAAGCGGGCATCGCCGCGGCCAACTTCCCGTTCTGCACGATCGAGCCGAACGTCGGTGTGGTGCCCGTGCCCGATCCGCGCCTGAACGCGCTGGCCGGCATCGCCAAGCCGCTGAAGGTGATCCCGACCGCGGTCGAGTTCGTCGACATCGCCGGCTTGGTCGCTGGCGCGGCCAGCGGCGAAGGCCTGGGCAACAAGTTCCTGGCCCACATCCGCGAAGTGGACGCGATCACCCACGTGGTGCGTTGCTTCGAGAATCCGGACGTGATCCACGTCAACAACAAGGTCGATCCGATCGCCGACATCGACACCATCGACACCGAACTGGCGCTGGCCGATCTGGAATCGGTGGACAAGGCGCTGCAGCGCGCCGAGCGTTCGGCCAAGACCGGCGACAAGGATGCGAAGGCCCGCGTCGAAGTGCTCGCTCGCGTGCGTGCGGGCCTGGACGAAGGCAAGCCGGCGCGCGGCCTGGCCCTGTCGGACGACGACAAGGCGCTGCTGCGCGATCTGTTCTTGCTGACGCTGAAGCCGGTGATGTACGTGGCCAACGTGCTGGAAGACGGCTTCGAGAACAACCCGCACTTGGAAGCCGTGCGCAAGCGTGCGGCGGGCGAGGGCGCGGAAGTCGTGCCGGTCTCGGCCGCCATCGAAGAAGAACTGTCGCAGCTGGACGACGCCGACCGCGATGCGTTCCTGCACGACATGGGCCTGGAGGAGCCAGGCTTGAACCGGGTGATCCGCGCCGCCTACAAGCTGCTCGGCCTGCAGACCTATTTCACCGCCGGCGAAAAGGAAGTGCGCGCTTGGACGGTGAAGGCGGGCTCGACCGCGCCGCAGGCCGCGGGCGTGATCCACACCGATTTCGAAAAAGGCTTCATCCGCGCCGAAACCATCGGCTACGACGACTACATCAAGTACAAGGGCGAAGCCGGCGCCCGCGACGCCGGCCGCCTGCGCCTGGAAGGCAAGGAATACCGCGTCCAGGAAGGCGACGTGCTGCACTTCCGCTTCAACGTCTGACCCGCGCCTGCGGCCTGCCTTCGTTTGGTAGCGGGGACTTGCTCCGCTGCTTCGCTTCTGCTCGTGTAGAGCGGAGCTTGCTCCGCTGCTTTTTTGCCGCTCCGGGTCGTAAAGCAGCGGGGCAAGCCCCGCTCTACAAAGCTAGAGCGGTGAAGCCAACAGCGGCGGCAGCGGAGCGAGCTCCGCTCTACACAAGCCGAAGGCATAAAAAAACCTCCCGTTGCCGGGAGGTTCGGGGGCGGATCACTGATTAGAGCGCCTTTCCGCCAAACTTATAGGTGAACTGCACGAAGTAGGTGCGCCCCAGCGTGTCGAACCAGGACACGTCGTAATAGGGATAGGCCGTGTAGCTGCGGTCGCGCGGCGGCATCTTGTCGAACAGGTTGTCCACCGCCAGCGAAAGCTTCGCGTGGTCGGTGAAGCGGTATTGCAGGGTCGCGTTGTAACGGTAGGTGGCCGCGATATAAGGGCTGCCGCCTTCCTCGGGGTCGAACACGCCGTCGTAGGAATCCGAGTTGGGCAATTTGCCCAAGCGTTCGCCGTGCAAGCTGGCGCTCCAGGCGTTCCGCTCCCACGACACCGTGGCGCTGGCCTTGGTGCGCGGGATGTCGAAGCCGCTGTTCACCGCGAACTCGTCTTCGACCACGTCGCCGTCGAACTGCTGGAAGTCGTGCTTGCGCACCCAGGTGTAGTTGCCGGCGAAGCGGAAATCGCCGATGCCGGTTTGCAGCCGGTAGTGCGTGCTGAAGTCGATGCCGCTGGTGCTTTCGCGGGCCACGTTGATGGGATTGGTGTAGATGCCGTACAGCCGGCCGTCGATGCGGGTCACGCGAGCGATCGCGTCCTTGCACGTCGGCGAGTTCACGTCCACGGATGTGCCGTCGACGCGGGTGCCGATCCGGCAGTCGGCTTCGTCGCGCAGGATCGCGTCGTTGCGCATGTCCTGCACCTGGTCGCGCATGTCGATGTCGAAATAATCCAGCGACAGGTCGAAGCTATCGTTCGGCGACCATACCAGGCCCGCGGTCCACGACGTGCTGGTTTCCGCATCGAGTTCGCGATTGCCCGAACGCGTCCGGATCAAGCCTTCGTCCCCCCAACTGCAGTCTTCGAAGGTTTCGCCGGGTTCCTCGGTGCGGCAGCGGTAGTAGTCCACGCCGGAAGTCTCGTCGTTGCCGACGCCGGCGTAGATGTAATGCAGATCCGCGGCGCGGAACGCGGTGCCGTAGGAACCGCGCACCAGCAGCGTGTCGATCGGACGCCATTCCAGACCCGCGCTGTAGGTGAACTTGCCTATTTCGTGGCCCGCATACCGGTATTGGTCGTAGCGCGCGGCGGTGCTCAGGTTGAGCGTTTCGTGCAGCGGCATGCGCAATTCGCCGGCGACCGCCCAACGGTCGCGGTTGCCTTTGCCGTTGGAATCCTTCCAGCTGAAGTAGTAGTACTCCAGCGCGTGCGGATCCGGATTCAGGTCGTAGGACTGGTTGCCGATTTCGATCACGCCGGCGAAACCCGCAGGACCCGCCGGCAGTTCGAACAGATCGGTATTGGTCAACGTGAACGACAGCGTGTCGGTGCGCGAGCGGGGATGGTAGGTGGTGTAGTCGGCGATCGAGTCGTACTCGGCGCGGGTGAGCGGCGTGTACAGACGGTTCGGATCGGCGTTGAAGATCGGCAGATCGTAGTCGGGGTTCACGCCCAGCTGCGGACCGAGAAACAGATTGTTGGCCGCCGCGGCGACGATCTGCGGCCAGCCGATTTCGGACTGGTATTGCGAGTGGCTGAACGACGCTTCCCAATCCCAGTCCTGGCCCCACACGCCCTTGAAGCCGGTGACGATGCCGAAGGTCTTCTGCTTGTTGCGGATCATCCCCTTGTCCAGCCCGCCCATCTCCTCGGGCGTGAACTGGCGCTGCCAATACTCGACACGATCGGTGGCCTGGTTGAAGAAATAGCCTTCCTCGTTGCCGTCGGGCGCCATGTAGTTCCAGCTGCGCACGTCGGTGAACAGCTCGACTTCGTGATAGCCCAGCTGCACTTCGGCGAACCATTCGGTGTTTTCGTCGAAGGCGTAGCTCAACGAGGCGTACGCGTTGGCACCGCGGCGCTTGCTGATGATGGTGCCGTAGCCGATGGTTTCGTCGCTGCCGCAGAAACGGCCGGGAGGATAGTCGTCCGCGACGGGATCGTAGCGCCCCCAGTTCGGACGGCTGGCGCGATAGGTGGTGCCTTTGTTGAGATAGGCCAGCGCATCGCAAGTCGCCTGGCCAGGGTCGACGTAGTATTCGTTGTCGCCGTCGTCCGGGTCCCATGCGGTCTGCAGAAACACGCGCCGCGAGGCCGCATTGGGATCGGGCGAATCCTTGGTCGAATCCTGCTGGCTGCGCTCGTAGGCCCACAGCGGCTTTTGGTCGAGCAATTCGATGCCGTACACGGCGTTGAAATCGCCTCGCGAGAAGCCGGACGACAGGCTCAGCTTGAGCGATTCGCCGCCGCCGCGCTGGCTGTCGCCGTAGCGCAAATCGACGGTGGTGCCGTCGGCGTAATCCTTGAGGATGAAGTTGACCACGCCGGAAATCGCATCCGAGCCGTACACCGCCGAAGCGCTGCCGGTGAGCACTTCGATGCGGTCGACCATGCCCAGCGGAATGTTGGAAATATCGGTGAAGTTGCTGCGGCCCTTGAACGGCATCGGAAAGTCGGCGATGCGGCGCCCGTTGACCAGCACGAGGGTGTGGTTGGGTCCCAATCCGCGCAGATCCACCTGCTGCGCGCCGGGCGAGAAATCGCCGCCGCTGAAGGATTGCTGGCTCTGCGTTTCGCCACCGTTCTGGGTCATCGCGCGCAGCACGTCCGGAACGCTGGTGAAACCGCTGGTCTGGATGTCCTGCGCGGTCATCACCGTCACCGGTGCGGGCCCCTCGGTCTGCGCGCGCGGAATGCGCGAGCCGGTGACTTGCACCGTTTCCAATTGCGTCGGCGCTTGCTGCGGCACGGCGTCGACATCGGCAGAGGCGCCGCCCGATGCCGCGGGTCGCGGGGCGGGCCGCGCCGGCGCATCGCTCTTCACGATCACCACCGCGCCGGAAGCGTCGCGCCGAGCGACGTAACCGCTGCCGCGCAATAGCCGGTCCAACGCGTCGTCGGCCGAGGCCGCGCCTTGCACGCCGGGCGTGCGCAATCCTTTCAGCTGATCGGCGCGATACACGAACTGCACGCCGGAACGCTTGGCCAGCGCGTCCAACGCGCCGATCAGATCGCCCGCCGGTATATCGATCCGCCTGGTCTGGGCTTGCGCCGCCAGCGAAGCCGAGCACGCCAAAGCCAGCAGCAAGACACGGAACTTGCGCACCATCGGGTTCCCCTCCCCATCGGCGCTCGAAACGGCGCCCGTTCGAGTGTCGGGACGAACGAGCCCGAAAAATCCCCCGTTCGCCGCGGATTACTGGCTATGCAAAACGATGGCGTCGCCGCGCCGCTCGGCGCGGATCGGGAAGCCTTGCTCCAGCAGCCGCACGAACACGTCGGTATTGGACCAGCGGAAATTGCCGCCGACCCGCATCGCCGCGACCTGCGCATCGCCCATCAGGATCTTGCGGGCGTTGTAGCGGTTGAATTCGGCCGCGGCATCGGCCAGCGGCGTGTCGTGGAAGGCCACGAAGCCGCTGCGCCAATTCAACTGCTGCTCGGCTTCTTCCACCGGACCCGAACGCACCAGAACGCCGTTGCCGTCGGCCAGGGCCACGCTGCCGGCCGGCAGCAGCGCGGTGGGTTGGGCGTGGCGGCCGGGCGCGGCTTGGGTTTCCAAGCGGACGGTGCCTTCGGTCACGACGACGCGCAGGCTCACCGCATCGCGCCGCACCGAAAAGCGCGTGCCGACCGCGATGGCTTGGCGACCGCCGGCGTCGACCACGAACGGTCGGCCCGGATCCTTCGCGACGTCGAAGAACGCTTCGCCGCGTTGCAAATCGATGCGGCGCTCGCGCCGCGACAGCGATACGACGATGCGGCTGTCGCTGCTGAGCGTGGCTTGCGAGCCGTCCGGCATCGGCACCAGGCGCAATTCGCCGAGAGAAGTGGCGTAGGCCGTTCGTTCGACGGCGGTGTAGTGGCGCCAGGCGACCGTGGAACCGACGGCGATCAGCGCCATCGCCGCCGCGGCGCCGAAATACGCGCGCCAACGCGAACGCGGCGGCGGGGCGGAGATTCGTGCGGCCTCCCGCGGCGGTGCGGATTCGCCGTCGCGCGGCCCGAAGAACGGCGACGCGGCCCACTGCTCGCGACGCGGCAACGTGCCCGCCGGCAAGCCCGCGCCGAGCGCTTTCAGCCGGTCGCTTTCCCGCCACGCGTTTTCCAGGCGCAAGAACGCGACCCGGTGCGCCGTCGCTTCCGACAGCCAGGCGTCGAACTGCGCTTGGTCGCGTTCCGACCAGCGTCCGCTGTCGCGCCGCGCCAGCCAAGCGGCCGCGGTGCGTTCAATCTGTCTGCTGCCGGCCATGTCCGTGTTCCCGTTCGGCATCCTTCGCCTGCCGCGTCCGCTCGTCTTGCGCTTGTCCGCTGTAGAAATGTTCGGCGATCAGGCGCACGCCTTTAGCGACGTGTTTTTCCACGGTCTTCTCGGTGATGCCCAGGCGCGCTGCGACTTCCTTCTGCGGCAATTCCTCCACCCGCCGCAGCCAGACCACTTCGCGGCAGCGGTCGGGCAAGCGGTCGAAAGCTTCGGCCAGCCGCCGCAGGACTTGCCGCACGCCCAGGCGGCGTTCCGGAGAGACCTCGTCTATCAAGACGTTCATCGACTCGAAATCACCCACTGTCTCGATCGACACGACGCGATTGCGGCGCAGGCGGTCGGTCATCAGGTGGCGCGCGGTCGCGAACAGGAAGGATTTGGCCATCGCCGGCCGGGCCTTGCCGGCGGCTTCATAGACGCGGACGTAGACTTCCTGGCGCAGATCGTGGATGTCGTCGCGCTGCGGCCAACTGCGCCGCAGGTACAGCACTAGCGCATCCTCGTGGGCGAGGATTTCGCGGGCGAACCAGGCGTCCAGCGACTCGTGCATCGGCCGACATTACCGCATCGGCGCGCGGCCGGAAGAGGGCCCGGGCTTTATTTTTCGCGGCGATGGGCGGGATGGGGGATCGCGCGCCGCCGTTCGTCCCGTGCCCAATAGGTCGTCGAGAAAATGGAGTGGCGATGGAAACCGCGTTTCGCAAACCGCTCGCGATCTTCGCGTTCGCCCTGGGATTGTTGTGCTGCGCAGCCATGGTTGCGGCGCAGAGACCACCGGCCGGCAAGGGCTACCGCTATTTCGAAATCGGCGACGTGCAGGCGAAGCGCCCCGGCGCCACGCAAGCGGGGCTGATGCTGGTCGGCGGCGGCGATTGGCCCTACGACGCGTTCCGTTGGATGATCGAACGCGCCGGCCACGGCCGCATCGTGATCCTGCGCGCTTCGGGCACCACCGAATCGCAGGACGAATTCTTCAAGGACATCGGCGGCATCACCGCCGCGCAGACGATCGTGTTCAGCGACCGCCGCGCGGCCAGCGATCCGAAAGTGCTGGAGATCGTGCGCAACGCCGACGGCATCTTCTTGGCCGGCGGCGACCAATCGAACTACGTCAATTTCTGGAAAGGCACGCCGCTGAACCGCGCGCTGGACGCGCACGTCCGCGCCGGCAAGCCGATCGGCGGCACCAGCGCGGGCTTGGCCGTGCTCGGCGCCTGGTCGTACGGCGCGATGGACGGCGGCAGCGTGGTTTCGGAAACCGCGCTGAAAAACCCGATGAGTTCCGAAGTCACGCTGGTCGGCGATTTCCTGCACATGCCGTATCTGCAGAACGTGATCACCGATAGCCACTTCGGCAAGCGCGAACGCTTGGGCCGGCTGATCGCCTTCGTCGCGCGATTGTCGAAAGAGCAGGGCAGGACCGACATCGCCGGCATCGGCGTGGACGAGTACACCGCGCTGTGCATCGACAACAACGGCGTCGGCCGGGTGTTCACCGGCAACGGCGGTTACGCCTGGCTGGTGCGGCCGCAGCGCCAAGCCGACGAGTTCGGCGCGGGGCGGCTGACTTTCCGCGGCGTGCCGGTGACCGGCATCGGCAAGGACAGCCTGCTGCGGCTGCCCGGCTTCCAAGTCGAAAAACCCGCTTTTACCCGCACTTACGACGTTCAGGCCGGCCGGCTGACCAGATCCGGCCGAACCGCCTCATTAGAATGAATCCTCGCCCGATCTACTCCCGGAGCCCCACATGACCCGCGTGCTGCGCTGCTGCCTTGCCCTGCTGCTATGTTCGGCCCCGATGGCCTACGCCGCCGACGCTCCGAAACCCTTGCTGGTGATCCACGGCGGCGCCGGCGTGGAGCGCAAGGACATGACCCCGGAAGACGAAAAAGCCGCCCGGGCCGCTCTGGAGCTGGCGCTGCGCCGCGGCCACGCCGCGTTGGCGGCCGGCAAGCCGGCCCTGGACGCGGTGACGGCCGCGATCACGACCCTGGAAGACGACCCCCACTTCAACGCCGGCAAGGGCGCGGTCTTCACCCACGACGGCAAAAACGAGCTCGACGCTTCGCTGATGGACGGCGCCACCCTTCGAGCCGGCGCCGTGGCCGGAGTGCACCGGGTCAAGAACCCGATCCTGCTGGCCCAGGCGGTGATGCAGAAGTCCAAGCACGTGATGATGGTCGGCGACGGGGCCGAGATCTTCGCCAAACAGGAAGGCATCGAGCTGGTCGACCCTTCCTATTTCCGGACCGAGAAGCGCTGGCAGCAGCTGCAGCGGGCGCTCAAGGAAGAGGCCGCCGGTCAGGCCCACGCCGATCTGGAAACCGCCAAGCACTTCGGCACGGTCGGCGCCGTGGCCCTGGACGCCCGAGGGCATCTGGCGGCCGGCACCTCCACCGGCGGCATGACCAATAAGCGTTACGGCCGGGTCGGCGACTCGCCGATCATCGGCGCCGGCACCTACGCCAATGCCCACTGCGCCGTCTCGGGCACCGGCTGGGGCGAGTTCTACATCCGCACCGCCGCCGCCCACGAGATCTGCGCCCGGGTGGCCTATTTGAAGGAAACCCCGGCCCAGGCCGGCGAGGCGGTCATCGATCAGGCCATCCCGAAGCTGGGCGGGGACGGCGGAGCGATCGTGCTGGGCGCGGACGGGAGCGCGGCCTTCCCGTTCAATACCGAGGGCATGTTCCGGGGCTGGATCGGGGTCGACGGCGTCCCGCACGTGGCGATCTATTCGGACGATGCCCTGCCGATGCCCGGCAAATAAAGCCGCAATCCTCTCGCAAGAGCCGAACCCGACTGCGGCGGGCAATCGCCGCGGGAACGGCCATCCAGGGCCGATCGGGCCTTCAGCGCTGAACGGAATCGAGAACTGGGCCGAGGGCGACACCGGCCTGCTCATTTTTCGTTAGCTCGGCGTTGACAGAAAACCCGGCCGGCGTCAAAATCGCGGGCTGTTTCACGGGTTTACGAGAACGACCGGAGGGATACCCAAGCGGCCAACGGGGGCAGACTGTAAATCTGCTGGCTTACGCCTTCGGTGGTTCGAATCCACCTCCCTCCACCAGTTCGGTTCCGCCCGGCGCGGGAGTAGTTCAATGGTAGAACTGTAGCCTTCCAAGCTACTAGTGCGGGTTCGATTCCCGTCTCCCGCTCCATTGCAACGCCCGCTCCGAGCAAATTGATTTACCGCAATACAGCCCCATTTAACACGCTCACGTAGCTCAGTCGGTAGAGCACCTCCTTGGTAAGGAGGAGGTCGATGGTTCGATTCCATTCGTGAGCACCAATATGCGGATCCCTCCGCAAGAGCCCGCACTTCCATGTGCGGACTTTCCAAAAGAGGGGCCCTCCGCAAGAGCCTGGCCATCCGTGGCCAGACCTTTAAAAAAGCAAAAATTGACAACCTAACGTTAGCGAGACAGTCATGGCCAAGGGTAAATTCGAGCGCACCAAGCCCCACGTGAACGTGGGCACGATCGGGCACGTGGATCACGGCAAGACGACGCTGACGGCGGCGCTGACGAAGATCGGCGCGGAGCGTTTCGGCGGCGAGTTCAAGGCGTACGACCAGATCGACGCGGCGCCGGAAGAGAAGGCGCGCGGGATCACGATCTCGACCGCGCACGTGGAATACGAAAGCCCCACGCGCCACTACGCGCACGTGGACTGCCCGGGCCACGCGGACTACGTGAAGAACATGATCACCGGTGCGGCGCAGATGGACGGTGCGATCCTGGTGTGCTCGGCCGCCGACGGCCCGATGCCGCAGACGCGCGAACACATCCTGCTGGCGCGCCAGGTGGGCGTGCCGTACATCGTGGTGTTCCTGAACAAGGCGGACATGGTGGACGACGCCGAGCTGTTGGAGCTCGTGGAGATGGAAGTGCGTGAACTCCTGAGCAAGTACGAGTTCCCGGGCGACGACACCCCGATCGTGAAGGGTTCGGCGCTGAAGGCGCTGGAAGGCGACCAGAGCGAAATCGGCGTGCCGGCGATCCTGAAGCTGGTGGAAGCGCTGGACACCTACATTCCCGAGCCCGAGCGCGACATCGACAAGCCGTTCCTGATGCCGGTGGAAGACGTGTTCTCGATCTCCGGCCGCGGCACGGTGGTGACCGGTCGTATCGAGCGCGGGATCATCAAGGTGGGCGACGAAATCGAAATCGTCGGTATCCGTCCGACCCAGAAGACCACGGTGACGGGCGTTGAGATGTTCCGCAAGCTGCTGGACCAGGGCCAGGCGGGCGACAACGCGGGCCTGCTGCTGCGCGGCACCAAGCGCGACGACGTGGAGCGCGGCCAGGTGCTGTGCAAGCCGGGCAGCATCTCCCCGCACACCGAGTTCGAGGCCGAGGTGTACGTGCTGAGCAAGGACGAAGGCGGCCGTCACACGCCGTTCTTCAAGGGCTACCGTCCGCAGTTCTACTTCCGCACGACCGACATCACCGGTGCGGTGACCTTGCCGGAAGGCGTGGAGATGGTGATGCCGGGCGACAACATCAAAATGGTGGTGTCGCTGATCAACCCGGTGGCGATGGACGAAGGCCTGCGCTTCGCGATCCGCGAAGGCGGCCGCACCGTCGGCGCCGGCGTGGTGGCCAAGATCATCAAGTGATGCACCGGCCGTAAGGCCTGGGCGTCATCCCGGCGAAAGCCGGGATCCAGGACGCCGAAAGCCGGCGAAACGGCGGGCCGCGATGCGGCCCGCCTTCGCCGTTTGATGGAACCCGCAGATTTACGAAATACGCCAGTAGCTCAATTGGCAGAGCAGCGGTCTCCAAAACCGCAGGTTGGGGGTTCGAGTCCCTCCTGGCGTGCCAGTACGTAATTCAGGTAAAGAGATTTGAATAGCAGAGTCCAACAATCCGGTAACGCGACCTCCGTGGGCGATATCGCGAAGTACGCGCTGGCGTTGCTGCTGGCCGCGGGCGGCGTGTTCGCGTTCTATTGGTTCGACCCGCAGTGGCCGACCGCGGCGCGCATCGGCGCGGTGATCGGCGGCCTGCTGCTGGGCGCCGGATTGTTCATGGCCACCCGCAAGGGCGTGCAGACCCGCGAATTCCTGTCCGAATCGCGGTTCGAACTGCGCAAGGTGGTGTGGCCGACCCGGCAGGAGGCGATACGTACGACTTGGGTGGTGATCGTGGTGGTGATTATCGTCAGCCTGGTGCTGGCGGGCTTCGACGCGATCATCCAGTTCGGCATCAAGTCGCTGCTGGGCCGCTGAGGAGTATGGAAATGCAGACCGCCGAAAACACCCCGAACAACCGCCGCTGGTACGTGGTGCACGCCTATTCCGGCTTCGAGAAGTCGGTGGCGCAGGCGCTGCGCGACCGCATCGCGCGCACGGGCATGCAGGACAAGTTCGGCGACGTGCTGGTGCCGACCGAAGAAGTGGTGGAAATGCGCTCCGGCCAGAAGCGCCGTTCCGAGCGCAAGTTCTTCCCCGGCTACGTGCTGGTGCAGATCGCGACCCACGAGGAAGCCGGCATTCCGCGCATCGACAGCGAAAGCTGGCACTTGATCAAGGAAACGCCGAAGGTGATGGGCTTCATCGGCGGCACCGCCGACCGCCCGCTGCCGATCCGCGACGAAGAGGCCGACATGATCCTGCAGCGCGTGCAGGAAGGCGTCGAGAAGCCGCGTCCGAAGGTGCTGTTCGAGCCGGGCGAGATGGTGCGCGTCACCGACGGCCCGTTCAACGACTTCAACGGCGTGGTCGAGGAAGTGAATTACGAGAAGAGCAGGGTCCGCGTGGCGGTCCTGATCTTCGGCCGCTCCACCCCGGTCGAGCTTGAGTTCGGCCAGGTCGAGAAGGCCTAAGCAGAAATTCGCCGGCGCGAGTGGTTCGCACCGGCAAGTGAAGCGAGGAGCCGCAAGGCGTTCGCACTCGCAGGAGCAATGAAATGGCAAAGAAAGTAGTCGGTTACATCAAACTGCAGGTCAAGGCCGGGCAGGCGAATCCGTCGCCGCCGGTCGGTCCCGCCCTGGGTCAGCGCGGCCTGAACATCATGGAGTTCTGCAAAGCGTTCAACGCCGCGACCTCCAAGTTGGAGCCGGGTCTGCCGACGCCGGTGATCATCACCGCGTATTCGGACCGCACCTTCACCTTCATCACCAAGTCGACCCCGGCTTCGGTGCTGTTGAAGAAGGCGGCCGGCATCCAGTCCGGTTCCAAGCGCCCGAACACCGAGAAGGTGGGCAAGGTCACCCGCAAGCAGTTGGAAGACATCGCCAAGGCGAAGGAAGCCGACCTGACCGCGGCCGATCTGGACGCGGCGGTGAATACGATCGCGGGCTCGGCCCGTTCCATGGGTCTGGTGGTGGAGGGCTGATCATGACGACGACCAAGCGAATCAAGGCTCAGATCAAGGTCGAACCGGGCAAGGCCTATCCGATCGACGAAGCGATCAAGATCGTCCGCGAGAACAGCAAGGTGAAGTTCGTCGAGTCCGTTGATGTCGCCGTGCGTTTGGGCGTGGACGCGAAGAAGTCCGACCAGCAGGTGCGCGGTTCGACCGTGTTGCCGGCCGGCACCGGCAAGTCGGTGCGCGTGGCGGTGTTCGCCCCCGCCGGCGCCAAGGCCGACGAGGCCCTGGCCGCGGGCGCCGAAGCCGTGGGCATGGACGACCTGGCCGAGAAGATGCAGGCCGGCGACCTGAACTACGACGTGGTCATCGCCACGCCGGACGCCATGCGCGTGGTCGGCAAGCTCGGCCAGGTGCTGGGCCCGCGCGGCCTGATGCCGAACCCGAAGGTGGGCACCGTGTCGCCGAACCCGGCCGAAGCGGTGAAGAACGCCAAGGGCGGCCAGGTGCGCTACCGCACCGACAAAGCCGGCATCATCCACTGCACCATCGGCAAGGCCGATTTCGACGCCGACAAGCTGAAGGACAACCTGCACGCGCTGCTGGCCGACCTGCTCAAGGCCAAGCCGTCCAGCGCCAAGGGCACCTACCTGCAGAAGATCTCGCTGAGCTCGACCATGGGCCCGGGCGTGATCGTCGATCAGTCCACTTTGTCGTTGAAGTAATGCTTTAGCCCCTTCTCCCGCTCGCGGGAGAAGGCTGGGATGAGGGCGCGAGCGCAGCGAGCTAATTCGCTGGCCGGCCCTCACCCCAATCCTCTCCCGCAAGCGGGAGAGGGAGCAAGAATTTTGAGGGCATCGCCGAGGCGCAAGCCGAAGCGAAGCCGTCAAAGACCGCAGGCGCGGTCAGCGCACCACGACGACGGGCACGGATGCTCGATTGGCAAGGAATCGCCGTCGCGGAAAGCGAGGTCGCTTAATCGCAACAGCCTGCGCAGATGGTTGCCGACCCTCCAGTGATTTTGTGTTGTACGAGATCTGGAAACGGCCAACCGCAGAGGGCGCCAATTTTCGGGCGTCCCGGCATCGAAGGACCGATGCCGACCAGGACCATCCCGGTTCGGAACCGGTGATGGCGTTCAGGAGTTCCGAAGGCAGTTCACCGCCATCGGAATCATCGAGGTAATGCAATGGCTCTAAATCTGACCCAGAAGCAGGAAGTCGTTGCCGAACTGGCCGAGGTCGCCGGCAAGGCGCACTCGCTGGTCGCCGCGGAATACGTGGGCCTTACCGTCGAGCAGCTGACCAACCTTCGCAAGAAGGCGCGTCAGGAAGGCGTTTTCTTGAAAGTAGCCAAGAACACGCTGGTCTCGCGCGCAGTGGAGGGCACCGATTACGCCGTCGTCAAAGACGCGCTGACCGGCCCCTTGCTGTACGCCTTCTCGAAGGAAGATCCCGGCGCCGCCGGACGTCTGATCAAAGAGTTCGCGAAAGCGAACGAAAAGCTGAAGCCGCGCCTGGTGTCGTTGGGCGGGCAGATGTACCCGGGCTCCCATGTGGATGTCCTGGCGTCGCTGCCGACCCGCGACCAAGCGCTGTCGATGCTGCTCAGCGTCATGGTGCAGCCGGCGACCATGCTGGTCCGCCTGCTCAGCGAGCCGGCCTCGCAGATCGCCCGCGTCACCAACGCGGTCGGACAGCAGAAGGCCGCCTAAGGCGAACCGTTCGGTATCCGATTTCCGAAATCCAATAGTCGTTTCCAATCTTAGATAACAGAGGTAAATCACAATGTCCCTTTCCAACGAGCAGATCATCGAAGCGATCAGCAGCAAGACCCTCGTCGAGGTGATGGAGCTGGTCAAGGCGATGGAAGAGAAGTTCGGCGTGTCCGCCGCCGCTCCGGTGGCCGTCGCCGCTGGCCCGGCCGCCGCCGCTGCCGCTCCGGCCGAAGAGCAGACCGAGTTCACCGTCGTGCTGAAGACCGCCGGCGAGAAGAAGGTCGAAGTCATCAAGGTCGTCCGCGCCATCACCGGCCTGGGCCTGAAGGAAGCCAAGGACCTCACCGAGGCCGGCGGCACCGTGAAGGAAGGCGTGTCGAAGGACGACGCCGCCAAGTTCAAGAAGGACTTGGAAGCGGCCGGCGCCACGGTCGAAGTCAAGTAAGCGTTGTTGCGTCGCCAGAGGTAGTGGCGGCCAGCCGAGGCTGGGGGCGGAAGCCCCCGGCCTTCGGTCGTTGTTGAAGTTCCGGTTCGCGGCATTCGCGCCGCCAACCGCAAGAGGTCGAGTTGACAGTCGGAAGTAGCGGGAGAAGGCGTGCTGGTGCCGGCAATACCAGCGACTTCCCACTGGCAATTCTTGTTCCCCCAGGCCCGCGGACGCGCGGCGCCCACAGACAAGGCGGTAGTTCTCCATGACGACTTATTCGTTCACCGAAAAGAAGCGCATCCGCAAGGATTTCGGCAAGCGCGGCTCGATCCTCGAAGTGCCGTTCCTGCTGGCCATCCAGGTCGATTCCTATCGCGAATTCCTGCAGGAAAACGCGGACCCGGCCAAGCGCGAAGACCGCGGCCTGCACGCCGCGCTGAAGTCGGTGTTTCCGATCACCAGCTACAACGGCTACGCCTCGCTGGAATACGTCGGCTACAAGCTCGGCGAGCCGGCGTTCGACGAGCGCGAGTGCCGCAACCGCGGCCTCAGCTACGGCGCGCCGCTGCGCGTCACCGTGCGCCTGGTCATCTACGATCGCGAATCGTCGAGCAAGGCCATCAAGTACGTGAAGGAGCAGGAAGTCTACATGGGCGAAATCCCGCTCATGACCGACAACGGCACCTTCATAGTCAACGGCACCGAACGCGTCATCGTCTCGCAGCTGCACCGCTCGCCGGGCGTGTTCTTCGACCACGACCGCGGCAAGACCCACAGCTCGGGCAAGCTGCTGTACAGCGCCCGCATCATTCCTTACCGCGGCTCCTGGCTCGATTTCGAATTCGACCCGAAGGACGCGCTGTTCACCCGCATCGACCGCCGCCGCAAGCTGCCGGTCAGCGTGCTGCTGCGCGCGCTGGGCTACTCCAACGAGGAGATGCTCAACGAGTTCTTCGAGATCAACACCTTCCATATCCTGCCCGAAGGCGTGGAGCTGGAGCTGGTGGCCGAGCGCCTGCGCGGCGAAACCCTCGAATTCGACCTGGCCGACGGCGACAAGGTCATCGTCGAAGCGGGCAAGCGCATCACCGCGCGCCACGTGAAGCAGCTCGAGCAGTCGGGCATCGCCGCGCTGGCCGTGCCGGACGCGTACTTGGTGGGCCGGATACTGTCGCACGACGTGATCGACGCCTCGACCGGCGAAGTGCTGGCTACCGCCAACGACGAGATCACTGAAGACCAACTGGCCAAGTTCCGCAAGGCGGAAGTGACGGCCGTGGGCACGATCTGGGTCAACGACCTGGATCGCGGCGCTTATCTGTCCAATACGCTGCGCATCGACGGCACCAAGACCCAGCTCGAAGCGCTGGTAGAAATCTACCGGATGATGCGTCCGGGCGAACCGCCGACCAAGGACGCCGCGCAGAACCTGTTCCACAACCTGTTCTTCACTTTCGAGCGCTACGACCTGTCGGCCGTGGGCCGGATGAAGTTCAACCGCCGCATCGGCCGCAAGGAAGTCACCGGCGCCTCGGTGCTGTACGACCACAAGTACTTCGCCGAGCGCGGCGACGACGAGAGCAAGCGCCTGGTCGGCGAATACGGCAACACGTCCGACATCCTGGACGTGATCAAGGTCCTGACCGAAATCCGCAACGGCCGCGGCACGGTGGACGACATCGATCACCTGGGCAACCGTCGCGTGCGCAGCGTCGGCGAAATGGCCGAGAACGTGTTCCGCGTGGGCTTGGTCCGCGTCGAGCGCGCCGTCAAGGAGCGCCTGACGATGGCCGAGGCCGACGGCCTGACCCCGCAGGACCTGATCAACGCCAAGCCCGTCGCGGCCGCGATCAAGGAGTTCTTCGGTTCCAGCCAGCTGTCGCAGTTCATGGACCAGAACAACCCGCTGTCGGAAGTCACGCACAAGCGTCGCGTGTCCGCGTTGGGCCCGGGCGGCCTGACCCGCGAGCGCGCCGGCTTCGAAGTGCGCGACGTGCATCCGACCCACTACGGCCGCGTCTGCACCATCGAGACGCCGGAAGGCCCGAACATCGGCCTGATCAACTCGCTGGCCGTGTTCGCGCGCACCAACGGCTACGGCTTCCTGGAGACGCCGTACCGCAAGGTCGTCAACAGCCGCGTCACCGACGAGATCGAGTACCTGTCGGCGATCGAGGAGAACGAGTACGTCATCGCCCAGGCCAACGCGCCGCAGGACGATAAGGGCAATCTGACCTCACAGTTCGTCGCCTGCCGCTTCCAGGGCGAAAACCTGCTCAAGCCGCCGAGCGAAATCCACTTCATGGACGTCTCGCCGATGCAGACCGTGTCGGTCGCGGCCGCGCTGGTGCCGTTCCTGGAGCACGACGACGCCAACCGCGCGCTGATGGGCGCGAACATGCAGCGCCAGGCCGTGCCGACGCTGAAGTCGCAGAAGCCGCTGGTGGGCACCGGCATCGAGCGCGCCGTGGCGCGCGACTCGGGCGTGACGGTGAACGCGCGCCGCGGCGGCGTGATCGAGCAGATCGACGCCGGCCGCATCGTGGTCAAGGTCAACGAGAATGAGATCTCCGGCGATACCGATGCCGGCGTCGACATCTACACCCTGATCAAGTACACGCGTTCCAACCAGAACACCTGCATCAACCAGACCCCGCTGGTGAACGTGGGCGACAAGGTCGCGCGCGGCGACGTGCTGGCCGACGGTCCTTCGACCGACATCGGCGAGCTCGCGCTCGGCCAGAACATGCTGGTCGCGTTCATGCCGTGGAACGGCTACAACTTCGAAGACTCGATCCTGCTCTCCGAGCGCGTGGTCGAGGAGGATCGCTACACCACGATCCACATCGAAGAGCTGACCTGCGTGGCGCGCGACACCAAGCTGGGTCCGGAAGAGATCTCCGCGGACATCCCGAACGTGTCCGAGCAGGCGCTGAACCGGCTGGACGAGTCGGGCGTGGTGTACATCGGCGCCGAAGTGCGCGCCGGCGACATCATGGTCGGCAAGGTCACGCCGAAGGGCGAGTCGCAGCTCACTCCGGAAGAGAAGCTGCTGCGCGCGATCTTCGGCGAGAAGGCCTCCGACGTTAAGGACAGCTCGCTGCGCGTGCCGCCGGGCATGGACGGCACCGTCATCGACGTGCAGGTCTTCACCCGCGACGGCATCGAGAAGGACAAGCGCGCGCGCCAGATCGAGGAAAACGAGATCAAGCGCGTCAAGAAGGACTTCGACGACCAGTTCCGCATCCTGGAATCGGCGATCTACGCCCGTCTGCGTTCGCAAATCATCGGCAAGATCGCCAACGGCGGCCCGGGCCTGAAGAAGGGCGACACGGTCAGCTCGCTGGTGCTCGACGGCCTGAAGAAGTCCGACTGGTTCCAGATCCGGATGAAGGACGACGACGCGATCGACGCGATCGAACGCGCCCAGAAGCAGATCGACGCCCATCAGAAGGAATTCGAGAAGCGTTTCGCCGACAAGCGCGGCAAGATCACTCAGGGCGACGACCTCGCTCCGGGCGTGCTGAAGATGGTCAAGGTGTTCCTGGCCGTCAAGCGCCGCATCCAGCCGGGCGACAAGATGGCCGGCCGCCACGGCAACAAGGGTGTGGTCTCGACGATTGTTCCTGTCGAGGACATGCCGTACATGGCCGACGGCCAGACCGTCGACATCGTGCTGAACCCGCTGGGCGTGCCGAGCCGAATGAACATCGGCCAGATTTTGGAAACGCACTTGGGTTGGGCGGCGAAGGGCCTGGGCCAGAAGATCCAGCGGATGATGGAAGCGCAGGCCAAGGTGGCCGAGCTGCGTTCGTTCCTGGACCAGATCTACAACCACGACCAGAAGCTGCACGGTCAGCGCGTGGATCTGACCAAGTTCAGCGATCAGGAACTGCTGGCGCTGGCGGGCAACCTGCAGGACGGCGTGCCGATGGCGACCCCGGTGTTCGACGGCGCCAACGAAGCCGAAATCAAGGCGATGCTGCAACTCGCCGACCTGCCGACCAACGGCCAGACCATGCTGCACGACGGCCGCACCGGCGAAGCCTTCGAACGTCCGGTCACGGTCGGCTACATGCACATGCTGAAGCTGAACCACCTGGTCGACGACAAGATGCACGCCCGTTCGACCGGTCCGTACTCGCTCGTCACCCAGCAGCCGCTGGGCGGCAAGGCGCAGTTCGGCGGCCAGCGTTTCGGCGAAATGGAAGTCTGGGCGCTGGAAGCCTACGGCGCGGCCTACACCCTGCAGGAAATGCTGACGGTGAAGTCCGACGACGTGCAGGGCCGCAACCAGATGTACAAGAACATTGTCGACGGCGAGTACGAGATGGTGGCCGGCATGCCGGAGTCCTTCAACGTCCTGGTGAAGGAAATCCGTTCGCTCGGCATCAACATGGAGTTGGAAGAGCACTGAGTGCGGGGAAACCGAAACTCGAACCTCTCATCCAGCTCCTAGGAGACAGCAATGAAAGACCTATTGAACCTGTTCAACCAGCAGCGCCAGGCTCCGGACTTCGACGCGATCAAGATCGCGCTCGCTTCGCCGGACTTGATCCGTTCCTGGTCCTACGGCGAAGTGAAGAAGCCGGAAACCATCAACTACCGCACCTTCAAGCCGGAGCGCGACGGCCTGTTCTGCGCCGCCATCTTCGGCCCGATCAAGGACTACGAGTGCCTGTGCGGCAAGTACAAGCGCATGAAGCACCGCGGCGTGGTCTGCGAGAAGTGCGGCACCGAAGTCACCCTGGCCAAGGTGCGCCGCGAGCGCATGGGCCACATCGACCTCGCATCGCCGGTCGCCCACATCTGGTTCCTCAAGTCGCTGCCCTCGCGCATCGGCCTGATGCTGGACATGACCCTGCGCGACATCGAACGCATCCTGTACTTCGAAGCCTACGTCGTGACCGAGCCGGGCCTGACCCCGCTCGAGCAGGGTCAGCTGCTGAACGAAGAGCAGTTCATGCAGGCGCGCCAGGAGCACGGCGACGACTTCGAAGCCTCGATGGGCGCCGAAGCGGTGTTCGAACTGCTGCGCACGATCGACCTGCAGGCCGAGATGGTGAAGCTGAAGGAAGAGATCGCCTCGACCAACAGCGAGACCAAGCTCAAGCGCCTGACCAAGCGGATCAAGCTGGTCGAAGCCTTCCTCGAGTCGGGCAACCGCCCCGAATGGATGGTGATGACCGTGCTGCCGGTGCTGCCGCCGGACCTGCGTCCGCTGGTGCCGCTGGACGGCGGCCGCTTCGCGACTTCGGATCTGAACGATCTGTACCGCCGCGTCATCAACCGCAACAACCGCCTGCGCCGCCTGCTCGAACTCAACGCGCCCGACATCATCGTGCGCAACGAGAAGCGCATGCTGCAGGAGTCGGTCGACGCGCTGATGGACAACGGCCGCCGCGGCCGCGCCATCACCGGCACCAACAAGCGCCCGCTCAAGTCGCTGGCCGACATGATCAAGGGCAAGCAGGGCCGGTTCCGCCAGAACCTGCTCGGCAAGCGCGTGGACTACTCGGGCCGTTCGGTGATCGTGGTCGGTCCGACCCTGCGCCTGCACGAGTGCGGCCTGCCGAAGAAGATGGCGCTGGAACTGTTCAAGCCCTTCATCTTCGCCAAGCTGCAGCGCCGCGGCCTGGCCACCACCATCAAGGCGGCCAAGAAGCTGGTCGAGCGCGAAGAAGCCGAAGTCTGGGACATCCTGGAAGAGGTCATCCGCGAACATCCGGTGCTGCTGAACCGCGCGCCGACCCTGCACCGTTTGGGCATCCAGGCGTTCGAGCCGGTGCTGATCGAAGGCAAGGCGATCCAGCTGCATCCGCTGGTCTGCACCGCGTTCAACGCCGACTTCGACGGCGACCAGATGGCCGTGCACGTGCCGCTGAGCCTCGAGGCCCAGCTGGAAGCGCGCGCGCTGATGATGTCGTCCAACAACATCCTGTCCCCGGCGAACGGCGAGCCTATCATCGTGCCGTCGCAGGACGTGGTGCTGGGCCTGTACTACATGACCCGCGCGCTGGAGAACGCCCGCGGCGAGGGCATGGTGTTCGCGAACATCGCCGAGGTTAAGCGCGCCTTCGACAACAAGGCCGTCGGCATTCACGCCAAGGTCAAGGTGCGCATCACCGAAACCGTGGTCAACGAAGACGGTTCGCGCGAGAAGAAGACCTCGATCGTGGACACCACGGTCGGGCGCGCGCTGCTGGCCGAGATCCTGCCCGAAGGCCTGCCGTTCTCGCTGGCCAACACCGAGCTGACCAAGAAGAACATCAGCCGCCTGATCAACACCTGCTACCGCATGCTGGGGTTGAAGGAGACGGTGGTGTTCGCCGACCAGCTGATGTACACCGGTTTCGCCAACGCGACCCGCGCCGGCGTGTCGATCGGCATCGACGACATGATCATCCCGGACGAGAAGAAGGGCATCCTGGACGAGGCCGAGGCCGAAGTGCTGGAGATCCAGCAGCAGTACCAGAGCGGCCTGGTCACCGCCGGCGAGCGCTACAACAAGGTCGTCGACATCTGGTCGCGCACCAACGAGCGCGTGGCCAAGGCGATGATGGACGCGATCGGCACCGAGACGGTGACCAACGCCAAGGGCGAGAAGATCGAGCAGAAGTCGATGAACTCGATCTACATCATGGCCGACTCGGGCGCGCGCGGTTCGCAAGCGCAGATCCGCCAGCTCGCCGGCATGCGCGGCCTGATGGCCAAGCCGGACGGCTCGATCATCGAGACGCCGATCACCTCGAACTTCCGCGAAGGCCTGAACGTCCAGCAGTACTTCATCTCGACCCACGGCGCTCGTAAGGGCTTGGCGGACACCGCGTTGAAGACGGCGAACTCGGGTTACCTGACCCGTCGCCTGGTCGACGTGGCCCAGGACGTGGTGATCACCGAAGTCGATTGCGGCACCAGCGACGGCCTGACCATGGCCCCGATCGTCGAAGGCGGCGACGTGGTCGAACCGCTGCGCGACCGCGTGCTCGGCCGCATCGTGGCCGAGGACGTGTACCTGCCCGGCAACGACGCCGATCCGATCGTCACCCGCAACACGCTCCTGGACGAAGTCTGGGTGCAGAAGCTGGAAGACGCCGGCGTGCAGTCGATCAAGGTGCGTTCGACCATCACCTGCGAATCGGCGTTCGGCGTGTGCGCGCACTGCTACGGACGCGACCTGGCGCGCGGCCACATCGTCAACATCGGCGAGTCGGTCGGCGTCATCGCCGCGCAGTCGATCGGCGAGCCCGGCACGCAGCTCACCATGCGTACCTTCCACATCGGCGGCGCGGCTTCGCGTGCGGCGGCGGTGGACAACGTCACGGTCAAGACCACCGGTTCGATCAAGTTCAACAATTTGAAGACGGTGTCGCACGCCAGCGGCAGCCTGGTCGCGGTGTCGCGTTCGGGCGAGTTGTCCGTGCTCGACGGCCACGGCCGCGAGCGTGAGCGCTACAAGTTGCCTTACGGCGCGACCATCACGGTCAAGGACGGCGCGTCGATCAAGGCCGGCCAGACCGTCGCCAATTGGGATCCGCATAACCACCCGATCGTGTCGGAAGTGGCGGGCTTCATGCGCTTCTACGACTTCATCGACGGCGTCACCGTCATCGAGAAGACCGACGAACTGACCGGCCTGGCCTCGCGCGAGATCACCGATCCCAAGCGTCGCGGTTCGCAGGGCAAGGATCTGCGTCCGATCGTGCGCATCGTCGACAAGAACGGCAAGGACCTGAACATCCCGGGCACCGATCTGCCGGCGCAGTACCTGCTGCCGCCGCGCTCGATCGTGAACCTGCAGGACGGCGCCGCGGTCGGCGTCGGCGACGTGGTCGCGAAGATCCCGCAGGAAGCGTCCAAGACCCGCGACATCACCGGCGGTCTGCCGCGCGTGGCCGACCTGTTCGAGGCGCGCAAGCCGAAGGATCCGGCCATCCTGGCCGAGATCTCCGGCATCGTCTCGTTCGGCAAGGACACCAAGGGCAAGCAGCGCCTGATCATCAAGGATCCGGACGGCAACGATCACGAAGAGCTGATCCCCAAGTACCGCCAGATCATCGTGTTCGAAGGCGAGCACGTGGAGAAGGGCGAGACCGTGGTGGACGGCGAGCCGAGCCCGCAGGACATCCTGCGCCTGCTCGGCGTGGAGCCGTTGGCCGTGTACCTGACCAAGGAAATTCAGGACGTCTACCGCTTGCAGGGCGTGAAGATCAACGACAAGCACATCGAAGTGATCGTTCGCCAGATGCTGCGCAAGGTCGAGATCACCGACCAGGGCGACACCAAGTTCCTGCAGGGCGAACAGGCCGAGCGCCTGCGCGTGCTGGAGGAGAACGTGAAGGCCGACGCCCGCAACGAACTGCCGGCCAAGTACGACCCGGTCCTGCTGGGCATCACCAAGGCCTCGCTGGCGACCGAGTCGTTCATCTCCGCGGCTTCGTTCCAGGAGACCACGCGAGTCCTGACCGAGGCGGCCGTCCGCGGCACCCGCGACGGCCTGCGCGGCCTGAAGGAGAACGTGATCGTCGGCCGCCTGATTCCGGCCGGTACCGGTCTGGCGTACCACACCCAGCGCCGCAAGAACGCCTCCGGGCTGACCGCGGCCGAGATGGACGCCCTGGCCGGCACCGACGCGCCGGCGGCGGTCGAAACGGCCGAGCCAGCCGAAGCTTCGGCCGGCGAGGAGTCCGGCAACTAGCTGAACTGCGGTATCGCGACGGCCTCCGGGCCGTCCCAGACCCCGAAATGAGGCGCACGGAGCGCCTCGTGTTCGGCCCAAGGATTGGGCGGGAAACTCCAAGGGATTCAAGCCGTTCCGCGCGCGGAACGGCTTGGGATTCCGGACCGGCTTGCGTTGACGGCAACGTTTAACGCCAGCTATACTTTTTCGTCTTGGTAGGCCGGGTTTCCGCCTGCCTTCCTGTTTTTCACCAAACCGGGGCCGTTTCGGCCGCGGCACAACCGACAGAACCGATAACCGATGGCAACGATCAACCAGCTGGTGCGTAAGCCGCGCAGCCCCGAAACCTACAAGAGCGCTTCGCCTGCGTTGGCTAACTGCCCGCAGCGCCGCGGCGTCTGCACGCGCGTCTACACGACCACGCCGAAGAAGCCGAACTCGGCCTTGCGCAAAGTCGCCAAGGTGCGCCTGACCAACGGCTACGAGGTGATCTCGTACATCGGCGGCGAAGGCCACAACCTGCAGGAGCACAGCGTGGTCCTGATCCGCGGCGGTCGCGTCAAGGACCTGCCGGGCGTGCGCTACCACACCGTGCGCGGTTCGCTGGACGCCGCCGGCGTCGCCAAGCGTCGCCAGGCCCGCTCCAAGTACGGCGCCAAGCGTCCCAAGAGTTGAGTATTCCGGGCGTTCGCCCGGGAAAAGCTAGCGCGGCCGTTCCTGGCCGCACTTCCAACAAGCAATAGGCAGATACATCCATGTCCCGTAAAGGTTCCGCCCCCCAACGCACCGTCCTGCCCGACCCGAAGCACGGGAGCGAGACGATCGCCCGCTTCATCAACATGGTCATGCAGAGCGGCAAGAAGTCCGTCGCCGAGAAGATCGTGTACGGCGCCATGGACGTGATCGGCGAAAAGAACGCCAATGCGCTCGAGCTGGTCGAGAAGGCGCTGGGCAACATCTCGCCGTCGGTCGAGGTGAAGTCCCGTCGCGTCGGCGGCGCCACCTACCAGGTGCCGGTCGAAGTGCGCGCCTCGCGCCGCATGGCGCTGGCGATGCGCTGGCTGATCGAATCGGCCCGCAAGCGCGGCGAGAACAGCATGCCGCGCAAGCTGGCCGCCGAACTGATCGACGCTTCGGAAAACCGCGGCGGCGCCATCAAGAAGCGCGAAGAAACCCATCGCATGGCGGAAGCGAACAAGGCGTTCGCGCACTACCGCTGGTAACGGCCTTGGCCCCTTGTTTCTAGGGGCTTCCGGCACCATTTAGGTGCCCCTGCGGCGTCCGCGCCGCACGACGAATCCGAAGGCCGCCTCAAAGGCGGCGTTCGGCCATCCGCAAACAGAAAAGAGAGACTGTCGTGGCTCGCACCACTCCCATCGAGCGCTACCGCAACTTCGGCATCATGGCGCACATCGACGCCGGCAAGACGACGACGACCGAGCGCATCCTGTTCTACACCGGTGTGAACCACAAGATCGGCGAGGTGCACGAAGGCGCCGCGACGATGGACTGGATGGAGCAGGAGCAGGAACGCGGCATCACCATCACGTCGGCGGCGACGACGGCGTTCTGGAAGGGCATGGACAAGTCCTTCCCGGAGCACCGCTTCAACATCATCGACACCCCCGGGCACGTCGACTTCACCATCGAAGTCGAGCGTTCCTTGCGCGTGCTCGACGGTGCTGTGTTCGTGCTGTGCGCCGTGGGCGGCGTGCAGCCGCAGTCCGAGACCGTGTGGCGCCAGGCCAACAAGTACTCGGTGCCGCGCCTTGCGTTCGTCAACAAGATGGACCGCACCGGTGCCAACTTCGACAAGGTCGTCGAGCAGCTGAAGTCGCGCCTGGGCGCGTACGCCGTGCCGATGCAGGTGCCGATCGGCGCCGAAGAAGGCTTCGAGGGCGTGGTCGACCTGGTCAAGATGAAATCCATCATCTGGAACATGGAAGACAAGGGCGCCACGTTCACTTACGGCGACATTCCGGCCAACCTGGTCGACAAGGCCACGGCCGCGCGCAACTTCATGGTCGAGGCCGCCGCCGAAGCCAACGAAGTGCTGATGGACAAGTATCTGAACGAAGGCGACCTGTCCGAGGACGAAATCCTCGCCGGCATCCGCGAGCGCACCCTGAAGGTCGAGGTGATCCCGGTCTACTGCGGCACCGCGTTCAAGAACAAGGGCGTGCAGGCGATGCTCGACGCCGTCGTGCAGCTGCTGCCGTCGCCGGCCGACCGTCCGCCGGTCAAGGGCATCGACGAAGACGAGAAGGAAGACACGCGCAAGGCCGACGACGCCGCGCCGTTCTCCGCGCTCGCGTTCAAGATCATGACCGACCCGTTCGTGGGCTCGCTGACGTTCTTCCGCGTCTATTCCGGCACGCTCAACTCCGGCGACCAGGTGTACAACCCGGTCAAGTCGAAGAAGGAGCGCATCGGCCGCATCCTGCAGATGCACGCCAACAACCGCGAAGAGATCAAGGAAGTCCGCGCCGGCGACATCGCCGCGGCCGTGGGCTTGAAGGACGTGACCACCGGCGACACGCTGTGCGCTGGCGATCACGTCATCACCCTCGAGCGCATGGTGTTCCCGGAGCCGGTCATCTCGATGGCGGTCGAGCCGAAGACCAAGTCGGACCAGGAAAAGATGGGTCTCGCCCTGGGCCGTTTGGCGCAGGAAGATCCTTCGTTCCGCGTGCGTACCGACGAAGAATCGGGCCAGACCATCATCGCCGGCATGGGCGAGCTGCACCTGGACATCATCGTCGACCGCATGCGCCGCGAATTCAACGTGGAAGCCAACGTCGGCAAGCCGCAGGTGGCCTACCGCGAAACGATCCGCAAGTCGGACGTCAAGTCGGACTACAAGCACGCCAAGCAGTCGGGCGGTAAGGGCCAGTACGGCCACGTGGTGATCGAGCTGTCGCCGATGACGGCCGAAGATCGCGCCAACCCGGACGTCGAGAACGATTTCCTGTTCATCAACGACATCACCGGCGGCGTGATCCCGAAGGAATTCATCCCGGCGGTGGAGAAGGGCTTGCGCGAAACCATCACCAGCGGTCCGCTCGCGGGCTTCCCGGTGGTGGGCATCAAGACCAAGCTGGTGTTCGGTTCGTACCACGACGTCGACTCGTCGGAAATGGCGTTCAAGCTCGCCGCGTCGATGGCCTTCAAGGAAGGCTTCCGCAAGGCCGATCCGGTCCTGCTGGAGCCGATGATGAAGGTCGAAGTGGTGACGCCTGAAGAGTACGTCGGCGACGTGATGGGCGACCTGAGCCGTCGTCGCGGCCTGCTCCAGGGCCAGGACGACACGCCGTCGGGCAAGACCATCAACGCGATGGTGCCGCTGGGCGAGATGTTCGGTTACGCGACCACCATCCGTTCGCTCACCCAGGGCCGCGCGACCTTCACGATGGAGTTCGACCATTACGCCGAGGCGCCGAACAACATCGCCGAAGCGGTCATCAAGAAGGCGTAAGCCGGTTGTTGCATCTTGCGGGTTCGGCCAGGCCGAACCCGCTTCTTCCGGAATCCGGATTCCCCATTCGAATCAGATTTAAAGAGAGACCATCATGGCCAAGGGTAAATTCGAGCGCACCAAGCCCCACGTGAACGTGGGCACGATCGGGCACGTGGATCACGGCAAGACGACGCTGACGGCGGCGCTGACGAAGATCGGCGCGGAGCGTTTCGGCGGCGAGTTCAAGGCGTACGACCAGATCGACGCGGCGCCGGAAGAGAAGGCGCGCGGGATCACGATCTCGACCGCGCACGTGGAATACGAAAGCCCCACGCGCCACTACGCGCACGTGGACTGCCCGGGCCACGCGGACTACGTGAAGAACATGATCACCGGTGCGGCGCAGATGGACGGTGCGATCCTGGTGTGCTCGGCCGCCGACGGCCCGATGCCGCAGACGCGCGAACACATCCTGCTGGCGCGCCAGGTGGGCGTGCCGTACATCGTGGTGTTCCTGAACAAGGCGGACATGGTGGACGACGCCGAGCTGTTGGAGCTCGTGGAGATGGAAGTGCGTGAACTCCTGAGCAAGTACGAGTTCCCGGGCGACGACACCCCGATCGTGAAGGGTTCGGCGCTGAAGGCGCTGGAAGGCGACCAGAGCGAAATCGGCGTGCCGGCGATCCTGAAGCTGGTGGAAGCGCTGGACACCTACATTCCCGAGCCCGAGCGCGACATCGACAAGCCGTTCCTGATGCCGGTGGAAGACGTGTTCTCGATCTCCGGCCGCGGCACGGTGGTGACCGGTCGTATCGAGCGCGGGATCATCAAGGTGGGCGACGAAATCGAAATCGTCGGTATCCGTCCGACCCAGAAGACCACGGTGACGGGCGTTGAGATGTTCCGCAAGCTGCTGGACCAGGGCCAGGCGGGCGACAACGCGGGCCTGCTGCTGCGCGGCACCAAGCGCGACGACGTGGAGCGCGGCCAGGTGCTGTGCAAGCCGGGCAGCATCTCCCCGCACACCGAGTTCGAGGCCGAGGTGTACGTGCTGAGCAAGGACGAAGGCGGCCGTCACACGCCGTTCTTCAAGGGCTACCGTCCGCAGTTCTACTTCCGCACGACCGACATCACCGGTGCGGTGACCTTGCCGGAAGGCGTGGAGATGGTGATGCCGGGCGACAACATCAAAATGGTGGTGTCGCTGATCAACCCGGTGGCGATGGACGAAGGCCTGCGCTTCGCGATCCGCGAAGGCGGCCGCACCGTCGGCGCCGGCGTGGTGGCCAAGATCATCAAGTGATGCACCGGCCGTAAGGCCTGGGCGTCATCCCGGCGAAAGCCGGGATCCAGAGCTACGACGCAGTAATTCGTCCGGGTTAAATTAGTCCGGACAGAAAGAAATACCACCGGCGTCCGCTTGGGTCGCGCGCCGGCTACCGCGAAAAGAGGTCCAGGACGGGCCTCGTGTTCGCCAGACAAGGAAGAAAGTCGTGTGGCAGGCCTCCGAACAGCGGGTTCGCTGTTGACGGAGGCTATTCACACGCCTTATACTTTTTTGCTCTGGGCGGGCCGGGTGACCGGGCCGCCTAGTTTTTCGTAAGGATACTGCCGGGCCGCAAGGGCTTCATTTGACCCGGAAAGTCTTGATTTCATGGGGTTTTGCGCACCCAGCCGCGAAACCCGTCGCTCTTTAACGAAGGAGTCTCCGCCATGGCGGACCAAAAGATCCGGATTCGGCTCAAGGCGTTCGATCATCGTTTGATCGACCGTTCGGCCAGCGAGATCGTCGAGACGGCCAAGCGGACCGGCGCGCAAGTGCGCGGCCCGATCCCGCTGCCCACCAAGATCGAACGCTACACCGTGCTGGTGTCGCCGCACGTCGACAAAGACGCGCGCGACCAGTACGAGACCCGCACGCACAAGCGCGTGCTCGACATCGTCGACCCCAACGACAAGACCGTGGACGCGCTGATGAAGCTCGAACTCGCGGCGGGCGTCGACGTGCAAATCAAGTTGACCTGAGGCTAGGACCATGACCGCGAAGAAATATTCGTTGGGCATCGTCGGCCGTAAGGCCGGCATGAGCCGCATCTTCACCGAAGACGGCAAGTCGGTTCCGGTGACCCTGATCGAGGCGACCCCGAACCGCATCACCCAAATCAAGACCGTCGAAACCGACGGCTACAGCGCCGTGCAGATCACCGCCGGCGTCAAGCGCGCCGCGCTGCTGACCAAGCCGGAAGCCGGCCACCTGGCCAAGGCCAAGGTGGAAGCGGGCCGCGGCCTGTGGGAGCTGCGCGTGGAAGCCGACAAGATCGGCGACTTCCAGGTCGGCGGCGAGATCAAGGCCGACATCTTCGAAGTCGGGCAGATTGTCGACGTCGAAGGCGTGACCAAGGGCAAGGGCTTCCAGGGCACGATCAAGCGCTGGAACTTCAAGATGGGCGACGCCACCCACGGCAACTCGCTGTCGCATCGCGCCCCGGGCTCGATCGGCCAGCGCCAGACGCCGGGCCGCGTTTTCCCGGGCAAGAAGATGTCCGGCCATATGGGCGCCGTGCGCCAGAGCACGCAGAACTTGGAAGTGATCAAGGTGGACGCCGAGCGCGGCCTGATCGCGGTCAAGGGCGCGGTGCCGGGCGCGCCGGGCGGCGACGTCATCGTCCGTCCGACGAGCAAGGCATAAGGAGCGACGACGATGGAACTCGCTATCACCAATAGCAAAGAAAAACTGTCGGTCTCCGACGCCGTGTTCGGCCGCGAATTCAGCCATGACCTCGTGCACCAGGTCGTGGTCGCGTACCGCAACGCCGGCCGCGCCGGCACCAAGGCGCAGAAAACGCGCTCGGAAGTCAACGGCACGACCAAGAAGTCGAAGAAGCAGAAGGGCGGCGGCGCGCGTCACGGCGCGTTGACGGCTCCGATCTTCGTCGGCGGCGGCGTGACCTTCGCGGCCAAGCCGCGCAGCTTCGAGCAGAAGGTCAACCGCAAGATGTACCGCGCGGCGATCTCGGCGATCCTGTCCGAGCTCAACCGCCAGGGCCGCCTCAAGGTCGTGGACGCGTTCGACGTGGACGCCACCAAGACCAGCGGCCTGGTCGAGAAGCTGAAGGGCTTCGATCTGGGCCAGCGCCCGCTGATCGTGACCGAAGAGGCTTCCGAGCACCTGTATCTGTCCGCGCGCAACCTGCCGTACGTCGAAGTGCGCGACGTGCAGGGCCTGGACCCGGTCGCCCTGGTCGGCGCCGACACCGTGCTGGTGACCGCCGACGCCGTCAAGAAGATCGAGGAGTGGCTGGCATGAGCACCAACGTCTACAACGTAATCCGCGCGCCGCGCGTGTCCGAAAAGACCGCCCGGTTGCAGGAGCTTTCCAATCAGTACGTGTTCGAAGTCGCCACCGACGCCACCAAGGCCGACGTGAAGGCGGCCGTCGAGCAGATCTTCGACGTCAAGGTCGAGGCGGTGAACGTGGTCAACGTGAAGGGCAAGAACAAGGCCTTCCGTAACCGCCTGGGCCGTCGCGGCAGCTGGCGCAAGGCCTACGTGAAGCTGGCCGAAGGCCAGTCGATCGACGTGATGATGACCAAGGCCTGAGGAACTAGACCATGGCATTGATGACTTTCAAACCCACTTCCGCCGGCCGCCGTTCCGCGGTGCGCGTGGTCACGCCCGATCTGCACAAGGGCGCGCCGCACGCTGCGCTGGTCGAGAAGCAGGGCAAGACCGGCGGCCGCAACAACTACGGCCGCATCACCACCCGCCACGTCGGCGGCGGTCACAAGCAGCATTACCGCATCATCGACTTCAAGCGCGACAAGGAAGGCATCGCCGCGCGCGTCGAGCGGATCGAGTACGACCCGAACCGCACCGCGCACATCGCGCTGCTGTGCTACGTCGACGGCGAGCGCCGCTACATCATCGCGCCGAAGGGCCTGAAGGCCGGCGACCAAGTGATCGCGGGCAACGACGCTCCGATCCGCGCCGGCAACACCCTGCCGCTGCTCAACATCCCGGTCGGCACCACGGTGCATTGCATCGAGATGAAGCCGGGCAAGGGCGCCCAGCTGGCCCGCGCGGCCGGCGCCGGCGTGCAGCTGATCGCTCGCGAGCAGGGCTACGCCACGCTGCGTCTGCGTTCGGGCGAAATGCGCCGCGTTCCGGTCGACTGCCGCGCCACCATCGGCGAAGTCGGCAACGACGAGCACAACCTGGAAAAGCTGGGTAAGGCCGGCGCCAAGCGCTGGCGCGGCATCCGCCCGACCGTTCGCGGCGCGGCGATGAACCCGGTCGACCACCCGCACGGCGGCGGCGAGGCCAAGGCCGGACAGGGCAACCCGCATCCGGTCACCCCGTGGGGCGTGCCGACCAAGGGTTACAAGACCCGCAAGAACAAGCGCACGCAGAAGTTCATCGTGCGCGATCGTAGGAGCTAATCGGCAATGGCACGTTCACTGAAAAAGGGTCCGTTCGTCGACCACCACCTGATCAAGAAGGTGGAGTCCGCGGGCAACACCAAGAAGCCGATCAAGACCTGGTCGCGCCGTTCGATGATCCTGCCGGAGATGGTGGGCTTCACCATCGCCGTGCACAACGGCAAGAACCACATCCCGGTGCTGGTCAACGAGAACATGGTCGGCCACAAGCTCGGCGAGTTCGCGCTGACCCGGACCTTCAAGGGCCACGGCGGCGACAAGAAGGCCGAGGCGAAGAAGTAAGGAGATGACCATGGAAGCCAAAGCCATCCTGCGCACCGCGCGCATCTCCCCGCAGAAAGCCCGCCTGGTCGCCGACCAGGTGCGCGGCCTGCCGGCCGCCCGCGCCCTCGACTTGCTGAAGTTCAGCGACAAGAAGGCCGCGCACATGATCCACAAGCTGCTGTGGTCGGCGATCTCCAATGCCGAAAACAACGCCGGCGCCGACGCCGACGAGCTGAAGGTGAAGACGATCATGGTCGACGAAGGTCCCACGCTGAAGCGCTTCATGGCGCGTGCGAAGGGCCGCGGCACCCGCATTCTCAAGCGCACCAGCCATATCACCGTGGTCGTGGGCGAGGGCAAATAAGATGGGTCATAAAGTTCATCCCACCGGCATCCGCCTGGGCATCGCCAAGGACTGGAATTCCAAGTGGTACGCCGGCAAGAAGGAATACGCCGGTTACCTGGCCGCCGACCTCAAGGTCCGCGAGATGCTGCGCAAGAAGCTGGCCCAGGCCGGCATCAGCAAGATCCTGATCGAGCGTCCGGCCAAGACGGCGCGCGTCACGATCCACACCGCCCGTCCGGGCGTGGTGATCGGCAAGCGCGGCGAGGACATCGAGAAGCTGCGCAAGGAAGTCAGCGACCTGATGGGCGTCCCGGCGCACATCAACGTCACCGAAGTCCGCAAGCCCGAACTCGACGCGCAGCTGGTCGCCGAGTCGATCGCGCAACAGCTCGAGCGCCGCATCATGTTCCGCCGCGCGATGAAGCGCGCCGTCGGCAACGCGATGCGCCTGGGCGCGCTGGGCATCAAGGTCAACGTCGCCGGCCGCCTGAACGGCGCCGAGATCGCGCGTTCGGAGTGGTACCGCGAAGGCCGCGTGCCGCTGCATACCCTCCGCGCCGATATCGACTACGGCTTCGCCGAGGCCAAGACCACCTACGGGATCATCGGCATCAAGGTCTGGGTGTACAAGGGTGAAGTGTTCGACTTCAGCCAGGTCGGCCAGGAAAAGCAGGACGATTCGCCGCGCCCGGAGCGTGGTGATCGTAACGATCGCAATGATCGTCCGCGCGGCCCGCGTCCGCCGCGCGATCGCGAGGCAAGGGGCTAAGTCATGTTGCAACCCAAGCGAACCAAATACCGCAAGATGCACAAGGGCCGGAACGAGGGCCTGAGCTGGAACGCGAACGCCGTCAGCTTCGGCGAGTACGGCTTGAAGTCGACCGCGACCGGCCAGCTCACCTCGCGCCAGATCGAGGCCGCGCGCCGTTCCATCAGCCGCTACGTCAAGCGCGGCGGCAAGATGTGGATCCGCGTTTTCCCCGACAAGCCGATCACCAAGAAGCCGATCGAAGTCCGCATGGGCTCCGGTAAGGGCGGCGTGGAGTACTGGGTCGCGCAGATCCAGCCGGGACGCATGATCTATGAAATCGAGGGCGTCGACGAAGCCACCGCACGCGAGGCGTTCCGCCTGGCCGCGGCCAAGCTGTCGGTGACCACCACTTTCGTTACCCGGACGGTGCGGTGATGGAACTCAAGCAAATGCGTCAAAAGTCGGCCGACGAGCTGAACAAGCACCTGGCGGACCTGCAGAAGGAGCAGTTCGCGCTGCGCATGCAGAAGGCCACCGGCCAGCTCGCCAAGTCCCACGACACCCGTCGCGTGCGCCGCGAGATCGCCCGCGTCAAGACCCTGCTCGGCCAGCAGTCGGCCAAGCAGTAAGGAACCCACGACCATGAACAACACTGATAAAAAGCAGCACACGGTCGAAGGCCGCGTGGTCAGCAACAAGATGGACAAGACGGTGACGGTGCTCGTCGAGCGCCAGGTCAAGCACGCGCTGTACGGCAAGTACATCCGCCGCTCGACCAAGCTGCACGCCCACGACGCCGACAACGCCTGCAACGAAGGCGACAAGGTCCGTCTGGCCGAAATCGCGCCGATGTCCAAGACCAAGAACTGGCGCGTCGTCGAAATCATCGCCCGCGCGGCCGAATAAGAGGAGGCTAGACCATGATCCAGATGCAGAGCCACCTCGACGTCGCCGACAACTCGGGTGCCAAGGAAGTGATGTGCATCAAGGTGCTCGGCGGCTCCAAGCGCCGGTACGCGCACATCGGCGACATCATCAAGGTGTCGATCAAGGACGCGATCCCGCGCGGCAAGGTCAAGAAGGGCGAGGTTTACGACGCCGTCGTGGTCCGCACCCGCAAGGGCGTTCGCCGCGCCGACGGTTCGCTGATCCGCTTCGACGGCAACGCCGCCGTGCTGCTCAACAACAAGCACGAGCCGATCGGCACCCGCATCTTCGGGCCTGTGACCCGCGAGCTGCGCTCCGAGAAGTTCATGAAAATCGTCTCGCTCGCACCCGAAGTGCTCTGAGCGGAGGACTCAAAGATGAATCGCATCAAGAAAGGCGACCACGTCGTGGTCATCACCGGCAACAAAGACCTGAAGGGCAAGCGCGGCGAAGTGCTGCGCGTCGAAGGCGATCGCGTGATCGTTTCGAACCTGAACATGGTCAAGCGCCACACCAAGCCCAACCCGCAGGCCAACCAGCCCGGCGGCGTGGTCGAGCGCGAGGCTTCGATCCACATTTCAAACGTGATGCCGTTCAACCCTGCCTCGGGCAAGGGCGAGCGCATCGGAACCAAGGTGCTGGAGGATGGACGCAAATTGCGTGTGTTCCGCTCCAGCGGTGAGGCGATCGACGCCTGAGGAATGCAGCAATGACCACCCGTCTCGAAAAAATCTACAAGGAAGAAGTGATGCCCGCGCTGATGAAGCGCTTCGGCTACACCAATCCGATGCAGGTCCCGCGCATCACCAAGATCACGCTCAACATGGGCGTGGGCGAAGCCGCGGCCAACAAGAAGATCCTTGAGAACGCCGTCGCCGACATGACGAAGATCGCCGGCCAGAAGCCGATCGTCACCAAGTCGCGCATCTCGGTGGCCTCGTTCAAGATCCGCGACGGTTGGCCGATCGGCGCCAAGGTGACCCTGCGCCGCGCCAAGATGTACGAGTTCCTGGACCGCCTGATCAACGTGTCGCTGCCGCGCGTGCGCGACTTCCGCGGCGTGTCGGGCCGTTCGTTCGACGGCCGCGGCAACTACAACATGGGCGTGAAGGAACAGATCATCTTCCCGGAAATCGACTTCGACCAGGTCGACGCGATCCGCGGCATGGATATCGCCATCACCACCACGGCCAAGACCAACGAAGAAGCCAAGGCGCTGCTCGAGGCCTTCCGCTTCCCGTTCCGCAACTGACTTAGCGAGAGATAAGACATGGCAAAGACCAGCATGATCAATCGCGACGTCAAGCGCGCGAAACTGGCGAAGAAGTTCGCCGCCAAGCGCGAAGCGCTGAAGAAGACCATCTCCAGCGGCAAGGCTTCGTACGAAGAGAAGATGGAAGCGGCGGTGAAGCTGCAGAAGCTGCCGCGCGACTCCTCGCCCAGCCGCCAGCGCAACCGTTGCGAGCTGTCGGGCCGTTCGCGCGGCGTGTACCGCAAGTTCGGCCTGGGCCGCAACAAGCTGCGCGAAGCCACCATGCGCGGCGACGTTCCGGGCCTGCGCAAGGCTTCTTGGTAAATAACGACCGGCCGTCCGCGGCCGTAATTGAAGAATCGATTCGCGAAAGCGGATATCGGTGCTACTCAAAGGTGATATTCAATGAGCATGACTGATCCCATCGCCGACATGCTGGTCCGCATCAAGAATGCGGCCGCTGTGGGCAAGCCGACGGTGAAGATGCCGTCGTCGAAGATCAAGGCCGCCATCGCCGGCGTCCTGAAGGACGAAGGCTACATCGGCGAAACCCGCGTGACCGATCTGGGCAACGGCAAGGCCGAGCTCGAGATCGTGCTGAAGTACTACGAAGGCAAGCCGGTCATCGAGAAGCTGCAGCGCGTTTCGCGCTCGGGCCTGCGCCAGTACCGCAGCAAGGATGCGTTGCCGAAGGTGCTGGGTGGCCTGGGCGTCGCCATCATTTCCACGTCCAAGGGCATCATGACCGACACGCAGGCGCGCCAGCAGGGCGTCGGCGGCGAAGTCCTGTGCTTCGTGGCGTAAGGGAGTAAAGACCATGTCCCGCGTAGCCAAAAAGCCGATCGCTCTGCCCAAGGGCGTCGACCTCAACATCCAGTCCGACAGCATCAGCGTCAAAGGTGCCAAGGGCACGCTGTCCATCGCCAAGCCCGCCGGCGTCGAAGTCAAGCTCGAAGACGGCAACGCCCAGATTTCGACCGACAACGCCGAACTCGTGCCGATGGCCGGCACCTTGCGCGCGATCCTCGCGAACATGGTGCAGGGCGTCAGCCAGGGCTTCGAGCGCAAGCTCGAGCTGGTCGGCGTCGGTTACCGCGCCGCGATGCAGGGCAAGGATCTGAACCTGTCGCTGGGTTATTCGCACCCGGTGCTGTTCAAGACTCCGGACGGCATCAGCATCGCCACGCCGACCCAGACCGAGATCGTGGTCAGCGGCGCCGACAAGCAGCGCGTCGGCGAAGTCGCCGCCAAGATCCGCGGTTTCCGTCCGCCGGAGCCCTACAAGGGCAAGGGCGTGAAGTACGCCGGCGAAAACATCATCCGCAAAGAAGCTAAGAAGGCCTAAGCGGCCAATCCGCTTCGGAGAAACAGACCATGCAAAAGAAAATCGCCCGCCTGCGCCGCGCCAAGTCGACCCGCGCCCACATCCGCGAACTGAACGTGCCGCGTTTGTCGGTGCTGCGCACCGGCCAGCATTTGTACGCGCAGTTGTTCACCGCCGACGGCTCGAAGGTCCTGGCTTCGGCCTCGACCGTGCAGGCCGACGTGCGCGAAGGCCTGAAGAGCGGCAAGAACGCCGACGCCGCCGCCAAAGTCGGCCGCATGATCGCCGAGCGCGCCAAAGCCGCGGGCATCGAGAAGGTCGCTTTCGACCGCTCGGGCTACCGCTACCACGGCCGCATCAAGGCGCTGGCCGACGCCGCGCGCGAGGGCGGTCTGCAGTTCTGATCCTTGAAGGCGCGGGCATCGTCCCCACGCCTGAGGTTTGCCACCTGCCGATGCGGGAAGCATCGGGCGACGCGTAGGGTTTCCGGCGCGCCGAAACATCCGATCCACACCACAACTACAAGCGGCCAAGCCGCAAATTTCCTTAATCGAATAGGTAAATCGAGATGGCAGAACAACGTGAACCGCGGGGCCGCGATCGCGACCGCAACCGCGAAGAGATGGACGACGGCATGGTCGAGAAGCTGGTCGCGGTCAACCGCGTCAGCAAGACCGTCAAGGGCGGCCGCCAATTCACCTTCACCGCGCTGACGGTGGTGGGCGATGGCGCCGGCAAAGTCGGCTTCGGCTACGGCAAGGCGCGCGAAGTGCCGGTCGCGATCCAGAAGTCGATGGAAGCGGCCCGTAAGACGATGGTCAACATCGACCTGAACAATGGCACCTTGTGGCACGTGGTGAAGTCGCGCCACGGCGCGGCGAACGTGTTCATGCAGCCGGCTTCCGAAGGTACCGGCGTGATCGCCGGCGGTGCGATGCGCGCCGTGCTGGAAGCGGTCGGCGTGAAGAACGTGCTGGCCAAGGCGGTCGGCTCGCGCAACCCGATCAACCTGGTGCGCGCCACGCTGCGCGGCCTGAGCGAGATGCATTCGCCGGCCAAGATCGCGGCCAAGCGCGGTAAGAAGGTGGAGGACCTGCACCATGGCTAAGAAGGAAACCAACACCGGCACCGTCAAGGTGCGTCTGGTCAAGGGCCTGCGCGGCACCCAGTCGCGTCATCGCCTGTCGGTGCGCGCTCTGGGCCTCAACAAATTGAACGACGTGCGCGAGCTGAAAGACAGCCCGCAGGTTCGCGGCCTGATCAACAAGGTCCATTACCTGGTGCAGGTCGAGGAGTAATTCTGATGAAACTCAATACGCTTAAGCCGGCCCCCGGCGCCCGCACCGAACGCACCCGCGTCGGCCGCGGCATCGGTTCGGGCCTGGGCAAGACCGCGGGCCGCGGCCACAAGGGTTCGTTCGCGCGTTCGGGCAAGGGCAAGATCAAGGCCGGCTTCGAAGGCGGCCAGATGCCCATGCACATGCGCCTGCCGAAGGTCGGCTTCCGCTCCAAGCTGAAGAACGACACCGCCGAAGTCATGCTCTACAAGCTCGAGCTGATCGAAGGCGACACCGTCGACTTCGCCGCGCTGCGCGCCGCCAAGCTGGTGCCGAGCACGGCCAAGAAGGCCAAGATCGTCAAGAAGGGCGAACTTTCCAAGAAGCTCGTACTCAAAGGCGTGCTGGCCACCGCCGGCGCCAAGGCGGCGATCGAAGCGGCCGGCGGAAAAATCGAGGAGTAATCGATAGATGTCGCGTAGCAGCAGCGCAATGGGCGGAATGGGAGCGGGCCTCGGCAAATTTACCGAGCTGCGCTCGCGTCTGCTGTTCGTGCTGGGCGCGCTGATCGTCTACCGCATCGGCTGCTACATCCCCGTGCCGGGCGTGAACCCGGAGGCGATGCTGCAGCTGATGGAAGCGCAGAAGGGCACCATCGTGGACATGTTTAACATGTTCTCCGGCGGCGCCCTGCAGCGTTTCAGCCTGTTCGCGCTGAACGTGGTGCCTTACATCTCCTCGTCGATCATCGTGCAGCTGTGCGCGCAGATCTTCCCGAGCCTGAAGGCGATCCAGAAGGAAGGCGAGTCCGGCCGCCGCAAGATCACTCAGTGGTCGCGCATGGGCGCGGTGCCGCTGGCGATCTTCCAGGCCGCGGGCATTGCGATCGCGCTGCAGAATTCGGGCGCGAGCAGCGGCATCCCGGTGGTCTACAACCCGGGTCCGGGCTTCGTCCTGACCGCGGTGATCGCGCTGACCGCCGGCACGATGTTCCTGATGTGGCTGGGCGAGCAGGTGACCGAGCGCGGCGTCGGCAACGGCGTGTCGCTGATCATCTTCGCCGGCATCGTCGCCGGCCTGCCGGGCGCGGTGCTGGGTACGTTCGAGCAGATGCGCAACGGCGAAATCAGCACCTTCGCGATCCTGCTCATCCTGGTGATCGTGCTGGCCTTCACCTTCTTCGTGGTGTGGGTCGAGCGCGGCCAGCGCCGGGTGACGGTGAACTATGCGCGCCGCCAGGGCGGCCGCAGCGCGTACATGAACCAGAGCTCGTTCCTGCCGTTGAAGCTCAATATGGCGGGGGTGATTCCGGCGATCTTCGCTTCGTCGATCATCATGTTCCCGGCCACGGCTTCGACTTGGTTCAGCCAGGCCAGCACCATGCCTTGGCTGCAGAAGTTGACCCAAGCGCTGAATCCGGGCGAGCCGCTGCACATGATTTTGTTCGCCGCGCTGATCATCGGCTTCGCGTTCTTCTACACGGCGCTGGTGTTCAACTCGCAGGAAACCGCGGACAACCTGAAGAAGTCGGGCGCGCTGATCCCGGGCATCCGGCCGGGCAAGGCCACCGCCGACTACATCGACGGCGTGCTGACCCGCCTGACCGCGGCCGGCGCTTGCTATCTGGTCCTGGTCTGCCTGTTGCCGGAAGTGATGCGGACCCAGATGGGGACCTCGTTCTACTTCGGCGGCACCTCGCTGTTGATCGTGGTGGTCGTGGTGATGGACTTCATCGCCCAGATCCAGGCCCACCTGATGTCGCACCAGTACGAAAGCCTGTTGAAGAAGGCCAATCTCAAAGGATCCAAGGCCGGCCTCCCGGGCCGCCTCTGATCCACCGATGGGCGACCTGCGCGGCGGTCTCGCGCGCGGGTGAGCCGGTACCAGCCCTGCGCTTGAGTGGCGCGGGCGGCGGAACCCCGGATTTCGGGGTTCCGGCCAGTACCGGTTCGTCGCCGGAGCATGGGCACACTCCCCATGCCGGGCACGCGGAGGCTTCGGCCGCCGCGGGCTTCCTAGTAACCCGAGACCCTGTTAGAATTTCGTGTTCACTCCGCCGGATTTGACCGTCCGGCCGCTAACCAGTTGGAGATCCGCGCATGGCGCGTATTGCAGGTGTCAACCTGCCTGCCCAGAAACACGTCTGGGTCGGGCTACAAAGCATCTACGGCATCGGCCGTACCCGTTCGAAGAAGGTCTGCGAATCCGCCGGCGTCGCTTCGACGACCAAGATCCGCGACCTGTCGGAGCCGGAAGTCGAGCGCCTGCGCGCCGAAGTCGGCAAGTACGTGGTCGAGGGCGACCTCCGCCGCGAAGTCGGCATCGCCATCAAGCGCCTGATGGACCTGGCCTGCTACCGCGGCCTGCGCCATCGCCGCGGCCTGCCGCTGCGCGGCCAGCGCACCCGGACCAATGCACGCACCCGCAAGGGTCCGCGCAAGGCCATCAAGAAGTAAGGGGAACAGACCATGGCCAAGCCGGCAGCTGCTGCTAAGACCAAGAAGAAGATCAAGCGCGTCGTCACCGACGGCATCGCGCACGTGCACGCTTCTTTCAACAACACCATCGTCACCATCACCGACCGCCAGGGCAACGCGCTGTCGTGGGCGACTTCGGGCGGCGCGGGTTTCCGCGGCTCGCGCAAATCGACCCCGTTCGCCGCCCAGGTCGCCGCCGAGAAGGCCGGCCGCGCCGCGCTGGACTACGGCGTGAAGTCGCTGGAAGTGCGCATCAAGGGCCCGGGCCCGGGACGCGAGTCGGCCGTTCGTTCGTTGAACAACGTCGGCTACAAGATCATCAACATCATCGACGTGACGCCGATCCCGCACAACGGGTGCCGTCCGCCGAAGAAGCGTCGCGTCTGACGCCGGGAGCATTAGAAAATGGCTCGTTATATCGGTCCCACCTGTAAGCTCGCGCGCCGCGAAGGCGCCGACCTGTCCCTGAAGAGCCCGGCGCGCGCGCTGGACTCCAAGTGCAAGCTGGAGCAGAAGCCCGGCCAGCACGGCGCCACCGCGCGCAAGGGCAAGCTGTCCGACTACGCCACCCAGCTGCGCGAGAAGCAGAAGGTCAAGCGCATCTACGGCCTGCTGGAGCGCCAGTTCCGCAACTACTACAAAAAGGCCTCGACCAAGAAGGGCAACACCGGCGAGAACCTGCTGCAGTTGCTGGAAACCCGCCTGGACAACGTCATCTACCGCATGGGCTTCGCGGTCACCCGTCCGGCCGCGCGCCAGCTGGTGTCGCACCGCGGCGTCACCGTCAACGGCAAGCCGGTCAACCTGCCTTCCTACCAAGTGAAGGCGGGCGACGCGATCGCCCTGTCCGAACGCGCCCAGAAGCAGCTGCGCGTGCAGGAAGCGCTGACCGTGTCGGCCACGATGGACCTGTCGCCTTCCTGGATCGAAGTCGATTCCAAGAAGTTCAGCGGCGTGTTCAAGGCCGTTCCGGATCGCGCCGATCTGCCGGCCGACATCAACGAAGCGCTGATCGTCGAGTTGTACTCGAAGTAAGCAACAACGCCGGAGGCTGCCCGCCTCCGCAATGTGGCCGTCGCGTCGCGACGGCCGCCCCTTCCGAGGGGAGGGGCTCCAAAAGCACCAGGCCGGCGTCCCCCAATCCGCCGGCCACCGCAGGAGACGCTACAAAATGACGGTTACCGCCAACCAGGTTTTGCGCCCCAAGGGTCCGCAGATCGAACGCCTCGCCGACAACCGCGCGAAGGTCGTGATCGAACCGCTGGAGCGCGGCTATGGCCACACCCTCGGCAACGCGCTGCGCCGCGTGCTGCTGTCCTCGATCCCCGGCTTCGCCATCACCGAAGTCGAGATCGACGGCGTGCTGCACGAATACAGCACCATCGAAGGCCTGCAGGAAGACGTGCTGGAAGTGCTGCTCAACCTGAAGGACGTCGCCATCCGCATGGGTACCGGCGACAGCGCCACCCTCAGCCTGAGCAAGCAGGAGCCGGGCACGGTCACCGCGGGCGACATCAAGACCGACCACAACGTCGAGATCCTCAATCCCGACCACGTGATCTGCCACCTGACCAAGGACGCGTCGCTGAACATGCGCTTGAAGATCGAGCGCGGCTTCGGCTACCAGCCGGCCACCACGCGCCGCCGTCCCGACGAAGAAACCCGCACCATCGGCCGTCTGATGCTGGACGCCTCGTTCTCGCCGGTCCGCCGCGTCGCCTACGCGGTCGAAGCCGCGCGCGTCGAGCAGCGCACCGACCTGGACAAGCTGGTGTTGGACATCGAAACCAACGGCACGATCGACGCCGAGGAAGCCGTGCGCACCGCCGCCGACATCCTCACCGATCAGCTGAGCGTGTTCGGCGACTTCACCCACCGCGAGCGCGGCGCCGCCAAGCCGGTCGCCACGGGCGTGGATCCGGTGCTGCTGCGCCCGATCGACGACCTCGAGCTGACCGTGCGTTCGGCCAACTGCCTCAAGGCCGAGAGCATCTACTACATCGGCGACCTGATCCAGAAGACCGAAGTCGAGCTGCTGAAGACCCCGAACCTCGGCAAGAAGTCGTTGACCGAGATCAAGGAAGTCCTCGCCCAGCGCGGTTTGTCGCTCGGCATGAAGTTAGAAAACTGGCCGCCGGCGGGTATTTCCCAGCACGGGATGATGGGGTGAAATCGAACCGCTCGCGCGGCACTGCCGCGCGGTTCGGTTGAACGCCCGGCGCGCTGCGCCGGGCCGGGGCGCCAAGTTTCAGAATTCGCTGCGCACAACGTAAGCGATGCAGTAAACGCAACACCGCAACACGCAACACAAGTCGACGGGCGCAGCCCGCGACTCGCCGGTCAAGGATAGGCCGGCCAGGACCAACCGCAGTCCGAAGCGTCAACGCCATGAAGGCGACAACGAAGTCCAACGTCTCAATATTCATCAGGAACCCTAACCATGCGCCACCAGAAAGCCGGCCGTAAATTCAGCCGCACCAGCGCCCACCGCGATGCCATGTTCACCAACATGGCCGCGTCGCTGATCAAGCACGAGCTGATCAAGACCACCCTGCCCAAGGCGAAAGAACTGCGCCGCATCGCCGAACCGCTCATCACGCTGTCGAAGAAGGACGGCGTGGCCAACCGCCGCCTGGCCTTCTCGCGCCTGCGCGACAAGGAAGCCGTCGGCACGCTGTTCACCGTGCTGGGCCCGCGTTACGCCACCCGTCCGGGCGGCTACCTGCGCATCCTCAAGTGCGGCTTCCGCGCCGGCGACAATGCGCCGATGGCGTACGTCGAGCTGGTCGATCGCCCGCAAGCGGCCGAGTAAGCTTCGCGGTACCGAACTACCGAAAACCCCGGCCCAGCGCCGGGGTTTTTGTTTTGCTTCCCATTTGTGGGATTGGCTTTTGTGGGAGCGGCTTCAGCCGCGAGCTCTTTCCTGCAAGATTGCCGCGATCGGATAAAAGAGCTCGCGGCTGAAGCCGCTCCCACAAGAGCAAAAGCAATCTCCTTCGGTCCTTTTTTCAAAGGGAGTTCCAGGTGCCGGCAAGATCGCGGCGTTCTCGCTGTTCTCCCTCCTTTGAAAAGGGAAGGAAGCGCGCTTACGAAGCGCGGCTTCGTGCGCTGACGAACGCCCGCAGGCCATGCCTGCGGGTCGGGCGGGTGGGGGAGGATTTACGCGAAATCGCTAGACCGCAGCGCAACTTTTGCCGTCCGTACCGGTCTGTCAGGCATGCCGCCAGCCCATGCTAAGGTTCCCGCCATGAACCGACTCTCGTTCCGTTCCGCCTATCTGCTGGGCTTTCTGGTCTGCGCCGCCCTGATCGGCTTCGCGCTGTACAGCCAATTCCAATGGGGCTTGCAGCCTTGTCCGCTGTGCATCTTCCAGCGCATCGCGTTCGCCGTCTTGGGCCTGATGTTCCTGATCGGCGCGCTGCATGCGCTGAAAGGCGCGGGCGGCCGACGGGTTTATGGCGTGCTGGCTTTCATCGCCGCCGCGGTCGGCATCGGCATCGCCGGCCGCCACGTCTGGTTGACCCATCTGCCGCCGGATCAGGTGCCGCATTGCGGTCCGCCGTTGGAATTCATGATGGAGACCAATGCGCTCACCGACGTCATCCGCAAGGTGCTGACCGGTTCGGGCGAATGCGCCAAAGTCGATTGGACCTTCTTGGGCCTGTCGATGCCGGCCTGGAGCCTGACGTGGTTCGTCCTGCTCGCGGTCTGGGCATTGTGGATGGCCTTCCGCCGCCGCTAAAAAAAGCGGTTGCTGCGGTAACGGTTGCAGCGCGGGCGGGGCGGAGCCATGATGGGTTGGTGCAACGCAGCAACCGACCTTTCGCCATGGCCAGCCTCGACCGTCCGCAACCCGTAAACCTTCCCGTCGATTGGACGCCAGGCAGTTGGCGCGGCCGACCCGCCGTGCAGCAGCCGACCTATCCGGATGCGGAAGCCTTGGCCGGCGTCCAGCGCGAACTCGCGGCACTGCCGCCGCTGGTGACCTCGTGGGAAATCCTGTCGCTCAAGCGCCACCTGGCCGACGCGCAGGAAGGCCGCCGCTTCCTGCTGCAGGGCGGCGATTGCGCCGAGAGCTTCGTCGACTGCACTTCCGACGTCATCTCCAACCGGCTCAAGGTGCTGCTGCAGATGAGCCTGGTGCTGGTGCACGGTTTGCGTCTGCCGGTGGTGCGCGTGGGCCGCTTCGCCGGCCAATACGCCAAGCCGCGTTCGGCCGACACGGAGACGCGCGGCGAGCACACCTTGCCCAGCTACCGCGGCGACATCATCAATGCGCCCGAATTCTCGCTCGAAGCGCGCGTTCCCGATCCGCGCCGCATGATCAAGGCGCATGCGCGTTCGGCGATGACGATGAACTTCGTGCGTTCGCTGATCGACGGCGGTTTCGCCGACCTGCACCATCCCGAATATTGGGACCTGGGCTGGGTGACGCATTCGCCGCTAGCCGACGAATACCATCGCATGGTGGCCGGCATCGGCGATGCGGTGCGCTTCATGGAAACGCTGTCCGGTTCCGAAGTCCACAACCTCAACCGCGTCGATTTCTACACCTCGCACGAAGCTTTGCTGCTGCCTTACGAGGAAGCGCAGACGCGTCAAGTGCCGCGGCAATGGGGCTGGTTCAACCTCAGCACGCATTACCCGTGGATCGGCATGCGCACCGCCGCGTTGGACGGCGCGCACCTGGAATACTTCCGCGGCATCCGCAATCCGATCGCGGTCAAGATCGGACCGTCGGCCGCGCCCGATCAGGTGCTGCGTTTGATCGAAGCGCTGAATCCGGACGACGAGCCCGGCCGTCTCACCTTGATCCACCGCATGGGCGCGACGCAGATCGCCGCCAAGCTGTCGCCGCTGCTGGACGCGGTGCGCCGCGAAGGCCGGCGCGTGCTGTGGGTTTGCGATCCGATGCACGGCAATACCGAGAACAGCAGCAACGGCTACAAGACGCGCCGCTTCGGCAATATCCGCAGCGAAGTGGAACAGTCGTTCGACCTGCACGCCGCGGCCGGCACGCGCTTGGGCGGCGTGCATCTGGAGCTGACCGGCGAAGACGTGACCGAATGCACCGGCGGCGCGCGCGACCTGACCGACCTGGATCTGGAACGCGCCTACCGCTCGACCGTCGATCCGCGCCTGAACTACGAGCAGGCGCTGGAAACGGCGATGCTGATCGTGCGTAAGCAGGCCCAGATCGCTGCGCCGGCATCGGCCTGACATCGAACCGTAGCCCGGGTTGAGCGAAGCGATACCCGGGGCTTTTTGCGGCGTTCATAGATGGCGTCCCCGGGTATTCCCCGGATCAAGTCCGGGGCCCCCCGGGCTACACTCGCGGCTCCGAAACGGAGCCGTCGCCCATGCCGCCAACACGAATCCTCATCGCCGCCGCGTTGATGCTCGCGGCTGGCGCCGCCATCGCCGAAATCCGCCTCGTGCCGCAAGACAGCGGCGTCAAAGTGCGCTTGCGCGGCATCTCCGCAGTCAGCAGCGACGTGGCTTGGGCCAGCGGCCGCGAGGGCACGGTGCTGCGCACGGTCGACGGCGGCAAGCATTGGCAGGCGATGAAGGTGCCGGGCGCGAACGAATTGGATTTCCGCGACGTGGAAGGCTTCGATGCCGATACCGCGGTGGTGTTGAGCATCGGGCCGGGCGAAGCGTCGCGGGTTTATCGCACCGAGGATGGCGGGAAATCCTGGACGCTATCGCTGCAAAACAAGGATCCGCGCGCCTTCTTCGATTGCATGGCTTTCGATCGCGATAAAGGCTGGATGATGGGCGACCCGGTCGATGGCCGTTTTCAGGTCTACGCCACGCAAGACGCCGGTCGAAATTGGAAATTGCTTTCCACGGGTCCGAAGGCGGAGGAAGGCGAAGCGGCGTTCGCGGCGAGCGGGACCTGCATCGCCATCGTCCAGGATGCGTTGATGATCGGAACGGGCGGTTCGCATGCGCGCTTGCATGTGTCGCGCGACGGCGGTTCGACTTGGAACGCGTCCGACAGCGGCATGTCGCGCCGTAAACCGGAAGCCGGCGTCTTTTCGCTCGCAGCCACGCCGTTCGGCGCATTCGCCGTCGGCGGCGATTACAAAGCCGAGCAAGCGCCTGGGAATGCCGTCGAATGGCGGTTGCGGAACAAACGCGATCCGCTGATTACGATCATCGCCCCGAGCGGATATCGGTCCGGCGCCGCTTGCTTGGAGGCGACGCCTTTGGCCTGTATTGCTGTCGGCCCAAGCGGCGCGGATGCGTGGAATACGGTTGCTTGGAAGCCGGTATCCGAGGTCGGGTACGACGCTGTCGATCTGGCCGGCAATGTAGGTTGGGCTAGCGGCGATGCGGGGCGTATCGCGAGGGTCGAAATCGGCGATTAGTTTTTTCCTCCCCCTCGCGGGGAGGATGCCCGAAGGGAGCGAGCGTGCTTTTGATCTTGCTTGGGCTCTGCGCGAAAAGCCGAACCCTCTCCCTGGCGCTTCGCGCCTATCCCTCTCCCGTAAAGGGAGAGGGTAAAAGCGTCTGGCGCTGCTATTTGGCGGATTGCGCCGCTTCCAGCTTCACCGTCGGCTCGAACCTCGGCGCCTTGCGCGCTTTGGTCGCCTGTTCGAACGAATACGCCAGCTCGATCAAACGAGGTTCGCTCCACGCCGGACCCATGAAGGTGATGCCCAGCGGCAGGCCATGGCTGTCGCCCGTCGGCACGGTGATGCTGGGCGTACCGGCGACCGCGGCCGCGCCGTAGCCGGCGCCGGTGAAATGGTCGCCGTTGACCGGATCGGTCAGCCAGGCCGGCGACATCGACGGCGCGATCAGCGCATCCAGCTTCTGCGATTTCAATGCGGCGTCGATCCCTTCCGGCCCGGCCAACTTGCGCGCCTTGGTGCGCGCTTCGATGTAGGCGGCATCCGTGAGAGGACCTTTGGCTTGCGCTTTTTCGAACAGCTCCTGCGCGAAGTAGGGCATCTCCGCGGAAGCGTTCTTCTTGTTGAACTCAATCAGCTCGGCCAAAGTTTTCACCGGCGCGCCACTCTTCGCCAAGTAAGCCTCCAGATCCGCCTTGAATTCGTACAGCAGCACTTCGAATTCCGGCTCGTCCCATTTGCCCAGCGTCGGGATTTCGACGTCGACCACTTCAGCGCCCGAGGCCTTGATCGAAGCGATGGCTTTCTCCATCGCGGCGTCGACATCGGGCTGGTAACCCATCAGCTTACGCACCACGCCGATCCGCGCGCCCTTCAAGCCGTCGGTCTTCAGGCTGGCCGTGTAGTCGAACACCGCCTTGCCGACGTTCTGCTGCGTGGCCGCGTCGGCATCGTCCTTGCCGGTGATCGCGGCCAGCAGCGCGGCCGCATCGGCGACGCTGCGCGTCATCGGGCCGGCGGTGTCTTGGCTATGCGAGATCGGGATGATGCCGCTGCGGCTCACCAGGCCCACCGTCGGCTTGATGCCGACCAGGCCGGCGACCGCCGACGGGCAGATGATGCTGCCGTCGGTTTCGGTGCCGATGCCGACGACGGCGAGATTGGCCGCGATCGCGGTGCCCGTGCCGCCGCTGGAACCGCAGGGGTTGCGGTCCAGCGCGTACGGATTTTTGGTTTGGCCGCCGCGCCCGCTCCAGCCGGAGGTGGAACGCGACGAACGGAAATTCGCCCACTCGCTGAGATTGGTCTTGCCGAGCACCACGGCGCCGGCTTCGCGCAGGCGTTGCACGAGGAAAGCGTCGGCCTTCGGTTTGTGGTTGGCCAATGCCAAAGAACCGGCGGAATTGACCATCGGCGTAACGTCGATATTGTCCTTCAGCAGCACCGGAATGCCGTGCAATGCGCTGCGCTTCTTGCCATCCTTGCGCTCGGCGTCGCGCGCGTCGGCTTCCTTCAACGCATCGGGATTGAGTTCGATCACCGAATTCAGCATCGGCCCCGCCTTGTCGATCGCCGCGATGCGGTCCAGATAGGCTTGGGTCAGCGCATGGCTGGTGAGCTCGCCCTTGTCCATGCGCGCCTGCAGGCTGGCGATGCCGGCTTCTTCGAATGCGAACGCCGCAGGCGGCGGCGTGGGCGCCGGGGTTGCGGCGGGTGCGGGCGCGCTGGTTGCCGCGGGCGTGCCGGAAGCGGCGGGTTCGGAAGTCTCGCGCTGGCATGCGGCCAGCGCCAGGGCCGCGACGAGCGGCAGCAAAACGGGTTTGCGGAACATGTCGATCCCCTAGAGGCCGCTGGCAGGGCGCGGCAGCGCGCAGCATCCCGTGTCGGCCGGCCGGCTGCAAGGGTAGATAACCCCGGCGCGAAAAGCCGCTCGCAGGACCTATCGCATCGGCCCGGTACGACCTACTCTACGAAAGGCGGTGCGCTCGGCGCCAAAGCCAGAACGCGGCGGCCGGGTAGGCCAGGGCCAGCCCGATGCCGGTTTCGGATACTAGATAAGGCGTCAGCGGCGCGGGAATCGTCGAAGCATCGAACCAGGTCACCGCCAGGTTGTGCGCGGAATGAAAAACCACGGCCGGCCAGACACTGCCCGAACGCAGACGCATCCACGCCAAGAAGAACGCCGAACCCACCACCATGATCGTGAACATCGTCATGCCGTAGGCGAGGGGCGGCCCGCCCAAGTCGTATTTGAAGAACACCGGGTAATGCCATACCGCCCACAGCGCGCCCGACCACAGCGCCGCTTTCGCAGCGCTCATCCGCCGCGCGAGTTGCGGCACCAGCAAGCCGCGCCAGCCGATTTCCTCGCCGAAAGCGTAGAACGCGGTCAACGAGACGACGTACAGCCACTTCGGATAGAGATAAGTCGCGCCCACGGGATCGAAGCTGCCCGAATTCCCGAGCCAGGCGATGCCGTAGACCAAACCCATGCATCCCAGCGGAATCAACAGTGCCGGCAGCAGATAGCCGGTGCCCGGCGACCAGCCCAGGTCGCGCAAATTACGCTGCACGACCAAGCATGCGATCAGGGCGGCCGCGCCCGGGCACCAGTCCAGCGGGATCGGGCTTCGCTTGGGCGGCGAGAGATAGACGACCGTGGAGAACACGATCAGCAAACTTAGGAAAAGGATCAGCAGCCGCTGCGAATCGCGTTCCGATACCGGCACGTGTGATGCGTCCATCGGCGTCCCCTCCGCGGGCCGAACACCCCGCGCTCCGGCCTTAGGTTAACGCTTGAGCATCAACAAAATCTCGATTCGGCCGGTGGGCCGCCGTGAGCATGGATCGCTATCATGCGCGGCGAGTGGTGCCGCAATCGGAAGGCGAATCAATGCAGTCGCAGAGCGAAATGCAGGGGATGTGGCAGGTCGGCGTCGGCCTCGCGCTCCTGTTCCTGGCGATCGCAGTCTTCGTCGTGATCGCCATCGCAAGAAACAATCGTGAAGCAAAGACCGCCACGCTCGGCGGGGACACGGCCGGCGGGACGGCTATTCCCTTGGTCGCCGCTTTCACGGGGTGGAAGGGCGTGCCTTGGGTGGCGCTCGCGCATTCGAACCTGGCGCCGCGGTTGGTCCTGTACGAAGGCGATTTCCTATACCAGGTCGTCCGTGCGCGCCGTCGTTCTTACCGGGAAATCGCCATGGTCGACGTACGCACGACCGTCGGCACCGTCAATGTCGTGCTCGAATTCCGCGACTCGTCCTTCACCTTCGCCGGCAATACCGCGAGCCGCCAAATCGCCGCCAAGGCGGTGGCCATCTTGATGCGGAAGGGCTGTCAGCTCACGCCGCGCGCGCAGGCGCTGCTGCCCGCGGTTAACGCCGGCGCTTGAACAAATCCCGGCCCAGCACCCAAACCACGATCAGGTTGATCAACACGACGCCAGCCGACAGCCAGCCGGGGTGACGGAACAAAGCGTAGATATCGAAAGGCAGATAGGCCGCCGCCGCCAGGCAGCCCAGCCAGGAGGCCCAGGCCTTGGCCCGCCACAAGCCCCAGGCTTCCAGCAGATGCAGCAGGCCGTAAGCGAGCACGGCCGCGGCGGCGAAATGCACCGAGTGCGGGCTGATCGCGTTCGCCAGCCAGGCCATCGCGCCATGGTCGGGATCCAACTGGAAGCGCGCGATCAATTCGTGGACCCAGCGCTGCAGCGGCGCCGGGCCCAGCAATTCCAAACCGCTGGCGGCGAACACCGCCAGTGCGCCTTTTACCGCCTCGACGATGGCGATGACATGCAGCCCCGGATGCCTGCGCGGGTCCGGGTTGTAGTGCGGATCGTCGGGGGCCATCGGCGAAGTTTACGCGGCGCGCGAGGCGCGCTTGCGGTCCACTTCAGTGCGTTGCTTCTTGCGCAGGCGGATCGCCTTGGGGGTGATCTCGACCAGTTCGTCGTCGTCGATGAATTCCAGCGCCTGCTCCAGCGAGAACTTGATCGGCGGGATCAGGCCTTCGTCGTCGTCCTTGCCGGACGCGCGGAAGTTGGTCAGCTGCTTGCCGCGCAGGGCATTGACGGTGAGGTCGTTGTCCTTGCTGTTGATGCCGACGATCTGGCCTTCGTAGATTTCCTCGCCCGGCTCGATGAAGAGGCGGCCGCGTTCCTGCATCGCGATCTGCGCGTACGCCGGCGACGGGCCGGTGCCGTTGGAGATCAGCACGCCGTTCTGGCGCTGGCCGATGGCGCCTTCGGTCTTCGGGCCGTAATGGTCGAACACATGGAACAGCAGGCCGGTGCCGGCGGTGATCGTACGGAATTCGGTCTGGAAACCGATCAGCCCGCGCGCCGGGATCATGAATTCGATCCGCACGCGGCCTTTGCCGTCCGGTTCCATATTGGTCAGCAGCGCCTTGCGGTCGCCCAGGCGCGACATCACGCCGCCCTGGAACTGCTCTTCCATGTCGACGACCAACTGTTCGAACGGTTCCTGCGCGATGCCGTCGATCTGCTTGATGATCACTTCCGGACGCGACACGGCCAGCTCGTAGCCTTCGCGGCGCATGGTTTCGATCAGGATCGACAGATGCAGTTCGCCGCGGCCGCTGACCTTGAACTTGTCGGCATCGGCGGTGTCTTCGACTTTGAGCGCGACGTTGTGCTGGGTCTCGCGGGTCAGGCGGTCGCGCAGCTGGCGCGAGGTGAGGAACTTGCCGCCGCTCTTGTCCTTGACGCCGGCGAACGGCGAATCGTTCACCTGGAAGGTCATCGAGATGGTCGGCTCGTCGACGGTCAGCACCGGCAGCTGCTCGACCGCGTCGGTCGCGCACAGCGTGTCGGAAATGCCCAAGCCTTCGATGCCGCTGAAGGCGATGATGTCGCCGGCCTGCGCTTCCGGCACTTCGACGCGTTCCAGGCCCATGAAGCCGAGCACCTGCAGCACCTTGGCGTTGCGGGTCTTGCCCTCGCGGTCGATCACCGTGACCTGCTGGTTGGTCTTGACCTTGCCGCGCTGGATCCGGCCCACGCCGATGATGCCGACGTAGTTGTTGTAGTCCAGCGAGGTGACGCGCATCTGGAACGGGCCGTCCGGATCGACCGGCGGCGCGGGCACGTGCTCGCAGATCGCTTCGAACAACGGAGTCATGTCGCCTTCGCGCACGTCGTCGGTAAGGCCGGCGTAACCCTGCAGGCCCGACGCGTACACGGTGTGGAAGTCGAGCTGGTCGTCGTTCGCGCCCAGGCGGTCGAACAGATCGAAGGTCTGGTCCAGCACCCAGCTCGGGCGGGCGCCCGGGCGGTCGACCTTGTTGACGACCACGATCGGCTTGAAGCCCATCGCGAACGCCTTCTGGGTCACGAAGCGGGTCTGCGGCATCGGGCCGTCCATCGCGTCGACCAGGATCAGCACCGAGTCGACCATCGACAGCACGCGCTCCACTTCGCCGCCGAAGTCGGCGTGTCCGGGCGTATCGACGATGTTGATACGCCAGACCTCGTTGGTCTTGGGGTTGGTCCAGCGGATCGCCGTGTTCTTGGACAGGATGGTGATGCCGCGCTCCTTTTCCAGGTCGTTGCTGTCCATCACGCGGTCCGGGACCACGGCGCGCTCGTTGAGGGTGCCCGACTGCTTCAGCAGCTGGTCGACGAGGGTGGTCTTGCCATGGTCGACGTGGGCGACGATGGCGATATTGCGGAGGCGTTCGATGGACATGACGGAAGGGCGCCGGCGGCGCGGCGCAGGGTCGGGTAAGGAAGCCGGTTATTATAGCGGGCTGCCGAGACAAAAACCCTTTCGGGTCGCGGATTTATCCCTTAACGGCCTTGAAGGGCGCCGCCCCCGGCCTCAAATCCCCGGCTCGAGCCGACACCAGGAGTTCCCATGTCCCTTTTCGCCACCTTCGATACCGACCGCGGCGCCATCAAAGTCGAGCTGTACCCCGACAAGGCTCCGCTGACCGTGGCCAATTTCGTCAACCTGGCCAAGCGCGGCTTCTACAACGGCCTGAACTTCCACCGGGTGATCGCCGATTTCATGATCCAAGGCGGCTGCCCGCAAGGCACCGGCACCGGCGGCCCGGGCTACAAGTTCGAGGACGAGACCCGCAACGGCGTGCCGCACGAGCGCGGCGTGCTGTCGATGGCCAATGCCGGCCCCAACACCAACGGCAGCCAGTTCTTCATCACCCACGTCGCCACGCCGTGGCTGGACGGCAAACACACCGTGTTCGGCAAGGTCGTGTCGGGCATCGAAGCGGTCGATGCGGTGAAGCAGGGCGACAAGATCAAGTCGGTCACCATCGAAGGCGACGCCGATGCCGCTCTGGCCGCCAAGGCCGATCGCGTGGCGGAATGGAACAAGATCCTCGCCGCTTAACCGCTCGACGGTCCGCTTTGTAGAGCGGGGCAAGCCCCGCTCTACAAAGCAAAGCAGCGGAGCAAGCTCCGCTCTACACGAGCAAAGCTATTTCCAACGCAAGGTGTCCAGCATCCGCGACACCTTCTCCGCATCGCGGGGATAGTAGTACTCGCTGGGCGCCAGGAAGATCGCCAGCGCCAGTTCCTTGTCGTGTTCGAACGCGGCGACCATGCCCTGGTATTTCAGCCCTTCCTCGTTGGCCAATGACACTTCGAAGCGCAAGCCTTCGCGGTCGCCGAACGTCGTCGGCCGCAGATTGCTCGGCGCGATGTTCACCGCGCCCGATGCGGCCAAGCCGTCGACGATTAGATCGCGCAATTCGTCCGCGCGCATCCCCGGCTTGAAGTAGGCGCCGTCCGGGCGGCGCTTGGTCTGGCGGCTGCCCAGGAAGATGTAATCGCGCTCGCGCACCGACGGGATCAGGTAAAGGCGGTTGAGCAACTCGCCGTCGATGGTCCATAACTGGAAGCGCGATGCGGAAATACGCGTCCATTCCATCTCGCTGTTCAAGCTCAAACGACTGCCGGCGGGATTCGGGCCGGGCAGGACCAGCGGGCGGCCGTTGGAGGCGCAGGCCGCCAATAGCGTCGACAACATGAAGATTGCGACCAAGCGCGTAGCCCGGGTAAGCGCAGCGCACCCGGGAACACGTCGCGACTCATTCCCGGGTGCGCTGCGCTTACCCGGGCTACGGAATAGGTTCACGAGCCACCTCCCAGCTTGTCCAATTCGCGTTGCACGAAGGCGCGATCCTCGGCCTGCGGCGCGTCGGCGAGATAGCGTTGCAAGGCGACGCGCGCGTCGGCGTTGCGGCCGGAGGCGCGCAGTGCGAAACCGTGTTCGCGCCACGCCGCGGCCGGTGCGCCGGGCATCGCGACGGCTTGCGCATACAGCCTGGCCGCCGCGGCGCGGTCGCCGTCGGCGTTGCGCCGGCGGTGCGCTTCGCCCAGGTAGAAGGTCAGCACGCCCTCGTCCTGCTGCGGCGAATCGGCGAGCAGTTCGCCGATCACCAGCAGCGAGGCGGCATAAGCGCGGCGGGCGAGTTCGGTGTCCAGCCAATGTTCCAGATACGGCCGCGTCGCGGCGCGGTAGGCGTCGCGGCGGCGCTCATTCGATGCGTTCGCCACCGCGTCGGCCGCGGCGGTGATGTCGGCCAAGCGCTCGGCCGTGGCGGGGTGGGTGGAGAACGCCGGCGAAGGCTTGTCGTATTTGCGCGTGTCTTCCTCGCGCTTCATCCGCGCCCACAGGTCGATGCCGGCGCGCGGGTCGTAGCCGTGTTCGACGATGGCCTGGAAACCCAGCCGGTCGGCTTCGCGTTCCTGGTCGCGGGTGAACTTGAACAAGGTCGCATAGCCGGCGAGCGAGCCGAGCATCGCCGTGTTCGGCGCGCCGGCGCCGTAGGCCAGCACCTGGAACACCGTCAACATGGCGCTGGTGTCCTTGATGCGGCGCCACTGTTTCAACGAGTGCTGCGCCTTGAAGTGGCCGGCTTCGTGGCCGAGCACGAAAGCCAATTCGGCCTCGTCGCGCGCGCGGAGCAGGGCGCCGGTCCAGACCAGCATCACGCCGTTCGGCGCCATGCTGGCGTTGAACTGCGGCACGTCCATCACGTAGACGCGCAGGTCCTTGCAGTATTCGCCGGACACCTCGCAGGCGACCTTGCGCACGTACTCGTTGAGCGCAGGGTCGCGCACGCGCAGCGGCGAGCGCTGCAGTTCGGTTTCGGCGCGCTCCATCGCGTACCACAATTCGGCTTCGTCGCTCCCGGCGGCGGGCGCGGTGCCCGGCTTGTTGTCGCGGATCGGCGCCTGGCTGGCGCAGGCGGTCAAGGCGACGAGCAGGCCGATGCCGAGTGCGCGCGTCTTCATTGCGGCTTGCCCCGCATGCCTTTGAGCAGATCGTCGGCGGTCTCGCGCGCGCCGGGCGCGTCGCGCAAGTCGCCGGTCTGGTCCAGCAGCAGGTTGTGCCAGACCACTTGGCCGGTGCGCAGATCGACCAGCGAGGCCAGCCCGATTTGGGTGCCGCCGCCGATGTCGCCGCCCAGCAGCAGGAAGCCGACCACCCGCATCGCCGCGCGGCCGCCGCTGGTGTAGCTGTCGCGGACGTAGGTGAACAAAGCGTAGTCGGCGCCGGTGGCTTGGCGCAGTTCGGCCGCGCCCGGGCCCAGCGTCCAGTCGAACTTGCCGTGCTTGTTGCGCAGCGGACCGGTGCCGCTGCTGCGCGAGTACTGCAGGATGCTCAGCGAGACCGCCTGGTTCAGCAGATACATCTGGCGCAGGCGGTTCTCCGGGCCGGCGTCGGCCGGGATGGCGAAATCCGGGCGCAGAACGATGCCCTGGGCCTGAAGCTGATCGCGGGCGGCCTGCGGATACAGCTTGCGTGCGGCTTCGGTCCATTCCTTGCGCGGTTCGGCCGCGCCGCCGACCAGCAATTCGGACAATTCGATGTCCGGCTCCACCAGCACTACGCTGCCGTCGATGCGCAGCGGCTGGCCGGTGGCGTCCTTGGCGGTGCGGACCTGGGTGGACACGCAGCCGGATAGCGAGAACGTCAGCAACACGGCCGCGACGAGCGCAGCGAATAAACCTCGGAACGATGATTGCGGCACGGATCCCCCTCCCCCGCGGCCGTCGCGGGCGGCCTTTTTCGCATTATCTTGTTTTTCGGCCCGGTGCCTGCGCCTCCTCGGCAAGGAGCGCCGCCGCTGCCGACGCGGCGCCAGCCGTTCATCGGGATTCAGGGCCGTCCCGGCATCGCCGCTCGGCTCCCAGGCTGCGAGACCGCCGTCCGAGCCGGTTCTTGCCGAGACGGATTCGACCGGACTCAGACAGGGCATCTGCAGGCTGTTCGAACCGTCCGGCGGCTCCGGGGCGAGCGGTCGAAGGGTGCCTACGGCCACGGCCTCCTGATTCCGCAAGCGCAAGGACTCTTCATGTGGCCGCAGCGCTTCCTCACGCCAAGGCGCCTCCAAGAGCACCAGCGTGCCGTCCCGCAGACGCAGCGCCGCATGTCCGCGGTAAACCGGCGGGCCGGATGGCCTCATGCGCAGGTCGACGGGGGTATAGGTCCCGATGACGCGCACGCGTTTTCCTGCTTGGCCGGCGATGTCCGCCAAGTCGGTCACGGCGGCGGGCTCGACCGCCACCGGCATCCGCGCTCGTTCGGGCGGGGCCGCCGAATGGCAACCGGCCAGCGCGAGCGACGGCAACAGCAATAACGAAGGACGTAGGGTGCAGGTCACGCGCTCGACGGTCATGGGGCTCTCGTTTTTTGCGGTCGGCCGCTTCGGATGCCGGCCTGCATGCGTGGATTGCGTGCGGGAGGCCGAAGCGCTTGCAATAAGCGCCGGCCCCGGGCGTCCCGGGCGACCAGTAGGACGAAATCCCCGAAGAAGTCTGGCCAGGACGCGCTTCGCAGCAGTCGAACCCGGCGCCGCGAAAAACCGCGCCATGCTAAAATTCCGCCGCTCTCCCGCGCCTGTCCGCAGGCTTCCCACGTCGAACCCCACGAGGTTTCCCGCGATGCCCCAGCTCGCCCGCCGCATGGGCCGCGCCAAGCCCAGCGCGATCATGCTCGTCGCCGAAAAGGCCAAGCAGCTCAAGGCCGAAGGCCGCGACATCATCAGCTTCTCCATCGGCGTTCCCAACTTCCTGCCCGGCGAGCACGTCTACGCCGCCGCCCGCGAGGCGCTGGCCAAGGACAGCGGCCAGTACGGCAGCAACCGCGGCGCGGATGCGCTGCTGGACGCGTTCCTGAAACACATCGAACAGGTCGGCATGACCGGCTACACCCGCGCCAACATCGCCACCGGCATCGGCGCGAAGCACGTGATCTACAACGTCTGCGAAGCGCTGCTGGACGAAGGCGACGGCTTCGCTTTCCCCACGCCGTACTGGACCAGCTACGTCGACATCGGCGAGATCCTCAACGCCGACATCCAACTGCTGCCGTGCCCGCCGGAACAGAACTACAAGCTGACGCCCGCGCAGCTCGACGCCGCGCTGGCGAAGAAGCCGAAAGTGTTCCTGTTCAACAATCCGTCCAACCCGACCGGCATGGTCTACACGCGCGAGGAAATCGCCGCGCTGGCGGACGTGATCGTCAAGCATCCGGACACCTGGATCCTCACCGACGACATCTACAACCGCATGGTGTTCGACGGCGTGGGCTACCACAACTTCGTGCATTTCCGTCCGGAACTGCGCGATCGGGTGATCTTCCTGGATTCGTTGTCCAAGACTTACGGCATGCCGGGCTGGCGCGTCGGCTTCATGGCCGGGCCGGAGTCGGTGGCCAAGGCGGTCACGACGATGAACTCCAACCACATCACCAACATTCCCGAGATCGTCACTGCGGCCGCCGTCGCCGCGTTGAACGGCCCGCAGGACATCCCGACCCAGAAGAACGCCGAATTCCAGGCCAAGCGCGACCAAGTGATGGCCATGCTGAATTCGATTCCCGGCGTGGTCTGCCCGAAGCCGCAGGGCGCGTTCTACGCCTTCCCGGACATCAGCGTCGCGTTCGGCAAGTCGCACGACGGCAAGAAGATCGAGAACGACGTCGACTTCTGCAACGCGCTGCTGGAAGCCAAGGGCGTGGCTTGCGTGCCGGGCTCGGCCTTCGGCGAACCGCGTGCGCTGCGCATCAGCTACACCTGCCCGACGCCGCAGCTGGCTCCGGGTTTGCAGCGGTTCCAGGAATTCTTCGCCGAATTGAAGTAACCCCCGGCGGACATCGTCCGCCGTCTCCCACGATGCACCGAGGATCGAAACCATGAAGCAACCCGTCCGCGTAGCCGTCACCGGCGCCGCCGGCCAGATCGGCTATTCGCTGCTGTTCCGCATCGCTTCCGGCGAAATGCTGGGCAAGGATCAGCCCGTCATCCTGCAGATGCTGGAATTGCCGATGGAGAAGGCCCAGGCCGCGCTGAAGGGCGTGATGATGGAGCTTGAGGACTGCGCGTTCCCGTTGTTGGCCGGTATGGTCGGCACCGACGACGCCGAAGTCGCGTTCAAGGACGCCGACATCGCCCTGCTGGTCGGCGCGCGTCCGCGCGGCCCGGGCATGGAGCGCAAGGATCTGCTGCTCGAGAACGCCAAGATCTTCACCGCCCAAGGCGCCGCGCTGAACAAGGCCGCCAAGCGCGACGTGAAGGTGCTCGTCGTCGGCAACCCGGCCAACACCAACGCCTACATCGCGATGAAGTCGGCGCCGGATCTGCCGGCCAAGAATTTCACCGCCATGCTGCGCCTGGACCACAACCGCGCGCTGAGCCAGCTCGCCGCGAAGGCCGGCGTCGCCGTCGGCGATATCGACAAGCTGATCGTGTGGGGCAACCACAGCCCGACCATGTATCCGGATTACCGCTTCGCCACTGCGAACGGCGCGTCGCTGAAGGACAAGATCAACGACGCCGATTGGAACGCGAATACGTTCATCCCGCAGGTCGGCAAGCGCGGCGCGGCGATCATCGAAGCGCGCGGCCTGTCTTCGGCTGCGTCGGCCGCCAACGCCGCCATCGACCACATCCGCGACTGGGTGCTGGGCAGCGACGGCAAGTGGGTGACGATGGGCGTGCCGTCGGACGGCAGCTACGGCATTCCCAAGGACGTGATGTACGGCGTGCCGGTGACCACCAAGAACGGCGAGTACACCCGCATCGAAGGCTTGGAGATCGACGCGTTCAGCCGCGAGCGCATGGATAAGACTTTGGCCGAGCTGGAAGAAGAGCGGGCTGGCGTGGCGCATTTGCTCGGCTGAGCAAGCGGACATGCTGATGAAAAGGGCGGCTTCGGCCGCCCTTTTTCATGACCGTCGCGACTGACCGCGGCTATGGCTGCGCCGTTCGCTGCGAAGCAGGTTTCACTTGCATCAACTGGATGAGATTGCCGCAGGTATCGTCGAACACAGCCATGCGCACATTGCCCACGTCTACGGGCTCTCGTGCGAATGAAACGCCGAGGGAGCGCAGCCTCGCGTATTCGGCATCGATGTCGTCGACCTGGAACGAGGTCGCCGGGATGCCGTCTTCGACCAATGCGGCCTTGTACGGCGGAACGGCGGGATGTTCGCTCGGCTCGAGCAGCAATTCGGTGCCTTGCGGAACTTCCGGCGAAACCACGGTCAGCCACCGGTGTTCGCCCAGGGGCACGTCGTGCTTCTTCACGAAACCGAGCACGCGGGTATAGAAGTCCAAGGCTTTCGCCTGATCGTCCACGAAGACGCTGGTGACATAGATCCTCATCCGGATTCTCCTCGTCTAAAGGTGTTTTCGGAGCCATTGCCTGGCCGCCGCTCGCAGCGGTCCGGGATCGAAAGAGTGGATCTTGGTGCGGCCGGACCATTCGACGCGGACTAGCCCGGCTTTCTGCAGCATGTCCAGGTGTTGGGTGACTGCCTGGCGCGAAAGAGCTGCGCCTTCTTGCAGCGCCGAAAGGGCGCAAATTTCGAACAGCGACTGTTGCGGACGCCGTCTCAGGCTGTCGAGGATCCTGCGGCGGGTAGGGTCGCCGAGGGCCTTGAAAACACGGTCCAGCTCATCTTCGTCCACGGCCGTCATTATGCAATGAAATCATTGCATGTCAAGCGGCGCACGGAATCGTCGTTGGATGCGTTCAGCGAGCCGCGCCGATCGACGCGGCCGCTTCACCTGCCCGCATCAAGGGCACATCGATATGACTGTCGCCGTACCAGCGCAGCCGCATCGGCTCGCCGGCGTCGGCGACGGTTTCGTCGCTGACGTCCTTGCCGCTGCCGTAATTGATCTGCATGTCGCGCTGCTTGTTGAGCGCCAGCACGATCACCAGCCGGCTGCCCGCCTGCAATCGCCGGCTCACCAGCCGTTCGCTGCGGAAATCAAGCGACTGGCGCTTGCCGGGCTTCAGCAGTTCGCGGCGGTTCCGGTCCTTGGCGTAGCTCGCGCGGCCGAGGTGCCAGGCCAGCAGCAGATAGCGGCCGTCGGCCATGCGCTCGTACAGCGACACGGTCAGATCCATGTCGCGCTTGTTGGTGGTGAAGTCCAAACGGCCGGAGAACAATCCGCTCAATTCGACAGGCGCCGCGAAAGGCGCGCTGGCGAAGACCAGGCCGCCGTGCGGATCCAGCTTGTCGAGCAGGGATTCGGTGGGCGAAGTCCAGTCGACGTCGCTGCGGTCGGCGAAATCGACGTTCTGCGCGCTGAACGCATCGCGCGCTGGCGCTTGCTCGGCGAGCGCGCCTTCGCCGCCGCCGGAAGCGGGTTGCAGATACAGGCGCAAGCGTTCGTTCGCCATCGCTTCGATCGACGGCGCATGCTTCCAGGCGTCGGCGCCCATCACTTGATAGTTCACGCGGCCGCGCAGCGGTTCGGGCTTGGGCGCGCCGCGGAAGACGTGATCGAACCATTGATAGCGCAGTTCGGGCAGATCGATCAGGGCCGACGGATCGACCTGATAGCCCTCGACGAAGCGGGCCACGCCGGTCTGCATCGCGAAATGCCCCCACGGGCCGATCAGCAGGGTGTGGTCCGCGTTCGGACGATGGCGCAGATGCTCGTCGTAGTAGTGCTGCACGCCGACCCGCCCGCCGTCGAAATAACCGGTCACCGCGAGCACCGGGATGTCGATCCGCGCGAACTCGTCGCCTTGCGGCGTCATCGCCTGCCAGTAGGCGTCGTAGCCGGGATGCTGCAACCAGCGCGAATAAACCGGATTCGGCGTGCCGTCGATCCTGGGCAGATCGCGGTAGGCGCGGCCGCTTTCGTACCAAGTGCGATCCAGGCGCTGCCATCGCGCCTGGTCGCCGTAGCTGTCGCCGTCGAGCGTGGCGTTGTTCGCGGTCCACAGCGGCCAGGGGTACAGGAAATTGAGGAAGACGTTGCCTTGCATCGGCACGTCGATGCCGGGCGCGGTCGACGCCGACGTCATCATCGCTTTCAATGCCGGCGGCCGATGCTTCGCCGCGGCCCACTGGGTGAAGCTGTTGTAGCTGTTGCCGTACATGCCCACGCGCCCGTCGCACCAGGGCTGGCGCGCGATCCAGGCGATCGCCGCCGCCGCATCGGCACCGTCGTGCTCGTAAGGCGCGATGGGGCCGGGGCTGCCGGCTTTGCCGCGGCTGTACACGGCCACGCCGACGTAACCGTGCGCGGCCGCGGCCTTGGCGTCGGAGAGCGACCAGTCGCCGTTGGCGTAGATGGTGAATCCCAGCAACGCGGGTTGCGCATCTCGCGCCGATTTCGGGCGCACGACCAGGCCGCGCAGACTTGCGCCGTCGGCGCCGGGAACGACGACGTCGCGTTGGATCTCGTAACGCCGCGTTTCGTCTTCGGCGATCAGCGTCGGCATGGCTGGCAGCAGCGCGGCGTAGACCTTGTGGAAGACGAACAGGCGGACCAGTTCCAGCGCATCCGCTTGCGCGATGCTTTTCTTGCCGAGTTGCCGCGTCAGGGCGGCGTCCAAATCGTTGCGCGCGCGCGGCAGATCGGCGCCGAACGCGGGCAAGGCCCGCGCCGCCTCCCGGTCGCCGAGCGCGGCGAAACCGCGCCGCAGCGAGGGCAGCAGCGAAGGCTCGCCGCGCAGCTTCGCATCGGCGTAGATCTCGTATTGCAGGAACAGCGTCTTGGCGTCGACCGGTGCGGCGGTGGACGCGCGTTGTTCGCGCGCGGCGCGGATGCTTTCGGTCGCTTCGCGATAGCGGTCCGCGGCCAGTTGCAGGCGCATGCGCTGGGCCGGTTCCCAGTCGGCGCGCTCCGACAATAGTTTGCGGGCCAGATCGGGCGCTTGCGCTTCCAGCGCGGCCGTGGCGGCGGCGGCCCGCGATGGCCATGCCGTCTCCTGGGCCGTGGCGAGGGAGGAGTAGGCCAGGCAACAGGCCAGTAGCCACGCTTTGCGCACGTTCGTCCCTCGTTGTCCGGTGGCGCATGCTAGCAGCGCGGCCGGTGCGCCAGCGGGCGCCGCCGGCCCGGCTCGGCTAAAATATGGCCTTTCCTGGAGACGCCATGAGCCCGCAGACCTCCGCCGGCGCGCGATTCCGCGCCGCGCTCGCCGAAGAATCCCCGTTGCAGGTGATGGGCAGCATCACCGCCTACGCCGGCTTGATGGCCAAGCGCGTCGGCTACAAAGCGCTGTACTTGTCCGGCGGCGGCGTAGCGGCCAACTCGCTCGGCGTGCCCGATTTGGGCATCAGCACGATGGAAGACGTGCTGATCGATGCGCGCCGCATCGTCGACGCGACCGGCATGCCGCTGCTGGTCGACATCGACACCGGCTGGGGCGGCGCCTTCAACATCGCGCGCACCATCAAATCCTTCATCAACGTCGGCGTCGCGGCGGTCCATATCGAAGATCAGGTCGGGCAGAAGCGTTGCGGCCATCGCCCCGGCAAGGAAGTGGTGCCGGCCGACGAAATGGTCGACCGCATCAAGTCTGCTGTGGACGCGCGCCACGACGAAAGCTTCGTGATCATGGCCCGCACCGACGCCGCCGCCAGCGAAGGCGTGGATTCGGCGATCGAACGTGCCGTGGCCTACGTCGACGCCGGCGCCGACATGATTTTCCCCGAAGCGATGAAGTCGCTGGACGACTACCGTCGCTTCAAGCAGGCGGTGAAGGTGCCGATCCTCGCCAACCTCACCGAATTCGGCTCCACGCCTTTCTTCACCACCGACGAGCTGCGCGAGGCGAACGTCGACATCGCGCTGTACTGCTGCGGCGCGTACCGGGCGATGAACAAGGCGGCGCTGGGCTTCTACGAAACCGTGCGCAAGGACGGCACCCAGAAGGGCATCGTCGACCGGCTGCAGACGCGCGAGGAGCTGTACGACTTCCTCGGCTATCACGCTTACGAGCAGAAGCTCGACACCCTGTTCGCCAAGTCGAAGTGAACGAAGCGCAGGCCAAGCCCGGCACCGATTGGGATCGCATCACCGCGATCTCGGCGGTGCTGATCGGCCTGGTCGCGGTGGCCGTCTCGGCCTACACCGCGTTGATCCAGCGCCAGCAGGTGCGCGCCGAGGTCTGGCCGCGGCTGCTGATGTACAACGCCGGCCAGGCAGGCGAGTTTCGCATCGCCAACAAAGGCGTGGGTCCGGCGATGGTGCGTTCGGTGCGGGTCGAAGTCGACGGCAAGCCGGCGCACAGCTGGGGCCAGGTGCTCGAACGCCTGCGATTGCAGGATCCCGGCCAGTCCTACAGCTCGCTCGCCGGACTGGTGCTGTCGGCCGGAGAGGATTTGGTTTACCTGAAACCTTCCAGCCACGAGCGCTTCCTCGAGTTGCGCCGGCATGCCGGTAAGCGCCTGCGGATCAAGCTCTGCTACTGCTCGGCGCTGGACGAGTGCTGGACCACGCAGACCTGGGGCGAATCGCTGGAAGACGCGCAGCGCGAAGTCGCGCGCTGTCCGGCGATGGGGCCGGACGAGTTCTACGAATGAGCCAGGCGCCCGGACCGCCGCCGCATGCCGACAGCGACGCGCGGGTGCGCATCGAACCGCAGCGACGTTGGGACGCCTTCGGCATGATCGTCGCTTCGTGCATCGGCCTGCTCGCATTGCTGGTGTCCGGCTACACCGCCTACGTGCAGCGCCAACAGGTGCGCGCGCAGGTGTGGCCGCACGCGACCATCGCCTACCAGGACCAAGACCGTCGGGTGAGCATCTTCAACAAGGGCGTCGGTCCGGCCAAGCTAGAGACGGTGCGGATCACCGTCGACGGCAAGCCGTATCGCAACTGGGCGGCCGTGCTGTCCGCGCTCGGTTTGTCCGGCGCCGAGTACGGCCATTCGACCTTGTCCGAAACCGTGCTTAGCCCCGGCGAGTCGCTGGCCGTGCTCATCTTCAAGGATCCGTCGATTTACGCGCGCTTCCGTCGGGGAATGAACGCGCGCGGACGGATGGATTTTTGTTACTGCTCGACCCTGGAAGAATGCTGGGTGTTCGAAGACCGGCGCGCGCCCGTCAAGCCGGTGGTGCGGCCGGTGGCCCAATGCCCCTGGCAGACCGCGACGGAAGCCTTTACCGATTGAACCGACCGATGAATCACGGAGAACGAAAGTGAGCGACAATTCCACGCAGCCCGGCTTCAAGCCGAAAAAATCGGTCGCCCTGTCCGGCACCGCCGCGGGCAACACCGCGCTGTGCACGGTCGGCCGCAGCGGCAACGACCTGCACTACCGCGGCTACGACATCCACGACCTGGCGACCAAATCCACGTTCGAGGAAGTCGCCCATCTGCTGGTGCACGGCGCGCTGCCGACGGCTTCGCAGCTGAAGGCCTACAAGGCCAAGCTCAAGCGCCTGCGCGGGCTGCCGGCGATCGTGCAGGAAGCGCTGGAACTGGTGCCCGCCAACGCGCACCCGATGGACGTGATGCGCACCGGTTGCTCGGTGCTGGGAACGGTGTTGCCGGAACGCGAAGGCCACCCGGCTTCGGAAGCGCGCGACATCGCCGACCGGCTGATGGCCAGCTTCGGTTCGATGCTGCTGTACTGGTGGCATTTCACCCGCAACGGCCGCCGCATCGACGTCGAAACCGACGACGACAGCATCGCCGCGCATTTCCTGCATTTGCTGCACGGCGAGCCGCCGAGCGCGCTGCACGCCGATGCGATGGACAAATCGCTGATCCTCTACGCCGAACACGAATTCAACGCCAGCACTTTCACCGCGCGCGTCATCGCCGGCACCGGTTCGGACATGCATTCCTGCATCACCGGCGCGATCGGCGCGCTGCGCGGTCCCAAGCACGGCGGCGCGAACGAAGTGGCGATGGACATCATTTCGCGCTATTCGACCGCCGACGAAGCCGAAGCCGACATCCGCGCCCGGGTCGAACGCAAGGAAATCGTGATCGGCTTCGGCCATCCGGTCTACACTATCGGCGATCCGCGCAACCCGATCATCAAGGACATCAGCCGCAAGCTGTGCGACGAGGGCGGCAACCGTACGCTGTTCGACGTCAGCGAGCGCATCGAAACGCTGATGTGGGACCTGAAGAAGATGTTCCCGAACCTGGATTGGTACAGCGCCTCCAGCTACCACATGATGGGCGTGCCGACCCCGATGTTCACGCCGCTGTTCGTGATCGCGCGCACGTCCGGCTGGTCGGCTCATGTGATAGAACAGCGCGAAGACGGCAAGATCATCCGCCCGAGCGCCAACTACACCGGGCCGGATGATCGCGAATACGTGCCGATCGAACGCCGCGGCTAAGGGAGACCGCGGCGCGCATCCTGAGCCGGGGGAGGGGGAGATGCGAGCCGACGAGGTGTACGCCAAGACCGATGCCGGTCGCGAAGAAATCGAAACGCGGGCGCGCAAGCTGCCGCCCGCGCTTCGCTCCACGTTGCTGCTGGTCGACGGCCGGCGCAACATCGCCCAGTTGCTGGGCCTGGCCAGCGGTCTGCACGCGCCGCCGGATGCGTTGGCGCAACTGGCCGAGCAGGGTTTGATCGCGCCGCTGGCGCAAATCGCCGAAGCCGCTGCGGCTTGGTCCGATGCGGCCGACCGTTATCGCGTGCTGAGCGGACTGATGTCCGAAGCGGTGCGCCAGCATCTGGGCCTGCGCGGCTATTTCATGCAGCTGAAGATCGAGCGTTGCAACGACACCGACGAATTGTCGGCGCTGTTGCCGGAATTGACCGCGGCGATCGCCAAGAGCAAGGGCGTGCCGTCGGCGCAGCAGTGGGAACGCGGCGTGCGCGCCGCCATGGCGTAACGCTTTGTAGAGCGGGGCTTGCTCCGCTGCTTTTCTCGCCGACCCGATGGAATAAGAGCAGCGGAGCAAGCTCCGCTCTACACGAGCAACGGCAAAGGCAGCGGAGCAAGCACCGTTCTACAAAGCGAAAGCGGTTTAGGCCAGGCCTTCGTCCTTCATCGCCTTCTGCACGTGCGCATCGGCCAGCATGTGGGCGAAGAAACGCTCGAGGTTGGAAAGGCCGGACAGGTCGATGTCGTTGGCCTTGGCCCAACGCGTCAGCACGAACAAATACGGGTCGGCGATCGAACGCTGCCCGATTAGCCAATCCTTGCCCGCCAATTGCGCGTCGGCAGTCGCGAACATGCCACGCAGTTTCTTCTTGGCGTCGGCCTTGGATTTTTCGATCGCGCCTTCGTCGCCCAGATAAGCGGTCGAACCGAATAGCGGCTTGAACGCCGGATGCATGTCTGAATTGACGAACGCCAGCCAGCGGTTCGCTTCGGCGCGGCTCTTCGGCGTGCCGTCGCCGCCCAGGCCCGCTTCGGGAAAACTGTCGGCGAGGAAATTGAGGATCGCCGCGTTCTGCGTCAATCGCCAGCTGCCGTCCTCGAGCACGGGCACCGCGCCGGCGGGATTGATCTTCAGGAATTCGGGCTGCTTGCGCTCCTCGCGGTTCACGCGCACGGCTTCATAAGGCTTGCCGATCCATTCCAGCACGATGTGGTCGGCCAGCGAGCAGGCGCCGGGCGAGTAGTAAAGCTTCATGGAGCGACTCCGTTGCGAGGAGGCGCGATGATGGACGCGGAGGCGTGAAGGCTCAATCGCCGCGGCGCAACGGATCGTTGCGGCTTTGCTTCGTGGGGGCGGGCTTTTGCTTTAGCCGCGAGCTCATTGCTTCAAATCGCGACATTGCAAGGATTTGAGAGAAAAAGCTCGCGGCTAAAGCCGCTCCTACAAAAAATCGAAGCCGCGGCGATCAACCGCGGCGCGGTTTCAGCTTCTGCACGCGCAGGAAAGTGTGGTCGCCGATCGTCGCCACCTGGTAGGCGTTGCGCCAGCTCGGCGCGGCGATGGCGTGGGCCATGAAGTGGCTGGCGCCGGGGACAATCTCTTTGCGCTTGCCGGGCGGCAGGGCCCAGTTGCGCTCGGCTTCGAGCGCCACGGTCACGGCTTCGGCCCAGGCTTCGCTGTTGCCGAGCCGGGTCTGGCGCGAAACCAGGGTGGGGGCGAATTGCTTGGGAGCGGTGACCACCGAGCAGACGTTGTTGCCCCACAGGCCGCTGTCGCGGCGGCGCAGGGCGACTTCGGCCACGGCTTGCTGGCCGCGGACCGACTGGTCGCGGGCTTCCAGGTAGACCGTCGTGCTCAGGCACAACGAATCGGCGGCCGGCTGGGGCAGCATTTGGGACAGCCAGAGGATCCAGGCCAGTTTCATGTAACGCGTACTCCTTGCTCCGTTGCGCAGGTCGTGACGCGGATCCCCCATGGTTCCTTACGGGAATCGGCGCCGGAAACCGGCATGGCGTACTGGGGAGGGCGTGGGCGGCTCTGTGGCGCCCTTTGCCCGGGCGCGAAAGCCGCAGGATTGCGGGCTGGCGCCGGTCCCGCCCAGGTCCGGGCGGGGAGAAAGTGCGCGCAAGGTAGCGGCGGATTACCGAACCCTGGCTGAACGGTAAAACTGGAAATTATTGATTAATTTGGAGTTTTTGTTCGGGAAGTCGCGGTAAGTGGCGGTCGCCGGAGGGAAAGATGGGATGCGGGCCAGGCCCCACTACAGCTCGGCGGCCAGGCGGCTGCCTTGGGCGATGGCGCGCTTGGCGTCCAGTTCGGCGGCCACGTCTGCGCCGCCGATCACATGCACCGTCCGCCCGACTGCCTGGAGTGCGGCCAGGAGTTCCCGGCGCGGCTCCTGGCCGGCGCAGACGACCACGTGGTCGACCGGCAGGATTTGTTCCTTGCCGTCGATCCGAACCCGGAGCCCGGCCTCGTCCAGCCCCAAGTACTCGACCCCGCCCAGCATCTTCACGCCCTTGGCCTTCAGGGTCGCCCGGTGGATCCAGCCGGTGGTCTTGCCCAAACGGGCGCCCGGGCGGCCGGGACTGCGCTGCAGCAGCCAGATCTGCCGGGCCGGCGGCTCTGGACGCGGCGAAGCCAGTCCGCCGCGCGCATCGAAGCGGGCGTCCACGCCCCATTCGGCCATCCAGCGGCGCGCGTCCAGGCTGGGCGATTGGCCGTGGTGGACGAGGAATTCGGCGACGTCGAAACCGATGCCGCCCGCGCCGACGATCGCCACGCGCGCGCCGGGCACGACCCGTCCTTGCAGCACGTCGAGATAGCCGACGGCCTTGGCGTGATCCGCACCGGGGAAATCGACCTTGCGCGGCGACACGCCGGTGGCCAGCACCACCGCGTCGTAATCCTGCAGCGCCGACGCATCGACCGGAGAATTCAAGCGCACCTCGACGCCGGTTTCGCGCAAGCGATGCTCGAAGTAGCGCAAGGTCTCGTGGAATTCTTCTTTGCCCGGAATGCGCTTGGCCAGATTGAATTGGCCGCCGATCTCGTTCGCGGCGTCGAACAGCGCGACCCGATGTCCGCGTTCGGCGGCGACCGTCGCGCAAGCCAAACCGGCCGGGCCGGCGCCGACCACGGCGATGCGTTTGGGCGCATCGGTTTTCGGATAATTCAATTCGGTTTCGGCGCAAGCGCGCGGATTGACCAAGCAGCTGGCTTTCTTGTTTTCGAACACGTGGTCCAAGCAGGCCTGGTTGCAGGCGATGCAGGTGTTGATCGCGAACGCTTTGCCGGCGCGCGCCTTGGCGACCCATTGCGGATCGGCCAGCAGCGGCCGCGCCATCGACACCATATCCGCGCCGCCGCCGGCGAGCACGGTCTCGGCCACTTCGGGCGTGTTGATGCGGTTGGTCGCCACCAGCGGCAGCTTCACGTGCGGACGCAGCTTGGCGGTGACGCCGGCGAACGCCGCGCGCGGCACCGAGGTGGCGATGGTCGGGATGCGCGCTTCGTGCCAGCCGATGCCGGTGTTGATGATCGTCGCGCCGGCCGCTTCGACCGCTTTCGCCTGGGCGACGATCTCGTTCCAATCCGAGCCGCCGTCGACCAGATCGAGCATCGACAACCGGTAGATCAGGATGAAGTCCGGTCCGCAGGCTTCGCGCACGCGGCGCACGATCTCCACCGCGAAACGCATCCGCTTTTCCGCATCGCCGCCCCAGCGGTCGTCGCGCTGGTTGGTGCGGACCGCGGTGAACTGGTTCAGCAGATAGCCTTCCGAACCCATGATCTCGACGCCGTCGTAGCCGCCGTCGCGCGCGAGCTTGGCGGCGTTGGCGAAAGCGGCGATCTGGCGTTCGACGCCGCGCGCGGACAGGGCGCGCGGCGTGAACGGGTTGATCGGCGCTTTCAACTTCGACGCCGATACCGACAGCGGGTGATAGGCGTAACGCCCGGCATGCAGCAACTGCAGGCAGATCCGGCCGCCGTGCGCATGCACGGCCGAGGTGACTCGACGATGCTTGCGCGCTTCCCAGGGCCAACTCAGCTTGCCGGCGAAGGGCTTCAACCAGCCGACCAGGTTCGGCGAGAAGCCGCCGGTGACCATCAGGCCGACGCCGCCGGCCGCGCGTTCGGCGAAATAGGCGGCGAGTTTGGGGAAATCGCGGGCGCGGTCCTCCAGCCCGGTGTGCATCGAGCCCATCAACACGCGGTTGGGCAGGGTGGCGAAGCCGAGATCCAGCGGGGCGAACAGATGCGGGTAATGCGCGTTCTGGGAGGACATGCGGCCGGGCTCGCGTGCGAAGCGCGCACCATGCCGGGAAAGATTAGAGCCGGCAACCGGCCCGTTGCGGTTACGCGATCGGAACGGCGGTGCCACTCACGACGATGCCTCCGGCGGCGGGAATCTCCACATGCACGCGGCTGGGCCGGCCCATCGCCTCGCCTTGGCGGATCAGCACGGTGGCGGGCGCGTCGATCAGCTTCGCATCGCGCAGATAACCGCCCAAGGCCGCGGCGGCGGCGCCGGTGGCCGGGTCTTCGACCACGCCGCCCACCGGGAAAGGATTGCGGGCGTGGAATACCGCCTCGCTTTCCCGCCACACCAACTGCAGCGTGGTCAGATCTTCGGCGAGCATCAAGGCTTTGAGGCGATCGAAATCGTAGTCCAGACGCGCCAGCGTGCCGGCGTCGGCGACGGCGAGCACCAGATGCCACGCGCCGGCGAAGGCGCGCGCGGGCGGGATCGACGAATCGAGTTCTTCGCGTCTCCAGCCCAACGCGGACAGCGCGGCATCGACCAGGGCGTTCGGTGCCGGCTCGTGACGCGGCGCCACCGACGTCAGCGAGGCTTCGCGCACGCCGCGGCGCGTGCGCACGGCGACGGGCACCTCGCCCACGCGTGTCGCCAGGCGGTAGTCGCCGTCGCTTTCGGATTCGCCTAGCGCTACGCCGGCGGCGATGGTCGCGTGCCCGCAGAACGGCACTTCCGCTTCGGGGCTGTAGTAGCGGATTTCCCGCGCGACGCCATGCCGGGGCGCTACGAACGCGGTCTCCGAATAACCGAGGTCGGCCGCGATCTTTTGCATGGCGGCCGCGTCGGGCAATGCGTCGCCGATCCACACGCCGGCGGGATTGCCGCCGCTGGGGTCGCTGGAAAATGCGGTGTAGCGGCTAAGGGTGCCGTTATTCATTCGGTTCTCCGGAAGCGGACGTGAAATATGGAGGCGCTGCGCCGCGCTCACCACCCGGCTAAAGTGAGCTTACCGATGGCGGACCCCGATTCCAGCCGCCGGTGCGCTTCGCGCAGATTCGCCGCATCGATCTTGCCGAGCGTTTCGGTATGTGTGCTGCGCAATTCGCCGGCGTCGATCAACGCCGCGATGCGGTCGAGGATGCGGCCTTGTTCGCCTTGGTCCGCCGTTTTGAAGCGCGGCCTGGCGAACATCATCTCCCAGTGGATGCCGATGCATTTGGCCTTGTACGGATCGCCGATCTTCAGCGCGCCGCTAGGCTCGACGATCAGGCCCACATGCCCTTGCGGCGCCAACAGTTCGCCTAGCGCATCCCAGTAGCGGTCGGTGTCGGCCAAATTGATCGCCGCATCCACTTGCGCGAAGCCCAACGCGGACAATTGCTGGGCCAGCGGTTGGCGATGGTCGATCACATGTTCGGCGCCCATCGTCTTGCACCATTCGATCGTTTCCGGCCGCGAGGCGGTGGCGACGATGGTAAAACCGGCGCGGCGCGCGAGCTGGATCGCGATCGAACCGACGCCGCCGGCGCCGCCGATCACCAGCAGCGTTTTACCTTTACCGCCGTTGTCGGCATCGAAGGGCATGCGTTGGAACAGCAACTCCCAAGCGGTGATCGCGGTCAGCGGCAGCGCCGCGGCCTGGGCGAAGTCCAACGACTGCGGCTTCGCGCCGACCAAGCGTTCGTCGACGAGTTGGAACTCGGCATCGCTGCCGGGGCGGGTGATGTCGCCGGCGTAATACACCGCATCGCCGGGCCTGAACCGAGTGACTTTTTCGCCGACCGCTTCGACCACGCCAGCGGCGTCGTAACCCAGCACTTTCGGCTGCGCTTCGACTTGGGGCTTGGGCGAACGCACTTTGGTATCGACCGGATTGACCGATACCGCTTCGACGCGGACGAGCAAGTCGTAACCGGTGGGCGCATCCGGCTTCGGCAATTCGACGTCGACCAGCGATTGCGGATCGTCGATCGGCAGGTAACGGGTGAGGGCGACGGCTTTCATGCGGACTCCTGGCGCGGTACGGCGACCGGCGGCGGATTGCGCTCGGCGAACTGGCCGTTCCAATACGGGTAATAGGGATAAGGCGGCGTGAGGTAGCTCGCCGCATCGAGTTTGGCGACCTGATTGGCCGTCAAGTTCCAGCCGACCGCGCCCAGGTTCTGCCGTAGCTGTTCTTCGTTGCGGGCGCCGATCAGCACGGTCGATACGGTCGGCCGCTGCAACAGCCAGTTCAATGCGATCTGCGGAATGGTCTTGCCGGTTTCGGCGGCGATTTCGTCCAACGCGTCGACGATGCGATACAAACGCTCCTCGTCCACCGGCGGCGCGAAGCCGGCGGTGTCGTGCAAGCGGCTGCCTTCCGGCAAGGGTTGGCCGCGGCGGATCTTGCCGGTCAGCCGGCCCCAGCCGAGCGGACTCCACACCACCGCCCCCACGCCTTGATCGATGCCCAGCGGCATCAGCTCCCACTCGTAATCGCGGCCGATCAGCGAGTAGTAGGTCTGGTTGGCGACGTAGCGCGAATAACCGTGCCTGTCGGCGGCGGCCTGCGATTTCATCAATTGCCAGCCGGAGAAATTCGAGACGCCGAGGTGGCGCACCTTGCCCGCGCGGACCAAATCGTCGAGCGTGGACATCACCTGTTCGACCGGCGTCATCGCGTCGAAGTGGTGCAATTGCAGCAGGTCGATGTAGTCGGTATCCAAGCGCCGCAGCGCCTTGTTCACGCCTTCGATCAAATGATGGCGCGAAGCGCCGGCATCGTTTGGCCCGTCGCCGGCGCGCAGCGTCAGCTTGGTCGAAACGATGGCTTTGTCGCGCCGGCCTTTGAGCGCCGCGCCGAGGATCGATTCGGATGCGCCGTCCGAATAGACGTCCGCGGTGTCGAACAGATTGAGGCCGGCGTCGAGGCAGATGTCGATCAGCCGCTTGGCTTCATCCACATCGGTATTGCCCCAGGCGCTGAACAGAGGGCCTTTGCCGCCGAAAGTGCCCGCGCCGAAACCCAGTGCGGGGACTTTGAATCCGGAGGCGCCGAGAAAACGGTATTCCATGGTTCGGTTCCTTTTCGAAAGTTCAGTTGGCGGTGCACGTCGCCGCTTCGACGGTCACGCGCCGCGGCCTTTCCAGGCGCGCGCTCCACAGCGCGACCGCGATGCCGGACACCGTCACCAAGGCCGCGATCCAAGGTATGGAGCCGAGCCCGGGACCGCGTTCGATCACCACGCCGCCGAGCCAGGCGCCGAGCGCGTTGCCCAGGTTGAATGCGCCGATGTTGAGGCTGGAAGCGAGATTCTGCGCGCCTTCGGCCTTCTGCAGTACCCACAGCTGCAGCGGCGGCACCGTGGCGAATGCGGCGATGCCGAATAGGCCGAAGAACAACACCGTCGCCACTTTGCTGTGCAGTGCGAACGTCATCAGGACCAGCACGATCGCCAATCCCGCCAGGGTGGCGAGCAGAGACGCCATCAGACGCTTGTCGGCCAGACGGCCGCCGAGCAGGTTGCCGATGATCAGGCCCACGCCGAGCAGGAACAGGATCGGCGACACCGCGCTGTCGGCGAAACCGGTGACGCGGGTCAAAATCGGCTGGATATAGGTGAATACCACGAACACGCCGGCGAAGCCGAGCACGGTCATCAGCAACCCCAGCAACACCTGCGGGCGGCGCACCACTTTCAATTCTTCGCGAAACGCGATCGGCGCATGGTCTTCGCGATCGGCCGGCACCAGCGTGGCGATGACGATGGTGGCGACGATGCCGACCGCGGTCACCGCCCAGAACGTCGCGCGCCAGCCGTATTCGTGTCCCAGCCATGCGCCGGCCGGCACACCGAGCAGCGTGGCCACGGTCAGGCCGGTGAACATGATCGAGATCGCCGAGGCCTTGCGGTCGGCCGCGACCAAACCCGTGGCCACCACCGCGCCGACGCCGAAGAAGGTGCCGTGGGCGAGCGAGGTGATCACGCGCGCGATCATCAGCACCGTGTAGTTCGGCGCCAGCGCGCAGGCGAGATTGCCGATGGTGAACACCACCATCAACGCCACCAGCACGGCTTTACGCGGCATGCGGCTGGTGAGCGCGGTCAGCAGCGGCGCGCCGACGAACACGCCCAGCGCGTAGCCGGAGATCAGCAGTCCAGCCGCGGCGATGCTCACGTGCAGGTCGGCGGCGACCTGCAGCAGCAGGCCCATGATCACGAATTCGGTGGTGCCGATGCCGAAGGCGCCGGCGGTCAGCGCGTATAGGCCCAGCGGAAGGCGCGAGGGCGGGGACGGGGCGAGTGGGGTGGCCATGATGGACAGGGAAGGATGAATAGAGGCGCCCAGCCTAGGCCGTTGCATATTCAGCGGAAACCGGCAATATCCCTAATCAGTATCAATAATCAGTTGATAATCATGGACCGGATCGGCGATATCAGCCTGTTCCTGCGGGTGCTGGATCTCGGCTCGATCAGCGCCGCCGCGCGCAGCCTGGATCTGTCCGTCGCCGTCGCCAGCCAGCGGCTCAAGCGCCTGGAACGCGATCTGGGCGTGCGCCTGCTGCATCGGACCACCCGGCAATTGCACGCCACGCCGGAAGGCGCGGCGCTCGCCGAACAGGGCCGGGCGCTGGTCGAAGATTTGGAGGCGTTGACCGGCGGTCTGCGCCAGGCGAGCAGCGACGTCACCGGCACTTTGCGGGTGACGACGTCGGCTTCGTTCGGCCGCCTGTACATCTCGCCGCTGCTGCCCGAATTCATGGCCCGGCATCCGCGCGTCAAGTTGAGCATCAACCTCAACGATCAGCGCTTGGACTTGATCAGTTCCGGTTTCGATCTGGCCATCCGCATCGGCGCGCTCGACGATTCCAGCCTGGTCGCGCGCAAGCTGGCCGACAACCGGCGCGTGTTGTGCGCTTCGCCCGAGTACCTGCGCAAGCACGGCGCGCCGCGCACGCCCGATGATCTGGCGAACCACGAATGCGTGCTGCTGGTCGGCAGCGCCGGGCGCCAGGACGTGTGGCGGATGAACGATCGCGACGGCCGCGAGATCGCGGTGCGGGTCGGCGGCCGCATCGAAAGCAACTACGGCGAAGTGATCCTCGACGCCGTGGTCGCCGGCTTGGGCATCGCGATGCATTCAGCCTGGCACGCTTGCGAGGATTTGCGCGCGGGGCGGCTGCAGGTCGTCTTGCCGGACTATCCGATCGCCACCACCGGCATCTACGCGGTCATGCCGCAGCGCAGGCTGGTACCGCCGCGGGTGCGCGCCTTCGTCGATTTCTTCGCCGAGAAGTTCGGCGAAAACCCGCCGTGGGAAAAACCCTTGTAGCCGCTCCTATGAGGATCGAAAGCGTGCGAATGAATTCGCACCTACGAAAGCGGTATCAATCGAAGGCGAACGCATCCAACGCCAGCGACCCGAACTCGTGCGAACGGTGCAGGCTGCGCACGCGCGCCGCGTCGCCGCCGGCGCCGAGCGCGACGAACAGCGGCATCAGGTGCTCGACCGTGGGATGCGCCTTGCGCGCATGCGGCGCGCGCGTCTGCCAATCCAACAGCGCCGCGGTGTCGTGGGCTTCCAGTTTGTCGCGCATCCACACGGCGAAATCGTTGGCCCAGGCCGGCAGCGGCGCGTCGCGATCGTCCCATTCCAGATCGCGCAAGTTGTGCACGAAGCCGCCCGAGCCGATCACCAGCACGCCGTCCTCGCGTAGCGGCGCCAGCGCGCGTCCGACCGCGAAGTGGTGCGCCGCGTCGGCGCGCGGATTCACCGACAGCGGCACCACCGGAATATCGGCCTCGGGATAGGCGCGCCGCAGAGGCACCCACACGCCGTGGTCGAGCCAGTGATGCGAGCAGACCCGCGCCGCCAATCCCGCATCGCTCAAGCGGTGGGCGATGGCCTCGGCCAACGCCGGCGCGCCGGGCGCCGGATAGCGGATCTGGTAGAGCTGCGACGGAAAGCCGCCGAAATCGTGCACGGTCTGCGGTTCGGGCGCGCCGCCCACGCTGGGCTGGTCGGCCTCGAAATGGGCCGATGCGACCACGATGGCTCGCGGCCGCGGCCATTGCCCGCCCAGGCCATCCAAGAAACGGCCGGCGGGAGAATCCTCGACCGCCAGCATGGGCGAGCCGTGGGAGAGGAACAGGGCGGGAAGGCGGGTCATGGCGTCCATGCCACGAAAAATGCGACTTGCGCTGGCCTTCGCCAAGCCGTCGAAACGGCCCGCTGCGTTGCAAAGGTGGGGCCGGAGCGGCTGCGTCTGGCAAAATAGCGGGCTTCCCCTCCGCCAGCCTCCCAGGGACCCATGAGTCATTTCGACATCCGCTCCGCCGTGCGCCCCGATCCCGACCAGCCGATGGTCGATATCGCCGACTACGTCATCGACGCCCAGATCGACTCGCAGGAGGCTTACGACACCGCGCGCTACATGCTGCTCGACTCGCTAGCCTGCGCGATGCTGGCGATGAAGTTCCCCGACTGCGTCAAGCACCTCGGTCCGCTGGTTCCCGGCGGCGAACTTCCCGGCGGCGCGCGCGTGCCCGGCACTTCGTTCGAACTCGATCCGGTCCAGGCCGCGTTCAACATCGGCACGCTGGTGCGCTGGCTGGATTTCAACGACACCTGGCTGGCGGCCGAGTGGGGCCATCCGTCCGACAACCTGGGCGCCATCCTGGCCGTCGCCGATTACCTGGCGCGCAAGGAAGGCAAGAAGATCACCGTGCGCGACGTGCTGGGCTGGGCGATCAAGGCCCACGAGATCCAGGGCGTGTACGCGTTGCAGAACTCGTTCAACCGGGTCGGCTTGGATCACGTGATCCTGGTCCGCCTGGCGTCCACCGCGGTCGCCACCGCGATGCTCGGCGGCGGCAAGGACGAGGTGATCACCGCCGTGTCGCATTCCTGGATCGACAACGGCGTGCTGCGCACCTACCGCCACGCGCCGAACACCGGTCCGCGCAAGAGCTGGGCCGCCGGCGACGCCTGCCGCCGCGCCGTGATCCACGCGCTGAACGCGGCGCACAAGAAGGTCGTGGGTTATCCGAGCGCGCTCAGCGCCAAGACCTGGGGCTTCTACGACGTGGCGTTCAAGGGCAAGGAATTCGCCTTCGAACGCCCGTTCGGCAGCTACGTGATGGAGAACGTCCTGTTCAAGATCAGCTTCCCCGCCGAATTCCACGCCCAGACCGCGGTGGAATGCGCGATGCAACTGCACGGCCAGGTGAAAGACCGGATCGGCGACATCGAAAAGATCGTCATCGAAACCCAGGAAGCCGGCGTGCGCATCATCGACAAGACCGGCCCGCTGGCCAACTACGCCGACCGCGACCACTGCATCCAGTACATGGTCGCCGTGCCGCTGATCTTCGGCCGCCTGACCGCTTCGGACTACAACGACGACGTCGCCGCAGACCCGCGCATCGACGCCCTGCGCGACCGCATGGAAGTGCGCGAGAACCCGCAGTTCACCCAGGACTATTTCGACGCCGACAAGCGCTATATCGGCAACTCGGTCCAGGTGTTCTTCAAGGACGGCAGTTCGACCGACAAGGTCTCCATCGACTACCCGATCGGCCACCGCAAGCGCCGCGCCGAGGGCATCCCGGTCCTGATGGCCAAATGCGAGGCCGCGTTGAAGGCCCAGTTGCCGGCCGAGCAGGCCGACCGGATCATGGCCCTGGCCCGCGAGCCGGGGGCCCTAGAGGCCCTGCCGATCCAGGATTTCATGAACCTGTACCGGGCCTAGGACGGCCCTGTCGGGTTGGCAAGGTTTCAACTGTTATGCTATTGTTAACACCGCTTTCACATATCCGGTACTAATCTGGATGGGATGGCGTGCGGAACGGCCGTCTAAAACCATAACCACGCAATACCCGTGATATCGCTACATTTACCTGATCAAGGAGCTGAACATGAATAAGAAACTCCTCTGTGCTGCGCTGTTGGGCGGGCTGTGCGTGGCGCAGGCCGCTTCCGCGCAGGAGTTTGATGATCGCTGGTACGTCGCCGGTTCGACTGGCGTTAACTTCCAGGACAAGGATCGCGACACCGAAGACACCATCTTCGGCACCGTTGGCTTCGGTAAGTTCTTGAACCCGAACTGGTCGGTCGATTTCGAACTGAACTATCAGAACCCGGACAAGACCGCCAACCCGAACCTGTGGTGGAGCCAGTACGGCGCCTCGGTCGATGCTCGTTACCACTTCCGCAACGCCGACCGCAAGTGGTGGCCGTACATCCGTATGGGCCTCGGCTGGCAGCGTCATGAGGAAGAGTTCGTCCGCAACCCGGCGCTCGGCCCGAATCCGGCCCAGCACTCGGACAACAACGTCGCCGCCAACCTCGGCGCCGGCCTGCAGTTCGACTTCGGCCGCGTGGACCTGCGTACGGAAATCGGCACCCGCGTGGACTTCGACGATGTCCAGGCGCGTCCGGCTCAGCAGCAGGAAGACTACTTCACCGATCTGCTGGCTTCGGTCGGCCTGACCGTGGCCCTGGGCCCGGAGGCTGCTGCCGCTCCGCCGCCGGCTCCGGCTCCGTCCTGCGCCGACAGCGACAGCGACGGCGACGGTGTGAACGATTGCGACGACAAGTGCCCCGGTTCGCAGGCTGGCCAGACCATCGGTCCGGACGGCTGCCCGGTGCCGGTGTCGATCGATCTGAAGGGCGTGAACTTCGACTTCGACAAGTCGGTGCTGCGTCCTGACGCGGTCGCGATCCTCAACGAGGCCATCGAGATCCTGAAGCGTTACCCCGACCTGCGCGTCGAAGTGGCTGGCCACACCGACTCGAAGGGTACGGACGCCTACAACCAGAAGCTGTCCGAGCGTCGTGCCAAGGCTGTGTACGACTATCTGACCAGCAACGGCATCGATGCCGGCCGTCTGGTGGGCCCGGTGGGTTACGGCGAGAGCCGTCCGATCGCTCCGAACACCAACGAAGATGGTTCGGACAATCCGGAAGGCCGCGCGCGCAACCGCCGCACCGAGCTGAACGTCCAGAACTAATCGGACGCCAAGCTAAGCGATACACGAAGCCCGGCCTCGCGCCGGGCTTCGTTTTTCCGGATCATCGAATAGCCACTTTTGTGGGAGCGGCTTCTGCCGCGAGCTTTTCCTCCCTATCGCTGCGAGCTGAGCCAAGAGCTCGCGGCTGAAGCCGCTCCCACAAAAAAGAGCTGGTCGCCGCGCCTATTTCCTGTTCAGGTCTAAGCGAAGCGCGGCACCCTGCCCACTGCACGAGTCGCGCGCTTGTCGCCGCCGGACACGCGGCCTACACTCGCCGCATCCATCGACGCGGGGATTGCCATGCGCGCGCTACCGATTCTTACTTTCTGCCTGCTCGCAGGCGCCGCCGTCTCCGCGCAAGCCGCGAACTGCAACACCGCCGCCGTGCCGCAACCCTTGCCGGTACGCCCGACCTTGCTGGCGCCGGTGTCGTCGGAACTGTCCACCACCGCATCCCAACTCGGCGCGCCCAGCGGCGTGCTGGCGCAGGCCTACGACGAGAGCATGTCGGTCGACTTGGTGCTCCTGCGTTTGCGCGTGGAAGGCTGCAACGTGGCCAACGCCGGGCCGGCGCCGAAAGCGCTCGATCCCAACGATCCGTCGGTCTACAAGCCCAAGACGGCGTTCGACAACACGCCCTGGCGTTTCGACATGAACCAGAACGGCAAGCGCATGACCGCCGACGAGTTCGACGCCTGGATGAAAGCCCGCGGCGTGCGCGTGGCGGGGCGCAAGCCGGCCGCCACGGCTCCGGCCGCAGGCGAAGCCGCGCCGGCCCCGGCTGCGACGGACGCCAAGAAGAAACCGTAGGCGTTCGCGGCGCATCGCATGCCGCACTCGTGTAGGGAAAACGGCGCGACAAGCTTCGCGTCGCGCCTATCGTCGTGAATCGGCGTCCGCCAACGAAGCACGGGTTGGCGCGCGTGCTGTCCAAGCGCGGCGTCTGCTCGCGCACGCAAGCGGCGCAGTGGATCGGCGAGGGCCGCGTGACTTTGTCGGGCAGGACGATCCGCGATCCCGAATTTCCGACGCCGGTGGACAGCGACGCGATCGCGATCGACGGCAAGCCGCTCGCGAAGCGCGCGCCGATCCATCTGATGCTGAACAAACCACGCGGGCTGGTGACCACGACGGCCGACGAACGCGGCCGCGATACCGTGTACCGCTGTTTCGAAGGCGCGGACCTGGGCTGGATCGCGCCGGTGGGGCGCTTGGACAAGGCCAGCGAAGGCTTGTTGCTCTTCAGCAACGATCCGGAATGGGCGGCGCGCATCGCCGATCCGCAGCGCGGGCCGGACAAGACCTACCACGTGCAAGCGAATGCGATGCCGGAGCCCGCGCAACTGTCAGCGATGATCGCCGGCGTCGATGCGGGCGGCGAACATTTGAGCGCGAAATCCGCGCGCTTGCTGCGCACGGGCGAGAAGAATGCGTGGCTGGAGATCGTGCTGGACGAAGGACGCAATCGTCAGATCAGGCGTTTGCTGGCCGCGTTCGACATCGAAGTGCTGCGCTTGGTGCGCGTCGCGATCGGCGATTTGGCGCTGGGCGAATTGCCGAAGGGGCAGTGGCGCAGGTTGACGGCGGAAGAGGCTGCGTCGTTGTCGCCGCTTTAAGCGCGAAGGGCTGCTTTTCCTCCTCCTCGTGGAGGAGGATGCCCTAAGGGCAGGAGAGGGGCGCGAAGCGAAGCAAGCGTGCTTTTGATCTTGCCTGCAGCTCCGCGCGAAGAGCCGAACCCTCTCCCTGGCCTTCGGCCTTTCCCTCTCCCGTAAAGGGAGAGGGATGAAGCGCGTGAGCTTGTAGGTTACTTCGCGCCCACCACGCCCAATTCGCGCCCGATCTTGGTGAACGCCGCGATCGCTCGATCCAAATGCTCGCGCGTATGCGCCGCGCTCATCTGGGTGCGGATGCGCGCCTGTCCTTGCGGCACCACCGGGAAGAAGAAGCCGATCGCGTAGATGCCTTCTTCCAGCAAGCGCGCGGCGAATTTCTGCGCCAGCGGAGCGTCGTACAGCATCACCGGGCTGATCGGATGCGTGCCCGGCTTCAGGTCGAAACCGGCGGCCGCCATCTTTTCGCGGAAATACGCGGTATTTTCGGCCAAGCGCTCGCGCAGCTCTCCGGCGGCGTCGAGCATCTCGAAGGCCTTGATGCCTGCGGCCACCACGTGCGGGGGCAGCGAATTGGAGAACAAATACGGACGCGAGCGCTGGCGCAGCAGTTCGATCACTTCCTTCTTGGCCGTGGTGAAGCCGCCGAGGGCGCCGCCCATCGCTTTGCCCAGCGTGCCGGTGAAGATGTCGATCTTGTCCATCACGCCTTTGACTTCCGCCGATCCGCGCCCGGTTTTGCCGAGGAAGCCGGTGGCGTGGCATTCGTCGATGTGGACCAGCGCGTTGTACTTCTTGGCCAGCGCGGTGATCTCGTCGAGCGGGGCGATGAAGCCGTCCATCGAGAACACGCCGTCGCTGGAGATCAGCTTGGTGCGCGCGCCGGCCGCATCCGCCGCCTGCAACTGCTTCTCCAGGTCGGCCATGTCGCAGTTGGCGTAGCGGAAACGCTTGGCCTTGCACAGGCGGATGCCGTCGATGATCGAGGCGTGGTTCAGCGCGTCGGAGATGATCGCGTCCTCCTCGCCCAGCAGCGGTTCGTACAGCCCGCCGTTGGCGTCGAAGCAGGCCGCGTACAAAATCGTGTCTTCGGTGCCGAAGAAATCGGCGATGGTCTTTTCCAGCCGCTTATGCAGGTCCTGGGTGCCGCAGATGAAGCGCACCGAGGCCATGCCGAAACCGTGCGTGTCCAGCGCGTCTTTCGCGGCGGCGATGATGTCCGGATGGTCGGCCAGGCCCAGATAGTTGTTGGCGCAGAAATTCAGCACTTCGCGGCCGTCGGCCAGGGTGATCTGCGCCGACTGCGGCGAGGTGATGATGCGTTCGGACTTGAACAGGCCGGCCTCGCGGATTTCGTCGAGGGTGTTCGCGTAGCGTTCGGTCAAGGACATGGTTTCCTCGGGATGTCGGGCCGCGAACCGGTCACGGCTTGGGATTCGGTTGCAACAGCAATTCATAGCGCGCGGCGAGAGTTCCGCTGCTGCGCGCCAGCTCGCGGGCGATGCCGGCGCAGTTGGGCAGCTGCATCGGTTGGTCGTTCAACAGCAGCGCGCCGAGCTTGTCGTAGACCTTCTGCACGTACTGCTGGCCGCCGTAGACCTCGCCGATCCGGCTGGCCTGCGCGAAAGGCATCTTGGCCAGCGCTTGGGTGACGATGGCGACGTTGTAGGCGGTATCGAGCAGCATCGGCTCCTGGGTGCCCGACCAGCCCTTCCAAGCTGAGCAGGGACGCGGCGGCGCATCGCCCGGATTGTCGCGTTCCATCGCCGCCGCCATCGCGTCCAGGTGCCGTTGGTGCTTCAACGCCGCTTCGCGGTTGCGCGCGATCTCGGCGCGGATCGATTGCAGCGCGCTGGCGACGGTTTCGCGGTCCTTCCTGGCGTCGAACCAGCCGTCGATCGCCAGCGCGAGCAGGATGCCGATCACCACCGCGATCGTCTCCACCGCCAGCTCGCCGAGATTGATCGGCGCGCGTTCGAACCAGGCCTTGCGCGGCGGCGCGGTGTCGACGGCCGGCTCGCTCACCGCATCAGTTCCAGCTGAGCACGACTTTGCCGGACTTGCCCGATTCCATCAGGTCGAACCCCTTCTGGAAATCGTCGATCGGCAATTGATGGCTCAGCACCTTGCCCAGCGGGAAGCCGCCCAGCACCAGTTGCGTCATCTTGTACCAGGTCTCGTACATGCGCCGGCCGTAGATGCCGTGGATGGTGAGGCCCTTGAAGATGATCCGGTCCCAATCCACGCCCGCGCCCTTAGGCAGCAGGCCGAGCAGGGCGATCTTGCCGCCGTGGTACATGCAGTCGAGCATGTCGTTGAAAGCGCGCGGATTGCCGCTCATCTCCAGGCCCACGTCGAAGCCTTCCATATGCAGATCGCTCATCACGTCCTTCAGCGAGGTATTGCTGACGTTCACTACGCGCGTCGCGCCCATGTCGGCGGCCAGCTTCAGGCGGTAATCGTTGACGTCGGTGACCACGACGTTGCGCGCGCCGATGTGCTTGCAGATGCCCGCGGCCATCACGCCGATCGGGCCGGCGCCGGTGATCAGCACGTCTTCGCCGACCACGTCGAACTCCAGCGCGCAATGCGCGGCGTTGCCGTACGGGTCGAAGAACGCGGCCAGCTCGCTCGGGATCTGGTCCGGGATCGGCCACAGGTTGCTGGCCGGCATCACGATGTATTCGGCGAAGGCGCCGTTGCGGTTCACGCCGATGCCGACCGTGTTCGGGCACAAATGCTGCTTGCCGGCGCGGCAGTTGCGGCAATGGCCGCAGACGATGTGGCCCTCGGCCGACACGCGTTGGCCCAGCGTATAGCCGCCGACGCCCGGCCCGAGCTCGACGATGCGGCCGACGAATTCGTGGCCGATCACCAGGCCCGGCTTGATCGTGCGCTGGCTCCATTCGTCCCACAGATAGATGTGCAGGTCGGTGCCGCAGATCGCGGTCTTCTCCAGCTTGATCAGCACCTCGTTCGCGCCCGGGCGCGGCACCGGCACTTCCTCCAGCCAGATGCCCTTGGCCGCTTCGCGCTTGACCAGCGCTTTCATACTGGGCGGGAACGACGGAATCGACGACATGGGCGGACCTGGGACGGATGGGCGGAAAGAGATCGCAATTGTACCGCCCGCGGCAAGCCGAGGCAGGGCGGTGACCGGCGGCAGTTGCCTGCGCGGCGATGCCGCGTCTATCGTCGCTGATTCGCAATCCACCAGGAGTAGTCCGTGCCCCGACGTATGTTGGCCATGGCGGTCGCCGCCACCCTGCTGCCCGCCGCCGCGCATGCCGACGAGGGCATGTGGATGCCTTCGCAATTGCCCGAAATCGCCGCGCAGCTGAAAGCCGCCGGGTTCCAGGGCGACCCCGCCGGCCTGGCCGAGCTGGCCAAGCCGCCGATGAACGCGGTGGTCAAGGTCGGCGGCGCCACCGGCGCCTTCGTGTCCGGCGACGGCCTGGTGCTGACCAACCACCACGTCGCGTTCGGCGTGATCCAGTACAACAGCAACAAAGACCGCGACCTGATCGGCAACGGCTTCATCGCCGCGAACCGCGACGCGGAATTGCCGGCCAATCCCGATTACCGCGTGCTGGTGACGACCGGCTTCGACCGCATCACCGACAAGATCCTGGCCGACGCGCGCGGCAAGACCGGACGCGCTTACTACGACGCGGTCGATGCGGCCAGCAAAGCGGCCGTCGCCGAATGCGAAAGCGAGGTGGGCTATCGCTGCAGCGTCGCCAACATGTATTACGGCACCGATTTCTATCTGATCAAGCAGCTCGAACTGAAGGACATCCGTCTGGTCTACGCGCCGCCGGAAGCGATCGGCAACTACGGCGACGAGATCGACAACTTCGTTTGGCCGCGCCATAGCGGCGATTTCACAATCCTGCGCGCCTACGTCGGCAAGGACGGCAAGCCGGCCGCCTATTCCAAGGACAATGTGCCGTACCGGCCGCCGGCGCATCTGCAGATCTCCACCGATCCGGTGGGCGAAGGCGATTACGCGATGCTGGCCGGTTATCCGGGCGTCACCTACCGTCATCGGATGGCGTCCGAATTCAAGAGCCAGATCGAATGGCAGCTGCCGGCGCGGGTAGCGCTGTTCGACGGCATGATCGACACCATCGAAGCCGCGACGGCCGCCAAGCCGTCGGCGAAAGTGCTGTACGCCTCGCAAGTCGCCAGCCTGAAGAACGGCCTTAAGCGCGCCCAGGGCGAGCTGGACGGCCTGCGTCGCAGCGATGCGGTGAGCGCCCGCGCCGCGGACGAAAAAGCGATGCTGGCCTGGTTGGGCAAGCAGTCCGACGCCAAGGCGATCCAGGCCGACATCGCCGCTGCGCAGAAAGTGTTGGACGCCGGCGCCGCCACGCGCGAACGCGACCAGCTGTTCGGACTGATCCGCGGCCAGCCGCAGCTGTTGCGTTCGGCGGTGACGCTGCAGCGATTGGCCGCCGAGCGCGGCAAGCCCGACGCGCAGCGCGAAAGCGGCTTCCAGCAGCGCGACGAAGCTTTGATCGAAGGCTCGCTGAAGCAGGTCCAGCGCCGCTACGACGCCGATGTCGAGAAAGCGCTGCTGTCGGATCTGCTGAAGCGTTATCGCGCGCTGCCCGCGGCGCAGCGCATCGCCGAAGTGGATGCCGTGTTCGGCGGCGACGATGCGCAAGCGAAGGCGGCGATCGACGCGCTGTACGCGCAAACCAAACTCGGCGATGAAGCCGAGCGCCTGCGCTGGTTGAGAGCCGCTCCGGCGGATGTCGCGGCGTCGACCGACCCGTTGATGCTGGCGGCCGCGAAGCTGCTGCCGGCGGTGTTGCGCCAGGAAGAAACGGACAAATCCCGCGAAGGCGACCTGCTGCGGCTGCGTCCGGCCTATATGCGCGCCCTGATCGGCTACCGCAAATCGCAGGGCCGCGCGGTCTATCCCGACGCCAACTCCACGTTGCGCGTCAGCTACGGTAAGGTCAGCACCATGTCGCCGCGCGACGGCGTCACCTACGTGCCGCTGACCACGGTGCAGGGCATCGTCGAGAAGCATACCGGCAAAGCCCCGTTCGATGCGCCCAAACCGCTGCGCGACGCCATCGCCAAGGGCGATTTCGGCGGCACGGCGGATCCGAAGTTGAAGACGCAGACGGTGGATTTCCTGACCAACCTCGACACGACCGGCGGCAATTCCGGTTCGCCCGTGCTCGATGCGAACGGGCGCCTGATCGGCTTGAACTTCGACAGCAACTGGGAAGCGGTCAGCGCCAGCTGGATGTTCGATCCGCGCTACAAGCGCGCGATCCACGTCGACATGCGCTATCTGCGCTGGTTGCTGGCGAAAGTCTATCCGGCGCCGCATCTGTTGAAGGAAATGAATCTCCCCGCGGAGTAAGCGAGCCGCCGCGATAAAGCCCTCTCCCGTTTGCGGGAGAGGGTTGGGTGAGGGCGCGCGTAGTCGCCTTGGCCTGCGCAGCTATCTACGGAACTGCGCTCAATCCAACCTACGATCGCCCAGAGGCCGGATTCATAGCCCGCAGACCGCCGTGCGAGCGAGATATCGGCATTTGAGACGCGCATAGCCAAGACTGGCGCCCTCGCCGCACCAAACCCCCGCGACCCAACTTTAGTCATGCCTGCGCCCGAAAAGCCTGGGCTAGACTCCCAGACCGATCCAATTCAGGAGCACCGCATGCGCTATCACCTCTTGGCCGCCGCTATCGTCACCGCAACGCTCGGTGCGGGCATGGCGGATTCCGTCCGCGCGGGCGAGGGCATGTGGGTTCCGCAGCAACTGCCCGAAATCGCCGGTCCGCTGAAAAAAGCGGGCTTGAAGCTCGATCCGAAGCAGCTCGCCAATCTCACCGGTGATCCGATGGGTGCGGTCGTGTCGCTCGGCGGTTGCACCGCCAGTTTCGTGTCTCCCGACGGCCTGGTCGTCACCAACCACCACTGCGCGTACGGCGCCATCCAGCTCAATTCCACGCCGGAAAAGAACTTGATGAACGACGGCTTCAACGCCGCCACGCGCGACGGCGAACTCAGCGCCGGGCCGAACGCGCGCATCTACGCGCTGGATTCGATCCAGGACGTGACGCCGGCAGTGAAGGCCGCGATCGCCGCCGCGCCCGATGCGCTCGGCCGCACGCAAGCCTTGGAAGCGATCGACAAGAAGCTGGTCGCGCAATGCGAAGCCGCGGGAGGCTATCGCTGCCGCCTGTACAGCTTCTCCGGCGGCAACGTCTACCGCTTGTTCCGCAATCTCGAAATCAAGGACGTGCGCCTGGTTTACGCGCCGCCGAGCAGCATCGGCAACTACGGCGGCGAAGTCGACAACTGGATGTGGCCGCGCCACACCGGCGATTTTTCGTTCTATCGCGCCTACGTCGGCAAGGACGGCAAGCCCGCGGCGTATTCCGCCGACAACGTGCCGTACAAGCCCAAGCATTGGCTGAAGATCGCGGACAAGCCGCTCGGCCCCGGCGATTTCGTGATGGTCGCAGGCTACCCCGGCACGACCAGCCGCTACGCGCTGGCCGGCGATTTCGACAACACCGCGGCCTGGACCTATCCGACCATCAGCGGCCATTTCAAGAAATTGGTCGCGTTGGTGGACGAACAGAGCAAGAAGAATCCCGAGATCGGCGTGAAGTACGCCAACACCGTGCGCGGCTGGGAAAACGTGCTGAAGAACTACGACGGCCAGCTGGAAGGCTTCAAGCGCACCGACGCCGCCGCCACCAAGCACCGCGAAGAAGCGGCGGTGCTCGATTGGTTGAAGAAGCAAGGCGATAAGGGCAAGCCGGCGCTGGAAGCGCACGACCAATTGGTCGCGGTGAGCGATCAGGCCAAAGCCACGCGCGAACGCGATCTGGTGTTCGGCCAGTTCTCCAATACCGGCGTGGTCGGCACGGCGGCGATGCTGTACCGCTTGTCGATCGAGCGCGCCAAGCCCGACGCCGAACGCGAATCCGGTTTCCAGGAACGGGACCTGGCCGCGATCGAAGGCGGCATCAAGCAGATGGAGCGCCGTTACCAGCCGACGATGGACCGCGAATTGCAGCGCTACTGGCTAGATCAGTACATCGCGCTCCCGCAAGGCCAGCGCGTCGAAGCCTTGGACAAATGGCTGGCGGGCAACGACGAAAAAGCCGTCGGCAAAGCGGTCGACCGCCTCGGCAAGAGCAAGCTCGGCGGCACCGCCGAACGGATGAAATGGTTCAAGGCCGACCGCAAGGCTTTCGAATCGAGCAAGGATCCGGCGATCCAGCTGGCCGTGGCGATGATGCCGACGTTGCTCAAGCAAGAAGACGAACGCAAGACCCGCGCCGGCGAAGCGCTGGTCGCGCGGCCGGTGTATCTGCAGGCGGTGGCCGACTACAAGAAGAGCAAGGGCGAGTTCGTCTATCCCGACGCCAATTCCTCGCTGCGCATCACCTTCGGCAACGTGATGGGCTACACCAAGGTCGACGGCAGCAAGCAGCAGCCGTTCACCAAGCTGGAGGAAGTGGCGGCCAAGGCCACCGGCAAGGAGCCGTTCGATGCGCCCAAGCCGCTGCTGGACGCGATCGCCGCCAAGCGCTACGGCGGCCTGGCCGACAAGCGTTTGGGCACGGTGCCGGTGAATTTCCTGTCCGATCTGGACATCACCGGCGGCAACTCCGGCTCGCCGGTGCTGGACGCGCGCGGCAATCTGGTCGGCTTGGCTTTCGACGGCAACTGGGAATCGGTGAGCTCGAACTGGGTATTCGACCCGGTGATGACGCGCATGATCTCGGTCGACCAGCGCTATATGCGCTGGATCATGCAAGAGGTCTATCCCGCGCCGCAGCTGCTGCAGGAGTTGAACGTCGTCGCGAAGTGATCCCCTGGCGTAGGGTGGGCCTTGGCCCACCATTGCCGTGTGCGAGTCGCTTCGAACAATGATGGAAACGATGGCGTTCTTCGCCGATTGCTCACCGCAACCGACCATGGCGATGGTGGGCCAAGGCCCACCCTACGCCTTCGTCCTCAATCCGGATTGCAGATGGCGTGGCCGCTGCTGTAGAAGTTGGTGCGGATGCCGGACTCGTACAGATTGCCCTCGCAATCCAGCGAGGCGCTGCCGACGATGTTGCCGTCCTGGTCGAAGTAGAAATAGAACTCGCCGATCTCGTCGGGCCCGGGCGGGCGGGCGATGGCGACGCCGGCGGCGATCGCCGCCAGCAAACCCAAGGTGATTGCGGTCTTCCTGCGCATGTTTTTCTCCTGTGAGGGGGATCAGGTCGGGTCCGGATCGCAGATGAAATAGCCGTCGGCGTAATTGCGGGTGAACTTGCCCCAGGCTTCGCGGGTGCCGTCGCAATGGATCGCTTGATAGCCGACGATCTGGCCGGCGTCGTTGTAGTAGTAATAGAACTGGCCCGGTCCCGTCGGGCCCACCGCGGCGATCGCCGCGCCTACCGCCGCTGCGGCCGCCAGGCCCAGCGCGAGCGCTGATTTCCTACGCATGTCTTTCTCCCTGTCTTGCCGCCGGCTTCGTGCCGGCCGAAGGAATGTAGGCAGCGTTTTGTTGGAAAGCGGTTAGCGCGCGATGAAGATTTCGGACGATGCGATGCAGCATCGCGCATCTGTGAAACGCATCACTACGCAGCTGTGAGCTGCGGTGCGTGCGGTTCTTCGCATGCATCCTGTTTCGACGGAACCAATCGTGCAGGCCGGCGCAATCTCAAGCCCGTCATCCCGGCGAAAGCCGGGACCCAGGACTACATCGTTACCGTAATTGCGTCGGCCTGGATCCCGGCTTTCGCCGGGATGACGGCGTGGGGAAGTTCAGAACAAGTCGTAGTCGAAGGTGTAGTAGTGCTTCCCATCGACGATATCGATCTTCATCGACCCGCGCAGCCCTTCCAGTCCGTCGCTGCCCGAATCGGGCACCACCGTCAGCGACAGCGATGGCGCGCCGCGGTCCATGACGCCGCTGTGTTGGGTGAGGAACGCGCCGCTGCGGCCTGCCAGCGTGCCGACGATGCGTTCGATCGCGACATAAGCGCCCGAGCCTTCGGTTTGCGTCATCGCCGCGAGCATGTGGACCACGCCGACTGCGTCCAGATCGCCGTGGAAACGCTTGTCGAAGCGGAAATGCCCGGCCTGGACGCCGTCGCCCAGGTCGCAGGGCGCTTCGGGGCTGCGTTTCACGTCGAATTCGCCTTTGATTTGCCGGGACATGGGCCGATCTCCGCCGCCGAGGGAGCGCCATCCTCGCCGAGACCGGCCGCCGTGGCCAGCCTCTTGCGCCGCCGCCGCGGTCTGCTACGCTGAACCCGTCGCGGATTCCCATGCCAGCCGGCCCCGTCTCCCGACCCGTGTTCGATCCAGCCGCCGTTGGCGGCCGTTATTCCGATTCATCGCTCACGTTGCGCCGGCTGCCGGGACTCCGCGGGACCTTCCCCACAGGAGTTCGACGATGAAAGTGCTGGCTTGCGACGGTATCCACGACGATGGCTTGGCCTTGTTCCGCGAGGCGGGCTGGGACGTCGAAATTTCCGACCCGATCAAAGACCCCGCCAAGCTCGCGCAGGCGCTGCAAGGCGTCGACGCGCTGTTGGTGCGTTCGGCCACCCAGGTGAGCGCCGAAGCGATCGCCAACGCGCCGCAGCTGAAAGTGATCGGCCGCGCCGGCGCCGGCGTCGACACCATCGACGTGGACGCCGCCACCGCCAAGGGGATCGCGGTGATGAACGCGCCCGACGGCAACACGCTGGCCGCGGCCGAACATGCGATCTCGCTGCTGTTCGCGCTGGCGCGGCACATCCCGCGCGCCGACGCCGGCATGAAGGCCGGCGAATGGCCGAAAGCCGGCCTCACCGGTTTCGAATTGGAAGGCAAGAAGCTGGGTGTGATCGGCCTGGGCCGCATCGGCAGCACCGTCGCGCGCAAGGCGCAGGGCATCGGCATGGATGTCGCCGCGTACGATCCGTTCCTGCCCGCATCGGCCGCCGGCAAGGGCAGCGTGCCGTTGAAGCCGCTCGACGAACTGCTGGCGAAAGCCGACATCGTCACCTTGCACATTCCACGCACGAAAGACACCACCAATCTGTTGTCCGAACAGAATCTGCGGGCCATGAAGAAGGGCGCGTACGTGATCAACGCCGCGCGCGGCGGTTTGGTCGACGAAGAAGCCCTGCTGCGCCTGCTCGACGAAGGCCATCTGGCCGGCGCCGCGCTCGACACGTTCGCCACCGAACCGCTGCAAGCCGACTCGCCGTTGCGCGGCCATCCGAAACTGATCCTCACGCCGCATCTGGGCGCGTCGACCAGCGAAGCGCAGCAAGCGGTCAGCACCATCCTGGCGCGGCAGATCGTCGATTTCATCGATACCGGCGCGGTCGCCGGCTGCGTCAACCTGCCGCCGCTGACCGCCGAAGCCGCGCGCGAGGTGGGCCCGTGGATGCCGTTGATGTCGGCGTTGGGCAAGTTGGCCGCGCGCTTGGTGCCGGCGCCCACGCGCCTGCACATCACCTATGCGGGGCGCGCGGAATCGTTGGATCCGCGGCCTTTGACGCGATTGCTGGTCGCCTCGCTGCTGGGCAGCGCATCCAGCCGCGTCACGCCCGTCAATGCGCTGCAGGAAGCCGCGGCGCGCGGCCTGGTGGTGGCGGAAACGGTCGGCGGCGACGGCGACGGTTTCGACCGCTTGTTGAAGCTGCGCGTAGAAGGCGAGCAGGGCGCGGCGCGCGAGATCGAGGCCACGCTGCACCGCGGCCCGCGCGTGGTGCGGCTGGACGGCGTGGAAATCGAATTCGATCCGCAAGCGCATCTGCTGCTGATGCGCAACGAGGACCGGCCCGGCATGATCGGCCTGGTCGGCTCGCATCTGGGCGCGGCAGGAGTGAACATCGCGAACTTCTCGCTCGGCGCCAAGGGCGACGGCGAGGCGCTCGCGGCGATCACGGTGGACCGCGCGGTGCCGGAGTCGCAGTTGGTGGCGGTGCGCGGGATTCCGGGCGTGCTGTCGATCGAGTCGTTGTAAATTTCAAATCGTCATCCCGGCTTGCGCCGGGATGACGGAACTGTAAGGGATATCGTTGCATGAAAATCATCCTCGCCCGCCACGGCGAAACCCCCTGGAACGCGGAAGGCCGCTACCAAGGCCAGGAAGACATCCCGCTGTCGTCGGTCGGCGAAGCGCAGGCACGCGCGCTCGGCGAACGATTGAAGGACGTCGTTATCGATCGCGCCGTCGCATCGCCGCTGGTCCGCGCCAAGCGCACCGCGGAACTCGCGCTCGGCGAATCGCGGCAAAACCTGCTGACCACCGATCCGGGCCTGATGGAAATCGCCCACGGCACTTGGGAAGGCTTGCTCGCCGGCGAAATCCGCGACCGCGACGGCGAACGCCTGCAAGCCTGGCGCGACACGCCGCACGAAGTGCTGATGCCGGAAGGCGAATCGCTGCAGCACGTGTTCGACCGCGCTTGGCCGGCGCTGGCCCGCGCCTCCGAAGGCTTGGGCCGCGACGATACTTTGCTGGTCGTCGCCCACGATGCGGTCAACCGCGTACTGCTCTGCCGCATCCTCGGCATTCCGCTTGCGCGCTTGTGGACGTTCCGCCAGGCGCCGACCACGATCAACCTGCTGGAGGGCGCCGACGTCGAGCGCCTGGAAGTGGTGCGGCTGAACGATTGCGCGCACCACACGCCGTTCTTCGGCGAAGCCGTGCATCGCGCGCTGTGAACGGACGATCCCTCGCCGATTGGCTGGAGTACGTCGAGCGCCAGCATCCCAAGTCCATCGACATGGGCTTGGATCGCGTGCGCGAAGTGGCTTCGCGGCTGGGCTTGGGCAAGCCGGCCAAGCATGTCGTCACGATCGGCGGCACCAACGGCAAAGGCTCCACGGTCGCCTTCGTCGAAGCCATCGCCAAGGCCGCGGGCTGGCGCATCGGCGCCTACACCTCGCCGCATCTGCTCGCCTACAACGAGCGCGTTCGTATCGGCGGTCAGGATGCGAGCGATGAAGCCTTGATCGAGGCCTTCGAAGCGATCGAAGCCGCGCGGCTAAGCCCCTCTCCCCTCGGGAGAGGGGTTGGGGCGAGGGTTCGGAATAGCGACGCGAACCCGAATGTCGGCGTTTCCACCGAACCCTCATCCGCCCCTGCGGGGCACCTTCTCCCGAGGGGAGAAGGGGAAGGAATCTCGCTGACCTACTTCGAATACGGCACGCTCGCAGCATTGTGGTTGTTCGAGCGCGGCGATCTGGATCTAGCGATCCTCGAAGTCGGCCTAGGCGGCAGGCTGGACGCCACCAACATCGTCGACCCGGACGTCGCGGTGATCACCACGGTCGATTTGGACCACCAGGACTATCTCGGGGACGATCGCGAGAAGATCGGCTTCGAAAAGGCCGGCATCGCCCGCGCCTGGAAGCCGCTGGTGCTGGGCGAAGACGATCCGCCGGCCAGCGTGTTGCGCCACGCCTACGCCATCGGCGCTTCGGCGCTGCGCGCGGGCAGCGATTTCTTCTTCGAACGCATCGACGGCGCGCATTGGCGTTGGCGCGAGATCGGTTACGGCATCGAATTGCCGACGCCGAAGCTGGCCGCGCCCGCGCAATTGCGCAACGCGGCGACCGCGATCGCCGCCTTGCGCGCCTTGGGCGAACCGATCGACGATGCGGCGCTGATCGCGGGCGTCGCTGCGGCGAACGTCGCCGGCCGCCTGCAGGCTTTCGATCGCGGCGGCGTGGAAGTGGTGGTGGATGTGGGCCACAACCCGCAAGCGGCGCGCGAGCTCGCGAGATGGTTGAATTCTTTTGCGGGAGGGGCTTCAGCCCCGACAGAAGCGGTCGGGGCTGAAGCCCCTCCCGCAAGGGCGAAACGCACGTACGCGGTGTTCGCGGCGCTGGGCGACAAAGATGTGGCGGGCGTCGTGGATGCCTTGGCCGAATGCGTCGATGGTTGGTTCCTAGCCGGATTGGCCGACGTCAATCCGCGCGGCCTCGGCGCGGACGCCTTCGCGCAGCGCTTGTCCGCGACCGCCGCCGGTGCGGGCTCGCGTCATGCGACGGTGCCCGAGGCCTTGGCCGCGGCATTGGCGCAAGCGCAGCCGGGCGACCGCGTCCTGATCTTCGGTTCGTTCCACACCGCCGCGGCCGCGCTCGTCGCGCTCGGCGCATCCGTCGGTTAATTCGGGGCCCGTCCGGCGCGGGTATAATTCGCGCGGCGATCCGCCGTGCCCCCCGAGCCCCGATGGAACCTGCCCTGAAACAGCGCCTGTGGGGCGCAGTGATCCTGATCGCGCTGGCGGTGATCTTCCTGCCGATGCTGATCCAAGGACCGGCGCCGGACAGCGGCGTGGCCGATGTGCCGCTGACGATGCCCAATGCGCCGGCAGGCCAATACGAAACCCGCGAATTGCCCCTAGTGACGCCCGCCGAAGCGCCCGAAGGCGGCGCCGTGGGCATGACTCCATCCTCGGCGTCGCCCGACGCGGCCGATCCGGCCCGTCCGCAGCCCGCAACGACGGCGCCGGCCGCAACCGCATCCGCCAGCCAGCCCGTGCCTTTGGGCGAGGGCGGCGTGTCGGCCCCGGCCGCTCTGCCGGCCGAAGCGCCGGCGCCCGCCGCTTCTTTGCCGGCGCCTGCGGCCGGCGGCGATTACGCCGTGAATCTCGGCAGCTTCGCCAGCGCGGCCAATGCCGAAGGCGCGGTGCGCGCGCTCAAGCAAGCGAAGCTCCCCGCGTACAGCGAACCGGCCACGGTGAACGGACGCAGCGGTTACCGCATCCGGGTCGGCCCCTATGCCACGCGTCCGGATGCGGAAGCCGCGCGCCTGCGTGCGCAAGAATTGCCGCAGGGTTTGCGCGGCAGCGTGGTCGTGCTCGATGCCGAGCCGATCGCCGCCGCGCCCAAACCCGCCGAAACCAAGCCCGCCGCTCCCAAGCCGGCTGTTGAAACCAAGCCTGCGCCCCCATCTACCGTCCAGGCGCCCGCGCCGGCGAAGTCTGCGGCCAGCGGCACGGGCTTCGCGGTGCAGCTGGCGGCCTTCAGCAAGCCTGCGGACGCCAACGCCTTGCGCGATCGTTTGCGCGCGGCCGGCTTCAGCGCTTTCGTCGAACAAGTGAAGACCGACAAGGGCCCGTTGTCGCGCGTCCGAGTCGGGCCCGTGGTCGGCCGCGCCGAGGCCGACCAGCTCAAGGCGCAAGTGAAGGCGAAAACCGGGATGGACGGCATCGTCCGCCCGCATCCGTAACCGATTTTTTGGCGCTGCGACGCGGCGCGGAGTAAGCAACATGTGCGGCATCGTCGGCATCGTCGGCACCACTGAAGTCGCAGCCGCGCTGTACGACGGCCTGACCGTGCTCCAGCACCGCGGCCAGGACGCCGCGGGCATCGCCACCGCCAACGGCACGCAGCTGCGCGTGCACAAGGGCAACGGCCTGGTGCGCGACGTGTTCGACGCCAAGGCGATGGCGCTGTTGGAAGGGCGGGTGGGCATCGCCCACTGCCGCTATCCGACCGCCGGCAGCGAAGGCAGCGACGAGGCGCAGCCGTTCTACGTCAATTCGCCGTACGGCATCGCGCTCGCGCACAACGGCAATCTGGTGAACACCGACGCGCTGCGCCGCGAGGTGTTCGAACAAGATCGGCGCAACGTCAATACCGAATCCGATTCGGAAGTGCTGCTGAACGTGTTCGCTCACGAGCTCGACACGCAGAAGGCGCTGACCCCCGATTCCGTGTTCCGCGCCATCGAAGGCGTCAACCGTCGCGCCAAAGGCGGCTATGCGGTGGTCGCGACCGTGCTCGGACTCGGCCTGGTGGCGTTCCGCGATCCGCACGGCATCCGTCCGCTGGTGCTGGGCCGGCGCAATACCGATGCCGGCATCGAATACGCGATCGCGTCCGAATCGGTGGCGTTGGACATCCTCGGCTTCGAGCGCATGCGCGACGTCGCGCCGGGCGAAGCGATCGTGGTCACCGCGCGCGGCGAGATTCACGCCCGGATCTGCGCGCAGGATCCGCAGAACTTCCCCTGCATCTTCGAATACGTCTATTTCGCCCGTCCGGACTCGATGATGGACGAGATCTCGGTGCATAAAGCGCGGATGCGGATGGGCGTGGCCCTGGGCGAGAAGATCCTGCGCCAACGTCCCGACCACGACATCGACGTGGTGATCCCGATCCCGGACACCTCGCGCGATGCGGCTTTGGAAATCGCCAATCTGCTCGGCGTGAAGTACCGCGAGGGCTTCATCAAGAACCGCTACGTCGGCCGCACCTTCATCATGCCGGGGCAGGGCGAGCGGGCGAAGTCGGTGAAGCGCAAGCTCAACCCGATTCCGCTGGAATTCAAGAACCGGGTCGTGCTGCTGGTCGACGATTCCATCGTCCGCGGCACCACGTCCAAGCAGATCGTGCAGATGGCGCGCGACGCCGGGGCGCGCAAGGTCTATCTGGCTTCGGCGGCGCCGCCGGTGCGCTATCCGAACATTTACGGCATCGACATGCCTTCGTCGGAAGAACTGGTCGCGCACGGCCGCACCGAAAAGGAGATCGAAGAATTGCTCGGCTGCGATTGGCTGATCTACCAGGAACTGAAGGACCTGGAAGCCGCCGTCGCCGGGCCGAAATTCCCGGGCCGCAAATTCGACAGTTCCTGCTTCAGCGGCGAATACGTCACCGGCATCGAGCCCGGTTACTTCGAACGCATCCAGCAGTTGCGTTCGGACGAGGCGAAGAAGAAGCGGCGTTTGGCGTCCTGATGCCTCTTCATGCTCGTCATCCCGGCGAAAGCCGGGATCCAGGGGGGACGGCGCGACCGTCACGCATGTCGGATAGCACTGGATCCCGGCTTTCGCCGGGATGACGGCATTGGGAATGACGTTATTCGCGGCCGCGCGCGAGTGTCTGGGCGCGCGCTCGTGCGAGGACAAAGTGGCGCGTACTTTCGCCGCGGCGGAGGCGTACCGCAGCGGCGAGTTGCACATCGATCCCACCGCGCCGCCGCCCGAACCGATCCGCATGCCCGGCCGCCCGCCCAAGCCGGCGCTGGTGCATCCGCGCGATCTGCCCAAACGCGGTTTCGGCACGCCGGAAGGCCGCGCGGCTTTCGTCCACTCCATCGCGCACATCGAATTCAACGCCATCGACCTGGCCTGGGATGCGGTCTACCGCTTCCGCGGCATGCCGGACGCTTACTACGCGGACTGGGTGAGCGTGGCGAACGACGAAGCGCGCCATTTCGTCCTGCTGCGCGGGCGCCTGAACGAATTGGGCCGCGATTACGGCGATTTCGACGCCCACAACGGTCTGTGGGAAATGGCCGAAAAGACCGCGCACGACGGCCTGGCGCGGATGGCGCTGGTGCCGCGCGTGCTCGAGGCGCGCGGCTTGGACGTGACGCCGGGGATGATCGAGAAACTGCGCGCGCTGGCCGACGACGCCACGGCCGGCATCCTGGAAATCATCTTGCGCGAGGAAGTGGCGCACGTCGCGGCCGGATCGCGCTGGTTTCGTTGGTTCTGCGAGCGCGCCGGCGTGGAGCCGGAACCGCGTTTCCGCGAGTTGCTCGCGGAGTATGCGCGCGCGGTGCTGCATGGGCCGTTCAATCTCGAAGCCCGCAGCGCGGCGGGTTTCGGCGAAGAAGAATTGAAAGCGCTGCAGCAATTAAGCGCATAACCCGAGCCCGGCTTTTTTGTGGGAGCGGCTTTAGCCACGAGCTTTCTCCATCAAATACTCGCAATGCCGCGATTTGAAGAAGAGAGCTCGCGGCTAAAGCCGCTCCTGCGAAAAGCAAGAGCAGCGGAGCAAGCCCCGCTCTACAAAGCCGACAGCTTCGCGCCTTCGGCGGTCACCCGCAGCACCGATCCTTGTTCATACCAATCCCCGAGCACGATCCGCGTGTTGCCGTTGGCCTCATGCACCGCCGGCCGATGCGTATGGCCGTGGATCAGCGTGTCAATGCCATAACGCTTGAAGGCTTCGGCCACTGTGGCCGGCGACACGTCGGTGATGGTTTCCATCGTGCCCGCATCGCGCAGTTCGCCCGCGCGCGCCTTGCTGGCGGCGCGCGCCTTCTCGGCGAACGCCAGGCGTGCGACCAAAGGCTGCGTCAGGAATTGCGCCTGCCAGGCCGGATCGCGGGTCTGCGCGCGGAATTGCTGGTAGGCCACATCGTCGGTGCAAAGCAGGTCGCCGTGCATCAGCAGCGTCGGCTTTCCGTACAGCATCACTACGGCCGGATCCGGCAGGATCGCCATGCCGGCGCGGCGCGCGAAATCGTCGCCGACCAGGAAATCGCGGTTGCCGCGGATGAAGCTCACCGGCACGCCGGCATCCGCGAGCGCGCGCAGCTTCTGCGCTACGAAGGCGCCGGCTTCGGAAGGATCGTCGTCGCCGACCCAGGCTTCGAACAAATCGCCGAGGATGTAGAGCGCATCGGCGCTGCGGGCCTCGCCGTCGACGAATTCGCCGAAGAGGCGGGTGATGTCGGGGCGCGCGGGGTCGAGGTGGAGGTCGGAGATGAACAACGTCGTCATCCCCGCATTGTAGAGCCGAGCCTCTGCTCTTGTGGGAGCGGCTTCAGCCGCGAGTTCCTTCCGCACTCTGGAACGGAAGAGCTCGCGGCTGAAGCCGCTCTCACAAAGCGAGGCGGCGGCGGGTCCGCTAAAATGCAGGCCTTCCCGTTTCCAGACGCCCGCATGACCTGCCGCACCCGCTTCGCGCCCAGTCCCACCGGCTACCTGCACATCGGCGGCGCCCGCACGGCGCTGTATTGCTGGCTGGAGGCGCGCCGCCGCGGCGGCCAGTTCATCCTGCGGATCGAGGACACCGACCGCGAGCGCAGCACCCAGGCCGCGATCGACGCGATCCTGCAAGCGATGGATTGGCTGGGCCTGGACTACGACGAGGGTCCGATCTATCAGACCCACCGCCTGGATCGCTATCGCGAAGTCGCCGAGCAACTGGTCGCTTCCGGCCACGCCTATTACGCTTACGAGACCAAGGAAGAACTCGAAGCGGCGCGCGAGGCGATGATCGCCGCCGGCGAGAAGCCGCGTTACAACGGCGCCTATCGCGACCGCAACGAGCCCGGCTTCGATGAGGCGCACCGCGACGATCCGAACCGGGTGATCCGCTTCAAGAACCCGCAAGGCGGCACGGTCGTGTTCGACGACAAGGTCAAAGGCCGCATCGAGTGGAGCAACGACGAGCTCGACGATTTGGTGATCTTCCGCTCCGACGGCTATCCCACCTACAACTTCGCGGTGGTGGTCGACGATCTGGACATGCGGATCACCGACGTGGTGCGCGGCGACGACCACGTCAACAACACCCCGCGCCAGATCAACATCTACCGGGCATTGGGCGCGCCGGTGCCGTATTTCGCGCATTTGCCGATGATCCTGGACCCGGATGGCGCGAAATTGTCCAAGCGCACCGGTGCCGCCGACGTGATGCAGTATCGCGACGAGGGCTATCTGCCGCATGCGCTGCTGAATTACCTGGTGCGGCTGGGCTGGTCGCACGGCGACCAGGAAATCTTCAGCATCGAAGAGATGCAGCGCTTGTTCGACCTGAAGGACGTCAACGCCAAGGCTTCGCGCCTGGATCCGGCCAAGCTCGGCTGGTTGAACCAGCAATACTTGAAGAACGACGATCCGAACGACGTCGCCAAGCACCTGGAATGGCATCTGCTCAACGAAGGCTACGATTTGGCTTCGGGCCCGAAGCCGGCCGACGTGGTCGTCGCTTTGCGCGACCGCGTGCAGACGCTGAAGGAAATGGCGGCGCGCGCCGCGGTTTGGTACCGGCCGTTGGAGCAATACGACGATGCCGCGGTCGCCAAACATCTCACCGCAGCCGCGGGCATGCCGCTGGCCGAGGCGCGCGATCGACTGTCGAAGCTGAGTTCCTGGACCGCGGAAACGGTTTCCGCCGCATTGCACGAAACCGCCGAAGCCTTGGGCATCGGCATGGGCAAGATCGCGCAGCCGCTGCGGGTGGCGATCACCGGGACCCAGGTGAGTCCGGATATCTCGCATACCGTGTATTTGGCGGGGCAGGCGCAGGCGCTGGAACGCATCGATCAGGCCCTGAAACGGCTGCCGGCTTGAGTCCGGGCGCGTGCGGCACCATCATCTGACCATGGCCGAGCACGCTTGCACCGACCCCAAACACCACGTCCACGACGCTTCCGGCTTCGTGCGCGCGGTCGAGCGCGCCTGCCACGAACGCGGCCTGCGCCTGACCCCGATCCGCGCGCGAGTACTGGGTCTGATCGCCGACGGCGGCCGCCCGATCAAGGCCTACGACCTGCTCGATCAGGTCCGCAACGGCGAAGGCGCCGGCGCAGCCGCGCCGCCCACCGTGTACCGCGCGTTGGATTTCCTGCTCGCCAACGGCTTCATCCACAAACTCGAATCGGTCAATGCCTTCGTCGCCTGCCACCATCCGAGCACGGCGCAGCATTCGGTGCCGTTCCTGATCTGCGACCGTTGCCATAACGCGGTCGAATTGGAAGACGAGCGCGTCGTCGCGCAGCTGGACGAGCGCGCCCGCGCACTGGGCTTCATGCCGCAAGCGCAAACTTTGGAAGTGCACGGCCTCTGCGCCGATTGCGCGCGAGCCGCGTAAGGCTGCTTTTGTAGGAGCGGCTTCAGCCGCGAGCTTTTTCCTGCAAACTCCGACCAAACTCGCGATTTGCCGCAAAGAGCTCGCGGCTGAAGCCGCTCCTACGAAAAGCCATCACGCGGGCGCAACAGCGCTGCGCACGATCCGCGTTTCCCGAATCGGCAGATTCGCCGCCGCTGCGATCAGCGCCAGCGCGATGTCGGCATACCACATCCAGGTGTAATCGCCGAAACGGGAAATCACCAACCCGCCGACCCAGGCGCCGAAGAAACCGCCGATCTGGTGCGAGAACAAGGTCAGTCCGAACAGCGTGCCGAGATAGCGCGGTCCGAACAGCTTGCCGACCAAGCCCGCGGTCGGCGGCACGGTCGCCAGCCAAGTCAGTCCCAGGCCCGCGGCGAAGACGTAGAACACGATCGGCGTGGGCGGGGAGACCAGGTACAACGCGATCATCGCCGCACGGCTGGCGTACATCAGCGCCAGCAGCGATTTCATCCGGTAGCGTTGTCCCAGCCAGCCCGCGGCCAAGCTGCCGCCGACGTTGAACAGGCCGATCAGCGCCAATGCGGTGGCGGACACGCTTTCCGGCAAGCCGCACAACGCGATTTCGCTGGGCAAATGCGTCACCAGGAAGGCGATGTGGAAGCCGCAGGTGAAGAAGCCCAGATGCAGCAGCCAATAGCTGCGGTCGCGCGCTGCGATGCGCAGTTGTTCGCGCAAGCCGATGTCGGCGGGCGTCGCCGCGTTCGCGACGGCGGGCGCGGCCGCCTCGGGCGCCGCACGCCGGCTGCGCAACGGCCAAGCCAGCGGCAAGGTCGCCAATGCGGCCGCGGCCAGCGCCCACATGCCGGCGACCCAGCCCGCGGCGCTGATCACCGCTTGCGCGAACGGCGCGAACAGGAATTGGCCGAACGAGCCGCCTGCGTTGATCACGCCGGCGGCCATCGAGCGCTTTTCGGCGGGGATGCGCCGCGCGGTGGCGCCGATCAGGATCGAGAAACTGCCCGCGCCCGCGCCTGCCGCCGAGAGCACGCCGAGGGTGAGCAGCAAGCCCCACGACGAACCGAACACGGGCGTCAGCGCCATGCCCGCCGCCAACAGGATGCCGCCCGCGACGAGCACCCGTCCGGCGCCGCGCTGATCGGCTAAAGCGCCAAACAACGGCTGCACCGCGCCCCAGACGAATTGCCCGATCGCCAGCGCGAAGCTGATGTCGACGATGCTCAGTCCGGTGCTGGCGCCGATCGGCTTGACGAACAGGCCCAGCGATTGGCGCACGCCCATGGTGATCATCAGCATCGCCGCCGCGGCGAGGATCAGCGGCCACGCATTCGTTTTGCTCTGCGATGCGGTATTCATCGGCCGTTCTCCGCTTGTAGCCGGAGCAGGGCGGCGTCGAGTTGGGCATGCAAACGTTGGGTGGCGGCGTCGCCGATCGCGTTTTCGATCTCTTGCTGCGCCTGCAGCCACAACGGTCTGGCTTTTTCCGCCGCGCGTTTGCCGGCCGCGGTGACGGTGACGACGCGGCGGCGCGCATCTTGGCCCGTGGCCACGGCGATCCACCCGGAAGCGATCAGCGGCTTCAGGTCGCGGGTGAGGGTGGTGCGGTCCATGCCCATTTTCTTGGCCAACTCGCCGATGCCGCGCGGCTCTCCTTCGGCACGGCGCAGCAGTGAGTATTGGTTGATGTTGAGTCCGGCCTCGGCCAGACGGCGGTCGTAGCGTTGCGACATCAACCGGCTGAGCTTGCGCAGGCGGAAGCAGGTGCAAGTCGGAGCGGACGGGGGTGGATGGGCCATTTCCGTGCAGGCGGCGTGAGATAGGTGTATATACACTTATATCTTCGGCGGATGCAAGCCTGCTCGGTTGCAGTTATGGAACGGCACGTCGCGGCCGTAGAGTCGAGCTTGCTCGACTGCTTTGATTTCCATCCGGCGTCGCTTCTGGGAAAAAGGGCAGTCGAGCAGGCTCGACTCTACAAAAGCAAAAAAGAAAACCGGCCGAAGCCGGTTCGAAAGATCCGCAACGACTCCGGGCGTGCATGAGGTCACGGCACCGGAGCCGCTGCGGCGGGGGGAAGATCAGAAGAACACGCGCAACCCTGCGCTGACGCCGCGGCCGGGAAGCACGACCTTGTCCTTCAGGAAAGAGGTGTGCACGCGCGCGGTCTCGTCGGTGAGGTTGCTGCCGTCCAAGAAAATTTCCCAGCCGCTGCTGTAGTCGTCGTTGCCCATGTCCCAGTGGTAGGCGACGTGCGCATTGACCAGGGTGTAGCCGTCGGTCGGGGTTTCGTTGATGGCGACCTTGTCCTGCTTGGCGTAGCGCACCGCGCCGAGCGATGCGCGCCAGCCTTCCTGCTGCCATTGCAGGTCCGCGCCGGCGCGCGACGGCGCGATCCGCGGCACGTTGCCGCCGCCCTCGGCGAAGGTCGCCCGCACCGTGTCGCCGAACACGCGCAGGTTCCAGTTGTCGGCGAATTTGAACGTCGCTTCGCCTTCGAAGCCGCGGAAGCGCGCATCGGCCTGCGACCATTGCCGCACCGGCAGGTCTTCTTCCTCGCCGGCGACGATTTCGCCGGTATCGACGAGGAAAATGTAGTCGTCGAAGCGGTTGTAATAAGCCGCGAGCTTCGCCTGGATCCGATCGCCGTGGTAGTGCAGGCCGAATTCGAGCTGGTTGGCCGCTTCTTCGGTGAGGTTCGGGTTGCCGATTTCGAACGAAGCCGTGGCGATGTGCGGCCCGTTCGCGAACAGTTCCTCCTCGGCCGGCGCGCGTTCGGCGCGATCGAGGTTTGCGGTCAGATCCCAATCCTTGGCGAAGTGCCAAATGCCGCCGATCGAGGCGCTGACCGGCTTGAAGTCGCGCGCCGCGGCGTCGGCCGGATCGCTGCGCACGTCGTCGACGCGCGCGCCGAAATCCAGTTGGAAGGCATCCCACTTGCGCTTGGCCACGCCGAAAATGCCGCGGCCGTGGGTCTGCACGCGCGGCACGAAGGCTTCTTCGCCGATCGCTTCGAATTCGCTGTTCGACGCCTGACCGCCGAAGGCCAGATCCCAACCGCCCAAGCCGGTCAGCGCGTATTCCGCGCGGCCTTCGGTCGCGGTTTTCAGGAAACGCGTGCCCACGTCCGCGCCTTCGAATTCGATATGCTCGTAATCGGTGTCGGCCACGCTGAAGCGCAGCGTACCGTTATCCGAGAACAGATGGTTGATGCCGCCCTTCAGCTCGTTGCGGTTCTGCTTCATGTCCAAGTGCACGCCCAGCTCGCCTTCTTCCGGATTGCCGGGTTCGCCGGGATTGCCGTAAGTGTCGTGGTAGCGCGAACGGGCGAAACCGACGAAGCCCCAATCGCCGAACAGCGATCCACCGACGGCGCCGGTCTTGGTTTTGAGGAAGCTGTTGAGCTGCGTTCCGTCTGGCGTTTTGTAATCGTCGTTGTCGCGGTACACGCCGTCGAAGTGGAATGCGAAGCGGTCGTTGCCGACATCGACGCGCGCCATCTCGGTGAAGCCCTGGCTGACGCTGTCGTAGCGCGCCTCGGCGCGGCCGCTGGCGCCGTCGTCCGGCGGCGATTCGGGAATGCGGCCGTCGACCACGTTGACCACGCCGCCGATCGCGCCGGAGCCGTAGAGCAGGGTGGACGGCCCTTTCAGCACTTCGATCTGGTCGGCGAGGAAGGATTCCACCGCCGGCGCATGGTCCTGGCTCACGGTCGATACGTCCTGGGTTTGCAGGCCGCCGGAGAGGATGCTGACCCGGGCGCCGTCTAGGCCGCGGATGATCGGACGGCCCACGCCGGCGCCGAAATTGGAGGTTTGCACGCCCGGCAAGCTGTTCACGGTCTCGCCCAGGGTGGCGCCGCGCACCTCGTCCAGACGTTCGCCCGACAGTACTTCGACCGGTTTGGCCAGGTCCTCGACGCCGCCGCGCAGCGGGCTGGCGGTGACCACGACCGCGTCCAGTTCGGTGGCCTTGTCTTCATGGCGGGCCTTGTCTTGGGCGGGCGTCGGCGGATCGGCGGCCCAAACTGGGGCGGAAGCCAGGACCAGGGCCAAAAAGAGCGGGGTGCGGCGCAACAAAGACTTGGTCATCATTAGAGTCGGTTGGATGGGCCAGGATTAGGATGTTATAATGTTTCAAAACCGGCGCCATCCCTCAAAAGTCATGTCCAGTCCCCAATCCGCTTTACACCGCGCTGACCGCTTCGGCTTCGCCGCCTCCTTTCTGTGCGCGATCCACTGCGCCTTATTGCCGATCCTGGTCGCCCTGCTGCCGGCCTTCGGCCTGAACATCAGCGGCTGGATCGACCTGGACCAGGCCTTCGTGATCTTCGCCACGTTGCTCGCGGCCACCACGCTGACCCTGGGCTACCGCCGCCATCGCGTCTTCCGCGCATGGGCGCTGTTGTTGCCGGCGCTGGCCCTGGTCTGGCTGGCGACGTTCAGCCCCTTGCACCACCACGACCTGACTCATGCCGTGCTGATGACGGTCGGCGGCCTGATGCTGGCCGCCGCGCATTTCGTCAATCTGCGCCTGACCCACGCCGCGAGCGCCGCTGCGGAAAGCGCCTGAGGGCGCCGCGTGCTAGGATTTGCGGCTTGCGCCGCGTCCGGCGCACGCGAAACCAACGAGATCAGGAGCAAGACGATGGGCAAGGGCGACCGCAAGACCGCCAAGGGCAAGCGCTATAACTCCAGCTACGGCAACGCGCGTTCGCACGCCACCGCCAAGGCCGCCGGCACCGGCGCGGCGCCCGCCGCGAAGAAGACCGCGACCAAGAGCGTGGCCAAGGCTCCGGCGAAGAAGGCCGTGGCGAAGAAGGCCGTCAAGCCGGAATAAGCGTCCCGCGACGTTTCGAAAAAAGCCCCGCTTTGAGCGGGGCTTTTTCATGATGACGACCGGCACTTCATGCGCGATGCGGCCTCGCCGAGCACGATCAGGTGGTGCAGTTGCTCGGCGTCCAGGAGGACGGCAAAGAACGGGCGGGCATGATCGTCAACGACCGTCCCCTCCGTCCGATCGTGCAAGACCTGGAAGAGACCGCCAAGCTGGACGCGATGGCGGCGCCCGACCGCGAGAAATTGATGAAGGAACGTTACGAAAGCGGATATTACGGGCAACAACGCCTGTTCATCGGCAAGAACGCCGAGCGCAGTTCGATGGTCACGCTCAAGGACGACAAGGGCAGGACGCGTCTGCGCCTGCAGGTCGCGGCCGACGGCGCGGCGAAAATCGAATTCCTGGATGCCGACGGCAAGGTGCAGCGCAGCGTGACGCCGGAAGCCGCGGCGAAGCAATAGGGTTCCATGGCTTATGCGGGAGCGGCTTCAGCCGCGAGCTCTCCTTTCGGATCGCCAGCGGGCGGAGCTCGCGGCTGAAGCCGCTCCTACAATAAAGCGGTTAGCGCGTAGCGGCGGCTTCTACGGCAGTCCAAACCCGCAACAGATTGCCGCCCAGGATCTTGCGGATGTCCGCATCCTTGTAACCGCGCGCCTGCAGGCCCGCCACGAAGTTCGGATAGTCCGCGACGGTGCGCAGTCCGTCAGGCAATTCGCCGTCGACGCCGTCGAAGTCCGAGCCGACGCCGACGTGGTCCACGCCGATCAGCTTCACCGCGTAGTCGATCTGGTCCAGCACCGCGTCGATCTTGGTCTGCGGCGGCGGATGCGCCTCGGCCCAGGCCTTGTCGAATTCGTCCTCGCTTTCCAGCGGCTTGCCCGCCGCTTTCAACTCGGCGTTGCGCTTGTTGAATTCGTTGATCGCGCGGAAATGCGCTTGCGTGTTCGCGGCGCCTTTCGGGTCGACGAAGGCGGTGCCGAACGGGATCTGCACCACGCCGCCCTTCGCGGCGACGGCCTTGGCCAGCTCGTCGCTGATATTGCGCTCGAAATCCGGGGTGAAATGCCGGAACGCGGAATGGCTGGCGATCACCGGCGTCTTGCTCAGGGCGATCGTCTCCTTCGCCGATTCGTCGGAGATATGCGAAACATCGACCATGATGCCGAGCCGGTTCATTTCGGCGACGACTCGCTTGCCGAACGGGCTCAGCCCGTGCCATTTGCGTTCGATGCCGTAGGACGAATCGGCGATCCGGTTCGCCGCGCTGTGGGCGAGGGTGATGTAGCGCACGCCGCGGTCGAAGAAGAACTTCAGTTGCGACAGGTCGTCGCCGATCGGCGCGCCGTTTTCCATGCCCAGCGGCAGCAGCACGCGTCCGCCTTGGCGCAGCTTGTCGACATCCTGGGGCGAGCGCAGCAGCGCGAACTTGTCGGGGTTGCGTGCGGCCAGCGCCTCGACCGCATCGATCATCTCGTTCGCCGTCTGCCAGGCGGTGCCTTCGCCGTCCTGTTTGGCGGAGGTGTAGATCGACATGAAGGCCACGTCCAAGCCGCCCTTGCGCGCTTTCGGATAATCGAACTCGAACTTCGCCGCATCTTTGCCGAGTTCGGCCCAATGGCTCATCAATCCGCCGGGCGCATCGATGTGCGTGTCGACGATGATCGCGTCCTGGGCGAGCTTGTTCGCCGCGTCGTCGGCGGCGAAAGCGGGAGCGGCGAGCAAGAGAGCGGCGGCTAGGACGGTCGGGCGCATCGTGTTCTCCGGAAAACGGTCGGACGAATTCAAAGGGAGTGGGCTCGATTCCCACCGATGTAGACGGACCGGAGCGAATTTCCCCCCAGCCAATAGCAAAGCTCGGCGGGCTGCGCGATCGCCCAATGCGCGAAATCCGCGCGCATGCCGGCGCGCAGCGCGCCGCGATCGTGCAATCCGAGCGCCCGCGCGGCGTGCACGGTCGCGCCGCGCAGCGCTTCTTCCGGCGTCAACTTGAAATGGGTGCAGGCCAGCGCCATCGCCAATCGCAGCGACTGCAGCGGCGAAGTGCCGGGATTGCAGTCGGTCGCCACGGCCATGGGCACGTGGCGGGCGCGGAATTCGTCCAGCGGCGGCAATTTCGTTTCGCGCAGCACGTGGAAGGCGCCCGGCAGCAGCACCGCCACGGTGCCGTGCTCGGCCATCGCGCGCACGCCGCCGACCGAAGTATGTTCGACGTGGTCGGCGGACAGGCCGCCGAATTCGGCCACCAGCGCGGCGCCGTCGCCGTCGCTGAGCTGGTCGGCGTGCAGCTTCACCGGCAATCCCAGCGCGCGCGCGGCTTCGAACACGCGCCGCGTTTGCGCCGCATCGAAGCCGATCCGCTCGCAGAACGCATCCACCGCATCGACCAGGCCTTCCGCGTGCAGCCGCGGCAGCCATTCGCAGACTCGGTCGATGTAGCCATCGGGATTGCCGGCGAACTCCGGCGGCAACGCATGCGCGCCCAGGAAGGTGGTGCGTACGCCGATGCCGAGTGCTTCGCCGATCCGGCGCGCCACGCGCAGCATCTTGCGTTCGTTGTCGTAATCCAGGCCGTAACCGGATTTGATTTCGATCGTGGCCACGCCGTCGGCCAGCAAAGCGCGGGCCCTGGGCAGCGATTGCGCCAACAATTCCGCCTCGTCCGCGGCGCGGGTGGCGCGCACCGTGGAAACGATGCCGCCGCCGGCGCGCGCGATCTGCTCGTAGCTGGCGCCCTGCAGGCGCTGTTCGAATTCGCCGGCGCGGTCGCCGGCGAAGACCAGATGGGTGTGGCAGTCGATCAGGGCGGGCGTGATCCAGCCGCCGCCCGCGTCGATGGTTTGCCGGGCCAACGCGGCCGGATCGCCGGGCAGGGCAGCGCGCGGGCCGACGTAGGCCAAGATGCCGTCCCGCCAGCCGATCGCGCCGTCTTCGATGCCGCCATAACCGGCGTCCGCGTCCAGCGTCGCCAGGCTCGCGCCGACGATCAGTCCATCCCAGGGCGTATCGGCGACGGAAGGCATTTACCGATTGTAGCCGCGCCGCTGGGCTATTGGGCTCGCTGTATCGCCTCAACGCGCCGCCGCGCGCTGCGAACGCCGGTCACGACGGCTTTTCGGGCGATATTTCGGCGAGAATAGGCCATGAACGAAGGCATGACCTGGACGACGGAAGGCTGGCAGCAACGCGGGTCGGCGGGTTGGATCTTGCCGGGCATCGCCAATCTGCATTCGCACGCTTTTCAACGCGCGATGGCCGGGATGGCCGAACGCCAAACGAACCCCGAGGATTCGTTCTGGACTTGGCGCGAAACCATGTACCGCATGGCCGCGCGGTTCGATCCCGAATCGCTGCAGGCCGTGGCCGAGCAGTTGTACGTCGAGATGCTGGAATCCGGCTACACCACCGTTTGCGAATTCCACTATCTGCATCACGCGCCCGACGGCCGGCCTTACGCGGATTCGGCGGCGATGTCGCGCGCCTTGATCGCCGCGGCGCGCAGCACCGGCATCCGCATGACGCTGTTGCCGGTGCTCTACATGACCGGCGGTTTCGACGGACGCGCGCTCGGCGAACGGCAGCGCCGTTTCGGCCACAGCGTGGAGGCCTATCTGCGCTTGTTCGAGTCGTTGCGGGAGGAAGAAGACGAGACGTTGCGGATCGGCTGCGCCTTGCACAGCTTGCGCGCGGTGCCGCCCGAAGCGATGCGGGAAACGCTGGCGGCGCTGCCCGAAGAGGCCCGCGTCCACATCCACATCGCCGAACAGATCGGCGAAGTGCAGGATTGCGCCGCGATCCGCGGCGCGCGTCCGGTGGAATGGCTGTTGGCGAATGCGCCGGTGGATCGGCGTTGGACGCTGGTGCACGCGACCCACCTGACTCCGGCCGAAATCCGCGGCATCGCCCGCAGCGGCGCGACGGTGGCGATCTGTCCGACCACCGAAGCCAATCTCGGCGACGGTTTGTTCCCGCTGCGCGAGTACTTGAACGCGAACGGCGCCTGGGGCGTCGGCTCGGATTCGCACATCTCGGTATCCCCGGTGGAAGAACTGCGCTGGCTGGAATACGGTCAGCGCCTGAACACCCGCCATCGCAACATTGCCGTGCGCGAAGGCTCGCCCAGCGTCGGCGAGACTTTGCTGCGCGATGCCGTGTCCAGCGCGGCGGACGCCACCGGCTTCGCTCCGGCGGACGAGGATGCGGTGACGCTGGACGACCGCGCGCCGCAATTGGCGGGCGCCGCCGCGGACGACGTGATCGATCGCTGGATCTTCAGCGGCAACCGCAATCTCGTCGACCGGGTCGAAGTCGCCGGCCGCGCCGTGGTCGAAAGCGGACGGCATGTCGATGCCGAACGCATCGCGTCGAACTATCGCCGCACGATGCGCGTCTTGATGGGCGATTGATGCTACGTTTTATTTCTTCCCGGGTTCCGGAAACTCATCGCCCGCCAGGAAGCCGTCCTTGTTCTTGTCCAAATGATCGAAGCTGGCGCGCAAGCCGCTTTCGAATTGCGCGCGGGCCAGCTTCTGGCCGGCTTTCGGCGGCGGTTGCTGCGGCAGTTCGGCGCTTTCCAGCACGCCGTCGCCGTTCTTGTCCAAGCGCGTGAAGTTGTCGGACATCGCTTTGCGGTATTCGTCCCAGCTGGCGCGATGGTCGCCGTCCAGATCGCGCGGATCCTTGCGTTCGGCGGCGGGCTTGGCGGCCGGGGCCGCTGTGGTTTGCGCGGCCGCGGAGGCGCAGAAAGCGGCGGCGGCCAGGGCGATGGCGAGGGTCGAAAGGGTACGCATGGGCTTGCTCCTCGGGGGATGCCCTGTACCAACGTCAGCGCGCCTGTCCTCCGGCCAGCGGCGCGCGCAGCGCCGGCAGCAAGCGCTGCGGATCGCCGTCGTTGGGCGCGGCGGGAATGCCCAGCAGCCGCGTCAGTAGCGGATAGACGTCGACGTTGTCGAAAGGCGGCAGCGTCGCGCCGCTGCGGAACGAAGGCCCGCGCGCGATGAACAAGGCGCGCATCGACGGCAGCGCCGGATCGTAGCCGTGCGAACCGCGAACCGCATCCTTAGGACGATCGTTCAGTTTTTTCCGCGATATCGCATCCCAGCCTTCGCGCATCTGGCAGACGATGGCCGGGATCCGCGGGTTCGTCCCATATTGCCAGCGCGCCGGCAATTCGCCCTTGCGCCAGCAGTCGTAATGCGGATGCGCGCCCAGCAAACGCGCCTCGGCGCTGCGCTCGCGCCCCGGCTTGGGCGCGAAACCGACGGATTGCCCGTCCGACACCACGTTGGCGTCGGCGGCGGACACCATCTCGTCGGTGGCGATCGCGTGCCCCGGGCCGACCGTGGCCATGCCGTGATCGGACACGACGATCACATCGGTGCTGCGCAATCGTCCGCGCGCATCCAAAGCCTGCAACAAGCGCCCGACGGCGGCATCCGCTTGCGCTATCGCATCGCGCACCTGCGCCGAATCCGGACCGAAATCGTGGCCGGCCTTGTCCACTTTCTCGAAGTACAACGTCGCCAAACGCGGACGCTGCGTCGCGGGCGCATCCAACCAGGCCATTACTTGGTCGACGCGCGCTTCGTAACTGAACTTCTCGTCGAATTTCTTCCAATACGTGGGACGCACGCCGTCGATGGCCGCTTCGCTGCCCGGCCAGAACATCGTCGCGGTGCGCAAGCCGGCTTTTTCCGCACCGACCCAGACCGGTTCGCCGCCCCACCATCTTCCGTCGCCGACCGCATCGCGATCGGCGGTCTTGAAGCCGCCCAATGCCGCGTCCCACATCGCGTTGTGGATCACGCCGTGATGGTCCGGCCGCAAACCCGTGACGATGGTGTAGTGGTTGGGGAACGTCAGCGACGGGTAGGACGGATTCATCCACTCGGCGCGCACGCCTTGCCGCGCGATCCGCGACAAGTTCGGGGTCAATCCGCGGTCGAGGTAATCGGCGCGGAAAGCGTCAATCGATATCAACAGCACGGTGCGCGGTTCGGGCGGTCCGGAGCGGGTTCCGGAGCCGGCGCAACCGGCCAGCAAAGAGCAAATCAGCAAGGCGCGGAGGATGACGAACGGCAGGTGCATGCGTTTCCGGATCGTTTAGCCTGGGCCAAGCATGTCAGAGGCGGAGGGGATTTTCATGACGGCAGCGAGGCGACACCTGTTCCTTTCCGCTCTGGCCGCATTGTCCGCGGCGCTGCCGATGGCCGCTGCCTGGGCGGTCGTCCCAGAACCGCCGGCGCCCCGATTGAGCGCGGCCGAATGCGAAGTGTGGGCGCGCGAGCTGAGCTTCGCGCAATCGGTCGCCGACCACGATGCGGCCGCGTTCGCCGCGCATCTGCATCCCGGCGCGGTATTCGGCGCCAAAAGTCCGCAGCCGCAGCGCGGACGCGATGAGATAGCGCGCAGCTGGGCCGGCATCGTCGAAGGCAAGCGGATGAAGCTGTCCTGGTATCCGGCGATGGTCGCGATCGGCGGCGAAGGCGACATCGCCTATTCCAGCGGGCCGGCGCTGTACGAAAGCCTGGCGCCGGGCGCGAAGCAGCGTTACTCCATCGGTGGGTTCCAGTCGATGTGGCACAAGGACGCCGACGGCGTTTGGCGCGTGTTGTTCGACGATGGCGTGCAGCCGCAGCCTGCGACGGATGCGCAGGTTGAGGCTTTCAAAAAAGGCCGGTTAGCAACTTGCCCGAAGGGCTGAAGCTTCTTCCTCCCCCCTCGCGGGGGGAGGATGCCCGAAGGGCAGGAGAGGGGTGAGCGAAGCGAGTGCTTTGCTTGAAGATGCCTGCGAAAAGCCGAACCCTCTCCCTGGCGCTGCGCGCCTTTCCCTCTCCCGCGGAGGGAAGAGGGCAAGAGCCTCAGCCGAACAAATCGCCGGTCACCGGCTTGGTCTCGGGCAACTTCAACGCGCCTTCCAAACGCAGCAATTTCTCTTTCACGTCCAACCCGCCGCCGAAACCCGTCAGGGCGCCGTTCGCGCCGATCACGCGATGGCAGGGCAGGATGATCGGAATCGGATTGCGCCCGTTCGCAGCGCCCACCGCGCGCGCCGATTCCGGTTCGCCGATCAGTTTCGCGAGCTGGCCGTAGCTCCAAGTCGTGCCGTACGGGATTTCCGCCAACGTATTCCACACCATCACCTGGAACGGCGTGCCCATCGGCGCCAGCGGCAATTCGAAATCGCGGCGCTCGCCTTCGAAATATTCTTCCAGCTGCTTGCGCGCATGCGCCACGCGCGGGGGCGAGCGCAACCAAGCGCTGCGGCCGCCGGGCACCGGATGGCGGTTGCGCTCGAACAGGATGTGGCGCAGGCCGCCTTCGTCCGCGGCTACGACCAATCGGCCGATCGGCGTCTTGAATTCATCGAACCACACGTTCGCGCTTCCTTCGTTCCGACCGCTCCACCGCATGGTCGCCGGCCAGGTGCCATAACTGCAACACCGCATAGGCGCGCCAGGGGCGCCAGTTTTCCGCGCGCGCCGCGGTGGCGCGTTCGCTCAGGCGCGAACCGTCGCCGGTGGTCGCGCCGCCCAGCACTTGTTGCAGCACCAGGTCGCCGGCCGGGAACGCATCCGGCTGGCTCAACGCGCGCATCGCCACGTATTGCGCCGTCCACGGACCGATGCCCGGCAATGCGGTGAAGCGTTCGATGAAATCGTCCAGCTTCTGCCCGGCGCCGAAATCGATGCGGCCTTCCGCCACCGCGCGCGCCAGCGAACGCAACGTCGCCGCGCGCGTCTTCGGCAGGCCCAGCAACTCCAGCGGCGCGCCCACCAAGCGCTCCGGCGCGGGGAATACGCGATCCAGTCCCGCCGGCGCGCCCTTGCACGGCTCGCCGTACGCTTCCACCAAGCGCCGCGCCAACGTCGTCGCGCCGGCCACGCTCACCTGCTGGCCCAGCACGGCGCGCACCGCGAGTTCGAAACCGTCCCAGCCGCCCGGCACGCGCAGGCCCGGACGCTTCTTGATCGCCTGCGCCAGCTGCGGCTCGGCGCGCAGCACCGCATGCACGGCGCGCAGGTCCGCATCCAAGTCGAACACGCGGCGCACGCGGCGGACGATGTCCGGAATCGCGCGCGGGTCCGGCCCTTCGATCCGCAACAGCACTTCGGGACGCTTCGGATCCGCGCTGACGTGGATCAAGGTCGGCGCGTCCGGCGAGCCGACCACGCGTTCGTAGCTGTCGGCGCTGACGCGCTCGATGCCGGGGATCGCGCGCTTGGCCAGGAAGGCGAGCATCAGCGGGAAATCGAACGGCGGCCGATAGCCGAAACGCAACGTCAACGCGCCGGCCGGCGCGTTCGCGTTCTGGCGGCGGATCGCCGTCGGCGCCATGCCGCAGCCTTCCAGGAACGCCGCATTGAAGCGGCGCAAACTGTTGAAGCCGGACGCGAGCGCGATCTGCGTCACCGGCAGCGAGGTTTCGGTGAGCAGCTGCTTCGCCAGCAGCATCCGGCGCGTGCTGTGGACGACGATCGGCGTCGCCCCGGTGCGCGCCAGGAACAAGCGCCGCAATTGGCGGCTGCTGACGCCGACGCGCTGCGCCAGGTCTTCCACCGACCCGTCCTGCAGCGCGCCTTCGGCGATCAGTTCCAGCGCGCGCTGCACCGTTTCTTCGCCGATCCGCGCATAAGCCTCCGGCGACAGTTCCGGACGGCAGCGTAGGCACGGCCGATAACCGGCCGCGACCGCCGCCGCCGCGGTCGGCATGAACACGACGTTCTTGCGTTTCGCGGTCGGGGCCGGGCACACCGGCCGGCAATAGATGCCGGTGCTGCGTACCGCGATGAAGAACAGACCGTCGAATCGCGGATCGTGGGCGATCCGCGCGCGGTCGCAGATTTCGGGGGAGGGCATACCGTGCATGGGGCCATTCTAGGCCGTCCGCGCGGCGGAACTCGCCGTTTTCGGACAGGGCCATTTTTGGCCGCTTGCACAGCTCAAAGCCCTCTCCCGCGTGCGGGAGAGGGCTGGGTGAGGGCGCGCACGCTAACGGATCGCGTCAAACCTCTCTGCAACCTAGGCTGTCATTCCCGCGCAGGCGGGAATAGCGACTGTGCTCTTTTTGGGGCATCGCGCGAAAAGCCGAACCTTCTCCCTGGCGCTTCGCGCCTTTCGCCCTCCCGTAAATAAAAGGGAGAGGCTGAGCAGCCCCGCGGGCCCTAGGCGATAATCGCCGCTTCCCCGCACCACGGACCCAGACCGGCATGTCCACCCGCAAAGACCCGTCCCGCACCATCCGCGCCCCGCGCGGCAGCGAACTCAGCTGCAAGAGCTGGCTGACCGAAGCGCCGTTCCGCATGATCCAGAACAACCTGGACCCGGACGTGGCCGAGAACCCGGCGGAACTCGTGGTCTACGGCGGCATCGGCCGCGCGGCGCGCGATTGGGAATGCTTCGATGCGATCCTGAAGTCGCTGAAGGAACTGGGCGACGACGAAACCCTGCTGGTGCAATCCGGCAAGCCGGTCGGCATCTTCCCCACGCATGCGGATGCGCCGCGCGTGCTGCTCGCCAATTCCAACCTGGTGCCGCATTGGTCCACGTGGGAGCATTTCAACGAACTCGATAAGAAAGGCCTGATGATGTACGGCCAGATGACGGCCGGCAGTTGGATCTACATCGGCAGCCAAGGCATCGTGCAGGGCACGTACGAAACCTTCGTCGAAATGGGGCGCCAGCATTACGGCGGCGATCTCACCGGCAAGTGGATCCTCACCGCGGGCCTGGGCGGCATGGGCGGCGCGCAGCCGCTGGCCGCGTCGCTGGCCGGCGCTTGCAGCTTGAACATCGAATGCCAGCAGTCGCGCATCGACATGCGCCTGCGCACGCGTTACGTGGACGAGCAGGCGAGCGACCTGGACGACGCGCTCGCCCGCATCGAGAAATACACGAAGGCCGGCCAGGCGAAATCGATCGCGCTGCTCGGCAATGCGGCCGAGATCCTTCCGCAGCTCGTCGAGCGCGGCGTGCGTCCGGACGCGGTCACCGACCAGACCAGCGCGCACGACCCGGTGCACGGCTACCTGCCGCTCGGCTGGACGGTGGAGCAGTGGTTGGCGGAGCAGAAGCTGCATCCGGAGCATGTGCGCGATGCGGCCAAGAAGTCGATGCGCGTGCACGTCGAGGCGATGCTCGCGTTCCAGAAGATGGGCGTGCCCACGTTCGACTACGGCAACAACATCCGCCAGATGGCCAAGGACGAAGGCTGCGCTAACGCGTTCGATTTCCCCGGTTTCGTGCCGGCCTACGTGCGTCCGCTGTTCTGCCGCGGCGTCGGCCCGTTCCGCTGGGTCGCGCTGAGCGGCGATCCGGAAGACATCTACAAGACCGACGCGAAGGTGAAGGAGCTGATCCCCGACGACAAGCATCTGCACCGTTGGCTGGATATGGCGCGCGAGCGCATCAGTTTCCAGGGCCTGCCGGCGCGCATCTGCTGGGTCGGGCTGGGCCAGCGCCACAAGCTGGGCCTGGCGTTCAACGAAATGGTGCGAAAGGGCGAGTTGAAGGCGCCGGTGGTGATCGGCCGCGACCATTTGGACAGCGGCAGCGTGGCTTCGCCGAACCGCGAGACCGAAGCGATGCGCGATGGTTCGGATGCGGTGTCCGATTGGCCGTTGTTGAATGCGATGTTGAACGTGGCCGGCGGCGCGACCTGGGTGTCGCTGCACCACGGCGGCGGTGTGGGCATGGGCTATTCGCAGCATTCCGGCGTGGTGATCGTCTGCGACGGCACCGAAGCGGCGGACAAACGCATCGCGCGCGTGCTGTGGAACGATCCGGGCACGGGCGTGATGCGGCATGCGGATGCGGGTTACGAGATCGCGCAGCAGTGCGCGCAGGAACAAGGGCTGAAGTTGCCCATGGCATAAAGCGCCGCAGCCGCGGCCTTACAACGAAGGGGAGGGGGCTCCATGAATAGGGTTTGGGTTGCGGTTCTGATCATCGTGGTCGCGCTGGCGGCTTACGTCGGCGTCGATCGTTTGGGCAAGAAAGGGATGGAGTACTACGCCACCCAGAAGATAGACGACATGCAGGAGGAGGCGGCCAAGAAGTATCCGGACATGCCGCTGACCGATGCGATGAAGAAACTCGGCGAAGAGCGGGCTCGCGACATGCTGAGCAAGACGTCCGATACGGACCAGAAGAACCTGCGCGCGGCGCAGATGTTCTACGGCTTCTACTACATCAACACCGAAGCCCGCGTCGCCTATTGCCGCGAACGCGGCACGGACATCGCATCCTTCGCCAACCGTTTCCAGTCCAACAACCGCGCCGAACTGGCCCGCGCCCAGGCGATCTACGCCAAGACCGGCGGCAAGCCCGACGACATGCTGGACATGCTGCGTCCCGCCTTCGCCAAGACCATCGAACAGGACATGAAAGACGTCACCGCCGGCGCCGGCGTGCCGCTGGAGAAAGCCTGCGCGCTATTCAACGAGCATGCGGTGGAGCTGGCGGATTACATCAAGTTGCCGGCGGATGTGCGGACTGCGTTGATGGCGGATTGAGATTTCTACTTACGACGTCAAGTAACGGAAACAAAATCAAGGGCCGTAGGCTGGGTTAGCTTCACCAACCCAGCGAATCGTAATCTGGAATGCTGGGTTGATAGCGCCAATCCAGCCTACTTTTCGTTAACCAGCGCGCTGCAAGGATTGGGTTGCGGCGGTGCCCGCGTAACGAATTCCGCCGCGCACCCCGCAGTGGGCTGAGGTTCGCGCCCTGCGGCCGGTGCCTGTTCGCAAAAGCCCTTCGGCGCGCGATGGCCCGGCGCGACTATCGCGCGCCGGCCTTGGCTTCCGCATAACGCGCGTAGCTGTCGAGGATCGCCTGCCAACCCTGCTGCTGGTATTCGGGGGGGTTCTCGGATTCGGCGTCGAAAACCACGCGGACGTTTACGCCGTCCGGCACCTGGTCGAAGCTCACCGCGACTTCGCGGCCATCGCCCATGCGGTATTCGACCAGCTTCTGCGGCACGACGCGCGTGAACGTGCCTTCGAAGTCGAAGCCCATGCTGCCGTCCTTCGCCTCCATGCGCGTATTGAACGCGCCGCCTTCCCGCAGGTCGACTTGGCTGCGCGGCGAGTGCCAGTCCGGCGATGGCGAATTCCATTGGGTGATGTCGTCCGGCGTGTTGTAGACGGACCAAGCGGTCTTCAGATCGGTGCGGGCAAGGGTTTCGACGGTGATCTTCATGGGAATTCCTTATCGGTGATGGGAGGACGGCCCGTTTCGGCGCCTTATGCAGACGACGAACGGCGCGGTGCGGGATCGACAAAGCAAGCGTAGCCCGGGTAAGCGCAGCGCACCCGGGCCACGGTGCCGCGGCAACCCGGGTGCGCTGCGCTCAGGCTACGGTGAGTCGATAAAAGTTCGGCTCAATTATCCGGAATTTCCGGCGTCACGAGCATATTGAGCAGATTCAACGAATCCTGCCAACCCAGATAGCAGCCTTCGACCGGAATCCCGCTCGGCAGGTTTTCCTGGGTAATGTTCACTTCGGTGCCGCAGAACACCTTCTTCAGGACAATGGTGGTGATCATCTCGCCCGGCAGGTTCGCGTCTTCGAAGGCGTCGGTGTGGACGATCTTCTCGTTCGGCACCAATTCCAGATACTTGCCGCCGAAGCTGTGGCCGTTGCCGGTGGAGAAGTTGGTGAAGCTCATCCGGTACTTGCCGCCGACCTTCGCGTCGATTTCGTGCACGGTACAGGTGAAGCCGTTCGGCGGCAGCCACTTGGACAGCGCCGCGGCGTCGAGGAAAGCCTTGTAGACGCGCTCCGGCGGAGCGGCCAGGACGCGGTGGAGACGGACGGTATTGGCGTTCGAAGTCATGTCGATTTTCCTAGAGTGGAGGAGTAGCCCTCATTACCGCGACGAGCGAGGCGGCCCGAAATCGACATGGTCCGTCGCGATCGCCCGAATCGCCGGTTCAGGCGGCGTATCGCGCCCTAATGCCGGCCCGACGGAGCGCTCACGCTATGGGAACAGCCGTCAACGGCTGATCGACGGACCGCTGCGGGCCAGCTCCTGCTGCTGGGCCAGCCACTGAGCGCGATCCTGGGCCATTTGCTGGTCCAGCAACTCCGACTGGCGAACGATCTCCCGCATCGGCGGCGGATCTTGCGACAGATCCGCATGCGCGGCCTGCAAATGCTTGCCCGCGACGAAAGCGCGATCGTTGCGGACCTCGACGCCGTCCAGATCGCGCGGCTCCACGATACCCGCCTGCTTCGCCTGCAGCATCACGTGCGCGGCGGCCTCGTCCGAAACCTGCGGCGGCAGCTCGCGCCTGATTGCGGAGTAGAGCGCATGGTCGGGGTGGTCCCAATCGCGCGGATCGCGGCGGCCGGTGAGGGTGCCGAGGCTGGGGCCGTCGGGGTTCGCACTAAGGTCGCGAAAGCGTATATAGGCTGCCGCCTCGGCCTTCCGTTCTTGCGCATGCGCCATCGAATCTTGGATCAGCTGTTGCCCATCCTCTGAATTGATATACATCGCCCTGGCAAGGCTCAACGCGACTTTATCGTCGCGCTCCAGAGCATCTATGAAGCGATCGATAAGACTTGCCTGCGGGTCAGCGTCAGGCAAATGAGCCGCCTGGGGGACATATTGGTGATCGTAACGTCCGCCCTGGGTATGGTCGAAGTAGCGTAAACCGGCGGGACTTAAATCCGTATCGTAGTAAGGTTGCGGAACCTTGCTTCTTCCAAGATTTAGTCCTTCTTCCTCCAACAGTTTTTCGCTGAGCCCGAGCCTGTCAAGGTCGACCCTCATTTTTGGCTTTTCGCCGAAAAGTTTTGCGTTTGCGCGTTCTTGCGCAATACAAAACTCTAGGGCCTCGACGCCGTAATATGTCGCGTAGTTCGATTTTCCGAGATCACCTATCTTTGCGAGCTCTGGGGCGTCAAAGAAATTTTTCCCCATAGCCTCGATGTTAGGTTTCGTAGCCTCAAGGCTGAGGTCAGTATTTAAAGTGATGTTGGATTTTGGGGTATAGGAATAGTTTCTTGGATGCTCGCCGGAGAAATCGACAAAATCTGCAGCTCGATATGGCGCCGCCACATAAACATCACTTAGTTCTGCAGACGGATTTTTCTCTCGTACGCTAGCCACTAAGGCGTTCCAGCCGGCAATCTCGGCTTTGGCTTCGTCATAGCGGTGCGCCGAAATTAGCCCGTCTATCGCCTCTGTATAGTCGTGAACGGGGAGTGTGCTTCTCGAGATAGAGCTGACAGATATCCGGAAGCGTTCGATTGCCTCCTCAAGAGACGATTTGTTCAAGCTGTGCTGTATTTCATGACCAAGAAGAAAAATTGCGTCATAGGGGCGCTTCAGCGCTCCCAGTTCGATACGAATGGAGTCATCGGACGAGACATATTGTCCGCCCGCATGGGCTCCTTGAGGGAGTAAAGATATGTGCTTTATGCAGCCGATCGATACGGCTAAATTCAACAGTCTTGCCAAGACGTCCGAGCTGCATATGATGGTTTCTAGCGCCGCTGCTTGCTCGGGTTCAACTCCAGGTTGTCTGCCGAATCGATTGATGAGCTCGATTGACTCTTTGCTGAGGCTGGCCACTTATTATTTTCCTTCTTCAATGGCAACGGCCGATTGCACGCAAAGGTGACCCGCCTTGTCGGGAGATTCCTCAGTCTCTCCACGCGTATACACGTCGATGATCAGGCCTCGGCTTTGCGGCCTAGTGTCTGTGAAGCTGTCCCACCCTAGAGCTCCGTGTTGACCATAGTGTCTGCTGTGTTGAAATCCGATCCCCTCCAGTTTTGAGGCGAAGTCATCAAAGTCCATTTGACAGATGTCGGACATCGGCATGTAAGCGCCAGGCGTTTTTGCGGTGAAGCTAAGCTCGAATCTCGGCCCGATGATGCTGTCCTTCTCCAGCCCCACGCCATAGTTCCAATCCTTCGTGAGCTCGCCCCCAAAGCCGTAACCAGTGCTGTCGCCCATCGACGGTTCGATTGTTTTCCCCAGTGCCGATGCGGCTTCTTCTAGGGTTATGCCTGCGGGGGTGAAATTAGTCTCGGCCAACGCAAGAAAGGCAGTAAGTATTTTTGATTGATTCGTTCGGCTTTCAGGGGCGTATTCAACTGTTTTGCAGGACGATAAGAGGGTTAGAAATAAAGCCAGCATGAGGCGATCGGCGATATTTTGATTTCTCATAGGGTTCTAATTAAGTACATTCAACTCAATGCGGCGATTTCTGCATCTGCCGTCGGGATAATCCTTGCCGTCCTCGGTCGTGTTCGGGGCAATAAAGCGAGTTTCGCCATAGCCAGCCCAGGTGAGCCTGGATGGTTTGATACCGTGATCGATTAGGTACTTATAAGCCACGGCTGCCCGTCGAACGGATAGGTCTTGGTTATAGCGGCGCGTGCCTATCGAATCCGTATGGCCTGATACCTCTACGCGGAGATCGGGGTACTCGTTAAGACTCTTTACAGCTTCATCTAGGGTTCGTTTGGTGTAGGGCGTCAAGTCGACTTGATCGAAGCGAAAAGTCATTCCCGGCGGCCATGCTCCTATGTCTAGGACGATGACAGGTTCTCCGTCCTTGGATTCTGGGATATAGGCCGCTGGCTGATAGGGTGCGCATCGGCCATCTTCATCCATCACTCGCTTGGCAGCGTGCGCGTAAGTTGCGATCAAAATCAAAAAAACAGCGAAAGCGGTGCATTTCATTTGATTTCCTCATTTGGCTCCTGTATTTGCCGTGCCAGATCTCGACTCCACGATCCGGTACTTCTTCCTTTTCCCCTGATCTCCCACATTCGCGCACAGCCGCCCACCGCAGACCTGAATATCGGCCTGGTTAACCGCCCTAAGCAGCGACGCCTCGACCCGGTAGCGCGCCACCTCCTCCCGGGCCGTCTTGACCCGGTACACCGTCGCGGCCAAAGCCAGCAGACAGCCGATGCCCAGGCTGGCCAGGCCCAGGTAGACCAGGCTCTGCTGGGCGCCGCTGAGGACGCGGCGTTGTTCGCGCAGGGCGTCGGCGGCCCATCGGGCCGATTCGGCGCCGCGCTGGAGTTGATCGGCGCAAGGCGCCACGGCGCGTTCGGCGGCCTGGGCCATCGTCGACTGCGCCTGGTATTCGACGCCGCGGAGCAGGGCTTCGGAGCTGGCGGCGATCTTGCGCGCCGCGTTGTGGGCCTGGTCTTCGAGCAGGGTGGAAAGGTGGGCCAGCCGCAGGCTGATCTGCTTCAGTTGTTCGGTGTCCAAGCGCGTGGCTCGCGGAGATGTTGCGTTAAGGACGCAGCCGCTGCAGCGCAGCGGCCAGCGCGTGACTCGCGTCACACGCCATGCCGCACGACGCCATGCCGCCGAACTAACGCCGTCTAGTCGCAATACCCCTTAGACTCCGCCGCATGAAAAAAGCGGCGACCCTGGCTCTGCTCGTATTGATCGTGGCGACCGCGAGCGCGGCGATCTTCCTGTCCCGCGCGCCCGACACCACGCCGCGCGCGACGGCCGCGCCCATCGAGGCAACCGAGCGTGCCCGCGCCATCGAAGCGCTGCGGCCGAAGACGGCGGCGCGGCCGGTGATCGCCATCCTCGCCCAGAACGCGGGCACCGAAATCGCCGACTTGCTGAATCCTTACGGCGTGCTGCGCCAAGCCGACGTGGCGGACGTGGTGGTCGTCGCCGAAAAGAAAGCGCCGCTGAGCTTGTACCCGAGCGACTTGCGCGCGATGCCGGATGCGAGCTTCGACGAATTCGCGCGCCGCTATCCGCGCGGCGCCGACATCGTCGTGGTGCCGGCGATGGATCCGTACGACGACCACGCCGTCATCGCCTGGCTGTTGTCGCAGCGGCAGGCCGGGGCGAAGATCGTTTCCGTCTGCAACGGCTCGCTGACCCTGGGCGCCGCGGGTTTGCTGGACGGCCGCAGCGCGACCAGCCATTGGAGCACCGTCGAAGAACTCGAGTCCCGCCACCCGAGCATGCGCTGGGTGCAGGACCGCCGCTACGTGACCGACGGCGACGTCACCACCGCGACCGGCATCACCTCCTCGTTGCCGCTGATGCTCGCCTTGGTCGAGGCGATCGGCGGACACGACGCCGCGGCGAAAACCGCGAACGAACTGGGCATCGAATATTGGGACGCGCGCCACACCTCCGCCGCGTTCCGTCTGAACAATGCGCACCGTTGGACCTTCCTGCGCAACAAACTCCAGTTCTGGGGCCGAGAAGAAAGGGAGTTGCCGGTCGAAGGCGCCGACGAGATCGCGCTGGGCATCACCGCCGACGCTTATTCCCGCACCGAGCGCGTGTCGGTGGTGTCGGTCGCGGCCCGGCCGGAAGTCCGCACGAAGCGCGGACTGGTCGTGCTGCCCGGGCGCGTGGGCGACGCGTCCGCATCGGCGCATCCGCTGGCGCTGCCGCCAGAACGTCCCGGAGCGACGCCGCAATACGTGCTGGCGCGGATCGCGACCGAATTCGATCCGCGCACCGCGCGCTATGTGGCGTTGACGCTGGAATATCCCTGGGCGCCGTAGCCCGGGTAAGCGCAGCGCACCCGGGGTGACGTCGCGACTCGATCCCGGGTGCGCTTCGCTTACCCGGGCTACGGGTGGATACTTGCCCATCCGTCGAATCAATGAGGGCGCGCATGGCGACGACGACCTATGTGGGCCTGCTCCGCGCCGTGAACGTCGGCGGCACCGGCAAATTGCCGATGGCCGATCTGCGCGAGATGTGCGAAGCCGCGGGTTTCCGCGATGTGCGCACCTACATCGCCAGCGGCAATGTCGTTTTCCGCAGCAAAGGCAGCGCCGATAAGGCGAAATCGGCCTTGGAAAAGGCGTTGGCGGAATACGCCGGCAAGCCGGTCGGTGTGGCGATACGCACGCACGAAGAATTGGCGGCCGTAGCGGCAGGAAATCCGTTCCAGGATGCGGCCGGAAATCGCTTGGTGGTCGTCTTCCTGGATGCGCCGCCGCCGGCGGATGCGCTGAAGCACGCGAGCCACCAGACCGACGAGCGCATCGCGCTGGGCCGCCGCGAGATCTATATCGCTTACGGCGAGGGCATGGGCGATTCCAAGCTCAAGCTGCCGGCCGCGAAGACCGGCACGGGGCGCAATCTCAATACCGTGATGAAGCTCATCGGGATGTCGGCGGAGTAGGGCGGCCGACCTGCTCGTTTGGATCGAGCGAAAAAGATGCAGATCGTCTCGGATTCGTGTCGATTCGGCCGATCCTGCTTCGTCTCAGATAGAGCGACCGGCGTGGAGCACGCTCGGCCGTTACACTCCTTCAAACACTGGGATCGCGACCATGACCTCCGGACCTCAACCCACAGACACCGTGGCGGTAGCGCCCGCGGACTCCACCTGGACTGCGCTGCGCGACGCCCTCCGCGGCACGAACGCGGACTACACCAAAATCCCCATGCGCCGCGCGGTGCTGCTGCTCGCCGTGCCGATGGTGCTCGAGCTGGTGCTGGAATCCACCTTCGCGGTGGTGGACATCTTCTTCGTCGCCAAGCTCGGCCCGTCCGCGGTGGCGACGGTGGGACTGACCGAGAGTCTGTTGTTCCTGCTGTACGCGATCGGCATGGGCCTGGCGATGGCGACGACGGCGGTGGTCGCGCGGCGCATCGGCGAAGGCAAGCGCGAGGAGGCCGCATCGACCGCGGTGCAGGCCATCTTCCTGGCGCTGCTGATCTCGGTGCCGTTCGCCTTGGCCGGCATCTTCTTCGCCAAGGATCTGCTGCGGCTGATGGGCGCGGATGCCTGGACGCTGGAGCACGGCTACCGCTACATGCAATGGATGCTCGGCGCCAACGCGGTGATCATGCTGCTGTTCGTGATCAATGCGATCTTCCGCGGCGCCGGCGATGCGGCGATCGCGATGCGCGTGCTGTGGCTAGCCAACGGCCTGAACATTATTTTGTGCCCGCTGCTGATCTTCGGCATCGGCCCGTTCCCGGAATTGGGCATCGAAGGCGCGGCCATCGCCACCGTCATCGGCCGCGGCACGGGCGTGCTGTACCAATTGTGGTCGATTTTCCGGCGCGGCCAGCACATCCGCATCGCGCCTTCGCAGCTGGTCGTGCAGAGCGCGATTCTGTGGAACATCGTGCGCACGTCGCTGGGCGGCGTCGGCCAGATGATCATCGGTATGACCTCGTGGATTTTCGTGATGCGGATCCTGTCCAGTCTGGGCAGCGAGGCGGTGGCGGGCGCGACGATCGCGCTGCGCATCATGATGTTCACGCTGATGCCGGCCTGGGGCATGTCCAACGCGGCCGCGACCCTGGTCGGGCAGAACCTGGGCGCCGGGCAGCCGGAGCGCGCCGAAGCTTCGGTGTGGCACATCGGCTGGTACAACATGGCCTTCACCTTGCTCGTGTCGGTGCTTTTTTTCTTCTTCCACCACGAGCTGATCGGGCTATTCACCGACGATCAAAAAGTGATCGGCATCGGCGGCGAATGGCTGCGGATCCTGTCGTATTCCTATTTCGTCTACGGCTGGTGGATGGTCGCGGTGCAGGCCTTCAACGGCGCCGGCGACACGGTGACGCCGACTAAGATCAATCTGGTGTTCTTCTGGTTGATCCAGATTCCGCTGTCGTACGCGTTGGCGATTTCGCTTGGCTGGCAGCACACGGGCGTGTTCTGGGCGGTGTTCGTGTCCGAGACGTCGGTGGGGTTGTTCACTCTGTGGTTGTTCAGTCGCGGAAAGTGGAAGACGGCGCAGGTTTAGGCGTCGATAGGATCGACCAGGTTGCGTCGGCGCGCATACGATGACCATCGGCATGCGCTCGCGCGGCCAGCGAGCGTTAGGTTGTCCGCAATCCGAAGGAGGTGGTCCTCATGAAGGATGGCGTTCGGCGTCCCTGGGCGATCGCGCGTTATTTCGCGCTGGTGACTTTCTGCGCCTATGGCGGCACGGTGCTGGCGGCCATCGCGACGGGACGCGATGCGTCGCCGGCCCTGGGGTGGTTGGTCAAATGCCTCTTCGTCGCGGTCGGCGTGCTGGCGGTTACGGCTTGGCACCTGAAAGGGCACGGCGAGCGTTGGCGCGACTACGGCGTTTCGCCGGACGCGCCCGCATTGCGCCGAGCGGCGCTGGGTCTCTTGGGCGGCGTAGCGCTGGCCACAGGGTGGGCCGCGGTCGTTTGGTTTTGGGCGCCTTACCGGCTGACGCCGAACCCGCAGTTGACGGCGGCGACTTTCGCCATGGGTACCGCGGCGACTTTGGCCATCGGCATCGCCGAAGAGGTCGGATATCGCAGTTACGGTATGCGTAGGTTGCACGAAGGCTACGGTGCGGCCGCCGCCGTACTGTTGCCTACGGCGATCTTCGTGCTCGCCCATGTGGCGGGCGGCGTGCCTTGGTTGGCGGGTTTGACGGTGATCGGCACGGCCAGCGTGCTGTACGGATGCCTGATGCTCGCTACGCGCAGCTTGGCCTTAGTCGCGGCTTTCCACATCGGCAACAACCTCGTGCAGGATGCCGCGTTGCGTACATCGGCGGGTTCCTTGTTCGTTTCTTCCTTCGCCGACCCGGAGCGGGCGCAAGCTGCGGGCCCGGCGATCTGGTCGAGCATGGCGGCGTTGAACTTGGCCGTGGCCTTTGCGGTGTTGGCTTGGCATCGATCGCGAACGAGAAAGTGGTCGCAATTCACAAGTAACCGATGATCGCCGGCGGATGGCCCCAATCGTCGTGCGCGCCGTCTTCGTAACGGATCGGCGCGGCGGCGTACTCCTCTTCGCTCACGTCGTCCAGGCAGGCGATGTTGACGCAATAGAAGTCGCCGCCCATGGCCGGTTCGCTGGCGGAGACGAAGGCGTAGACGCCGCAGCGCTTGCAAAACGTGTGGTCGATGGAACCTTCGCCGAAGCGGTAATGGCTCAGATGGTCCGCGCCTTGCAGCAGGCGGAAGGCTTCGGCGGGGACGTGGTTCTTCCACATGCGGGTCTTGCGGCAGAAGGAGCAATTGCAGCGTAGCGTGGAGGCGTACCAGTCGCCCGGGCGCAATGGGGGCGAGCGCTGGCCCGCGGGAGCCAGGTCGATATCGCAAGAAAAACGGACCGCGCCGCAATGGCAGCTGCCGTGTCGGGTTTGGATCATGCCGGTCTCCTTTGCGTGAGCGATGCGGCGGGATGCCGTTTCGACCGGCGCGACGATGTCGGTTCGTCCCGCATGCATCCGCATCGTCGGCGGATGCGCGTGACCGCGCCGTTAAGTGGCTCTCCGCGATGTTCTCAGATTTGGTCCCCATAACGGTGCGTTTCGTTCCACATACTCCGACCAATAGGGAGGAGCGCCATGAACAGAAATGCCGATGCGCAGGCGATGCGGACCGGTCCTTTAGGTTGGATGACAGAGCGTTTGTCGATCGGCACCGGTGCGATCGACGGCCCGCGCATCGGCTGGGGTCATGCCTTGTTGGCGGCCGTCATGATCGCGCTCGGTTTGCGCGGCTTGTATTACGGCGATTCCGCATCGGTGTGGCAGCCCATTCCTCAGGATATGCCGCTGCGGACCCTGTTGGTGTATGCCTGCGCCGCGATCGAACTCGCGGCCGGTATCGGTCTGCTCGTGCGTCGCGCGACCGATATCGCGGCCGCCGCGTTGTTCGCGTTCGCGCTGCTGTGGTGGGCGGCGCTGAAGCTGCCGGTAGCGTTCGTGCGGCCGTTGTCGCCGTTCTCATGGTTGGGCGTGGGCGAAATCGGCGTGATCGTCGCCGGGGCCTGGACCCTCTTCGCGATGCGGGCCGGCGATGCCGCGCTCGGCAAGGCGGGCTGGCTATCCGGTGCGCGCGGCGTATGCGGCGCGCGGTTGCTGTGCGCCTTGTCGTTGCCGATGATCGGCCTGTCGCATTTCGCTTATGCGAAGGAAACCGCTGGTTTCGTGCCGGCCTGGATTCCCGGCCCGTACTTCTGGGCCTATTTGACCGGCGCAGCCAGTTTTTGCGCCAGCTTGGGCATGCTGTCCGGGACATGGCCGCGCCTGGCCATCGTGCTGGAGTCGGCCATGCTGAGCGTCATCACCGTGCTCGTCTGGCTGCCCGGTCTGATGGCGGCGCCGTCGAACGACACGTGGACGCCTTTCTTGATGTCGACCGCGATCGCCTGCGGCGCCTGGGCGGTGGCCGACGGCTACCGCAGCGTGCCGTGGCGGACGATGCGGCCCTTGCGGGCGTAATGCGGGGGCGAAGCGCGTCCGGGCGGGCCCGGCAGGCTCCGGGCGCGCTTCGCTTGTCCGTTGCGGCCGCGCATCGCCTCGGGCCGCGAACCGACGGGCGGACCGCAATATTTTCCAAGAGTGGCCCGATTGGCCCGGCCATAGTGGTCCTATATTCGGTTTCGGGGGTGCCAAATAATGCTTTTTTCGCGACGGGCGGCGCCCGATCCGCGCTCGGATACGGTTCTCGGTCGCCGGGGGGCGAACATGGCATCAATAGGGTTGCGTCTGAATCGAGTCGTGCAGCGCGTTCTGCCGTCATTGTTGATCGTCGCGAGCGCGCCCGCAGCGTGCGCGGCTTCGGATTTGGACCGCCCAAGCGGTTACGTCGCATTGATGAGCAATTACGTCGGCCGCGGTCTATCGCAGAGCGTGGGCAATCCGTCGGCGCAGGTGGAAGTGAACTACTACGCTTCCAGCGGCTGGTACGCCGGTCTCGACGTGACCACGGTCAATTGGGTGGAGAAGGTGTATCCGGGCAGCAACGGACGGCTGGAGTTGGATGCCTACGCCGGCTACCGCTGGATCCGCGGCGATTGGACGCTGAAGGGTTATGCGATGCGGCTCGAATTCCCGGGCCACTATCCCAGCGGCACGAAACGTCCGGACACGAACGAAGTGGTGGGCTTCGTCGGTTGGCGCGGCTTGAGCGCGAAGTTGAACTACAGCGTCGGCGATTCGTTCGGCACGCCGGATTCGCGCGGTTCTTGGTATTTCGATGTGGGCGCGGGCACGGCGCTCGGCGAGAAGTGGTACGCCGCTGCGCACGCTGCGCGCAAGCAGCCGCGCGGGCGCAATCCGCAGACCGGCGTGCCGAACGACATCAACGCCTACAACGCCTACAAGATCGGCTTGACCCGTTCGTTGCCGCGCGATTTCGCCGTTTCCTTCGAGCAGACCTGGACCACGGCCGAGCCGGATCTGTACACGCTCAACGGCTACCGCGTGGCGGGCAGCCATTTCGCGGTGGTGCTGCTGAAGAACTTCTAGCGCCGAATGTAGAGTCGAGCAGGCTCGACTCTACAAGAGCGGCGTCGCGCTCAGCTGGCTTTCGAACGCGAGTTGCTGCCGAGCTCCAGCACGGGCGAGAAGCCGCCGAAGATCATTCGCGCCCCGTCGAAGGGCATGGAGACTTTATCCGGCTGCATGCGCGGATCGTCCATGACTTTCTTCATGCCCGCGTCGCGCGTGGCCTTGTCCGGCCATTCGACCCAGGAGAACACGATCGTTTCGTCGTCCTTGGCCTGCACGGCGTGCTGGAAATCGGTCTGCTTGCCGGCGGGGACGTCGTCGCCCCAGCATTCGCGGACGCTGAGGGCGCCGTGTTCCAGGAACAACGGATCGACCTGGTTGGCGAAATCGATGAATTTCTGCTTATTGGCGGTGGGCACCGCCATGACGCTACCGTCGACGTAAGGCATCGCTGACCTCGCTTGCGGTTCGGGAAGCCGAAGCATGCTCCCGCCGGCGTTAAGCGATGGTCAGCGAGCCTGTCTTTGCGGCAGCGACTTGAGCACCCACTTTCTTGTCGGCTCTAGATGAATGCGGCTGTCGGCGGGAAGCTCGCGGCTGAAGCCGCCCCCACAAAAGCAAAGGTCTCAGGCCGCCTGCGCCAGCCGCTCGCGCGCCGCCTTGAGCGCGTTACCCCACCAAACCAACTGATCGAACATCGTTTCTCGCGCCTTCACTAGATGCTCGTAGTCGTCGGGCGTCTTGCCCTGCGTCAACATACCGACGAAAGGCTCCATCGCGATGTTGACCTCGGCCTTGACCGGCGCCATCTGCAATTCGATCGCCACGCCGCGCAATTGTTCGATCGCGCGCACGCCGCCGGCGCCGCCGTAGCCGACGAACGCGATCGGCTTGCGGTTCCATTCGTAGAACGCCGAATCCAAAGCGTTCTTCATCACTGCGGTCGGCCCGTGGTTGTATTCGGCGACGGTGGCGATATAGCCGTCGAACTCGCCGATCTTGCTGCGCCAGGTTTCCGCCGCCGGGTGGGTATAAACGCCGTTGCTGGCCAACGGGGATGCCGGTTCTTGGTAGAACGGCAGGGCGTAGTCGCGCAGGTCCAGCGTTTCCATGCGCAAGTCCGGCCGTGCGGCGGCGCCTTGCGCGATCCAGCGCGCCGGCACGTCCGCGAACCGCTGCGGCCGCGTACTGCCGACGATGAGCGCGATCTTGATCATGATTTTACGTCCTTCATGGGTTACAAAACGGAACCTGGGCTAAGTTAGTGACCGGGTGTCCGATCCACAAGAAGGCACATTCATGAAACCTAGGCACACGCACGAGTCCTGCACGCCGGTCCGCGAGATCCTTGCGCGGGTCGGCGACAAGTGGAGCATCCTGGTGATCATGCTGCTCAGCGAGCGGCCCTGGCGTTTCAACGAACTGAAGCGTTCGATCGAGGGCCTGTCGCAACGCATGCTGACTCTGACCTTACGCAATTTGGAACGCGATGGATTGGTGACGCGCACCGTGTATCCGACCGTGCCGCCCAGCGTGGAATACGCGCTTACGCCGCTAGGCGAATCGCTGTGCGGTCCGGTCGGTGCGCTGGGACGCTGGGCCCTGGAGAACAGCCCGCGGATCGACTCGGCGCGGCATCGCTTCGACGCCGCGGCCAAACGCAAGCGATAGCAATCATGGACGTTCGCGAGCTCGACAATCCTTTGTGGAGTTCATTGCGGACCCGCCATCGGGACATCGCGCTGAGCGATGGCGATGCCGCGCGCTATCCGGCCGATTTCGCCCCGTTCTTGGGCGTGGCCAACGCGAAAGCGGATGTTGCGCAGGCGTTCGAAACGCTGATCGCACCCGGCGAGAGCCTGTACCTGCTCGGCGTCGCGGCGGAGGCGCCGAGCGGGTGGCGCCTGCAAGCTTTCCGTCCGCTGGTCCAGATGATCTGCGAGCGGCCGCTGGAGGTGATCGACGGGCCGGACATGGTCGAGCTGACGCGAACGCACCGCGCCGACGTGCTGGCGCTGACCGCACTGGTCTATCCGCATTACTTCCGCGAACGGACGATGGAGATGGGCCGCTATTTCGGCATCTACCAAGACGGCCGGCTGGCGGCGATGGCCGGCGAACGCTTGGGCATGGACGGTTCCCAGGAAATCAGCGCCATCTGCACCCATCCGGACTTCAACGGTCGCGGCTATGCGCGGCGGCTGACGGCGATGCTCAGCAACGACAACCTGCACCGCGGCCGCATCCCTTTCCTGCACGTCAGTCGTGAGAATCCCCGCGCGCTGCGCCTGTACGAGCGGCTCGGCTACCGGCATCGGCGCGATATCGGATTCTGGTCGATTCGCCGCGCGTAACGCCCGGGTGCGGGTTTATTTCGCGCGAGATCCGCGGAATCGCAAAACGGTTGCGCGATGTTCGCGGATAATTCGCGCACGGCCGTTTTTCGAAGCCTGCGCATGAACCGCATCCTGTACATCGGCACCAAGAACGCCTCGAGCTGGGCCTTGCGCGCCTGGTTGGCCCTGCGCGAGCAGGGCATCGAATTCGAAGAACGGCTGATCGACCTGCGGCCGCCGCAGCGCGCCTTGGATCTGGCGAAAGTCGGCGACTTCTCGCCGCCCGCGGCGGTGCCCGTTCTGGTGGACGGCGGAACGGTGATCTTCGATTCGCTGGCGATCATGGAATACGCCAGCGACATCGGCGAGCGCCCGCTGCTGCCCGCGGATCCGCGCAAGCGCGCCCGCGCGCGTTCGTTGCTGGCGTGGATGCATAGCGGCCTGTCGGGCCTGTGCGGGCGTTTGTCGTTCGAAAGCTCGTTCTATCCCGAACGCCGCGCGATGAAGCCGGCCGAAGCGCAAGAAGCCGGCCGCCTCCTGAAAGTTTGGAACGACGAGCTCGCCGCCAGCGGCGGGCCTTATTTGGCCGGCGATCTGTCGCTGGCCGACCTGGCTTTCGTGCCCGTCGTGCGGCGCTTGCAGGCTCACGAGGCCGATGCATCGCCTTGGCCGCTGGCCGAAACATGGATGCGACGCTTGATGGCGCGGCCGGCGGTGGCCGAGTGGATGGCGGAAGCCGAACGCCTGCCACCCGTATGGCTTGAAGATTACGCAGCGCCGGATCTTCGTAGCCCGGGTTGAGCCGAAGGCGATACCCGGGCTATATGCACGGTTCAGTGCGGGTTGAGTCTCGGCACGCGGGCGACCTTAAACTAGAAGGCCGATTTTCACTGCAGGCGCCGATGCATCGCGAATCCAAGTGCTGGTGGTGGCTGCCGCTTTGCCTCGCGCTGGCCGCTTGCCAAGCGAAGAACCCCGCCGGAGACGAAGAGGCCAAGCCCGAGACCGTGCCGGTATCCAACGGCGACGGCAGCGGCGCGGTGAGTACGGCGACGCCGGAGTCCAAGCCGGCCGAGAAGCCCGTGAACGTGCACAAGAGCACGAAGTGGCCGCCGGCCGAGGTGAGCTCGGGCACCGCGACGGTGAGCTGCGACGTCGATCCCGGCAAGGGCGAAAGCCGGCCGCTGACGAACCTGGAATTCTTCAGCGTGGTCGACGCGATGAGTCCGTGCCAGGAGAGCGGCGCGATCCGGCTCAGCTACAGCGGCAAGATCGCCGCCGATTTCACCGACTTGGTCGATCGCGTCGGCGCGATGGCCGACCGCATGGACATCCGCACCCGTGTGCTGGATCTGGATTCCAGCGGCGGCCGCGTCGAGGACGCGATGAAGGCCGGCGACATCATCGCCGAATCGCGTTGGACGCTGCGCGTCGGCGAAGCGGCGATCTGCCACAGCGCCTGCGTGCTGGTGCTGGCCGCGGGCGACGACCGCGCCATCGCCGGCAAGGTCGGCATCCATCGCATGGTGCGGATCGGCTCCAAAGCGTCTTCGCGGACCGAGCTGAGCGAGGAGCTGCAGCAGGTCTACCAGCGGATGAAGGCCTATCTGGAGCGCAACGGCGCCTCGGTGGCCGTCGCCGACCTGATGATGACCGTGCCCAACCGAAGCCTGCGTCTGCTCGGCGAGGACGAGCTGAAGGAATACGGCCTGGACGGCACCAATGCGGCGCAGGACGACCTTGAGCGGATCGTGCTGAGCCGCAAATGCGGCGAGGATTTCGTGAAACGCAAGGACGAATACTCGCGCGCTTACGAGGCCGAGTGCGCGGCCAAGAAGACCGGAACCTCCGTCGCTTGCGCCGCGGCGCTCGACGCGCGCTACGGTTTTCCCGATCCGAAATGCCCGGCCGACGGACCGCAGCCGGCGTCCGGCTGAACGGCCGCCTATTCAGGTTTTGAACGTCGCTGCGCCAGCCCGCGCGTGGCATGATCGGCGCATCGAAACCGGGGGAATGCGATGGATCCGATCAGTCTGGAAGAATTGGCGTTGCTCGACGTGCTGGATCGAGTGGACCAGTACCACGAACCCGCGCTCAATTCTTCCGCGTTGCGCCAGCGTCTATTGGATACCGGCCTGGTGACGGTGGAGGACGGCGCGCTGCGTTTGACCGATGCGGGCATCGAGCGCTGCAAGTCGCTGCACCACCGCGTCATCTCCGATGCCGAGGCCGCCGCCATCGTCGCCGAGCGCGAAGGACAGGCCGCCTAAACCGCTTTTTGTGGGAGCGGCTTCAGCCGCGAGCTCTTTCCGACAAGTCGCTGCTACTTGAAGGGAAAGCTCGCGGCTGAAGCCGTTCCCACAATCAGGAGCCGGCGGACACCGCGGTGATGTGGGCCAGCAGCGCCTGCCAGCGCCCGTCGCGCCCGATCCAGACATCGGTGTACAAGCTCTGCCCGCGGCCGCCGTCGGCTTTTTCGTAGACTGTGCGCGCTTGCACGATCGCCGTATCGCCTTCGAATTGCACGGTCACGTCCTCGACGTCGAAAGCCTTCATTCCCGCCGCTTGCCGCGTTTCGGCCAGGAAACGGGCGCGGTCGATCAGGCTGCCGTCGGGCAGGATGCAGCGGAAGTCGCTGGCCAGATGGCGTTCGTACCAGTCGACGTCGGAATTCAGGAAGGCTTCGACGTATTCGCTGTTGAGGCGCCGCAACTTGGTTTCGGAATGCCGCGAGGGCAGAGGGACGGCGGACATGTGCGACTCCTCGCAAGAATAAGGAAGTGCCGCCGGGCGAAGCCGGATCGCCCGACGGCACGCGGCGAAGGCCGCAATCTCAGGCTAGGAGCATGCCGGCCGGGACGCTCGCCGTTTCCGGACAAGGTTGCCTGCGTCGCGGGATACGCGACGGAAAAAGGACAAGCTGCCCCGATCCGAACGGAGCGCCGACATGCTGACCACGCTCGCCATCGCCAATTACCGTTCGCTGCGCGATCTGGCCGTGCCGATGGGACGGTTGAACTTGGTCACTGGCGCGAACGGCAGCGGCAAGTCGAATCTGTACCGGGCGCTGCGCTTGCTGGCCGATACCGCGCAAGGCGGCGTGGTGCCGGCGCTGGCGCGCGAAGGCGGATTGCGTTCGACGCTGTGGGCGGGCCCCGAGAACATCAGCCGGCGCATGCGCCGCGGCGAGGTGCCGGTGCAGGGCGGGCCGCGCCAAGCGCCGGTGTCGTTGCGGATGGGCTTCGCGGGCGAAGAGTTCGGCTACGCGATCGATCTGGGCCTGCCTAAGCCTTCGCTGTCCGCGTTCGCGTTGGATCCGGAAATCAAATGCGAGGCCATTTGGAGCGGACCTTTCCTGCGCGGGGCCAACGCGCTGGTCGAGCGCCGCGGGCCGATGGTGCGGGTGCGCGACGGCCGCGGCTGGCTCGTCGCGGCCGAGCATCTGAGCGCTTTCGACAGCATGTTCGGGCAGATCGCCGATCCGCAGCGCGCGCCGGAAGTGCTGAACTTGCGCGAGACGATCCGCGGCTGGCGTTTCTACGACCAGTTCCGCAGCGACGGCGAAGCGCCGGCGCGCCTGCCGCAACTGGGCACGCGCACGCCGGTGCTGAGCCACGACGGCCGCGACTTGGCGGCGGCCTGGCAGACCATCCGCGAAATCGGCGACGCGAACGCGTTGGACGCGGCCGTGGCCGATGCATTCCCGGGCGCGTCGGTTTCGGTGACCGAGAGCGACGGCCGTTTCTCTTTGGCGTTCGCGCAGCATGGCCTACTGCGGCCATTGTCGGCTTCCGAATTGTCGGACGGCACTTTGCGCTATCTGTTGTGGATCGCCGCGCTGCACACGCCGCGTCCGCCGCCGTTGATGGTGCTCAACGAGCCGGAAAACAGCCTGCATCCCGACCTGCTGCCGGCGCTGGCCAGGCTGATCGCCGCAGCATCGCGGCGCGGGCAAGTGTGGGTCGTATCGCATGCCGCGCGCCTGATCGCGGCTTTGGAAGGGCAGCCGGAATGCAACTCGATCCGGCTCGAGAAAGCGTTGAGCCAGACCGCGGTCGTCGGGCAGGGGCCACTCGATGCGCCGGCCTGGCATTGGCCCGAGAGATGAGCCTAACCGAAGAGGATCGGGCTTGGTTTTGACCGCCATCCCGGCGCAAGCCGGGATCCGGGTTTGCCGACGTCGGTATCGGTTGCCCCGGCGCGTGCAAAGAACGTCGGCCTGGATCCCGGCATACGCCGGGATGACGGCTTGGCGGCTAGGGCTTCGTATAGCGGATATCCAACTTGTACGACCCGGCCGCATAACCGCGCACCATCACGTACACCTTGTTGCGGTTCATCGGAACTTCCTGTTCGCAAGTCTCGTTCGCATGGCTCAAATAGGGCCGGCAGATCCAATGCGTCAGATCGGGCTGGCCCACGTAGCGCGTGTACAGGTCGGGATCGCCGGCATTGGCGCCGACGCCGCTCATCTTGATTTCGAAGATCGAACCGGGTTTCACCGAATACGGTCCGTAATACTTGTTCTGGTCTTTGGCGACGCTCTGGTTGTCGAGCGTTTCGGTGGTTTCGGCGCCGGTCGCCGGCGCGTCGGGCACGCGGAACACGCACTGGCCCAGGTCCTCGATGTTGTGGGTGCCTTTGCCGTAGATGCAGGCCGCGCCGGCGCGGTCCAGCGCGGTGAGGGTCAGCGACCAGTCGCCGCCGCCGTTGCATTGCGGGTAATGCATCACCGAGAACTTGTCGTAGGATGTGATCGGCTTGTATTCGCTGTCCTCGAAGCAGGCGCCGGCTTCGGGGCGGGTGTGTTCGTGGCGCCAGCCGAGCGTGTGCCCCAATTCGTGGCGCAGGATGCCGACCAACTGCAATTTTTCGCTCGGATCCAGGCCGAAAGAGGACTGGTCGATCAAGACGTTCCGGTCGGCGCGCTGGTCGCCCGGGAAGAACGCGCGGGCCAGGTATTCCCCGTCGACATCCACCGGGTTCACGTCGAACACCACGTTGTCGTTGCCGGCCTTGCAGTTGGCGTCTTGGGCGGCGACGTGGGTGAAATCGACGTTGGCGGCCTTCTCCCATTCTTGGGTAGCCGCTTCCATGTCGGCCACCACTTGCGCCTTGCGTGCGCCGAAGCTGTCGCTGACGCAGTAGATCAGCTGCTTCTTCTTGGCGCTGGTCCAGGCATCGATCACGCCGTTGCGCTCGTTGATCACCAGCTTGCCGTGCGCGGTGCCGTCGACGGTCGCCTTCATCGCGTCGAAGAATTCCCGCAGTTGCTTGCGGTCGGCGATGGCGATGTCGCCGTCGACGATGTATTTGCCGTTCTCGCCCGGTTCCTTGAATACGCCGGCTTCGAATTCCTCGAAGGTCTTGTCTTTCCACTTTTCGCGCGCGGCCTTGGCGGCTTGGGCGATGCGCTCGCGCGATGCGGCGACGTTCTCGTCGGTCGCTTCGGCCGCGTCCGTCGCCGGCTTGATCGCATCCGGTGGTTGCGCCGGCGGCGGTTGCTCGGTGGTCGGAGTCGGAGGAGGCGCCGTCGTTTCGGCGGTTTCTTGCGGCCGCTGCTGGCAGGCGGCGAGCGCCAGCGGTATGGCCAGCGCCAGCAACAGGCGCGGCTTGGTCAGCGAGGGGGCGTTCATGGGGTGTCTCCCTGGGTGGTCGGGCAGGGGCCTTCGGCGACGTGGATCAGTTCGACGTCGGCCGAGAGCTTGCGGATCTGCTCCAGCGTGTATTCGGCTTGGGCGCGGTCGCGGAATTCGGCGCACATCCGCATTTCGCCCTCCAAGCCGATGCGCTGGGTGTCGATGTTGGTGACGGCGGACTGGTTTTTTTGTTCTTCCAAAAGACCGCGGATTTGCTTGTAGGCGTCGCGCGTCGGGGCGGGCACGCCGCGGCCTTTGGACATGGTGGTGATCACGACGCTCGTTGGCGCATCTTGGGTTTTCGCCGGCGCCGCTTGGGCTTCCGCAGCGGGTGCGGGTTCGGGGGCGGGCACATCGGCTTCTTGCTGCGCCGGCGGCGGTGCGGACGCTTGCGCAGCGGGCGGGGCGGGGGCAGGCTCGGTCTGCGGCGGAGCCGTTTCGGCCGTGGCGGGCGCGGTTTGTTCCGCGGCAGTCGGCGTTGCCGATTCCGGCGTGTTCGCCGCGCCGCAGGCGGCCAGCGAACCGGCCGTGGTGAACGCGAACGTCGCCAGTTGCAGGCTGCGGAAATCGCGCGCGCTCACGGCCCGCCTTCCATGCGCGCGTTGAGCGCGCGCGAGGCCTGCGGTTTGAGCGCCGCATCCGGCGCTTGCAGCGCGCCCGGTTGCGGCGGCTGCATCGCATGCAGGAAAGCTTCCGAATCGCGCGCGGCCAGATCCAGCAATTCCGGGCCGAAACGCGTCAGCGCCGCGTCGAAATCGGCCGGATGCTTGAGCATGCGGTCCAGGCCGGCGCGCAGTTCGGCCGGATCGCGGTCGAGCGTGCGCGACAGTAGGCTGATCGTGTCGTCGTGCGGCGGCGCACGCAGTTGGTTGGTCGGCGCGCCGAGCGGCTGCTTCAGCAAATGCTCGAGATCGAGAATGCCGGCGCCGTAGCGCTGCTTCTCCCAACCCGCCGGCGCGCGCGCGCTGGCTTGCATCGCTTTCAGGAACACGTCGCGGCGCGTGCGGCTGCCTTGCGCGGCCTTGATCTTGGCCGGACCGTGGAAAGCGATCCAATCCGCCGCCGCGCCGGCCACGGCCGCAGTAGCGAAGGAAGTGCCGTTGCCGGGGACGGCTCGGGTGCCTTGTCCGCCTTGGACGGCTTCGGCCACGTACACGTCCTCGCCCGGCGCGGCGATGTCCACCGCGCGGCCTTTCGACGAGCCTTTCCATGGCTTGTTGTCGACATTGGTGGCCGCGACGGCGATCGCGTTGTCGTAACTGGCCGGAGCCACCACGATGCCGATGCAGTTGCCGGCGGCGTTGACCACGATCACGTCGCGGCGCACCGCGTCGTTGATCGCGCGCTCCAGGCCGAAGAACATGCGTCCGCCCAGGCTCATCGACAGCACGTCGCATTTCGCGGTCGTGGCGTGGCGCACGGCGCGCGCCACATTGGAATCCAGGATGCGCACCACGCTGTTGAAGGTGCGGATCGGCACCAGCGTCGCTTTCGGTGCCAATCCATCCACGGTGCCCGGCGCGCTGGTGCCGCCGTTCGCGCCGAAGCCGCCGTCGCTGATCAGCACGCTGCCGGTCTTGGTGCCGTGTCCGGGGTTGCCGGAATAGCCGAGCGGATCGTGCGCGTCGTTGCCGCCTTCCATCAGATTGAGCGTGGCGGTCTTGTCGATGCGCGCGCCGTCCAGATCGATGTGATCGGTCCAGCCGCTGTCGGGATGGCAGATGCGTACGCCTTCGCCGAGCGGCTTGCCTCCCGGCGGCGGGACGAGCTGGCGCGCCGCGATCACGTTCATGTGCTGCGCGTCCAGCGACCACGCCGGATCGGTCGGCGCAGGCACGCCTTGATCGCCGAAGCAGGCGGTCACGGCGGAGCGTTTTTGCGCTTCCACCAGCGTGTCTTCGGTATCCGGCTCCACTTGCACGAAGCCGCCGCGGTCGCGCAGCGCGTACGCATCGTCCCACGGGCTGCCGTCGATCGGATCTGCGACGCGCACGCGGTAGATGCGGGCCAGGCCTTCCGGATCGTCCGCGGGATTCACGTCTTCGAACAAGGGCTCCACCGACACGACACGGTCGAACACCGCTTCGGCGGCGCTGCGCAAGTCGGCTTGCGTCTGCCCCACGGCGAGTTCGGCGACGAAGCCTTGAGCGAAGGGATTCGCCGGCGCGGACTCGGCCGGCGTCGCCGGAATTTGCGCTGCGGACGGCGCAGGCGCGGCGGGCTCGGCAGGCGGCTGGCGTTGGCAAGCCGCCAGGGAGCACAACGACAGCGACAGGTACAGCAGGGCGTTGCGGAACATGCGCTTGCCTCAGTTGGCGGGAATGACGCAGACGCGCGGATCCTCGCGCCAGGCGGGCGCGACGCTGTCCATGCGTTCGACGATCCGGGTGATCGGCAGCACCGCTTCGTGCGCGCGCCAGCCGGCGGCCCAGGGTTCGCTCAGGTCTTCCTGGCCGTCGAACAGCAGCCCGATCACGGCGTGGGTGCGCCGGTTGTAGACCGGAGATCCGGAATTGCCGTGGTAAGTGTCGCTGTCGGCGCCGATGGTCGGCTGCTCGCCGAAGCGTTGGCTGATGTATTCGTAGTCGCCGTCTTCGCGCAGTCGGTAGCTGTCGACGAATTCCTTCAGCTTGCCTTCGCGATAGGACGCGTCTTCGGCGGCGATCGAATCGAATTCCGCGCTGACCAGCATCTTGATTTCCGCGTATTCCTCGGGCGTGACCCGGAACGGGAAATAGACGAAGGCGTTGTCGTGCACCGTGCGCGGTTCGCCGAGCGGGAAGCCGACCACGTACAGCGGATCGTCGCGCTTGGCGTTTTTCATCGACAGGCATTGCACCGGATAGACCTTGCCCGGGAGCGCGCCGTCGGCGTTCGGACCGAGTTCGAGCAGGGTGAAGTCCAGGTGGCCGCGTTCTTCTTCCGTAGTGAGTTTGATGTCCACCAGCGGGAACGACTTGGCGGCCATGTGTTGCCCGGCCAGATCGTCTTCGTAGTCGAACACGGCCTCCATCTCGTCGGGCGCTTCTTCCAGGATGCAGTGATTGTTGGTCAGCGCCAGCTTCTCGCCGATCAGCACTGCGCTGCAGCGCGGCTTGTCCTGGCCCTTGACCCGCAATGCGAAGGCACCGCGCGAATTGGCGTAGATCTTTTCGTAGGCCTGCGGCGGATAGCGGTCGTCGTGGTCGATGCCGTACAGCGATTTGTCCAGGCGCCGCAGTTCGGCATGCTGTTCGACCAAGGCGCGCTGCTCCTGGCGCTGGTTCGCGGGCAAGGCCTGGTAGGCCTGCACCAGCTCTTTTTGGGTTTCGTCGACGCTCTGCTTCAATACCTTGAGGTCCGATTCGCTGGCGTCGGCGGTGAGCGCGGCCTGCGCGGCGTCGTTCAATTTCTTTTGCGCGGCGTCGACCTTGCCGTAGCGCGCGCGCCATGCCGGAGTGCGATCGTTCCAACGCTTGGTCGCTTGCAGCTCGATGTCCTTGAGTTCGACCGTATCGCCGGGGCCCGCGCCGACCACGGCCTGCACCGGCATCTGCCGCACCTGCTGGCCGAGATAATCGGCATTGTTGACCTTGACCGCCGAATCGGCGGTCTGCAGCACCATATTGCTGCCTTGCTTGGTGATCTGCGCAGGCACGGCGGCGCCTTGCGGCCGGGCGCGAACGCGTTGCTTCAGCTCGTCGGTGCTGATGCGCTGGTTCTTGGGCGCGTCTTGCGCGAAGACGGGCGGCGTAGAAACGACCAACAGCAGCGGCAATCCGGCGGCGAGCCATGCCGGCGGGCGCGAAACGCGGTGGCTCATGGGTCCATCCTCGGGGGAAGCTCGGTACGGCCCACATAAGGAACCGTCCACCCGAGGCCAACGCGCTTCCGGAATCGGAGCGGACAGGCAGCGGTGGGATCGGGCCGTGGAAGCTCGTACATGCCACTTTGTGCTTGTCGTGCGTGTCCGGTAGCGGCGATGGGCCGCGTTGGACGGTTTAGCGCGTCGCGTTGCGGCTTCGGCCCGCTTGCAGCGCGTACAGGGGATCGATCGAGGGGAAGGACCCATGAAAAAGCGTTATTTGCGGTTCGCAGCGGTGTGGTTGGCGCCCTTGGCGGTATTGGGTTGCAGCAGCGATTCGCCGCCTCGCGCAACGACTGCGGAATCTCCCGCAACCGAAACCGCATCCGCGGAAACCGCGATGGATCGCACAGAAACCAGTGCGGCCTTGCTGCCTCCCGCCACCGGTTGCGCACCCGGCGCGCGTTGTTTGTCGGTCACCAGCAGCGGGCGGCCCAGCGCCACCGGCAATTACGTCGCGCAATGCCGCGGCAAGTTCGCCGACTTCATCGTGCCCAAGGACACGATCCCGTCTTCCTACGACGGCCCCTGGTTCCAGCCGCCACTGCTGGAACAGGCGGCGACCGGCGTGCCGAGCGGATCGCGCCCTTGGCAGGCTTTCGATCCGCGCAAGCCGGAGCAGAAGCTGAAATACGCGTTGGCGCTGCGCAATTACGCGTTCTCGAGCAAGATCGTCAAAAGCCTGACGCCGCAGCTCACTGCCGATTCGAATTATCGCGATCCCGCCGGCGGCAGCATAGCGGCCGCGCAGCGCAATCAGGCGTGGTATCCCGCGCCGCGCATGTTCTACGGCCCGACCAATTCGCCAGGTACGCGCGAAGCGGCGTACGGCATGACTTTGGAGCGCACGGTGCGCGTGGGCGAACTCGGCGGCAACACCGCCGCATTCCAGAATTATGCGGTCGCTTACTACGACGCGCGCGGCGGCCGCGTGTTCCAGCAGTTGTGGAAAACCGGCACGCCCGGCGTCGACGAACCTAAGCTCAGCGGGATGAAGTTCAGCGAAGGCAGTTTCGTTTTCAAGCTGCTGTACAGCGCGGCCAAGCCTTCGGATTTTCCGCAGGATTTGTTGGCGGGTTCGTTGAAGCTGGACGTCCTGCCCAATCCGGGCGGGCCCAAGGTGTCGGTGCGGCTGATGCAGATCGACATTGCGGTGAAGGACCAGCGCGCCGGCGCCACCGGCTGGTATTTCGCCACTTACGCCTACGACGCTTCGGCGTCCGGCGGCTCGCCTTGGCGCAAGATGAAGCCGGTGGGGCTGATGTGGGGCAACGATCCGAACGGCCTGCCGATCGAGCAATCGTGGATCAACACCGCCGCGCCGGCCTATGCGTTGGCGCATCTGGGCGTCGACGGCCGCTTGAACGGACCCGTCGACAACCCCGCATCGGCGTGCATGAGCTGCCATAGCACCGCGCAAGCGCCGTCGGTCGCGCCGATGCTGCCCACCGGCGCCTGCAATCAGCCGCCGTTCCGCGAAAAATGGCTGCGCAATTTGAAGGGAACCGTCGCGTTCGGCCGGTTCCAACCGTCGGGGCAGACGTGCAATACCGCCTCGCCGGGCGTGACGCTCACCGCCGCGGACTATTCCTTGCAGTTGTCCGCTACGGTGGCCAGAGCCTTGCCGACCGCGACGGGCGGGCAGACATTCAATCCCTGCACCTGGGACGAGAACCATCCGCCGCCGACGGCATTGGTGGCCGCCGCGCGCGCGTCGGAGTTGAGCGTGCGCGACGTGAAGCAGTTCGAAGTCACCCGCGATCCGGAACAAGAGTGATCGACGCCGGGAACCGGCAAGCGATCGGCCGCTGCGCCGATCGCGCCGGAACGTGGATCAGATCACGCGGCGCCCGGCCGCGTCGATCACGACTTCGCCGTCCTCTTTGACGAAGGGTCCGAGCTGCGGCGAGGGCAGCAGGTCCAGCACCGCTTCCGAGGGCCTGCAAAGCTTCGCGCCCAACGGCGTGACCACGATCGGCCGTTGGATCAGGATCGGATGCGCGAGCATCGCGTCGATCAGGGCTTCGTCCGACAACGACGGATCGCCCAACCCCAATTCCGCATAGGGCGTGCCTTTCTCGCGCACGGCCTCGCGCACCGGGATGCGCATGGCTTCGATCAATCGCACCAGCGTCGCGCGGTCCGGCGGCGTCTTCAGATATTCGATCACCTGCGGCTCTACGCCGCTGTTGCGGATCAGCCCGAGCGTATTGCGCGAGGTGCCGCAATCGGGGTTGTGGTAGATGACGAAGCGCGGATCGTGGGTCGTATTCATGCGATTTCTTTCGCGGTTTTGGAAGAAGTCTCGCCCAGCAGCGCGTGCAATCCCAGGCCGAGGGCGGCCCCGGCCAATTGCGCCAGCACGAAGCCCGGCACGCTCGCCGGCGCGATGCCGGCGAAGCTGTCGCTGAGCATGCGCCCGAACGCGGCGGCCGGATTGGCGAAGGAGGTCGAGGCGGTGAACCAATAAGCCGCGCCGATGTAGGCCGCGACCATGGCCGCGGCGCGCGACGCGGGGGCACGCAATACGACCAGGATCAATCCGGCGGTCGCCACGGCTTCGGCCAGCCATTGGCCGGGCCCGCTGCGCAGCTTCGCCGACCACTGCAGGATCGGCAGGTCGAACATCGCGTGCGCCAGCCATGCGCCGCAAGCGGCCCCCAAGAGCTGGGCCAGGATGTAGGCCGGGAGGATCTTCCAAGCCAGATCGCCGCGCAATGCCATGACCGCGCTGACGGCAGGATTCATATGCGCGCCGCTGACCGGCGCGAAAATTTCGATCAGAACGTATAGCGCGCCAATCGTGGCGAGCGTGTTGGCCAGCAGCGCGATGCCGGCATTCCCGCCGGCGAGCCTCTCGGCCATGATGCCGGAGCCGATCACGGCTGCGAGCAATATCGCCGTGGCGACGAATTCGCCTGCAAGGCGCGATGCTGTGGCCATCGTCTTCAACGCGCCTTCGATGCGGTACGGGGAATTTTTTTTCTGGGCGCGCAGGATTCCCCGCCGCAGCAATTTTCGGTCAGGAAGCCGAGCAGGGCGTTCATCTGATCGTATTCCGCGCGTACCCGGATCACTCTTCCCTCGCGGGTGTCGGCCACCAATCCGGCGCTGCGAAGCGAGTTCAAATGGGCGGTCAGCGTGGCCGGCGCCAGATCGACGCGATCGCGAAGTTCACCGACCGACAGGCCTTCGGGACCGGCTACCACCAAAGCACGGAATGCGGCCAACCGGTGCGGCTGCCCCAGTGCGCGCAATGCGGAAAGAGCTTGCGGCGTTTTCATAATTCCATATTTCCGGAATTATAGAACAATTTCAAGGGGGAGCATCGATGCGAACGGTTGTGCCCGATCAATCCGCGGCGACAACTTCGATCACGGCGTCGCCCACGGTCACGCGCTGCCCGACCCTGATCTTGCAGGTCTTGCGCCATTCGACCGTGCCATCCACCGACACCGCGCCGCTGGCGACCAGGGCCTTGCCGGCGCCGCCGCTGTCGCACAGGCCGACCAGTTTCAACAGCTGGTTGAGTTCGACGAACTCGCGGTCCAAGACGAAATCGATTTGCGGCATCGGCGCTCCCGGGCGTACCGAGAAAGGGTCGCAGCCGCGAGGCGGGGACGCAAGGCGGGCAGGCCATGGCCTGCGGGGTTGGCGGCCCCGGCTTTTGTCGTAGACTGCCGGTCCGCGCATATCCAGCCGAAGGTATACGAAGATGAACAACCGGAATCTGTTCCTGTCTGCCGTCCTGCTGGCCTGCGCCAGCGCCAGTGCCGTGGCCCAGCAATCGCAGCCGGCACGCGCGCCGGCTGCACCGGCCGCGCGTCCCGCCGCGCAAGCGCCGGGCGCTCCGCGACCGGCCGCGCAGCAAGCGCCGCAATTGACGCCCGAGCAGCGCGCGGCGCTGGCCAAGCAAGACGCCGATATGACCCGCGGCGCGCAGCAAGTGATCGCCCTGGTCGACGGCAATCGCGTCGGCGAGGTATGGGACGGCGCGTCGCCGACCATGAAGCGTTTGGTCACCAAGGACGACTTCATCAAGCAAGTGACCATCGACCGCAACCGCCTCGGCGCGCCGGCCGCGCGCGGCAAGGCCGTCGTCAGCCGTTCGCAGTTCGCCGCGGGCGGGCAGGTGCCGGCCGGCCTGTACATCAACGTCAACTTCCCGACCAAGTTCGCCAAAGCGCCGCAACCGGTGCGCGAGCTGGTGTCGTTCCATCTGGACGACGACAAGACCTGGCGCGTGTCGGGTTACAGCCTGCGCTGATCGGTCGCGTCTACGACGAAAAAGAGCCGGCATCGCCGGCTCTTTTTTTAGGGGTCGAGCCTGCTCGACCGCCCTTGATCTTCGCCGGTCACTCGCGCGCGAACCGCGCGACTTCGTCGAGGATGCGTTGGCTGCGGCGTATGCCGTCGGCGCCGTCCGCGGCGCAGACGGCGTCGCTCGCGGCCGGTTCCGACGTCGACGACCGCCGCTGCTTCCACATGAACGCCCAGGTCGCCAGCAGGCCGACCGCGCCGATGGCGAGGCTGATCCAGATCCAAACCGGCGTGGCCGCTTGCGGATCCATTCGGCCGAGCCCGGAAAAGGCCACGACCACCAATACCCACATGATCCACCACGGCGCGCCGCAGACATTGGCGTTGAGGGTGTAGAAGCGCATCAGCACGCCCATGCGCTTTTGGATCTTCAGCACCGGCGCGGAATAGTCGATGCTGCCGATCAGTCCTAGGGTGATGCCAGCGGCGACCGCGGTGACGACGCCGAACGCATGCACCAGTATGCCGGTCGCGAGCAAGCCGAGTACGTCGGTATTTCGAGTCCAGCAGGCCACGCCCAGCGCGATCAGACCGACGCCGAGCAGGAGTTGCAGCCACTGGCCCCAGAACAGCCCACGCAAGCTCTTGCGCGCCTTTTCCAGCCTGATTTCCTTGAACAGCGCCAGGTGGATGTCGTCGTGACGGGACAGGCGCTTGTCGAGCGCTTGCCAGACGGATTTGAGTTCATCGAGTTCCATAGTGGTTTCCATGCGGGTTTTCCGGTCAGATCTCGTTGCGGATGCGCTGTTTCAGCCGCCCGATCTTGGTGGTGACGTTGCTTTCGCTGATGCCGAGCACTTCGGCGATTTCGCGGCCGCTGCGGTCTTCCAGGTAAAGCAGCATCAAGGCGCGATCGAGCGGGGGCAGTTGCGATATGAAGCGGCGCAGGGCGCGGAGTTGTTGTTCCTTTTCGTGGTCGACGCCGTCGCCGGCCAGGTCGTGCAGTTCTTCGTCCAGCGGCACCGCTTGGCGGTCGCGACGGCCGTCGTTGCGGACGAAGGAGATCGCCACATTCAGCGCGATGCGGTACATCCAGGTCGAGAACGTCCGCTCCGGATCGTAGCGCGGATAGGCACGCCACAATTGCGCGGCGATCTCTTGCGCCAGATCGGCGCGGTCGTCGGCATCGTAGGCATAAGTGCGGGCCACCTTGAGCACGATGCCCCGATGCCGCTCCAGCAAGGTGCCGAAGCTCTCTTTCGTATCCGCTGACATGGCCGCTGCGTGTCCCATCGTCCTGCGCGTTCCTGAGCGATTGTGCTCGTTCGGAAGGGTGATTCGCAGGGCGAGGGCATTTGTCACACACATCCGCGCGGTTTGCCAACGAGAACCGCTCTCGATAAGATTCCACCCAGCCCGCGGTCAACGCCAGCCGACTCGCCACTCCAGTGGCCTCGCGTTCACTCGACCCGGACTGCCGTGCCCGCTATCCCTCTCTCCGCTCGTCCCGCCCAGCGCAAGCGTCGCGGCGTATCTCCGTGGGTCGCCGTCGTACGTACGCTGGCTGCGCTGTTCGCCGGCTATTGGGTGGCCTGGGGCAGCACCGCTTTCCTTACTTGGGCGTTGCCGATGTCGCGCGCCAACCGGGTCACCACGGCCAGCTTGTTGTGCTTCGCGGTTTGGACCGTAGCGGCGATGTACGCGTTCGCCGCGCGCAGCGCTTGGCACGCCTGGTGGATGTTGCTGCTGATCGGCGCTGCGCTGTATGCGCCGGCGCTGATGTTCGCCGCCGAGGCGATGCGGCCGTGAAGAACAGTTTTTCGCAAAGCATGGCCTGGTTGCACACTTGGGCCGGATTGATCGTCGGTTGGCTGCTGTTCGTGATCTTCGTCGGCGGCACCATCGCTTGCTTCGATACCGAACTCGACCGCTGGATGCGCCCCAGCATGGCCGCGCAGGCGCCGGCGCGGCCGGCGGTGGAACGGGTGCTCGACGCGCTGCAGAAAGAACACGGTGATGCGCACGCGTGGTACGTCTATCTGCCGACGCAGCGCTTTCCGGCGCTGAAAGGCGGCGCCTACCACGACGACGGCCGCTACGAAGTCCATGCCTACGACGCCGCGACCGGCGCGCGCTTGCAGGACACCGTCGGCGGCGAATTCTTCTTCACGCTGCACTACAACCTGCACGCCGGGACCATCGGCATGTACCTGGTCGGGCTGGCGGGGATGATGATGCTGATCGCGATCGTCACCGGCGTCGTCGTCCACAAGCGGATCTTCAAGGATTTCTTCCTGTTCCGCTTCCGCGCCGGCGGCCAGCGCGCCTGGCTGGACGGCCACAATCTGTCCGGCGTGCTCGGATTGCCGTTCCATCTGATGATCGCCTACACCGGCGTGGCCATTTTCGTCGCTTCCTACATGCTGGCCGGGCTGCAAACCGGTTACGGCGGCGATGCGGAGAAGTTCTACCAGGAAGTCGCGCCGTCCCCGCATCGCGAAGAAATGCATCGGCCGCCGCCGTCGCGCGCGCCGCTGTGGCCGATGATCGAAGACGCGCGCCGCCGATTGCGCGCCGATCCTTGGCTGGTGAGCGTCGAGCATCCCGCCGATGCTTCCACCATGGTCGGCGTCGGCTTGGATCACAGCCGTCACGTCGCCTGGAACTGGCGCACCGCTTACTACGACGGCGTCACCGGCGCATCGCTGGGCGATAGCCCGCCGCCCGGCGCGGCCTACCACACCTACCATTTCCTCGGCGGCCTGCACATGGTGCAGTTCGGCGGAATGGCTTTCCGCTGGCTGTATTTCGCGTTGGGTCTGAGCGGTTGCGCGATGCTCGCTTGCGGCATGCAGGTATGGGTGGAGAAGCGGGCCAAGCAGGTGGCCGCGGCGGGGGCGTTGTCCGGTTACGGGCTGGTGCGCGCCTTGAACGTCGGCGTGGTCGCGGGCCTGCCGTTCGCGGCGGTTTCGATGCTATGGGCCAATCGTTGGCTGCCCGCGGATGTAGCCGGACGCGGCGATTGGGAGATCCGCACGTTCTGCATCGTTTGGACGCTCGCCGCGATTTGGGCGATCGCGCGGCTGCGGCGCGGCAAGCCATGGCGCGATTTGTTCGCGGCGACGTCCGCGCTGATGGTCGGTTTGCCTTTCGCATCGATGTTTCTGGCGGAGCGGGGCGCATTGCCGCGCACGCTGGCGGACGGCGATTGGCGAATGGCGATGGTCGATCTGACTCTGTTGGCTTTGGGCGCCGGCTTCGCCTGGCTTGGGTGGCGCGCGGCGGATGCGCGTTCGAAAACGAAAGCCGATGGCATCGCGGCCGGAGAGCCGGCATGAACGCCTGGCTGTTCGCTGCGGGCTTGACGGTGTCCGGATGGGCCGCGCTATCGCATGCGATGCCGCGCCATCATCAGGAAGCGTTCGGCCGCGCAGCGGGCCAGATGCGGCGATGCGCGCATCGCGCGGGAGGATGGCTGGCGTTGATCGCTTCGTTCGCGGTCTGCACCGCGGCCATGGGCTGGGAATTCGGCCCGGTGATGTGGGCCGTGCTGCTGTGCGTCGGTGCGGTGGTCTGGGTGCTGTGCCGCAACGCCGATCCGCAGCGCGCGCGTTGGCTGGGTTGGTTGGCGCCGCTGCCCGGGCTGGTTTTGCTGGCTTTTTGAGGCTTTTGCTTATGTAGGCGCGGCTTCAGCCGCGAGCTCTTTCCGCACGTCGCGGCGACCTGAAGGAAAAAGCTCGCGGCTGAAGCCGCTCCTACAAAAAAGCGCATGCACGGCAAAAAACGGCGATTGGGCGCACAATATCGGTTTCGAAGGCCGATCCCGCGATGCCCACCGATCCCATCCCGCTGCGTTTCGCCGATCTGGGCCTCGCCGATCCCATCATGGCGGCCGTGACCGAGGTCGGCTACGAATCGCCGTCGCCGATCCAGGCCGCGACCATTCCCGCCCTGCTGGAAGGCCGCGACGTGCTCGGCCAGGCGCAGACCGGCACCGGCAAGACCGCGGCCTTCGCGCTGCCGATCCTGTCGCGACTGGATCTGTCCCGGACCAAGCCGCAGTGCCTGGTGCTGGCGCCCACCCGCGAACTCGCGATCCAGGTCGCCGAAGCCTTCCAGCGCTACGCGGCGCGCATCCCCGGTTTTCACGTGCTGCCGATCTACGGCGGCCAGAGCTACGGCCCGCAATTGGCCGCACTGCGGCGCGGCGTGCACGTCGTGGTCGGCACGCCGGGGCGGGTGATCGACCATCTGCAGCGCGGCTCGCTCGATTTGTCGCAGTTGGAATGGCTGGTGCTGGACGAAGCCGACGAGATGCTGCGGATGGGCTTCATCGACGACGTCGAAACGGTGTTGAAAAGCACGCCGGAATCGCGCCGGGTGGCATTGTTCTCGGCGACGATGCCGACCCAGATCCGGCGCATCGCCCAGACTTATCTGCGCGATCCGGTCGAAGTCACCATCGCCGCGAAGACGACCACCGCCACCAATATCCGCCAGCGCTATTGGTTCGTCAGCGGCCTGCACAAGCTGGATGCGCTGACCCGGATCCTGGAAGCCGAGCCGTTCGACGCCATGATCGTGTTCGCGCGCACCAAGTCCGGCACCGAAGAATTGGCGGAAAAACTGCAGGCGCGCGGCCTGGCCGCGGCGGCGATCAACGGCGACATCCAACAGGCGCAGCGCGAACGCACCATCCAGCAGCTCAAGGAAGGCAAGCTCGACGTGCTGGTCGCCACCGACGTAGCCGCGCGCGGCCTGGACGTGGAACGGATCAGCCACGTGCTGAACTACGACATCCCGTACGACACCGAAAGCTACGTCCATCGCATCGGCCGTACCGGCCGCGCCGGCCGCAGCGGCGAAGCGATCCTGTTCGTCACGCCGCGCGAGAAAGGCATGCTGCGCGCGATCGAGCGCGCCACGCGGCAGCCGATCCAGGAGATGCAGCTGCCCAGCGTCGAAGCGGTGAACGACCAGCGCGTCGCGAAATTCCTCGGCCGCATCACCGATACGCTGGAAGCCGGCGATCTCGATCTGTACCGCGATTTGGTGCAGCGCTACGAGAACGAACGCGACGTGCCCGCCGTGGAAGTCGCCGCCGCGCTGGCGAAGCTGCTGCAGGGCAAGACGCCGCTGCTGCTCGCGCCCGAACGCGCGCGCGAAACCCGCGAGGCCGAACGTCCGCAGCGAAACGATCGGCCAGTGCGCAACGAACGGCCGGTTCGCGAAGAACGCGCGCCGCGGCCGCGCAGCGAAAAACCGCCGCGCGGCGCGCCGGAACCGGGCATGGAGACCTACCGGATCGAAGTCGGCCACGCGCACGGCGTCAAGCCGGGCAACATCGTCGGCGCGATCGCGAACGAAGCCGACCTGGAAGCCAAATACATCGGCCGGATCGACATCCACGACGACCATTCCGTGCTCGATCTGCCCGAAGGCATGCCGCGCGATCTGCTGATGCATCTGAAGAAGGTGCGCGTGGCCGGCCAGGCGTTGCGGTTGCGGCGGCTCGGCGATCCCGACGATGGGCCGTCGCTGCCGCCGCATGGCAAGCCGCGTCCGCCGAAGGCGGCGCACCGCAAAGGCCCCGCCGCGGCCAAACCGCGCAATTTCAAGCCGAAACGCTGACCCTGCCGAGGACTTCCGATGAAAACGTTGGCGGGATTGGCGGTGCTGGCCTTGTTCGCGTCGCCCGTCAGCGCAGCGGAAAAGGTCCGCGAATGCGGCCCATCCGCTTGGCGGCACGTGTTCAGCAGCGATCCGCAAGGCAAAGACGCCGGCGGCAGCCGCCAAGCCTTGATCGATGCGCTACGCCGCGGCAGTCCATTGCGGGTCGGTTGGGGCGAAGCGGATGCCGACGGGAAATGGAAGGTCGAAGAATTCGCCGATGCGCGCTTCACCAACCTGATGAACGGGCGCGACGTCGTCGCGCAGCTCGACGATGCGATGATCCAGACGAACTACACCGATGCCGCGAAAGCCGGCTTGCGCGATCCGGCGATGAGCTGGCACGCGCTGGCTTCGACCGACGGCCGCCTGGAAGCGATCATGGTGGAAACCGCCACCGGCAAAGTCGCGCGCAAACTGGTGCAGCGCACCCATTTCCACTGGTACGCGTTCGCGCCCGATCCCGGCTGCGACGCGCGCGACGCCATAGACAGCGCGCCGCGCGGGCGGATGAACGAAGTGATTTTCGACAGCCGCAAGCAAGCGCCGGCCGAAAAACCCTAAATCCGACGAACGTAAAGCGCTTAGCGCACGCTCACCGCGATCGCTTCGTCCCGGTACAACCCCGGCAAGAACTGCTTCAGCGCCACGACCTTCGGCGCATCGTTGTAGACGATGTAGGGATCGTTCGGATGCAGCCGCGCGTAGTCCTGGTGATAGGCCTCGGCCGGATAGAAGGCCTTCAGCGGCGCGAGTTGGGTGACGATGGGCGCAGCAAAAGCCTTGGCCGCATCCAACTGGGCGATATAGGCCTTGGCCACGCGCTGCTGGTCGGCGTTGCCGTAAAAGATCGCCGAGCGGTACTGGGGGCCGCGATCCGGGCCTTGGCGGTTGAGCTGGGTCGGATCGTGCGCCACGGAGAAGAACACTTTCAGCAATTGGCCGTAGCTGATCTGCGAGGGGTCGTAGACCACTTTCACCGATTCGGCGTGGCCGGTGCTGCCCGAACCCACTTCGTAATAGCTGGCTTCGTCCTTGTCGCCGCCGGAATAGCCCGACGTCACCTGCTTCACGCCTTTGACGTGTTCGAACACGGCTTCCACGCCCCAGAAACAACCGCCGGCGAACACCGCCGTCGCGCTGCCTTTGGCCGGGGCCAGCGGCGCATCGGTTTTCGGATCGGGCAAAGCCGCAGGTTTGCTGCTGGCGACGCCGACATTGCAAGCCAGCAGGCCCGCGGCGAGCGCGGCGGTCAGCGCGGCGCGGAGCAGGGAAGAGACGGGAACGTTCATAGCGCGACTCCGGAAAGAAGGATCAAGCGGCCTTGGCGAACTTCATCGCCACCGAATTCATGCAATAGCGCAAGCCGGTGGGGCGGGGGCCGTCGTCGAAGACGTGGCCCAGATGCGCGTCGCAGCGCGTGCAGGACACCGCGGTGCGGACCATGCCGTAGGAACGGTCTTCGTGTTCGCGCACGTTCTCGCGCGCGATCGGCTGCCAGAAACTGGGCCAGCCGGTGCCCGAATCGAATTTCGTCGCCGAATCGAACAGCGCGGTATCGCAGCAGATGCAGCGGAACACGCCTTTGTCGTGCACGTTCAGCAGCGCGCCGGTGAAGGCGCGTTCGGTGCCTTCCCGGCGCGCGACGACGAACGCATCCGGCGACAGTTGCTTGCGCCACTCAGCTTCGGTCTTCACCACCTTGGGTAGCGTCGCCGTGCGCAGCCGCTTGCCGTCGTCGGAGAATTCGACCAGCGTCACCGGCCCGCTGGGCGCCTTGGCGGCGGACGATGCCGCCACCGCGGGGCTTTGCTTGCCGCAGCCGAAGATGAAGCCGGCGGTGGCCAGCGTCGAAGCGGTGACGAAACCGCGGCGGGTGAACGAGAACGGGGAAGGCCGATGCATGGAACGCTCCAGTTGCGGGTTCGAGGTTCCTCAGATACGTAAGACCGCAGCCGAAGGATGCGGTTCCGAGTCGCCGATGGCTACTCCTGAGAGGCATGGAAGGGGCCAATCGGTGCGCGCCGGCGCCAAGCTTGGCCCCGCCCTCAGCCGCGATTCATTTCGCTCCGGCCGAGTCCGGTTTCGGGGGGATTTTGGGCCTGCGCCCGCGAATGCAATGGGTGTACGCTGCCGCGTATGGCCCTGAAGACTCTATTCCGCAACGATGCGCTGGCGGTGCTCGACTACCGCTGCCGCGCCGGTCCGCAGGATCGGCCCTATGTGGAACTGCACGGCAGCCATTCGGTGTCCTACGTTCGGCAGGGCAGTTTCGGCCTGCGCGCCCGCGGCCGCGAGCACGAGCTGGTGGCCGGGGCGGTGCTGATCGGGCATCCGGGCGACGAATTCATGTGCACGCACGAGCATCATCTCTGCGGCGACGAATGCCTGTCCTTCCATTTCAAGCCGGCGCTGGTCGAAACGTTGGGCGATCGCAGCGCGATCTGGCGACTGGGCTGCATGCCGCCGTTGCCCGAGCTGATGGTTTGGGGCGAATTGGCGCAAAGCGTCGCCGACGGCGACAGCGACATCGGCCTGGACGAGGTGGCGTTGGCGTTCGCGGCGCGGTTCGTCGATTCGGCTTCGGGCGAGAAGCGCGAACGCTGGCGTTCGCGCTCGGCGCAGACGCGCTCGCGCGACCGCAAGCGCGCGGTCGAAGCGGCGATGTGGCTGGACGCGCATTGCGCGCAGGACATCGATCTGGAAAGCGCCGCCGCCGTCGCCGGCCTGAGTCCGTTCCATTTCCTGCGCTTGTTCGCCGACGTCACCGGCGTCACGCCGCACCAATACCTGGTGCGCGCCAGATTGCGCCGGGCGGCGAAACTGCTGGCCGACGACGGCCGCGCGATCACCGACGTGGCCTTCGAGGCCGGTTTCGCCGACCTGTCCAACTTCGTCCGCACCTTCCACCGCGCTGCGGGCGCCTCGCCGCGGCGTTTCCGCCAGGCGGCGAAGGGCGACCGCAAGATTTTCCAAGAACGGCTGGCCGCTCCCGCGCGAGCATGAGCCTTCCATCCAGGAGGCCCTTATGTACGACCATATCGGTTTGAAAGTGAAGGACTTGGACGCCAGCGTCCGTTTCTACAAAGCGACGCTCGCGCCGCTGGGCCACGAGATCGACAGCTCGGGCACCGGTTTCGGTCCGCCCGGCGAGCCGGGACTCTGGCTTTACGGCGGTGCCCGCGCCAAAGGCAGCACTCACTTGGCTTTCCGCGCCGCGGATCGGAAGGCGGTCGACCGCTTCCACCAGGCCGGACTGAAGGCCGGCGGCCAGGACAACGGCAAGCCGGGCCTGCGTGCCGATTACAGCCCCAACTATTACGCCGCGTTCTTGCTCGACCCCGACGGCAACAACGTCGAAGCGGTGTTCATGGAATAGCGGTCAAGCCTTTCTCCTTGGCTTGTGTAGAGTCGAGCTTACTCGACTGCTTTTCGCGCATCGATGTGCTTCGTTTGGAGCAAGAGCAGTCGAGCAGGCTCGACTCTACATGGTTGCCATCCGCCCGCTTTCGGCGCGATGGCGGTAGAAGCCGAGGATGTTCTCTTCGAAATCGCCGATCAGCCAACGCGCGATCGGTTCGGCGTACCAGTTGAATTGGGTGCTGACGCGGTAGCGCATCCGCACTTTCAGCTCGGTGGTTTCGCCTCGCGGCGTCAGCGCGTACGAGGTGTCGACCAAATCGAAATACAGACCGCCGATGCGGACGTGATCGTCCAGCGCGCGCGGCGGGAACGAATCGTCGGCGAAACGGTATTCGAAGCGCACGTAACGTTCGGGACGCCAATCGGCGACCCATTGGTCGAAGTGGATGCCTTTGCCCATCGTGATCCGACGCACGCGGCCCTGCGGCGTGCTTTCGGTGATGCCGGCATGCGGCAGCGGCACGCCGATGCGGTACATCCAGGCGTTTCGCACTTCGTCCGGCCGGATCCCGTCGGCGCGATGGATCCTGTCCCACACTTCGGCCGCCGGCGCTTGGATCGTCACGCTGCGCTCCACGTCGGCGATGCGTTCGGGCAGCGGCATGCGGTGTTCGAAAGCGCCCAGCAGTAAGGGCAGGGCGACGATGCTGTAGGTCGCCTGTTTGGGCCAGTTCGTCACCCGGCAGATCAGGCCCATCACCAGTCCGCCGATGCCGCCCAGCGTGGCGAACAGCGGCACGATCAGGATCGCGCAGATCCAACCTTCAATATTGATCGCCAGCGCGCCCAACACGTACAGCACGTTGGCCAGGAACGGCCCCCAGAAATAAAACCACGCGCCGCGGCGCGAATGCCGTTCGGCGACGTATACCGTCACCGCACCGACCAGGATCGGCGACAGATAGATGAAAGCGCCCATCATCGGCGCGAAGGCGTGGCCCGGTTTTCCCATGAAGGTCAGCCGGATCGCCAGGCCCGCCAACACGCCGGCGAGGATCGGCCAGGCCATGTTGAACGGGATCCAGCGCGGATCGGCGGGTGTCGGGGCGTTCGGTCCGGAAGGCGGGCGGTCCATCGATTCGGGTTCCTCGTGGAATTAGGGGGGCGGAGCGGTGCGTAAGCTTTTCGCAAGCGCGCGCCGAGGCGCATGCGGCGGCGGCGGGACGACCGCCAGTTCGGGCCGATGCGGCAAGTGTTCGGGCAAACGCAAATCCCAGACCAAGCCCAGGCGTTCGAGCGCTTTCAGCAACCACCAGCCCGGATCCCATTCGCCCGGATACAGCCCGAGCTTGGCCGAACCCGGAAACGCGTGATGATTGTTGTGCCAAGACTCGCCCATCGTCAGCAGCGAAACGAAACGCACGTTGCGGCCTTGTACGCAGGCGTCCCGCACTTCGTGGCGCATGCCGCCGTGGTTGTGGGCGAAATAGCCGACCAGCCAATGCCCGCATACGCCCGCGGCCACGCGCGCGCACACGCCCCAGAACACGAAACCCCACCCGCCCAGCCAGAACAACAGCAGCGCCCACGGCAGTTGCTGCAGCATCCAGGTGCGTTGCAGGAAGCGATAGACCGGATCGTTCGCGATCCGCGCTTCGATGCGGATGTCCGGCGGCCGCCGCAGCCGCAATTCGCAATGCAACTGCCACCACGCGTCCTGCCAGAACGGACGGCGGTGGGCGAGGAAGTCGTGGCAATCGGGCAGGCGCTGCGCGTAGTCGCGCAGATCGTGCGTGCGCAGCAGGCCCCACGGTCCGGACAACCCGACCAGCACGCCGCAATACACCAGGAAATACTCCAGCCATTTCGGACAGCCGTAGCTGTCGTGGATCAGCTTGCGGTGCATGCCCAGCGAATGCCCCAGCAGCAGCACCGCGGCGGTGGAGAAGACGAAGATCGCGAAGGCGGCCCAGCTGAAAGTCAGTGCGCCGCCGATGCTTGCGCCGGCCAGCATCGCGCTCAGCCATAGCGAACGCACCGGCTCCCAGATCGCGTCGCCTTCGACGACGTCGCGCTGCGCCGACGTGCGGACGCGATGCGACTTCAGGCTTTCGGACATCGGCATGCTCCCCACTGCAGCGTCTCCGAACGGGTTAGCGATTCAACCGGCTTTGCTCGCGCTCACGAAGCAATAACGGAAATGGCGCAGCGCCAGCCCGAGCGGTATCGACAGGAAGGAAGCGCGCGCGTGGTGGCGGCGCCAGGCCGACAAGCGATGGCCGCCGGCCCATTCGTTGAGCACGTAGCGGGTGGCGACCCACGGAATGTGGGCGAAAGAGGGCGCCATCCGCCACGACACGTCTTCGACGCGGATGTCGACGAAGCCCAGATCGGCCAAGGCGGCGGTCAACGCGTCGAGCTGCGCCATTTCCGGGATCGCCCAGCCGCGGCACCAACTGCGGTAGGTGTTGCGCAGCCAGCGCGGCAGCGGCCGCGCGTCGCGCTTGAAGCCGTCCGCGATCAGCAGACGGCCGCCCGGCTTCAACAAACGGTGCGCTTCGGCCAGCGGCGCGCGTTTGTCCGGACCGTCGGCATGGCAGGCGCTTTCGACGAACCAGGCGCGGTCGAAGCTCTCGCTCGGCAAGCCGGTATCGCGGTAGTCGGACAGGTGCATGTCGATGCGCTCGGCGACGCCGGCATCGGCGTTGAGTTCGCGGCCGTATTCGATTTGCACCGGGGCGATGGTGACGCAGGTGATGCGCGCTTGCGGATGCTGGCGCGCCAGAGCCCGCGCCACGGCGCCGGCGCCGCAACCCAGGTCGACCGCGCGGATGGGCGCGTCGCCGTCGATGGCCATGCGCGCGATCGCTTGCCGGTTCAGCGCTTCCAGCATCGCTTCGCGGTCGAACGGCGACAGCGGCCATTGCCAGTAGCCGAAATGCATGTTCAGGCCGCGGCTCCATTGCCGGTAGTCTTCGGTGGCGGTCGCGTAATAGCTGGCGACATCCGCAAGGGTGCGGTCGATGGCGGGATCGCCCGCGTTCTTCGTCGTTGGAAGGCCGTCGATCAGGGCTTCCGAAGCGCGATCCGTCGACATCGTCGATTCCTCGGCAGTGGAGATTACTTCTTGGCGGCCAGCTTCTTCATGGCCCGCGACTCGCGCTTCAACGGCCCGGCGGTGGGGCAGATCTCGAAGGCGAAGCCGGTGATGGTGTTGACCAAGTTGTCTTTGTTGAGCCGGTAGATCACGTACTGGCCGCGGCGCTCGCTGCTGACCAGGCCCGCGCTCTCCAGCGTCGACAGATGGCGGGAGATGGCCGGCGCGCTCATCTCGAAACGAGCGGCGATCTCGCCGGCGGTCAGTTCCTGCTCGGACAGGTAGGCCAGGATTTCGCGCCGGGGCTGCGAGGCCAGGGCTTCGAACACGGAATTCACGCTCATAAGCAATTCAACAATTAACGAATTGGCTAATTGTATAATCGTCTTGCCGGGCCGTGTCAAGCGTCGAGGACTCAATCGGTGATGCCCTTGGCTTCGGAGGTTCCCAGCACTTCCGGATGGCCGATCCGCTTCGGCCTGCCCAGCAACGGATACACCAACACCGCCGCGAGGATGATCGCCACGCCCAAATAGAACTGCGGCGTCAATTCGCGCTGCTCGTTGAGCAGCAGGATCGCCAGGACGATGGCGTAGACCGGTTCCAGGTTCACCGCCAACTGCGCGGCGAACGCGCTCATGTGGCGCAGCGCCGCCAGCGACAGCGCGAACGGCAGCAACGTGCAGACCAACGACAGGGCCAGCAGATAGCCGGCGTCGTGGAGGCTGGGCAGGGCGAACAGGCTGCCGGCGAAGGCGGGGAACAAGCGCGGCATTAACGGCGCAAGCAGGGTCAGCAGCAGCGCCCCGGCGCCCAGTTCCAGCGCGGTCACGGTCAGCGGATCGCCGTGCTCGACGAAGCGCTTGTTGAGCGAACTGAACAAGGCGACGAACAGCGCCGACATCGCGCCGACCGCGATGCCGAGCCGCATTCCGTCCGGCACGCCGCCGACCACCAGCACCACGCCGGGCAGCACGGCGATGCCGAGCAGCACGTCGCGCAGCGAAAACGTTCGGCGCGCCAGCCACGGTTCGAGCAAAGCCGTCATCGGCGTCGCCAAGGCGATGCAGGTGGCGCCCACCGACGCGTTGGACAGCTTGATCGAGCCGTAGAAGGTCAACCAATGCAGCGCGACCAGCGCGCCGATGCCCGCATAGGCCAGGATCAGCCGCGCAGGCATCTTCCGCAGCCCGCGCCAGACCCGCGGCAGCAGCGCCAATGCCGCCACCACGATCAGCATTCGCCACCACACCAGGGGCAAGGCGGGCAAGGTGATCAGCTTGCCGAGGATGGCGGTGAAGCCCCACAGCAGCACGCAGGCATGGATCTGGAACTGGGCTTTGGCGGCAGGCGTCATCGGCACCGGACCATTATGATGGCCCGGCACCTCGGCGGGGAGACGCTATGGCGGCGGAAAGAGGATGGCGGCATTGGCTGGCGTTGTCGGCGTTCTGCGTCGCGGCGGGGGCGCTGGTCTTGCAGTACGTCATCCTGATGCGCGGCGCTTCCCCGGCGATCGGCCCGGCGCTGGCGACGCTGCGCTTCTTCAGTTACTTCACGATCCTCAGCAACCTGCTCGTCGCGTTCGCCACCGCAAGCGCATGCGTGCATGGCGGAGGTTCCCCGGCGGCGTTCTTCCGGCGGCCCGCGGTCCAGGGCGGCATCGCGCTCTACATCGGCGTGACCGGATTGATCTACTTTTCGATCCTGCGCCACTTGTGGCAACCGCAAGGCGCGCAATGGTGGGCCGATACCGGCCTGCATTACGCTTCGCCCGTGTTGTACGTGGCCTGGTGGGTCTTCGGGTTACGGCATTCCGGATTGCGGTGGCGGACGGTGATGGCGTGGTTGGGATTCCCGGCGGCCTACCTGCTGTGGGTGCTGCTGCGCGGCGCGTGGGTGCACGAATACCCGTATCCGTTCATCGATGTCGGCCAATTGGGCTGGGCGGCGACCGTGCGCAACGCAGCCGGCGTGCTCGTTTTGTTCTTGGGCCTGGGTGCGCTGCTGGTCGCCGCCGACCGCGGATTGGCGAAGAGCGGGTGGATGGACGGAACGCGGCGAAAATGAGATGTTCGCGCGCTGAAAAGACTGCTGGGTAACGCGAATCATGAGTGCGATCGACGCCATCGCCGCCGATAGGCAACGCCCCTTCGGTCGCCGCGACGCCAAGACCTTGAGCCTGGCCGCATTGGGCGGAGCGCTGGAGTTCTACGATTTCGTCGTCTTCGTATTTTTCACTAAGATCCTCAGCCAACTGTTCTTCCCGCCGGATACCGCGCCGTGGCTGGCGCAGCTGCAGACCTACGGCATCTTCGCGGCCGGCTATTTGGCACGCCCGTTGGGCGGCATCGTGATGGCGCATTTCGGCGACCTGGTCGGGCGCAAGCGCATGTTCACGCTGAGCGTGTTCTTGATGTCGGTGCCGACCTTGTTGATCGGTCTGCTGCCGACCTACGCCCAGATCGGCATGTTGGCGCCGCTGCTGCTGTTGCTGTTGCGGGTGGTGCAGGGCATCGCGGTCGGCGGCGAAGTGCCGGGCGCTTGGGTGTTCGTCGCCGAGCATGTGCCGTCGCGCCGGGTCGGCTTCGCTTGCGCGAGCCTGACTTCGGGGCTCACCGCGGGCATCCTGATCGGCTCCTTGCTCGCGGCTTGGATCAACACCCATTTCCCGGCCGAAGAAGTCGCCGCTTACGCATGGCGCATCCCGTTCCTGATCGGCGGCGTGTTCGGCTTCATCGCGGTCTATTTGCGGCGCTGGTTGGAAGAGACGCCGGTGTTCGCCGAAATGCGCGAGCGCAAGCAACTGGCCAGCGGCTTGCCGGTCCGGCAGGCGCTGGCGCATCACGGCGCGAGCGTGGCCGTGTCGATGCTGGCGACCTGGATGCTGACGGCGGCGATCGTGGTTGTGATCCTGATGACGCCGACCCTGGTGCAGACCGCGTTCCAAATGCCGGCCGCGCTGGCGTTCCACGGCAACAGCGTGGCGACATTTTGCTTGGTGATCGGCTGCCTGGTTTTCGGATGGTGTGTGGACCGCTTCGGCGCGGCCGCGACTTTGCTCGGCGGCGCCATCGGTTTGGCCGTTTCGACGTATGCCCTGTATGCGCATCTGGTCGGCGGCGTCACGGATCATTTCGTGCCGTTGTACGCGCTCGCAGGCTTCTTCACCGGCGTGGTCGCGGTGGTGCCTTCGATCATGGTGGCCGCGTTCCCCGCCCCGGTGCGCTTTTCCGGATTGTCGTTCTCCTACAACATCGCCTACGCGATTTTCGGCGGCTTGACGCCGCCGTTGATCGGTTACCTGTCGAAGGCGATCGGCGGATTGGCGCCGGCGCATTACGTGGCGCTGACGTGCGCGGTCGGCGTGCTGGTCGCACTCTATTTGATCAAACGGCCTCTATCGCCGCCGTAGCTTGATTTTTGTGGGCGGCTTTAGCCGCGACCTCTTTCCTCGAAATCGCGACATCGCAACGATTTGAGAGAAAAAACTCGCGGCTGAAGCCGCTCCTACAAAAGAGCAATACCTCAGGGCGGGGCCATGCGCTTGTGCGCCCGCGCCAGCGCGGCGCCGTTGTAGGCCCACACCAAAGCCAGCCCCGCGCCGAGCAAGGCGGCGATCGCCGGCTGCTGCGCCAGCATGTCCACCCCGGCTTTGACCCAGGCGCTCACCGCGTCCGCGCCGCGATAGACCACAGAATCCACGAAATTCTTGGCCTTGTACTTGGCTTCCGGCGTCGTCACCGTCCACAGCATCTCCCGGCCCGGGCGAACGAAGGCGTACTCGCCCGCGCGCCGCACGACCATGACCACCGCCAGCACGGCGAAAGTGGGCGCCAACGCCAGCCACAGGAAACCGAACACCGCCACGACCGGCACTGCGACCAGCAGCACGCCGATGCCCAGCCTTTGCGCGACGCGACCGGTCAGGAAGAGCTGGGTCAGGATCGCGAGGCTTTGCACGACCGTGTCGATGATGCTGAACACCCGAGTCTGTTCGGTGCTGTCGGGGAAGCGTATTTCCACCAGGCGCGCTTGCTCGAAGTAGAGGAAGGTGGTGACGCTGGCCAGCAGCAGCACGAACATCGCGATGCCGAGCATGAAGGGCGAGCGCAGCACCTCAGTCGCGCCGGCCAGCGGACTGCCGCCGAGCGGCCGCTGCCGCTGCAAGGTTTCGTCGGCGGTGAGCGGACGCGCATCGCGCCAGCGCTGCGCCCAATGCGCGGCGCCGGCCGCGCCCAGCAGGAACACCGCGGACAGGAACAGCAAGCCCGCGTGTCCGATCGGTTCCACCAGAAGCAGCGCGAGCAACGGGCCGACCAGGCCGCCTAGGCTGGCGCCGGCGGCCATCAGCCCGAACAGGCGTTTGGCTTGCGACACCGCGAATAGGTCGACCAACACGCTCCAGGCCACCGAGATGGCGATCATGTTGAACACCGAGATCCAGATGTAGAACGTGCGCGCCATCCAGACGTTGTCGGGTTGGACCAGGAAGCCGACGCCGAAGCCGATCAGATTGGCGGCGAAGAATCCGAACACCCAATACAGGATCCGCCGCCGCCGCACTTTCGCCGCGAGCCAGCCGAACAGCGGCATCGCCGCCAGCGTGGCGACGAAAGTGCCGGTGAACAGCCATTGCAGGTTGTCCACGCCGCCGGTGATGCCCATCGTTTCCCGCACCGGGCGAAGCATGAAATAGCCCGCGAACAGCAGGAAGAACAGGACGAAGCCGGACGCCACCGCACCGGCTTCGTCCTTCTCGAGATTGAATAGGCGGGCTAACCAGCGTTGCAGCATGCGGTCCTCCTCGGACACGATCTCTCGGCGGTAGTGGCGACGGTGTGAGCGTTAACCGCCGAGGTTTATTGCTTGCCCGCATCCTTCGGCCGATTGCTGGCGATCTTGTTCGCGATCTTCCATTCGCCATCGACGTTCAACAGCAGGAAATAGTCGGTGAACACGAGCTTCGGATAATCGAGCGTCACCTTGGCGATCGCGGTGCTGTTCGAAACGTCCACGAAATCGATCTTCCGCACCCGCGTGCTTTCGTCGGCCGCGGGCGTTCCCTTGAACAGGGCGCAGTACTCGTCGAGCGTCCACGAGGTGAACTTTCCGTCGCGGATGATTTCGACGTGCGCAGTCGGGAGGAAGGCCTTGCGGAAGTGGGACGGATCGCCGGTGGCGTGGCCTTGGAAGTAGTGCTGGATCGTGGCGCGGATGCCGGCTTGGGCCGATTCGTCTTGTTGCGATGTTGCGCCGCTTTGAGCGGGAGCCGTTTGCGCTGAGGCGGGCGCGGCAGCGCAGGCGATGGCGGCCAATCCGCCGAAACCGTAGGCGAGCAGAACCTTCGGGAAGCGTGCGTTCATGGTGTTTTTCTCCTCGTCGAAACGAGTGGATGGGAGGGAGTGTTTCCGCAACCGCTCTGCGGCACATGTGCCGATGGTTGTTTTCATCGCCCGAGCGGCGAGAGGGCGGTTAACCGAGGGCGGCCACCAGGGCGGCGCGCTGCTCAGGGTTCATGAGCCGGCCGAAGCCCGCCTTGAGGTTGTCGGCCTGGTTCTTGGGCTTGGACGTGGCCGGAATCACCGCCGTCACCGCCGGTTCGCTGAGGACGAACTTGAGGAACAACTGAGCCCAGGAATCCGCATCGACTTCCTTGGCCCAATCCGGCACAGGCTTGCCCCTGACTTGGCCGAACAGCTTGCCGTCCTCGAAGGTGCGGTTGGCGATCACCGCGATGCCCAAGTCTTTGGCCAGCGGAAAGATCTTCTCCTCGGCGCCGCGCGAGATCGGCGAATAGTTGATCTGCACGAAATCGGGCTTGAGCTTTTGCATGGCCTCGGCCATTTGCGCTTGCGCCGCGCTGTTGGAGTGGGTCAGGCCGATGTATTTCGCTTTGCCTTGCTGTTTGAGTTCGCGGGTCAAGGCGAATTGCGTATCCAAGTCGCGCATGTCGTGCACTTGCAGCAATTCGACCTTGTCGGTTTTCAGCCGCCGCAGCGAATCCTGGAATTGCGCCAGGCCCGCATCGCGGCCGGTCACGCGGGTCAGCTTGGTCGCCAGGAACAGTTTGTCGCGGACGCCGAAATCGGCGATCAAATCGCCGAGGATGATTTCCGCGTCGCCATAGAGCGGCGCGGTGTCGACGACGGTGCAGCCGGCATCGACGAAGAGCTTGAACACTTCGCGCAGCGCGGCCATGTCGGGAGGCGCGGCGCCGGCTTCGAACACGCCGAAGGTGCCGGAGGAGCCGATGCCCATCGCCGGTATCTTTTCGCCGGTGGAGGGAATCGCACGCTCGATCAAAACCGCGGACGGCAGCCGGGACGCTTGGCCGTAAGCGCCGAACGGCAGCAGGGCGACAGCGGCCGCCGAAGCGGCGCTGGCGATGAAGTCTCGGCGAGTGAGCATGGGGGAACCCTCGATTAGGAGAGTGCCAGCTTGGCCGGTGAGCCGATCAGGAACAATGCCGCCCACCGCAGGTTTCGCACGTACCGGCGCATCCGTTCGGCGGCATAAGATGCGTTGGCCGCCGCGATCACTTGAACAGCGCGAGACGGTCCCGATAGCTGCGCGACAGTTTGAGCTCCTGTCCGCAATCGAGCATCAAGAAGTACTCTCCGTTGAGGTGCGGACGCAGTGATTTGACCCGCCCCGCATTGACCAAGGCCGAACGGTGGATGCGAGGAAAGCGCGTCGGATCCAGGCGTTTTTCGAGCTGCGCCAACGTGGCCCGCAACACATAGGTCTCGCCGTCGGTGTGGATGCAGATGTAATCGCCCGCGGCGTCGACCCAGCGCAGATTCTGCGGCGGAATGCGCACGGTGCGGGCGCCGTCGCGGATCGCCAGCGGCGCATCCGGATCGCGCAGGCCGTGCATGCCGTCCGCCTGCAGCGCTTCTTCCAGCGTCAGCGCCGGACGGCCGCTGAGTGCGCCGAGCAGGCCGAGCAGCTTGCCGCGATGCTCGCTGGCTTCGCGCCGGTCCAGCGCTTCCCGCACGCGGAAGAGGGCCTGATGCAGCCGGCTTTCGTCCACCGGCTTGAGCAAGTAGTCCACCGCGTTCGCTTCGAATGCGCTGATCGCGTAATGGTCGTAGGCGGTGACGAACACGATCAGCGGCATCTGCTGCGCCGGAATGCCGCGTAAGGTCGCGAAACCGTCCAGGCCGGGCATCTGCACGTCCAGGAAAAGCAGGTCGGGCGCATGCTCGGACACCGCGCGGATCGTCGCCTCGCCATCGCCGACCTGGCCGACGATGCGGATGTCGGACTCGCCGGCCAGGCGCAATTCCAGTCCGCGCCGCGCCAGCGGTTCGTCGTCGGCGATCAAGGTGCGGATCGTCCGGTCGCGGCGACGGTCGCTCGTCATTCCCTGGGGGCGCCTCTGATTTCGAACGGCAGCGTCATCGTCACCATGAAGCCGCCCTCGTCGCGGTTGCGCGCCTCGAAGCTCTGCCGTTCGCCGTAGAGGACGCGCAGCCGCTCGCGAGTGTTGGCCAGCCCGACCCGCGTGCCTTGCGGCCCCTGGTCGGGCAGCACGCCGCCTTCCTTCAGCGCGGGCCAGCCCGGGCCGTCGTCGGTGACGGAAAGCCGCAGGCGATCGCCTGCGAGCGAGGCTTGCAAGCCGAGCGTGCCGCCTTCCACGCGCTTGGCCACCGCGTACTTGATCGCGTTCTCCACCAGCGGCTGCAGCAGCAGGCTAGGCATCAGCGCCGACCAGCAGGCGGGTTCGACATCGATGCTCACCCGCAAGCGTTCGGCGAAGCGGGTTTTTTCTATCTCCAGATACAAGCCGATCGCGTCTATTTCCTGCTTCAGCGTCACCCGCTGCATCGGATCGGCGTCCAGCGAGTGGCGCAGGAAGGCGCTGAGCCCTTGCACCATGCGGTTGGCGGTGGCGTTGTCGCGGTCCAGCACCAAAGTGGAAATCGCGTTCAAGGTGTTGAACAGGAAATGCGGATTCAGCTGGTAGCGCAGCATCTTCAGCTGCGCCTGGTGCGCCATCGCGGTCGCAGCCAGCGCCGCTTGGGTCTGCAACTGCAGTTTTCGCCAGTTGGTGATGACCAAATACAGGCTGGTCCAGCCCACCACCACGTTCAGCTGGTTGAAGACGTAGGCCACATAGTTCACCCGCGACATCGGCTGGCATACGTCGCACCATCCCATGCCCAATCCGCCGATGAAGGTCAGCCCCATCGCGGCCGCGACCACCAGCACCGGCGCGATCATCAGCATGGTCACGCGCAGCGGCGGCAGATCGCGGCAGGCCCGCAACAGGTAGCGCAGACCGAGCGTGCCGAAGAAGCCGGTCGCGGCGACGGCGAACAGGAGCTTCCATATCTCGCAAGGCTTGCCGTTCGCGATCGCGGACAGATAGCCGACCAGGAAAAATCCGCCCCAGCCGGCGATGTGCAGCGCCCAGAACAGGACCCCCGAATTCAGGCCCTTCGGACGCGGCTTGCCGACAAGAGGATTCGAGGGCGCGGGATCCGGGGTCATGGTTGTGCGAACTGCGACGCATAAGCATAAACGGCTCCCGGGCCCGAACCGATCGGGTCGGCGCGCTTAGCGCACGTTTCGGCGCGCGACAGCTAGCCCAACGCCGCAATCAGGGCCGAACGCTGGCTCCCGTCCAGCAAACCCCCGACGCCGGCTTTGAGGTTGTCGGTCTGGTTCTTCGGTTTCGACGTCGCCGGAACGACCACGGTCACTTCCGGCGGGCTGATCGCGAATTTCAGGAACAGCTGCGCCCAAGAATCCGCACCCACTTCCTTGGCCCAGTCCGGGACGGGCTTGCTTTTCACTTGGGCGAACAGGCGGCCGTCTTCGAACGCGCGGTTGACCATCACCGCGATGCCCAGATCCTTGGCCAGCGGGAAGATGCGTCGTTCGGCGCCGCGCGATACCGGCGAATAATTGATCTGCACGAAATCCGGCTTGAGCTTGCGCATCGCTTCCGCCAGATCCTGCTGCGCGCTTTCGACGTAGTGGGTCAGGCCGACGTATTTCACCTTGCCCTGCTGTTTCAGCTCCCGCGCCAAAGCCAGCTGTGTTTCGGTGTCGCGCAGGTTGTGCACTTGCAGCAGCTCGACCTTGTCGGTCTTCAGGCGGCGCAAGGATTCGCCGAACTGGGCCAGGCCTTCGTCGCGGCCCGTCACGCCGGACAATTTCGTGGCCAGGAAGAGCTTGCCACGCGCGCCCGATTCGGCGAGCAAATCGCCGAGCACGTCCTCGGCGGTGCCGTAGGTGGGCGCGGTGTCGATCGCCGTGGCGCCGGCCGCGACGAAACGCTTAAGCACCTCGCGCAGGGGATCGCGCTCAGCCGTATCGGCGCCGACTTCGAAACTGCCGGACGTGCCCATGCCGATGACGGGTACCCGTTCGCCGGTGGAGGGGATCGCGCGTTCGATCAGTTTGCCGGAGAACGGTTTTTCGGCCGTATCGGCCGCGGCGACCGGCGCGGTGTTTTCCTGGCTGCATGCGCCGAGCGGAATCAGCGCGGCGGCGGTTGCGGTCAGAGCGGTGCTGGCGATGAATTCACGGCGAGTAGGCATGGCTAACTCCTGCGGGACGTCGGCCGATCCTGGCGCAATTTCCGGTAACGCGACGTGAGCCGACAGTGCCGGACGGCACGGATGCTGGATTACGGCCGAAAAGCTTCGGACGGCTGCAGGCCGAGCTGTTCCAACAGTTTCATCGCCGCGGCCGGATTGCGTTCCTTCGCTGCGCTGATGAAGTAAAGGAACACGTCGCGTGGCCGCGCCTCGGCCGCCGCCGGGGCTATTTTCGGCAGATCCTCGGGTTCGCCGCCCGCGGCCCATCGCAGCGCGCGTTCGGCCCACGTTTGCAGCTCCGCATCCGGATAGCCGGTCGCAACGGAGGATCGACTTCGCATCAGCCGCGCATAGATGAAATCGGTGGTGACGTCGGCGAAGGAAGGGTAGTCGGGCGAATCGGTGAACACGGTCGCCATGCCGCGCTTGCGCGCCGAGTCCAGGAAGCGGGCATCGATGAAAAACGCATCGCGCACGTCGAGCACGTGCCGCAAACCGCGCGCACCGGATTGCTTGGGCAGCAAGTCCAGGAATTCGTCGAAATCGCCGGCTTCCAGCTTGCGTCCTTGCTCGAACTGCCACACCAGCGGGCCGAGCTTGTCGCCCAGTTCGACGATGCCGCCGACGAAATCCTCGATCTGCGGGCCGGTCTTGGCCAATGCGCGAGAAGCCATGATCCGCTTCGGCGCCTTGGCCGAGAACACGAAATCTTCCGGCGTCTCGTCGCGCCATTTAGCGTAAGTGACGGGCTTTTGCGTGCCGTAATAAGTGCCGTTGATCTCGATCGCGGTGACATGGCGGCTGGCGAATTCCAGTTCGCGCCTTTGCACCAGGCCTTTGGGATAGAAATTGTCGCGCCACGGCGCGAAGGTCCAGCCGCCGATGCCGACGGTGACGCGGCCCGTCGAAGTTTGGGTCTGGGATGCGCGGGTCATCGGTGCGGGTCCGTGGCGAGTCCGTCAGGAAGATGCGGCTTTGCGGGTGAATACCACGTAATCCACCATGCGCCATCGGTCTTCGCCGTCGCCGCGTTCGTAGGTCATCTTGAGGCGGTCGCCTTCGTAGCGCTCGAAAACGAAGCGTTCGCGGCCGACGGCCGGCGCGCCGGCGTTGGCGACGTTTTCGAAGACCACGCGGCCGTCGCGCCAGCCCTCGCTCGCGAAGCGCCGGGCGCCGCCGAAATTGTCATTCAAGGTCATCACGAATTCGCCGCCCTTCGCGTAGCCCCACATGCCGACGGCCTTGTACTTGCCGGGAGGGCGGTCCGCGTGGCGGTAGGCCAGCCACTGTCCGTCCAGGTCGGAAGCGAACGAAACGTCGGCTTCGATTTTCTTGCCGTTGGCGAAGGCGCCTTCGCCGGTCCATGCGCCCGAGAGAAAACCGACCAAGGCGTCGGGAACTTTGCTTAGCGCCGGCGGCGCGGGCTTGTCCGCGGCAGCGGCGCCGGAAGACGCGCACAGAAGGATAAAGAAGCAGTTCGCGACTGATCGCAGCATCGTGGCGTTTCCGGAAGGGACGGGCGGAGTATTCCAAACATGCCGCAGCCGCGCCATGTGCCTTTAGATGGCGAAGCGAGCGGTCCTCAAACCCGGGCCTGTAGCCATTTCGGCGCCTTTTCCCGCCACGCCTGCGACAGCAGGCCTTGCACGAACGCCGGCTTCGCGTCCTTCAGCGCGATCCGCAAGCCGACCACGCGTTTGCCCCAAAACAACTTCTCCGTCGAACCGGGCGCCAACGCCAAAGCGCGTTCGCGCTGTTCCTCGCCGACGAAAACATGCAAGTACCCGCCGTCGGGCGGCGCGGTGGCGAAAATCTTGCCGCCGACCCGGAACGAGGCGTAATCGAAATGCGGCTGCTCGACTGTTTCGGGCAAGGACAGCGCATAGCGGCGGGCTTGGTCGAGCTTCATGTCGGATGGTCGCGGCGGATTCCGTCCGAACTTAGCCGGTGCGGGCGAGGGCGTCTTGGATATTCCGGCTAATCGAGCGGGATGTGCCCGGGCCAAGGGCCGCGCTGCGCCAGGTAAGCGGTCGGCGCGAATCCCGAGAAGGCGCGGAATTCGCGCACCAGATGCGGCTGGTCGTGGAAGCCGCCGTCGGCGGCCACGCCGGCCCAGTCGATCCGGCCGCCGCGCTGCGCTATCGCCGCGACGCGGTGGAACCGCTGCAGGCGCGCGTAGCGCTTGGGCGACATGCCTACCTGTTCGCGGAAGCATTGGCTGAACCGGCGCGGGGACCAGCCGAGATCGGCGGCGATCGCACCGATGCGCCCGATCTGCGGCGAAGCTTCGAAGACGTGCAGGGCATGGGCGATCGCGGGCTGCGGCCGCGCGTCGCGCGCCAATGCCTTCAGCCAACGCTGCAGGATCTCCAGTCTTCGCGCCGCGCTGCCCGCTTCGAGCAGACGCGTGCGCAAGTCGCGTCCGTGCCCGGGGAGCAAATCGTCCAGATCGATCTGGCCGTTGGCCAACGCATCCATGCGCTGCCGGAACAGCGGCGCGGACGCGCCGGGCTTGAACACCACGCCGCAGACCGCGACTTGTTCGGCGGTATCGATGACGAAGCTGCGGTGCGAAGGCGCATCCAGCGCCGCGCCGGCATTGCGCTTGCAGTTCAGCGCATCGTCGTACACGCGGGTTTCGTCTTCGGCCAGGTTGATGGTCAGCTGCGCGCAGGCCGAAGGCAGCATTCGTTCGAAACGGTGCGCCTGCTGCGGCATGTCCCAATCCCAGATCGATTCGATCCAGTCCGAGAGTGGTGCGGGCGGAGCGAGGACGGCGTATCCCATGCCGGTTCCTGCGGCGGGCAGGCTTGCAGGGTAGCGCAGCCGGGCAGGCGACCCAACCGATGGCATAGGCCGGGGACGCGCGGCTGTCTACAATGCCCCGGTCGCCTTCCCGGGGAATCCGCATGACCCTCGCACCGACGCCGCTGCGCGGCGCCTGCCTCGCTTTTCTCGCCCTTGCGTTCTGCGGCGCCGCTGCGGCGCAGCAAGCGCCTGCCTCCGATACCGCGCAGTCGGCGATCGCGAACCTCGACGATTTCGACGCTTACGTCGAAAGCGTGCGCAAGCAATTCGACGTGCCGGGCATCGCGGTGGCGATCGTACAGGACGGCAAGATCGTGCTCGAGCGCGGCTACGGCGTGCGCGAACTGGGCAAGAACGCGCCGGTGGATGCGAACACGCTGTTCGCGATCGCTTCCAACACCAAGGCCTTCACCGCGGCTTCGTTGTCGATCCTGGCCGACGAGAAGAAGCTGAGCCTGGACGACCGGGTGATCGATCATCTGCCCTGGTTCCAGATGTCCGATCCTTACGTCACCCGCGAGATGCGCATCCGCGACCTGCTGGTGCACCGCAGCGGCCTGAGCCTGGGCGCCGGCGACCTGCTGTTCTGGCCGGCGACCACCTACAGCACCCGTGAGATCGCCGAACGCCTGCGCTACGTGCCGCTGACGGGCAATTTCCGCAGCCAGTACGCCTACGACAACATCTTGTACGGCGTGGCGCAATTGGTGATCGAGAAGGCCAGCGGCCAGAGCTACGAGCAATTCCTGCGCAGCCGCATCTTCGGGCCGCTGGGCATGGATGCGACGCGCTTCAACAGCGATTCGATCAAGCCCGGCGACAACGTCGCCATCGGCCACGCCAAGTCGAACTTCACCGAGCTCAAGCCGGTGCCGATGATGTCGTGGTCGAACGTGGCGGCGGCCGGCGGCATCTATTCCAGCGTGCACGATCTGACCAAGTGGATGAACCTGCAATTGAACGGCGGCGTCCTTTCCGGCGAAGGCGACGGCGCCAAACGCCTGTTCAGCGCCAAGCGGCAGAAGGAGATGTGGTCGATCATCACCCCGATTCCGATCGGCGATGCGTCGGTGCCGGAGCTCGCGCCGGCGATGCCGAATTTCCTCGGCTACGGCGAAGGTTGGAACTTGTCCGACTACCGCGGCCAGAAACTGGTCTGGCACACGGGCGGCTGGCCGGGCATGGTTTCGCGGCTGACCTTGGTGCCGGGCAAGAAGGTCGGCGTGATCGTGCTGACCAGCCAGGAAGTCGGTGCGGCCTTCAACGCGGTCACGCTGCGCGCACTGGACGCGATGTTGGGCGCGCCGAAGACCGATTGGGTCGGCGCTTACGCCAAGGCGGTCGCCAAGTCGGAGGGCAGCGCCGACGAGGATTGGAAAAAGCACGTGGCCGCGCGCGACGCTTCGTCGAAGCCGTCGCTGCCGCTGACGAATTACGCGGGCACCTATCGGGATCCGTGGTACGGCGACGTCGTGGTGAGCCAGGGCGGCAAGGGCCTGCAGATCCAGTTCTCCAAGACCGCGCAGTTGATCGGCGATCTGGAACACTGGCAGCACGACGTGTTCCTGGTGAAGTGGCGCGACCGTTCGTTGAATGCGGACGCTTTCCTCAGCTTCGCGTTGACGCCGGACGGCGCGATCCGCGAAGCGCGCATGGAGCCGGTGTCGCCGCTGACCGACTTCAGTTTCGATTTCCAGGATTTGCGGTTGGTGCCGGTCGGAAAGGACGCCAAGCCTTAGCTCGCTCTCGGCACGGCTTGAGCGAACTGTTAGACCGCAGGAAACAGCGCCTCGAATAGTTGCGGCCAGTTGAGAGGGCCATGAAACTGGCTAACGCGTACATTGCGGTAGTTCTCGCGGACTTTACGTGTGCCGTCAGGCGCACGTCTTCCAGGCGATTTCGATACTGCAAAGCTGGCGATATCCGGCATTGGTTCGATGGGACTCGCTCCGCCGTAGAAGCGGAAATTTGCGAGTGAAAGATCATTTAGACCATGCGACATAAGAACGACGCAGGCTCCGGGGAGTAGGGCAAATGGGGCGCGGACGGAGACATGCGAGGGTGTCTTTTCAGCATGAGCTTGCTTTAGTTGGACGTAGCGGAGTTGGTTGTCGCACGCCAAGATGACGTCAAAACCAGCGTTATCAACCTCAGAATTAAAGACTTGGAGCGAACGCTCTGGATCTCGCTGCCAGAGTAATGATGAGAGGCCAGCCACCAAGGCATGGCAAAGCACGTTTTCGACGTAGCTTGATCGCTCCGCCAGCATCTTGATTCTTACATCTCGCGAAACATCAGGCATGCGGTCTAACACCTGAATTAAGCCGCGCTGCGAAGCGGTGTCGGCTTGAACAAATTGTTAGCCAATCACTCGACACTGTTGACTATAACTTTGTGCGCTAGTTCTTTCATGAGCTCAATTTCAGTTCTGAGTAGGTCCATGTTTGCGGCGCTCGGATGGAACGGAACGGCCTTTGATTCGTCGAAGTCAGGATTTGAGTGCACAATTGAGCATCTGAGCGCGTAGATTCTCTTTGTAAGCGACTCAAAGAAGGGCGTTTCTGAGTCGAGGTTCACGGCCTGAAGTTTCAGTTCCTTTGGTCCGGAGAGAGTCTGTTCTTTTGAGAAATGATCGAGCAGATTTTCCCTTTCAAGAAAGGCTTTGATCTCTTCTCTATGTGCGTACTCTGATATGACACGATTGATCTTAATCCGATCGGTCATGTTTTTCTCTGTCTCCGCTCGGAAAATTTTAATGGCCTCAGCCATATGTTCCGAGTGGTTAACATGAAAGTCAGGGCGCATCATGATTTGTTTAATGCGCTTTGATATTAGTCGATGTGCGCTCTTATCCATGAAATATTCAAGGATATGAAAGTAACAGATGAACTTGAATGGCGCATAGTCCACGCGTGTTGCCGTGTGATAGTACTCAATCAGCTCTGGAATGTAGGGTTTAACAATCAACTGCAGCTCGTCCTTAGGGATGGGTCTTCGCGGGCGTCTTGGCGCAGTTGATCGCCGCCTTAGGGTTTCAATGTTCGCGCTCTCAAGCGCAATTCCGTATGTGAGTTCGATATCAAAGAGAACTGAACGCAAAACGTGCCTTGCGTCAGATTCAAATTTTCCGTGCTCAGGCAGGCCGCTGACCATGGCGAGGACATGCCTAGAGATATTAGGGATGCCAATCATGCGGCTGGCGAGAAATCCCATGTCGGTCGTTATAGGACCGCCAATATATATGTGTACCGATATGGCCTTGCCGCGATGCTGCGTGGATATCTTGATTGGTTCGTTATCGGGTCGATAAAGCCCGATTCCAAAAGATGGGCTTTGGATGCGCGCCAGTACGATTTCAGCGTTCTTCCCAACTCTCGCGCCAAGAATTTCTTTGAAGAGTTCGGGCTTCGAGGAGATGATCGCGTCGAGACGGTCGAAGTCACTCTGATCTACTTTCAGAACGAGTTTATCTAAGTTGTGAACGTTCTTGAGAATGTAAGACGTTACTTCAACCTGAAATTCGTTGCCGTCTTCATCTTCTACGTAATCAACGTCTTCTATTTTCTCGACTTCCGTCGAGGCGTACTTTTTCTTAAACGCCTCAATGTCCATTCGCACTTCCCTTGAGCGGATAACGCCTGAGTTAAGCCGCGCCACGAAGTGGCGTCGGCTTGAACGAACTGTTAGATCTCTCCTGCGTCATGCAACTGGGCCATGATGACCAGATAGTGATTTGCTATGAGGTCGAAGCCGAATACGAAGTCTAGTGCAGCAAAGTTGCAGGGCTTGCCAAAGACGGCCTGGAAGAGCGCATCCATACTGTTTCCGTGCGTATCGAAGCTTGCAACCCGGTACGTGAAGTAGAGATAGCTTAGCTTGTCACCATGATCGTTCGTGGCTTGGGCGAGCATGCTGTTTACGTCTTTCGGGCGAGGGAGCGCAGCCCAGCTGGGATCCGCCGTTTCCAAGCTTGCCTTGTCCGGAATTAGTGGCTCATTCCAGAATTTTCCGTACTCCCTTTTGAAGGCGTTGATCTTCTCCTCGAAGCGAGCAGCTCGCTTGGATGAGTCATCAAAGATATAGATGAGCCAGAAGAAGCCCTCAAGCAGCGACCTTCCCAAGATGTGCGAAATCTGACGCTCAGCCGCCGAAGCGTTCTTGAGCATGTCATTCTCGCGAAGCGTCCCCGCTATCGAATAGAAGCGCAATGCTTCTTGCGCAAAGTAGCTGATCTCGCCTCGATCAGAAGGGATCGCTTCGAGTGTTGGAAGCTGTTGTTTTAGGAGCTCGAAATGATCCACTGAATTGTCCATAGAGATCTAACTAGGATTAGATCCCATAGTGGGATGTAGCGCGGATTCTGGGCGTGGCTCCGCTGGTCGGTCAATGAGAATATTCTTATAAAAATTCAGGGCTTGGATCGATTGTGCCCAGCTCAGTCCAGTGCAATGTTGAAGGTGTTATATGGTACGGAGACCGTCTAATACCGGGCGTCAGGAATTCTGCAGCCATAACGGCCCGTCCCCAAGCCTAGGCGATTCAGCGAAGCTCGATGCAGATCACGCCTGAGCAGTACCGCTTGCGGACCGAACAGGCCGATTTCCACCGGGTCACTGTATATCCACACCAACGGCCCGTCCGAATCATCCGGATTTAGATGGTACGCAGGCAGAGCATTTCTTCAGCGTGCTGACGCCTGCCGACATCGCGAATGCCGCCCGCACGACCAAACAAAAAGCCCCTTCCGGGGCTTTTTGTTCGTGCATTTTCGTGAAGCCGCGGGATGTTTGCGGCTGGCCCCGCCTATTTGATCGGCTCATCCAACATCAACTCCCGCACAAACCGCGGCGGCGGCGCGCCGTAGGACAGCACCTTGTCGTGGTAGGCCTTCAGGTCGAAGTCCTTGCCCAGCTTGGCTTCGACCGCTTTGCGCATGTCGAACTGCTCCTGCGCGCCGACGAAATAGGTCGGCAGCTGGGCCGAGGTCAGTTGCGCGCGCACCCACTTGCCAGCGGCTTCGCGTTCCTGCTGGAAGGCCTGCTTGGTCATCAGCTCCATCGCTTGCTCACGGCTCCAGCCGTCGACGTGCACGCCTTGGTCCAGGATCGCGTTGGCGATGGTGCGCAGGTAGAACTTCAACTGCACCAGCCGGAACAGGGGATCGTTATCCAGATAGCCGGCGTCGGCCATCATGTCTTCGGTGTACACCGCCCAACCTTCGGCGAACAAGCCCGAACGCAGCACCGCGCGCAGCGTGGAGCCGGCCTTCACCGAATGCGCGCCTTCCAGGTAGTGGCCAGGCATCGCCTCGTGGATCGACAGCAGATGGATCATCCGGCTGTTGTATTCGCGCAGGAAGGAATCGACCTGCGCCTGGCTCCAGTCGTCCGGGATCGGCGAGATCGCGTAATAAGTGTCCAAACCCTTGTCGAGCGGGCCAGGCGAATCGCAATACGCCACCGCGACGCCGCGCTGGAATTCGGGCATCAGGATGATCTTGACCGGATCGTCCGGCACGGTGACCAGATTCTTGGCGCGGGTGAAGGCGGTGGCGTCGGCCAAAGTCTGCTTGGCGAAATCGACCACCTGGTCGCGCGCGGGCCGTTCGGCGTAAGCCAGCTCGAGCGCGGCTTCGATGGCTTTCTGGCGTTGTTCGTCGTTGGGCGTGTCCGGCGTCGGCGGCGCGCCGGGCTTGTCTTTCAGCACGGTCCGCGCGACGGCGTACATCTCGTCGCGCACGCGCGCCAGTTCGGCTTCGGCGCGCTGCTTGATTTCGGCGCGCGACAGCGCGGAGTTCAGCGAGAACTGCAGCTTCTCGTCGTACAGCTTCTGGCCGATGCGGAAATCGCCTTTCGCGTTCGGCACCAGGGTCTTGTCGAGCCACGCCTGCTGCTCGTCGACGGCCTTGCGCAAGCCCGCGACCGCGGCGTCGAGCCGCTTGCGGTCCTCGCCGCTCAATTGCGCCGCGTTGGGCGCGATGAACTGGTCGATCAGGTCGATCACGCCCTTATTTTGCTTGGCGACGGTTTCGGCGTGGATTTTCGGCACGCGCGCCGGATCGAGGTTCTCGCGCGCTTGCGCGAACAAGGCCGGAATCTTCTCCATCCGCGCCGTCGCGGATTTCAAGCGCTCGGGCATCGGCGCGAATTCGCGCGCCATCAGGCTATAGATGGCGCCGCCAGCCAGGCCGCTGTACGCCTGCGGATCCCAGGCCCAGCTCTGCAGGGTTTCGGTGCTCCAAATGTCGCCGCGCAACTGATTGCGCAGGATCAGCGCATCGACCTGGTTGTCGTGCGACAGCTTGGACGCGTCGATCGCATCGAGTTCGGCCAGCATGCGTTGGCTGAATTCCAGACCCTTCTGCCGGCCCGCGGCGCTGAGATCGTCGAGTTCGGCGTCGAAACGATGATCGCCGGTCTGGGTGGCGCCGACGGGATTGAGCTGCAGCCAGCCGTCGAGCCAGCGCTTGGACAGGTCGGCGAATTTCGCGTCCTGTTCGGACGTCGCCGGCGTTTGCGCCGCCGGTTTCGCGTCCGTCGCGGAAGGCGCCGGCGATTGGCCCTGGCAGGCGGCGAGGGCCGCGGTCAACGCGGCCGCGAGTAAGAGAGGTTGGGCATAGCGCATGTCAGGGATTCGCCGGTTCGGATTGCTGCATGGACAGGAAGGCATCGGTGTTTGTCGTCGGCGCGCCGGTCGCGGCGGCTGAGACCACGGAAACCGCGCCGGCCAGATCGGCGAAGCCGTACAAGCGTGCGATCCGGCCCCAGGCAAGGAACACGATCGCCGACTGCGCCAACACCACGCCAAGCAGGAAGCCGCCCATGCCGGCGCCGTTGACGTTGAGGCGCCACAATCCGATCAGGGCAGCGATAACGTAGCCGAACACACTCGTGCCCAAGTAGACGATCAAGCTGGCCAGCGGACGCCGGAAGACGAGCTTGGTCCCGCGCCACCACGCTTTGATCGCCGAGCGCAAGCCGCCGTCGGCGCCGAACCAGCCGCGGCCGGCTTCGACCGTCATGTGCGCGATCACGAACAGGATCGCCAAGACGATCAGGCCGGCCAACTTGCCGTTCTCCACTTCCGATTCCAGGATCGCCTTGTCCTCGTGGCGCGTGCCCAGATGGATCGCGGCCATGCCCACGCCGATGGCGATCGCCAGCGGCAGGATCGACCACAGCAGCGTGCGGAACATGCGGCCGTATTCGGCGAAGCCGCCGTGCAGCAATTCGCCCATGCGCAGCTTGCGGCCGGCGCGGATCGAAGCCACGACCATGCCGGCCAACCACGGCGACAGCAGCACGGTGACGGCGAAGGCGAACAGAGCGGCGACGTTGATGCCGCCGAGCTTTTCGTCCAGGCCGACGATGGCGTCCGCGAACAGCGGCAGATTCTTGCCCGCGGCGATCGCGGCGGCCTGCGGCGAATCGCCCCACAGTCCTTGCAGCGCGCTCCACACCGGCAAGGCCACCAACAGCGTCGGCAGCCACAAGGCGAGCAGCCACCACAACAGCAAGCGCCACTGCGCGGCGCTGCGCAGGCCGGACATCAGTGCGGCGAGGCCGCCGCGGCGTACGGAGGAGTTCATAGGCTCACCAGCATGGCGAAGAGGGTCTGCAGCGCGGCGGCGACGTCGCCGGTCCAGCGCCGGGTGGCGGAGCGGTCGCTTTCGAGCGTGCGGCCGTTGTCGAGCTTGTTGCGGTCCAGATTGATGTTGCCGTCCGGATCCAACTGCGCGGACACGGCCTTGCTGCGCTTGGTCCAACTGAAGCGTTGCCAAGGCTGAGTGCCGCTGAAGCGCACGGTTTCGGAACTGCCGTCGGCGAAAGTCACCCGCAGCGTCTGCGGCACGTCCGCGCCGTCGCGCTTCACCAAGACCATGGTGCGGTAGGGGAACGGGCCTTCGCCTTCCTTCGCCTTCGGATGCTTCTCTTTCCAGGCCTTGCGCTTGTCGGCGACCGCTTTGTCCAGCGCTTCGCTGGTCAGTTCGATGCGCTTGCCGCCGCGTTCGACGTAACCGGGCACCGGCAGCGCTTCTTTGCTGGAGAACTGGGCGATGCTGTCGTCGACCTTGCGGGTGGAATACACCTGCTGGGCGAAGATGCGCTCGACCGTCGCGCGCTGGCCGGTGCCTTCGATCAGCGCTTCGCGGAAATCGGCGATGCTGGGGTGGCGGAACTTCCAGCGCGCGTAGTACAGCTTGAACGCGCGTTCCAGCGCTTCCTTGCCGACCGCTTGCTCCAAATCGTGCATCGTCGTCGCGGTGCGCGCGTACACGGTGCCGTAGCTGCGGCTGGACATGCGGTTCCAGGAATTCTGGCCCAGCGCGTCGCCCGGCGCGTCGTTCATCGCGCCCAGCCGCTCCATGTCGAAGCCGGCCAGGTTCGGCGCGAAGCCGATCTTCTTCAGGAACGGCGTCGTCACATCCAGGCCCTGCTTGCGCTCGCGCAGCATGCGCTGGTCCCAGTACTCGTTCAGGCCTTCGTCGAGCATCGGCTCTTCGAATTCGTTCGAGGCCAGGATGCCGTAGAAATAGCCGTGGCCGAATTCGTGGATGGTGACGAAATCCAGCGCGTAGCGCGTCAGCGTGCCCGGATCGACGTTCTTGTAGCTCGATGCGGTGAAGAAAGTTGGGTATTCCATGCCGCCGGCTTCCTGCGCGTTGAACGGCGGGATCACCACGGTCACGGTCTTGTACGGATACGGGCCGAGCGTGCGCGAGAAATAGGCCAAAGAATCGATCGTGGCCTGCAACGCGGGCTGCGCGTTGTTTTCGTACTCGGGGTGATACAGCACCCGCACCTTCACCTTCGGGCTGCCGGGGCCTTCGTACGTGCCGTCCAGCGGCTTGGCGTAGCGGTTGTCGGCGGTCCAGGCGAAATCGTGCACGTCGCCCTGGACGAAACGGCGCGTGATCTTGCCGTCGCGCTCGACCGGCGCGCCCGTCTCTTCGCCGGTGGCGCCGACGGTGTAGTCCTTGGGCACGGTGATGCGCACGTCGTACTCGCCGAAATCGGCGTAGAACTCGCTGTGCATATGGAATTCGTGCACGTTCCAGCGCGGCGCGGTCGCGCCGCGCTCGCCGGGCGTTTCCAGCACGCCGATCTTGGGGAACCACTGCGCGACCAGATGGAAGGTGCCGTAGTAACCGGTGCGCGCGGTCACCCGCGGCAGCTGGTTGAAGAAGTCGATGTCCAGCGTGGTGCTGGCGCCCGGCGCGACCGGCTGCGGCAGATCCAGGCGCACCACGGTGCGATCGGTGGACGGGCCGCCGTCGGGCTGCACGTAGCGCCACTTCACCGCCTGGCCGCCTTGCTGGACTTTCTGCAGCCGGCTGTAGCCCCAGTCGCCGTCTTCGATCGGCACGTCGCTGCGGAACGCGAAGCTGAGATTGCGCTGTTCGGTCATGAACGTGCTGTTCGCGCTCTCGAATGCGTTCAGATACAGATGCAGGTACACCGCGCATACCGGCTGCGCGCTGCGGTTGCGCCAGGTCAGCTTCTGCTTGCCGTCGATGGTGTGCTTGGCCGGATCCAGCGTCGCCTGGATCTCGTAGCGGACCACCCGGTCGGACAAGGTCGCTTCGTCGCCCTTGCGCGGTCCGCCCCAAGCGTCGGGCGCGCTGGGCACGGAGACGGCGGCGGCGTTCGCCGCGGCGAACGGGATGTCGGCGCAGCCGGCGTTCGCCTGCGCGGCGGGCGCGGCGGCGGGTTGCTTCGCGGCGGCGGTGGCGAAGGGCAGGCAAAGCAAAAAGCCCAACGCCGCCAAGGCTCGGATTCTCGGCATGGTAGTTCCCCAGGAGAGCAACCGGTGAGACTGGGCCATCCGTCGCGGCGCGGCAAGCAGGACCGTCGGGCGATGCGGCCGGACGCCGATCGCGCTATCGTTGTCGTCTTTCCGGCGGGGGCGGGGCATGAAGCACCAGGGCAGTTGCCATTGCGGGCGGATCGCGTTCGAACTCGAGGCGGACGTCACCGATGCGATCGACTGCAATTGCTCGATGTGCCGCCGCCGCGGCGGCTTGCTCGCTTTCTTCCCGCGCGAAGCGCTGACCTTGAAGACGCCGGAATCCGATTACCGGACTTACTATTTCAACAAGGAAAAGCTGGCGCACCATTTCTGCCCGAATTGCGGCATCGCGCCGTTCAGCGAGGGCGTGAATCCGAAGACCGGGCAGGCGACGGCGGCGGTGAACGTGCGTTGCTTGCCGGACGTGGATCTGGCCAAGCTCAAGATCGTCCACGTGGACGGCGCCAAGTTCTAGGCGGCGATCCGCTCCTACGAAAGGCAAAGGCCCGCACCGGTTGGCCCTTGCGCCGCCGCGATACGCGCACCTACGCTAGGCCTTTCGGGAAGGGGGAAGGCCATGCGCCGCGCATTGTTCCTGTCGATCTGCTTGATGGCTGCGCCGGCCTTCGCCCAAGAATGCCCGCCCGCGGGCCAGACCAAGACCTCGCTGCAGGCGTTGAAGACGTTGCAGTTCGCGCTGCCGGACGCGGCGGAAAAACAGAAGCTGGCCGACGGCCTGCTCGGTTGCTTGGGCGATTCCGATCCGGAAATCCGCGACGGCATTGCTTACGAAGCCCTGACCGCTTGGATGCGCGCCGGCGATTTCGACGCCGATGCGCTACGCGGATTGCGAGACAAGCTTTACGCGATGCTAGACGGCGACGACAAAGGCGGCTTCCGCAAGCCGTTCGCGGCGCTGGTGCTTTCCGAAGTGGCGCGCACCGACCGCATCAAACCTTGGATGGCGCCCGAGGAACGCGTCGCGATGGTCGACCGCGCGGCGGCGTACGAGGAATCGGTGCGCGACTACCGCGGCTACATCGAAGGCGAAGGCTGGCGCCACGGCGTCGCGCACGGCGCGGATTGGCTGATGCAACTGTCCTTGAATCCGGCGCTGGAACGCGCGCAGTACGACCGCATCCTCGCCGCCGTCGCCGCGCAGGTCGTGCCGGAAGGCGCGCACGCCTACGTCTACGGCGAACCCGGCCGTTTGGCGCAGCCGGTGCTGTACACGGCCAAGCGCGGATTGCTGTCGGATGCGGAGTGGGAAGCCTGGTTCGTGGCTCTGGAAGCCAAGGTCGGCAAGCTCAAGCGCGAGGAGTACGCGAGCTGGCTCGCGCGCCGGCACGATTTGATGGCGTTCTTCACCAGCATTTACCTCAGTGCCGATCAGAGCGAGGACGCGGGCATCAAGAAGTTGAAGCCGGCGATCGTGGCGGCCCTCAAACAGGTCCCCTGATCGCGCCGCTTTTGTAGAGTCGAGCCTGCTCGACTGCTCTTCCTCCAACCGCGGGAACACTCGAAGGAAGGCGAAAAGCAGTCGAGCAGGCTCGACTCTACAAAGATCAAGCGTCGCGCCCGTCGGCGATGATCATGCACCCGGGGGTAGCGGCGTGTTCTCGTCCTGCGCCTCGCGCTTCAGCCAATCGACGAACATCGCCGCATTCGCGGTCAACGGCCGATGCGCGGGGTGCACGGCGTAATACGCGAATCGCGTCTTCAGAGAATGTCCGGGCAGCCGCACCAATTCGTAGCGCTGCAGATACGGCATCGCGATGTGCTTGCGCGCGAGCGCCGCGCCGATGCCGTAGACCGCGGCGCGCATCACGTCGGTGCTGTCGCTGAACAAATGCATGTCGGGCAGGCGCAGGCCGCGCAGGCCGCCGGCGCGGAACCAGTCGCGCCAGCCTTGCAGAGCGTTGTCGGACAGCAGCGGCAGCGCGGCGATTTGGCGCGGTTCGGCGATCGCTTCGATGCCGGGCAGCGCGGGCGAAGCGACCGGGAACAATTCGTCGTCCATCAGATGGTGCGCGCGCAAGCCTTGCCAATGGCCCGGGCCGTGGCGGATTGCGAGGTCGGGGCCGCCTTCGTCGAAGCGCGTCAGCGCCGATTCGGCGTCGATGCTGAGCCTGACTTGCGGATGCGCGGCGAGGAACCTCGGCAATCGCGGCAGCAGCCAGCAATAAGCGAAAGAGTGCAGGGTGTTGATCCGCAAGCGGCCGCCGTCGCGGGTATTGCCCAGCGACGCCGCGACGGCTTCCAGGTCGGTCACCGCGGCGGCGGCGGCGTCGGCCAGCAGGCGGCCCTCGCCGGTCAGCGTCACGCCGCGGGCATGGCGCTGGAACAGCGATACGCCCATCGAAGTTTCCAGTTTGCGGACGTGGTGGCTGACCGCGCTGGCGGTGAGATGCAGTTCCTCGGCCGCATGCGCGAAATTCTGGTGGCGGGCCGCCGCGGCGAACACGCCCAGGGCGGGGAGCAGGCTCGGTCTGAGGCTCATACAAGACCCAAATATAATTTGCGGCTCGGCCGCAAAGTATGCGCTTGTGGGGCCTGCGGAGGAACGGAAAATAGCGGCCAGACCCCCGTTGGATTGCTGGCCATGTCGACCGCCGATTGCAGCCCCGCCGCGATGACGCCCCTGGCGCAGGCCCGGACCCGAGACTGGATGACGCCCCTCGAGCTCGCCGTGCTGGGCGCGATCTGGGGCGCCTCGTTCCTGTTCATGCGCGTCTCGGCCAAGGATTTCGGCGCGATCCCGCTGGTCGAAGTGCGGCTGGCGCTGGGCTCGCTGGTGCTGCTGCCGTTCCTGTGGCGCGCTCGCGCCCAATTCGGCCGCGGCCTGTGGCCGAAGTTGGCGATCATCGGCGCGATCAATTCGGCGATTCCTTTCATGCTGTTCGCCTGGGCCGCGCAGCGCGCGCCGGCGGGGGTCGGCGCGATCGCCAATGCGATGACCGTGCTGTTCACCGCCCTGGTCGGGTTCTTGTTCTTCGGCGAGAAGATCGGCACCCGCCGCGCGATCGCGTTGCTCGCCGGTTTCGCCGGTGTGGTGGTGTTGGCCAGCGGCAAGACCGCCGGCGTCAGCATCGGCTGGGCCGTCGTCGCGGGCGCCACGGCCGCGTTCCTGTACGGCATCGGCATCAACTTGGTGCGACGCCATCTGACCGGCCTGCCGCCGGCTGCGGTGGCCGCGGCGACCCTTGGCATGTCGGCGCTATTGACGCTGCCGTTCGCCGTGGCGGAATGGCCGCAGCATTCGATCGGAACAGTGTCGTGGTTGTCGGCGGCGATGCTGGGTGTGTTGTGCACCGGCGCAGCCTTCGTCATGTACTACCGCCTGATCGCCCGGATCGGCGCCAGTCGCGCCTCGACCGTCACCTATCTGGTCCCGCTGTTCGGCGTGGCTTGGGCGTGGATGCTGTTGGGCGAAGCGCTGACCTTAAGCATGGGCATCGCCGGCGCGATGATCCTGGCCAGCGTCGCGATCAGCCAGCGCGCCGCTAAATAACGCCGCCGCGCGTTCTGCGCGGCGCCACTCACCGCTTATCGAAAGGGCCAGCGCATGGTGGAGAGCTACTCGCGCCGAAATTTCCTGCAGGCGGCCGCCGCCGCGGGTGCGCTCGCGGCCTTGCCGCCGACAGTCGCCGCCGCCGCAACGCCGGCGCTGCGCGCGCAACGCTTGGCCTGGGCCGGCGTGCGCCTGCAACTGCCGGATGCGACGCTGTTCCTGGACCCGCTGCTCGACCGCAACGTCTGGGGCGATGCGCTGCGCGACGAACTGGTGCCTATCGAAGCCGCGCAGGGTGCGCGTTACGTGCTGGCGACGCATCGGCATCCCGACCATTGCGACCCGCTCGCGATCCGGCAAGCGCTGGGCTCCACCGGCACGCTGTTGATGGCGGCCGCGGCGGGCATTCCGTTCGCAGGCGAATTCCGCTTCCGCACCGCGCCTCTTTACGAGCCGCAGATCCTGGGCGATTTCACCGCGACCGCGGTGCCCGCCAGCGACGGCTACGGCGATCCGCAGGTGTCGTGGATCGTGTCCGGCGGCGGCCGGCGCATCATCCATTGCGGCGACACGCTCTGGCACGGCGCGTGGTGGCAGATCGGGCGCCAGTTCGGGCCTTTCGACGCCGCTTTCTTGCCGATCAACGGCGCCAAATTCTCGTGGCGCAAGCCCGCGGCCGACGTCAGCGCCGTGTTGACGCCGGAGCAGGCGATAGCGGCCGCGCGAGTGCTGGGCGCGCGCCAGATCGTGCCGATCCACTACGGCGTGAAAGGCGCCGAAGGCTACGAAGAGATTCCGGATGCGGAAGCGTCGCTGATCGCCGCCGCGAAGCGCGGCGGGGTCGGCGTCGAGATCGCCAAACCGGGCGAATGGCTGAAATGGTCGCCGAATCGTTGAGGACGAAGATGGACGGAATCGTGGGCAATGTGGAATCCCTGCGCAGCGACGAGGTCGCGCGCATCGAAGTGGGCGAAGGCTGCTGGCGCCGCGATTTGCCGAGCGTGTCCGGCGTGCGCGCCTGGATCGTCGAGATGGCGCCCGGCAGCCAGTGGCCGCGCGTGGACGAGCATCCGGACGGCGAGGACGTCTATGTGCTGGAAGGCGAGATGATCGAAGGCGAACGCCGCTTTCCCGCCGGCACCTATCTGCACTTCGCGCCGGGTTCGTCGCACCGGCCGCGCACCGAAACCGGTTTGCGGCTGATCGGATGGAATCCGCAGGATCCTGCCCCGGCGCTCGTCGGGCAAGACCGTCGCGATGCGCCGCAACGCCGCGTCCTGTTCGATTTCGAGATCGATTTCAGCAACGGCGGCGGCATGAACGGCCACGACTTCCGCTTGGACATCGACGGCGAAGACATCGCCGACGAAGCGCTGGCCGATTATCTGGTGCGGGACATGCGCTTGTTGATGGTCGGCGCCGTGCGGATCCGCAATAGGCGGATCATCGCCGAAGCCCATAAGCGCGTCTGACGCGCCAAGCTTAGCCTTCGTCTTCTTCGAATTCGACCAGCGCATCCAGATCGAAGGCCAAGGCTTCGGCCGCTTCGCGCACCTTGCGCGCGGTCGATTCGTTCGGCGCTTCGATCTCCAGCTCGTGCATGCCCGGGCTCTTGTCGTCGGGCAAACCCGCGGAACTGGAATCGTCGTCGTCCATGTGCGGCATCAGGTCGTCGACTTCTTCCACGTGCTCGATGCCTTCCAGGCTCTGCATCAGGTTGATCATCGCGCGGGCAGCGTCGTCGCTGCCGGTCAGACGCAAACGCAGAGTGGGCATGGCGGTACCGGGGTGGGGGAGGGTGGCCACAGGCTAGGCGGGAAAGAGCTAAGCGACCGTGAAGCAGCGATGCAGGATCGGCGCCGCTGCCGATAGAATCGGGGCGGCCCATTCGTATGGAACGCCGCTTGTCCCACGCCAACCCTCCCGCGATCGCGCCGTTGCAGCGCTTTAAGTCGATCTTCAGCGGCTCGGTCGGCAATCTGGTCGAATGGTACGACTGGTACGCCTACGCCGCGTTCTCGCTGTATTTCGCCAAGGTCTTCTTTCCCGAAGGCGACCGCACCGCGCAATTGCTGAATACGGCGGCGATCTTCGCGGTCGGCTTCTTGATGCGGCCGCTGGGCGGCTGGCTGCTGGGCCGCTACGCCGACCGGCACGGCCGCCGGGCGGCCTTGATGCTGTCGGTGCTGATGATGTGCGCCGGTTCGTTGATGATCGCGCTCACGCCGGGCTACGCCAGCATCGGCGTCGCCGCGCCGGCGCTGCTGTTGTTGGCGCGATTGCTGCAAGGTTTGAGCGTGGGCGGCGAATACGGCACGTCGGCCACCTATTTGAGCGAAATGGCGACGCGCGAGCACCGCGGCTTCTGGTCCAGTTTCCAGTACGTGACGCTGGTGATGGGGCATCTGCTGGCATTGGGCGTGTTGATCGCCCTGCAACGGCTGTTCCTGACCGCCGAGCAATTGGAAAGCTGGGGTTGGCGCATTCCGTTCGTCATCGGTGCATTGGCCGCGGCCACGGCTTTGTATCTGCGCCGCAATATGGACGAGACTGGCGCGTTTTCGCGCCGGCGCGATCGCGATCCCGCGCAGGCGCGGGGCGAAGGCACCTTGCGCGAGCTGATGCGCCATCCGCGCGCGGTGTTGACCGTGATCGGGCTGACCATGGGCGGCACGCTCGCGTTCTACACTTATACGACTTATATGCACAAATTCCTGGTGAACAGCGCCGGGATCGACAAATCGACGGCATCGTTGATCAACGCCGGCACTTTATTCGTCTACATGCTGCTGCAGCCGCTGGTCGGCGCGCTGTCCGACCGCATCGGCCGCAGGCCGGTGCTGATCGCGTTCGGCGTGTTGGGTACGCTGCTGACGGTTCCTATTTTGAGCCGCCTGCAGCAGATCGGTTCGCCGGCGGCCGCTTTCTGGCTGATCATGCTGGCCTTGGTCGTCGTATCCGGCTACACCGCGATCAATGCGGTGGTGAAGGCCGAGTTGTTCCCGGTCGAGGTGCGCGCACTGGGCGTGGGCTTGCCGTATGCGCTGACCGTGGCGATCTTCGGCGGCACGGCCGAATACGTGGCGCTCTGGTTCAAGGACATCGGCCGCGAAAGCGGCTTCTATTGGTACGTCACCGCCTGCATCGCCTGTTCGCTGCTGGTGTACGTGTTCATGCCCGATACGCGGACGCATTCGCGCATCGAATCCGACTGATCGATTCCGGACGGATTACGTCCTGCCGGGCAAGGGCAGGCCGCGCGGCGCCACCGGCGTCGATTGCACGAGCATGGTCGCCGTATTTCCGAAGGCCAGGAACTGGTCGAGGATGCGGTCCAGCGTATCCAGGCTTTCCAGGTGGATCTTGACCAGGAAGCAGTCTTCGCCGGTGACGCGATGGCATTCGCTGACCTGGGGCAGGCGCTGGGCCAGTTCGACGATGTTCGGCAATTGGCCAGGCATGGGCTTGATGCGCACGAACGCGGCGATCGCGTAGCCGAGCGCGCGCGGGTCGATGTCGACGCGGTAGCCGGAAATCACGCCGCTTTCTTCCAGGCGCTGGATGCGCTCGCGCACCGCGGGCGCGGACATGCCCACCCGGCGCGCCATTTCCGAAACGGACATGCGCGGGTCGCCGCGCAACAGTTCCAGCAGCTGCAGATTGCGCTCGTCCAGGAGCGAATCGGAGGGGTAAAGGTTCATTGTCAATAATTACTTCATTTATAAGGCGATTCAACTATAAATCCTTTGTTTTGGTATTCAAGTGACCCGTGTCCCTGTGGAATATTGACGCCTGCTTCGAGACGGGCAGGGTCAGGGATATGCGCGAACGTGGGACTAACGGCGCGGAGGAGAGGGAAAGCGATCCGCGCGACGCGTTCGACCTTCCGGACGGCGTGGCTTATTTCAATTGCGCCAACCTGGCGCCGAGACTGAAATCGGTGTCCGCCGCCGGCCATGCCGCGATCGATGCGATGGCCGCGCCCTGGTCGATCGCGGCCGCCGATTGGTTCTCCGGAACCGCCGCGCTGAAGGGGCTGTTCGCCAGTTTGATCGGCGCGACGGAGCGAGATACGGCCCTGGTGCCGTCGGTGAGCTACGGCATCGCGTTGGCGGCGCGCAATATTCCCTTGCGCGAAGGCGACAACGTCGTCCTGCTGGACCGCGAATTCCCCTCCAACTATTACAGCTGGGCGCGGGCCGCGGCGCGCAGCGGGGCGCAAGTCCGCTTGGTCAAGCCCGCAGCGGACGTTGCGATCGCGCAAGCGGTGTCGGAGGCGATCGATCCGCGCACGGCCGTGGTCTCGATTCCGCAATGCCGCTGGACCGACGGCGCCTTCGTGGATGTGGTCCGCATCGGCGAGGCGGCGCGGAAGCGCGGCGCCGCCTTGGTGATCGACGCCAGCCAATCCTTGGGCGCCCACCCTCTGGACGTCGCCGAATGCCGCCCGGATTTTCTGGTCGCCGTGGGCTACAAATGGCTGCTCGGGCCTTATGGTCTGGGTTATCTATACGTGGACGAACGTTGGCACGGCGAAGGCGTGCCGCTGGAAGAGTCGTGGTTGCATCGCGACGGCAGCGATAATTTCGCGGCGTTATCGGATTACACGGACCGCTACCGACCCGGCGCCGCCCGATTCGGCCAGGGCGAATCGCCGCAGTTCCATCTGCAGCCGATGGCGATCGCCGCGCTGACCCAGATTTCGCGATGGCGTCCTGCCTTCATCCAGCGCCGTCTGCGCGAATGGACGGACGCGTTGTGTGCGCGCGCGGCGACGATCGGGTACGGGTGCCGGCCGGCGGAACAGCGCGTCGGCCACATGGTCGGCCTGCGCCCGCCGCGCAGCGGTCTCATCGAGGGTTTGGTCGAGCGCCTGCGCGCGGAAGGCATCCACGTATCGGCGCGGGATGGGTGCATTCGCATCTCGCCGCACCTGCACAACGATGAAAAGGACCTGCAGCGGCTAGTAGATGCCTTGCGCAGGATGGCGTCTTGACCGACCGCGAACGAAGCGATCCAACCCAACATGAAGGAAAGAGAATGAACGCACCGAACTCGCTATTGCGCGATATCCCCGACGATGCGGGCAGCCCGGCTTTTTCGCCGACCGATGCTCCGGCGGCGGCCGGAAACGCCGATGCGCCCGATCTGTATCCGCCGATCGAACCGTATGCCGCGGGCGTGTTGCCGCTGAGCGACGGTTACACGATGCCCTACGAGCTTTGCGGCAATCCGGACGGCCTGCCCGCCGTCGTTTTCCACGGCGGTCCCGGCGCGGGCTGCACGGCTACGCATCGCCGCTATTTCGATCCCCGGGCCTACAAGATCGTGCTGTTCGACCAGCGCGGCGCCGGGCGCTCCACGCCTTACGCCGGCATTGCGCACAACACTACGCCCAAGCTGGTGGAAGACATCGAACGGTTGCGCGCCCATTTGGGCATCGAGCGCTGGGTGGTGTTCGGCGGTTCGTGGGGTTCCACCCTGGGGCTGGCTTATGCCGCTGCGCATCCGCAGGCGTGTCTGGCGCTGATCCTGCGCGGCATCTGGTTATGCCGACCCGAAGACGAAACCTGGTGGTTCGACGGCATCCGCACCTTCTTTCCCGAATATTGGAACGACTTCGCCGCGCACATACCGGAAGCGGAGCGCGGCGATCTGCTCGGCGCTTATCTGCGCCGCCTCACCGACCCGGATCCGGACGTCCACTTGGCCGCGGCGAAGGCGTGGGACGTCTACGAAACCCGCTGCTCGACGCTGCTGCCGCCCGATCCGTCGGAGCTGGCCGAACCGCCGCGCCTGTCGATGGCCCGGATCGAAGCGCACTACATGCGCCACGCTGTCTTCATGGGCGCGGGCGAACTGCTCGCCTCGGTGCCGCGGTTCCGCCACGTGCCCGGCGTCATCGTGCATGGACGCTACGACATGCTGTGCCCGGTGGACGCCGCGATCGCATTGGCTCAGGCGTGGCCGGAAGCGCAACTGCAGATCGCGCCCGACGCCGGCCATTCGGCCCTGGAGCCGGGCATCCGCAGCCGCCTGGTCGCCGCCACAGACCGGTTCCGCGTACTGGTCGGCTGATCATCGGCGCCGCTGATCCGCCGACATACCGCCGACTTCGGCGTGGAGTAGTGTATGGGGCATGTCCGCCGAAGCGCCCATGCCCGCCGCCGTCACCCTGCGCCCGCTCGAACGCAGCGATCTGCATTTCGTCCATCTGCTCAACAACAATCGCAGCGTGATGGGTTACTGGTTCGAGGAACCGTACGAATCGTTCGTCGAACTGGAGCAGTTGTACAGCAAGCACATCCACGACCAGAGCGAGCGGCGTTTCATCGTCGAAGACGGCGGCGGCGAACCGGTCGGCCTGGTGGAATTGGTCGAAATCGACCACCTGCACCGGCGCGCCGAATTCCTGATCATGATCGCGCCCGAACGCCAAGGCCGTGGCTACGCGCGCGCGGCGACGCGGTTGGCGATCAACTACGCCTTCCGCGTCCTCAACCTGTACAAGCTCTATTTGCTGGTCGACGTCGACAACACCCGCGCAATCCGTATCTACGAAGGCCAGGGCTTCCGGCGCGAAGGCGTGCTGGTGGACGAATTCTTCAGCGATGGCCGCTATCGCAGCGTGATCCGGATGTGCCTGTTTCAACACCAGGCTCTGGGCCAGGAGCAGGAGCGACGGGACGACTGAGCCGACCCCAAGCATCGAAGGGCTCTGGACGGCGCAATTCGGACCGGCGTAGATTGTGAAGGCGCCTGTTGGGGTAAGGGCGCCGTCTCTAGGGGGAGAGGCGACCTGTGGGGTCTGGCGTCCACCGATCGCTGAAGAGGGCTGAATGAGCGCACCCGAGCCAATGGCTTCGCTTGAGACCGCGCTCGCCCATGCTTCCCGACTGCTCGCCACCGACCCGGCCCTGGCCGGCGAACAGGCCGGCGAAATCCTGAAAGTCGCCGCCGGCCACCCCGTGGCCAGGCTACTGCTGGGCGCCTCGCGCTCGGCGCTGGGCGATGCCGAAAACGCGATCGAGATATTGGACCCGCTGGCGCGCGAACAGCCGCGCTCGGCGATGACCCAGTTCGAACTGGGCATGGCGCTGGGCCGCGCCGGCCGCGGCGACGAGGCGATCGGGGCGCTGAAGCGCGCGGTCGCGCTCAAGCCGGAGATGCCGCAAGCGTGGCGCGCGCTGGGCGACCACTTGTTCGCCAGCGGCGATACCCAAGGCGCCGACGAAGCCTATACCCGCCACGTCCGTTACTCGACCCGCGACCCCGGCCTGCTCGCCGCCGCCACGGCCTTGTGCGAAAACCGCATCCCCGAAGCCGAAACGCTGCTGCGCGAGCATCTGAAGCAAGCGCCGACCGACGTCGCCGCGATCCGCATGCTCGCCGAAATCGCCGCGCGGCTGGGCCGCGACGACGATGCCGAACTCCTGCTCGCGCGCTGCCTGGAATTGGCGCCGAGCTTCGATGCGGCGCGGCAGAACTACGCGCTGGTGTTGAACCGGGCCAACAAGCATGCCGAGGCGCTGGCCGAGATCGATGCTTTGCTGGAGTTGGACCCGCAGCATCCCGGTTACCGCAATTTGAAGGCGGTGATCCTGTGCCGGGTCGGCGATTACGCGCCGGCGATCGAGCTGTACGACGGCGTGCTGGGCGAATACCCGCGCAACGCCAAGATCTGGATGAGCTATGGCCACGCGCTGAAGACCGCCGGCCACCGCGATCGCGCGATCCGCGCTTACCGCCGCAGCATCGAACTGGATCCCGGTTTCGGCGAAGCGTATTGGAGCCTGGCCAATCTGAAGACGTTCCGCTTCGATGCGCAGGACCTGGCCGCGATGCGCCGCCAGTTGGAGCGCGCCGATCTGGATGCCGAGCATCGCCTGCATTTCGAATTCGCCTTGGGCAAGGCCTTGGAGGACGCGGCCGAATACGCCGATTCTTTCGAGCACTATCGGCGCGGCAACGCGTTGCGGCTGGAGCGGGTGCCGTACAGCGCGGACGACCATTCGGCGCGCGTGCGGCGCTCGAAGGCGCTGTACACCCGCGAATTCTTCCGCGAACGCGAAGGCTGGGGCGCCGACGCGCCCGATCCCATCTTCATCGTCGGCCTGCCGCGCGCGGGCTCGACCCTGATCGAGCAGATCCTGTCCAGCCATTCGGCCGTCGAAGGCACGATGGAACTGCCGGAAATCCTGTCGCTGACCCGCGAGCTGCGCAAGCGCACCGCCGCGCCGCGCAGCACCGCCTACCACGAGGTGCTCGCCGAACTCGCGGCCGACGAATTGCGCGAACTGGGCGAGCGTTATCTGGAGCGCACCCGCATCCACCGCAAGCGCGGCGCGCCTTTCTTCATCGACAAGATGCCTAACAACTTCGCGCACCTGGGTTTGATCCATCTGGCCCTGCCGAACGCGCGCATCGTCGATGCGCGCCGCCACCCGCTGGCCTGCGGCTTTTCCGGCTTCAAGCAGCATTTCGCCCGCGGGCAGAGCTTCACTTACAGCCTGGACGACATCGGCCGCTACTACCGCGACTACATGGACCTGATGGCGCATTTCGACGCGGCGCTGCCCGGCCGCGTGCATCGGGTGATCTACGAAAACATGGTCGACGATACCGAAGCCGAAGTCCGCAAGCTGCTGGATTACTGCGGCCTTCCGTTCGAAGCGCAATGCCTGCGCTTCTTCGAGAACGAGCGCCCGGTGCGCACCGCCAGTTCCGAACAAGTGCGGCAACCGATCTACCGCGAAGGCGTCGACCATTGGCGCCATTACGAATCCTGGCTGGGGCCGCTGAAGCAAGCTTTGGGCCCAGTGCTCGATGTTTATCCGTCCGTACCCCGAGAGCTGCAACCCACATAACCAGAAGTCCTAGGCATCCACCGAGGAGACCAGCGTGCGAGACATCAGAAGAACGAGCAGGCGGATCGATCCCAAGACGTTGCACCGATTGCCGTTGGCGGCCGCCGTCTGCATGGCCTGCGCCGCGCCGGCCTGGGCGCAGGACGCGCAGACGCCACCGGCGCCGTCCACGCCCGAAACCCGCGCCAGGACGCTGGATACGGTGACGGTGACCGCGCAGAAGCGCGTGGAGAACCTACAGAAAGTGCCGATCAGCATCCAGGCGATCGGCAATGCGCAGCTGGAGCAGCAGCAGGTCGCCGACTTCGACGACTACGCGAAGATGATCCCCAGCCTGTCCTACGGCACCGCCGGCGGCGGCGTGTTCTCGGGCCCGGGTTTCGTGCAGGTGTACATGCGCGGCGTGGCCAGCGGCGGCGACGGCAACCATTCCGGTTCCAAGCCGAGCGTGGGCATGTATCTGGACGAGCAGCCGATCACGACGAACCAGGGCGCGCTCGACATCCACATGTACGACATCGAGCGCGTCGAAGCGCTCGCCGGCCCGCAAGGCACGCTGTACGGCGCCAGTTCGCAGGCCGGCACGGTCAAGATCATCACCAACAAGCCCGATCCGTCCGGATTCGCCGCCGGTTACGGCATCGAGGGCACGTCGATCAAGGACGGCGGCATCGGCCACATCTTCGAGGGCTTCGCCAACCTGCCGATCAACAGCAACGCCGCGGTGCGCCTGGTCGGCTGGCAGAAGTACGACGCCGGCTACGTCGACAACGTGCGCGGTACGCGCACGTTCCCCACCTCCGGCATCACCATCGACAACGCCAACCGCGCCGACGACGACTACAACGACGCCGAGACGATGGGCGCGCGCGCCGCGCTGAAAGTGGACCTGAACGACAACTGGTCGATCATGCCGCAGATCATGGGCCAAAAGATGGTCGCCAGCGGCAGCACCGGCTACGATCCCAGCGTCGGCGATCTGAAGGTCAAGCATTTCTACAACGAATCGTCGAAGGACCGCTGGAACCAGGCCGCGCTGACCGTGGAAGGCAAGATCGGCAATTTCGATCTGGTGTACGCGTTCTCGCGTCTGACCCGCAACGTGGATTCGGAATCCGACTACAACGATTACGGCTTCTGGTACGACACGCTAGCCGGCTATGGCGCCTACTTCTACAACGATGCCGGCGAACTCATCAATCCGTCGCAATACATCCAGGCCCGCGACGGCTACCGGATGACCAGCCACGAGCTGCGCCTCACTTCGCCGGCGGAAAACCGGCTGCGCCTGGTGGCGGGCGTGTTTTGGCAGGAGCAGAAGCACGACATCCACCAGCGCTACCGCGTGGACGATCTGGCCTCGGTCCTGTCGGTGAGCGGCTACGAGGACACCATCTGGCTCACCGAACAGGACCGCAAGGACCGCGACGAGGCCGTATTCGGCGAACTGACCTTCGACATCACCGACAAGCTGTCGGTCACCGGCGGCGGGCGCTGGTTCCGCGCCAACAACAGCCTGCGGGGCTATTTCGGCTTCGCCGAAGGCTATTCATCGCAGAGTTCGTTGGATCCCGCATTCCGCTACGGCGAAGCGGGCTGCCGCGCGCGTTACGGCGATCCTTCCAATTGGGTCAAGTACGAAGGTGCGCCCTGCGAGAACTTCGACAAGACCGTGAAGGAAGACGGCTCGCTCGGCCGTTTCAACATCACCTACGACATCAGCGATACCAAGCTGGTCTACGCGACCTGGTCGGAAGGCTACCGCCCCGGCGGCATCAATCGGCGCGGCACGCTGCCGCCCTACCTGTCCGACTTCCTCACCAACTACGAAGTCGGCTGGAAGACCACCTGGGCCGACAACCGTCTTTCGTTCAATGGTGCGATCTTCCGCGAGGACTGGAAAGACTTCCAATTCGCGTACCTGGGCCAGAACGGCCTGACCGAAATCCGCAACGCGGGCCAAGCGCGCATCGACGGCATCGAAGTCGATCTGAACTGGGCGGTGAATTACAACCTGACCATCACCGGCGGCTTCGCCTGGTACGACGCCAAGCTCACCGAAACCTATTGCGGTTTCACCGACCTGTCCGGCAACGCGATCAGCGTCTGTCCGCCCGGCACGATCAATCCGCAGACCGGCGATCCGGTGGACGGGCCGCAGGCGGAGTCGGGCACGCGCTTGCCGTTGACGCCCGAGTTCAAAGGCAGCCTGATCGGCCGCTACACCTGGGATGCGGGCCAATACGAGCCTTATTTCCAGGCCTCGGTCTTCCATCAGGGCGACCGCATCACCGATTTCCGTGCGGCCGAACATGCGTTGATGGGCGATCTGGATGCTTACACCATCGTCGACCTATCCGGCGGCGTGAAGCGCGGCAGCTGGTCGCTGGACGTGTTCGTCAAGAACGTGTTCGACAAACGCACCGAACTGACCCGGTTCGCGCAGTGCGCGACGCTGACTTGCGGCAATCAGCCGTACACCGTCAGCACACCGCCGCGGACGATCGGAGTGAGGTTCTCGCGGGAGTTTTGACGAGCGGTCTTTGGGTTGTCCTTCTCCCGCCGGGAGAAGGTGCCCGAAGGGCGGATGAGGGTTCGGTGCGCGACTGCAGCTCCGCGCTCGCGCCGAACCCTCACCCCAACCCCTCTCCCGATAGGAGAGGGGCTCATGGGTTGATTAGTTCTTGGGCACAGGCCGCACCGGCAACGGCACATTGCACAGATCGATATGCCCGGCCGGGTGCTTGTACCACTCGTCGCGGCGGTTGCGCCGCGCTTCGGTCGCTTCCTTGAAGGCCACGCTGTCGGTCTTCAGCAACTGCAGCGGAAGGCGTTCGGCTTCCGGTACTTCGGAGGCCAGCTTGATCGAAACGATCGGCACGCGCCGTTCGGTTTCCTTGTAGAAGCCCATTGGTTCGGGTCCGCGCGGAATCACGCTGAGCAGTTCCATGCCTTGCACGACGCGGCCGACCACGGTGATGTTGCGGTCCAGCGCGCGCGGCGATTGGCCGGTGGCGACGTAAAGCTCGGTGCCGTTGCTGCTGTCCGCGGCGACGTCGCGGCCCGCGCCGAGCGTGCCGTAGCAATGCGCCAACCACGTCTTGCCGGATTTCGGATCGCGTCCGGCCGGGAAACCGTCGGAGAAGCCGACTTGCGGCGCCCACCCGTCGCTATCGGGCAACGCGTCGAAGGCCAGTCCTGCGCTGGAGCGTTCGAACTCGGCCGGCAGTTTCGCTTTCGCGCCGGTGGAAAGCGGCTTGCGCTGCTTCTCGTCTTCGGTCGGATCGCCGAACTGGACGACGAAGTTGTCCTGCGACCGGTAGATGCTCAAGCCGTCCCAATAGCCGCCGCGCGCCAGCGCCTTGATGTTGGCGACGTGCTCGGGCGCGAAACCGGGGGCCAATTCGATGATCACCCGGCCGGCTTTCAGGTCCATGTACAGCGTATTCGCCGGGTCGAGCGTGCGCCAAGCCGAAGCGGGTGCGGCGTCGACGATTTCCTTGGCCGATTTCACCTTCGGCTTCTCGGCGTTTTGCTGCGCTTGCAGCATGGGTGCGAAGGCAAGCAGCAGCGCGGCGCACAGCAGGTTCTTACGCATGGCTCTCTCCGGTGAGTCGCGCGAGTGTACTGGCCGCGGCGGCGATTCGGGAATCTTGGCCACAGAATCCCAACTTTCAGGGGTTGGCAGCGGCCCCAAGGCTGCGACAATGGGCGACCCGCTTTTGTAGAGTCGAGCTTGCTCGACTGCTCTTGATTCCGACCATAAAAGCAGTCGAGCAAGCTCGACTCTACGGTTCGCGGCGGGCCCGCTGCAGCGAACGCCAGGAGGCGCCGTGCAATCCCCCGTGATTTCCATCAAGAACCTCAGCAAGACCTACAAGTCCGGCTTCCGCGCGCTGAAGAACGTGAACCTGGACATCCGCCGCGGCGAGATCTTCGCGCTGCTGGGCCCGAACGGCGCCGGCAAGACGACGCTGATCAGCATCGTCTGCGGCATCGTCAACGCCAGCGAAGGCAGCGTCGTCGCCGACGGCCACGACATCGCCGCCGAGTACCGCGCCGCGCGTTCGAAGATCGGGCTGGTGCCGCAGGAGCTGTCCACCGACGCGTTCGAGAGCGTCTGGGCCACGGTCACCTTCAGCCGCGGCTTGTTCGGCAAGCCGCCGAATCCCGCTTATCTGGAAAAAGTGCTGCGCGACCTGTCGTTGTGGGACAAGAAGGACAGCAAGATCATGGCGCTCTCCGGCGGCATGAAGCGGCGCGTGCTGATCGCCAAAGCCTTGTCGCACGAACCGCAGATCCTGTTCCTGGACGAACCCACCGCCGGCGTCGACGTCGAGCTGCGCCACGACATGTGGGAAATGGTGCGCAAGCTGCGCGAGAGCGGGGTGACCATCATCCTGACCACGCACTACATCGAGGAGGCCGAAGAAATGGCCGACCGGATCGGCGTGATCAGCAAGGGCGAGCTGATCCTGGTCGAGGACAAGCGCACGCTGATGCGCAAACTGGGCAAGAAGCAGTTGACCGTGACCTTGCGGAATCCGCTCGACAGCATGCCCGAGGCGATATCCGACCTGCCGCTGGAGTTGGCCGAGAACGGCCACGCGCTGGTCTACACCTTCGACACGCAACAGGAGGAAACCGGCATCGCTTCGCTGCTCAAGCGCTTGGGCGACCAAGGCATCGATTTCAAAGACCTGCATTCCAGCGAGAGCTCGCTGGAGGACATCTTCGTCAGCCTGGTGCGAAACAATCGCGAAGGAGCGGCGGCATGAACCTGCATGCGATCCGCGCGATCTACCGGTTCGAGATGGCGCGCACCTTCCGCACCATCACCCAGAGCATCGCTTCGCCGGTGCTGTCGACGTCGCTGTATTTCGTGGTGTTCGGCGCGGCGATCGGCTCGCGGATGGGCGACATCGACGGGGTCGGCTACGGCGCCTTCATCATCCCCGGCCTGATCATGCTGACCCTGCTCAACGAGAGCATCTCCAACGCCTCGTTCGGCATCTACATGCCGAAATGGGCCGGCACCATCTTCGAGCTGCTGTCGGCGCCGGTGTCCTATATCGAGGCGGTGATCGGCTACGTCGGCGCGGCGGCGACCAAGTCGGTGATGCTGGGCGTGCTGATCCTGATCACGGCGCGGTTCTTCGTCGATTACGAAATCGCGCATCCGTTCTGGATGATCTGCTTCCTGTTCCTGACCGCGATCACCTTCAGCCTGTTCGGCTTCATCATCGGGCTGTGGGCGGACGATTTCCAGAAATTGCAGGTGATCCCGCTGATGATCGTCACGCCGCTGACTTTCCTGGGCGGCGCCTTCTATTCGATCAAGATGCTGCCGCCGATCTGGCAGAAGATCACGCTGTTCAATCCGGTGGTGTACCTGATCAGCGGGTTCCGCTGGAGTTTCTACGGCAACGCGGACGTGGACGTGCGGATCAGCGCCGTGGCGATCGTCGGATTCCTGGGGCTGTGCTTGTTCGTGGTCTGGTGGATCTTCAAGACCGGGTACAAGTTGCGCAACTGACCGCTTTTGATCTTGTGGGAGGGGCTTCGGCCCCGACGAAGCTGTCGGGGCCGAAGCCCCTCCCACAAGAGCGGGCTCAGGCGTACTTGGCGATGAACTCGCGCACCCGCGGATACACCTGCTCGCGCCAGCGGCGGCCGCTGAAGATGCCGTAGTGGCCGGCGCCGCGCACGGTGTAGTGCAGATGGTTTTCCTCGGCGATGCCGCTGCACAGCTTGTGCGCGGCGCGGGTCTGGCCGCGGCCGGAGATGTCGTCCAACTGGCCTTCGATGGTCATCAGTGCGCAGTCGCGGATCTTCGACGGGTCCACGCGCTCGCCGCGCACGTCCCACAAGCCGCGCGGCAGCAGGAATTCCTGGAATACGATCCGGATCGTGTCCAAGTAGTACTCGGCCGGCATGTCCAGCACGGCGTTGTATTCGTCGTAGAAGCGGCGATGGGCATCGGCGTCCTGCAGGTCGCCGCGCACGAGGTCTTGGTAGAAATCCCAGTGCGATTGCAGGTGCCGGCGCGGATTCATCGCCAGGAAGCCGGCGTGCTGCAAGAAGCCCGGATACACCTGGCGGCCACGGCCGGGATAAGGGTAGGGCACGCTGTGGATGACGTTGTTGCGGAACCAGCTGAGCGGCTGCTCGGTGGCCAGGTCGTTGACCTCGGTCGGGTTCTCGCGCGGGTCGTTCGGGCCGCCCATCATGATCATGCTGCGCGGCGTTTTTTCGCCGCGCGCGGCCATCAGCGAAATCGCCGCCAGCACCGGCACGGTCGGCTGGCAGACGCTGATCACGTGCAGGTTGTCCGCGCCGATGTGGCGGATGAACTCTTCGATGTAGGCGACGTAATCGTCCAGCCCGAACGCGCCTTCTTCGGTCGGCACCATGCGCGCGTCGACCCAGTCGGTGATGTAGACCTTGTGGTCTTGAAGCAGCGTGCGCACCGTGTCGCGCAGCAACGTCGCGTGGTGGCCGGACAGCGGCGCGACCACCAGCACGGTCGGGTCGTCCTTCAAGTCCGCGATGTTGGCCGCATCGTCGGTATAGCGCTTGAAGCGCAGCAATTTGCAGAACGGCTTGCTCAGCGCCTCTATTTCGGCGACGGGCACGGTATGGCCGTCGATGTCGATCGAGTGGATGCCGAATTCGGGTTTCTCGTAATCCTTGCCGATCCGGTAGAACAACTCGTAGTTCGCGGCCAGGCGATGCGCGCCCGGCAGCGCCGCGAACGGGCTGCTGGGGGCGGTGAGGATCTTGGCGTTGGCCTCGGCCCAATAGACGAAGGGGCTGAGCCAGGAGCGGGTCATTTCGTGGAGCTGATAGAGCATGGCGGCGGGCGGGCTCTTTGCTGCAATGCACAAGAGTAGCCGATTCGGATGAACGCTGCCGCAGGGTGAGCCTTGGCCGCCGGCGCCGGGTGTTCGACGGCGACAAACCCTTAGACATAGACACAGGTGACGGTTGGCCGGATGGCGATGGTGGCCAAGGCCCACCCTAACTAATGGCATATGCACTATAGCTAACTTAGCAATAGCATTCCCATCAACCTAGCGGGCCTGCCGTGACCGACACCGACCTCCAGCTCAAGAAATTCCAGAAGGAACTCAGCGCGGGCACCGTGTCGCTGACCTTACTGGCGGTGCTGGCCCGGGCCGGCGAGCCGATGTACGGCTACCAGATCGCCAAGCAACTGGAACGCTTCGGAGAGGGCGTGCTCAGCGGCAAGCAGAGCGCGCTGTATCCGGTACTGCGCAACTTGGAGGCTTCCGGACTGCTCGGCAGCCATGTGGAGCCGTCGGTGGCCGGGCCGCCGCGCCGTTACTACCGCATCACCGCGCAAGGCAGCGACGTGCTGCGCGAGTGGGCCGCCGCCTGGCGCGCGACCCGCGATTCCGTCGATTCCGTTCTCGAGGGGCTGATCCCATGACTCGTACGCCGTCCACCATTCCCGAATACCTGGATCAGCTGCGCGTCGCCTTGGCCGGAGCCGATCCGGCGTTGATCCAAGACGCCCTGTACGACGCCGAAGAATATCTGCGCTCCGAAATGGCCGAAAACCCGGGCAAGGGCGAAGCCGAAGTGATCGCCTCGGTCGCCGGCAGCTACGGCGCGCCGGAGGAAGTGGCCGACATCTATCGCGATACGGAAGTGACGGTGAACAAGGCCTTGCGTCCGCCGCCGCGTCCGCCGCGCCGATCGCTGCTGGGCGGCTTCTTCGGTGTGATCGCCGATCCGCGCGCCTATGCCGCGCTGTTCTACATGCTGCTGTCGCTGGCCACCGGCATTTTCTACTTCACTTGGGTGGTGGCCGGCGCTTCGATGTCGGCGGGCTTCGCGGTGCTGATCATCGGCATTCCGTTCGTGATCCTGTTCTTCGGCTCGGTGCGGGTGCTGTCGCTGGTGGAAGGCCGCTTGGTCGAAGCGATGCTGGGCGAACGCATGCCGCGGCGCCCGCTGTACGCCGACCGCGGCAAGCCGTGGACGCAGCGCATCGTCGACATGTTCACCGATCCGCGCACCTGGCCGACGATGCTGTATTTCCTGGCGATGCTGCCATTGGGCATCGCGTACTTCACCCTCGTCGTCACGCTCACCGCTGTCTCGTTGGCGTTCGTGGCGGCGCCGCTGGCGGTGTGGTTTTTCGGCGCCGATGCGGGCGTCAGCGTCGACGGCTGGCAGATATTGACCATCAACGACGATATCGTGAGCACGTCGCTGTATCCCTGGTCGTTGCCGCTCCTGTTCGTGGTCGGCATCCTGATGCTGTTCGCGACCCTGCACCTGGCGCGCGGCATCGGCAAGTTGCACGGGTTGTTCGCCAAGCATCTGCTCGTGAAAAGCGCCGCCTATTGATTTTCGTAGCCCGGGTGCGCTTTCCTACCCGGGCTACCGAAGCGGTGCCGTCGTATAGTGGCGCCATGGCCGCGCGCGACCCCTTCGTCGACTATCTGCTGGAATTGCTGGCGCCGTTGGGCGCCACCTCGGCGCGGCGGATGTTCGGCGGTTGGGGCGTCTACGTCGACGGCCTGATGGCCGGCCTCGTAGCCGAAGAAACCTTCTATTTGAAGACCGACGCCGAAACGCGTTCGGAGTTCGAACAGGTCGGCTCGGCGCCTTTCGTGTTCGAAGGGCGCGGCCGCATCGTGGAAACCAGTTATTGGTCCGCGCCCGAGACGGCGATGGACTCGCCCGATGCGATGCGCCCGTGGGCGCAACGGGCGCTGGAAGCCGCGCGGCGCAAACCCGCGGCCAAGCCGAAGCGCAAGAAAAAGGTCAGCTGATTTCCAGCGCGGTCGCGTCGCCGGCCAACCCCGGCGACAACCAGCAATGCGAACCGGCTTGGCGCAAGCCCAGCGCTTCGAAGCGTTTGCGGTAGAAAGAAGCGGGGCGGTTGCGGAACTCGTCCTCGTCGCCTTCGGCTTCGTCTTCGCGGGCGAACGTTTCCAGGAAGGCGACGCCGCCGCACAGTTCGACCAGTCCCGGCAGGCCGCGGTCGAGTTCGCGGGCGGAAAGGTAATGCAGCACGTCGCTGCAGACCAGCAGGTCGGCCGGCGCGCACGGCCGCAGTTCGGCGAAATCGCCGAAGCGAGCCAGGTGCAGGTTGCGGCGGGAGCCGTAGCGCCGCACCGCGTACTCGCTGCCGTCGAAGCCCAGATACCGCAGCTTCGGCCGTAGCTTCAGCAGCGGCGCGCGCCAGGCGCCTTCCCCGCAGCCGATATCGAGCACGCTGCGGATCGGCCGCTGCAAATGGTATTCCGCTACCGCGACCGCCATGGCGACCTTGCGCGCGAGCCGGGCGTTGCCGCCGATCCAGCTCTCCCGGTACCAGCGTTGGAAATACCGCGCGTCGTATTGCTTGCCCATGTGTCGGAATGCGGCCATCGTCGTATCATCCTAGCGCGAACGACTCGGAGCCGCGCATGCAAGCCTATCTGTGGACCAAGACCGCGCACGTGGTGTTCGTGATGGCCTGGATGGGCGGCGTGTTCTATCTGCCGCGGATCCTGGTCAACATCGTCGAAGCCGGCGGCGACGCCGCGGTGCGGGCGAGGCTGATATTGATGGGCCGCCGGCTGTACCGCTTCGGCCACATCATGTTCGGCTTGGCCGCGGCGTTGGGGCTGACGCTGTGGCTGCACTTCGGCATCGCCGGCGAATGGCTGCACGCCAAATTGGTGCTGGTGATCCTGATGTTGACGCACTACATCGTGGCGGGCCGGTGGCTGAAGGGCGCCGATGCGGGACGCGCACTTCCATCGGCCAAGACCTTGCGATTGTTCAACGAGGCGCCGGTCCTGCTGTTGATCGGTGTGGTTTACCTAGTGCTGGCCAAGCCTTTCTGAAGCGCTCTGGTGTGTGCCGTACCGGCCGTTCCATGGCCGGGTCCGGCTTCGATCGTCGTCTATCAGCCTGCTCCCGTCCCCAGCCTGGGCGACGGCCGTTATAGGAAGCGGGGATGGCGATGAAAACGATATGGACGGTGATGACGGCGCTCGGATTGGTCGCCTGCGATACGGGCGCGTCCAAGGCCGAGGAAATGGTGGAAGTGCGGATGCAGTTGGTGCGCTCGGACGGAAGTCCGCTTGCGCACGTCCCGGTCCGCATGGTGCTGAGCACCGAGAAAAGCCCGCGCTCGCCCGATGCGGGCGTGCATTTGGTTACGGACGCCCAAGGCAGGATCGAACGCAAGGTGATGGGAAAAGTGGAAAAACGTTCGGTCGAGCTCGACAACATGTTCGCGCGGCATCGCATGGACTACATCGATGTCGGCATCGAAATGAACTGGCCGGGAGAACGTGCGCTGCACTGGATCGGGCTGGACTCCAATCGAAGCGGCACGCTGGTCAGCTCGAGCGTCTACAAGTTCGGGCGTTTGGGCCGATTCGACAGGCTGGTCACGGCTTGGACTCTCGCCCCCGGAGAACGCGCGCCGGAGGGATTCGACGCGCGCGTCGCCACGATGGACCACGTCGAGCGCGCGCAGGAACGGCGCTGGGTAGTCGACCTTGTGCTGGCGACCTACGACGAGCCGGTGCGGCCGAAAATGATAGGCGCCGCGCCTCGGACGAGGCGCGTTACCTAACGGGCGCCGACGGCTCGGCCGCCGGATCAACGGGCCCGGAAATCGCCGGGTTTGGGCAGTTCTACGGGTACGCCGTTCGCGTCGCACAAGCCCGCCGCGCACAGCCGTTCGCGCATTTTCGGCGTGGCTTGCACCATGAAGTGGAAGATCGTGTTTTGTTCGACGCTGCCGCGCACGGCGTCGCTGCCCGGGCCGCGCGCCCAGATGCCGACGTCGTCGCCGCCGTGGCTTTCGTTGGCTAAGGGCACCAGCGCTTCCTGCATGTAGTCCGGGTCTTCGGTGTTCACGTCGGTCAGGTTGGGCCGTCCGTTCGCGGATTCGTATTCCTTGCCGGCGTGGAAGAATTTTTTCGGCCCGGCCGGTTGCGACGAGGTCGCGCCGGTGTTGCCCGGCCCGTTCATATAGGCCAGCGTGGTGTAGGGCAGGCCGGTCGCGTCCATGGCCAGGTCGCCGCCTTCGTCCTCGCCGCTGCTGCCGCGCACTTTGCCGAGGATGGGATTGCCGCGCTGCGGATAGCCGACGAAGGTCAGCGTGTGCGAATGGTCGGCGGTGACCAGGATCAGCGTGTCCTGGTCGGAAGTCAGGTCCGCGGCGGCCTGCACCGCGTCGGACAGCGCGATCGTGTCGGTCAGCGCGCGGTAGGCGTTGCCGTAGTGGTTGGCGTGATCGATGCGGCCGCCTTCGACCATCAGGAAATAGCCGTTGGGCGAGGATTGCAGGCGCTGGATCGCATCCTTGGTCAATTCGGCCAGGCTCGGTTCGCCCGGATCGTCCTTGCGGTCGTAGTCGAAATGCAGGTGGTCGTATTCGAACAAGCCCAGGATCGGCGTTTTGCCGCGCGCCGCGTTCAACTGCTCGCGATTCCAGACGTAGGCGCCGCCCGGACGCTTGGCCCGCCATTCGCCGATCAAATCGCGGCCGTCCAGGCGCCCGCCCACCTTGTCGTCCTCCTCCGGATCGCGTTGTTCGACGGTCATGAAGTATTCGCGTCCGCCGCCGAAGACCACTTCGGGTCCGTCGCCGAACGGCGTCTCGATCAGTTGCCGCGCGATGTCGGCGCAACCTTCGCTGCGCGCGGTTTCGCTGAGCTCGGTGTCGCCTTCCCAATTGCGCTCCGAGGTGTGCGCATAAGTGGCGCCCGGGGTGGCGTGGGTGACGCGCGCGGTGGTGACGATGCCGGTGGCCATGTTCGCGCTTTCGGCCAACTCCAAGGCGCTCAGCAAGGGCGCCTTCAAGGCTTCGCTGCAGTCTTTGCGCTTGGCCGACTGGCCTACGCTGAGCATGCCCGCGCGCGTTTTCACGCCGGTGATCATCGCGGTCATGGTGCCGGCCGAATCGGGCGTCTGCGAATCTGTGTTGTAGGTCTTGCTGAGCGCGGTATCGGGGAAGCGTTCCCAGCTGAGCCGGTTGTTTTCGCCTGGCCCGCCGTTGCGCTGGCCTTGCAGGATGCGCGCGGCGGCGACCGTGGTCAGGCTCATGCCGTCGCCGACGAACAGGATCACGTTCTTGGCGCGTCCGCGCATCGCGCCGCGTTCGGCGGCTTGCGCCGCGCCGTCGCGGAACCACCATGCGGCGTTTTCGCCGTCGGGATGTCGGATCGACGGAACGTCCACGCGCACGGCCGCGGACGCGTTCTCGTGCGCGGGCTGCGCCGCGCAGGCGGCGAGCAGGACGGCCAAGCAGGAAGCGGCTATCGCTCGGCCGGAGCGGGGCATGCGGATGCGGGTTCGAGGCATCGGGTATTCCGGAATGGTGAGAAAAATAGCGGCCCAAAAGGCCGCGTCGAATTATGCCAAGGTTCTAGCGGCCGTCGTGTTGCACCCAGGCGGTATTGACCATGCGCCATTGGCCGCCCTGGCGGATCAGCAGAGCGTAATCGACGATCCGGCGGCCGCTGGACCAGTCGACCGTCCAGCGCGCATAGCCGACGTCGCCGGTGGCGGCGACCGTATCGATCTTCTGCGACAGCGGCTTCAGGGTCGAGCCCTCCTTGCGCCGGCGGTCGAAGCGCGCCGCCCATTCCTGAGCGGAGACGGCCACCAGTTGTTCCAAATCCAAATTGAAGAACATGGCGCGCGGTTGCTGCGTCCGCAGCAGTTCGTCGCCGTTGAAGCTCAGGTCGCTGCGCAGCTTGGCTCGCACCACGGCGCGCAACTCCGCGGCGGTTGCGGGGTCGGTCTCGGCCGGGCGCGGCGCCGAAGCGAAGACCTTGCCGACGATCTTCCATTCGCCTTGCAGCTTCATCAGCAACAGATAATCGGTCAACGGCTTGCCGTCGCGATTGCCTTCGACCGTCGCCACGGCCGCATCGCCGCTGCGGTCGAGAGCGACGATCGTTTGCTCGAAACGGGCCTTGTGTTTTCCGTCGGCCATCAGCTGGCGCCACTCGGCCATGGTGCGGATCAGGACGTCGCCGTCCTGACCTACCCAATACATCTGAGCGGTCGGATGGAAGGCCCGCTCCAGCGGTTTCGCGGTTTGAGTGGCGTTGGCGCGGAGATATTCCCGCACCGGCGCGACCACGTCGGCGGGGAAGGCGGCGGCGGAAGAGGCGAGCAAAAGCGGCAACAGCATCGGCGACTCCATGAGAGGACGGGGTTCGGCGTTTCGGCGCGACGGGCCGGCACTGGATTCGCGGCTTCCTGAATCCGAGGAACACCATAGTCAGGCGGCCGATCCGCGAATATCGAAGATATCGCCGGCATCGTTCGCTTCTTTCGAACGATGGCCCGGAGCGGTCCGCCCACGGATGGAACGCCGGCGTTGCGCATCGCCGACTGTCCGCCGCGCCCGGATGAGGTATCGTCGGGGTTTGGACCGAATCGAGCCGTTCCCATGCTGAAATGGTGGTTCCGCATCCCGTTCTGGCAGCGCGTGCTGGCCGGTTTCGTCCTGGGCGCGCTGGCCGGCCTGGCCTTCGGCGAGAACGCGGCGAAATGGTTCGAGCCGCTCGGCGACGTCTACGTCAATCTGATCAAGATGATCGCGATCCCGCTGGTGTTCTTCGCGGTGATCAGCGCGGTGGGCTCGCTGCACGGGCAGAAATCGATCGCCGCTCTCGGCGGCCGCACCTTCGCCTGGTTCGCGATGACGGCGGTGCTGGCGGTATGCGTCGGCCTGGCGGCGGGCTTCGTGTTCAAGCCGGGCAGCGGCGTCAGCGGATTGCAGATCGCGGCCGACTACAAACCCAAGGAAGTGCCGGGCCCGCTGGACGTGCTGTTCAACATCGTGCCGCAGAATCCGTTCCGCGCGCTGTCGGCGACCGACGTGGGCAAGACGGCGGAAGGCAAGTCGGTGCTGGTGCCGAGCAACGGCACCGTGCTGCAGGTGATCTTCTTCGCCGGATTGATCGGCTTCGCTTTCGTCAAGCTTGGCGAAAAGACCGCCAACCTGCGCAAGCTGGCCGGAGAAGCCAGCGAAACCATGATCCAAGTGACGCGGTTCGTGCTCGAGTTCACCCCGATCGGCACCTTCGGCCTGATCGCCGGGCTGGTCGGCGCTTACGGTTTCGAGAAGCTGCTGCCGCTGGGCAGTTTCGTGATCGCGTTGTACGCGGCTTGCGCCTTCCACATCGTGGTGGTCTACACCGGCCTGTTGCTGGCGCACGGCCTGAATCCGCTGAAATTCTTCCGCGGCGCGGCGCCGGCGATGCAGGTCGGTTTCGTCGCTTCGTCCAGCTTCGCGGCGATGCCGGTGTCGCTGCGCAGCGTGGTCCATAACCATGGCGTGGACCGCGATTACGCCGCGTTCGCGGTGCCGTTGGGCGCCAGCATCAAGATGGACGGCTGCGGTGCGATCTATCCGGCGCTCGCGGCGGTGTTCATCTCCCAATACGCGGGCATCGAACTGTCGATGGGGCAATACCTGATCATCGTACTGGCGTCGGTGCTGGGCAGCTTCGGCACCGCCGGCGTTCCGGGCACCGCGGTGATCATGGCCACGGTGGTGCTGAGCGCGGCCGGATTGCCGCTGGAGGCGATCGGTTATCTGTACGCGATCGACCGCATCCTGGACATGATGCGCACGATGACCAACGTCACCGGCCAGATGCTGGTGCCGGTGCTGGTGGCGAAGGAAACGGGGCTGCTCGACCGCGAGATCTACGAAGCGGCTTCCAGCAACGTCGGCATCGCCGAAGACGAGAAGACGGAAGTAGACGCGAAGGAGCGCGCGTGATGGGCGAGGCGATCGAGCTGGTCGAGCGTTTCCCGGGCGTGGAGGATTATTTGCGGATCCGCTCGGCGGCCGGCATGCACGCCAAAACGGCCGAAGCGGCGACGCGGGCGCTGCCGAACACGCTGTATGGCGTCAGCCTGCAGCGCGACGGCGAGACGGTCGGCATGGGCCGCATCATCGGCGACAACGGCTGTTTCTTCACCGTCGTCGACATCGCGATCGTGCCGGAATTCCAGGGCCAAGGCCTGGGTCGGCGGGTGATGGCCGCACTCGATGCTTGGATCCAGCGCAATGTGCCTGAATCGGCCTACGTCACCCTGGTCGCCGACGGCGATGCGAAGTATCTCTACCAAAAGTTCGGCTTCGTCGAGAGCGCGCCGCTCGCGGTGAACATGGAGTACGTGATGGGGCCGGGCGGCGAGCGCGACACGAGCTATCTGGAAGCCGCGCCGTAACGCTGCGATCGAAGCCCTCTCCCGCTTGCGGGAGAGGGTTGGGTGAGGGCGCGCGGACGCGCCGGTCGCGCCAAACAGTCGTTGCGCACCCTCATCCCAGCCCACGCTCCGCGCCCCGGCCCGGCCTGCGCTTACGCGCAGGCGCTCAGCGGCGCGCGCGGCGGTGCCACGCAAGCAGCGCCGCTTCGCCCCGCAAGCGGGAGAGGGGGGCGCATCACGCCCGCGAATAGCGCCACGACACCATTTTCCCGTCCCGATACGGCATCACGCCATGGAACGGCCGCGGATCGCTATCGAACACCAGCGGCAGGAACTCGCGGTCGCCTTCCCACATCGGCAATTCGTGCAGGCGGCCGATGTCGACCCATTCCAAGGCGCCTTCTGGATTGCGTTCGAGCGGCGTTCCGGAAAACCGGGTCACCACGAACACGAAGCCCAGCCAATCTTCGCCATGCTTGCCGAAGCCGGGCCAGCTGATCGTGCCGCGCAGTTGCAATTCCTCGCAATCGATTCCGGCTTCCTCGCGGATTTCGCGGCGCATGCCGGCCAGCACGTCCTCGTCCGGTTCGATCTTGCCGCCCAGGCCGTTGTATTTGCCCAAATGGTGGTCGTCTTCGCGCGCATTGCGATGCAGCATCAACACTTGGCGGCCGTCCGGCGACAGCACATAGCCCAGCGTGGCGACGATCGGCGTGTAGGGCATCAGCGCGCGGCCTCGCGCTGCTTCTTCAATTCCGCATCGAAATTGCGCTCGGCCCCGTCGGCGTATCCGCGGCAAGTCATCGGTTCGGGGTGCGGCGCGGACGTCTTTTCCGGCGTCCAACCGCTGGCGCCCGGATGCGGCGTCAGCAGCACGTCGCAGGGCAGGGCGCGCACGACGGCGAAGCTGCGGCGGTAGTCGTCGACGATGCGCGGGTAGCGGGCATTGCCGATCAAGCGATAATCGGGCGTGGACAAACTGTCGGCGTAAGCGATGCGCACGTCCTTGCCGTCGCGGCGGTCGGTCCAAGTCCAACTGGTGCTGCCGGGCGTGTGGCCGGGCGTGAAATGCGCGACCAGGCGGATGCCGCCCAGTTCGATGGCTTCTCCGTCCATCAGAATGCGGTCGGCCTGCACCGGCGGGAACGGCAGCGCGTCGCCGTAATGGATGTCGTCGCTGCCGCCGCGCGCCAGCAGCGCCGCGCTTTCCGCGCCGACGGCTACGCGCGCGCCGGTGCCGCGCTTGAGCGCGGCCAATGCGCCGGCGTGGTCGGCGTGCGCGTGGCTGGACAGGATGTACTTCAACTCGCCGGGCTTCACGCCCAAAGTGCGCAGGCGCTCGAGCAGCATCGGCGCCGCCTGCGGCATGCCGCCGTCGATCAAGACCGCGCCTTCGGGCGTCTTCACCAATACGACGCTCAGCCCTTGCGTGCCGATGTACCAGGTGTTGTCGGCCAACTGGAACGGCGGTATCGGCTGGCGCCAGCTCTCGTCGACCTCGTAAGCGCGCAATTGCGGCAGCGCCGGTTCGGCGGCGGAAGAACAACCCAGGGACAGCGACAAGCCGACGACGGCGGCGGCCGAGCGGAGCGAAGGCATCGCGATGCGTTTCCGTGTGGAAGATGCACAGTGTCGGCGATCCGGCGTGCCGCCCGCCAGCCCGCCGCGTTACTTTCGGCCCTGTGGACGGCCCCCGTCGGCTAGGTAGCCTGCACCCACTCAAGTTGGGGATTTCGTATGCAAGCACGTCGCCTAGCCGGATTGCTGGTCGGTTGCTTCGCCGTCGGCACGGCCTTCGCCGCCGACGCGGACCGCTGGAACCTGCCTATCGCCACCCAGAAGCTCGACAACGGCCTGACCGTCGTCGTTTCCGAGGACCACAGCGCGCCGGTGGTCGGGGTCAGCGTCGTGTACCACGTCGGCATGCGCCTGGAGCCCAAGAACCGCACCGGTTTCGCACACTTGTTCGAGCACCTGATGTTCCAAGGCACGCCGAACGCGAAGAAGGGCGTGTTCGACACCGTGATCACCGGCGGCGGCGGCCGCAACAACGGCTCCACCCGCGCCGATTTCACCAATTACGTCGAAACCGCGCCGGTATCGGCGATCGAATCGCTGCTCTGGCTCGAAGCCGACCGCATGAAGACGCTCGACTTCAATCCGGCGACGCTGAAGAATCAGCAGGACGTGGTGAAGGAAGAAATCCGGGTCAACGTGAAGAATCAGCCCTACGGCGGCTTCATGTGGATCGACATCGGCCAGCACGCGTTCCAGAAGTGGGAGAACAACCACGACGGCTACGGCAGCTTCCAAGACTTGGAAAACGCCAATCTGAAGGACGTCGAACAATTCCACCGCGATTACTACGGCCCCAACAACGCGGTGCTGAGCATCGCCGGCGACATCACGCCCGAGCAGGGCTTCGCTTTGGCGAAGAAGTATTTCGGCGGCATCCCGGCGCGCAAGACGCCGCCGCCGACCGATTTCCGCGAAGGCCTGAACACGCAGGAAAAACGCGTGCAGCAGAGCGACGCGCTGGCCCAGGTGCCGGCCATCGCGGCGGCGTGGAAGATGCCCGACCGCGGCAGCAAGGACCAGGCGCCGATGGCCGTGCTGGGCGCGCTGCTCGCCGGCGGCGACGCTTCGCGCTTCTACCAGGGCCTGGTGAAAGGCCGCGAGCTCGCGCTCAACGTGGAGTCGTTGTACGGCCTGACCAGCGAATGGGAATACGACGGCCCCACGCTGTTCACGGTGTTCGCGCTGTACAAGCCCACCACCGACGCCGACACGCTGCTCAAGGCGATGGACGAAGAAATCGCCAAGGTCGCGAAGGACGGCGTTGACGACGCCACGCTCGCCCGGGTCAAGACCCAGTTGCTGGCCGATTGGTACAACGGCATGGAGATGTTCCTGCAGCGCGCCGACAAGCTGGCCCGGCTGCAGACGCTGTGGGGCGACGCGAACGTCGCCAACCAGATTCCCGGCTGGATCGACGCGGTGACGTCCGAAGACGTGAAGCGCGTCGCCGCCACGTATCTGACCACGCCCAATCGCACCGTGATCGACCGCAAGCCGGCCGCGATGCTGAAGCCCGCCGCGCCCGCCGCAGCGAAGAAGGACTGAGGAGACGACGATGACGCTGACCAAGACCTCCATCGCGCTCGCGATTTCCCTGGCCTTCTGCGGCGCCGCGACGGCGCGCGACGCCGTCGTCCTGCCCAAGGATCTGCCGCCGTACGCGCCCGACAAGCCGCTGCCGGTGCCGCAAATCGAGAAGAAGACGCTCGCCAACGGCCTGGAAGTGTGGGTCGTGCCGCGCAACGGCTTGCCGCGCGTGGACTACGTGCTGGCGGTGCGCAACGCCGGCCTGGCCGTCGATGCGCCGACCTCGCCCGGTTTCGCTAGCCTGTTCGCCGGCTTGTTGAACGAAGGCACGGCCAAGCGCGATTCGAAGGCGGTCGCCGAAACCGCGCAAGGATTTGGCGGCAGCCTGGGCGCCGGCGCCAGCAACGACGGCGTCACCGTCTATGCCGACGCGCTGGCCAGCCATGCCGCGCCCATGCTCGACCTGCTCGCCGAAGTGGTCCGCCAGCCCGCTTTCCCGGAGAACGAAGTGAAGCTAGCGCAGGCCAACGCCGCGCAAGAGCTGAAGGCCAGCGAAGCCCAGCCGGCGTTCAAGGCTTCGCGTGCGCTGCTCAAGGCGGTCTACGGCGACCATCCTTATTCGCGCACGCAGCTCGCCGAATCGACCATCGCCGCGCTGACCCCTGAGAACCTGCGTTCAGAACACGCGCGCCGTTTCCATCCCGACCGCGCCTTGCTGGTGATCACCGGCAAACTCACCGGCGCCGAAGGCTTCGCCTTGGCCGAAAAAGCGTTCGGCGATTGGAAGGCCGCGGGCGCCGATGCGCCCGACACGCCGGCCGCGCCGCGCGAAGCCAAGCCGCAGTTCGTGATGATCCAGCGCGACGGCAGCGTGCAGTCCACCTTGCGCATCGGCCGTCCGGCGATCGCCGCGACCGATCCGGACTACGTGCCGATGCAGCTGGCCAGCACCGTGCTCGGCGGCGGCTTCAGCAGCCGCGTCAACCTCAATCTGCGCGAAGAGAAGGGCTATACGTACGGCGCCGGCGCGGGCCTGTCCGCGGCGCGCGCGGGCGGCAACGTGGTCGCGCAGGCGGACGTGCGCAACGAAGTCACCGGCGCGTCGCTGAAGGAGTTCTTCTACGAGTTCGACCGCCTCGGCAACGAGCCGGTGAGCGCGCAGGAACTGGCCGACACCAAGCGCTATGTCGCCGGCGGCTATCTGATCAACAACCAGATGCAGGGCTCGGTGGCGACGACGCTGGCCAGGAATTGGCTGATCGGATTGCCGTCGAATTTCCTAGGCGAATACGTGCCCAAGATCCGTGCCGTGGATGCGGCGCAGGTGCAGGCGATGGCGAAGAAGTACTACTCGCCGAAAGACCAGTCGATCGTGGTGGTCGGCGACGGCAAGGCCATCGCCGAACAGCTCAAGGCCTACGGCGAGTTCCAGGCCCGCGACAAGTAAGGTTTCGTTTCGGTCGACAGACCCCGGCCGGCGTCTTCAGGCGCCGGTTTCTTTTTTTGTGGGAGCGGCTTTAGCCGCGAGCTTTCGCTTCGGGTAAAAGCTCGCGGCTAAAGACGCCCCCACAAAGAAGCCGCCTACAACGCGACGCGCGGGGTGGCGATCCGCGCCGCCCACCAGGCGAGCGGGATCGGCAGCAAGACGCCCAAGGCCGTCATCCACAGCGGATACGGCAGCGCGACGGCATTGAAGATCACGCCCAGCACCACTGCGGCGCCCACGACGAGCGCCGCGCCGACGCGATGCGCGCGCGAGATCTTCGCCGCGACCCAGCCGCCGACGAAGCTCGCCAGCAGCCAGCCGAATACGACCATCGCCTTCATCGCCGGCGTGGCCTTGGCGACTAGTTCGGCCAGCGCGGCTTCGCTGCTCGGATCGATGCCCGGCGGCGGCGGGAACAACATCGTGGCCAGGCCTTCGATCAACAGCATCGCGAGCATCGCCACGGCCAAGCCGACGACGGCGCCGAGTATCGTGCGCCCCATGGCATCCCTCCGTGCGGTGGAGACGGCTTTCAGCATCGCGCTCGGCGCGCCGCCCCGCAAGTACGCGCATCCGCGCATAATCGGCCTTTCGGGTCGATTCTTCGGACGCTGATGCCGGCTATGGATATCGCCATTCGCGAATGCGGTCCCGCCGATGCGGCGCGATTGGCGCGGCTGCGGGCGGATTTCCTGGAAGAGCTCGGCCAGCGCCTGCCGAACGGTTTCGTTGCCAATCTCGAACAGTGGTTCGCGCAGGCGCTGGGCACGCCGCGCGTGCGCGCGTGGGTGGCCGAGACGGAGGGCGGAATCGCCGGCACCGTTGTGGTCAATCCCTTCGAGCGCGTGCCCAATGCGCGCAATCCGGCCGGGCGCGGCTGGTACGTGATGAACGTGTACACGTTGGCGCCGCATCGCGGCCGCGGCATCGCCAAGCGCTTGTTGACGGCGGTGGATGCCGCAGCCGCGCAAGACGGCGTGCCGGTGCTGGAACTGCGCGCCACCGACGAGGGCCGCCCCTTGTACGAACGTTTCGGTTTCGGACCTACTTTCCACTACATGGAACGCATGGAGACCCCGGCATGAGCGGACACCAGCGCGAATTGAATTTCCGCTTCCTGGCCGAACCCACCGACGTCAATTACGGCGGCAAGGTGCACGGCGGCGTGGTGATGAAATGGATCGACCAAGTCGGTTACGCCGCCGCGGTCGGCTGGAGCGGCAAGTACAGCGTGACGGTGGCGGTGGGCGGGATCCGTTTCGTCGCGCCGATCCGGATCAGCGATCTGGTCACGGTCTCGGCGAAGCTGGTGCATACCGGCACCACCAGCATGCATTTCTCGGTCGACGTGCGCGCGCGCGATCCGATGGACGACCAAGGCGAGCGGCTGTGCACGCATTGCGTGATCGTGTTCGTCGCCCTGGACGGCGTGGAAGGCAAGCCGACGCCGGTGCCGCCTTGGGTGCCGACATCGGAAGACGATAAGCGTCTGGCCGAATACGCGATCAAGGTGATGGATTTGAGCAAGGGGATCGAGGAGACGATCGCGCGGTATCGCGGTTAGTTTTTTCCTCCCCCCGTAGAGAGCGTGCTTTTGACTCCGCTATTTGCGGTTGCCCTCCGTCAAAAGCCGAACCCTCTCCCTGGCCCTTCGGGCCTGTCCCTCTCCCGTTAAGGGAGAGGGAATGCATTGCGACTTCGAAAATGAAAAAGGCCGCTAGCAGCGGCCTTTTTTCGAAAACGCTGGAGCGCGGCGTCAGACGCCGCTGACGCGCCGCGCCTGCAAGAACTTGCGGCTCCAATAGCCGTCGTTGAGGCTGGACACCGTCACGTCGCGGCCGGTGCGCGGGGCGTGCACGAAGCGGCCGTCGCCAACGTAGATGCCGACGTGGTCCACGCGCTTGCCGCGGCGGCTGAAGAACACCAGATCGCCGACGGCCAGCGAGGCGCGGTCGACCTTTTCCCCGTCTTTGGCCATCTCGCGCGACACGCGCGGCAGTTCGATGCCCAAGGCGCTGCGGAACACGTAGCCGACCATGCCGCTGCAGTCGAAACCGCCGTCCGGCGAAGTGCCGCCCCAACGATAGGGGGTGCCGAGCAGGGCCAGGGCCTTCTGCAGGACGGCCTGGACCCGGCCGGACGCCTGCGGAGCCACGGCCTGGCCGACCATCAGGCCGCCGGCGTCGGCGGTCGCGCGCAGGTCGAGGGTGGCTTCCATCAAGGTGCGGTCGGACAGCGCCATCGCATCGGCCACCGCCGGGCTGGCGGCGCTGGCGTTGGTCAGGTGGCTATTGCTGTCCAGAGTGTTCTGGTGCGCGAAAGCCGGCAGCGCGGCAGCGCACAACAGGGAGAAGAGGAGGGGACGGAGGCGACCCGGGCGGGGGAGACGGGCGGCTGTTTGGCCAGAGTCGGTCGTCGTCACGCGGCTTTCACTATTCAAAACCAGGCGGAATAGTGCCGGATGAAACCGAAGATATTGTTCAGAAAAGATTAAAAAAACGTAAAGATGGAACGATCTTCGTCACTATTCCACTATCGCAACACCCGCCGAGCCCCGGTGTAATGGTCGACCCAGTAGGGTCCGTCGAGCCGGTCCAGACGCACCGTGCCGCCGGTGCTGGGGGCATGGACGAAGCGGCCTTCGCCTACATAAATGCCGACGTGGCTGACGCTGCCGCGGCTGCCGAAGAACACCAGGTCTGCGGCCGCCAGACGCTCGGGCGCTATTTTCGGGCCTTGCACCTGCGCCAATTCGTGCGAGGTGCGCGGCAGCTTCAGATCGAGCATGTCGCGGTAGACGTAGTTGACCAAGCCGCTGCAGTCGAAGCCGCCTTCGGGCGTGTTGCCGCCGTAGCGATAAGGCGTGCCGACCAGGCTCAACGCGCGCATCAGCACCGCATTGGCCGAAGCGGGATCCTCGGGTTCGACCATCGGCCACGACCGCGAGGCGTAGGCGCCGCCGCGCTTGGGCGCAGGGCGCACGTCGGGACGGCCGCAGGCCGCGAGCAGGCAGGCCATGGCCAAAAGCGCGGCGATCGCGGCCGCGCGCGCTGGCATAGGCGGACGGGGTTCCGGATAATGGTCGGCCTTCATCACCGCGCATCTTGGCCGCAATCCGACGCCGCCCACAAGCCTGCGCCAGTCCGGAATTCAGAATGAAAATCGAGAAAGACCGCGTCGTCCGCTTCCACTACACCGTCGCCGAACAGGGCCAAGAGGCCTTGGAGAGTTCCAAGGAACGCGAGCCGCTCGCGATCCTCATCGGCCACGGCAACATCATTCCGGGCCTGGAAAAGGCGATGGAAGGCCGCGAGGCCGGCGACAGCTTCGCGGTCGACGTGGCCGCGGCCGATGCGTACGGCGAACGCCGCGACGGCCTGACCCAGCGCGTGCCGAAGAAGCATTTCGGCGCTCAGCGCCTGGAGCCGGGCATGCAAGTGGTGCTCAACACCAATTTCGGGCCGCGCGCGGTGACCATCGAGAAAGTCGGGATGAGCGTGGTCGACGTCGACCTCAACCATCCGATGGCCGGCAAGAACCTGCATTTCGACGTCGAGATCGTCGACGTGCGCGAGGCCAAGCCGGAAGAAGTCGAGCACGGCCACGTGCACGGCGACGGCGGGCACGATCATTGAGCCCCGCGCTCCGCGAAAAGCTTCCGAAGGCCTGCGCAAGCAGGCCTTCGTTTTTCGGCGGGCTCGCCTAGAGGTTCGAGCGAGCACCGCTCTTGTGGGAGGGGCTTCAGCCCCGACACAGGGCGGTCGGGGCTGAAGCCCCTCCGCAAAATCGCGGCCCTTGCGGCCCGCGCACTCAGCGTGAATGATTCGCCCGGGCCGGTCGGGAGGGGATCGCATGGACTCGGGCGCGCATTTGGAGCCGGTCGCGGCGAACGAACGCATCGAGACGATGGACGTGCTGCGCGGCTTCGCCCTGCTCGGCATCCTGCTAATGAACATCGAGGCCTTCGTCGGGCCGTTGATGGAAGCGCTGACCGGCGTGAATCCGCGCTTCTCCGGCGCCGACCGCTGGATGGACGCGGCGATCTACGTGCTGGTGCAGGGCAAGTTCATCACCTTGTTCTCGCTGCTGTTCGGCATGGGCTTCGCGGTGATGCTCGAACGCGCGCGGGCGCGCGGCGGCAGCGGCGCGGGCGTGTACACGCGGCGGCTGCTGGCGTTGCTGGGCTTCGGATTGGCGCATTCGATCCTGATCTGGTCGGGCGACATCCTGGCGACCTACGCGCTGATCGGATTCCTGTTGCTGCTGTTCTTCCGCAACGCGTCGGTATCCCACTTGCCCAAATGGGGCGTGGTCTTGTACCTGCTGCCCTTGCTATTGCCCTGGGCGATGGTGTTCTTCGGCGCGTTGGCGCAAATGGATCCGCAGTCTTCCGCGGAATGGCAGAAGGGCATGGCCGAACAAGGCCGGCAGATGACGGCTTTGTCCGAAGCGCAGCGGCAAGCCTATGGCGCCGGCAGTTACGCCCAAGCGGTGGCGCAGCGCGCCGCGGATACGGCGACCATGCTTGGCTTCGTGCCTTTTTATGGTTTGACGATCTTGGGCATGTTCGCGTTCGGCGCCTGGTTCGTGCGCAGCGGCGCGATCCGCAATCCCGAGACGCGCCTGCCCCTGTTCCGCAAATTGCTCGCGATCGGCTTCCTGGCCGGATTGCCGCTGATGCTGTGGTCGGCCTGGTTGCATCCTAGCCACAGCTTCTCCGGTATCGATGCGAGCGGCGCCGCCTCGCAAACCGCCGCGCAGATCGCCAACGCGCTGATGTGTTTCGGCTATTTCTCGGCGATCGTGCTGCTGATGCAGCGCCCGGCCTGGCGCGCGCGGCTGCGCTGGATCGCTCCGGCCGGCCGGATGGCGCTGACCAATTACCTGATGCAGTCGGTGATCTGCACGCTCGTGTTCTACCACTACGGTTTGGGTTACTTCGAACAGTTGCCGCGGCTATGGCAACCGGCGTTCGTGCTCGGCGTGTTCGTCGTGCAAGTGTTGCTGAGCCGATGGTGGCTGTCGAAATTCCGCTACGGGCCGATGGAGTGGTTGTGGCGTTGGCTGACCTATCTGGAACGGCCGGCGATGCGGTTGGCGAATGCATAGCGGCGACGGCGGCGTCGCGGCTCCGCAAGAGCCCGCGAGCGACACGCGATCCGCGCCGGCGGCCGGCCCGATCGAATCGGGCGGCCGCATAGGCGCGCTGGATCTGGCGCGCGGCTTCGCATTGCTCGGCATCCTGCTGGTGAACATCCAGATGTTCAACCTATCGATGCTGGATCCGGCAGGCGGCAAGCGCATCCTGCCGACGGACGATGCCGTGCAATGGGTGCTTTCCACATTCTTCGAAAACAAGTTCTGGGCCTTGTTCTCGATCCTGTTCGGCATGGGCTTCGCGGTGATGATGGAGCGTGCGGAAGACGATCGCCGCGGCTTCATCGTGCGTTACCTGCGGCGCGCCTTGGCCTTGGCTGCATTCGGCGCACTGCACATCGTGCTGATCTGGCACGGCGACATCCTGTTCAACTATGCGGTGACCGCGCTGGTGCTGCTCGCGATCCTGTTCTGCGGGCCTTGGCTGGGCGCGGCGCTGGCGGGAGCGGCGATCCTGTGCGCGCAGCCGTTGGGTTTGGCGACAGCGGACGCGGTTGCGCTCTGCCTGATCGCAGCGACAACGGCCTTGTACTTGCGCGCGGAAGAACCGCGCCGGCGCGCCGTTCTCGCGCTGAGCGGGCTGGCGTCGGCGGCGATCCTCGGCGCGATAGCGATATACGCCACCTCCGCGCCAGGGCAGGCCCACAAGTACGCGGGCTATGCGCTCGTATTCCTGGCCGCGTGCGCGCTGGCGCTGTTCGAACGCCGCGCGGGCGCCGTGCGCTTCCTGCGCGCGGGCATCGCGTGGTTCTTGGCGGCGATGCTGGCGTCGGCGATTGCTCTTTCGTTGCCGAAGTGGACGCCCGCGGGTTGGTGGCCGCCGTCGACGGCGGCCGCCGAAGTGCAGAAGGCCCAGCGCAGGATCGAGTTGCGCGCGCGCGGACTCGCGCAGAACACCGCGATGGCGCAAGACAGCTATGTCGAGAGCGTGCGCTTCCGCGCCGAATCGGGGTTCAAGCGACCGCTCGAAACCTTATTCGTGATGACTTTGGCCGCAGGCGCGCTGTTCCTGATCGGCATGTGGCTGGTGCGTTCGGGCGCGGCGCGCTGGCCCGATCGCCATATGCGGTTATGGCGCGGACTGGCTTGGGTGGGTTTCCCGCTCGGTGCGGCCGCGGTGATCGGCGGCGACAAGCTGGCCGAACTCGCATCCGGATCCAAGCCCGCCGCCGCCTGGCTCTCGATCTTGCCGGAAGCCGGCGCGGTCGCGATGGCTTTGGGCTATCTGGCTTTCGCCTTCCTGCTCGCGCGACACGGCACGGTAGCCGGGCGCTTGTCCTGGGTCGCCGCGGCCGGGCGCATGGCGCTGACGAACTATTTGATGCAATCGCTGATCGCAACATGGTTCTTCCACGGCTACGGCTTGGGCTTCTGGGGTTTGGGCCGCACCTGGCAGGCGCTGTTTTGCGTGACGCTGTTCGCATTGCAGGCCGCGCTCAGCGCGTGGTGGCTGTCGGGCCATCGCTACGGACCCATGGAATGGCTGTGGCGTTGGATCACCTACGCGCGCAAGCCGCACATGCGAGTGCGCGCCTGAGGCGCCATCGGTCGGAGTGACTTCCGGCCCGCGAAGCCGCGCTGCCGGCGTGAGGAAATCTCCGTGAAGAACGAGGGAGATGGGGACATGGACGCTGCCGTACCGACCGCCGAACTGAAACCGGTCGCCGCGAACGAACGCATCCAGGCTTTGGACGTGATCCGCGGCTTCGCGCTGCTCGGCATCTTCTTGATGAATATCGAGTGGTTCAACCGGCCGCTGGCCGATCTCGGCGCCGGCATGGCGGCGGGGCAAACCGGCATCGACTACGCCGTCGCCTGGTTCATCGACGTATTCGTGCGCGGCAAGTTCTGGACCATGTTCTCGATGCTGTTCGGCATGGGCTTCGCGGTCATGCTGGCGCGCGCGACCGCCGCGCAGCGCGGCTTCATCGCGCCGTATCTGCGGCGGACCGCAGCGCTGGCCGCGTTCGGCCTGTTGCACGGCATCCTGATTTGGGGCGGCGACATCCTGCTGAGCTACGCGACCGCGGCGTCCGTGCTGCTGCTGACGCTGTTCGGCCGCTTCTGGCAAGGCTTGCTCGTCGCCGCTTTGCTGGCGGGCGTGGGATTCGCGTTCGACGCGGGGCAACAGGTCGGCGGATTCGTGATGGTGCTGGCGGTCGCATGCTTGGTGGCCCTGTATCTGCGCAACGAACGCAGCGTGCGCATCGGCGGCAAATCGTGGCCGCTGCTCGCCGCGGTGTTGGCGGGCGCGGGCTTGCTGGCCGCGGTCGCCGGCGGCATCGGCGTCGCGATATACGGCAAAGGCTATGCGGGCTTGGTGGCGGGCGCGATCCTCATCGTCCTGGCTTGGCTATCGGCGCGCTATCGCAATCCGCCGGAACTGCGCAAGGCGCGAGTCGGCGTCGTGCTGTACATGGTGCCGGCGTTGGCGATGTTGATCGGCGCCGTCGTCGCGATGGCGATGCCCGAATCCGCGAACAAGCAGACCGCCGAGCAGAAGCAGCAGGTCGAAAAATTCCGCGCGGAACGCCGTCAGGAAGTGGCGACCGAAGCCCGGGTCATGAGCTCGGGCACCTACGCCGAAGCCGTCGCGACCCGCCGCGAATACTATTTGAACGACTACCTGCGGCAGGGCTTCTTCAGCGTGCTCGTGCTGGGGCTGTTCCTGCTCGGCGCCTGGTTCGTGCAATCGGGCGCGATCACGCAACCGGAGCGGTACGCGGGCTTGTTCAGGAAGCTGGTCTGGATCGGATTGCCTCTCGGTCTAGCGCTCGCCATCGTCGGCCACTTCATCGCACCGAGCCACGTGCAGGGGCAGAACGACCGGCAATGGCAGCTGGCGATCGGCCTGCAGATGGTCGGCAACCTGCCGATGTCGCTGGGCTACATCGCCGCGATCGTGTTGCTCCTGCGGCAGCGCGGGTGGTGGGCCCGGCTGCTGTCGTGGCTGGCGCCGGCGGGCCGTATGGCGCTGACCAATTACCTGAGCCAGTCGGTCATCGCCAGCCTCTACTTTTATGGCTACGGCCTGGGCCATTGGGGCGTCGGCCGCGCTTGGCAGGCGGTGTTCGTGCTCGTCGTGTTCGGGCTGCAACTGCTGATCAGCCGGTGGTGGCTGTCGAACTTCCGCTACGGGCCGATGGAATGGCTGTGGCGCTGGGCGACTTACGGACGCCAGCCGGCGATGCGCGACGCCTGACGTCGCCGAACGGGCGCCGGACGCCGCTCGGCGGCCCGGCTTGTCGGTAAACTGATCGCATGAGCGATCTCGACGATGTGGTGATCATCGGCGGCGGCGTGATCGGATTGGCCAGCGCCCTGGCCTTGATCGAAGCCGGCCGCAGCGTACGCGTGTTGGAAGCCAAGACCGTGGGCAGCGGCAGTTCCCACGGCAATTGCGGCACGATCACGCCCAGCCACGCGCTGCCTTTGGCCGCGCCGGGCACCATCGGCCGCGCGATGCGCTGGCTGCTGACGCCCGACGCGCCGTTGTATTTGAAGCCGCGCATCGATCCGTCGCTGTGGAAATGGCTGGCGCGGTTCGCCTCGCGCTGCAATGCGCGCGACCTGCGCCAGGCCACCGCCGCCAAGGCCGCGATCCTGACGCATTCGCGCCAAGCGCTGCCGGATTGGCTGGCGCGCTATGGCATCGATTGCGAATTCGCAGAATCCGGCACCGATCACGTTTTCCGCGACGCTGCGGCGTTCGACGAATTCGGCGAGGAAGTGCGGCTGCTGGCCGAATACGGCGTCGGTGCGGACAGCATCGACGGCGCCGCCTACGAACGCCAGGAGCCGGCGGTGCTGCCCGGCGTGCACGGCGTGATCCGTTTCCACGGCGACGCCAGCTTGCGTCCGGACCGTTACGTGGCCGGACTCGCGCACGCGCTGCTGCAACGCGGGGGCAAGATCGTCGAGCGCTGCGAAGTCAGCGGCTTGGCCGAAGACGGCGCGGCGTATCGGATCGCGAGTTCGAGCGGCGAATACCGCGCCCGCGACGTGCTCGTCGCCACCGGCGCCTGGTCTTCGCCATTGGCGAAAACGCTCGGTTTGGCGGAAGAAGCCCTGGGCAAGGCGCTGCAGCCGGGCAAAGGCTATTCGATCACCTACGACAGCCCGGCCTTGATGCCGCGCCGCCCGCTGGTGCTGCACGAACGCAGCGTCTGCGTCACCGCCTGGGGCAGCGGCTTCCGGCTCGGCAGCACGATGGAATTCTCCGGCTACGACAGCGCCTTGAACCGCCGCCGCTTGGACGCGCTCGAACGCGGTTCGCGCGAATACCTGCGCGAACCGGTCGGCCCGGCCAAGCGCGAGGAGTGGTACGGCTGGCGGCCGATGACCTACGACGACCTGCCGATCATCGGCCGCGTGCCGGGCAAGGCGCGCGTTTGGCTGGCGACGGGGCACGGCATGCTCGGCGTCAGCATGAGCGTGGGCACCGCGCAATTGGTCGCCGATCTGGTGTGCGGCCGCGCGACCGCGATCGATCCGCAACCCTACCGCCTCGAGCGCTTCGCATGAGCGGCACCGATTTCGACCTGATCGTCGTCGGCGGCGGCTCCGGCGGTCTCGCGGGCGCCTTCCGCGCCGCCGCGCACGGCGCGCGCGTGGCGATCCTGGAGCCGGGCGAATTGGGCGGCACCTGCGTCAACGTCGGCTGCGTGCCGAAGAAGGCGATGTGGCTGGCGGCGGACCTGTCGCAGAAGATCGCCGCCGCCGCCCAGGTCGGATTCGCCGTGCCGCCGCCGCAATTCGATTGGCGCGCGTTCGTGGCGCACCGCCAGCGCTACATCGCCAACATCCACACTAGTTATCAGCAGCGGTTGGACGCGAACAAGATCGCCTTGCTGCGCACGCGCGGCTGTTTTTCGGCCAAGGACACGATCGAAACCGACGACGGCATCCGCCTGCGCGCGCCCCACATCCTGATCGCCACCGGCGGCCGGCCGCAGCGGCCGGACATTCCCGGCGCCGAATACGGTTTGGTGTCGGACGATTTCTTCAACCTATGCTCGGCGCCGGAACGCGTCGCGATCGTCGGCGGCGGGTATATCGGCGTCGAGTTGGCCGGCGTGCTGCAAGCGCTCGGCAGCCGGGTCGATATGTACGTGCGCGGCCGGCGCCTGCTGAACGGTTTCGACGAAGAACTGTCGCTGCAGCTGGCCGAAGACTACCGCCAATACGGCGTGCGCCTGCATCTGGGCTGCGAACTGCGCTCGCTGCGCCGCGAAGGCGAACGGGTGGTGCTGCGCGACGGCGCGGGTGGCGACAGCGCGCCTTTCGATGCGGTGTTCTTCGCCACCGGACGCCGCGCCAACAGCGACGTCTGCGGCGCGAACAAAGTCGGCATCCGGCTGGAAGCGGGCGGCCACATCCACGTCGACGATTTCCAGAACACCAGCGTGCCGGGCATCTACGCGGTGGGCGACGTCACCGACCGGGTCGCGCTGACGCCGGTCGCGATCGCCGCCGCGCGGCGTTTGATGGATCGGGTGTTCGGCGGCAAGCCGGATTCCAAGCTCGATTACGCCGACATCGCCACCGTCGTGTTCAGCCACCCTCCGATCGGCCACGTCGGCCTGACCGAGGAAGAGGCGCGCGCCCGCCACGGCGACGCGGTCCGCGTGTACCGCACCGGCTTCCGGCCGATGCTGCATGCGCTCGCCGATTCGCCGCAGCGCAGCTTGTTCAAACTGGTCTGCGTCGGCGAAGAAGAGCGCGTGGTCGGCATCCACTTGCTGGGCGAGGGCGCCGACGAGATATTGCAAGGCTTCGCCGCCGCATTGAAACGCGGCGTGACCAAGCGCGACCTGGACGAGACGGTCGCGATCCATCCCACCAGCGCCGAAGAAGTCGTGCTGATGCGGTAACGCAGGAGACCTCTTTCACGAAAGGAGCGGGACGCATGCGGCAGTGGCGGGTTTGGATAGCGTTTTTCGCGTTGGCGGCGGCTTCCTCGGCGCAGGCCGCGGAGTCCGATATCGCCGACTTGCTGAGCGTGCCGCAGCCCGAAGGCCTGGTCGCGGCGGCGGATGCGCCGACGATCGCCTGGGTGTCGAACGAGCGCGGCGTGCGCAACGTATGGGTCGCGCGCGCGCCTGAGTTCGCACCCCGCAAACTGACCGCCTATACCGAAGACGACGGACAAACGCTCGGCCCGTTGCAGCTCAGCGCCGACGGCCGTTGGGTGGCTTACGCACGCGGCAGCGCGCCCGATGCCGGCGGCAATTCCAACAACCCCACCAGCGACCCCGATGGCGTCGAACAAGCGGTGTGGATCGTGGCCAGCGATGGCGCCGCCGCGCCGCAACGCCTCGCCGCGGGCCGCGCGGCGATGTTCGCGCCAGGCGGCACGGCGCTGATCGTGCAAGGCAAGAGCGTGGGTTGCTTTGCGGTGCCCGGTGCGAAAGCGCCGGCGTGGTGCATCGAATCCTTGCTGAAGACACGCGGGGCCAACAGCGCGGCCGCGTTCTCTCCGGACGGAACGCGGCTGGCTTTCGTCAGCAATCGCGGCGACCACAACTTCATCGGCGTGCTCGATCTCGCGCAGCGCACGGTGCGTTGGCTGGCGCCGGATCTGAATCGCGACAGCGCGCCGGTGTGGTCGCCCGACGGCCGCCGCATCGCGTTCGTGCGCATCGCCGGCAGCCGCAACGACGAGGTTTTCAATCTCGGCCAGATGATGCCGTTCGAAATCTGGACGGCCGACGCGAGCAGCGGCGAAGGCCGGCGCTTGTTCCGCTCCGGCGCCAAAGCCGGTGGTTACGCGCAATTCGCGGTCGACGCGCCGGTGCGTTGGTCCAAAGACGGGCAGGTGCTGTTCTCCTCGGAAGAGAACGGCTGGCTGCATTGGTATTCCATTCCGGCCGAGGGCGGCGCGGCGGCCGAACTGAGCCGCGGCGATTGCGAAGCGGAAACGGCGGCGCTGGCGGGCGACGGCACGCTCTTGTTCAGCGGCAACTGCGACGACATCGACCGACGCCAGATCTTCGCTGTGGCCGCGCGCGGCGGCGAACAAAAACGGCTGACGCCGGCCGATGCGATCGCCACCGATCCGCAAGCGGTAGCCGGCGACCGATGGTTGGCTTTCCGCCACGCCGATGCGCGCCAGCCGACCGCGATCGCGGTGATGCCGCGCGCCGGCGGCGAGCCGCGCCGTATTTTTCCGGCGCAATTGCCGGCTTCCTTCCCACAAGACGCGCTGGTCGAACCCAAGGCGGTGCGTTTTCGCGCTGCGGACGGCCAGGAGCTGCACGGGCAGCTGTTCCTGCCGCCCGCGCGGAAAAGCGGCAAGCGGCCGGCACTGGTTTACGTCCACGGCGGGCCGATCCGGCAAATGCTGCTGGGTTGGCATCCGATGAATTACTACTACGCCGATTACGCCAACAACCAGTGGCTGGCGCAGCAAGGCTTCGTGGTGCTGGCGCTGAATTACCGCGCCGGCACCGGATATGGCCAAGCGTTCCGCAACGCCGCCGGACAAGGCCCGCGCGGCGCCAGCGAATATCAGGACGTGTTGGCCGCGCACGAATATTTGAGCGGATTGGCGGAAGTCGACCCGCAGCGCATCGGCATCTATGGCGGGTCTTACGGCGGCTATCTGACCGCGTTGGCGCTGGCGCGCGATTCCGCATCGTTCGCGGCCGGCGTCGATCGCCACGGCGTGCACAATTGGAAGGAATCGGCCAAGGGCGGCGACAACAGCGGTTTGTGGGGTTTGCAGCCGGACGAACTGGATCTGGCCTTTCGTTCGTCTCCGGTCGCCAGCCTCGACGGATGGCGTTCGCCGGTGCTGATCGCGCACGGCGACGACGATCACGCGGTGCTGTTCCGCCACAGCACCGACTTGGTCGCGCGGCTGCGCGATCGCGGCGTGGCGGTGGAAACGCTGGCGATTCCCGACGAGGACCATTTCTTCCTCCGCTACGCCACCTGGGTGCAGGTGCATCGGCGTACCATGGAATTCTTCCGCCGCCGGCTCGGGCCCTGACCGCAAGCAGATGAACGCAACCGCACCGATTTTCGAATTGCACCGCGGCACCGCGCCGCTGCTGATCAGCGTGCCGCACAACGGCACCGAGGTTCCGGACGAGATCGCCGAGCGTCTCACCGACGACGCGCGCCGGGTGCCCGACACCGATTGGCACGTCGCCCGGCTGTACGCGTTCGCTCGCGAGCTCGGCGCATCGATGATCGTGCCGCGGCATTCGCGCTACGTGATCGACCTGAACCGGCCGGAGGACGACGTTTCTCTCTATCCGGGCCGGAACACCACGGGCTTGTGCCCGATCGTGCGCTTCACCGGCGACCCGGTGTATCGCGAAGGCATGGCGCCGGTCGAAGCCGAAATCCGCGCGCGCGTCGACCGCTACTGGCGTCCGTACCACGCGGCGCTCGCCGCCGAGATCGCGCGGCTGAAGGCCGAGCATGGGCGCCTGGTGCTGTGGGAGGCGCATTCGATCAAGGGCGAGCTGCCGTTCCTGTTCGAAGGCCGCTTGCCGGACCTGAATTTGGGCACGGCGGGCGGCACGAGCTGTTCGCCCGAACTGCAAGCGCGCCTCGAAGCCGTGCTGGCCGGGCAGCGCGATTACGACTTCATCGTCAACGGCCGCTTCAAGGGCGGTTACATCACCCGCCATTACGGCGATCCGGCGAGCGGCGTCCAAGCGGTGCAACTGGAGATGAGCCAGCGCATCTACATGGACGAGGAAAGCTTCGCCTACGACGAAGCCAAGTCCGCGAAGCTATCGCCTGCTTTGCGTCGACTGCTCGAAGCCGCTTTGGCCTGAAGCCGGCGAAAAAACGGGCGGCATAGCCGCCCGTTCCGTTCGCTGCGCGACTTCGGTCACTTCTGGCCGTTGTTCTCTTGCAGGAATTTCTCCACGCGGGTGTACAGGTCGGCGCGCGTCTCCGGCTTGTAGAAGCCGTGGCCTTCGCCCGGCGCCACCATGGTCTCCACTTTGACGCCGTTGGCGGCGAAACCGTCCTTCATGGCGTTGAACTGCGCCATCGGCACGCGCCGGTCGATGGCTCCCTGAGCCAGGAACACCGGTACCTTGATCTTGGCGGCGTTGCGGGCTGGAGAATTGGCGATCAGCAACGCTTCGTCGGTGCCCAAGGCCCGGTCCATGTAGCGGCGGCCGGACTTGGTGTCGTCGATGTCGCCTTCCTTCTTCATCACTACCAAGTCGTAGACGCCGACGTAGCCCACCGCGCAGCGGTACAGCTCGGGGAAGCGGATCGGCTGCATTAGCGCCGCATAGCCGCCGTAGCTGGCGCCGAAGGTGCAGATGCGGTGGGGATCGGCCAGCTTGTTGTCGATCGCCCACTTCACGCCGGCGGCGATGTCGTCCTGCATCTTGCCGCCCCATTCGCGATATCCGCTCTTCTCGAAGTTGCGGCCGCGCATGCCCGACCCGCGATAATTCACCTGCAGCACGCCGTAGCCGCGGCTGGCGAAGAACTGCGCGTCGGGATCGAAGCCCCACACGTCCGAAACGCCGTGCGGGCCACCGTGCGGCAGCACGATCAGCGGCTTGGCGCTGCCGGGTTGAGCCGTGTAGAAGGCGTTGATCGCCGTGCCGTCGACGCTCTGGAAGCTGACTGGACGCACTGGCGCCATCTGCGCGGGTTTGATCCACGACATCGATTCGGCGACCAGCTGGGCGTTTTTCGACGACCGGTTGTAGACGTAGAAGGCGGGCGGATGGCGGTCCGACCATACCTGGAACAAGACCACGTTGCCGTCGCGGCTGAAGGAATTGAACGTCACCAGCTCGCCGGGGAAGGATTTCATCAACCCAGCGTGCAGCTTGGCGTATTCGGACGCGCCGTCCAGGTATTGGACCGAAGGCTTGGTCGCTACGTAGGTCACCGCGAACGGCGGGCCGTCGCGCCCTTCGGTGTCGTAATAGCTCAATTCGGCGTCGGGCAGGGAAGGCAGCGGCGCGCGCGTGCCTGCGGCAAGATCGAGCTTGTACATCTTGGCGGCTTCTCCCGCATCGGAGACTTCCGCGTAAAGCGTGTTGTCGTCGCTGCCGAACGTCGCAGCGCTCACGGTGTAGCCGGCCAGGGATTTGGGCATGGCCTTCCATGCGTTGTCCGCGGTCGGACGGTAGGCCAGCACCGGCTCGTCGTTGGCGTCCAGAGTGGTCTTGATGCGGGCGCGGCCGGTGTTGTCGAAGATCAGTCCGGCGGGCTTGTCGATGCGCTCGACTTCCTGGCGGTTGCCGGTCGCGGTATCCACCTTATAAATGACGGTATCCGGGTCTTCGCCGCAATCCCAGCAAGAGAAAGACACCAATACCTTGCCGGGTTCCTTGTCCAACACCTTGACGACATCCGCGAAGCCTTCGTCCTTGCGCTTTGCGGTGGAACGGCCGTTGTCGCGGAAATAGCCGAACAGGGATTCCTGATCGCTGCCGTCGAGGTTGGTGGAGAACAGCTGGCCGGTGCTGTAGGGGCGCGGACGCAAAGGCATGTTGCGCGCGCGCGCCAGCACGATGCGCTCGTTGTCGGTCCAGACGATGTCGGAGACGTGGTTCTGTTTGCCGAAGCGCAAGACCTGCAACTTGCCGCCGTCGAGCGGAATGATGCGCAGCTCGGTTTCGGTGCCGTCCGCATTGGGCACGGTCAAGGCCACATGCTTGCCGTCGGGCGACAATGCCACCTCGTACACTTCCGGGTGCTTGGCGAAATCGAGCGCCGGAATGGTTTGCGCGCCCGCTTGCGCGCAGGCGAAGGCGCCGAGCAGCGCCCAGATGCTTGCTTTGTTCATATCCCCTGTTCCTCAGATTTCGAACGCCCTCCCCAGGGCGCGCGCACAGCCTAGCCGGGCCAAAGGCGATATCCAAGTGGGCCGCCGGCCGGGCCGACCGGAAGGGCTCAAACCTCCAGCGTTGCCAGGTCGCCCTTGGTCTCCAGCCAGGTCTTGCGGTCGCCGGCGCGCTTCTTGGCCAGCAGCATGTCCATCAGCGAATGGGTGCCCTGGTTGTCGTCGACGGTCAATTGCACCAAGCGACGCGTGTCGGGATGGATGGTGGATTCGCGCAACTGCTGCGGATTCATTTCGCCCAGTCCCTTGAAGCGGGTGACGTTGACCGCGCCCTTGAGTTTTTCGCGCTCGATCCGTTCCAGCAGCAGCCGCTTTTCCTCTTCGTCCAGGGCATAGAACACCTGCTTGCCCACGTCGACGCGGAACAGCGGCGGCATCGCCACGAACACATGGCCGGCCGACACCAGAGCCGGGAAGTGCTTCAGGAACAGCGCGGTGAGCAGGGTGGCGATGTGCAGCCCGTCGGAGTCGGCGTCGGCCAGGATCACGACCTTGCCGTAGCGCAAACCGGAGATGTCGTCTTTGCCCGGATCGCAGCCGATCGCCACGGCCAGGTCGTGCACTTCGGTCGAAGCGAGCACGCCGCCGGAAGCGACTTCCCACGTGTTGAGGATCTTGCCGCGCAGCGGCAGGATCGCCTGGAAATCCTTGTCGCGCGCCTGCTTGGCGCTGCCGCCGGCCGAATCGCCTTCCACCAGGAACAGCTCGGTGCGCGACAAATCCTGGGAAATGCAGTCGGCCAGTTTGCCGGGCAGGGCGGGGCCTTGCGTCACCTTCTTGCGGACGATCTGCTTTTCGGTTTTCAAACGTGCGCTGGCACGTTCGATCGCCAACTGCGCGATCTTTTCGCCGAATTCGGTGTGCTGGTTCAGCCACAGGCTGAAAGCGTCGTGCGCGGCGCCTTCGACGAAACCTGCGGCCTGGCGCGACGACAGGCGTTCCTTGGTCTGGCCGCTGAACTGCGGGTCGGTCATCTTCACCGACAGCACGAACGCGACGCGATCCCACACGTCTTCCGGCGCCAGCTTGATGCCGCGCGGCAGCAGATTGCGGAAATCGCAGAACTCGCGCAGCGCATCGGTGAAGCCGGTGCGCAGACCGTTGACGTGGGTGCCGTGCTGGGCGGTCGGGATCAGGTTGACGTAGCTTTCCTGCACCAGTTCGCCTTCCGGCACCCAGGCCACGGCCCAATCGACGATTTCGGTGTCCTTCTTCAGCTGGCCGACGAACAGGTTCGGAGGGAGCAGTTCGCGGTCGACCAATTCGCCGCGCAAGTAATCGCGCAAACCGTCTTCGTAATGCCACTGCTCGCGCTCGCCGCTGGCTTCGTCGAACAGTTTCACGGTCAGGCCGGGGCAGAGCACGGCTTTGGCGCGCAGCAAGTGCTTGAGCGCGCGCAGGTTGAACTTGGGCGTATCGAAATATTTCGGATCCGGCCAGAAGCGCAGCCGGGTGCCGGTGTTCTTCTTGCCGACCGTGCCTACCGTTTCCAGCTTCGAGGCGCGGTCGCCGTCCTTGAAGCCCATCCGGTATTCGTTGCCGTCGCGCTTGATGAACACGTCGACCTTCTTCGATAGCGCGTTGACCACGCTGACGCCGACGCCATGCAAGCCGCCGCTGAAGGTGTAATTCTTGTTGCTGAACTTGCCGCCGGCGTGCAGGCGGGTGAGGATCAATTCGACGCCGGGGATCTTCTCCTCCGGATGGATGTCCACCGGCATGCCGCGGCCGTCGTCGGAGACCTCGCAGCTGCCGTCGGCGTACAGCGTCACCTCGATCTCGCCGGCATGCCCGGCCAGCGCCTCGTCGACCGCGTTGTCGACCACTTCCTGGGCCAGATGGTTCGGCCGGGCGGTGTCGGTGTACATGCCCGGGCGGCGTTTGACCGGATCCAGGCCGGAGAGGACTTCGATGTCGGCGGCGTTGTAGCGAGTGCTCATCAGGAATTCGGCGAATGCGACCAGCGTAGTTTAACGATTGCCGATGTCCGCGCTCTCGCTCTTGTGGGAGGGGCTTCAGCCCCGACAAGAGCGTCGGGGCTGAAGCCCCTCCCGCAAAAGTGCGTTATTCAGTCGCCGGCCAACATTCGGGGAATATGGTGCGCGGAAGCGATAACGCGTCACTGGCCTTCGGGCCCGGAGGTTCCCAATGAAATCCTTGAAGCTGCTGATTCCCGCCCTGGTCGCCGCGGCCCTGATCGCGCCGCTGGCGATGGCCCAGTCCGCCAAGCAGGCCGACAAGAAGGCCCAGGAAGCCGAGCAGCAGGCAGAGGCCGCCAAGAAGCAGGCCGCCGAAGCCGAAAAGAAAGCCGAACGGGCGCGCCAGCAAGCCGACGCCGCGGCGAACGAGCCGGAGCAAGAAGAAGAGGAAGAGGAGCGCCGCCGGAAGCCGTAACCGGCCTGCAGCAAGGCTTTCCAGACGCCTCGGCCCGCCCGGGGCGTCCTTTTTTGGGGCGTCGCCGCTCGGCTCGCTGCGAGCGGACGACGGGCTTCCTGTAGAATGGGGCTTTCCAGCGGACCGCTGAACCCATGACTCCCCTGATTTTCGTCACCGGCGGCGTGGTGTCCTCCCTCGGGAAGGGCATCGCGGCGGCTTCGCTGGCGGCCATCCTCGAAGCGCGCGGGCTGCGCGTGACGATGATGAAGCTCGATCCCTACATCAACGTCGACCCGGGCACCATGAGCCCGTTCCAGCACGGCGAGGTCTACGTCACCGACGACGGCGCAGAGACCGACCTGGACCTGGGCCACTACGAGCGCTTCGTCAACACCCGGTTGACCGGCAAAAACTCGATCACCACCGGCAAGATCTACGAAAACGTGATCCGCAAGGAGCGCCGCGGCGACTACCTGGGCGCCACGGTGCAGGTGATCCCGCACATCACCGACGAGATCAAGCGCTGCATCGACGCGGCCACGGCCGGCTACGACGTGGCCCTGGTCGAGATCGGCGGCACCGTCGGCGACATCGAATCGCTGCCGTTCCTGGAGGCGATCCGCCAAATCCGCACCGAACGCGGCGCCGAGAAGGCGCTGTTCATGCATCTGACCCTGGTGCCGTTCATCGCCGCCGCCGGCGAGCTGAAGACCAAGCCCACCCAGCACTCGGTGAAGGAACTGCGCTCGATCGGCATCCAGCCCGACGTGCTGCTGTGCCGCAGCGAACAGCCGCTGCCCGACGGCGAGCGCCGCAAGATCGCGCTGTTCACCAACGTGCCCGAGCAGGCGGTCATCTCAGCGGTCGACTTGGACAACATCCATAAGATCCCGATGTGGCTGCATTCGCAGGGCCTGGACCAGATCGTGGTGCAGCGCCTGCACCTGGAGGACAAGGCCGCCGAATCGGCCGACCTGTCCGAATGGCTGAGCGTGGTCGAGGCCAGCGAATACCCGATCGACGAAGTGAACATCGCCGTGGTCGGCAAATACATCGATCACAAGGACGCCTACAAGTCGGTGGCCGAAGCGCTGAAGCACGGCGGCATCCGCCAGCGCACCCGGGTCAACCTGAAGTGGCTGGAATCGCAGGACATCGAACGCGAAGGCGCGGACAAGGCGCTGGCCGGCATCGACGGCATCCTGGTGCCGGGCGGCTTCGGCGACCGCGGCTTCGAAGGCAAGGTGCTCACCTCGCAGTACGCCCGCGAGCACAAGATTCCGTATTTCGGCATCTGCTATGGGATGCAGGCCGCGGTGGTGGACGTGGCGCGCAACTTGGCCGGCCTGGAAGGCGCCAACAGCACTGAGAACGACAAGATGTCGCCGCATCCGGTGATCGGCCTGATCACCGAATGGCGCACCCAGACCGGCGAAGTCGAGCGGCGCAGCGAGGACAGCGACCTCGGCGGCACCATGCGCCTGGGCCTGCAGGAACAGCGGATGAAGCCGGGCACCAAGTCGCGCGAGCTGTACGGCAAGGACGTGGTCGGCGAGCGCCACCGCCACCGCTACGAATTCAACAACCGCTACCGCACGCAGTTGGAAGAAGCGGGGCTGGTGATCGCCGCCAAGTCGATGGACGACCTGCTGGTGGAGATGATCGAGTTGCCCAACCATCCGTGGTTCATCGCCTGCCAGGCGCATCCCGAATTCCTGTCCACGCCACGCGGCGGGCATCCGCTGTTCGTCGGCTTCGTCCGCGCCGCGCGCGAGCAGAAGGCCGGCGGGCGGTTGTTGAAGGAAGCCACGGCTTGAAAAGCTTTTTTAGACACGGATTAGGTCCGACGAATGCGGATAAGGCCATTTCTGTTGTTTATCCGCTTGTTTCCGATTTGATCCGTGTCAAAAACCGCTTCTTCGGAGAATCGAACGCATGAAGCTCTGTGGTTTCGACATCGGCCTCGACCAGCCGTTCTTCCTGATCGCCGGGCCCTGCGTGGTCGAATCCGAGCAGTTGCAGATCGACGTCGCCGGCCAACTGAAGGAAATCACTTCCTCGCTCGGCATCAACTTCATCTTCAAATCCAGCTTCGACAAGGCCAACCGCACCTCCGGCACCAGCTTCCGCGGTCCCGGCATGGAAGAAGGCCTGCGCGTGTTGGCCGAGGTGAAGCGCCAGCTCGGCGTGCCGGTGCTGACCGACGTGCACGAATACACGCCGATGGACGAGGTCGCCTCGGTGGTCGACGTGCTGCAGACGCCGGCATTTCTCGTGCGCCAGACCGACTTCATCACCAAGGTCTGCCAGGCAGGTAAACCGGTGAACATCAAGAAGGGCCAGTTCCTGTCGCCGTGGGAAATGAAGCCGGTGGTGGAGAAGGCCAAGGCGACCGGCAACCAGGACATCATGGTCTGCGAACGCGGCGCCAGCTTCGGCTACAACAACCTGGTCAGCGATATGCGTTCGTTGTCGGTCATGCGCAATACCGGTTGCCCGGTCGTATTCGACGCCACGCATTCGGTGCAGTTGCCGGGCGGGCAGGGCACGTCCAGCGGCGGCCAGCGCGAATTCGTGCCGGTGCTGTCGCGCGCCGCGGTCGCGGTCGGCGTGGCCGGCGTGTTCATGGAGACGCATCCCAGGCCGGAAGAGGCGTTGAGCGATGGGCCGAACGCATGGCCGTTGCCGAAGATGCGCGCCTTGCTCGAAACCTTGCTCGAGTTGGACCAGGTCACCAAGCGGAATGGCTTCCTCGAGTCCGGGATTTAAAAAACCTAGACGCGGATCAGAGCGGATGAGCACGGATAGGAAATTTTAGTTTTTATCCGCTTTTTTCGGATCTTATCCGTGTCCAAAGAGCTTTCATCTTGAGAGACATCGAACGACCCATGACCAACATCGCCAAGATCCACGCCCGCGAAATCCTCGACAGCCGCGGCAATCCCACTCTCGAAGCGGAAGTGACCCTGGAGGACGGCAGTTTCGGCCGCGCTATGGTCCCGTCGGGCGCATCCACCGGCTCGAAAGAGGCCGTCGAGCTGCGCGACGGCGACAAGACCCGCTACCTCGGCAAAGGCGTGCTGAAAGCCGTCGCCAACGTCAACGGCGCGATCGCGCAGGCGCTGCACGGCTTCGATGCGAACGACCAAGAAGGGCTCGACCGCCGCCTCATCGACCTCGACGGCACCGAGAACAAGGGCCGGCTGGGCGCGAACGCGCTGCTCGGCGTATCGCTGGCGAATGCGCATGCCGTCGCCGCGTCGAAGAAGATGCCGCTTTGGCAATATCTGGCTACCAGCAAAGACGTCGTGCTGCCCGTGCCGATGATGAACATCATCAACGGCGGCGCGCACGCCGACAACAACGTCGACCTGCAGGAATTCATGGTGCTGCCGGTCGGTTTCGATTCGTTCTCCGAAGCGCTGCGCGCCGGCACCGAAATCTTCCATGCGCTGAAGTCGGTGCTGAAAGGCCGCGGCCTGAGCACGGCGGTCGGCGACGAAGGCGGCTTCGCGCCGGACTTGCGCAGCAACGCCGAAGCGCTGGATACGATCCTGGAAGCGATCGGCAAGGCCGGCTACCACGCCGGCGAAGACGTGCTGCTGGGCCTGGACGTGGCCAGCACCGAGTTCTACGAAAACGGCAAATACCACCTGGTGGGTGAAGGCAAGCGCCTGTCCAGCGAGCAGTTCGTCGATTTCCTGGCCGACTGGTGCAACGAATATCCGATCGTCACCATCGAAGACGGCATGGCCGAGGACGACTGGGCCGGCTGGAAGCTCCTCACCCAGCGCCTCGGCAATAAAGTGCAATTGGTCGGCGACGACCTGTTCGTGACCAATCCGAAGATCTTCAAGGAAGGCATCGAGCAGGGCGTGGCCAACGCGATCCTGATCAAGGTCAACCAGATCGGCACGCTCACCGAAACGCTGGAAGCGATCGCGATGGCGCATCACGCCAAGTACGCCGCAATCGTCTCGCACCGTTCCGGCGAAACCGAGGACACCACCATCGCCGACATCGCCGTGGCGACCACCGCTACCCAGATCAAGACCGGCTCGCTGTGCCGCAGCGACCGCGTCGCCAAGTACAACCAGTTGCTGCGGATCGAACAGCAGCTGGGCGCCGCGGCCAAGTACGCCGGCCGCAACGCCTTCGTGTCGCTGAAGCGCTGAGCCAGCCGATGCGTTCGCTGCGGATCGTGCTGCTGTTGCTGGTCGCGCTGCTGGCGTGGCTGCAATACCGGCTCTGGTTCGGCAGCGGCGGCGAAGGCGAAGTGCGGGCGCTGCAGGAACAGGTACAGAAGCAGGCGCGCGACAACGGCGGCCTGCAGCAGCGCAACGACGCTTTGGCCGCCGAGGTGAAAGACCTGAAGAACGAAGGCGGCGGCGAAGCGATCGAAGAACGCGCGCGCAGCGAGCTGGGCATGATCAAGCCCGGCGAGACTTTCTACCGCGTGGTCGAGCAGGCGAATCCGGCTCCGGCGGAAGCGAGCGCGGACAAGCCGGAGCCGGCGCAATGAGTTGGGCCGTGGTGCCCGCGGCCGGACGCGGCGCGCGTTTCGGCGGCGAGGTGCCCAAGCAGTATCTGGAAGTCGCCGGCGAGCCTTTGCTGGCGCACACGTTGCGCGCGCTATGCGCGCATCCGGGCGTGGACGGCGCGGTCGTAGTGCTCGCCGAAGGCGATGCGCGTTGGCCCGGTTGGGCCGAAATGGCCGGCAAACCGATCCTGGCCTGCGTGGGCGGCGGCGAACGCGCCGACTCGGTGCTGGCGGGTCTGGCGGCATTGCCGGAAAGCGTGCGCGCCGACGATTTCGTGCTGGTGCACGATGCGGCGCGGCCGAACCTGCATCCGGACGATTTGACCCAATTGCTCGAACGCGGCCGCGGCGATCCGGTCGGCGCGATCCTGGCCGCGCCGGTGCGCGATACGCTCAAGCGCGCAGGCGACGACGCCGGCATCGACGCCACCGAGCCGCGCGAACGGCTGTGGCGCGCCTTCACCCCGCAGTTGTTCCGCCGCTTGCAACTGAGTCGCGCGCTGGAAGCGGCGCGGGACGAGGGCGTGGCGGTGACCGACGAGGCGATGGCGATGGAGCGGTTGGGGTTCCGGCCGTTGCTGATCGAAGGGCGGGAGGACAACTTGAAAGTCACCACGGCGGCGGACTTGGTGTTGTTCGAATTCTTGGTTTCCCGCAAGAACCCGTAGCCCGGGTGGAGCGAAGCGATACCCGGGGTTTTTGATCTTCTATTTCGCCGTGGCTCCGCCCGATTCTGAGAATGGCGTTCCCGGGTATCGCTTCGCTCCACCCGGGCTACGATCATCGGTTAAAGTCCTGCAACGATAGCTTCTCCGGTTTCCGATATGCCCGATATCCGCATCGGCCAAGGCTTCGACGTCCACGCCTTCGGCGACGGCGATCACCTCATGCTCGGCGGCGTGCGCGTGCCGCACGTGCGCGGCGTGCTCGCGCACAGCGACGGCGACGTGGTCCTGCACGCCTTGTGCGACGCCATGCTCGGCGCATTGGCCCTGGGCGACATCGGCAAGCATTTCCCGCCTTCCGACCCGCAGTGGAAGGGCGCCGACAGCCGCGCCTTCGTTCGCCATTGCAACCGTTTGCTGGCCGAGCGCGGCTGGCGGGTCGGCAACGCCGATATCACCGTGATCTGCGAGCGACCCAAGATCGGTCCGCACGCCGACGCGATGCGGGTGAACATCGCCGAAGATCTGGGCATCGATGTCGATGCGGTCGGCGTGAAGGCCACGACCAGCGAAAAACTCGGCTTCACCGGGCGCGGCGAGGGCATCGCCGCGCAGGCGGCCTGCCTGCTGGTCCGGGCGTGAGCGAAGCCGAACTGCCGCGCGCCCACGGCGCGCCTGCGCTGTCGGCGCGGTTCCGCGCTTCGCCCGAGGATTTCCGGGTCGAGGAGATCGACGGCTTCGAGGCCAGCGGCAGCGGCGAGCATCTGCTGCTGACCGTCGAGAAGCGCGGCATGAACACCGCTTTCGCCGCCAAGCGCATCGCGCAATGGGCCGGCGTGCAGGAAGCGGCGATCGGCTACGCCGGGTTGAAGGATCGCCACGCGCTCACGCGCCAGCGTTTCAGCGTGCATTTGCCCAAACGCGTCGCGCCCGATTTGTCCGCGCTGCAATCTTCCGATCTGTCGGTCCTGAAATCGGAATGGCATGCGAAAAAACTGCCGCGCGGCGCCTTGGCCGGCAATCGCTTCGTGTTGACGTTGCGCGAGGTCGCGGGCGATCGCGATGCGGCCGTCGAACGCCTGCGCGCCATCGCGGCGCGCGGGGTGCCGAACTATTTCGGCGAGCAGCGTTTCGGGCGCGACGGGGGCAACGTCGCCGAGGCCTTGGCCATGTTCGCCGGCCGCCGCGTGCGCCGCGAGCAGCGCTCGCTGTTGCTCTCTGCGGCGCGTTCGGAATTGTTCAACCGCGTGTTGGCCACGCGCGTGGCCGACGGTAGCTGGGAGCGGGGCCTGGAAGGCGAAGTGTGGATGCTGGACGGCAGCCGCAGCGTGTTCGGGCCGGAGCCGTGGAGCGACGAGCTGGCGGCGCGTTTGGCGACGTTCGACATCCACCCGAGCGGGCCGTTGTGGGGCGCGGGCGGGTTGCGCAGCGCCGCCGTCGCGCGACAGTTGGAGGAAGCGGGATTGGCCGACGAAACGGCGTTGGCCTTGCGTGCCGGGCTGGAGAAGGCCGGGTTGAAGCAGGAGCGTCGCGCCTTACGCCTGCGACCGCAGGCCTTGCGTTGGGATTGGCGGTCCGAAGATGTCCTCGAATTTCAATTCGAATTGCCCGCAGGCGCGTATGCGACCGTAGTTTTGCGGGAATTGGGCGAAATCGCCAACGCGGCCGCGTAGCGGTCGCTCTTCGTAGGAGCGGCTTTAGCCGCGAGCTCTTTCCAGTGAATCGCGGCTATGCCTGGATTGAGGAAAAAAGCTCGCGGCTAAAGCCGCTCCTACGAAAAGCGGTAACTCTACAAGGCTCGGTAAGCCTCAGCGCTTCGCCAGCAGCACCAGCACCGCCCCTGTGCCGCCCTGCGCAGGCGGCGCCGAATGGAAGGCCAGCACATCGGCGCGTTGGCGCAATACGCGGTCGACCAGGTTCTTCAGCACCGGCACCGCGCTGCCCGAGTTCAGGCCTTTGCCGTGGATGACGCGGACGCAGCCGAAACCCGCATGCCGCGCCTGGAGCAGGAATTCGCGCAGCAGGCCTTCCGCGGCCTGGGCGTCGCTGTCGTGCAGGTCCAGCTCGTCTTGCGCCGCGTACAGGCCGCGGCGCAGGCGTTGCAGCACGCGCGGCGGGACTTCGTCGCGGCGGTAGCTCAGCGCATCGCCCGATTCCAGATCGTCGCGGGCCATCGCCCGCCGGAATTCGCTCAGCGCCTCGGTTTCGTCGCGTTCGGCCATCGCGGCGCGGGCCTTGGGTTTGGGCTTCTGCGGCGGCGGCGCGGCCGCAGGCAGCTCCCGCACCGGGCCGATCGCCTGGCGGAACAGTTCGGAATCGTCCGGGTCGCGGTCGTTTTTGCCCATCGCAACGACAATCTAGCGCTCGATCCGCCAGAAGCAAGCCAAGTAGCCCGGTTAAGCGCAGCGCACCCGGGATCGAGTCGCTGCGTGGTCCCGGGTGCGCTGCGCTTACCCGGGCTACGGTCGCAGATGGCTGCAATCCGCATTCGGTATCATGGGCGCCTACAGAGGAGTTCCATGCGCGTTCTTGTCAGCAACGACGACGGCGTCGACGCCCCCGGCATCCGCATTCTGGCCGAGGGCTTGCGCGCCGCCGGCCACGAAGTCAGGGTGGTCGCGCCCGATCGCGACCGTTCCGGCGCCAGCAATTCGCTCACCTTGGACATGCCGGTGCGGGTGATCCGGCTGGATGAACGCACTTGGCGCGTCGCGGGCACGCCCACCGATTGCGTGCACTTGGCGCTGACCGGCATGTTCGGCGAGGACGAGGAGCCCGACATCGTGGTCTCCGGCATCAACAATTCCGCGAACCTGGGCGACGACGTCATTTATTCGGGCACCGTTTCGGCGGCGATGGAAGGCCGTTTCCTCGGCTTGCCCGCGGTGGCCGTATCGCTGGCGACGCACGAACATCAGGCCAAGCATTACGAAACCGCGGCGCGCGCGGCGGTGGAGATCGTGGCGCGGCTGAAGGCCGATCCGCTGCCGGCCGACACCATCCTCAACGTCAACGTGCCCGATCGCGCCTGGGACGACGTCGCCGGCTTCGAAGTCACGCGGCTGGGCAATCGCCATCGTTCCGAGCCCTGCGTGCCGGCGCAGGATCCGCGCGGCCGCAGCCTGTTCTGGATCGGGCCGGCCGGCCGCGAGCAGGACGCCGGCCCCGGTACCGATTTCCACGCCATCCGCACCGGCCATATCTCGATCACGCCGATCCACGTCGACCTGACGCGCTACCAGGCGCTGGAGCACGTCGCGCGTTGGGTCGGCAGCCTGGCCGAAGAATTGAAGCAAGGGCAGCAAGCATGACCGCGCGCTTGCGCCTGCAGCCCGAAGCCATCGGCATGGGCATGACCTCGCAGCGCGTGCGCGATCGCCTGATCGAACGCCTGCGCGGCAACGGCATCCGCGACGAGCGCGTGCTGAACGCGATCCGCACCGTGCCGCGGCATTTGTACGTCGACGAAGCCCTGGCCACGCGCGCTTACGAAGACACTGCACTGCCCATCGGCCACGGCCAAACGATTTCGCAACCGTGGGTGGTGGCGAAGATGACCGAGGCCATCCTCGACGGCGCATCGCCGAAAAAAGTGCTCGAAGTAGGCACCGGTTCCGGCTACCAGGCCACGATCCTGGCCGCGCTGGGCATGGAGGTCTACACCGTCGAGCGGATCGGCGAATTGCTGCGCACCGCGCGCAAACGCTTCCGCAGCTTGGGTTTGAACGTGCGCAGCAAGCACGACGACGGCCGCATCGGCTGGCCGGAAGAAGGCCCGTTCGACGCGATCGTGGTTACCGCCGGCGCGCCGGCATTGGTGGATGCGCTGAAGGACCAGCTGGGGCCGGGCGGCACGCTGGTGGCGCCGGTCGGCAACGCGTCCTCGCAATCGCTGCTGAAGCTGCGCAAGCAGGACGACGGCAGCATCGAGCAGACCGATCTGGCGCCGGTGGTGTTCGTGCCTTTGTTGTCGGGACTGGTCGATTGAGCGTCGCGGCAGGGCCCGGGCTTTTGTGGGAGGGGCTTCGGCCCCGACCGCCATCTGTCGGGGCCGAAGCCCCTCCCACAAAGGCAGAGGCCGTCGACGGATGAAATTGTTCGGCCCGCTCTACCAACGCGCACTCGTCTGGGCCCGCCATCCGCGCGCGCCCGCTCTGCTGACCGGCTTGAGTTTCGTCGAAGCGATCATTTTCCCGGTGATGCCGGAAGTGATGCTGGCGCCGATGTGCCTGGCCCAGCCCAAGCGCGGCTTCTGGTTCGCGACGTTGAGCTTGGCAGGTTCGCTGGCCGGCGCTTTGGTCGGTTACGCGCTCGGCCATTTCGCTTACGAGCTGGTGAAGCCGCTGTTGGTGTCCTTGGGCTGGATCGACAAGATCGACGAACAAGTGCGCTACCTGCGCGAAGTGTCGGCGAATTCGCCGTGGAAGGCGTTCTGGATATTGGTGATCGCCGGTTTCGCGCCGATTCCGTTGAAATTCTTCACCTGGGCCGCAGGCATCGTCGGCGTGCCGCTGCTGCCGTTCATGGCCAGCATGTTCGTCGGCCGCGGCAAGCGCGTGTACCTGCTGGCCGGCGCGATCCGCCTGGGCGGCGAGCGGGCCGAAAAAGCGCTGCACCGTTACATCGAGCCGGTCGGATGGGTAGCATTAATCCTGCTCGTGCTCGCATTCGGCTATCTGCTCTACAGGGCGAACGCAGGATGAAGACGATTCGCGCGTTGATCTGCCTAGGTTCGCTGTGCCTGCTCGCCGCTTGCGCGAGCAGCCACGTGGTGCGCGAAGGCGGCGCGCGCGGTCCGGTGCGTGTGTCCGCGCCCAAGTACGGATCGACCGCCGTCGTGCAGCGCGGGCAGACGCTGTACCGCATCGCCACCGAGAACGGCATCAGCCCGCTGGATCTGGCGATGTGGAACGGGGTCCCGCCGCCGTACACGATCTATCCCGGCCAGCGGCTGCGTCTGTATCCCGGCCGCGGTTCCGCGCTCGTCGCCACGCGGCCGCCGCCGCGTCCGGGCTCGGGCACCGCGCCGCCACGGCCATCGCCGCCGCCGCCGGTGGTAACTGCGCCCGCGTCCAGCCCGATCGATTGGCGCTGGCCGACCGAGGGCCAGCTGATCGGCCGCTACGTCGGCGGCGATCCGACCAAACAGGGCATCGACATCGCCGGTTCCGGCGGCCAGGTCGTGCGCGCCGCCGCCGACGGCGTGGTGGTGTATTCCGGCTCGGGCCTGATCGGCTACGGCGAGCTGATCATCGTCAAGCACAACGAACAGTGGCTGTCGGCTTACGGCCACAATCGCTCGCGCCTGGTCAACGAAGGCCAGCTCGTGAAATCCGGCCAGCAGATCGCCGAAATGGGCCGCAGCGGCGCGGCGCGCGACATGCTGCACTTCGAGATCCGCTACAACGGCAAGCCGCTGGATCCGCTGTCCTACCTACCGCAGCGCTAGCGACCGTTCGGCTTAGCGCCGCATCGGCGGGCCAACCTATGGCACTGCGATAGCGGGAGGCGACCCGGCAGCATCGCCCAGGGCGATCGAGGGGAATGGGATGAAGCATCGAATCTATGGGCTGGCGCTGTTCCTGCTGTGCGCTCCGGCGTTCGCGCAGGAATCCTCGATCCCGATCGCCGACGCGCGCGCCGTGTTCGCGCAGGCCCAGTCGCTGTGCGAAACCGACGGCGGCCGCTTGTGGGGCGCCTCTTTGTGCGCGCCGATCATGCTGGTGGATCCGAACACGCGCCGGATCGTCGCATCGCAAGCCGACGCCAAGGGCGCGCTGCGCGCGCAGGACGGCGTGTTCGTCGGCGAGCTGCCGGCGGAGGCGAACGCGGCCAACACCGCCACCGAATGGTCCGGCACGCGCTGGACGCAAATGGTGTGGCCTTTGCCCGAGGACGACGACGCACGCGGCACGCTGATCGCGCACGAGTTGTTCCATCGCTTGCAGCCCGACTTGCCGATCGCGAGCGCGAAAGGCGGCGAAAACCCGCACTTGGATACGCTGGAAGGGCGCTACACCCTGCAATTGGAGTGGCGAGCCTTGGCTAAGGCGCTGCAAGCGGATAGCCGCGCCGCCAAACGCGCCGCGGCGGCCGATGCGCTGGCGTTCCGCGCCGAACGCTACCGCCGTTTTCCCGAGGCCCGTGTGGACGAGGCCGCGCTGGAAATCAACGAAGGCTTGGCCGAGTACACCGGCGCGATGATCGGCAACGCGACGCCGCAGGCGCGGTTGCGCACGGCGCTGAACGATCTGCAGGCGCATGTCGGCGACCCCAGTTTCGTGCGCTCTTTCGCGTATGCGACGGGCCCGGCCTACGGCATGCTGCTGGACGACTTCGCGCCCGGCTGGCGCAAACGCTTGGGGGGCGCGCCGTCCGATCTCGGCACGCGTCTGCGCGATGCGGCCCGCATCGAAATTCCGGCCGGCGAAGCAGTACTGGCCGCGGCCGCCGCGCGCTACGACGGCGCCGCGTTGCGCGCAACGGAAACGGTGCGCGAGCAGAAACGCTTAGCGCAGCTCGCGCGCAATCGCGCGCGTTTCGTCGACGGTCCGGTGCTGACGCTCGCCTTGGTCCATATGAGCGTGCAGTTCAATCCGAGCAATCTGCAACCGCTCGACGGCGTCGGCACCGTCTATCCCACCATGCGCGTCACCGACGATTGGGGCACGCTGGAAGTGGCGGATGGCGCGGTGATGCGCAGCGATTGGAAGGCGGTGATCCTGGCCGCGCCCGACAACGCCGGAACGGCGCTGCAGGGCCCGGGTTGGAAGCTCACGTTGAAACCGGGATGGGCGTTGGCGCCCGGCGAGCGCGCCGGGGATTACGTGTTGAAAGGGCCCTGATCCTGGCGGGCGAGGCGCTCTGCGCCGTCGGAATTTCGGTCGCCGGGATGAGGCGCGCCAACCGCATCGCCAACAGAATCTGAATCGCCGGCTGAGATGCCTGCGACGTTTGGGACCGCCTGTGTATCTTTGAATCGCTGGCGCTTGCGCCGGAATCGGGGGTTGTCCGTGTTGTCGTTACGGTGCTGCGATCGCGCAGTGGCTGTGGCGGCGGCCCCATCGCGAACCCCAAAAAGGAATAACCCCGATGAATCGAGCGATCTGGCTCCCCATGGCCCTGATGGTTTTGGGCTGTGCGCAAAGCGACAAGACTCCGGAAAGCGAAACGAAGCAAGGCGCTAGCCCTTCTACGCCGGTCGCATCGGCCTCGACCGGCGCGCCGAACAATACCGTCTCTTCGGACGGCGAAGGCGGGAACGCTGAACAGGAATTCAGGGAGGCGATGGCGCTGAGCGCCTACCCGAAAGTGGATTACCGCGACGAAGAGGGCAATGGCATTTCTTTCGAGGAGTTCATGAAGCAGACGTCGAACGGGAAAACATTCGGCATGTTCAAGAACTCGAAAACGAAAGAGGCCATCGTGTCGTTGAATAAACCGGGCAAACCTGTCGCCGAAGAGACGAAAAGCGATATTCGGATCGGCAGTCCGCTGCCGGCCTTGAAGAACGCCAAGACCTTGGACGGCAAGGCTTTGGACGACGCCATGTTTTCGGGGCGCCATACGCTGGTGAGTTTCTACTATTCCGAATGCGTGCCTTGCATCGCCGAGGTTCCGGCGCTGAACGCGTATGCGAAGGCGCATCCGGAGATGGGTATTCTGGCTGTGACGTTCGATGAGGCGAAAGAAGCCCGCGCTTTCGTCGGAAAACACGGATTCGAGTGGCCGGTATTGGCGGATAGCGAGGCGTACATCCATCAAGCAGGCGTGAGAACCTACCCTACGATCCTGTTGATCGGACCCGACCGAAAAATCGTCGCGAAGATGAAGACCACTTTGCTGCAACGGGAAGACGACACGGCCTCCGCAGTTGCCGCGCTCGATCGGTGGGTCGAATCGCTGTTGTGAACTCGGATTTGGGTCGCCGCGATAGGGCCGCTGTTTCAGGAGAGGATGAAGCCGGCGACCACCCGCCGGCCTTCCGCGGCCAACACATTGAACGTGCGCGCCGCCGCGGCGTTGGTCATCGATTCCAGGCCGATGCCGCGGCTCAAGCAGGCGGCCATCGTTTCCGGCGACGGGAAGGCTTGCACGGCGCCGGCGCCGAGCACGATCAGTTCCGGATTCAGCGCGAACAGCGGTTCCAAATCGGCCGGCGCCAGCGCGTTCACGTCGCGCACGGACCAGTCTTCGATCAGTTTGTCGGGCGCTACTATAAAGCTGCGCGTCAGCTTGCGGTCGTTCACCAGGGCGGAGGCTCCGTCGGCGCCGCGCAGGCTGTATTCGTAATCGGGCCGTTCCAGGTTCAGCTGCATGGCTTTGCGTTTGTAGTAGCGGCTTCAGCCGCGAGCTTCAGCTTCAGGTCGCCGGATCTGCAGGAAAGAGCTCGCGGCCGAAGCCGCTCCTACAAAAGCCCGCTTCCGCCGCGGCACCGAGGTCGTGACGCTCAGCGCGGCAGGACGATCTGCCGATGGTCCTTCGACGGCCGATACAGGATCGCCACATGCCCGATCTTCTGCACCAGCGCCGCGCCGGTGCGGCCGGCCAGTTCGTCGATCATGGCCGCGCGCTCGTCGCGGTCATCGCCGCCGATTTTCACCTTGATCAGCTCGTGGTGCTCCAGCGCGCCGTCCACTTCGGCCACCAGCGCGTCGGTGATGCCTTTGCCGCCGACTTGGAGCATCGCCTTGAGGCCGTGCGCTTGGCCACGGAGGAAACGGTTCTGGCTGGCGGTCAAAACGGTGCTCATCGAGGATCGGAACAGGGCGGGAGACGGCGCACAGGGTATCATGGAGGTCCTAACCCGTTGATTTCCCATGGCGCGCAGCAAGAGCAGCCACCGTTGGCTCCAGGAGCATTTTTCCGATCCCTACGTCAAAAAGGCGCAGGCGGAAGGGATGCGCTCGCGCGCGGCCTACAAACTCGAGGAATTGGTCGAACGCGACCAGTTGCTCAAGCCGGGCATGGTGGTGGTGGATCTGGGCGCGGCCCCGGGCGGGTGGTCGCAATGGGTCCGGCAGGCCCTGGGCGACCGCGGCCGCGTGGTCGCCTTGGACATCCTGGAGATGCCTCCGCTGGCCGGAGTCGAGTTCCTTCATGGCGATTTCAGGGACGATAGCGTCTTATCGGCCTTGGAGACGACGCTGCAGGGGCAGCCGGTCGACCTTGTCCTGTCCGATATGGCCCCCAATAAGAGCGGTGTCGATTCGGTCGATCTGCCGCGGGCGATGCACCTGGCTGAATTGGCGATGGAATTCGCCGATAACCACCTTCGGCCCGGCGGCGCGTTCCTGATCAAGCTGTTCCAGGGCGTGGGTTTCGACGAATACGTGCGGCAACTGCGGCGGCGTTATGCCAAAGTGTCGATTCGCAAACCGGCGGCGTCGCGCAAGCGCTCCCCGGAAGTGTATGCCCTGGCGCAGGGCAAGCATGCGCAGATGAAGTAGGGCGCTCGGGCGCCGGAGAGTTGAATGAACGATCTTGTGAAGAATCTCTTGCTGTGGGTCGTCGTCGCCGTCGTGCTGATGGTGGTGTTCCGCAGCTTCGCGCCGACCGCCACGGCCGGCGGCGAAGTGGTGTACTCGCAGTTCGTCGAGGACGTGCGGGCCGACAAGATCAAGACGGTCGACATCTCCAGCGACGAGCGCACCATCAAGTTCGAGCGCAAGAACGGCGACAAGGGCATCACCAATGCGCCGCGCCGCGACGAGCATTTGGTCGACGACTTGATCAACCACAAGGTCGAGATCAAGCAGGCGCCGCCGGAAAGCGGCATCTCGCTGTGGACCATCCTGATCAACTTCCTGCCGATCCTGCTGATCATCGGCTTCTGGGTGTTCGTGATGCGGCAGATGCAGCAGGGCGGCAGCAAGGGCGCGATGTCCTTCGGCCGCTCGCGCGCGAAGCTGCAGGGCGAGGACCAGGTGAAGGTGACCTTCGCCGACGTCGCCGGCTGCGACGAGGCCAAGGAAGAAGTGGCCGAGCTGGTCGAATTCCTGCGCGACCCCACCAAGTTCCAGAAGCTCGGCGGCCGCATCCCGCGCGGCGTGCTGATGGTCGGCTCGCCCGGCACCGGCAAGACGCTGCTGGCCAAAGCCATCGCCGGCGAAGCGAAAGTGCCGTTCTTCTCGATTTCCGGTTCCGACTTCGTCGAAATGTTCGTCGGCGTCGGCGCGAGCCGCGTGCGCGACATGTTCGAGCAGGCCAAGAAGCATGCGCCTTGCATCATCTTCATCGACGAGATCGACGCGGTCGGCCGCCATCGCGGCGCCGGCCTGGGCGGCGGCCACGACGAGCGCGAGCAGACCCTCAACCAATTGCTGGTGGAGATGGACGGCTTCGAAGGCGGCGAGGGCGTGATCGTGATCGCCGCGACCAACCGCCCCGACGTGCTCGACCCGGCGTTGCTGCGTCCGGGCCGCTTCGACCGCCAGGTCGTGGTCGGCCTACCCGACGTGAAGGGCCGCGAGCAGATCCTGAAAGTGCATATGCGCAAAGTGCCGCTGGCCGACGACGTCGACGCGATGGTCGTCGCGCGCGGCACGCCGGGCTTCAGCGGCGCCGACCTCGCCAATCTCGTGAACGAGGCCGCGTTGTTCGCCGCCCGCGAGAATGCGAAAGACGTGCGCATGGAACACTTCGACAAGGCGCGCGACAAGATCCTGATGGGCACCGAGCGCCGCTCGATGGCGATGAGCGAGCAGGAAAAGACGCTCACCGCCTACCACGAGGCGGGCCACGCCATCGTCGGCCGCATCGTTCCCGAGCACGACCCGGTCTACAAGGTCACCATCATCCCGCGCGGCCGCGCGCTGGGCGTGACCATGTACTTGCCCGAGGGCGACAAGTACAGCTACAACCGCACCGCCATCGAATCGCAACTGTGCTCGCTGTACGGCGGCCGCGTCGCCGAAGAACTGATCTTCGGCAACGACAAGGTCACCACCGGCGCGTCCAACGACATCGAGCGCGCGACCAAGATGGCGCGCAACATGGTCACCAAATGGGGCCTGTCGGACGAGTTGGGCCCGATCGCCTACGGCGAAGAGGACGACGAAGTGTTCCTGGGCCGTTCCGTCACCCAGCACAAGAGCGTGTCCGACGACACCGCGCGCAAGATCGACGAGGTCGTGCGCAGTATCCTGGACAAAGCCTACAACCGCACCAAGGCGATCCTCACCGAGAACCTGGACAAGCTGCACGTGATGGCCAAGCTGTTGCTGGAGTACGAAACCATCGACGTGCCGCAGATCGACGCCATCATGGAAGGCCGCGATCCGCCGCCGCCGATGGGCTGGGGCAAGAACGGCAACCGGGACAAGAACGACGTGCGTCCGCCGTTGCCGCCGATCGGTGGGCCCGCGGCGCAGACTTGATCCGGATCCCGCCTCGGCGGGCGCCATTCCGCGTCACAAAGGACGGCTTCGGCCGTCCTTTGTTTTATCCGGCTGGGGAGACGCGAATGGATAGGCGCAAGAAAAACAACGGCGGCGCTTGGTTGGCGCTGTGCATCGGTGCCGGCGTCGCACTCGGCGCGGCCTTGGGCAATCTGGCCGTCGGCATCGGCTTGGGTGCGGGTTTGGGCGGGATGATGATGGCGTTGTCGGTGCGCAGAAACGGCGGATAGCGCCACGGCTTGGTGACAGAATAGACGCACTCCATGCCGGGCCCTTCCATGTTCGACACCACGCCCCAGCTCGATTGCGCCGGCCGCCCGCTCAAGCTCGACCGCCCGCGCGTGGTCGGCATCGTCAACGTCACGCCCGATTCGTTTTCCGACGGCGGCGAACACGCCACGGTCGACGCCGCCATCGCGCACGGCCTGAAGCTGGCCGAGGAGGGCGCCGATGCGCTCGACATCGGCGGCGAATCGACCCGGCCCGGCGCCGATGAAGTTTCCACGGACGAAGAAATCGCACGCGTCGTGCCGGTGATCGAACGGCTCGCGAAAGAAACTTCGCTGCCGATCGGCGTCGACACCTCCAAGCCAGAAGTGATGCGCGCCGCGGTCGCGGCGGGCGCGGGCATGATCAACGACGTGTACGGCCTGCGCCGCGAAGGCGCGCTGGATGCCGCCGCATCGCTGGGCGTGCCGGTGGTGCTGATGCACATGCTGGGCGAGCCGCGTTCGATGCAGGACGACCCGCGCTACGACGACGTGGTCGCCGACGTGCATCGGTTCCTGGCCGAGCGGATATTCGCCGCGGAAATGGCCGGCATCGCCAAGAAGAACATCGTGGTCGACCCGGGCTTCGGCTTCGGCAAGACGCGCGAGCACAATCTCGCATTGCTGGCGCAACTGGAGCGTTTCGGCGAGCTCGGCGTGCCGGTGCTGGCCGGCCTTTCGCGCAAGCGCACGATCGGCGACCTGACCGGCCGCGAAGCGCCGCGCGATCGCGTCTTCGGCTCGGTCGCCGCTGCGCTGATCGCCGCGCAGCGCGGCGCCATGCTGTTGCGCGTGCACGATGTCGCCGCCACGATCGACGCATTGAAGGTATGGAATGCGGTGGCCGCGGTGCCGATGCCGCGCAAAGCCTCGGCGTCGTCGGCGCCGTCGATTCGCTGGCCGGACGACGATTGACCCACGCCGTCATCCCAGCGAAAGCTGGGATCCATTTTGCTGTTGCTTACGCCGTTCTCTACGACTTCAAAGCCGAATCAAGATCAAAATGGATCCCGGCTTTCGCCGGGATGACGGATAAGAAAGTCCAGGCCCTTACGACTCCGATGCCCGCCGACACCCGCCCGCCCGCCATCGCCCTCATGGGCCCCACCGCCTCCGGCAAGACCGCGTTGGCGCTGGCGTGGGCGGAAAAATACGGCGGCGAAATCGTCAGCGTCGATTCCGCGCTCGTCTACCGCGGCCTGGACATCGGCGCCGCCAAGCCGACCGCCGAAGAGCTCGCACGCGTTCCGCATCACTTGATCGACCTGCGCGAACCCTGGCAGCCCTATTCCGCCGCCGAATTCGCGAACGATGCGCGCGCCGCCGTCGAGGGCATCGCGGCGCGCGGCAGATTGCCGATCCTGGCCGGCGGCACCGGCTTGTACTTCCAAGCTTTGTTGCGCGGCCTGTCGCCGATGCCCGAGGCCGATGCCGACGTCCGCGCCGAAATCGAAGCCGAAGCCGCGCAGCGCGGCTGGCCGGCGCTGCACGCGCAACTGGCCGGCATCGACCCCGAAGCCGCGGCCCGCATCCACGCCACCGACCCGCAGCGGATCCAGCGCGCGCTGGAGGTCTACCGGATCAGCGGCCGCCCGATCAGCGCCTGGCAGCGCGAGGACAAACCGGCCCCACTGCCGCTGCGCGTGCTGAAGCTGGCGATCGCGCCGGACGACCGCGCCGAACTCCACCGCCGCATCGAACGCCGCTTCGACGCCATGCTCAGCGCCGGTTTCCTGGACGAGGTGCGCCGCCTGCGCGCGATTCCCGAACTGCGAGACCACCCGCGGCCGCTGGACCTGCCGTCCCTGCGCGCCGTCGGCTATCGCCAGGCCTGGGAACACCTGTCCGGCGAGACCGATGCGGCCGCTTTCCGCGACCGGGCGATCTTCGCCACCCGCCAGCTGGCCAAGCGTCAGCTGACCTGGCTGCGCGGCCAGCCGGACTTGCGATGGTTCGATCCGGAACGCGATCGCGAAGCTTTGAAAGCCGCCCCGGACCTCTTCTTGGCCCGTTCGCGGCCCTGAATGCGAGCCAAGCCGCTGTCTCCGGCGGCCGTCTGCGCTAACATCGGGCTGTCGCCGCCGCGGGGAGCGGGTCGGGCGATGCGGTCCTTCGGGGCCGGACGACTAAAACAAAAACCAAGTTGGGGATACGCAAAAATGTCGAAGGGGCAGTCTCTGCAGGATCCGTTCCTGAATGCGTTGCGCCGCGAGCGCGTGCCGGTCTCGATCTACCTGGTCAACGGCATCAAGCTGCAAGGCACCATCGAATCGTTCGACCAATTCGTCGTCCTGCTGCGCAATACCGTCAGCCAGATGGTCTACAAGCACGCCATTTCCACCGTGGTACCGGCGCGCAACGTGCGGGTCGGCCCGGGAGGCGGCTATGTGCAGCCGTCGGGCGAGAACGGCGAGGGCGACGTAGGCGCCGACGAGCACGAATAGCCGCGCATTCACCCGGCGGATGCGACAATGCCGCCGATGAAGGACATGTTCGATCGCGGCCGCAAAGGCGAGCACGCGCTGCTGATCCAGCCTCACGCCGGCGGCCCGCCGGCGGATGGGGCGATGGAGGAATTCGCCGATCTGGCGCGCTCGGCCGGCGCCAGCATCGCCACGCTGCTGACCGCCCGGATCGACAAACCCAATCCGGCGACCCTGATCGGCAGCGGCAAGCTGGAAGAAGTCAAAGCCGCGGCCGACGCCACCGGCGCCGACTTGGTCCTGGTCAACCATGCCCTGACGCCGGTCCAGGAACGCAACCTGGAAAAGGCGCTGGAGCGGCGCGTGGTCGACCGCACCGGCCTGATCCTGGACATCTTCGCCCAGCGCGCCCGCAGCCACGAAGGCAAACTGCAGGTAGAACTGGCGCAGCTGAAGCACATGGCCACGCGCCTGGTTCGCGGCTGGACCCACTTGGAACGCCAACGCAGCGCGATCGGCATGCGCGGCCCCGGCGAAACCCAGTTGGAAACCGACCGCCGGCTGCTGCAGAAGCGCGTCGACCAGTTGCAGAAGCGGCTGGAAAAAGTCGAGGTGCAGCACACCCAGATGCGCCGCGCGCGAGTGCGCAGCGAAGTGCCGCGGGTGGCGCTGGTCGGCTACACCAACGCCGGCAAATCGACCCTGTTCAATGCGCTGACCGGCGCCGAGGCCTACGCCGCCGACCAGTTGTTCGCCACGCTCGACCCCACCGTGCGCCGTCTCGCTTTGCCCGGCGGCGCCGTGCTGTTGGCCGACACGGTCGGTTTCGTGCGCGACTTGCCGCACGAACTGGTCGCCGCGTTCCGTTCGACCTTGTCCGAAGCGCGCGAGGCCGATCTGCTGCTGCACGTGATCGACGCCGCCGATCCGCTGCGCAACGAACGCGTGGCGCAAGTGGATGCGGTGCTGGCCGAGATCGGCGCCGGCGATCTGCCGCAGGTGCTGGTCTACAACAAGATCGATCGGGTCGAAGGCGCCGAGGCGCGCTACGAAAAACCGAACGAAGGGCGCGCCCGCGTCTGGCTTTCCGCGCAAAACGGCCTGGGCCTGGATCTGTTGCGCCAAGCGCTGGGCGAAGCGCTGGATCTGCGCCGCGTCGTCGGCGAGGTCCTGTTGCCCAACCATGCCGCCCGGCTGCGTTCGCGCCTGCACGACTTGGATGCGGTGCGCGCCGAGAGCCACGACGAGGACGGCTGGCGGCTGAGCGTGGACCTGGCCGCCAGCGACGCGGCGCGGTTGGCCGCGGGCGAGGGCGGCGAAGCCCTGCGAGGGCTCTTGCCCGGCGAGGGGGCCAACCCCACCTTGTAGAATCGGGTCGTGCGCGTCCGGTCGTTTAAGATCGGCGCCCAGCGATTTCGCGCCCTGGCCGGGACGGTGGGCGTATACCTTTCGGATGTGGAGCAGGCATGGCCTGGAATATTCCCGGTAGCGGCGGTTCTGGAAAAAACGGCAACGGACAGGGGCAGGGCGGTCGGCCTGGCGGCGGCCGCGGCGGCAATCCGCTGGACGCGGTCGGCGACGCGCTGCGCGGCCTGTTCGGCGGCATGGGCGGCGGCGGCGCGATGCGCTGGATCGGCATCCTGGTGCTGCTGTGGCTGGCCTTCACCACCTTCACCCTGATCGCCGAACAGCAGCGCGGCGTGGTGCTGCGCTTCGGCCAGTACGCCCGCACCATGCAGCCCGGCCCCAACTTCAAGCTGCCCTGGCCGCTGGAGCGGGTGATCAAGGTCAACGCCACCGGCGTGCGCACCTACAGCAACACCGTGCCGGTGCTGACCCGCGACGAGAACATCGTCACCGTCTCCTTCAACGTGCAGTACCGGGTCGGCGATCCGCGCCAGTTCCTGTTCGGCACGCGCGACGCCGAGGAAGTGCTGGAGCAAACGGCGCTCAGCACCGTCCGCGAGCAGATCGGCCGCTCCACATTGGATACGGCGCTCAACGCACGCGGCCCGCTGTCCAGCGCCGCGGAAAAAGCGCTGCAAGTGTCTTTGGACGCCTACCGCACCGGTTTGGTGGTCACCGAATTGAACCTGCAGGACGCGCGTCCGCCGGAAGAAGTGAAGCCGGCCTTCGACGAAGTGAACAGCGCCCAGCAGACCAACGAGCGCCTGGTCAACGAAGCGCGCGCCTATGCCGCCAAGATCGTGCCCGAAGCGCGCGGCGAAGCGGCGCGCACCCGCAGCGTGGCCGAAGGCTACAAGACCGCGGTGATCGCCCGCGCCACGGGCGATGCGACCCGCTTCTCGTTGCTGGTCGACGAATACAAAAAATCGCCCGAAGTCACCCGCAAGCGCTTGTGGCTGGATACCGTGCAACAGGTGCTGGCCGACAACCGCAAAGTCATCGGCGGCGACGGTCGCCAACTGATCTACGTGCCGATGTCCGGCGCGACGGGCTCGACCTCCAATCCGCCGCTGTTGCCGCCCGAGACCATCGCGCCGACCGTCAACGCGATCCCGATGTCCACCGAGCCGCGGCCCGAACGCGAACCGCGCCCCACCCGTGACGGAGCCACCCGATGAAGCCCGGTCTGATCGCCGCACTCCTCGCCGTCGTCCTGCTGGGGTTGCTCGGCTCGGTGTTCGTAGTCCGCGAAGGACAAGTCGCCCTGGTCCTGAATCTGGGCCGCGTATCGCGCACCGATATCGGTCCCGGCCTGCATTTCAAGGTGCCGCTGGTCGAAAGCGCGCGCATCTTCGACAAGCGTTTCAGCGCCAACGCCTTCTCGCCCGAACGCTCGCTGACGTCCGAGCGCAAGGACGTCAGCGTCGATTTCGTCGCCATCGGCTACATCGCCGACGTGCGCGCCTTCTACCGCGCCACCGGCGGCGACGAGAAGGTCACCACCGATCGGTTGGAGCCCATCGTCAAGAACTCGCTGCGCAACGAGATCAACGCGCTCACCCTGACCCAGCTGGTGTCGGGCGACCGCAACGCCTTCATCGCCAAGCAGCTGCCGGCGATCAACAAGGCGGCCGAATCGCTGGGCATCCACATCGTGGACATCCGCTTCAAGCAGATCGACCTGCCCACCGACAGCGAAGTGATCGGCCAGGTCTACAACCGCATGCGCGCCGAGCGCCAGCAGGTGGCCAGCCGTTTGCGCGCCGAGGGCGAAGAACAAGCCCGCACGGTGCGCGGCAATGCCGATCGCGACAAGAACGTGATCGACGCCGAGGCCGATCGCGACGCGCAGAAGCTGCGCGGCGAGGGCGACGCCGAAGCGGCCCGCATCTTCAGCGAGGCGGCCAACAAGGATCCGGCGTTCTTCGCCTTCCAGCGCAGCCTGGACGCGTACCGTCGCTCCTTCGCCGACGGCAATGCGGTGATCGTGCTCGACAAGAACGACCCGTTCCTGCAATACCTGCGCGACGACCGCTGAGCCGTGCGGGATCTGCTGTGCGCACTGTGCTTGGTCGCGGTGCTCGAAGGTCTGTGGCTGTTCGCGGCGCCCGGAGCGTGGAAGCGGGCGATATCGCAATTGCTGGCGATGCCGGATCGGCAATTGCGGGCGATCGGCGGGATCGTGCTGATCGTGGGACTGATCTCACTTTATCTGGTCCGGCATTAATGCTTTTTCCTCCCCCCTCGCGGGGGAGGATGCCCGAAGGGCAGGAGAGGGGCGCGAAGCACAGCGAGCGTGCTTTTGATCTTCGCTTGAGGCAATCCGCCAAAGCCGACCCTCTCCCTGGCGCTCCCTCCGCGCCTGTCCCTCTCCCGCAAGGGGAGAGGGTTAACAGGGTGGCCTTCGACCCCGAAAACCCGGATAATGCACAAAAGCCGGACGGGGTCTTCCCTCCGGCTTTTTCCGTGTTTGAAGGAGATGGCCGTGGGTCAGTCGGTAGTGGTGTTGGGCGCTCAGTGGGGCGACGAGGGCAAGGGCAAGATCGTCGACCTGCTGACCAAGGAGATCGGCGCCGTGGTGCGCTTCCAGGGCGGCCACAACGCCGGCCATACGCTGGTGATCGGCGGCAAGAAGACGGTGCTGCACCTGATTCCGTCCGGCATCCTGCGCGACGACGCGCTGTGCCTGATCGGCAACGGCGTGGTGCTGAGTCCCGCCGCGCTGCGCAAGGAAATCGACGAACTGGAAGCCAACGGCGTCGAAGTGCGCAGCCGCCTGAAGATCAGCCCGGCCACGCCGCTGATCATGCCTTACCACATCGCCCTGGATCAGGCCCGCGAAAAGGCCGCCGGCGGCAAGGCCATCGGCACCACCGGCCGCGGCATCGGTCCGGCCTACGAAGACAAAGTCGCGCGCCGCGGCATTCGCGTCGCCGACCTGCATTACCCTGACCAGCTCGGCGAATTGCTGCGCACGGCGCTGGATTACCACAACTTTGTGTTGACCAAATACCTCAACACCGATCCGGTCGATTTCCAGCAGATCTACGACGAAGCGCTGGCGTTCGGCGAATACGTCGAGCCGATGAAGTCCGACGTCGCCGGCATCCTTCACGACCTGCGCAAGCAGGGCAAAAAGGTGCTGTTCGAAGGCGCGCAGGGCTCGCTGCTGGACATCGACCACGGCACTTATCCCTACGTCACCAGCAGCAACACCACGGTCGGCGGCGCGTTGGCCGGCACCGGCGTGGGCGCGGATGCCATCGACTACGTGCTGGGCATCGCCAAGGCTTACGCGACCCGCGTCGGCGGCGGCCCGTTCCCGACTGAGCTGGACAATGAAGTCGGCCAGGCGCTGCGCGACAAGGGCCAGGAATACGGCGCCACCACCGGCCGTCCGCGTCGCTGCGGCTGGATCGACATCGTCGCGCTGAAGCGCGCGGTAGCCATCAACGGCATCACCGGCCTGTGCATCACCAAGCTCGACGTGCTCGACGGCATGGACAAGCTGAAGATGTGCATCGCCTACCGCTACCGCGGCAAGGAAACCGAATACGCACCGCTCGACGCGCAAGGTTGGGCCGAATGCGAACCGGTTTACCTGGAATTCCCGGGCTGGTCCGAGAACACGCACGGCATCACGAACTGGGACGAACTGCCGCCTGCAGCGCGCGCCTATCTGCGCGCGCTGGAAGAATTGGCGGGTTGTCCGCTGGCGATCGTATCGACAGGCCCGGATCGCGACGCGAACATCGTGCTTCAGGATCCTTTCGCCTAACGCCGGCCGGGCGCCGCACGCGGGCGGTCGCCTGAAACGTTGCGGCGATGAAACGCCGGTCACGCGACCGCATCGCCTCGCGTTGCGGTCTTCGCCGCTGGAGTACCCGCAAAACCCAGCCGGCATCACATTTCCTATACGCGGTCGCACTGCAGTTTTCGTCCCTTGGTTATCTTCCAGCGCCGACGGAAGGATTCTGATCAATGGGCGAGGATGGCCGCGTGCCGCTAGGCTCCGCGCGTACCGTGCGAGTCGTGGGATTGGCCCTGGGCCTGGCGCTCACCGCCGGCTTGCTGGTTGCGATCCTGTACGACCGCAGCGCGCGGTTGGACGCCGCCCGGCGCCAAAGCACGACCTTGGCGACCGGCACCGACCGGCTGCTCGGATACGAATTGCGCAACCTCGAGCGCGCTCTGACGGGCATCGCCGCCGACGGCGAAACTTATTTCCGTACCACGCCCGGTCAAGCTGCGGCGCTGTTGTCCGATACCGTCGCCGGTGTGGTATTCCGCCACCCGGAATTGGAGTCGGTCGTGCTGTTCGATCCGGCCGGCAAAGCCCTCAGCGTGGGCGACTCCGATCCCGAATTGCCCCTTTGGATCGCCGGTGCGCCGCGGACGCGGCAACCGCTGATCTTCGGTCCGCTGCGACGCGGATTGCACGAGGGATGGACAGTGCCGATCGCTCTTCGCACCGACAGCGGCAATTGGCTGGTGGCGCGCCTGCGTACTTCGGAATTCCAGCGGATGATCGACGGTCTCGACATCGGCCGCGAGGGCAGCGTGGTCGTGCTCGACCGCCGCGGCGTGGTGCTCGCGCGCAGCAGCGTCGCCCGCGTCTACGTCGGCCGGCGCGTGCCGTTGCCCGATGTGAGCGGCGGCACGCTCACCCGGCATATCGTGAGCGAACTCGACGGCGTGCAGCGCCTGACCAGTTTCAGCGCTAACAGCGGCTACCCCGTATTGGTGGCCGTCGGCATCGGTATGCGCGAAGCGCTGGCGCCGTGGATCGTCTATGCGACCACCGCTACGGCGCTGATCGCGCTGTATTGGTTGGGTCTATGGTTCCTGGTCAGGCGCATGGCGGGAGCGGAGGCGACCCGCGAAGCCATGCTCGAAGAAATCGGCGCGCAGGCCGACTGGCTGCGCCAGGCGCAACTGGCCGCGCGCAGCGGCGTCTGGCGGATCGAGGCCGACGAAGGCCATGTGCGCGCATCGGAACAAGCCGCTGCCCTGTTCGGTTTCGCTCCCGGCGGAGGAACGATACCCATCGAACGCTTTTTCGAACGCATGCACCCGGAAGACCGCCCGCGCGTGGAGCAGGAGTTCGCGCAGGCGCGTCAATTGCGGCAACCGTTCGCGTCCGAATACCGGATCGTGCTGCCGGGCGACCGCATACGCTGGATCAGCGCGCGCGGCGCGTTGGCCACGGACGGGCGCAATCAGGAGCGCATGACCGGCACCATCGTCGACATCACCGAGCGGCGTGAGGCGCTGGCGCGGATTCAACGGGCCGAAACGCAGTTCCGCGAACTGTTCGAACGCAATCCGTTGCCGTTCTGGGTGTTCGACGTGGAAACGTTGCGATTTCTCGCGGTCAACGAAGCCGCGGTCCAGACCTACGGCTACACCCGCGCGCAATTCCTGACGATGAGCATCCTCGATATCCGCCCCGACGAAGACGTGGAATCGGTGCGCGCATCGATGCAGGACGTGAAACCGTACGAGCACGACGGCCGCGTCTGGATCCATCTGACCCGCGACGGGCGGCGGCTTTTCGTGCGCATCCACAGCAGCGGCATCGAATTCGCCGGCCGCTCCGCGAGGCTGGTGCTGGCCGAGGACGTCAGCGAACGGGTCGCGTACGAACGCGATCTGGCCTGGCGCGCGACCCATGATGCCACCACGGGCCTGCTCAACCTGCAGGCGCTGGTCGCCCAGCTCGACGCGTTGCCGCGGCCTGCGACGGGGCCCGCTTACGCCATCGCTTACGTGAGGCTGCGCGATCTGGAGTTGGTCGCGCCGACTTTGGGCCGTTCGGCGAGCGAAGCCATCCTGCGCGCGGCCGCCGAACGCTTCGGGGACGTGGGCCAGGAATTCGGCTTGGCCGCCTACTTGCCCGCGGAAACTTTCGTGATCGCCGCGACGGATCCCGGGCGGCGGGACGCGCTCCTGGCCCGCCTGGCGATGGAAACGTCGACGCCGGTGCGAGGCGAAGGCGATTTGCATCCGATCGAAGCTTGGATCGGCATCGCCGTGGGGCCGCGGGAAGGCGACGATGCCGAACAAACCATCGGCAACGCCGCATTGGCGGCGCTGCAGGCGCGGCGGGAGGGCGTACCGAGCGTGCGCTTCGATGCGGCGATGGCGGCCCGCGCCGCCGAGCGCCTGGCCCTGGCCGCGCGCTTGCGGCTGGCCCTTGAGCGCGGCGAGTTCGAACTGCATTTCCAGCCGATCCGCGATATCGGCGACGGCCGGATCGTTTCGTTGGAAGCGCTCATCCGCTGGTCGCCGGACAACGCAGGCTACGTGCCGCCGTCGCAATTCATTCCGCTGTGCGAGGAATCGGGATTGATCGTGCCCCTCGGCGAATGGGCGCTGGCCGAAGCCGCGCGCTGCCATGGCCTGCTGGCGGAGCGAGGACGCGGCGAGGTGGCGATCGCGGTCAACGTGTCGGCGGTGCAGTTCCTCTCGGAAACGCTGCCGCAATCCCTGCGCGCGCTGCGCGAAACGCACGCGCTGCCGCGCGGCGCGCTGCAGATCGAACTGACGGAAAGCGCCGTGCTGCGCAGCCCGGAATCGGCGCGGACCACGATGAACGAATTGCGCGAGCAAGGCGTTTGCATATCGATCGACGATTTCGGCACGGGTTTCTCGAGCATGGCCTATTTGAAGGACCTGCCGCTGGATTTCCTGAAAGTCGACCGCACCTTCGTCGCCGGAGTGGATAGCGAGGAGCGCAACGCCGCGATTTGCCGGGCATTGATCGAGTTGGGCCACGGCCTGGGCCTGAAGATCATCGCCGAAGGCGTGGAATCGGCCGAACAACTGGATTGGCTGCGCAAGCACGGTTGCGACCAGGCGCAGGGCTATTACTTCGGCGCTCCCGGGCCGCTCGCCGATTTGCTGCGCGCCTGGTGACGGTGGGCCGGCCTAGCCGCGAACGGATTCGATGGCGCGGCGCACGATCAACAACCGCGATCGCGCGATGCTGCGGCTGGCGCTGACGAAGCCGAACACCAAGCCGCCGGGGCCCGTGTTGCCGTATTTGGACAGCGAATGCACTTCCACGCCGTTGCGCGCGCATTCCGCGGCGACGGCGCGATCGTCGAGTCCCGCCAACGCCGGCTTGAACATCGCGGCGACGTGCATTCCGGCGCGGGCCGGGCCGAAGTCCAGCAGATCGTGCAGCGCCTTGGCCTCTTCCAGGAAAGCCACGCGGCGCTCGTCGTAGATCGTCCGCGTCTTGCGGATGTGGCGCGCCAGGTGGCCTTCCTGGATGAACGCGGCCAGCACGCTTTGGGTCAGCAGCGAAGTGAAGCCGTCGGCGGTGTGCTTGGCGTCGACGAAAGGCGCGACCAGCGGTTCGGGAACGATGGCGTACGCGATGCGCAGGCCCGGGAACAGGATCTTGTTGAAGCTGCCCACATAGACGACGCGACCGCCGTCGTCCATGCCTTGCAGCGAGGCGATGGGGCGGCCTTCGTAGCGGTAGTCGCCGTCGTAGTCGTCTTCGATCACATACGCATCGGCTTCCTGCGCCCAGCCCAGCAGCGCGCGGCGGCGCGGCAGCGACATTTCGCAGCCCATCGGGTATTGATGCGCCGGCGTCACGTAGGCCAAGCGCGCGTCCGCGGCGAGTTCGCGTCCGGCCGCGACGTCCAAACCTTCGCCGTCCACCGGCACCGGCACCGTTTCCAAGCCGGCCGCGCGCAGGCAGTGCTGCACGGGCTGGTAGCCCGGCGATTCCACCCAGGCGCGATCGCCCGGATCGCCGACCACTTTCGCCGCCAATTCCACCGCTTGCTGGGTGCCGGTGACCACGATCACTTGCTCGGGCGAACAGCGCGTCGCGCGCATCGCCGACGCGTGCGCGGCGATCGCCTCGCGCAGCGCGGGCAAACCGTTGCTCGCGCCGTAGGCCCAGACGTCGTTGCCGGGGCGCGCGCTTTCGCGCGCCAGCAAGCGGTTCCAAACTTTGCGCGGAAACAATTCCAGCGGCGGCAACGAAGGCGTGAACGGTATCGCGGTCGCCGCGCGGTAGTGGCCTGGGTAAGCGCGCAAGGCCTGCGCGCGTTGCGACAGGCGCCGCTGTTCGGGTTCGCGCTTGGCCGGCGCGGCGCGCGGCGCGATCAGCGGCGGCTCGTCGCGCTCGGGCAGATGCGCGGCGACATAGCTGCCGGCGCCGCGGCGGCGGACGATGTAGCCGTCGGCCACCAATTGGCTGAGCGCCCAATCGACCGTGTTGCGCGCCACGCCCAGATCCTGGGCCAGCGTGCGGCTGGAAGGCAGGCGCGCGTTCGGCGCCAACGCGCCGCTGACGATGGCGGCGCGGATCCGTTCGGAAATACGTGCGTAGGCCGGCTGCCCGGCCAGCGAATCCAAGCCTTCGACATCGACGGAGAAGACGGAACCGGCATGTTTGGCCATGCGGCTATGTTAGCGGGCTTTGCTTTTGTTTTTGTGGGAGCGGCTTCAGCCGCGAGCTTTCTCTCTCAAATTGCTGCAATGCCGCGATTTGAAGGCAAGAACTCGCGGCTAAGCCGTTCCTACAAAAAAGCGGATCAGGCGTCGATGCGGGTATGGTCGACGACCCAGTTGGTTTCCCAGTTCTTCCCGTCCAGCGAAAACGCCTGCTGCCAGCGCGCCTTGCCGGGAGCGAGCCGGGTCCACTTGAACACGACCTTGATCGGCTTGCCCTCGTCGGTGTCGTCGCCGTAGAACTCGCCGTCGTCTCCGACGAAGCCGCCGACCACGGGCGGGAACAATTCGCCGGTCTTGCTGTTGATCCAGTACAGCGACCACTGCTTCTTTTCGATGTTGAACGTGCGCACCGTCATGCCTTCCCAACCCTTGGTCGGGAACACGATCTCGTCGATATTGACCACGCCGCCCATGTGGCTATGGCAATCGACCGTGTTCGGGAACACGTCCCAATCGTCGCTGCCGACCCAACGCCGCTTCAGGCGGCGGTTGACGCTGTTCCACTTGCCGACGAAGAAGTCGAAATCGCGGACGCTGCCGGTCGGCGGTTTGGCGTGGGTGGGCGGCGCGCTTTTCACCGAGTTTGGAAAGCCGTCGCCGGCGAAGGCGTTGGCGAACGGCAGCAAGGTGGCGGCGCCGGCGCCGGCCAGCGCATCGACCAGCAATTGGCGTCGGGACAGCGAAACGGGACGGTTCATAGTGCAGGCTCGCATCGGATTGGCCCCTGCAAGATGCGGTGCGAAGGATCGAATCGGAAAGGGCCATTTACTCGGCCCCATGGATGCCACTCATGGCGGAACGGATTTTTTTGTAGGAGCGGCTTTAGCCGCGAGCTCTTCAATCAGATCGTGCATCTGCCGGAAAGAGCTCGCGGCTAAAGCCGCCCCTGCAAAAGCGGGAACCGGCTAAGCGGCGCGCGCGTAGCGCATCACCCAATTCGTCTCCCAAGTCTTGCCGCCGTCGGGCGAGAACGCTTGTTCCCATTGCAGCGATTTCGGCGCGATCTTCGACCATAGCCCGCGCACTTTGATCGGCTCGTTCTCGAAGGTGTCGTCGGAAAGAAAAGTGCCGACGCCGCCGGCGAAAGTGCCGATGATCGGCACGTCGATCTTGTGCGGATTGCGGCCGTCCAGCCACCAATCCGCCCAGCTTCCGGTCTTGGCGTCGAAAGCGCGCAGGCCGATGCCGCGATAGGCGCCGCCGGGCAGGTTCACCGCGCTGTCGTCGATGTTGGCCAAGCCGCCGAGCAACGAGCGGACGTGGCAAGAACCATCGAATTCTTCCCAATCGTGGTTGTTCGCCAATCGCTTCTTCAAGCGGCGGTGTTTTACCGTCCAGCTGCCGATGAAAAAATCGAAGTCGCGAGCCGCTCCGGTGGCGGGCGCGACGAGGTCCGCGGATTGAGCGAGAAGTTTGCCGATCGGCAGCGCGGCCGAAGCGGCGGCCAGCAGGGACATCTGCATCATTAGGCGGCGATGGGGGTCGTGCGTCATCGGTACCTCGGCCTTGCTTTGTAGGGCGGAGCTTGCTCCGCTGCTTTTCGTCGGGTTACGGGTATTCGGTCGCGGCGTGCTTGCCCTCACCCAACCCTCTCCCGCAAGCGGGAGAGGGCTTCAATCCGCGAGCGGAAGAGGAGGCGCCATCTACGTGATGCGGAAGAAATCGCCCGTCCAATTGGTCTCCCAGGTCTTGCCGCCGTCGGGCGAGAAGGCCTGCTCCCAGCGCCGCGAATCGGCTTTGATGTCTTTCCACAGGAATCGCACCTTGATCGGCTTGCCGTCGAACTTGTCGTCGGCATAGAACGCGCCGCTGCCGTTCTCGAAGCGGCCGATCACCGGCACGTCGATCTTGTGCGGACGATTGCCGTCCAGCCACCAGATCGCCCACGATTTCGTCTGCGGATCGAAAGCGCGCACGGTGACGCCGCGATAGGGTCCGTCCGGCAGCTGGAACAGGTTGTCGGTCATGTTGCCGGCGCCGCCCAGCAACAGGCGGAAATCCTGGACGCCTTCGAATTCGATCCAATCGGTGCTGCCGACGAGTCGCTCTTTGAGGCGCCGCTGTTGCGTGCGCCAGCGGCCGACGAAGATGTCGAAGTCGTGCACGTCGCCGGTCGGCAGCCGGATGCCGTCGCTGCCCGCAGGCGAGGCGAAGGCATCGGCGATCGGGAGCAGGGTCAATGCGCTGGCGCCGGCCAGCGCATCGCGCAGAATCTGGCGGCGCAGAGGCGAAACGGGTGCGTCCATAGTGTTCGTCGGATTCCGGATTCGGTTCGCGGGATGTTTCAAGCGGTGCGGGTGTAATTCATCACCCAATTCGTTTCCCAAGTGCCGCCGCCGTCGGTGGAGAAGGCCTGCTCCCATTGCGCGGAAGCCGGCGCGATCTTGGAGAACATGCCGCGCACCTTGACCGGGGTGCCTTCGTGGGTGTCGTCGGAAAGGAAAGTGCCCACGCCGTTCTCGAAGCGGCCGATGATCGGCACGTCGATCTTGTGCGGCTCCTTCGAACTCAGATTCCAATCGGCCCAGGTGCCGCTTTTCGCGTCGAAGGCGCGCAGGCCCAAGCCGTGCGAAGTGCCGTCGGGCCGGTAGGCGATGCGTTCGTTGACGTTGGCCAAGCCGCCGAGCAGCGACCAGCAGCGGCAAGTGCCGTCGAATTCCTGCCATTCGTGGCTGCCGACCAGGCGCTGTTTCAAGCGCCGGTGCTTGACCGACCAACTGCCGACGAAGAAATCGAAATCGTGCGCATTTCCGGCGGGCGCAGCCGCTTCCGGAACCGCGGCGAGGGCATCGCCGAGCGGCAGCAAGCCGGCGGCCGTGGCCAGCAGCGATAGGTGCATGACCTTGCGGCGTTCTGGGTCGTGTCGCATCGCGTGTTCCCGAAGTTCGCGGTTCAAGAGGTCTTCTCGAACTCGGTGGTCCAGTTCGTTTCCCAGGTCTTGCCGCCGTCGGGCGAGAAGGCCTGTTCCCAATAGCGCGAACGGGCGGTGATCTTCGACCACAGGAAGCGCATCTTGATCGGCTTGCCTTCGAAGGTATCGTCGGCGAGGAAGGTGCCGACGCCGTTTTCGAAACGGCCGATCACCGGCACGTCGATCTTGTGCGGATCGCGTCCGTCGAGCCACCAAATCGCCCAAGTCCGCGTCTTCGGATCGAACGAGCGCAGGCTGACGCCGCGGTAAGGCGCGCCGGGCACGTCGAACACGTTGTCGTCCATATTGCCGGCGCCGCCGAGCATGGGCAGGAACCATTGCGTGCCTTCGAATTCGGACCAGTCGTTACTGCCGGCCAGCCGCTTTTTCAGCTTGCGATGGCGCGCGCGCCAAGTGCCGGGGAACAGGTCGAAATCGTGAAGGCCGTCCGGTTCGGCCGCAGCGGCGGCCGTATTCGCGGCGGTCAAAAGGCTCGCGACGCCGGCGCCGGCGAGCGCGTCGGTCCATAGGCGCCGGCGTGCGAGCGAAAAGGGTGGCTTCATGCGTAACGGCCCGATCGAAGACGGAGCCAAAATGCGCCGGATGCGGAGGACGGCCAAGAGCCATTTACCCGCAGGACGCAAGGCCACCGGCACGCACGCATCGCTTAACGGTTCATGCGTCGGACCGTATGCGTCGCCGCCCGGTCGCAAACAACGAGACGCGCGCAGCGAAAATGGCGCCATGACCCGACGATCCGGAAGCGCCGATCTCCCCTTGCACGGGGGCCGCGTGCCGCGCTGGCTGGCCGACCGCATGACGCGGCTGGGAGCGGTGATCTGCGAGGCGATCGTCCACGAGTATGGCCGCGACGAATTGCTGCGGCGCTTGGCGCACCCGTTCTGGTTCCAATCTTTTGGCGCCGTGATGGGCATGGATTGGCATTCCTCGGGCATCACCACCAGCGTGATAGGCGCTTTGAAACGCGGACTGGCTCCGCTATCGGGCGAACTCGGCCTGCACGTTTGCGGCGGTCGCGGCAGGCATTCGCGAGCCACTCCCGGCGAACTGATCGCGATCGGGCAACGGGTGGGCTTCGACGGCGACGCCTTGGCCCGCGCGAGCAAAATGGTCGCCAAAGTGGACAGTGCCGCGGTGCAGGACGGATTCGAGCTGTACCTGCACGGATTCATCGTCGCCGACGACGGACGCTGGGTCGTGGTGCAGCAGGGCATGAACGAAAGCAACCGCCAAGCGCGGCGCTACCACTGGCTTTCCGAAGGGCTGAAGAGTTTCGTCGACGCGCCGCATGCGGCGATCGAAGGCCGGCAGCGGGGCGAGATCGTCAATCTTGCCGACCGCCGCGCGGAAGCGTCGCGCACGGCGCAAGCCGCGCTTCTGCGCGACATCGGCGCGGAGGGCGTGGCGCGCGAATGGAGCAAGCTGGCCGAACATGCGTCCGCCCGCCGAACGCGCGCACGCCAGCCCGAGGAGCCTTGGCAACCCGGATTGCTGCCGCATTTGATGCTGCCCGACCACCACGACGTCCGTGCGAAAGACGTGGTGACGCGGCGTTTGCACGGCAATCTGGCGGCGGCGGAGGCGTGCGGACCGCGCGATTTCGCCGAGTTGCTGCAGGTGCCCGGCGTGGGCGCGCGCACCGTGCGCGCTTTGGCGTTGGTGGCCGAAGTGCTGCACGGCGCGCCTTGCCGCTTCAACGATCCGGCGCGCTTTTCGCTGGCCCACGGCGGCAAGGACCGGCATCCCTTTCCGGTGCCGACGCGGGTCTACGATCGGACCATCGGCGTGCTGAAGTCGGCGGTGCGCAATGCGAAGTTAGGGCGACAGGAAGAATTGGGCGCGCTGAAGCGCCTGGACGATCAGGCGCGCAGGTTGGAACGCAGCGCCGGAGGTCCTTCCGTGGAAGCGCTGATCGCCGAGGAGTTCGAAAAATCGCACGGCTATGGCGGGCGCAGCGTGTTCGGTTGGGAACCCGAGCATGGGCGTTCCGTCGCGCCTCGCGAAGCCAAGCGCGGTGCGTCGGGATGATCTGGATTATGGAGGTACGGCCGCTTCGCTGACGATCAACAGGACCCGGCTGTCCGCATTCAACGCGTGCGATTCCGCCGATGCCGGATCGGCGGCGACCTGCAGCAAGCCGGCCAAGCCGGCCGTGCCGGAAGGCGTGCTGTCCAAGCCGCCGAAATCGCGCAGGGCGCTGGTGGCGCTGCGCAAGCGCTGGTCGTCGACGCGGATCGCCATGGCTTCGTGGCGCTGCAGGATGTCCACGGCCGAAGCGGAGGCCAAGCCGCAGGCGAGCATTTCCGCCGCGGTGTGCAAGTCGCCCGGCAAGCGCTCGGGACGGCCGGCGTCGAGGGCGCGGGCCACGCAGGCCGCCGTTGCGGGTTCGACCACGACGATGCGCCGCGGTTCGCGCATCGCGTCGCGCAAGCCTTCGGCCATGGCCGCGGCCAAGGTGCCGACGCCGGCCTGGACGAAAAGATGGCTGGGGCGCTCGCGCAACTCGTCGCGAAGCTGCGCGCGGATTTCGCGCGCCATCAATGCATATCCCGCCATCACGTCGGCGACGGCGACGTCGTCGGGATCCGGGCTAGTGTCGGGCACCAGCAAGCCTTCTCCGCGTGCCGCGGCGGCCGCGGCTTCCTCGACCGCTTCGTCGTAGGTGCCGTCGATCCGGACGATCCCGCCGCCGACCGCTTCGATGCGATCTGCGCGCGCGCGGTTGACGCTGGCGGGCAAGTAAATCGAGGCTTGCGCGCCCGCACGTCGCGCCGCGGCGGCGACGGCCAAGCCGTGGTTGCCGTCGCTGGCGGTGATCAACCGCGGCGGTTTCGCGGCGGATGCGCAAGCGGCCTGCAATTCGTCCATCGAAGCCGCGCCGGTCGCGCGCGCGAGCATCCGCAAGCCCGCGAACATGCCGCCGAGGGACTTGAAATTGCCCAATGGCCGCACGCCTTCCCATTTGGCGAAGACGCGGGCTACGCCGGCTAGGCGGCCGAGCGCGGGCAAATCGAGCAGCGGGGTGGGGCGGTAGTCGCTCCACAGCATGGACGGATCGGACAAGAAGTCGTTGTTCATGGCTGCAGTGTGCGCATTCCTGCGTCGTTTTTTGCCGCGTTTGTAGTCTGCGGATCGCGGAAATTACGCTGAAAAGCCGTCATCCCGGCTTTCGCCGGGACGACGGCAGAAAAATCATTCCTCTTCTAGCAAAGGAATCGGCACGCTCAATCCGCGCTTGACCACGCCCAATGCGACGTTGGTGACGAACTTCGACACGTTCGGATTCTCGGCCACCAGCCGGCCCATCAGTGCATCGTAGGTTTCGGTATCCGGCGCGGAAACGACCAGGACGAAATCGGCTTCGCCGGTCACGTAGAAGGCCTGTTGCACGTGCTCCTGCGCCGCCAGCCATTTGCGCAATTGGGTGAGCAGCTCCGGACGCTCGCGTTCCACTTGCAAGGACACGATGAAGAAGGTCGGGCGGCCGATGCGTTGCGGGTCGACGATCGCGGTGTGGCGCACGATCACGCCTTCCTCGCGCATCCGCCGCAGCCGGCGCTGGATGGCCGAAGGCGACAATGCGACGTGCTCGGCCAGTTGCTCGGCGGTGCGGCCGGCGTCTTCCTGGACCAGGTTCAGCAATTGGCGGTCGAAGCGGTCCAGGTTCATGGCTGGGATTCTAAGCCGCCTCGGCGCCGAAAAAACGCGCGATCGCGGCCCGGATCGCGGCCGAACCGCGCCGCCGCGCCGCTAGGATTCGTCCATCCCATTTCGGTGCTCGCAATCCCATGCAACTTCTCTACCAAACCCATTCGCCCTATGCGCGCAAGGCCCTGGTGTTCGCTCACGAAGCGGGTCTGGCCGACCGCGTCGAGGTCGTGCATCACGAAACGAGCCCTACGCTGCGCAACGAAAGCGTCTTCGCCCAGAATCCGCTCGGCAAAGTGCCGGTGCTGATCCGTCCCGGCCAGGCGCCGTTGTTCGATTCGGACGTGATTTGCGCCTATTTCGACACGCTGCACAGCGGCCGTCCGCGGGTCCCGCGCGAAGGCGAGGCGCGTTGGCAGGCCTTGCGCGTGCAGGCCGTCGCGCAGGGACTCGCCGACGCCGGCATCGCGGTGCGATGGGAGACGGTGCGCAGGCCCGAAGCGCTCCGCTATCCGCCCTTGCGCGACGGCTACACCGAAAAACTGGTCGCCGCGTACGATTGGCTGGAACGGGAGCTGGACGTCGATGCGTCCGTCCATGTGGGACACATCGCCGTGGCGACCGCCTTGAGCTGGTTGGCGTTCCGCGAGCTGCCGGACTTCCGCGCAGGCCGTCCGCGTTTGACGGCCTGGTTCGACGCTTTCGAAACGCGCCCTTCGATGCGGGCGACGCCGTTGTCGGGCGAAACCCGCGACACGTAGGGTGGGCCAAGGCCCACCCTACGCCTCGTAGCAACGCACTTCGATGTTGTGCCCGTCGGGGTCGTCGAAGTATAGCGACTCGGCCATGCCTTGCGCGCCGAACGTCTGGCCGGGGCCGTGGCGGCTGCGATCGAACGGGCCGCCGCCGAAGGCCATGCCGGAATCGCACAAGAAACGGTAGACGCGGTCGAACTCCGCGCGCGCCAGGCGGAAGGCCAAGTGCATGCGGTCGTGCGGCGTTTGCCGCATCAAATCCAACGTGAGGGCGGGGCCGACGCGCAGGATCTCGAACGGGCCGGCGCGGCCCTCGTGGGCGAAACCGAGCACGCGGCGGTAGAACGCCGCCGATTCTGCGGGGTCGCGGGTCGGGACGATGAGGTGGTCCAGTTCGGCGGTCATCGGGCTATTGTCCTCGCCTTCGGTTAGCGACGTGTGCTTTTCGGATCGCCGACCGTCCGCTGTCCGCGTCCGCGCATGCGGACACTGGAAAACCAGGCTTTTCGTCCTTCCATCCATGACTTCCGGGGGTGTCTGCGGACCGAAACGGCGCCGCACTATGCCGCTTTATCCTCCGAGGGCAGGCCATGCGCCGCATCCTGGTTTCCGCTATCGCGCTGGCGCTCGCCGCCGCTTCCGCCACCGCCGTCGCCGCAGACGCCCCGCCGGCTTCGGCCGCGCGCCAGGCGACCACCCAGTTGCCGCGCGACGTGCGCCCCACCCATTACGAACTCGCCTTCGTTCCGCATGCGGAATCGCTGAGCTTCGATGGCCAAGCGACCATCACGCTGGATGTGCTGCAGGCGACCGACAAGATCGTGCTGAACGCGGTCGACATGACCTTCAAGTCGGCGAAGCTGACGCCCGCTTCCGGCGCCGCGCTCGAGCCGAAAGTGAGCGTCGACGCGCAGGCGCAAACCGCGACCTTCGCCTTCGCGCAAGCGCTGAAGCCCGGCAGCTACAAATTGGCGCTGGACTACAGCGGCAAGATCGGCACCCAGGCCAACGGCCTGTTCGCGATCGATTACGAGAACAAGGAAGGCAAGAAGCGCGCGCTCTACACCCAGTTCGAGAATTCGGATGCGCGCAAATTCATCCCGTCCTGGGACGAACCCAATTACAAGGCCACCTTCGACCTGACCGCCACCGTGCCGTCCGCGCAGATGGCGGTCAGCAACATGCCCGCCGCGCAGACTTCCGACGCCGGCAACGGCCTGAAACGCGTGCGTTTCGAGCGTTCGCCGAAGATGTCGACGTATCTGCTGTTCTTCGGCCTGGGCGAATTCGACCGCACCACCGACAAGGCCGGCGCGACCGAAGTGGGCGTGGTGACCCAGAAGGGCTTGTCGTCGCAAGCGCAGTTCGCGCTGGAAGCGTCGAAAGTCGTGCTGAACGAATACAACGACTATTTCGGCACGCCGTACCCGCTGCCCAAGCTGGACAACGTCGCTTCGCCCGGACGCAGCCAGTTCTTCGGCGCGATGGAGAACTGGGGCGCGATCTACACCTTCGAATACGCGATGCTGCTCGACCCGTCGATTTCGACCTCGGCCGACAAGCAGTCGGTGTTCTCGATCGCCGCGCACGAAATCGCCCACCAATGGTTCGGCGATCTGGTGACGATGAGCTGGTGGGACGACCTGTGGCTCAACGAAGGCTTCGCCTCGTGGATGGCCGCGCGGACGATGGAGAAGCTGCATCCGGAATGGAACACCAAGCTGTACTCGGTCGGAGCGCGCGAGGCGGCGATGAGCCGCGACGCGGTCGAGACCACGCATCCGGTGGTGCAGCACGTGGAGACGGTGGAGCAGGCCAGCCAAGCTTTCGACGCGATCACGTATTCGAAGGGCGAAGCGGTGATCCGCATGCTGGAAGGCTACGTCGGTCCCGACGCTTGGCGCGAAGGCGTGCGTCGCTATATGAAAGCGCACGCTTACGGCAACACGGTCTCCGACGATCTGTGGCGCGAGATCCAGGCCGCGGCCGGCAAGCCGATCCTCGACATCGCCCACGATTTCACCCTGCAGCCGGGCGTGCCGCTGATCAAGGTCGATTCGGCGCAGTGCGCCGGCGGCAAAACCACGCTCAAGCTGAGCCAGGGCGAATTCACCAAGGACCGCCCGAACAAGCAACCGTTGTCGTGGCGCGTGCCGGTGATCGCGCAGGCCGCCGGCGGCGAGCCGGTGCGCGCGATGGTGACCGGCGGCAAAGCCGAGATGACGGTGCCGGGTTGCGGCGCGGTCGTCGTCAACGCGGGGCAGAGCGGCTACTACCGCACGCTGTACGCGCCGGAGCAGTTCGTCGCGATCCGCGACGGCTTCGCCAAGCTGGCGCCGATCGACCAGCTCGGTTTGATCAACGACACCTGGGCGCTGGGCATGGCCGGCTTGCAGCCCGCGTCCAATTTCCTGGACCTGGCCAAAGCGACGCCGGCCGACGCCGATCCGCAGCTGTGGGCCGACATCGCCGATAGCCTCGGCAGCCTGGACAACTACTATCGCGGCGACAAAGCGCGGCAGGCCGCGTTCCGCAAGTTCGCCATCGCCACGCTGGCGCCGGCGTTCGAGCGGATCGGTTGGGAAGCGCGTCCGAACGAAGGCGACCCGACCACGATCCTGCGCAGCCAACTGATCGGCACGCTCGGCGCGTTGGGCGACGAGAAGGTGCTCGCCGAAGCGCGGCGCCGTTACGCTTCGCTCGAGAAGGATCCGAACGCGGTGCCGGCCGAGCTGAAGAAGACCGTGCTGGGCGTGGTCGCTTCGCACGCCGACGCCGCGACCTGGGACAAGCTGCACGCCGCCGCCAAGGCCGAGAAGACGCCGTTGATCAAGGATCAGCTGTACTCGCTGCTGTCGGCGAGCGACGACGAGGCCTTGGCCAAGCGCGCGCTGGATTTGGCCTTGACCGACGAGCCGGGCGCGACCAACAGCGCCGGCATGATCGCGATCGTGGCTTTCCGCCATCCGGATCAGGCTTTCGATTACGCCGTGGCGCACTTGCCGCAAGTGGACAAGCTGGTCGATTCGACTTCGCGCGCCGGCTGGTATCCGGCTTTGGGCAACTCTTCGTTCGATCCGGCGATGATCGGCAAACTGCGGTCTTTCGCCGACGCCCACATCGCCGCCGGCTCGCGCCGCGCCACCGAAACCTCGATCGCCAACATCCAATACCGGACCAAGGTGCGCGAGCAGCGGTTGCCCGAAATCGACGCCTGGTTGAAGAAGAACGGCGCGTAACGGCCTCTCGAAAGGCGACGCCGATCCGTTGGGGCCGACGGTATTGCCGGCGTCAGGTGGTTCGGCTAGCGTAGCCGCGCTAGGAACGGCAGGGGGGCCGCCTGGATGGGGATGGGGGTCGCGTTGTGGGCCGCGCTGGCGTTCGCCGGCGCGCCCGCGCAAACCGCCGCTGCAGAAGCGGCGCAAACGTCTTCGAGCGTTTCGGCGGATCCGCAAGGCCTGCGCATTCCAGCCGAAACCGTGCTCGTGATCGAAACGCTCGAACCTCTAAGCTCGTCCGCGCTCAAGCGCGGCGACAAGTTCGCATTCCGGCTGGCCGAGCCTTGGCCCGTCGAAGGCGCGCCGGCGCTCGCCGCCGGCACGCAGGGCGTGGGCGAGGTGGTCCATGCGCAAGCCGCGCACGGCGGCGGCGCGCCGGGCGAGCTATTGCTGGCGGCGCGCTATCTCGAAATCGGCGGCCAGCGGATCCCATTGCGCGGGTACAAGCTCGGCGCCACCGGCAAAAGCAATGCAGGACTGGCCTTAGGCGCATCGTTCGCGACCGGGCCGTTCGCGTTGTTCATCCGCGGCCGCGAAATCGAAATTCCCGCGCACACCCGCGGCGAAGCGCGCGTCGCTCAAGACACCGCTTTGGCGTCCGTACCGATCGCCCCGAATTCCCCTGCGTCGACCGACCACGCAACCGCCACCGTCACCTCACCGGAAGAGAGTCCATGAACCGTTCGATTCGCCATGCCGTTTTCGTTTTAAGCCTATTGCCCGCCTTCGCTTTCGCCGGCGATGGGAGCCTGTCCTGGCGCAAGGACAAGGGCGAACTCGATCCCTCCAAGCGCGTCCAAGTCGCCGCCGCGCAGACCGCGTCGCCGCAGTCCGCCGAGGCTCCGGCGCAGCAAGCGCAGCCCGCTCCGGCCGCCGCGTCGGCGCAAGAAGCGCAAGCGGCCGCCGCTGCCGAGCCGTCCGCCGCTCCCGCGTCTGCCGCCGCCAATGGCTTGATCGGCGCGCCGCCGTCGGGCAAGGGGCAGATCGTCTTCTTCCGTCCGTCGAAATTCGCCGGCGCCGCGGTCGGTTTCAAAGTGCGCGAAGGGCAGACCGAACTGGGCAAGCTGCGCAGCGGGAAGTATTTCGTCGCCGCGGTCGACCCTGGCCAGCACCAGTACACGGTGCATTCCGAAGCCGAGGACGTGCTGACGATGGAAATCGAAGCTGGCGAAACCTATTACGTGCAGGGCACGATCAACATGGGCTTCCTGGTCGGCCGGCCGAATTTGTCGCCCTCCGATGCGGCCACCTTCAACGGCATGGCGGCCAAGCTCGAAAAAGCGCAATAAATCCGCAGCTCATGAATAAAAAAAGCCCCGCATTTCGCGGGGCTTTTTTCTTACATCACGTTCGGTTCGCTGAACGCTTCGATCTCGCCGGCGAAGGCTTCGATCGGCACGCAACTGCAGAACACGTTCTTGTCGCCGTAGACGTTGTCCACGCGCGCCACCGGCGGCCAGTACTTCTGCTGCTTGAGCACCGGTAGCGGGAACGCGGCCAGTTCGCGCGGATAGGCGTGGGTCCATTCGCTGGCGGCAACCATAGTCGCGGTATGCGGGGCGTGCTTGAGCGGGTTGTCTTCGCGGTCCAGCTTGCCTTCTTCGACGGCGCGGATCTCGTCGCGGATCTGGATCATCGCGTCGATGAAGCGGTCCAGTTCGTGCAGCGATTCGCTTTCGGTCGGCTCCACCATCAGCGTGCCGGCGACCGGGAAACTCAGGGTCGGGGCGTGGAAGCCGAAATCGATCAGGCGCTTGGCGACGTCCTCGGCGCTGATGCCGGTGGCGTCCTTGATCGGGCGCAGGTCCAAGATGCACTCGTGCGCCACCAAGCCGTTGCGGCCGGTGTACAGCGTCTCGTAATGCGGCGCCAGGCGCTTGGCGATGTAGTTGGCGTTGAGCAGCGCCACCTGCGTCGCCTTGCGCAGGCCGGTGTTGCCCATCATGGCGATGTACATCCAGCTGATCGGCAGGATGCTGGCCGAACCGAAGCTCGCGGCGGACACCATGCCGACATCGCCTTCGCCGCCGAGCGTGCGAGGCAGGAACGGGGCGAGGTGCGATTTCACCGCGCACGGGCCGACGCCCGGACCGCCGCCGCCGTGAGGAATGCAGAAGGTCTTGTGCAGGTTCAGATGCGAGACGTCCGAGCCCCATTTGCCGGGCTTGGCCACGCCGACCAGCGCGTTCATGTTGGCGCCGTCGGTGTACACCTGGCCGCCGTGCTTGTGCACGATTTCGCAGATCTCGACCACGTCCTCTTCGAACACGCCGTGGGTGGACGGGTAGGTCATCATGATCGCGGCCAGGCGATCGCTGTATTTCTCCGCCGCGCGGCGGATGTCGTCCACGTCGACGTTGCCGTTGGCGTCGCACTTGGTGACCACGACCTGCATGCCGCACATCTGCGCCGAAGCCGGATTGGTGCCGTGCGCCGATTCGGGGATGAGGCAGATATCGCGATGGCCTTCGTTGCGCGAACGATGGTAAGCGCGGATCGCCAGCAGGCCGGCGAATTCGCCCTGCGCGCCGGAGTTGGGCTGCAGGCTGACCGCGTCGTAGCCGGTGCATTCCACCAGCATCGCTTCCAGCTCGTCGATCAGCTGCTTGTAGCCGACGGTCTGCTCGGCCGGCGCCAGCGGATGGATGTTGCCGAACTCCGGCCAGGTGACCGGGATCATCTCGGCCGTAGCGTTGAGCTTCATCGTGCACGAACCCAGCGGGATCATGGTGCGATCCATCGCCAGGTCCTTGTCGGCCAGCGAGCGCATGTAACGCAGCAGTTCGTGTTCGCTGTGGTGGGTGTTGAACACCGGGTGCTGCAGGAACGCGGACTTGCGCTGCAATCCGGCGGGCAGGGCGTCGCCGGTGGCCTTGTCGAGCGCGTCGACGTCCGCTTGGGCGCCGAACAGGCCGGCCAGGGCGACGATATCCTCGCGCGTGGCGGTTTCGTCCAGGCTGATGCCGACGCTGCCCGCGTCGATCGCGCGCAGGTTGATCCGCGCCGCCTTCGCTTTGGCGTGCACGGCCGCGGCATCGATGCCGGTGACGTGCAGCGTGTCGAAGAAATCCGGACCGACGTTGACGCCGGCCTTGCCCAGCGCGGCGGCCAGGATCGCAGCCAAGCGATGGGTTCGGCGCGCGATCCGGACCAGGCCTTCGGGGCCGTGGTAGACCGCGTACATGCTGGCCATCACCGCCAACAGCACCTGCGCGGTGCAGATGTTGCTGGTCGCCTTCTCGCGGCGAATGTGCTGTTCGCGCGTCTGCAGCGTGAGGCGGTACGCCTTCTTGCCCTCGGCGTCGATCGACACGCCGATCAGGCGGCCCGGCATCGAACGCTTGAACGCATCGCGGCAGGCCATGAAGCCCGCGTGCGGACCGCCGAAACCGAACGGCACGCCGAAACGCTGCGAATTGCCGACCACCATGTCCGCGCCCCATTCGCCGGGCGAGGCGATCAGGGTCAGCGCCAACAGGTCGCTGGCCACCGCGACCAGCGCGCCGCGCGCGTGGACTTTTTCGGCCAGCGCCTTGTAGTCGTGGATCTGGCCGAAGGTGTCCGGATACTGCAGCAGCACGCCGAAGCTGTCGGCGTCGGCCGCTTCTTCGTCGCCGCCGATCTTCAGTTCGATGTCCAGGCCGTCGGCGCGGGTGCGCAGCACTTCAAGCGTCTGCGGGTGCACGCCGTTGGAAACGAAGAACACGTTCGACTTCGATTTCGCCGAACGCTTGGCCAGGGTCATCGCTTCGGCCGCGGCGGTGGCTTCGTCCAGCAGCGACGCGTTGGCGATTTCCATGCCCGTCAGATCGGCGCACATCGTCTGGAAGTTGATCAGCGCTTCCATGCGGCCTTGCGAGATTTCCGCCTGGTAGGGCGTGTAGGCCGTGTACCAAGCCGGGTTCTCGAGGATGTTGCGCAGGATCACGTTCGGCGTGTGGGTGCCGTAATAGCCCTGGCCGATGAAGCTGCGGAAGACTTGGTTCTTGTCGGCGACGGCGCGGATCTTGGCCAGCGCTTCGACTTCGGTGATCGGATCGGGCAAGGCCAGCGCGGCGGGCGATTTGATCTTGGCGGGAACGATGGCATCGGTCATCGCGTCCAGCGAGGCATGGCCGACCGTGCGCAGCATCTGCGCGATCTCGGCGTCGTTGGGGCCGATGTGGCGTTCGATGAAGGCGGAATGGTGTTCGAGATCGCGAAGCGAAGGCTGGGTCATGTCGGGGCGCCGTGTTGGTCGCATATGCGACGGAACATGTGGGTGAAAGGCGCCCCTCTGTCCTTTTGCCTGAGAGTTTGGCAACGCGGGGGGAGGATCGCGTTGCTTGCCCCTTCGGCGCCGGATTGAACCGGTCTCTCCAGAGTGTGTGCACGCGGCGGTTACGGGGCCTGAGCGATTACGGGCGTTGCGCCTTCGGCAGCGGCCTTGCCGGTGCCGGCCGGCCGCTTCTCCCACCACGTGCTGCGGCGCCATTGTAGCCCGGGTGGAGGCCGCAGGCCGATACCCGGGGCTCTTTCTCCCGGAGATACGCCCTTTTCCGAGGCATGCGGCCCGTTTCGAGGCATGGCGCCCCCCGGGGTATCGGCCTGCGGCCTCCACCCGGGCTACGCATGCGGGCCGGTTAAGATCGCTCGATCGCCTCGTGGAGTCTCCAATGTCCGCCGTGCCCTTCGAAGTCCAGCAGATCGACCACATCGTCTTGCGGGTCAGCGACAGCGCCGCGATGGAGGCGTTCTATCGCGACGTACTGGGCTGCGGCGTCGAGCGCCGCCAGGAGGCGATCGGCATGGTCCAGTTGCGCGCCGGCCGTTCGCTGATCGACCTGGTGGATGTGGACGGCAAGCTCGGCCGCATGGGCGGCGCGGCGCCCGGTGCGGAGGGACGCAACGTCGATCATCTGTGCTTGCGCGTGGAACCGTTCGACCGCGACGCGATCGTCGCCCACCTGCAGACGCACGGCGTCCGCATCGGCGATTTCGGTTCGCGCTACGGCGCGGAGGGGCAGGGACCATCGCAATACCTGTTCGATCCGGAAGGCAATATGGTCGAGTTGAAAGGTCCGCCGGATTAATCGCAGCGCCGATGCCCTTGCTGTTTCCCCTTTGAAAAAGGGGGAGGAACAGCAAAAAGCCGCTATCGCCGTAAGCGGCATGGCTTTATGCTGATGCGGTGAACGACCCGAAACCTCCGCACGACACGGCCTCGGCGACGACGATTTCCCTGCGCGTGCTGGCCTTGCTGCTCGGCGGCCTGGCGATGTTCGGCCCGTTCTCGATCGACACCATCTTCCCGGCGTTCGAGCACATCGGCGCCGAGCTCGGCGCCGACAAGGTGGCGATGCAGCAGACGATCAGCGTCTACCTGCTCGCGTATGCGGCGATGAGCGTGGTGCACGGCCCGCTGTCGGACGCGATCGGCCGGCGCAAGGTGATCCTGGGCGGCCTGGTCGTGTTCGCGTTCGCTTCGGCCGGTTGCGCGCTGGCGCGCGATTTGCCGACTTTGCTCGCCTTCCGCGCGTTGCAGGGCTTGTCGGCGGGCGTCGGCTTGATCGTCGGGCGCGCATTGATCCGCGACGTGCTGCACGGCCACGACGCGCAGCGCTTGATGAGCCAGGTGTCGATGATCTTCGGCATCGCGCCGGCGATCGCGCCGATCATCGGCGGCTGGATCCTCGGCTGGAGCCATTGGTCGGGCATCTTTTGGTTCTTGGTCGGCTTCGCCGTGCTGCTGTTGCTGGCGGTGTGGTTCGCGTTGCCGGAAACGCATCCGCCCGAGGCGCGTTTGTCGCTGGCGCCGCGGCGTTTGCTGCGCGACTACTGGGCGATCTTCGTCAATCCGCGTTTCCAGCGCTTGGCCGCGTCGGGTGCGTTCAATTTCGGCGCGTTGTTCCTCTACATCGCCTCGGCGCCGGCGTTCGTAATGGACCTGCTGAAACTCAACGAGCGCCAGTTCGCCTGGTTCTTCGTGCCGATGATCGGCGGCATGATGCTCGGCGCGTACACCTCCGGGCGCAGCGCCGGCAAGATCAGCGGCGCGCGCCTGGCCAATACGGGCTTCCTGTTCTGCGGGCTCGGCGCTTTGGCGAACGTGCTCTACAACCTGTTCGTGCCGACGCCATCGGTGCCGTGGGCGGTGTTGCCGATGGCGATCGGCTCGTTCGGCATCGCGCTCGTGTTCCCGATCCTGACCCTGGCCGTGCTCGACATGTATCCGCGCCAGCGCGGTTCGGCTTCGTCGTTGCAGGCGTTCACTAGCTTGGTGATGAACGCGATCGTGGCCGGCGTGCTGTCGCCGTTGTTGAGCCATCGCGGCATCCACCTGGCCTTGGGCGGGGCGGCGTTCAGCCTGATCGCATGGTTGTTCTGGCGCTGGGAAAACCGGCCCGGACGCCGCTTGCCAGGCGCGCAGCCCGAAGCGGCCGCGTTGGAGCCCACGCAACTGTAGCCCGGGTAAGCAGCGCACCCGGGAGCCGCCGCGACGTGACCCCGGGGTGCGCTGCGCTTACCCGGGCTACTAATTTCTGAGGAAGCCGAAAAGCAGTCGAGCAAGCTCGACTCTACGGAGCGGCAGCGCGCGCGCGTTGCCGCCAAAGATGCATGATCCAACCGGCGGCCAGCAGCCCGGCGCCCCAGATCAAGGCTTCGCGGCCGGTGCCGACCAGCGCATAGGCCGCGTACAGCAAGGCGAGCGCCGCTACGATCTTGCCGCCTTCGCCGCGCCGCAACCATGCGGCGCTGCTGACCACGAACGGCAGCAACGAGGCGGCGGTCGACAACAGGATCGAGAAGGTGAACAGCTGCACTAAGGAACGCGTGTAGTTCGACACCACCAGCACGCTGGCCAGCAGACTGCTGATCACCACGCCGAACGCCGGCGTGCCGCCGGCGTCCAATTGCGCGAAGCGCGCTGGCAGCACGCCGTCGCGCGCGGCGGCTAGCGGGATCTGGCCGGACAGCAACACCCAGCCGTTCAGCGCGCCGAAGCACGACACCATCGCGACGATCGCCACGCCGATCGCCGCGCCGGACCCCCACAACGCGTGCGCGGCTTCGGCCATCGGCGCGGCCGAATCCTTCAAGCGTTCGGCCGGCAGCAGGCCGAGCACGGCGGTGCAGGTCAGGATCGTGGCGACGCCGGCCAGCAGCGTGCCGATCACGGTCGCGCGCGGGATCGTGCGCTTGGCGTCTTCGATCGATCCCGCCGGGATCGTGGCCGCTTCCAAGCCGAGGAAAGCCCATAGGGTCAAGGCCACGGTCGCCTGGATCGCGCCGGGCAGCGTTTCGTCGGACGCGAGTCGCGGCATCGACAAATGCTGCGCGTCCACGTACCAGATCGCGACGCCGCCGAACAACAGCAGCGGCAGCAATTTGAGCAAAGTGGTTACGATTTGGGTGCGTCCGGCTTCGCGGATGCCGGCCAGGTTGATCGCCGTGCAGGCCCACAGCGCCGCCAGCGCGCAAGCCGCGCCGCGCAGCGGCGTCGAGACCAGCTTCGGGAAGATCGCGCCCAGGCTGCCGGCGAACGCCACCGCGATGGCCGCGGTCGCGCACCAGATCGAAATCCAATAGCTCCAGGCGATCAGGAAGCCGGTGGTTTCGCCGAACGCGTTGCGCGCGAAGGCATACGGGCCGCCGGTTTGCGGCCAATGCGCCGACAGCCGCGCGAAGGTCAGCGCCAGCAACAAGGCGCCGGCCAGGGTGATGCCCCATCCGATCAAACTGATGGCGCCGTACGGCGCCAGCGAGGCGGGCAGCAGGAACACGCCCGAGCCGATCATATTGCCGACGACCAGTGCGGTCGCGGCCAACAGCCCGAGCGGCTTGGCCGGGTTCATGCGCTCGCTTGCGCCTGCCGGTAAGCCCGCCGCAACAGTTCCTGGAAGTGGTGCACCGCGTTTTCGCGCAGCGGGTTCAGCCTTCCCGGCACATACGAGCCGGACGCCAAACCGCGTTGCACGTCTTCGCAGATGCCCAGGTCCTCGTGCTGCACTTCGTCGCTGAATTCCAGGTCGGCCTCGCGCTTGGCGCGCGCTTCGCCGGAATCGTCCTGTGGGTAGTAGAAATCGAATTCCACTCGGCAGCGGTCGACGCCCTTAGGCACCACCCGGTTGGTTTGCAGCCGGCCGGGTAGGATGTTGAGCGTGGTGTTCGGCCACAGCCAGTAGTACAGCGCGTCGCCGTTGCCGTACAAGCCGTCGCTGCTTTCCAGCGGGCTCCATTGCAGCGAATGCCACTGCGCGGTTTCGGTCACGTAGCTGCGGTAGTCGAGCATCCGGTTCAACTTCGGATGCACGTGCGGCACGTGGTAGCCCTCGAGGTAATTGTCGATGTAGACCTTCCAATTGCAGGCCACGTCGTAGCCGACGCGCTGGTGGTGCCCGTAATTTTCCAGTCCGCGTTCGCCGCCGATGCGGGCGTCGATGCCGGCGACCAAGTCGTCGAACGGCATCGGATCCGCGCCGGTGCAGGCGAACAGCAATCCTTGCCAGAGCCGCGTGCGCAACTGCGGCAGGCGCACGTCGGAAACTTCGAAGTTTTCGACGTTGCGCATTTCCGGCGCCGACTTCAGCACGCCGTCCAAGCCGTAGGTCCAGCCGTGGTAGCGGCAGCGCAGCGATTTGGCGGCCAGACCGTCGCATTGCGCGATCGGACCGGCGCGGTGGCGGCACACATTGTGGAAGACGCGGATGCCGCCGTCGGCGCCGCGCACGGCGATCACCGGCAAGCCGGCGAGATCGGCCACCACGTGGTCGCCCGCGTTCTGCAATTGGCAGACGTGCGCGATCAATTGCCAGCTGCGGTCGAAGATCGCATCGCGATCGGCGGCGGCCATCGCCGGATCGGCGTAGAAGCGCGCGGGCAGGGCGGTGGCGGTCGCCAGCGGCTGCGGCGCGGTTTCGGCGTGGGCCCAGGGCGGGTTCATGGCAAAAGTATGCCGCTTTTGCCCAACCCCGTCGCGCGAAAGAAAAGGCCGGCGATGCCGGCCTTTGGGATGCGCGGGCCGCAAACGCCCGTTACTGCACGCGCGCCGCCCCGCCGGGTTTGACGACTACCGACTTGGACGGCTCTTCGGTGCCGTCGGCATGCTTGATCGACACGTCGTAGTACCCCGTCGGCACCCGGCGGACCTGGAATTTGCCGTCTTCATCGATCTTGAGTTCGCGTTTGAAGCCGTTGTCGGTGCCGTAGATGGTTATGGTGTCGCCGATCTTGGCTTCGCCGATGATGGCGCCCGAACTGGACTGCGCGACCGCGCCGGCGGAAAAAAACAAGCCGACGGCCAATGCCGCGGCGGTGGATTTGATGGTCTTGCCCAATGCTCCCCTGTCCATGCGTCCGTCTCTCGTGGTTGACTGAATGCGCAGCGAAAACCGAGTGTAGGCCAGGCCTAAAACCCGGTTATACGTGCCGGAAGTCACGGTGCGACGTTGCCGCCCAAACGGGCCCGGACGGCGGGACGAATCGTAGGAAACGCAGGACGAACGAAGGCTCAGTTTCCCCCACCCGCAGGCTTGTTTTCCGCGGCAACCGTGGACGGCGCGCGCCAGCCGCATTGCTGGCCTTCGTTCTGCTGCTTCAGCCACGTTTGCAGCGGGGCGAAGTATTCGAGCATTGGCGCGGCGTCCATCTTCTGGCTGCCGGAAAGCTCTTGCAGGGTCTTCTGCCAAGGCTGGCCGGCGCCCTTGCCGAGCATGGCCCAGAACTTTTCGCCCGCGGCTTTGTTGCCGTAGAAGCTGCATTCGTACAGCGGGCCCTTGTAGCCCGACGCATCGCACAGCGCCTTGTAGAACTGGAACTGCAGCACATGCGACAAAAAGTAACGCGTGTACGGCGTGTTGCCCGGCACATGGTACTTGGCGCCCGGATCGAAGAACTCTTCGCCGCGCGCAGTCGCCGGCGCCACGCCCTGGTATTTGGCCTTCAGGTCCCACCAGGCCTTGTTGTACTGGTCGGGTTTGATCGATCCATCGAACACGCCCCAGCGCCAGCGGTCGATCATCAGCCCGAACGGGAGGAAGGCCACCTTCGCCAGCGCCATCCGCATCTGAGAATTGATCAGCGCTTCCTGGCTCTGCTGCTGGACGCCGACCAGGCCGATCGAGTTCAGGTATTTCGGCGTCATCGACAGCACGATGGTGTCGCCGATCGCTTCGTGGAAACCGTCGTTGGCGCCGGTCTGGAACAGCGGCGGCAGCTTGTTGTAGGCCAGGTAGTAATAGACGTGGCCCAGCTCGTGGTAGATGGTGGTGAAATCTTCCTCGTTGGGCTTGGTGCACATCTTGGTGCGCACGTCGCCGGCCATGTTCATGTCCCAGGCGCTGGCGTGGCAGACCACGTCGCGGTCGCGCGGTTTGATGAACTGGGTCTTCTGCCAATAGCTTTCCGGCAGCTTGGGCATGCCCAACGAGACGTAGAAGTCCTGGGCGCGTTCGGTCATCTGCTTGGCGATGTCCAGTTGCGCGCCGTGTTCGAGCTCGACTTGCTCTTCCGGTTCGGGTTCGTTCGGGAACTGGCGCTGCCGCTCGCGATAGTCTTCCAGATACTGATTTTGCAGCGCGCCGGTGATGTCCAGGCTGCCCGCTTGCGCTTCGCCGTAGGGCGCCAGCAGATCCCACAGATTGCCCCAGTCCTGCTGCCACAAATTGCCCATCAGATGCGCGGGCAGCAGGCCGCCGGCGACCTCGCCCTTGTCCTTGCCGTATTTCGCATCGAGCTTGGTGCGGGCATAGCAATGCAGCTGTTCGTACAACGGTTTGACCTGGCTCCACAGCCGATCGGTTTCCGCGGCGATCTCGGCCGGCGCCATGTCGTAGCCCGAGCGCCACATCTCGCCGGCGTCGGCGTAGCCCATGTCGCGCGCGCCTTCGTTGGCCAGCTCGGCGAAACGCACGTAATCCTTGCGCATCGGCGCAGCGATCGAATGCCAACCCTGCCAGGCATCGAGTTGTTCGTCGTAGTCGCGGCTCTTGCGCAGCACTTCCTCCAAGTCGCCGATCTGGCGGCAGTTCTTCTCGCCGCCTTCGCCTTTGCAATACGTGCCGGCGCCGTACATGCCTTCCAGCTTCGTGGCGATCTTGGTCAGCTCTTCCAGCTTGGCCGGATCGCGCGGCGGCGGCATCGAAGTCTGCTGTTTCAGCAGCTGGATGGCGCGCGCGGTCTCGGGCGACATCTTCTGGCCTTCGAAGCGCTTGGCTTGCTCGATCCAGCTATTCAGCTGGCTCAACCAGCGTTCGTTGGATTTCGACGCCAGCAGTTGGCTGTCGTCGTTGATATAGGTGTTGGAAAGCCACTGCGCCGCGCTCAATTCCGGGTACGACTTGCGGTACTCGTCGTTGACCCGGGCGATGAACTGGTCGGCCGTCTCGCCTTCCTGTGCGGCTTGCGCGGGCGACGTGCCCGCATCCGTCGCGGGCGACGGCGATTTCTTGCAGGCGGCGAGCGGCAACAGGCAAGCGGCGACGGCCAGCGCGAGCAGGGCTTGGCGATGGTTCACGGCGGTTTTCCCCATGTGACGTGAACGCGCAGGCTAGTGCGCGCGGGGCGGGGCCGCAAGTTTCACCGTGCCGCCACGCGTTGCGAGCGATATTCGGGGCGAAGTCTTCGTCCGCGGCGAAAGCCGATCGGCCGATCGGCGGGGGAGGTCGGCGCGGACGCAGCCATGGCCATCCGCAGAGGAGTCCCCGATGCCCAGCAAGACGACCCGAAAACGCGCTGCGAAAGACAAACGCGAAGGCAAGTCGCCCAGCACCCAAGCGGGCGAATACGTCCATGAGGAAATCGAGCATGTGCGCGAAGGCAAGCACGGCGCGCGCTCGGCCAAGCAGGCGATCGCGATCGGCCTGTCGAAGGCCCGCCGCGCCGGCGTGAAGGTGCCGGCCAAGAAAGGCGCGAAGAAAGCCACCCGCAAGAAAGCGGCGCAGGACAGCGCCGCGGCGAAGAAGCGCAAGGCGCCATCGAAGAAACGCTCGACCGCCACCAAGAAAGCCCTGAAGCGCGAAGGCCGCAGCGCGGCTTCGAAGACGGCGTTGTCGCGGCAGGCGCGCGCCGCGGCGAAAAAGCGCCCGGCCGCCAGCCGTTCGGCCGCCGCCAAGAAAGCCGCACGGACCAAGGGCGCGAAGGCGCGGTCGGCGGCCGCGAAGAAGGCGGCACGCACGCGCAAGCGCAATAGCTGACGGTTGGGCTTTGTGGAGCGAGGCTTGCTCCGCTGCTCTCGCGCATCGGTTTTCGCAACCAGGGGCAGCGGAGCAAGCTCCGCTCTACACAAGCAACGGCCAAAGCAGCGGGGCAAGCCCCGCTCTACAAAGATAAAGCCGCTTCAACGAGGCGCCAGGCGGCGGTCGGCAGTAGCCAAGCCGCGCGCGATCAGCCAGGACCAGGCGGTTTCGGCGTCTTGGCGAACATAAGCGCTGGCGCTGCCGAGGCGGAAGGTGTAACCCCAGACATCCATATCGGCGAGCACGCGTTCGCCGCCGACGCCGGGCAAAGCGTCGCCGAGCAGCGATTGCAATACGCAGACCGCGTCTTCTTCTTCGATCGAATCGGTGGCGTCGGTGTGCACCTGCTCGCGGCGTTCGGGCGGCAGCACGATCAGGTGCGCGGCTTCGTGCAGCAGCGAATGCACCGGCGTGTCGCCGCGGGCGTAGACGGTCGCTCCGATCAGGCCAGCTTCCGGTTCGCCCCAATAGCTGCCGGGGATCGGCGCGCCGTCGGCGACGCGTTCGAGTTTCAGGCCGTAGCGGGCGAGCAGGGCGGCGGCATCGGCGAACGCGATGTCTTGCAGGCGCATGACATCTGTTGCGGGTGCGGCTTTTGTGGGAGCGGCTTCGGCCGCGAGCTTTTCCATGACGACGATGTGCGGACAAGAGCTCGCGGCTGAAGCCGCTCCCACAAGAAAGATCAAGCAGCCGAAGCGCGTTCGTCCGGCAGCGCCACCGAGATGTCGAGGATGTCGTGATCGCCTTCCTTGACCACGTCTACCTTGACCGCTTCGGCGTCGATGCTGACGTATTTGCGGATCACTTCCAACAGCTCCTGGCGCAGCAGCGGCAGGTAGTCGCGGCCGCCGAGCGTGCTGCGTTCCTGCGCGATGATGATGCGCAGGCGGTCCTTGGCGATGGAGGCGGTGTTCTTCTTGGCTTTCAGGAAATCGAAGAGTCCCATGCTCAGCCTCCGAAGAGCTTGCTGAAGAAGCCCTTCTTCTCGAACTGGGTGAAGCGCATGGGTCTGCTTTCGCCCATCAGCCGCGCGACCGCGTCGTCGTAGGCCTGGCCGGCCGGCGATTCCATGTCGAGGATCACCGGTTCGCCCTTGTTGGAGGCGTTGAGCACGTCGGGCGATTCGGGGATCACGCCGACCGTCTTCAGTCCCAGGACTTCCTCGACGTCGGTCACCGACAGCATTTCGCCGCCTTCCACGCGCGCCGGGCTGTAGCGGGTGAGCAGCAGGTGTTCCTTGACGCGCTCGCCGGCTTCGGCGCGGCGGGTCTTGCTCGCCAGCAGGCCGAGGATGCGATCGGAATCGCGCACCGAGGACACTTCGGGATTCACCACGACCACCGCCTGGTCGGCGAAATACATCGCCAGGAACGCGCCCTTTTCGATGCCGGCCGGCGAATCGCAGACGATGTATTCGAAGCCGTCGGCCGCCAAATCGTCGAGCACCTTCTGCACGCCTTCCTTGGTCAGCGCGTCCTTGTCGCGGGTCTGCGACGCGGCCAGCACGTGCAGGTTGTCGAAGCGCTTGTCCTTGATCAGCGCCTGCTTCAGCGTCGCCTCGCCTTGGATCACGTTGACGAAGTCGTACACCACGCGCCGCTCGCAGCCCATGATCAGGTCCAGGTTGCGCAAACCGACGTCGAAGTCGATCACGGCGACCCGCTTGCCGTGCCGCGCCAGGCCGCAGGCCAGGCTGGCGCTGGTCGTGGTCTTGCCGACGCCGCCCTTGCCCGATGTGACTACGATGATTTCGGCCAAAATGATTTCTCCTTTGATGCGCTAGTCGAGCGCGGCGATGTTGAGCTGCTCGTTCTCGAGCCAGATCTGCGCGGGCTTGCCGCGCAATTCCTTGGGAATGTCTTCCAACACCTTGTAGTGGCCGGCGACGGCGACCAGTTCGGCGTGGAATTCGCGGCAGAAAATGCGCGCCTTCTCGTTGCCTTGCGCGCCGGCGAGCGCGCGCCCGCGCAAGGCGCCGTAGATGTGGATCGAACCGTCGGCCAGCACTTCGGCGCCGGCGCCGACGGTGGACAGGACGGTCAGGTCGCGGTTGTCGGCGTAGATCTGCTGGCCCGAGCGCACCGGCGCGGTCTGGATGAGGCCCGGCTGGCCGCCGTGGGCGACGGGCGCTGCGGGAGCCGCTTTTGTGGGAGGGGGGGCTTCAGCCCCGACGACAGGCTCGCTGCGTGCTGTCGGGGCTGAAGCCCCTCCCACAACAGTCGAGCCACCCGCAGGTTCGTACTGGGCGCGGAACTTGGCCAACAGCGGCAATCCGATCTCGACGGCGAGCTTTTCGTTGTCGCTGCTGCCGTAAGCCAAGGCCACGGGAATGACGCCGGCTTCGCGCAGCGCATCGATCAGCGCGCGCGCGGTGGCCGCGTCCGGGGTCTGGGCCAGGCCGCCGAAATCGACGATGACCGCGGCGCGTTCGAACAGTTTGGGCGCGCGCTGCACGCGTTCGCGCATTTCCTGCGCGAGCTGCGCGACGTCGAGCGTGCGCACGCGCAGGTTGGCGATGCCGACCTGGCCGATCTTCAGTTCGCCGGCCTGGGAGTAGTCGATCTGCGCGACCGCCATGTCAGGTGCCCGTCGGCCGTTGTTCGGTGCGGGCGGCGCGGCGCGCGTGGCCGGCCCAGGGCAAGTCGGGCAGGGCGTCGCCGTAGGTGTCGCGCACCCAAGCGTAGCTGCAAAGTTCTTTCATCAGCATGCTGGCGCGCACGTCGACGCCGGGCATGACGTGCTGGCCGACTTCGCGGAAGCCGAAGCTGCCGTGGAAGAGCAGGGCCGGATCGGCGCCGTGGTCCAGGAACACCTCGCAAGCCAATTGCGGGCAACGCAGCTCGGCGTAGCTCTGCACGTCGGCGTACAGCGCGCGGCCGACGCCGCCGCCGCGGCGGCGGCTGGCGACCACGATGCGGTCGATGTAGAAAAACTTCGGAAAACGTTCGCGGAACCAGGCGAAGTTGCTGCTGTCGTGGTCCGCTTCGGAGCCGAAGCCGACCAGGAAACCGGCCAGGTTGCCGTCGCGTTCGGCGACGCGGAAATATTCGGCGGAGTCGTAGAACTGCCGCAGCTTGGCCGCATCGAGCGGCAGGATGGCGGGGCCGGCGGCGTTGTTGAGGGCAAGGACGGAATCCAGCTCGTGCTCGCGCACGTCGCGGACAGCAATCGACATTCCTGACTCCGTTGGTTCTTCGTTCGCGGCCGTCGGACGCAGCCTTGGGCGGATTATCGCATGGGACGCCCCGGCCCGGGGCCTTTCCCCGGTCGCCGGACATGACTTTCGGTGCGTACGGCCGGCATGGCTTGAGCCTAAGATGACGCCATGTTCGGCCGACTCAGCCATACCCGCCTGTTGCGCTACGCCGGCCTATTCACCTGGGCTTTGGTGGGCGTGCCGCTGGCTTACACCTCGTTCGTGCTGGACGGTCGCCCGGACCTCAGCCAGCCGCCCGGCATGACCTGGCAAGGCTGGCTGGCCTACGGCCTGTTCGGCCTGCTGTATTGGTGGCTTACCCGCGCGATGGACGGCCGCCGCATCCGTTCGGCGGACTACCTGCTGCTGGTGCTGCTCACGGGCTCGGCGATCGCGGTGAGCTACTACAGCTTGAGCGGCCTGGGCAGCATCCTGCTGATGGTGGTGGCCTGCGTGCTGCCGTGGCTGCTGCCGCTGTCGCTGGGCATCGCGGCGCTGCTCCTGAGCCAGTTCGCGATCGCGCCGGTGTACGTGATGGGCCAGGATTTCGACCTGGCCGCGGCGCTGATGCAATCGGTGCTCTACGCCGGCTTCTGCGGCTTCATCTTCGTCACCAGCCTGGTCGCGCGCCAGCAGGCGCAGGCCCGCGACGACCAGCGCCGCTTGAACTCCGAATTGCGCGCGACCCGGGCCCTGTTGGCCGAAAGCGCCCGGGTCAACGAGCGCACCCGCATTTCGCGCGAGCTGCACGACCTGCTGGGGCATCACCTGACCGCGCTCAGCCTGAATCTGGAAGTGGCCAGCCACCTGTCCGAAGGCAAGGCCCAGGAACACGTCCGCCAGGCGCATACGCTGGCCCGCTTGCTGCTGACCGACGTGCGCGAAGCGGTCAGCCAGTTGCGCGAGGGCGGATCCATCGACGTCGGCGCCGCGCTGCGGCCGCTGGCCGAGAACGTGCCGGCGCTGGACATCGAGATGCAGATCGACGAGCCGCTGACGATGGACGACCCGGAGCGCGCCCACGTGCTGTTGCGCTGCACCCAGGAAATCATCACCAATACCGTGCGCCACGCCAATGCCGGCAAGCTGTGGATCGGCATCCGCCGCGAGCAGGGGCGGATCTCGATCGAGGCGCGCGACGACGGCGACGGCGTCGAGACCATCCTGCCCGGCAACGGCCTGCGCGGCATGCGCGAGCGCTTGCAGCAGTATCAGGGCACGCTGCAGGTCGAATCGCGCCCGGGCCAGGGCTTCAAACTGCGTCTGTCGTTGCCCGCAAATTCCGTACAGACCATTGCCGAACAAGGAGTTGCCGCATGATCCGTGTCTGCCTGGTCGACGACCAGACCCTGGTGCGCCAGGGCATCCGTTCACTGCTGGCGCTGGCCGACGGCATCGAAGTCGTGGCCGAAGCCGCCGACGGCAAGCAGGCGGTCGAGATGATTCCGCAAATCAAGCCCGACGTCGTGCTGATGGACATGCGCATGCCGACCATGTCCGGCCTGGAAGCGCTGCAAGCCCTGTCGCGCCTCAACGCGCTGCCGCCGACCATCATCCTGACCACGTTCGACGACGATCAGCTGGTGCTGGCGGGGCTCAAGGCCGGCGCCAAGGGCTATCTGCTGAAGGACGTGTCGCTCGAGCAACTGGTCGGCGCGATCCAGACCGTGTCCGAAGGCGGCTCGCTGGTGCAGCCCGCGGTCACCCAGCGCCTGCTATCGGGGCTGGAGCACATGCGCAACGAATTCGTCAGCCTGGACCGCCCGGACCCGCTGACCGACCGCGAGACCGAGATCCTGCGGCTGATGGCCAGCGGCTTCTCCAACAAAGAGATCGCCAATTCGTTGGGCGTGGCCGAAGGCACGATCAAGAACCACGTTTCGAACATCTTGTCGAAACTCGGCGTCCGCGACCGCACCCGTGCCGTGCTCAAGGCTTTCGAGCTGCAGCTGGTCTGATCGCGCCCTGGCCAGGCTTTTTATAGGAGCGGCTTCAGCCGCGAGCTCTTTCCCACATGTCGCGGCGATCTGATGGGAGAGCTCGCGGCTGAAGCCGCTCCTATAGAAAAGCCGAAGCCGGCTGTCGCACAAGTTAAAAATTCGAAAAGCGCAGGGGCCAATCGGCCCCCTTGCGGCACAGGTATGCCGCCGGACCGCTCCGCATCTCGCCGGATCGCGGGTCTGTTTGTTAGGATGCGAAATTCTCGACCCGACCCGCGCCTGGCGCCAGCCAGCTCTGGAGAACCCTGAATGACCCGTGTTATCGAGTTGCTGATTTCGCTGGCGATCGTCGCCGTACTGTTCCTGGTGGTCGGCATCGCGCTGCCGTCCTCGCGCCATTTGGTCGAAAAAGCCGAAACCAACCGCAAGCTGACGATCGTGTTCGACACGATCAACAGCCTGCGCCGCTTCGACGATTGGAACCCGCTGCCGCTGCGCGATCCGCGCGTGCAGCTGAAGCTGTCCGGCCCCGAATCGGGCGTCGGCGCGCGCCTGGATTACGTTTCGCAAGAGAAGGGCATCGGCGAAGGCAGCTGGACCATCACCAAGAGCGTGCCCAAGAAGCTGGTCGAATACGCGGTGACCAATCCGGACCGCGGCGACAACAAGCGCTACACCTTCAAGCTCGACCCCACCGGCCGCAACAACCGCAACGTCGAAATCACCCAGTACTACGACGTCGAATACGGCTGGAACATCCTCGGCCGCTATTTCGGCCTGTACGTCAGCCGCTACATCGGCGACGACATGAAGCTCGGCCTGGGCCGCCTGACCAATATGCTGGCCACCGTGCCCAACGTCGACTACGCCGTGTCGGGCAGCAAGATGGCCGATTTGGGCGTGGTCGAACTGCCGGCGGAAGACATCCTGTTCGTGAACTCGGGCGCGATCGAGCGCAACAACGATGCGATCCAGGGTTCCATGAACGCCAACATGGAGTGGATCAAGCGCACCATGGCGGCGAACGGCCTGCAGCCGGTCGGCCCGATGCGGATCATCACCAACGAGCTGGGCCGCACCACCTACAACTTCGACATCGCCCAGGTCGTGCGCAAGGGCGGTCCGGCGCCGGCCGCCGCCGATGCGGACAAGCCCGATGCCGACGCCGCCGCTGCGGCGCCCGCCCAGCCGGAGGTCGTCGACGCCAGTGGCCAGCCCGAGCTGAAGGTCGCCCTGCAGGGACCGGTGAAGTACGTGCGTACGCCTCCGGGCCGTTTCGCCCACGCCACCTACACCGGCTACATGGCCGAGCTGGAGACGGTGCGCAACGCGATGCGCGCCTGGGCCGTGACCCAAGGCTACGAAATCACCGATCGCGCTTTCGAAAGCTACAAGAGCGGCGTGACCAATTCGTTCACCGAAAACGGCCAGTTCGACGTCTACTGGCGTTTGAAGTAAGCCGTTCCGCCGACGTTTTTCCCGCACGCGCCGCGCTACCGCGGCGCGTTGCGTTTGCGGCCTCCGAAAATATCCGCAGCGATGACCGACCCGAACTCCGCCGTTCGCCCCCGACGTTCTTGGCTCGCCGCCGGCGGCGCCTTGCTCGCCGCCTGCGCGGTCGCGCTGTCCGCTTACGCCGCGCACGGCGCGCAAGGCGAAGACCAGGCGCGATTGCACACCGCCGCCTTCTTCGCCTTCGGACACGGCGTCGCTTTGGCGGCGCTGGCGCCGGCGGCTGCGCGCGGATTGGCCCGTTCCGGATTGGCCCTGCTGCTGCTCGGCGTGCTGTTGTTTTCCGGCAGCCTGGTGTTCAAAGTGCTGGCGCAATGGCCGACGACCTTGGCGCCGTTGGGCGGCACGCTGCTGATCGCCGGTTGGGTGCTGTACGCCATCGATGCGATGAGGAAATGACATGCCGCGCCACGTCCGGGGATTCGATCCGCAAGCCGCGTTCGAGCATCTGAGCAAGCGCGACCGCAAGCTCGGCGCCTGGATGAAGCGGCTGGGTCCGATCGAAGCCGATCCGCGCTGGCGCAAGCGCTTCGATCCGGTCGATGCGCTGGCGCGCGCGATCCTGTACCAACAGCTGAGCGGCAAGGCCGCAGCGACGATCGTCGGCCGGGTCGAAACGGCGATCGGCAGCGACCGTTTCCATTGCGACACGTTGGCGCGCATCGACGACGCAGGGCTGCGCGCTTGCGGCGTGTCCGGCAACAAAACGCTCGCTCTGCGCGACCTGGCGCTGCGCGAATCGCGCGGCGAAATCCCGGATCTGAAGCGGATGTCGACGATGGCCGAGGACGACATCGTCGCCGCCCTGGTGCCGATCCGCGGCATCGGCCGCTGGACGGTGGAAATGATGCTGATGTTCCGGCTGGGCCGGCCGGACGTGCTGCCGGTCGACGATCTGGGCATCCGCAAAGGCGCGCAGAAAGTCGACAAGCTCGACGAGATGCCGACGCCGAAGGAACTGATCGAACGCGGTGAACGCTGGGGACCGTACCGCACCTACGCCAGTATGTATTTGTGGCGGATCGCGGATGCGGCGGTGCAGGCCAAAACGCCGACGAAACGTTCGCAGGATTGATCCTGTTCGATATCGGTTCGCCGCTCGAGCTGCGTCACAGGCTCGACGCGACGGCAGCCAATACGAAGAATCCGGCGATCGCAACCAAGCCCAATGCCAGCCACAACAGTTTGTTGAAATAGGCCAGCGCGAACGCCGGCGCCATCAGCAACAAGGCGGCCGCCACGCCGATGGCGACGTAGGCATAACCCAAGCCTTGTCCGGCCAGATCGCTTCTGGCGCCGCCCAGCTTCAGCCTCGCCACCCCGAGTACCAGCAGCACGGCTTCGATAGCCACCAGCACCATCACCGCATGTCTCATGTGTCCACCTTGCGCCGCATAGCGACGCTCATCTCTTTTTTTCGTGGCCCGATCCGAGCGGCTTAACGGGGCTATCGCCGTCGCCGCCGTCCGGAAACGAAGGTTTGCCGGCAAGCCGCCTCGGCAGGCCGATCAGCGCGTCTCGGCATACTTCGCAGTAGAGTCCGCGCTCTCGATCGTCCAGCCGCGCGCAATCGTGGACGCATGCCGGCAACGGAAAAACTTTTCGTATGCGCGCGATATCCAGATAGGCATTGAAATACACCCATTCGCGGCTGCGTTTCGACCAGGATCGCCCGCGAAAGGTCACGCCGATGCCGCGTTGGACCAGCGCGGTCTCCACGCCGGACAGGTGTTCGCAGACCATGGCAGCGTCCTGCGTTCGAGTTACGAACATAGACGGAAAGCCGGCTGCGCTACGGCCAGGCTTCTCCGGCTTCCGGCGAGGGCTGTCGATCCCTCACGCTTCCGCTGCCTCTGGCATGGCGGCGCCTTCGGCTTCCTCGGCAAGATCGGCCGGCGCCATCTCGAATTTCAGGTCGAAGGCGCCACTGACCTTCGTTCCGTCGACGGCGAATCGAGCCATAACCCGTTTTTCGCATTCGTTCCGCCGGTTCGCCACGGCCGACAAATCGATCCGCAAACACAATTTCGCCTGGCATGGCAAGTTTTCAGGCATATCGAGCCTGAGGTTGCACCCCCAAATCGGGAAGCGCTTTTCGTCCTGCGCCAACGCGATCAGACCGGCGATGATGCTGGCGTCCCCCGCGATGCGGACCAGCAAAGGCATGGTGACGAACGGAATTCCGGAATCGACGTCCACTTCGAACGCGAAGGACGACTCGCTCAGCCGGGCCGCCGACGAGAATTCGTAGCGATCGTCTTTCATCCCCGTTCTCAAGGCCGCGCTGCTCAGGCGGTCGACGCGAGCCAGGTCGATGGATTCCGGAGCCTTCCAATCTTTTTTCGATGCTCCCCACACGTGGGTCGAGAGCGGGGCTTGGGTGACCTCTTTCTCCGCGTTGGCGGCCGCCACGATTTCGCCGTCGCATCGGCGCAAAGCCATGCCTCCGTAGCTGCGGCCGTTGAAACCGTTGCCGAGCGCGGCGCAATACGCGCCGGTGTGTTGTATGAAGATCGGATCCCCGACCTCAAGCGAGGAAACATCCGTATGGGGCAGCAAGATGTCGCCAGAAAAGCACAATGGCCCTCCTAGCGAGCCGTCGCCTTCCATCGGCAACGGCGCGCCGTTGGGTCCGCGCACCTGGTGCCACCATTTGAGCAGCGTGATTTTGGCGAGTTGGTCCGTGCCGACATCCGCGATCGCCCAACGGCGCCCGCGCACGCACTTCTTGGCAACGATGCCCGCCAGCAGTCCGACGGCGTCGCCGATCAGCGCGTGCCCGGGTTCGACCCAATAGCTCGTACCGTGCGCGAAACCGGGCCGGATGGCGCGGCCCAGTGCTTCGATACTCGGGAACCGGTCGTGCGGCGTGAAAGGAATGCCCAGCCCTCCGCCCAGATCCAGGATCTCGACGCGGTGCCGAGTGCGGCGGCCGATGTCTTCCGCTAGTTCCGTTAGCCGCGACATCGTCGCGACGTACGGCTCCACATGGTCCATTTGCGTGCCCACGTGCGTATGCAACCCCGAGACGCGAATGCGTCTGCAGAGTGAAAGCGCTTCGACCACCTCTTCGGCGGGCACGCCGAATTTGCCTGTTTGCTCGGCGTGGGCGGTCAAGTCCTGCCAATCCTTTTTATCCTGGTATGCGATCGGCTTGGAAGGGTTGACGCGAAGCAGCACTCGGCCTCTTTCGGAGCGCGGGCCGCAAGGCAAATGCTCGTCGAGTTTGCGCAGGAACTCGATGGAGTCCGCGATGACGGTTCCGCCCTGCGCGAACAGTTCGCAGGCTGCGACGAGGTCCGGGGCGGGAGTGCCGTAGAGAATCTTGTCCGATGGGAAGCCCGCCAGACGCGCGAGCCGGATCTCGGCGCCGGACGCGCATTCGGCGCGGGCTCCCCAACCGGCGAGCAGTTCCAGCACGACCGGCGAAGGGTTGGCTTTCACCGGATAGCACACGTTCCCGGCGTCGCCCACGACGCCGGCCCAAGCGTTCAAATTGTCGCGGAGCCGGCGCTCGTCTAGCACGTAGGTAGGCGCCGGAAACCGGCGACGCAGGGCGCGCAAATCGATGGCGCCCGACCAGGATTCCAAGCTGGCTGATTCTTTCATGTCCGCACCCCGCCGATGAGTGCTGGAAAGGACGTGAGGCGACGAAAAAGGTGGCCAGCTACGGATTCCCGCAGCTAGCGGTCGCAGCTCAGGGCGGTCGCTACAAGATGCAGCGCCAATGCCACGGCTCGTAAACGATGCCGTGCGGATTGTTGCGGGGATAGCTCATCGCGAAGCCGTGTGTGCCCGCGCGGGCGGCGAGCCAGGCGAACGCGGCGGTGTTTTCGAACGATTCTTCGGCCGGCGGCTCGTCCGGCGCGCCGATGTCCAAGGCGAGGCCGGAATGGTGCTCGGAATAGCCGGGGGCGGCATTGACGCGGATGATTTCGTCGACGGTCTGTCCGCGCGCGAGCTTGCGCTCGAAGATGCCGAGTTGGTAATCGTGGCTGCGATAACCGGAGATCGCTTCCAGCACGATGCCGTCGCGGCTCGCCGCTTCGCACATCGCGTTCCAGCGGCGTGCGGCCAGCGGGCGCAGCCACAAAGGTCTGCGGTAGCGATCGAATCCCGCCAACGCCAGCTGGTCCGGTTCCGCAACCAAGGGCAGGCCGGTGCGTTCGCCGTAGCTTTCGTCCAGACCCAGCGATTCGAGGCGTTCGATCAGCCGCGCTAACGGCAATTCGCCGATCACGTCCAAGCCGGAGCGGCGGCGTTCGGCGATCGCGTCGAGCGCATCCAATGCCTCGTCGATGCCGGGCTCGCGCATCAAGCCCTGCACCAGCGGCAGCAGGCCTTCGGGCAAATCCGCCGCCAGGTAGCGGCCGTCGCGTTTGCGCCGCAGCACGTGCTCGGCGCGGGCGAGGGCGCGCGCGTCGCGATTGGCGCGCGCGCGCAGCAGGCCTGCGGGCCAGATTTCGATGTCCGGCGTATTGATCAGCGATCGGCGGGCGGTGCGCATCCGCGCAGATTAGCGGGCGGGGCGCCGTTCCGCCACGCGTTGCAGCGCATCCAGCAAGGCTTGCGGCCGTTCCAGGCTCAACAGGAGCTTGGCGCCGTTTTTCTCCGGCAACACCAGCACCCGCGAACGACTGCTGAGCAAGAGGAAGGCTTTGCTGCGATCGCGCAGACGGAAATGGCCGGCGTTGTAGCCAGGCAGGCTGCTGCCCATCACCTTGAGTGCGGGTTTCAGGCTTGTGTGTTCGGCCAGATCCACGATGCGGGCGCCGTCCACGTCGATTTCGCCGATGCCGACCCTGCGGGTATTGAAACCGGCGGCGACGGTCAACACGCCGTCTTCCAAGCTCACGCGCCTGCGCCGCAAGATGGAGGTGATCAAGCCCGCGGACAGCAGCATGATGGGGAACACCCAGGCTACTTTCGGATCGCCGCGGTACATGACGACGATCACGCCGGCCGCCGCCGCGACTAGCGCTAAGCCCGGCAGCGCAAACGCATAAGGGCTCACCGGGCGGATCGCGAATTCCTGGCTCATGCGACGGCTCCCGAATGGACCAGCGGCGCCAGCACGTGCAGGATGATATCGGCGCTGAAATGCGCCAGCACCGCCATCTCCAAGCCGCGCTTCCAATACACCCAGCCGAACGCCAGGCCGGCGAGGGCGTTCAATACGACGGTGCGGAACACCACGATGGCGTCCAGGCCCCAAACTTGGTGCGCAGCGGGCAGATGCCCGGCGCCGAACAAGAGCGCGGCGGCGACGATCGCGGCCCAATAGACCGGGTCGGACGGCGCCGTCTTGCGCAATTTCGCGACAAGCCACACCAGCAGCGTCATCAAGAACAAACGCAACTGCAATTCCTCGGCGATACCGCCGTAGAACGAGGCCAGGAAGCCGTTCAGCGCGGACGCCGCGGCGCCGGCTTTCGCTGGAGGATGCAGCATCTTCGGCAGCATCGGATCGAGGAACGCGGACGCGGCGACCACGAGGACGGCCGCGGCCACGCCGATCAGGATCGCCTGCAGCGGCCGCAGCGCGCGCCAGTTGGGCTTGCGCCGAAGATTGATCCAGCCGTGGAGGAGAGGACTGCCGAGTCCGACGCGATGGCCCATGCGCAAGCCGAGCAAGGCCATCAAGCCGATCAGCACCAGCGCTTGCGCGCCTTGAGCGATGGCTACCACCGGTAGCGATACCGGCAAGCGGGCGAATTTTTCCGGCATCAATTGCGCGACGTAAGGAATCAACGCCGCAGCGGCGATGCCCGCAGCCGTGCCCCAGATCGCGGCGAGCTTCATATCCGGCTTGAGCGGGATAAGGGGCGCCGCGGATCCGGCTTTGTCGGCAGGGACAACGCGGCTGTTCACGCCAGGCGCAGCCCCGCGCCGACGAGCAGAGCGAGCAGCGACAACACCATGAACAGCGGCGCGACGCGTCCGGCATGTTGCGGGAAGCGGCGTTCGACCAAACGGACGATGTGCAGCATGGCGATCTCCTCCGGAGTGGGTTTCAGATTTCTTTCTTGAACACCAGTACCGCGGGGTGACCGGTCGAAACGACGATGTTGACCAGTTCCCAGCCCTGCGCGCCGTGTTTGTCCAATTCTTCCTGCATCTTTTGCGGCTTCAGCGCGCCGGTCCAGGAAGCGCTTACCTCCACGGTCAAATATTTCCAGCGTCGGCTCATGGTTCGCTCTCCGGATTTTCGTCGCTTTGCGCCTTCGGCAGGCGGCCCGCCTTGCGCAACGACTCGCGCAGCACGTATTCGATCTGCGCGTTCAAGCTGCGCAATTCATCGTCGGCCCAGCGCTGCGCCGCGGCCAGCACGTCGGCGTTGATGCGCAGCGGATAGGCTTTCTTGTCGGCCACGTCGCGCTTAATACAACGTGCCGGCGTTGACGATGGGTTGCGTGGCGCGTTCGCCGCACAGCACCACCAGCAAGTTGCTGACCATCTGCGCTTTGCGCTCTTCGTCCAGATGCACCACGCCGTTCTTTTGCAGCTCGGCCAGTGCCATCTCGACCATGCCGACCGCGCCGGCCACGATCCGGGTGCGCGCGGCGATGATCGCGTTCGCCTGCTGGCGCTGCAGCATCGCCTGCGCGATTTCGGGCGCGTAGGCGAGGTGGCTGATGCGCGCATCCAGGACCTGCACGCCGGCGTCGGCCAGGCGCTCGGCCAGTTCGTTCTTCAGATGCAGCGAAATCTCGGCCGCGTGGCTGCGCAGGGCGATTTGGCCTTCCTCGTGCTGGTCGTAGGGATAGCTGGTCGCCATCGTGCGCAGCGCGGATTCGGATTGGATGTGGACGAAGCTTTCGTAGTCGTCGACGTTGTACACGGCTTCGGCCGAATCGACGACCTGCCAGACGATGACCGCGGCGATCTCGATGGGACTGCCGTCCAGTTCGTTGACCTTGAGCTTGCCGCTTTCGAAGTTGCGCACGCGCTGGCTGACCTTCTTCTTGCCGTAGAAGGGGTTGTTCCAGCGCAGGCCGTTTTCCTTGACCGTGCCGATGTACTTGCCGAACAGGCTCAGCACCGCGGCCTGATTGGGCTCGACCATGTACAGGCCGAATTGGCAGAACACGGCGACGATGCCGAGGGCGATGCCGAGCACGGCGAACAGCGGCTGCTGCGTCGACGCGCCATGGAATATCAGCCAACCGCAGAACAGGATGACGGCGAGCAGGCCCAGCAGGACCGGGATGCCAGCGGAGGAGCGGATCGGGTTCTCTTTCATGACGCGTTCTCGGCGGTGCGGCCGGATGGCCGTGAGATATTGATATCAAATTGATATCAGACGCGCAAGATGTCTATAAATATCCAATTAAATCAATTAATTGAGCGCAATTGAGTTGCCTTCCGCACGCGTGGCGGCGCGCTGAGTAGCTTGGGGATGCATATCTCGGCGGCGCGGTAGCGCTTCGCTCGACCCGGGCTACGGGCTGAGATAGAGCAGCGGGGCAGGCGAGAACTCGCCGGTGGCGAACAGGTTGCGCCCGTTCTGGGCCCAGTCCAGGGCTTCGGCCTGCGGCAACCAGGGCAGCTCGTGACGGCGCGGGCGCCGAGCGACGCTGCGCGCCCAGGTTTCATCGCCGCGATGCGAATAAAGCAGCAGGTCGTTGTAGGTCATCACCGCCAAGGTCTTGCCGTCGGGCGATAGCGCGGCTGCGGTGACTTGGTTGCGCCGACGCGCCAGCGTTTCGTTCTCGCGCAACTCTTCTGCGCTGGCTTGCGGCACGCCCGCCAGATGGCCGAGCAGGGCGGCGGTCTGCATTTTTTCCGGTCCGGGCCGCAATCGCAGCGCGAACAATTCCGGCGGTTGCCTTTTCTTGCTGATCAGCAGCACTTGGTTGCGGGCCGCATCCACCGCCACCGCCTCGCAATCGCGCGGGCCGTCCGGCCAGCGGAACGCGATGGACCAGGCCGGCCGCACCGCGCCGTCGGCGATCCGCTCGGGCTCTTCGACCACATGCAACTGCAGCGTTTTGCGCAAGCCGCCGTTGTCGCCCGTATCGGCGATCAGCAGGTAGCGGCGGCCGTCCAATTCGAATGCCGCCAAGTCTTCCCAATCGGTCTTGACCACGCCTTCCACCGATAGCGTCGCCAGCTTGCGCCCGCGCTTGCTGACCGCGAACAGGCGGGCCGGATTGCCGCCGTCGTCCAGCAGCCACAACGCGTCGCCGTGGCGGCGCGACGCGGCCAGGCCGCTGACCTCGTCGAGCTGGGAATCGAGCAATAGTCCGGACAGCTGCGCGAACGGCTGCTGCGGGCGCGAGCAGGCGCCCAGCGCGAGCAGCGCTGCGAGCGTCGTGGCCAACGGCAGGGGGCGCAGTCGCGGCTTCACGCTTTCAGGATGGCATGGCGGGCCGAAACGCGACAGTCCGGCGTTGCGTGCGCTTTTGTGGGAGGGGCTTCAGCCCCGACATGGCGGTCGGGGCTGAAGCCCCTCCCACAAGAGCTTAGAATTGGCGCGACTCATTATGGAATCGAAGATGCTTTCCCTCGGCACGCCGCTGTCCCCGCAAGCCACCCGCGTGCTGCTGCTCGGTTCGGGAGAATTGGGCAAGGAAGTGGCGATCGAACTGCAGCGCTTCGGCGTGGAGGTGATCGCCGCCGACCGCTACGCGAACGCGCCGGCCATGCAAGTGGCGCACCGCAGCCACGTCCTGGACATGCTCGACGGCGCCGCGATCCGCGCCCTGATCGAACTGGAAAAGCCGCACTTGATCGTGCCCGAGATCGAAGCGATCCACACCGAGACGCTGGTGCAACTGGAACGCGAATTCGCCGAACAAGGCAGCGCGCCGCGGGTGATCCCGACCGCGCGCGCCGCGCGCTTGACCATGGATCGCGAAGGCATCCGCCGCCTGGTCGCCGAAACGCTGCAATTGCCGACCTCCCCCTACCGTTTCGTCGATACGCACGAGGAATACCGCGCCGCGGTCGCCGAGCTCGGCCTGCCTTGCGTGGTCAAGCCGGTGATGTCGTCCTCGGGCAAGGGCCAGAGTTTGGTGCGCACCCAAGACGATGTCGATGCCGCTTGGGACTACGCGCAGAAGGGCGGCCGCGCGGGTGCGGGGCGCGCCATCGTCGAAGGCTTCATCGATTTCGATTACGAGATCACCTTGTTGACCGTGCGCCACCACGACGGCACCAGTTTCTGCGAGCCGATCGGGCATCTGCAGCGCGACGGCGACTATCGCGAGAGCTGGCAACCGCAACCGATGTCGACGCGCGCGCTGGCGCTGGCACAGGGCATCGCCCGCCAGGTGAGCGACGAGCTCGGCGGTTGGGGCGTGTTCGGCATGGAATTCTTCATCAAGGGCGACGAAGTCTGGTTCAGCGAGGTGTCGCCGCGGCCGCACGACACCGGCCTGGTCACGCTGGTGTCGCAGGACCTGAGCGAATTCGCGCTGCATGCGCGCGCGATCCTGGGCTTGCCGATTCCGCGGATCCACCAGCTCGGCGCATCGGCGTCGTGCGCATTGCTGGCGCACGGCCACGGCGTGCCGGTGTTCGCCGGGCTGGAAGCGGCTTTGCACGCGCCGGACACCGCCTTGCGTCTGTTCGGCAAGCCGCGGGTTGAAGGCCATCGCCGGGTCGGCGTGACCTTGGCCAAGGCCGACGACGTCGAGCAGGCGCGCGCGATCGCGCGCGAAGCCGCGGCCGCGATCTCCATCGAACTGCGCGACTGAACCGGCGCGCAGTACAACTTCCACTGCCAGGATCGGATGCATGAACGGTACCCAGGGCTACGCTGTCTTTTTCTTTCCGCAAGCGTTGGAAGCGTTGGGCGAGGCGATCAAGCCTTATCTGATGCCCGGCGCGGAGCCGTGGGTGCTGTGCAACGAAATCGACACCGGCGGCGCCTTGATCGAGATGACTTTGCGCGGCAAGAACGCGGAAGGCCATCCGGTCGATATCGAATTGATGGTGCCCAGCGGCATGGTCCGGATGATCGTGTCCGCGCACAGCGACGGTTCGTTCGGCTTCGCGCCGCAGACGAACGCCAAGCCGGCGATGCCGCCGATGGAAGCGCCATCGAGCGACAAGCCGAAACCGTGATCTTTTGTGGGAGCGGCTTCAGCCGCGAAGTCTTACGGTTAGCTTGTCGCGAGCTGTAAAAAAGAGCTCGCGGCTGAAGCCGCTCCCACAAGAACAGCAAGCCTCAGCGGGCCACGTCCACCCACACCAAATGATGATCGCTGCCATCGGCGATGGCCGCATCCGTATCGCTTTCTGCGGGCCAGAACACGCCGCTGTCCTGCAGCGCGAAACCGACCGACGGCAGCACGTAATCCAGCCGTAACGTCCCCGCCTTCGGCCCGAAATCGCCGGTAGCGTGCGCGGACGAGCCGCGATGATGGACGCCGGTCGCGGCATAAGCGGCGGCGACCGCCGCGGCGCCTTCGCTGCGGGGCGTGGCGTAGCGCAGCACGCGCGGATGCTCCAGCAGTTCGACGATTGCTTCGTGGCGGCCGTCGCCGTCGACCGGATCGTTGTTCAGATCGCCTGCGATCGCGAACAAGGCATCTCCCGCTAAGCCGCCGCAGCGGCCGCGGTCGTCGCAGAGCCAGGGTTTGTCGCCGGGCGAGACGTATTCGCGCCACAGACGGATCTCGTCCGCGTTGCGCGCGCCGTTGCGATCCTCGGGCCCGTCGAACACGGGCGGAGTAGGGTGCGACGCCAGGAAATGCACGGTGCCCAGCGGCGTGCGCACCGGCACGTCCCAATGCGATTTCGAAGACAGGCGCAGCCGCTTCCAGACCGCATCGGAATAGTGGAAGCGGCGCGACGCCGGGTCGACCGGGCGCGCCGCATCCGGCAGCGCGCTCCACGGCAGTTTTTGGAAAGTGCGCACGGCCTGCGCATCGATGGGATAGCGCGACAGCACCAGCATGCCGTATTGGCCCGGATGCAGCCCGTAGCCCCAGGCGTCGTTGCCGCGCTCGCGTCCCGCGCCGCCGATCTTGCCGTTGCCGTCCAGGTCCAATCCGCTCGGCACGCCGGTATTGACCGGAGCGAGGTAACGATAGGGATATCGCAAAGCTTCGCCGCCGCCGGGTTGCGCGGCTTCGAGATAACGGCGTTGGAACAGATCGGCCGCGCGATGCGCGTCGTCGTAGTCGAATTCGTTCAACAGCACCAGGTCGGGCCGCACTTTTTGCAGCACGGCGGCGATCTTGCGCGCGGCCGGATCGTCGCCGTGCAATCGCCGGATCAGCCCGCCGTCCTCGTCGCTGTACAGCGACGTGTTGTAGGTGGCGATGCGCAAGGAATGCCCGCCTTCAGCGGCCACGGCGGCGGGATCGCCGTGCACGACGACTCGCACGCAGCCCGCGCAAGCCAGCAACGCGGCCACTGCGGCCGCGATCGGGAACTTCATGCATCCTCTCCGGGCTCCATCCGCCGCCATTGGCGGCCGTCGAACGCTTCCAGCGGCTGGAAGCGGCGCTTGTAGTCCATCTTGCGGTGGCCTTCGATCCAATAGCCCAAATACAGATGGCGCAGCCGCTCGCGCTTGGCCCAAGCGATCTGCTGCAGCACGGCCAGCGTGCCTAGGCTGCGCGCGGTTTCTTCCGGATCGTAGAAGGTGTAGACCGCCGACAACGCGTTCTCGACGCGGTCGGTGACCGCGACCGCCAACAACCGTCCGTCCGCACGGAATTCGAGGAAGCGGCCGGTGGCCCAGGCGCCGACCAGGAATTGGTCGTATTCCGCCGCGCCGTGGCCGTCCATGCCGCCGGCCGGATGCCGCATCGCCAGATAGCGCTGATAGAGAGCCAACTGCTCGTCGGTGCGGATCGTCGCGACCACGCGCATTTCGACGTCGGCGTTGCGGCGCAAGCAGCGGCGCTGGCTGCGGTTCGGCGCGAAATCGTTCACCGGCACCCGCACCGCCACGCAGGCGTGGCACGCGCCGCAGTGCGGGCGATAGACGATGTCGCCCGAGCGGCGGAAGCCCCAGCTCAGCGCCAGCGGATAAAGCTGGGCCAAGCGCGGATCGCGCGGGTCCAGCACCAGATCGCGGGCGGTGCGCTCGGGCCAGTAGCCGCAGGGATGCGCACCGGTGTCGAACAGGCGCAGGCCTTCGGTGTCGTGTTGGGGGTCGGTTCCCATCGCTCAAGCATAGCGCCTGCCCATCGCAGCCTTCGCGACTGTCCGCAGCCTGAATACGGCCGCCGGCGTGTCATCCGGACGCCGGGCCGTGCGTTGAACCACGCATGGCGGCGCCGCGCCGCCGGAACCGGAGATACCGATGAACCGCAAGATCCTGTACGCCGCTTTGACCTTGGCGGTGGCCGCCGCCGGCACCGCCTTCGCGCAGCAGAGCGCCGCCCCGGCCGCGCAGGGCGCGCCGCGCGTCAAGCTCGATGCCAACGGCGACGGCGCGATCGACCGCAGCGAAGCAGCCCAATCCGAGCGCTTCGCCGCCCGCTTCGACCAATTGGACAAGAACAAGGACGGCAGGCTCACCGCCGACGAACGCCCGCAGTGGCGCGGCCGCCACGGCAGCCATCGCGGCGGCCGGATGATGCAGGCCGACCAGGACGGCGACGGCCGGATCAGCAAGGCCGAGGCCGCCGCCGATCCGAAATTCGCCGAACGCTTCGACAAGATGGACGTCAACAAGGACGGCTTCGTCGACCGCAGCGACCGCGAGCAGATGGGCCGCGAACGCCGCGAGAAATGGTTCGCCGAGGCCGACGCCAACAGGGACGGCAAGTTGTCCAAGGCCGAAATGGACGCCGCCGACGCCAAGCGCCGCGCCGAATTCCAGAAGAAATGGCAGGCGCGCGGCGCCGAGCGTTTCCAGCGCATGGACAAGAACGGCGACGGCAGCATCAGCCGCGACGAAATGCAGGCGCCGCGCCCGCCGCGGAACTGAAACGACCGCATCCCCTTTCGCCTACGCTAGTTCGTGGGAAGCCCGGCCCCCAAGACCGGGCTTTTTTTTGGCTGCTCCTCCCCCTTCAAAGGGGAAGCAAAGCTTCGCAGCCGTCCTGGGCCGTTCCATCGGCCGATCCCCGGTTTCGTCGTTCGCCGGGCGACGCCGCGCAAGGGCCCGGCTATGCTCCGCGGCAATCTCCGAATGCCGGTGCCGCCGTGATCGCCAGTCTGTTCTTCGTCTTCCGCATCGCCGCGGCCTGGTTCTTCGGCTTCTTCCTGGCGACGCTGCTGATCACCGGATTGTTCGGCGGCATGCAGAACGGCCCGCCTTGGCCTTTCGTGCTGCTGTTCGTGGTCACCATGGCTTTGGTGATCACCGGCGCTTTTTCGCACGTGCGGCGAGTGCGGCTGATCGCCGGCAAGGTCGATGCGACCACGTTGGCCAACCGGCAGCGGCGCCAAGTCGAGATTCCGTTCGAGGCCGGCGAGGCTTTCGATCTGGTCGACGCCGCGGTCCGCGAACTGCCGCGCACCGAGGAAGTCGAAAGCGCGCGCGACAGTTTGCAGATCCGCGCCAAGGTGGGACGCATCGATCCGTACAGCAACAAATCGCCGAGCCGCTACAACCCGCTGGCTTGGCTGGGCAACAAGCGCAACCAGATCCTGGCCACGGTGACGCCGGGCCAAGACGCCGGCAGCTTGCTGCTGATCTGCGAACCGGAAAGTCCGGCTTGGAGCGATTGGTTCAAGGTCGACGACGGCACCAATCTGGAGAACGCCGAAGCGATCACCCGCGCCATCACCCGTCGCGTGGCCGAGCGCCGCCGCAGCGAACAGGCCAAGGCCGAGCAGACCGTCACCGAGAAGGAGCTCACCGTCGCCAAGTTGAGTCTGCTGCATGCGCAGGTCGAGCCGCACTTCCTCTACAACACCTTGGCCAGCGCCCAGTACCTGACCCGCAACGATCCGCAGCGCGCCGACGAGATGCTCGGCAACCTCATCGCCTATCTGCGCCACTCGCTGCCAAGCGCGGAGAATTCGGCGTCCACGCTCGGCGAAGAATTGGAGCGGGCCCGCGCCTATCTCGAAATCCTGAAGATCCGGATGGGCGCGCGCCTCAACACGCAGATCGACGTGCCCGAACGCCTGCAGTCGGTGCCGTTTCCCGCGATGATGCTGCAGACGCTGGTGGAGAACGCGATCAAGCACGGCCTGGAGCCCAAATCCGGCGGCGGCACGGTCTGGATCTTGGCGCGCGACCACGAGCAAGGCGTAGCGGTGACCGTGGCCGACGACGGGCAAGGGTTCAACGTCCAGAGCAGCGGCACCGGCATCGGCTTGAAGAACGTGCGCGAACGTTTGCGCCTGGCTTACGGTTCGTCGGCTTCGTTCGCGATCGTGTCCAATTTCCCCAGCGGCGTCGCGGCGACCATCGTCGTGCCGACCGCGATCGGCGAGGGCCAGGCCCATGCCTAAATGCGTAATCGCCGAAGACGAAGCCTTGCTGCGCCATGCGCTGGTGGCGATGCTGCGCGAAGCCTGGCCGCAGTTGGAAATCGTCGCCGAATGCGAAGACGGCGGCGAAGCGCTGGAAGCCATCGCCGAGCACCGGCCTGACGTGGCCTTCCTCGACATCCGCATGCCCGGCCTGACCGGCCTGGAAGTGGCCGCGGCGATGGCCGAAATCAGCCCGGCGACGCAGGTGGTGTTCGTCACCGCTTACGACCAGTACGCGATCGACGCCTTCGAAACCGGCGCAGTCGACTATCTGCTCAAGCCGGTCGCGCGCGAGCGCCTGGCCGCCGCCGTGCAGCGCCTGCAGACGCGCGCCGTCGCCGGGCAGAACGATGCCGGCGTGATCGCCGCGCTGATCGAAAAATTGGGGCTGCAGCGCAAGAGCGCCGAGCCCCTGGTCTGGATCACCGCCAGCGCCGGCCGCGAAACGCGCCTGATCATGGTCGACGACGTCGCTTATTTCCGCGCCGACAACAAATACACGGTGGTGATGACCGCCGAGGGCGAATCGCTGCTGCGCAAGCCGATTCGCGAACTGCTGGACGCTTTGGACCCGGTTACGTTCAAGCAAATCCACCGTTCCACCATCGTCAATCTGAAGGCGGTCGCATCGGTCTCGCGCGACGACAGCGGCAGGGGCACGCTGCGTTTGAAGAACCGGCCCGAAACCCTGACCGTCAGCCAGCCGTTCATGACCCTGTTCCGCAACATGTGAGGACGCCATGCGCTCGTTTATGCAAGGAAGGTTCGTGCGCCTGCTCATCGGCGTGTTGTCCGTCACCCTGAGCATGCTGGGTTGCGACGGGCGCGAGAAGACCGTAGTGACCACGATGTCGTCGAAAGGGCCGGCCGGATCGAACGCGGTCCGCGTCACCGCCCGCAAAGCCTTGGCGAAATTCCAATGCCTCGAAAGCGTCGCAGGCAGCTGCGAATTCGCCGTATTCCTCGCCGATTGCGATGCGGGCAGCGGCAAGGGCGCTTGCAAGCCGATCCCGGTGACCGATTTCGCGCTGAAGGCCGGCGCGTCTCGGGAGATCGCCGATTTGCCGGAAGGCTTCAAGTTCTGCGCCGGTTACGGCAAGAAGCCCATCGCGCCGGGTTGCCTCAAATAGCCCGGAACCCTCTCCCGCTTGCGGGAGAGGGTTGGGTGAGGGCACGCGCAACCGGAAGATAGCGGCGAACGAACGTTTCTCGCGCTACGAACGAATATCGCATCGTTGTAAGCAAGGGTTTGACGCGGCCTGACAGTCTGCGCGCCCTCACCCCAGCCCTCTCCCGCAAGCGGGAGAGGGAGCGAAACGATACAAGCGTTTCGAGCCTTGGCATGTTGGCCGAAAAACGCTCGATTCCCGGATTAGATCCGCCCCGAAGTGATCAATCCGCCGATCAAGCCGCCGAGTCCGCCGGCGACGCCGAAAAACACGCCGATCCAGCATTTGATCTTTTCGCTGCGGCGATCGCGGGCGGCCTTGGCCGGGTCGCGCGCCGCTTCCAACGCGTGCCGGCGCGCCAGTACGCGCGGCTGCACGACCAGGCTCTGGTAGAAGATGATCCCCATGAACCCGACGGTCGCCAGCACAGCCGGCATCCAGCCCGTGGTGGCGTAAGCGATGACCAGCAACGCGATCACGAAACCGATCGAAGCCAGCGCATTGATCGCGGCGCTGCGGATCAAGCCGCGCCGCTCTTCTTCGTCGATCGCGCCGCGCAATTGGCTGCGCAGGCCCAAGTAGATCGCCGCGAACGAGGCGACGACGGCGAAACCGATGCTGCCCGCCGCGCCGAGCAGGATCTTGCCGAACGTCTTCGCGCCGACCGCCGCGCCGGCGGACAGGATGCCCGCGGCCGCGGCGGGCGGGCTGGCGACGGTCAAGGCGGTGGCGACGATCGCGGTGAAGGCCGCTCCGGGCGCGGTGCTGCGCGCGAGTTCGCCGAAGCGTTTCAGCAGATCCTCGCGCAGGTCCTGGCGCGCGCGCGACAGGCGCTTGCGCACGGCCGCGTCGGACAAGCCGAGCAGCGCGGCGACTTGCTGCGAACTTTGGCCTTCGCGATAGAACAGCAGCAGGATTTCGCGGCTGTCCTCGGGCAGAGCCGAGATCAATTCCGCGGCGGCCCGCTCGCGTTCGTCTTCGATGATCTTCTGTGCGGGCGTCGGCGCCGGATCGGCGGCCAGGGCGATGGCCAATTCGGCGGTTTCGCCGTCCAGCGGCCGCTGGCGGTTGGCGCGCAGATGGTCGCGGGCCAGATTGCGGGTGATCTGGCGCAGCCAGGGCAGGAAACTGGCCGGATTCTGCAGCCGCTTGAGGTGCTGCCAGGCCGACAGGAAGGCTTCCTGGGCGATGTCCTCGCTGGTCGGCACGTCGTGGGTGATCGCCAGCGCGACCGCGGTCACCGTGTTCTGGCAAGCGGCGACGATCCGGCCGTAGGCGTCGCGGTCGCCGCCCGCCGCGGCGGGCAATTCGTGGCGGATCAGCAGATCGATGTTTTCGGCGTTCATGGGGTCCGGCTCGCGGGATCTAGATACCAGGACGCGGCGGGACGGACAATGTGACTGCCGGTTCTTGGTTTTGCAGGCAGGGCTGGCTCAACCCTCTTTACTCGAATTCCTGCCGAAGAAAAAGAAAAGGCTGCCGGCGAATATCGATAACGCAAAGTGACTGAGAAGATTCTTCCCGACATCCTGCCAAGAGGCCACCGAGCCCAGCCGGAGAGGGCGGAACCCTAGTCCGAATTTATCGGCGAGAACCAATATCGCGAAGATCGCCGCGGTGGCGACGAGCCAGCGCTGGAGCTTGACGGCCGTGACGTGATCCATTCAGGCGCGATCCGCGTTCGGTCACGCGGAGACGTGTTTAAGCGTACGCACGATCCGCCACTGCCCGCCGACTTGCTGCACTTCCAGCGTCTTGTAGGTCGCACGCAACCGATGCCGGTACGCGCTGTAGCGGATCTCGGCGGTGTCGGCGGAAGTGCGGCGGAAACCGTCGATGTCGACCAGCACGGCCGGGCTGCGGTTGCTGCGCGAATAGCTGCCGCTGCCTTCGGCGGCCACGCGCACGCAGCTGGATCCCGGCGCGACCGCCAAGTTCGGCCGCGTCAACGCGGGCATCAGCGATTCCGGCGCGTCGCGGCCGTCGATGGTCAAGCACGCGACCTTGGCGTCGCCGGGCTGTATTTCGGCCGCGAAAACGGCCTGCGCCAATGCGACCGGCGTCGCTGCGGGACCGATCGGGCCGCCAACGGAGGCGGGCGCCGACGGTTTGTGCAAGGTCTGGAACATGATCAGGCCGAGGATCGCGACGATCGCCAGCAATATCCCCACCTTCAGCTTGAACACCTTGTTCTGCGGCGTCCGCATCGCCTTCGCGGGTTCGACATCGATGAAGGTCGGCGCCAGATAGCTCTCGCCGGGGCTGCGGGTGCTGTCGATCAAGCCGGCTTCGCGCAGTATCTGGCGCGCGCGCGGCTGGTCTTCGGATTTGACGATCCACACCGCCGGCTGCGGACCGTCGTTGCCGCCGTCGCGGTAGCTGAAATTGCGCCGCACCTTGCCCTTGTACGAGCGGCCATTGGTGATCCGCACCTCGATGCCGTCTTCCTCGAGCATCTGCGCGACTTTTTCCACGTTTTCCAGGCGCGCGCTGCTGAATACCTGTCTCATCGGATCATTCCTTCGCCGGCACCTGGGCCGCTGCCGCCGCATCGCCGACCACGCGGATCAAGCCCTCTTGCGCGGTGCTGGCCACCAGCCGCCCTTGCTGGTCGTAGATCATGCCCCGCGCCAGGCCGCGCGAATTCTGCGCGCTGGGGCTGTCGATCGAATACAGCAGCCAATCGTCGGCGCGGAACGGGCGGTGGAACCACAGCGCATGATCGAGCGAAGCCATCTGCACGTTCGGCTGGTAGTAGCTGATGCCGTGCGGGAAAGTCGCGGTGCCGAGCAGATGGAAGTCGGAAGCGTAAGCGAGCAGGGCGCGATGCAGCTCCGGCGCATCGCCGACCTTTTCCGCCAGCCGGAACCAGACTTGCTGGAACGGCGGGCGCTTGGGCGGATTCAGTTCGTCGCGCGGGTAGACGTGGCGGAATTCGAACGGCCCCATCCGGCTCAGCCAGCGCTGCACCTTGGTCGGCAGCTTGGCCAGCACTTCCGGCGGCACCGCGTGCGCGGGTTCGATGTCGTGCGGCTTGGGCACTTCCGGCATCGACAACTGATGCTCGGCGCCGGGTTCGTTTTCCTGGAACGAGGCCGCGCAGAAGAAAATGACCTTGCCGTGCTGGATCGCGCTGACCCGGCGCACCGAGAAACTGCCGCCGTCTCGCGTGCGGTCGACGTCGTACACGATCGGATGGTCGATGTCGCCGGCGCGCAAAAAATAGGCGTGCAGCGAATGCGCCTCGCGCGGCTGCTGCATCGTCGCCTGCGCCGCCGACAAGGCCTGCCCCAGCACCTGGCCGCCGAACACGTATTTGGTGCCGATGTCGCGGCTCTGCCCGCGGAAGAGGTCGTCCTCCAGGCGCTCGAGCGAGAGCAATTCGATCAGTTCGGAGACGGCGGAGGTCATGGGCGGTCTGGCCTACGGCTGGCCCTCGATTATACGGGCCCGCTCGCTGCGCTTTTGTAGAGTCGAGCCTGCTCGACTGCTCTTGATTTACGGGCCGACCGACAAAAGCAGTCGAGCAGGCTCGACTCTACAAGGGCCGCAAACGCTCCAGCGGGACCGCATCCAAGACGCGCTTCCACGGGAACATCGGCCCCGGATCGCGTTTGCGCCGCACCTTGCGGGTCGGATCGTCGCTGGCTTCGACTTCGGCCGTATCCAAATCTTCGTGGCCCGCGATCGTCGTCAAGCTCGGAATAGCGGCGCGCAGCGAATTCAGCAGGCCGATCAGCGCTTCGATCTGCGCCGGCGCATAGGCCTCGTCCATCGCTTGGTGGCGCGAATCCAGCCAATGCGGATAGCGGCCGGTGTTGACCAATTCGATGCCCACCGAACGCGGGTTGTAGCCGCGCGTGTGGTGCGCGACGCGCTCCGGCGTCACGTAGCGGTGCACGCTGCCGTCGCGGTCGATGTAGAAATGGCCGCTGTTGCCGGTGCCGCCGGCCGCGTCGGGCGCGGGGTACAGCACGCGTTCGCCGTATCGCCGCGCCGTGGCCAAATCCGGCAATTCGGTGCAGTGGATCACCACCAGATCGATCGCCGACAACGGGCGTTCGTCCAGCCTGGATTCGTAGGGCAAAGGGTCGATCGGCACGGGTCGGGCAGGGCGGGAAGCCAGGCGCGATGCTAGCATTCGCGCATGGCCACGCTTTCGCCCGATTCCGAGCTGTACCGGTTGATGTCGCAGTTCCCGCGCGGCGGGCGGGTCGACTGGATCGGCCTGCGGCCGGCCCGCGACGTGGCCATGGAGAGCGTCGCCTCGGTCGAAGCCGTCGCCGGCCAGGGCCTGGTCGGCGACCGCTATATGAAGGCCAGCGGCAGCGGCAAGCGCGGCATCACCTTGATCCAGGCCGAACATTTGCCGGCGATCGCCGCGCTGGCCGGCCGCGACGCCGTGCCGCCCGCATTGCTCCGGCGCAACGTTGTGGTGGCCGGCATTCCGCTGATCGCATTGAAGGGCCGCAAATTCCGCATCGGCGACGTGCTGGTCGAAGGCACCGACAGTTGCGACCCTTGTTCGCGGATGGAAGCCGCGCTGGGCCCCGGCGGCTACAACGCGATGCGCGGCCATGGCGGCCTGTGCGCGCGCATCCTCGAAAGCGGTTCGCTGCGCGTCGGCGACGGGGTGGTGGCGGTTGACGACTGATTCCGCCGCCGGCACGGAGACCCGCTGAACATGCGCGGCCACTGCATACTTTCCCACGGTTTCGAAAGCGGTCCGGACGCGACCAAGGTCGCCGCCTTGGCCGAAGCCGCGCAAGCGCTCGGCTGGACCCACGAGCGGCCCGATTACACCGACTTGGACGCCAAGCGCGAAGTCACCGAACTTGGCGACGTGCCCGCGCGCTTGCGGCGTTTATTGGATTTGGCGCAAGCGGCCGCCGCGCGGGGTCCGCTGGTCTTGGCCGGCTCCAGCCTCGGCGCCTATGTTTCGGGCCTGGTCTCGCTGCAGGTACCGGTCGCCGGCCTGTTCCTGGTGGCGCCGCCGATCCGCATGGGCGAAGCGCCCGAACTCGATGCGGCCATCGTCCCGACAAGCATTCTGCACGGCTGGAACGACGAACTGATTCCCGCGCGACAAGTCGTCGACTGGGCGCATCGCCGCCGCGCGCGGCTGTTGATGGTCGACGATTCGCACCGGCTGTCGGCGAACGTCGAAACTTCGGCGCGGGCCTTCGCCGAACTGCTGCGTTCGCTGTAGCCGATGAAATTCTTCGCCAGCTGCGCCAAAGGCCTGGAATACCTGCTCGCCGACGAGCTGCTCGCGCTCGGCGCCGCGAAGGCGACCGCGGCCGCGGCCGGCGTCAACGCGGAAGGCGAACAAGCCGATGCGTTGCGCGCAGTGTTGTGGTCGCGCTTGGCGAGCCGCGTATTGTGGCCGCTGGCCGAGTTCGATTGCGCGGACGAACACGCGCTCTACGCCGGCGTCGCCGCGATCGATTGGACGCGGCATCTGACGCCGGAGATGACGCTCGCGGTCGACGCGCACGTTTCCGGCACGGCGGTCACCCACGCCCGTTACGCCGCGCAGCGGACCAAGGACGCGGTGGTCGACGTGCTGCGCAGCGCCAGCGGCGCGCGGCCGTCGGTGGATGTCGAAGCGCCGGATTTGCGCTTGAATCTGGTGCTGCGCAAGGGCAGGGCGATCCTGTCGGTCGATCTCGGCGGCGGGCCGCTGCACCGCCGCGGTTGGCGCCAGACGCAGGGCGAAGCGCCGTTGAAAGAAACCTTGGCGGCGGCCGTGTTGATGCGCGGCGGTTGGCCGAAGGCGTATGCGGAAGGCGGCGCGCTGCTGGATCCGATGTGCGGCAGCGGCACGCTGGTCATTGAAGGCGCGCTGATGGCGGCCGACGTCGCGCCGGGGTTGCTGCGGCACGGCGACATCGCGCCGAGTCGGTGGTTAGGTTTCGACGGGGCAGCCTGGAAGAAGCTCGTCGAAGAAGCGCGGCAACGTGAAGCCGACGGCCGCGCGAAGTTGCGTCCGGGGTTTTTCGGCAGCGACTCGGACGCCAAAGCGATCCGCTCCGCAGAACAGAATGCGTGGATGGCGGGCGTATCCGAGTTGGTTCATTGGCAAGCGTCTTCGGTCGATCAGCTCGCCACTCCTGCTTTAGCCGAGGAAACCAACCGCGGCCTGGTCGTCTGCAATCCTCCCTACGACGCCCGCCTCGCGGCGGACGCCGCCTTGTATCGCCGACTCGGCGACGCCTTGAAACGTGCCGTGCCGCATTGGCGCGCAAGCCTTTTATGCGGCGACGCAGAGCTCGCCCACGCCACCGGCCTGCGCGCGCAGAAGAAATACCAAGTGTTCAACGGCGCCTTGGAATGCGCGTTGATCGTCTGCGACCCGATCGCACCGCCCGTGCGCGAAGCCGCGCAACCGCGCGAACTGTCCGAAGGCGCGCAGATGGTGGCCAACCGCTTGCGCAAGAACCTCAGGAATACGAAAAGCTGGCGCGAGCGCGAAGGCGTGAGCTGTTACAGGATCTACGACGCCGACTTGCCCGAATACGCCGCCGCTATCGACGTCTACGCCGAAGCCGACGATCCCGAACGGCGCTGGCTGCACGTGCAGGAATACGCGGCCCCGGCCGAAATCCCGGAAGAAGCCGCGCGCCGGCGTTTCCGCGAACTGCTGGCGGCGGCGCAGGAGGCGTTCGCGTTGCCGCGCGAGCGGATCGCGACCAAGACCCGCGAGCGGGGCAAAGGCGGCAGCAAATACGGCCGTTTCGACCGCCGCGACGAGTGGATCGTCGTGCGCGAAGGCGGCGTGCGCCTGCGTGCGAACCTGTTCGATTATCTCGATACGGGCTTGTTCCTCGATCACCGTCCGCTGCGCCTGCGGATCGCCGAAGAAGCCGAAGACGCGCGCTTCCTCAATCTGTTCGGCTATACCGGCGCGGCCACGGTGCATGCCGCCGCGGGCCGTGCGCGCCAGACGACAACTGTGGACCTGTCGGCGACTTATCTGCAATGGTGCGCGGACAACCTGCGCGAGAACGGCTTCGGCGGCGGCGCCCATCGCCTGGCGCAAGCGGATGCGCTGGCCTGGCTGGAAGCCGATCGCGGCCAATACGATCTGATCTTCTGCGACCCGCCCACGTTCTCGAATTCGGCGCGTGCCGACGATTTCGACATGCAGCGCGAGCACGTGCGCCTATTGCGCGCCGCGGTCGCGCGGCTGGCGCCCGGCGGCGCGCTGTATTTCTCGAACAATTTCCGCCGGTTCCGGCTGGACGCGCAGGCCGTGTCGCAATTCGCCGATTGCGCCGACATCACGGCGCAGACCATTCCGCCGGACTTCGCGCGCAATCCGCGGATCCATCAAGCTTGGCGCATTACCGCTCTTTTGTAGGAGCGGCTTTAGCCGCGAGCTTTTCCGATCGGGTCGCAGCGACTTTGTGGAAAAAGCTCGCGCTAAAGCCGCTCCTACAAAAGCGGGTCAGCGCGAGACCGCGCGCGGATTCACCGTCGGCGCCGAATCGAGCAACGCGTTCGCCGAACGCGAATCGCGGCCGAACACGCTTTCGAAGGTGTTTTCGTCGATGCGGCGGATATTGCCGATGCGGCACGGGATTTCCAGACCGTTGCGCACGCCGCTGACCGGGATCACCGCATCGCCGAGGTCGCCGCAGATGCGGCCGTCGGAGGTGACCGGATCGCTGCCGGTGCCGCGGCGATAGCCCAGGCCCGAGCCCAACCGCGTCGGCCGCAGGCCGTCGCGGAAAGTCAGATAGGGGCGGCGGTTCAAATCGCGGCAACTGTGCGCGAGCTGGATGTCGTAATAGCGCTTGCCCAGGCTTTTGACCACCAGGCGACGGTCGTCGACCACGCCCCAGTCCAATACTTGCCGGGCGACCAGGCAATCGCCGGTGGGCCGGATCGGGGTCCGCGGCGTCGGGCCGGCGGCCGTAGAAACACCGGCACCCAATGCCAGTGCCGAAGCGAGCAAGGCGAGAAGAGGCGTTTTCATGGCGATCACCGCGGCGGCCGGACGGCTGGGTTACGATCCGCCTGCGGCGCTTAACGCAGCCGGAATATCCCAGGCGCCATGATGCAGGTATGAATACCCACCTTAGCGATGTCCTGCCCCCCTGGATGCTGATGCTGCGGCAATGGCTGAAGCATCCGCGCCGCACCGCGGCGATCGCGCCGTCCAGTCCCGAACTGGCCACCGCGATCGTCGCGGAACTGCCGGCGGACGCGCGCCGGGTGATCGAGCTCGGCGGCGGCACCGGCGCCCTGACCAAGGCGCTGCTGGCGCACGGCATCGCGCCGCAGGATCTGCTGGTGCTGGAATTGAACGACGCCATGCACGCGCGCCTGCGCAGGCGCTTCCCGCAAACGCACGTCGTGCACGGCGACGCGCGGCGCCTGCGCGAAATCGCCGCGGCCGAGGGCTTCGCCGGCGAGGGCGCGGCCGACGCCATCGTTTCCGGCTTGGGCGTGCTGTCGATGGAGCGCTGGCTGCAGCGCGATATCTACGCGGCCGCCTTCGATTGCCTGCGTCCGGACGGCCGCTTGATCCAATTCACCTACGGCCCGCAGCCGCCTTTGGCCGATTCGGTGGCGCGCGAACTGCGCCTGGAAGCCGAGCGCGGCGGTTTCGTGCTGCGCAACGTGCCGCCGGCGACGGTCTACGTCTACCGCAAGGCGAGCGGAACCGCGTAACCCTGCGTTCCACCGGCGGCGCTGTTGGCGCGGCCCTGCGGCCGCATTTATCCGGCATTCCGCAACAGGAGCCGCCATGACCGCCGCCACCCAACACCCCGCCCGCATCGCCCGCGTCGTACGCGGCCAGGCCGCTTCCGACGGCGCCGGCGTGAAACTGACCCGCGTGATCGGCGGGCACGTGCTGCCCGATCTGGATCCGTTCCTGCTGCTCGACGAATTCGGCACCGACCGCGCCGAGGACTACATCGCCGGCTTCCCGGAGCATCCGCATCGCGGCTTCGAAACCGTCACCTACATGCTCGACGGCCGCATGCGCCACCGCGACAACCACGGCAACGAAGGCCTGCTGGTGCCGGGCAGCGTGCAGTGGATGACCGCCGGCCGCGGCCTGGTGCACTCGGAAATGCCCGAGCAACAGGAAGGCCGCATGCGCGGCTTCCAGTTGTGGGTGAACTTGCCCGCCAAGGACAAGATGACCGAGCCGCGCTATCAGGAATTCGCGCCTGAGCGCATTCCCGTCGCGACGCCGGCTGCCGGCGTCGCGGTCAAGGTCATCGCCGGCGAAGTCGGCGACGTGCGCGGGCCGATCGAACAGCCGGCGACATCGCCGGTGTACCTCGACATCGGTTTGGCGCCGAACGCGGCGTGGGAGTATGGATTGCCCTCGGGCCACAACGCTTTCGCCTACGTGTTCGAAGGCGCCGCGACGCTGGGGCAGGGCGAAGAAGCGCGTCCGCTCGCCACGCACGAACTCGGCATCCTCGGCGGCGGCGATGCGCTCAGGGTCGAAGCCGGCAGCGAAGGCGCGCGGCTGATTCTCGTCGCCGGCCGGCCGCTGCGCGAGCCGGTGGCGCGTCACGGCCCGTTCGTGATGAACACCCGCCAGGAATTGATGCAGGCCTTCGTCGATTTCCAAGAAGGCCGCTTCTAAGCTCTTGTAGAGTCGAGCCTGCTCGACTGCTTTTTCCGCGCGCGAAGACGTGGCAAGAGCAGTCGGGCAGGCCCGACTCTACGCAGCAAGAGCGAAAGCAGTCGAGCAAGCTCGGCTCTACAAACGGATCAAGCGCGCGGCATCCGCTCGCGCAAGAACTCGACGAAGCGTCTCACCCGCAAAGGCACGTCGCGTCCCGGCGGAAAAACCGCGTGGATCGCGCCGTCGGGCAATTTCCATTCCGGCAGCAAGCGCAGCAATCGGCCTTGGGCCACGTCTTCGGCGATCACCGTGTCCAACAGGATGGTGACGCCGGCGCCGCTGCGCACCAAGGCTTGAAGGGCCTGCGCCGAATTGCAGCGCATCGTTTCGCGCACGCGCACCGTTTGCTGCTGGCCGCCGCGGCGGAAAATCCAGGTCAGCGGCGAGGACAGCAGGCTGATTGCGACCCAGCGATGCTCCGCCAGCGCTGCCGGATCCTTTGGCGCACCGTAACGCGCGACGTAGTCCGGCGCAGCGATCACCCATTGCTCGAAACCGCCCAGACGCGCCGCGCGCAATCGCGAATCGCGCAAGCGGCCGAAGCGGATCGCCAGATCCATGCCCTCGGCGACCAGATCCAATTGTTCTTCGCTGCTGTCCAGATCGAAGCGGATGCCGGGATGTCGCTGCGCGAACTCGGCCACCAGCGGTGCCAGCGTACGCGTGGCGAAATCCGGCGGTGCGGTCAGGCGCAACAATCCGTCCAACCGCTCGCGTTCGCCGCCGAAGCGTTCCAGCGCCGAACCCAAGTCGCGCAGCAGCGGCGCGCATTCGTCGAGCAGGCGCCGTCCTGCCGCGGTGAGCCGCACTTGCCGCGTGGTGCGGGTGAACAAGGCGCCGCCGAGTTCTTCTTCCAGTTTCCGCACTTGTTGGCTGACCAGCGATTTGGTCACCCCCAAGCGCTCGGCGGCGGCGGTGAAACCGCCGGCTTCGGCGACCGCGGCCACGTAGGCGAGGCGATCCACTTTGCTCGGGACGATGCCGGCCATCGATCCATTGTCCATAAAAACTGGACAGTAAATCTAGCATTGGGCGGTTTATGAATCCAATCGCGGAGCGCATGCTGGCGTCATCCATCGAACGGATCAGGAGAACTCCATGAAAATCGCATTGATCGGCGCCAGCGGTTTCGTCGGCGCGCAATTGCTGGAGGAAGCGCTGCGGCGCGGCCACCAGGTCACCGCCATCGTCCGTCATCCTGACAAGCTGCCGCAGCACGCAGCGCTGACGGCAAAAGCCGCGGACGCGTACGAGGCGGGCGAAGTCGCCGACGCGGTCGCGGGCCACGACGTCGTGCTCAGCGCTTTCAACGGCGGCTACGCCGGGCCGGAAGCGCAAGCGCAGCACGTGCGCGGTTCGCGCGCGATCGTCGAGGGCGTGAAGCGGGCGGGCGTGCCGCGCCTGGTCGTCATCGGCGGCGCCGGCAGCTTGTTCGTGGCGCCGGGCGTGCAGTTGGTCGACACGCCGCAGTTTCCGGCCGAATGGAAAGAAGGCGCGCTCGGCGCGCGCCAGGCGCTGCGCGATCTGCAGACCGAACCGGCGCTGGATTGGACGGTCGTATCGCCGTCCGCTTTCCTGGAACCGGGCGAACGCACCGGCAAATACCGCTTAGGCGCGGACGAATTGCTGATGGACGGCGACCATCCGGCGAAGATTTCGGTCGGGGATTTGGCCGTGGCGGTGCTCGACGAGATCGAACGTCCGCAGCATTCGCGGCGGCGGTTCACGGCGGCATCGGCGAATTGACGGGCTCTTGTGGGAGCGGCTTCAGCCGCGAGCTCTTCAACCAGATTACTGCGATCTGAGGGAAAGAGCTCGCGGCTGAAGCCGCTCCCACATTGTTACCGAAGGCTCAGCCCTTTTCGCTGCCGAGCCATTTGTAGACCACGCCGCCGAGCAAGCCGCCGGCGATCGGCGCCAGCCAGAACAGCCACAACTGGCCGAGCGCGCCGCTGCCGGCGAACAAGGCCACGCCGGTCGAACGCGCCGGATTCACCGAGGTGTTGGTGACCGGAATGCTGATCAGATGGATCAGGGTCAGCGCCAGGCCGATCGCGATCGGCGCGAAGCCGGCCGGCGCGCGCGGATGGGTCGCGCCCATGATCACCACCAGGAACATCGCGGTCAGCACCACTTCGCACAGGAACGCGGCCGCGACGGTATACCCGCCCGGCGACAGCGCGCCGTAGCCGTTGCTGGCGAAAGCGCCGGCGGCGTTCGGGTCGATCGCGAATCCGGGGCTGCCGCTGGCGATCTGGAACAGGATCCAGCCGGCCAAGATCGCGCCCAGCACTTGGGCGACGACGTAAGGCACCAGGTCCTTCAGCGGAAAGCGGCCGCCGGCCCAAAGTCCGAAGCTCACCGCCGGATTGAAATGCCCGCCCGAAATGTGCCCGAATGCATAAGCGCCGGTGAGCACCGTCAAGCCGAACGCGAGAGAGACGCCGAGCAGCCCGATGCCGAGCGGATTGCCGTCGCCGCCGAACTTCGCCGCCAACACCGCGCTGCCGCAACCGCCCAACACCAACCAGAACGTGCCGAGAAATTCGGCGCCGAGTCGTTTCAGCATAGTTTCCCTCCGATGGTCGGCCGGCTCCCCCGGCCGTGGGCCACGCTAGAGCAAAGCGGTTAAGCCGATGTGATCATGCGGCCGTCGCCGGCCGCAGGTCACTTGCTGCTGAGTTGGGCGTTGTCGAAGCGCAGGCCCTGGATGACGCCCATGTCCTGGGTCAGCTGGGCTTCCGAATCGGATTGGATCCAGACGTGCGCATTGCTGCCGTTGCTCAGTTCGAACATGGTTTCGCGCACCAGCGCGCCGGGCTTGGTGGCCAATTGGCCTTCGTACCAGTAGACGCTTTGGCCGCCGACCGAGCCGGTATTGCGGCGGTTCGCGCGTTTCAGATCGTAGGGCGCTTCGGGCGTGATCGAGAGGCCGAAGGCCTCGCTGCCGTCCGCGCGCAGGGCGCGGCAGAGCAGGGTGTTGCCGTAGGCGCGTTGTTGCCAGGCAAACTCGGCAGTGGGCAGTTGCGGGCAACCGCCTTTGTCCTGGGCATGCGCGAAGCCCGCCAGGCCGAGCAGGATCGGCAGTGCGATCAGCTGTTTCATGGCTTTTCCCCCGGTTCGCGGTCCCCACCGCTGGCCCGACCATAGAACAGCCGGGCCGCGACCGCAAATCGCGTCTCAGCGCTCCGGGAGAGGAATGAACTCGGCGTCGTCGCCCGGAATCTTGCCGAAACGGCCGTCCAGCCAGTCCTGCTTGGCTTGCTCGATCCGCTCGCGCGAGGACGACACGAAGTTCCACCACACGTGCCGGTGCGCGTCCAGCGGCTCGCCGCCCAGCAGCATGGCCTTGAGCGGCGTCTTGGCGCGCAAACGCGGCCGCGTGCCGCGATCCAGCAGCACCAGGTGCTGCTTCGGGATGTCGGCGCCGTCGAGCTGCGCTTCGCCGTCGAGCACGTACAAGGCGCGTTCGACGTGGCCGTCGTCGATATCGGTCTCAGCGTCGGCTTGCAGATCGAGCGCGACGTTGAAGGTGTCGGCGAACACGCGCACCGGCGATTCCAGGCCGAAGCCGCGTCCGGCGATGATCCGATGCAGCGCGCCGCCGCGCTCGAACTGCGGCAAGGTGGCGCCCGGATGATGGTGGAATTCCGGTGCGGCCTCTTCGTCGGGCTTGGGCAGGGCGACCCATGTCTGCATGCCGTGCGCTTCCGCGCCGCGTTCGCGCGCGGCCTGCGGCGTGCGTTCCGAATGGGCGATGCCGCGTCCGGCGGTCATCCAATTGACGTCGCCGGGATTGATGTCCTGCAGCGAACCGAGCGTGTCGCGATGAGTGATGCTGCCGGCCCACAAAAAGGTGACGGTGGCCAGGCCGATGTGCGGATGCGGACGCACGTCGATGCCGCGGCCGGGTTCGAACACGGCCGGCCCCATGTGGTCGACGAACACGAACGGGCCGACCGAGCGCGCTTGCAAGGTCGGCACCGCGCGGCGGACTTGAAAACCGCCCAGATCGTGGACGCGCGGGGCGATGATCGTGGTCATGGTCGGCTCCTTCGGATTCGCATCGCGGAAGGATGACATCGCCCGCGGCGCGCCGCCATTCGGCTTGCGGAACGCTGCGTCCGCGCATTCCGGCTTGGGATGCGCCATCGCCGCCCGCAAGATCGTTTCGGGCTTACCGGGTTACATGCGGGTAAGCCGGTGCGGCGCCGGATGTGAGACATTGGCGCCGCACAGGACTCGGGGACGACCCCGATGCGCCTTCCCGAACAGGGGACGACCCCGTCAGGTTAAGGAGAAAGGACCATGTCCTGGACCATCCTCGTGCTCGCCGGTTTGCTGGAAATCGGCTGGGCGATCGGCTTGAAATACACCGAAGGCTTCACCCGTTTGTGGCCCACGTTGGGCACCGTCGCGGCGATGGTGAGCAGCATCGTTCTGCTTGGCGTGGCGATGAAATCCTTGCCGGTCGGCACGGCCTACGCGGTTTGGGTCGGCGTCGGCGCGGTCGGCACCGCGATCCTCGGCATGGTGCTGTTGGGCGAGCCTTCCAATCCTGGGCGCTTGATCAGCCTAGGCTTGATCGTCGCCGGCATCATCGGCCTGAAGCTCGCTTCGCATTGAATGCCGCATCAATAATCGGCGGCTGAAACGGTTTCCGCGGCTGCGGTCGCGTACCGTTGCGGCCACGCGTTCGCGATCCTGCAGAACAGCTGCGCCGTGCGTTCGGCGTCGTACACCGCCGAGTGCGCGTATTCCGAATTCCATTCCAGGCCCGCGGCGTGCACGGCGCGGGCCAGTACGGTTTGGCCGTACGCGACGCCGGCCAGCGTGACCGTGTCGAACACGCTGAAAGGATGGAACGGATTGCGCTTGTGGCCGCAGCGCGCCACGGCGGCGTTGAGGAAGTTCAGATCGAAATGCGCGTTGTGGCCGACCAGGATCGCGCGCTGGCAGTTGTGCTTGCGCAGGGCCTCGCGCACGGGCGCGAACACCGCGTCCAAAGCTTCGCGCTCGGATTTGGCGTCGCGGAAAGGATGGTCGATGTCGATGCCGGTCACTTCCAGCGACTTCGGGTCGATTTCGGTGCCGGGCGCGGGCATCACGTGGGCGCTGATGCCGGGTCCGCAGACGTAGCGGCCTTGCTCGTCCAGATCGATCGGCACCGCCGCGATTTCCAGCAAGGCGTGCTTGTTCCAGTCGAAACCGCCGGTCTCCACGTCCACCACCACCGGCAGGAAGCCGCGGAAGCGTTCGATCATCTTGCGGAAAACGGGCGGGGAGGGAAGAACGGCGGATTCGGCTTGGGTCATGCGTCAAGCCTAGCAGACGCGGCCGATCAGGAGCTCTGCGTACCGAGCAAAGAGCCTTCCTCGCGCATCCGCCGGAGCATCGTGGCGCCTTCTACGATGAAAGCATCGATGTCGGACGCGCCGGCTTCTTTCGCGAGCAAGCCCAGGGATTCCCGTCCGGTGCGCGGCGTTTCGCCGCCCAGCAATTCCAAGAGGCGATAGACCAGCGGCGAAATTTCGGCGAAGCGCACGTCGCCGCCGGCATCGCGCCGCACCAGCAGCAAGGTGGGCGCATCCGGCGCTTCGTTGGGCCGGTATTCCGGGCCGATGCGCTGCACCGGCCAGCGATAGGCCAGCGCCCACGCCTGCGGCGAAACCAGCGGACGGCCTTGCAGCAGATCGCCGCCGGGGTCGTGCGCGGGCGCCGGTTCGTCGGAGATCTGCAGCGCCAGTTCGACCCATTCGTAGTGCGCCAACTCCGCCAGCCAGGGCGGATCGTCGGCGCCGGCTTCCTGGCGCGCGTCGAGGAAACGGATGAACTCGCGGCCGATCTCGGTGAACAAGGGCGTGCGGCAGCGGTGTTCGGCGAAGAACGCGCGTACCCGCGCATGCCAATCGGCATCCGAAAGCGTTTTTCGGATGACCGGGAAATTGCCGGCCAGCAGGCTGTCGACGTTGTTGTAGAACAATTCGCGATAGACCGCCAAACGCCGGTCTTCGATGTCCGGCGGCGGAAGGTTCGCTGCCGGGTCGCGCACATGGCGCGCGAGCGCGAATTGCTGCTCGCGTAACGCGATCGGCGCCTCAGCCATGGCTCGCCGCATCCAGGGCCGGTTGCGCCGTGCGTTGCGATTCGCGGATCCGCGCGACTTCGGCGAGCAAAGTTTCCAGCGGCGGGAAATTGAAATCGCGTTCCAGCAGGGTCGGGCGCACCCCGTGCACGCGGTAGGCCTCGGCGAGCAGCGCCCAGACATCGTTCTTGACCGGCGCGCCGTGGGTATCGACTTTCAGGTCGTCGGCTTCGTCGTAATGGCCGGCGATGTGATAGCTGGCGATCCGCGCGCCCGGCATCCGCGCCAGGAATTCGAAAGCGTCGTAGCCGTGGTTGATGCTGTTGACGTAGATGTTGTTCACGTCCAGCAGCAAGTCGCAGTCCGCTTCCTGCAGCACCGCGCCGACGAAATCGGCTTCGGCCATCGCCTGGAAAGGCGCGGCGTAGTAGGAGACGTTCTCGACCGCGATCCGGCGGCCTAGCGCATCCTGCACGCGACGGATGCGCGCCGCGACGTGGCCCACCGCTTCTTCGGTGAACGGAATCGGCAACAGATCGTACAGATGGCCGTCGTCGGCGCTATAGCTGAGGTGTTCGCTGTACAGAGCGACGGCATTGCGGTCGAGGAAGCGGCGCAAGCGTTGCAGGAAAGTCTCGTCCAGCGGTTCGGTGCCGCCGAGCGAGAGCGACAGGCCGTGGCAGGTGAGCGGGCGGCGCGAAGCGAGCTCGGCGAACGCGTCGCCGAGGCGGCCGCCGACGCCGATCCAGTTTTCCGGCGCGCATTCCAGGAAATCGACCGCGTCGGCGTCCGCAGACCGCAACGCGCCCATCAGGGCGCGCCGCAGTCCGAGGCCTGCGCTGGCTTCGGCCAACTTCATGATGAGCGGAGAAGCGAATGCGTCAGACGCTGCCGCCGCACTTGCCCTCGCCGCACTTGCCTTCGCCGGCCTTCTTGTCGCCGCCGCAGCTGCCTTCCTTGTGCGCCTTGCTTTCGGTCGCGTCGATGAAGCCGTCCTTGTTGGCGTCGGCTTTGTCGAACTTGGCTTGCTCGGCCTTGTCGGCGTGCTTGGCGTTGAATTCGGCGCGCGACACCTTGCCGTCCTTGTCGGTGTCCATCACGTCCATGCCGCACTTGCCTTCTTTCGCCTTGTCTTCTTTCATCGCCGCCTTGCCGGCGTCCTGTGCGCTGAGCAGATAGCCTTGCGCCAGCGGCTGCATCGCGAACGCCGAACCGGATAGGACCAGGCCGCCGGCGAGCGCGGTGCCGAGAGCGATGGCGACGGGTTTCTTGTTGGACATGGTATTGCCTCCCTAAATGCGGCTAGGCCGCGTAGATGTATTCGATGGGCTGGCCGGTGGCGGGCACGCTAGCCAGGAAGGGGTTAAGCCGGCATGAGCGGCGCCTCCGGAACCGACAACAATTGCCGGGCCAAGCCGCGGGCGCGGTGCAGACGCGCCTTGGCGGCTTCCAAATGCAGGCCCAGGCGGGCGGCGATCTCGGCCATGCTCAAGCCTTCGTAATCGCGCAGCAGCACGATCTCGCGGTAGTGCGCGGGCATGGCCTGCAAAGTGCGCGCCAGATCGCGGAGCAGGCCGTCCGGAGGCGGATAGTGCGGGCCGTCGATCTCTTCCAGGCTAGGCTGCAGCACCATGCGCCGCAGGCCGCGTTTGAGCCGGTTGCACTCGCGTTTGACGATCCGGAACAGCCACGAGGCATAGGCCTCGATCGCGCGCAGGTGGCCGATCTTGCGCGCTACCAGGAACAGGCTTTCCTGCACCGCGTCTTCGACGTCGTTGATCGAGCAGTGGTATTCGGCGTAGCGGCGCAGGTCTTGGCGCGAATGCGCCAACAGGCTTTCCAACGCGGCGCGATCGCCGCGCTGCGCCGCTTGGAATTCCTCGGGACTCGGGTTGGCCGCCATGGGTTGACCTCGATGCGGAGAATATCCGGATCGTCGGTGGCCGGACCCCTTACCAGAGTCATGGATGGCACCGCGCGGGTGCGCGCGGATTGGCCCTTTTTCGGGCTGTCTTCAGCTGGCGTTTAGCTATCTCGCAGGTCTGGCCTTAGTCCAGACTTTGTAGGAGCGGCTTCAGCCGCGAGTTCTTCCTTCAAATCGCGGCGATGTGCGGGAAAGAGCTCGCGGCCGAAGCCGCTTCTAAGCCCGTTCCATTGCGAAAGGGCTTGGTATCTGCAGCGGATCAGGTCGCGGTGTTGGTGTCGTCGCGCTTCTCGCGCGGCGGCAGCGCGCGATTCTCGCCGTGCACGCGGAACCAGATGTTCTCGGCGATGTTGGTGGCGTGGTCGCCGATCCGCTCCAGGTTCTTGGCCATGAACAGCAGGTGCGTGCACGGGGTGATCGCGCGCGCGTCTTCCATCATGTAGGTCAGCAGTTCGCGGAACAGGCTGGTGTACTGGGTGTCGAGCTCGGCGTCGCGGGCGCGCACGCGCTGGGCGGCGTCCACGTCCAAGTCGCGGTAGGCGGCCAGCACGTCGCGCAACTGCTGCACGGCGAGGCCGCCGAGCGCGCGCAGGCCGTTGGTGTGCGGAATCGGCGGCGCCATGTTCAGCGCCATCGAACGCTTGGCGACGTTGGCCGCGTAGTCGCCTACGCGTTCGATGTCGGCGGCGATGCGCAGCGCGGCGAGGATCACGCGCAGGTCGCTGGCCATCGGTCCGCGCAGCGCCAGGCGCATCACGTCGTGGCTGATCTCCTGCTCGAGGCTGTCGATCGCCTCGTCGTTGGCGATGATCCGCTCGGCGGCTTTGTCGTCGCGGCGCTCGACCACGTCCAGCGCGGCCTCCAGCTGCGCGACCGACATCTCGCCCATGCGCAGGATTTCGTTGTGCAGCCGCTGCTGCTCTTCGTCGTAGCTCTTGACGATGTGGTCGTGGGGCTGGGCCGTGTTCATAGGTTTGATCCCGATACTTGGAGATATTCCGGATTCCCGTCGCTTTTTTCGTTGCCTTCCATGGCGCTGCGGGTTCGGCTTCGGATGCCCCGGCCCGTCCATCCATGGACGAGCGTTCGGTCCGCCTCACGCGCCCTGTGGCGCGCGAAAGCGGCGGCCCTCACCCGAAACGACCGGTGATGTAGTCCTCGGTCTGCTGCTTCGAGGGGTTGGAGAAGATCGTTTCCGTCGTATCGTGCTCGATCAGGTCGCCCAGATACATGAAGGCGGTGAAGTCGGACACGCGCGCGGCCTGCTGCATGTTGTGGGTCACGATCGCGATCGTATAGTTCTGCTTCAGCTCTTCCACCAGCTGCTCGATGCGGCTGGTGGAGATCGGGTCCAGCGCCGAGGTCGGCTCGTCCAGCAACAGGACGTCAGGCTTCAGCGCCACGGCGCGGGCGATGCACAGGCGCTGCTGCTGGCCGCCGGACAGGCCCAGCGCGCTCTGGCCCAGCTTGTCCTTCACCTCGTCCCACAGCGCGCCTTGGCGCAGCGCGTGCTCGACGCGGTCGTTCATGTCGGACTTGGAGAGCTTTTCGTGATGGCGGATGGCGTAGGCGATGTTTTCGTAGATCGTCATCGGGAACGGCACCGGCTTCTGGAACACCATGCCGACTTTGCTGCGCAGCCGGTTCATCGGGTATTTCGGCGAGAGGATGTTCTCCCCGTCCAGCGACACTTCGCCGGTGGCGGTCATCTTCGGGTACAGCGCGTAGATGCGGTTGAAGATGCGCAGCAGGGTGGATTTGCCGCAGCCGGAAGGACCGATCAGCGCGGTCACGCGCTTCTCCGGGATCTCCAGGTTGATGCCCTTCAGCGCGTGGAACTTGTCGTAGTAGAAATCGAGCCCACGCGCGGCGAGCTTGACCGGCGATGCGGCGCTGGCCTCGCGTTGCGGCGTAGCGATGCGGTGCGTGGCCTCGGCGGTGCGGACGTCGTTCATGGCGCTGCCTTTAGAAGATGTGTTCCGGTCGGAATTCGTAAGCATGTCAATCGTTGGCCACGCGGTTGCGCAGCAGGATGGCGCGAGCGCCGAGGCTGACCAGCAGCACGAACAGCGTCAGCACCAGCGCGCCGGCCCAGGCCAGGGTCTGCCAGGTTTCGTAGGGGCTGCCGGCGAACTGGTACATCACCACCGGCACGCTGGCCATCGGCTGCAGCACGTTGCCGTTCCAGTACTGGTTGCCGAAAGCGGTGAACAGCAGCGGCGCGGTCTCGCCGCTGATGCGCGCCAGCGCCAGCAGCACGCCGGTGACGATGCCGGCCGAGGCGCTGCGGTACAGCACCTGCACGATCACCTTCCACTGCGGCACGCCCAGCGACAGCGCGGCTTCGCGCATCTGCGCCGGCACCAGCCGCAGCATCTCGTCGGTGGTGCGCACCACCACCGGCAGCACGATGAAGGCGAGGGCGAAGGAGCCCGCGAGCGCGGAGAAGCCCATCTGCGGGTCGCCTTGCGACACCCACATCGCGTAGATGAACAGGCCCAGCACGATCGACGGCGCCGAAAGCAGGATGTCGTTGACGAAGCGGACTACGGTGCCCGCTTTGCGCGCGTTGCCGTACTCGGCCAGCCAAGTGCCGGCGGCGATGCCGAGCGGGGTGCCGATCAGGATCGCCAAGCCGCACATCACCGCGCTGCCGAAGAAAGCGTTCAGCAATCCGCCTTCTTCCATCGGCGGCGGCGTCATTTGCGAGAATAGCGGCCAATTGACGCCTCGGATGCCCTTGGAGACCAAGGTCCACAGGATCCAGGCCAGGAACAACAGGCCGAACAGCGCCGCTGCGCACGAGAGCAGCAGGGCGAAAGCGTTGAAGACTTTGCGGCGGCGGTACAGGCCGTCGGCGACGGCATGGGCCTTGGCTTGTGCGGCGATCGCGCTCATCAGGTGCCCTCCTTCCTGGCCAACTGCATCAGCATGAAGCGGGCCACCGCCAGCACGCAGAAGGTGACGATGAACAGGACGAAGCCGAGCAGCAGCAGCGCCGAGCGGTAGGTTTCGGTCGCTTCGCCGAAGTCGTTGGCGATCAGCGCCGCGATCGTGGTGCCCGGCTCGAGCAGCGACGCCGACAGCGACACCGAGTTGCCGATCACGAAGGCCACCGCCATGGTTTCGCCGAGCGCGCGGCCCAGGCCCAGGAAGATGCCGCCGACCACCGCCGAACGGGTGTAGGGCAGGACGATGTCCCAGCTCACTTCCCACTTGGTCGAACCCAGCGCGTAGGCCGATTCCTTCAGCCGCGTCGGCACGGTCAGGAACACTTCGCGCATCACCGAGGAGATGAAGGGGATCACCATGATCGCCAGCACGAAGCCGGCGGTGAGCACGCCGATGCCCAGCGGCGGGCCTTGGAACAAGCGGCCGATCAGCGGCAGCGTGCCCAGGTGGTCGTTGATCCAGGGCGTGACGTATTCGGTCATCATCGGCACCAGCACGAACAGGCCCCACATGCCGTAGATGATCGACGGGATCGCGGCCAGCAATTCGATCGCGGTGCCGATCGGCCCGCGCAGCCAGCGCGGCGCGACTTCGGTCAGGAACAGGGCGATGCCGAAGCTGATCGGCACGGCGATCAGCATGGCGATGATGGCGGTGACGATGGTGCCGTAGATCGGCGCGAGCGCGCCGTACTTGTTCTCCACCGGATTCCACTCGGTGGAGAAGAAGAAGTTGATGCCTTCGTGGGCCAGCACTTGGCGGCCGCCCCAGAGCATGGACAGCGCCGCGGTGGCCAGCGCGATCAACACGAAGACCACCGTCGCGACCAAGGCGTAGCGGAACCAGCGGTCGGCGCGGGCGTCGCGCACGTCGCGGCCGGTGGGAGCTACGATGGCTTCGGGAATCGTGGTTGCGTTCATCAGTTTTTACTCGTTCCCGCCCACAGGCAGGATCCCCCGGTTCCCGTCATCCCGGCGAAGCCGGGATCCAGGGCCTGCGTCGTAGTTCTGGATCCCGGCTTGCGCCGGGATGATGTTCCGGCAAAGCCGCGCGCTTCGCGCGCGGGCCGGAACCTCACTTGAACTCCGCCGCCCAATACGCTTCGACTTGCTTCACCAGCTCCGCCGGCAGAGGCACGTAATCCAGCGCCTGCGCCTGCGGCTGTCCGTTTTCGAACGCCCACTTGAAGAAGGCCATCGCATCCTTCGAGCGCTGCGCGTCCTTCGGCTGCTTGTACATCAGGATGAAATTGGTGGCGGTGATCGGCCACGCGTCCGCGCCGGAAGCGTTGGTGATGACCAGGTTGAAATCCTTGGCGTTCGCCCAGTCGGCGGTCGCCGCGGCGGCCTGGAACGATTCGGCGCTGGGTTGCACCCAATTCCCGGAGGCGTTCTGCAGCGAGATGTAGGTCATCTTGTTCTGCAGCGCGTAGGCCAGTTCGACGTAGCCGATCGAGCCCTTGATCTGCTTCACGTACGAAGCCACGCCTTCGTTGCCCTTGCCGCCGACGCCGCCCGGCCACTGCACCGAAGTGCCTTCGCCGACTTTCGACTTCCACTCCGCATTCACCTTCGACAGGTAGTTGGAGAAGTTGAAGGTGGTGCCCGAACCGTCGGAGCGGTGGACGATGTTGATCTTGGTCGAAGGCAGCTTGGCGCCGGGATTGGCGGCGGCGATCGCCGCATCGTTCCAGGCGGTGATCTTGCCGAGGAAGATGTCGCCCAGCAGCGCGCCGGTCAGGCGCAGCTTGCCGGCTTCGACGCCCTCCAGATTGACCACCGGCACCACGCCGCCGATCGCGGACGGGAACTGGCCCAGGCCCGCGGCGGCGAGTTCTTCGCTGGACAGCGGCTTGTCGCTGGAGCCGAAATCTACCGTGCCGGCCTTGATCTGGGCGATGCCGCCGCCGGAGCCGATCGATTGGTAATTCACTTTGTTGCCGGTCTGCTGGTTGTAGTCCGCGGACCAGCGCGACAGCAGCGGATAGATGAAGGTCGCGCCGGCGCCGGTGATCTCGGCGACTTTCTTGTCGCCGGCCGGGGCCGCGGCGGCGTTCGGAGCCTGGTTGCCGGTGCCGGGAGCCGCCGCGTTGTCGCCGCCCTTGCACGCGGCCAGGAGCAGGGTCACTGAACAGGCCAGGACGGCCAGGCGAAGGGGGGTGGCGTTCATGCGGCGCTCCATACGGCGTGTCGGCATAGCCTGCCGACGAGATGCCGCTATGAAATGATGTTTTTGTTACATCCGGATGACATGGACTGTGGGAGCGGCTTTAGCCGCGGGCTTTTGCATCAGATCGCAGCGAGGTGCGGGAAGAGCTCGCGGCTAAAGCCGCTCCCACAAAAGCCCCGGCAAAAAAAGCGCGGGCCGAAGCCCGCGCAAAAGGGGTGTGCTTGGGATCGAGGAAAATCAGTAGCCCATGTTCTGCGCCCAGTAGGCGTCGATCTGCTTGACCAGAGCGTCCGGCAGCGGCACGTAGTCGAGCGCCTTGGCCTGCGCGTCGCCGTTGGCGTAGACCCACTTGAAGAATTCCTTGGCGTTCTTGGCGCCGTCGGCGTTCTTGGGCTGCTTGTACATCAGGATGAAGTTGGTGGCGGTGATCGGCCAGGAGTTCTCGCCCGGCGCGTTGGTCATCACCAGGTAGAAATCCTTGGCGTTGGCCCAGTCGGCGCTGGCGGCCGCGGCGCCGAAGGTTTCGTCGGTCGGCAGCACGTAGTTGCCGGCGGCGTTCTTCATGCGCGAATAGGCCATCTTGTTCTGCAGCGCGTAGGACAGTTCGACGTAGCCGATGCCGCCCTGGATCTGCTTGACGTACGCGGCCACGCCTTCGTTGCCCTTGCCGCCGATGCCGGTCGGCCACTTCACCGACGTGCCTTCGCCGACCTTGGTCTTCCACTCGGCGTTGACCTTGGACAAGTAGTTGACGAAGTTGAAGGTGGTGCCCGAACCGTCCGAGCGGTGCACGACGGTGATCTTCTTGTCGGGCAGGTTGACGCCGCCGTTCATGGCGACGATGGCCGGATCGTTCCACTTGGTGATCTTGCCCAGGAAGATGTTGCCCAGGGTTTCGCCGTCCAGCTTCATCGCGCCGGAAGGCACGCCCGGGACGTTGATCACCGGCACCACGCCGCCGATCACCGAGGGGAATTGGGCCAGGCCGAACTTAGCCAGTTCGTCGGGCTTCATCGGGGCGTCGGAGGAGCCGAAATCGACCGTGCCGGCCTTGATCTGGGCGATGCCGCCGCCGGAACCGATCGACTGATAGTTGACCTTCTTGCCGGTGGCCTTGCTGTAGTCGGCCGACCACTTGGACATGACCGGGTAGATGAAAGAGGCGCCGGCGCCGGTGACGTCGGCGGCGAAGGCGTTGCCTGCGAAGGCGGTCGCGAGCGCGATGGCCGCGACGCGGTAATGGGTCTTGAACACGGGTGCGACTCCTTGGAGGAAAAGTACGGGCCCCAGCCCGTCCGCGCGCATTTCATAACGGTCCCGTGACAATGCGATGACAAGCTCGGCAAAAACGTCATCGAGGGCGCAGCGGGGCGGGCGAGGCGTTCAGGACGGCCGCTCGGGCGGGGCGTGCGGTTCGCGGGCCCGGGTTCTCTGCGCCAAAAAAGAAGGCGCGGCTTTCGCCGCGCCTTCCTGCCCTATCCACGACGGGGGTTGTGGATGCTTGCTTACCAGTAGAACTGCGCGCGCGCTTCGATGATGTTCGGATCGTCGTGCACGTCGCGGCGGAAGCCCACGGCGTTGTTGTACTTCTCTTGCTTCACGGCCACGTAGTTCAGCATGAACTTGAAGTTGGAGCGCCAGTACCAGTTCACGCCCAAGGTCCAGGAGTCCATCTTGCCGCCCAGGACGCCGTTGACGATCGGCGCGCCGGTCGGAGTGAGGGGCGGGGCGATGTTGCCGTCGTTCAGATCGATGGTGTCGTAGCGCAGGCCCAGCTGCCACAGGCCGATGCCGGGTTCTTCCGGCAGGTTGGTGACCGGCGTGCCGGACTTGTAGCCCCAGGTTTCGCCGGTGATGTTCCACAGGCCGGAAACGTAGTAGCCGTCGCCGCTGAAGTTCTTCAGGTTGCCGTAGCGGTCCACGTCGATGTTCATGTACTCGGCCTGCAGCTTGAACGGGCCGGTGACCCACAAGGCTTCCGCGCCGAACAGGCTGACGCGGTCGGTGCGGTTGTTCAGGCTGTTGGCGCTGGTCAGGCTGCTGCCGGTGTCGATGTAGCGCAAGCTGACCATGTCGGCCATCGGACGCGCGCGCAGGCGGATGCCGTCGGCGTCGGTGTCCTTGCTGGTGTAGGAAGCGCCGATGTGGAAGATGCTGCCGGCATCGTTCACCGGCGCCCAATAGCCGCGCAGGCCGTAGCCGCTGCCGTGTTCGCGGTTGCGGGTCAGTTCGCGGCCGAAGTAGCTGGCGGTGAGGCCCCAGTTGACGTCGCCGTAGTTGTACTGCACGCCGAGACGGCGCGCGGTGCCCAGGCTGTTGGTGATCGACGACTTGGAGACGAAGTCGTTGTTCTTGGTCGACGACAGCTCTTCCATCGTCGCGCCCGGCTGCTTGTACTGGCCGACCTGGATGAAGTGGTTCGCGTTGTTGCCGAACTTGTACTTGATGTTGGCGTCGAGGAACTTGTCGTCCTTGGCGTCGTAGCCCAGCACCCATTCGATATTGCCCGGGCCCTTGCCCTTCAGCACCAGCTCGGCGCGGCGCAGTTCCTGCAGGTAATCCTTACCGTCGCAGTCGGTCGAGGTGGAGCAGGGCGGAGCCGAGTCGGCGCCGTAATCGTTCAGATCGGTGTCGAAGCTGTAGAAATCCGCCTGGACCAGGCCTTCGAAGCTGACTTCGGAATTGCCGATCACGTCGATGGCGATTTCGGCGTGCGCGGCCGGTGCGGCCAGCGCCGCAAGCAGCGCGAGGGAAAGGGTGCTCGGGGTGAGTTTCATCGTAGGGCCCTTCGGGCGAGAGGAAAGACGCCGCGCAGGGTAGGGCGTGAATATTTCGTTGCGATGACAGCCTGTCTTAATTCCGGGCTTCGCGGTCTTCCGAGCGGCGCGGCGGAGGATCGCAGGCCGTTTTGTCCGGGTAATGACCGGAATATGACGGTTTAAGGCGCCGGCGTCTTGTCAGGGAACCGACACAAATCGCGGATTACGCATTCGGGGCAGGCCGGCTTGCGCGCCTTGCAGACGTAACGGCCGTGCAGGATCAGCCAGTGGTGCGCGTCCAGGCGGAATTCGGCCGGCACCACTTTCAGCAAACGGTCCTCGACCTCGCGCACGTTGCGCCCGGGCGCGAGGCCGGTGCGGTTGGCGACGCGGAAGATATGCGTGTCGACCGCGATGGTCGGTTCGCCGAAGGCCGTGTTGAGCACCACGTTGGCGGTTTTGCGGCCGACGCCAGGCAAGGCTTCCAAAGCTTCGCGGTCGCGCGGCACCTCGCCGCGATGGCGTTCGATCAGCAAGCGGCTCGTCGCGATCACGTTCGCGGCCTTGGCGTTGTACAGGCCGATGGTCGAGATGTATTTCTTGAGCCCCTCTTCGCCGAGCGCGAGCATCGCCTGCGGCGTGTTCGCCACCGGGAACAAGCGGCGCGTGGCTTTGTTGACGCCGACATCGGTCGCCTGGGCCGAGAGGGTCACCGCCACCAGCAGTTCGTAGGGCGTGCTGTAGACCAGTTCCGTGGTCGGCTTGGGGTTCAATTCCGACAGCCGCACGAACAACTCGCGGATTTCGGCCGGCGACAAGGTTTTGCTGCGCCGCGCGGGCTTGGCGGGAGGCGAAATCGGCTTTTTCGCGGCGCGGGCCGGGGTCTTGGCGGCGGCCTTCTTCATTTCGGTTCGCTTCCAGCGGCTTTAGCCTTCGCCCGCGCCAGCGCAGCCGCGGCGGCGGCGGGCAAAGCGGGCGCCTTGGTTCCGATGTCGACCGCCGGCGTCGCGGCGCGTTTGGCTCGCAACTCTTCGGCGCGGCGTTGCAGGCGCGCGCCGCGGGCGCGATAGCGTTCGCGCGCTTCGAGCGCGCGCCGTCGCGCATCGCGCGCGTCCGTCAGCGCGGCTGCGCATGAGGCGTCGCAAGCCGGGCAAGGTTCCGTTTCGAGCAAGCCCAGATCCATCGCGCGGTCCAGGTCGTCTTCGCGCAAGGCCGCGACGACGGCGTGCGCGGACGCGCCGCGCGCGTCGCGGCATGCGCAGGCCGGGCAGGCTATGGGTGGCATCGGGCTTTCTTCCATCGCGACGAACCGACCGCGCGCGTCAAACGCCCTTGAACGCAGGCTTGCGCTTCTCGAGGAAGGCGCGGGTGCCTTCGCGCATGTCTTCGCTGGAGAAGATCAGGCCGAACTGCGCCGATTCGTATTCCAGGCCTTCTTCCAGGCCGCATTCGGCGCCGACGTTGACGCAGTCGATCATCCCGCGCAGCGCCAGCGGCGCGGCGTTGGCCAATTGCTCGGCCAGCTTCATCGTTTCGGCTTCCAACTCCGCAGCCGGCACGACGCGGTTGACGACGCTCAATTGCAAAGCGCGCGCCGCGTCGATCGGCGCGCCGGTCAAGCACAACTCCAACGCCGCCGCGCGTCCGGCCAAGCGGATCAAGCGCTGCGTTCCGCCGAAGCCCGGGATCAAGCCCAAATTGATTTCCGGCTGCCCTACCTTGGCGGTGTCCGCGGCGATGCGCAGATGGCAGCACATCGCCAGCTCCAAACCGCCGCCGAGGGCGAAACCGTTGACCATCGCGATCACGGGCTTGGGCATCTTCTCCACGCGCCGCATCATGCGCTGGCCGCGCAGCGAAAAATCGCGGCCTTCGACCGCGCTCAAACCGGACATCTGCGCGATGTCGGCGCCGGCGACGAAGGCTTTCGGCCCGGTGCCCGTGAGCACCACCACACGCACGTTCGGATCCTGCGCCGCCTGGTCGAAGGCGGCGTGCAGCGCGTCCAAGGTGGCCGCGTCCAGCGCGTTCAATTTGTCGGGGCGGTTGACCGCGATCGTGCGGACGGCGCCGCGGTCGGTCAGGAGCAGCGGGGATTCGGTCATCGGGGGCTCGCAGTAGGGCGTAAAAACCGTGAAATGGCGCACTCTGAGGAACTTCGCCGGCTCGGGCCGGTCACAGGGCTGCCCCTCAGTGGCAGTTAAGCTGCCGCCCGGGTATCCTACCGCGTTCCAATCGGGGCGGTTTTACCGCCCCGCGCCATTTAAGGCCCAATTCTGGAGGTATCGCTGCATGAAGTTGCGTTTGTTAGCTGCCGCTTTCACGGCCCTGATCCTGACGGCCGGTACCGCCAGCGCCCAGGACACGACGTCCGAAAAAGGCAAATTGAGCTATTACTTCGGTTACGACTTCGGTCGCAGCTTGGCCGAGTCGGGCGAGCAAATCGATGCCGCGACCCTGACCAAGGCGGTCCAGGACGGTCTGGCCAAGAAGCAGCCGGCGATCGCGGTGGATCAGCTGCGTCCGGCGGTCGAGGCCTTCCAGAAGCGCCAGCAGGCCAAGGCCCAGGCGGCCAAGGCCGCGTTCGATAAGGACGCCGCCGCGAACAAGACCAAGAGCGACCAGTTTCTGGCCCAGTACAAGGCCCAGGCCGGCGTGAAGGCGCTGCCCAACGGCACCCAGTACAAGGTGATCGAGAACGGCACCGGCGCCAAGCCGACCACAGCCAGCACGGTCGCGTTGGAAGTCGCCGGCCCGTTCCCGTTCGGCCAGCGTCCGACCGATCCGAACCAAGGCAAGGCCCAGTCGGTGCCCAGCGTGAAGCTGAGCGAAGTCGACATGCAGGCGATGCGCGAAGTGCTGCAGCAGATGCCGGCCGGTTCGAAGTGGGAAGTGGTGCTGCCGCCGGAAAAGGCCTTCGGCGCCGACCCGCGCAGCGGTTTCCCGCCGAACGTGGCGGTCGCTTTCGAGGTCAAGCTCGTCAGCGTGAAGTGATCTTCGGCTAAAGCCGGAATCCGAAGTTGTTCCCCATTACGCCGGCATATGCCGGCGTAATGCTTTCGGCGACCCCGCTTTTTGTGGGAGCGGCTTTAGCCGCGAGCTTTCCCCTCAAATCCTTGCGATATCGCGATTGGGGGAAAGAGCTCGCGGCTAAAGCCGCTCCTACAAAAGCCGAATCGCGAATCGGCGATAATCCGCATTCCATGACGTTCGCATCCACGCCCCCCGTCTACCGCGCCGTGCTCAGTCCCTGCACGGGCGTGTGCACGATCGACACGCGGGGCTTGTGCGGCGGCTGCCATCGCACCCTCGACGAAATCGCGCGCTGGAGCACGATGGGCGACGACGAAAGATTGCGCCTGATGGAAACCGTATTGCCCGAGCGCGAACGCAACGGGCGCAGCGGCGCATGAAATTCCCGCTCGACGAAGCCCGCTTGCGCAAAGCGCTGCATCCGCTCGCGGAAGCGCCGACCGGGCAGGGCTGGAACGCCGCAGAGTTGCGCGATCTGCTGCCGCAAGACGCCGCCACCGTCGAAGCGGCGGTGCTGGTGGGCCTGGTGCCCCGCCCGGAGGCGTTGACGGTGCTGCTGACCCGCCGCACCGACGCGTTGCGCCAGCATGCGGGCCAGGTCAGTTTTCCCGGTGGGCGCATCGAAGCCGGCGACGCGGATCCGGTCGCCGCCGCGTTGCGCGAAGCGCACGAGGAAATCGGATTGCCGCCTTCGTCGGCCTCGCCCTGGGGCTATTTGGACCCGCTGACCACGATCACCGGCTATCGCGTGCTGCCGGTCGTCGCTTGCGTCGATCCTGGTTTCGTCGCCGCGCCCGATCCGAACGAAGTGGCGGCGGTGTTCGAAGTGCCGCTGGATTACTTGATGACGCCTGACAATCTGTTGCGCGTCGACATCGAATACTGCGGCCGCGCCCGCCATGTGCTCGAATACCGCAACTACGAGCACGCTTCCGAACACCGCATCTGGGGCGCGACGGCTTCGATCCTGTTCAACCTGCGGCAAAGGCTGGAGAACGCGGCATGACCGGATGGGACACGCTGGTGCAGGCGGAAGATTTGGCTCGGGCGTTGGGGCGCGACGACGTGGCCGTCGTCGATTGCCGCTTCTCGCTCGCGGACCCGCAGGCGGGCGAACGCGCGTACGCGCAAGCGCACGTGCCCGGCGCCGTGTACGCGCATCTGGATCGCGATCTGTCCGATCACTCGAAGCAAGGTCAGGGCCGCCACCCTTGGCCGGAGGCGGCCGATTTCACCGCGAAATTGGGCGCCTGGGGCATCGGCCCGCAGACCCAGGTCGTAGCCTACGACGATGCCGACGGCGCTTACGCGGCGCGGTTTTGGTTCTTGCTGCAAGCGCTGGGCCATCGGCGCGCCGCCGTGCTCGACGGCGGCTGGGCGCGCTGGAACGCGCTCGGCTTGCCGGTGGAGACGGACATCCGCACGCCGGTGCGCACGGACTACGAAGCCGAATTCGACGCGGACCGGTTGCTGGACGCCGTTCGGGTGCAAGCGCATCTCGATGCCGGCGGTCTGCTCGTCGATGCCCGCGCCGCCGAACGCTTCCGCGGCGAGACCGAGCCGCTGGATCGCGTCGCGGGCCACGTTCTCGGCGCGCGCAATCGGCCTTATGCCTTGAACCTGGCCGACGGTCGCTTCAAGCCCCGCGAACGGTTGGCGCAGGAGTTCCGCGAATTGCTCCGCGATAGCGATCCGCGCGAGATGGTCGCGATGTGCGGCTCGGGCGTCACCGCCTGCCATCATCTATTGGCGATGGCGTATGCGGCCTTGCCCGGCGCGAAGCTGTTCACAGGATCGTGGAGCGGATGGATCAGCGATCCGAAGCGGCCGGTGGCGACGGGGCCTGAATAGTCGCCCCTAGCCGTCATCCCGGCGGAAGCCGGGATCCAGGGCTTCCGACGCATCCGCACATTCGACGGAATTCCTGGATCCCGGCTTGACTCGCGCTGTGCACTCGCCCTTCGGGCCAGCTTCGCTGTTAACTCGCTTCGCTCGTTTCGCCGGGATGACGATCCATTTCAGGCGCATCGATAAGTTTCTTGCGTCAACGGATCAATTTTCAGCGGAAGACTTCTTTTCGAGCCGTTCGATCTGCTGCGTCGCGTGTGTATTGGCAGGATCGAGGGCTAGCGAGCGTCGGTAATGGACGATGCTCTGGCGGATATCGCCGTTGATCGCATAAGCCTCGCCCAAACTATCCTCCGCGTTGCCGCTGCGGGGAAAGAGCGCGACGACGAGCTTCATGATCTCCAGGCCGTCGCGCGGGCGGCCGCTGTGCAGCAATCGGTAACCCCAATCGTTGAGTTCGGCTTCGTTCCAACGCTGCGCGGGATCTTTTTTGGCGATGTTGCCGGCGACCTGCACGGCGCGGTCGTAGCCGGCGTCGTCGAGCGCGATCCGCAGCGCCGGCACGCCCGTGATTCGCAAACCGGGCGCCCAATAGGTGGCGATCCGGTCGATCTCGTCTTCTGGGTAGCTGCCGACGAGATTGGTGAGAATGACGACCGCGACATCATCTTCGGGATACAGGTAAAAGGCCGAACGCGCGCCGCCGGTCATGCCTACCGCACGATGCCCGGCGCCGCGCGGCAGGATCGTCCAGCCCATGCCCCATTGGCCCGGCTTGCCGTCGTTGAACGCGGCCGGAGTCCACATCGTCTCGATCTGCTTGGGCTCGAGCAGCTTCCCTTGTTCGAGCGCGATGATCCAACGCGCCACGTCCTCAGCGGTGCTCGCCAAACCGTTCGACGCACGATGGAAAGGCAGGGACACGGGATAGCGTTGCTCGAGCACGCCTGACGCGGCGGGCGTCGAACGCACGAACTGATAATCGGGTCCCTTGCCGACGATCAGATCGCGCGCGTCGCCGTAGCGCGTGCGGACCATGCCGGCGGCGGCGATCTGCGCCTCGCCGACCATCGCGTCCTCGCTTCTGCCGTAGAGCCGGTTCAGTACGCGCTGGATGAGCGTGTAGTTGGTCTGGCAATAGTGGAAACGCTCGCCCGGCGCGAAGTACACCGGTTGCGCTAGCGTCCAGCGCCAGGCTTCTTCGGCATTGCTGTCGACGGTCGGCGCGCGATTGGTGTCGGGCAGGCCCGACATATGGCTGAGCAATTGACGGATGGTGACGGCGCGCCATGCCTCGGGCAGGCCGTCCAGATAGCGCGAAACCGGCGCGGACAAATCGAGCTTGCCGGCCTCGACCGCCTGCATCGCGGCCAGTCCGGTGAAAGCCTTGGTGATCGAAGCGAGCGTGAACACGTTCTGCTTGGTGGCGGGAACGTCGAGCGCCACGTTCGCCTTGCCGTAAGCGCGAGAGAAGACGATGGCGCCGTCCTTGACTACCGCGACCTGCGCGCCCGGCACCCGGTATTGGGTCACGAAGGCTTGCACGGCACGGTCGGTGCGTTCGGCCGGGGTCTCGGCCTTTTGCGCGAAGGCCGAAAAAGGCAGCAGGGCGGCAAGCAGCAGCGAGATCGGAAAGATTCGGTTCCGGCGGGCGATGCGCATCTCAAAAAACATGGCGGTACCCCTGTTCCACCGGCGGCGATGCCGGTGCGATGCGGGGTGAACGCTCGAGCCTGCGCCGGGTTGACGCAAAAAAAGCTATGGACAGCCGCCAGGCTTGACGACGCACTCGTTGGAAGCGGGGTGGCGCGCCAACGCATCGCCGATGCGGGTCGGGCGCGGCCGCAGTTCGCCGCCGCAATTCGGGCAACGCCCATGCAGCGTGCGCGCATCGCAATCCGCGCAGAACGTGCATTCGAACGAGCAGATCAGCGCGCCGGCGGTATCGGCCGGCAAGTCGCGGCCGCAGCATTCGCAGCACGGGCGCATTTGCAGCATCGTCACTTGCCCAGTTTGGCGACCAGGGCGCGCAGGCCGGCTTGCGTATCGGGTTCGTTCCATGCATCGATGAAGCGGTCGAGCTGGATGAAGTCGGGATGCAGAGCGGCGATCAGATCGGCGCGGGCGAAACCGCGCGTGGTCAGCATCGGCTTGCGCGGCAACTTCAGCAGTTCTTCCAGCCATGCGCGGGCGCGGACGGGGACGTGATCGATGTCGGCGAGTTCGTCGACCAAGCCGATCGCCAGCGCGCGTTCGGCTTCCACCATCTCGCCGGCGACCAGCAAGCGTTCGGCGCGATAAGGGCCGACCACGCGCGCCATCAGCCTCCGGATGCCTTCCGGCGCGGCCAGGCCGACCTGGGTTTCGTTCAGGCCGATCCGGAACGGACCCGAGGCCATGATCCGGTAGTCGCAGCACAAAGCCAGCACGCAACCGCCGGCCGGCGCATGGCCGGCGATGGCCGCCACGACCGGCACCGGGCACGCCGCCAATGCGCGCGCGGCGGCGAAGAAGGTTTCCCAGGCCGCTTTCAAAGCGCCGCGGTCGTCGATCGTCAGCAGATGCGGCACGTCCAGCCCGGCCGAGAACACCTTGGGGCCGCCGCTCAGCACCAGGCCTTGCGCGCCTTGCGCGGCGGCATCGGCGATCGCCGATGCCAGTTCGGCGCACAAGGCCGGATTCAGGGCGTTGACCGGCGCGCGCGCCAGCCGCAATTCCCGGATGCTGCCGTGGTCTTCGATAGCGATGAGCGAGGTCATGGGTTCGGTCGGAAAGGCGGTTGGCCGTTATCATAGGCTCATGAACAGAATTTCCGCCGCCCTGTCGTTTTCGTTGCTGGCCGCGCTGAGCAGCCCGTCCTTCGCCCGCGATTGCTCGCCGCAAGTGCGCGACGCCTGGATCCGCTTGGTTCCCGGCGGCATGCCGATGCAGGCCGGCTTCGGCCGCATCGAAAACCGCTGTCCGGCGCCGGCTACGGTCGTGGCCGCGAGCAGCCCGGCTTACGGCAGCGTCGAGCTCCACGAAACCCGCATCGTCGACGGCGTCAGCAAGATGCGCGCGGTGCCCGAACTGCGCATCGCGCCGGACGGCGCGGCGACGCTGAAGCCGGGCGGATTGCATCTGATGCTGATGCAGCCGCGTTCGGCGTTGAAAGCGGGCAGCAAGGTGGTGGTGGAATTCGAATTGGCCGACGGACGCAAGGTGCTGGGCGAATTCGAAGTGCGCAATCCTTCTGCGCTCTGATTCTCGCTTTGTGGAGCGGCTTTAGCCGCGAGCTCTTGCGCGAAGATCCCAGCGACGTGCAGGAAAGAGCTCGCGGCTAAAGCCGCTCCCACAAAGCCAGAGCAATCGAGCAGGCTCGACTCTACAAAGCCGATGCGCGGCGCACGGGATCGGGCAGGGGCGTGGGCCGGCCGCTGGCGCGCTCGATCCACACCATCACCACATGGCCGTCCGCGTACAGGATCGCTCCGTCCTCGCTAACGATGCGATGGCCCAAGGTCACGCTGGTGTTGCCGACGCGCTCGGCGAACAGTTCGACGGTCACTTCCGAGGGATACGGGATCGGCTGACGGTAGTTCATCTGCACCGCCGCCAGCAGCGGAGCGACTTGGTCGGTCACCCACTCCTCGCCCAGCGAATCGAACCAGCGGATCCGCGCTTCCTCCAGATAGGTGAGGAAGTTGGAATTGTTGACGTGGTTGAACGCGTCCAGATCGCGCCAGCGCAGCGCGATGGGCATGCGGAACAGGGTTTTTTCGTTGTCCAAACCCATAAGCTTAGTAACTAGTGAAATAGGAACGAGAAACGAGTGGCCTGGCGATCTTACTAGTTCCTAATTCCTGTTCACTAGTTCCTGATCTCAAGCCGCGCTCTTGCGCCGCGCCGGCTTCTCCAGCCCCAACGTCTTAGCTAGGAACTGCCCGGTATAAGACTTCGGCATCGCCGCCAATTCTTCCGGCGTGCCGGCGGCGATGATCTCGCCGCCGCGATGGCCGCCTTCCGGACCCAGGTCGATGACCCAGTCGGCGGTCTTGATCACGTCCAGATTGTGTTCGATCACCACGATGGTGTTGCCGTCGTCGCGCAGCTTGTGCAGCACGGTGAGCAGGTGCTCGATGTCGTGGAAGTGCAGGCCCGTGGTCGGCTCGTCCAGGATGTAGAGCGTGCGGCCGGTGTCGCGCCGCGACAGTTCCTTGGACAGCTTCACGCGCTGCGCTTCGCCGCCGGACAGCGTGGTCGCCGGTTGGCCGAGCTTGATATAGCTCAGGCCCACATCCATCAGCGTCTCGAGCTTGCGCGCCAACGCCGGCACCGGCTCGAACAGCTTCAGCGCGTCCTCGACCGTCATCTCCAACACGTCGTGGATGCTGAAGCCCTTGTACAGGATCTCCAGCGTTTCGCGGTTGTAGCGCTTGCCGTGGCAGACATCGCAAGGCACGTACACGTCGGGCAGGAAGTGCATCTCGACCTTGATCAGTCCGTCGCCTTGGCAGGCTTCGCAACGGCCGCCGCGCACGTTGAAGCTGAAGCGGCCCGGCGAATAGCCGCGCGCGCGCGATTCCGGCACCTGCGCGAACAGTTCGCGCAGCGGCGTGAACAGGCCGGTGTAGGTGGCCGGATTCGAACGCGGCGTGCGGCCGATCGGCGACTGGTCTATGTCGACGACTTTGTCGAACAAATCCAGGCCCTTGACGTCGCGGTACGGGGCCGGCTTGTGCGAAGCGCCGTTGATCTCGTTCGCCGCCAGGGCGTACAGGGTGTCGTTGATCAGGGTCGACTTGCCCGAACCGGACACGCCGGTGATGGCGGTGAACAGGCCCGACGGGATTTCCAGGTCCACGTCCTTCAGATTGTTGCCGCTGGCGCCTTGCAGCCTCAGCGTCATCTTCTTGTTCGGCTTGTTGCGCAGCTTGGGGATTTCGATCCGCTTCTTGCCGCTGAGGTATTGGCCGGTGAGCGAACGCGGCGCCTTCAAGACTTGTTCGAACGTGCCCTGGGCGACGATCTCGCCGCCGTGCACGCCCGCGCCCGGGCCGATGTCGACGATATGGTCGGCCAGGCGGATCGCGTCCTCGTCGTGTTCGACCACGATCACCGTGTTGCCCAGATCGCGCAGCCGGGTGAGCGTGCCGAGCAGGCGCTCGTTGTCGCGCTGGTGCAAGCCGATCGACGGCTCGTCCAGCACGTACATCACGCCGACCAGGCCGGCGCCGATCTGCGAAGCCAGGCGGATGCGTTGCGCTTCGCCGCCCGAGAGCGTGTCGGCTTTGCGTTCCAGGGTGAGGTAATCCAGGCCGACGTCGACCAGGAAGCTCAAGCGCTCGCGGATTTCCTTGACGATCTTGGCCGCGATCTCGCCGCGCCAGCCGGGCAATTCCATCTGGCCGAAGAACGACAGCGCCTGGTCGATCGGCAGCACCACGATGTCCTGCATCGGCTTGTCTGCGACGAACACGTTGCGCGCCGAGCGGTTCAGGCGCGCGCCGCCGCATTGCAGGCAGGGCCGGTCGCTGATGTATTTCGCCAATTCCTCGCGCACCGCGGAGGATTCGGTCTCGCGGTAGCGGCGCTCCAGGTTCGGCACGATGCCTTCGAACTTGTGCTTGCGCTGTGTGCGGCCGCCCGAGTCGGTGATGTAGCTGAAGGTGATCACTTCTTTGCCGCTGCCGTACAGCACCGCCTGGCGCGACGCTTCGTCCAATTCCTGCCACGGCGTGTCGACGCTGAACTTGAAGTGCTTGGCCAGCGACTGGATCAGCTGGAAGTAATAGGCGTTGCGCCGGTCCCAGCCGCGCACCGCGCCGGCCGCCAGCGACAGTTCCGGATGCACGACCACGCGCGCCGGATCGAAGAACTGGCTTACGCCCAGGCCGTCGCATTCGGGGCAGGCGCCGACCGGCGAGTTGAACGAGAACAGGCGCGGTTCCAGTTCCGGCAGCGAGTAATCGCACACCGGGCAGCTGTATTTCGACGAGAACAGCAGTTGCGGCGCATTCTCGTCGTCGAGCGACATCACTTGCGCCATGCCGTCGCCGAGCTTAAGCGCGGTCTCGAACGATTCGGCCAAACGCTGCTTGAGGTCTTCGCGCACCTTGAAACGGTCGATGACGGCTTCGATGGTGTGCTTCTGGCGCAGCGCGAGCGTGGGCAGCGCGTCCATTTCGTACAACTGGCCGTCCACGCGCACGCGCACGTAGCCCTGCGCGCGCAGCTGCTCGAAAATCTGCGCATGCTCGCCTTTGCGTTCGCGCACCACGGGCGCGAGCAGCATCCAGCGCTGTTCGGCGGTCTTGGGATCCTTGGCCAGCGCCAACACCTGGTCGACCATCTGGCTGACGGTCTGCGCTTCCAACGGATAGCCGTGGTCAGGGCAGCGCGGCAGGCCGACGCGGGCGTAGAGCAGGCGCAGGTAGTCGTAGATCTCGGTGATGGTGCCGACGGTCGAACGCGGGTTGTGCGAGGTCGATTTCTGTTCGATCGAGATCGCCGGGCTCAGGCCCTCGATATGGTCGACGTCCGGCTTCTCCATCACGCTCAGGAACTGGCGCGCATAGGCCGACAGCGACTCCACGTAGCGGCGCTGGCCTTCCGCGTAGATGGTGTCGAAGGCCAGGGACGACTTGCCCGAGCCCGACAGGCCGGTGATCACGATCAGCCGGTCGCGGGGCAGGTCCAGGTCCAGGTTCTTCAGATTGTGGGTACGGGCTCCGCGGATGCGGATGGTGTCCATCGCCATCGATGAGGGGTCCAGCAACGGGTTGAAGCCCCGGGCGGGGCTTGCGCGGATGCGCGGCCAACAGGGGAGCGTAGCGAGCCGACGATTTGGGGGCAAATCGGCGGAATGCCAGCCTGGCATGGACAGGTCTCAGGAGATGCGACTGAGCGGTTAAGCCCTGGATTTAGCCCCTCTCCCATCGGGAGAGGGGTTGGGGTGAGGGTTCGGCGGAGCTGGGATGGTCCAGATCGCGGGTTTCCGACCGGTCTCCCGATCGGATCCTTCCGCCGCTACGCCGAACCCTCATCCGCCCTCCGGGTACCTTCTCCCGGTGGGAGAAGGGGAAGCTCCGAAGTCGCTCATCCAGTTGACCCTAACTCCCTGAATCCCCTACAATTCCGCTTCTGTCCGCCCTCGATGGCGGCCAGGCTATGAAAATTACAGAAGAACTACAGAAAGGAATATCGATCATGTACGCAGTTCTGGTCACCGGCGGTAAGCAATACCGCGTGATGAAGGGCGAAACGATCCGCGTCGAACTTCTCGACGTCGAAGCCGGCAAAGAGATCAAGTTCGAGCAGATCCTGATGCTGGGCGACGGCGAAGGCGTGAAGCTCGGCGACGCGCTGAAAGGCGCCACCGTTTCCGCCACCGTGAAGGGCCACGGCCGCGCCGACAAGGTGCGCATCGTGAAGTTCCGCCGCCGCAAGCACCATCGCAAGCAGATGGGCCACCGGCAGCATTACACCGAAATCGAGATCACCGGCATCGCCGGTGGCGACAGCAAGTAAGGAGAAGCCGCCATGGCACATAAAAAGGGCGTAGGTTCCACCCGCAACGGCCGCGACTCCAACCCGAAGTACCTGGGCGTGAAGATCTACGGCGGCCAGGCCATCGAGGCCGGCAACATCATCATCCGTCAGCGCGGCACCCAGTTCCATCCGGGCACCGGCGTCGGCTTGGGCCGCGATCACACCTTGTTCGCGCTGGTCGACGGCACGGTCGAGTTCTCGACCAAGGGCCCGAAGAAGCGCCGCACGGTCAGCGTGGTCGCCGGCGAGTAATCCTCGCTTGCGATGCGATTAAGCCCCGCCGCGTGCGGGGCTTTTCGTTTCTTCAAGCCGTCATTCCGCGAAGGCGGGAATCCAGTGACTTAAGCTTCTCCAGAGAAGGGCGCGGCGATCTGACATTCCGCGCGCCCTCACCCAACCCTCTCCCGCAGGCGGGAGAGGGTTAGAGCGCGGCTCCGCCGAACTCCTTCTTCACTTCACCCATCGCTGTCACAATTCCCCTATGAAACTCGTCGACGAAGCCGAAATCCAAGTCATCGCCGGCAACGGCGGCAACGGCTGCATCGGCTTCCGCCGCGAGAAGTTCATCCCGCTCGGCGGGCCGGACGGCGGCGACGGCGGCGACGGCGGCAGCGTATGGCTGGTCGCCGACGAAAACCTCAACACCCTGGTCGATTTCCGCCACCAGAAAGTCTTCCGCGCCCAGCGCGGCGAGAACGGCATGGGCCGGCAGATGTACGGCAAGGCCGGCGAGGACATCGAAATCCGCGTGCCGGTCGGCACCGCGATCACCAACGTCGACACCGACGAAGTGATCGGCGATCTGACCGCGCACGGCGACCGTTTGCTGGTCGCCAAGGGCGGCAAGGGCGGCCTGGGCAATATGCATTTCAAGAGTTCGGTGAACCGCTCGCCGCGCAAGGCGACGCCAGGGGAAGAAGGCGAAGAGCGCACGCTGATGCTGGAGCTGAAGCTGCTGGCCGACGTAGGCCTGCTCGGCTTCCCGAACGCGGGCAAGAGCACCCTGATCCGCGCCGTGTCCGCGGCCACGCCGAAGGTAGCCGACTATCCGTTCACCACGCTGTATCCGAACCTGGGCGTGGTGAGCGTGGAGCCGGGGCGCAGTTTCGTGATCGCCGACATCCCGGGTTTGATCGAAGGCGCGGCGGAAGGCGCCGGTTTGGGCGCGTTGTTCCTGCGCCACATCCAGCGCACGCGGCTGTTGCTGCATCTGGTCGAAGTCGAACCGTTGGACGGCGGCGACGCGGTCGAGCAAGTGCGCACCATCGAAGGCGAACTCGCGCGTTTCGATGCGGCGCTGATGGACAAGCCGCGTTGGCTGCTGCTCAACAAGGCCGACTTGCTGCCGACCGAGGATGCCAAGGCGCTGGCCGAGGACATCGTCGAACGGCTCGGCTGGAAAGCGCCGTGGTTCGTCATCTCCGGCCTCGCCCACGACGGCACGCGCGAGGTGATGCTGAAGGTGCAGTCCTTCCTAGACGAATTGAATTTGGCCGAAGCGGAGCAGCGGGAAGCCGATGGCGTCTGAGTCGCGACGCGGAGCCGGCATTTTTGTAGGTGCGAATTCATTCGCACGCTCTTTCATCGGAACCGAAATGCGTGCGAATGAATTCGCGCCCACGAAAGCCGGGGCAACAAAAAACCCGGCCGAAGCCGGGTTTTTCGGAACGCTCGCTAAGCCGATATCAGGCGGCCAGCGCCTTGATGCGGGCCGACAGGCGGCTCTTATGGCGAGCGGCCTTGTTCTTGTGGATCAGGCCGCGCGCGGCGAAGCGATCGAGGATCGGCTGCGCGGTGGCGAAAGCGGCCTGGGCGCCGGCGGCGTCGTTGGCGTCGAGCGCCTTGAGGACTTTCTTGACGGCGGTGCGCAGCATCGAACGCTGGCTGGCGTTGCGCAGATTGCGCACGACGGCCTGCTTGGCGCGCTTCTTGGCGGACTTGATATTGGCCACGATGGGATCCTGGAAACTGGGGTGAAAAAAGCGGTGTCTGGGACAAACGAGCCGGAAATTATGGGGGATTCAGGTACTTGCGTCAACCTCAGGGCCGGTTTCGGGCGCGGCTTTTGTGGGAGGGGCTTCAGCCCCGACAACTCGTCGGGGCTGAAGCCCCTCCCACAAGGGCAAACGCTCGCGGCTGAAGCCGCTCCCACAAAGAGCCAGGTTGCCCGATGAACGCCCCGGACCCTGCAGCGGCCGTCCCGCCGCCCACCCCCCGCAAGTCCGGCCTGCTGCGCTCCACGGCCGTGTTCAGCGCCATGACCTTCCTGTCCCGGATCTCGGGCCTGGTCCGGGACCAGGTCTACGCGGCCGTGTTCGGGGCCAGCCCGGCCATGGACGCCTTCGTGGTGGCGTTCCGGATCCCCAATTTCATGCGCCGGCTGTCGGCCGAGGGCTCGTTCTCGATGGCCTTCGTCCCGGTCCTGGCCGAGTACAAGGAACGCGGCGACCACGCCGCGGTGAAGGAACTGGTCGACCGGGTCGCCGGCACCTTGACCGCGTTCCTGCTGGTGCTGACCGCAGGCGCGGTGCTGGCCGCGCCCTGGATCATGCCGATCTTCGCCCCCGGTTTCGGCGCCGACACCGAACAGGGCCGGCTGGCCGCGGAGATGCTGCGGATCACCTTCCCGTACGCCTTGTTCATTTCGCTAGCCTCGCTGGCCGGCGGCATCCTCAACAGCTACCAGCGCTTCGCGATTCCCGCCTTGTCGCCGGTGTTGCTGAACTTGGCCATGATCGCCGCGGCGCTGTGCGTGGCGCCCTTCATGCGCGAACCGGTGCTGGCGCTGGCCTGGGGCGTGTTCGCGGCCGGCGTGCTGCAACTGGTGTTCCAACTGCCGTCGTTGGCGAAGATCGGTCTGCTGCCGCGGCCGCGCTGGGGCGTGGCCCATGCCGGCGTGCGCAAGATCATGAAGCTGATGGTGCCGACGTTGTTCGGCTCATCGGTGGCGCAGGTGAACCTGCTGCTCAACACGATCATGGCCTCGTTCCTGATCGGCGGCAGCGTGACTTGGCTGTACTACACCGATCGCCTGCTGGAATTCCCGCTGGGCATGTTCGGCGTGGCGATCGGCACGGTGATCCTGCCGCACCTGTCCAGCCGCCACGCCGCCACCGATCCGCATGGATTTTCGAAGGCGTTGGATTGGGGTTTCAGGCTTTGCCTGCTGATCGGCGTGCCGGCTTGCCTAGGGCTGATCCTGTGCGCGCAGCCGTTGATGGCGGCCTTGTTCCAGCACGGCAATTTCACCGCCGAGGACACCCGGATGAGCGGTCTGAGCCTGATGGCCCAGGCGACGGCCGTCCCGGCGTTCCTGCTGGTCAAAGTATTGGCGCCGGCGTTCTATTCGCGGCAGGACACCAAGACGCCGGTGAAGTCGGCGGTGGTGTCGGTGATCGCGAACGCGGTATTCACGGTGTCGCTCGTGCTGGGCTTGCTGTACTTGACCGATGCCGGGCGCGCCGCGCTGACCGCGACGGGCGGCCGCGTGTTCGAAGCGTTGGGCCGCGTTCCCGGCGCGCACGCCTGCTTGGCTTTGGCGATCGCGTTGGCCGGTTGGCTCAACGCCGTGCAGCTGTGGTGGTATCTGCGCCGTGCCGGCGTCTACGAAAGCCAAGCCGGGTGGGCCCGCTTCCTGCGTCAATTGGCGGTGGCGGCGATCGGCATGACCGCGGTCGTAGTCGCCTTCTTGGCGTACTGGCAGGGCTGGACGGTCTGGCCGTGGTGGGAGCGGATCTGGAAGCTGGCGGTGCTGGTGGGCAGCGGCGCGACGGCCTATGCCGGGCTGTTGTGGCTGCAGGGCATCCGGCCGCGCGATCTGAGGCATTGAGCCGGCCGGTTTGCTGCACCGCAGCTATACTCCGGAATCTACCCGTATGCGGGTAATCGGTATCGCTCTTGTGGGAGGGGCTTCAGCCCCGACATGGTTGTCGGGGCTGAAGCCTCTCCCACAAAGTCCACAACCAGAGAACTGATGAGCAGGCTGTTTCGCGACGTCGATGGCGGATCCCTATATCCGCAGGGAAGCGTGGTCTGCATCGGCGCCTTCGACGGCCTGCATCTGGGCCATCGCGCGCTGGTGCGGCATGCGGCTTCGCGTGCGCGCGCCTTAGGCGTGGCTGCGGTCGCGTTGAGCTTCGAACCGTTGCCGCGCGAGTTCTTCGCCGCCGGCGCTGCGCCGCCGCGGCTCACTCTGCCGCGCGCCAGGATCGAAGGCCTGCGCGATCTCGGCGCCGACGGCATCGGTCTGCTGCGTTTCGACGTGCGCTTGGCGTCGATGAGCGCCGAGAATTTCGTGCGCGACGTGCTCGTCGGCAGGCTGTCCGCACGCGAGGTCTGGGTTGGGCCGGAGTTCCGTTTCGGCCGTAAGCGCGGCGGCGATATGGCCACGTTGCGCCGGTTGGGAACGCACCTGGATTTCGAAGCCGGCGAAATCGAGCCGGTGGCGCTCGACGGCGAGCGTGTCTCCAGCACCCGCATCCGCAACGCGCTCGGCGACGGCGATTTCCGTCTCGCTTCGCGTCTGCTCGGACGCCCGTACGCGATCGCCGGGCACGTCGTGCGCGGCGCGCAGCTCGGCCGCACGCTCGGCTTTCCCACCGCCAATCTGCGTTTCGGCGGCAAGACGCCGGCCTTCACCGGCATCCACGCCGCTTGGGTGCACGGCGTGGGCAAGACGCCGATCGCCGCGGTGACCAGCTTCGGCACGCGGCCGACGGTGGACGGCGTCGAACCTTTGCTCGAAGCGCATCTGTTCGATTTCGACGGCGACCTCTACGGCCGCCGCATCGAAGTGGAATTCGTGGCCAAGCTGCGCGACGAAGAGAAATTCCCCGACCTGCAAAGTCTGGTCGCGCAAATGCACAAGGATGCCGCACAGGCACGTGCCATCCTCCAACAAGCACCCAAACAGGCGTACGCGTGAGCGAGAACGACACCCACCGCTACAAGGCCACGATCCACCTTCCGGCCACCGATTTCCCGATGCGCGGCGACCTGCCCAAGCGCGAGCCGCAGACGCTCGCGCGTTGGGAATCCGAAGGCCTGTACCACCGCATCCGCGAAAAGGTGCAAGGCCGCGAGCGCAAGTTCGTGCTGCACGACGGTCCGCCTTACGCGAACGGCGCGATCCACATTGGCCATGCGGTCAATAAAGTGCTGAAGGACATGGTAGTCAAGTCGAAGTTGATGGCCGGCTTCGACGCGCCCTACGTGCCGGGCTGGGATTGCCACGGCCTGCCGATCGAGCACGCCATCGAGAAGAAGTACGGCAAGGTTGGTGACAAGCTCGACGCCGCCGCGTTCCGGGTCAAATGCCGCGAATACGCCGCCGAGCAGATCGACAGCCAGCGCCGCGATTTCAAGCGACTGGGCGTGATCGGCGATTGGGAAAACCCGTACCGCACCATGGATTTCCGCTACGAGGCGGACATGCTGCGCGCGCTCGCCAAGATCGTCGAGCGCGGCCACGTCGCGCGCGGCTTCAAGCCGGTGCATTGGTGCTTCGATTGCCAGTCGGCGCTGGCCGAGGCAGAGATCGAATATCAGGACAAGCAGTCGCCGGCGGTGGACATCGCTTACGCGGCCAAGCAGCCGCAGGCGCTGGCGTCCGCGTTCGGCGTGCCGCTCGACGGCGACGTCGAATTAGCGCTGCCGATCTGGACCACCACGCCATGGACGATTCCGGCGAGCTTGGCGATCAGCCTCGGCGCCGATCTCGACTACGTGCTGGTCGAAGGCCCGGCCCGCAACGGCCGTCGGCGTTGGCTGGTGCTGGCCGAAGCGTTGGCCGAAAAGGCGCTGAAGCGTTACGGCGTCGAAGAATACGTCGTGCACGGCCGCGCGAAAGGCGTAGAACTCGAAGGCCAGCTGTTCAAGCATCCGTTCTACGCCGAACGCGATATTCCCGTGCTGCTGGGCGACCACGTGTCGGCGGAAGAGGGCACCGGCGCCGTGCACACCGCGCCGGGCCACGGCCAGGAAGACTTCGCGGTCGGCCAACGCTATGGCTTGATCGACCAATATTCGGCCGCCGAACTGAATCCGGTCGACGGCCGCGGCGTCTATCTGCCGACTACGCCGCCCGCGGGCGACGTCGTGCTCGCCGGCTTGCATATCTGGAAAGCGAACGACGCCATCGTCGCCAAGCTGCGCGAAGACGGTTCGCTGCTCGCCCATTTCGTTCTCAACCACAGTTATCCGCACTGCTGGCGGCACAAGACGCCGGTGGCGTTCCGCGCCACGCCGCAATGGTTCATTTCGATGGAGCAGGCCGGACTGCGCCGCGACGCGCTGGCCGCGATCGGCCAAGTGAAGTGGGTGCCGGAATGGGGCGAGGCCCGCATCTACGGCATGGTCGAAGGCCGCCCGGATTGGACCATTTCGCGCCAGCGTTATTGGGGCGTGCCGATCGCGCTTTTCTACGATCGCGAAACCGGCGAGCCGCATCCGGATTCGGCCGCGCTGATGCGCAAAGTGGCCGAACGCGTCGAAACCGAAGGCGTCGACGCTTGGTACGCGCTGCAGCCTGAAGAATTGCTCGCCGCCGATGCGTCGCGTTACGAAAAAGTCACCGACATCCTGGACGTCTGGTTCGATTCCGGCGCCAGCCACGAATGCGTGCTCGCCCAGCGCCCGCAAGACGGCTTGCACAAGCCGGCCGAGCTGTATCTGGAAGGCTCGGACCAGCACCGCGGCTGGTTCCAGTCGGCGTTGCTCACCGGCGTGGCGATGGACGGCGCCGCGCCTTACCGGCAAGTGTTGACCCATGGATTCGCCGTCGACGCCGACGGCCGCAAGATGTCCAAGTCGCTCGGCAACGTCGTCGAGCCGCAAAAGGTGATCGATGCGATGGGCGCGGACGTGCTGCGCCTGTGGATCGCTGCGACCGACTACCGCAACGAAATGTCGGTCTCCGATGAGATCCTCAAACGCAGCGGCGACGCCTACCGCCGTATCCGCAATACCGCGCGCTTCCTGCTGGGCAACCTGCAGGGCTTCGATCCGGCGGCGCACCTGCGTCCGCTCGGCGACATGGTCGCGCTGGACCGCTGGATCGTGCACCGCGCTTTCGAATTGCAGGAAAAGATCGCCGACGCTTACGCCCGATACGACTTCGCCGAAGTGGTGCAATCGCTGTCGAACTTCTGCAGCGTCGACCTCGGCTCGCTGTACCTGGACGTCACCAAGGACCGCCTGTACACGATGGCCGAGGACTCGCGCGGCCGCCGTTCGGCTCAGAGCGCGATGTACCGCATCGCCGAGGCTTTCGTGCGCTGGATCGCGCCGATCCTGGCGTACACCGCCGAAGAGATGTGGGGCTATCTGCCGGGCGAGCGCGAGGAGAACGTGCTGTTCGCCACTTGGTACGACGGCTTGGCGCCGTTGGAAGCCGACGCGCCGCTGTCCGCGCACGATTTCGAGCGTTTGCTGGAACTGCGCGAACAAGTGGCCAAGGTGCTGGAGCCGATGCGCGCCGAAGGCAAGATCGGCGCGGCGCTGGAAGCCGAGATCGCGCTGCGTTGCGGCGTCGCCGACCAGAACGCGCTGGCGCCGCTGTCCGACGAGTTGCGTTTCCTGTTCATCAGCGGCGACGTGTCGGTGGTGGCCGACGACGCGGCCAAGGAACTCGTGGTCGAAGCCGCGCCCACCGAGAAGCGGAAGTGCGTGCGCTGCTGGCAATATCGCGGCGACATCGGCCTGGCCGAAGCGCATCCGCAACTGTGCGGACGCTGCGTGTCCAACATCGAAGGCCCGGGCGAGGATCGCCAGTGGTTCTGATTTCCCGATCGGCCTTTTGTGGGAGCGGCTTCAGCCGCGAGTTCTCCCCGCAGATCGCCGCGACCTGAAATGAAAAAGCTCGCGGCTGAAGCCGCTCCCACATGACCGAATCGCACCCCAAACCCAATGCCCTGATCTGGCTGCTGCTGTCGGTGGCGATCGTCGCCCTCGACCAGCTGACCAAGTACTGGGTGCTCACCAGCCTGCCCGAATACACCGCGATCCCGGTGATCGACGGTTTCTGGAACTGGTACCGCACCTACAACACCGGCGCCGCATTCAGCTTCCTCAGCGATGCCGGCGGCTGGCAGCAGTATCTGTTCGCCGCTTTCGCCATCGTGATCACTTTGGTGCTGTCGTTCTGGCTCAGTCGCACCCGCCGCGGCGACTGGAAGACGGCGCTGCCGTTCGCGCTGGTGATCGGCGGCGCGCTGGGCAACGTGATCGACCGCCTGCAGCACGGCCACGTGGTCGATTTCGTGCAGTGGTACTGGCGCGACCATTATTGGCCGGCCTTCAACCTGGCCGATTCGGCCATCGTCTGCGGTGCGGTGGGCATCGCCTTGTTCGGCCTGATCGGCGGCAGCGACCGCGGCCGGAAAGCGCGATAATAGGCCCTATGAACGTCGTCCTGGCCAATCCCCGCGGTTTCTGCGCCGGCGTCGATCGCGCGATCGAGATCGTCAAGCGCGCGCTGGAGACGCTGGGCGCGCCGATCTACGTTCGCCACGAGGTGGTGCACAACCGTTTCGTGGTCGAAGACTTGAAGCATCGCGGCGCGGTCTTCGTCGAAGAGTTAGACGAAGTGCCCGACGGCGCCACGGTGATCTTCAGCGCGCACGGCGTGTCGCAAGCGGTGCGCAGCGAAGCCGATCGCCGCGGGCTGAAAGTGTTCGACGCCACCTGTCCGCTGGTGACCAAGGTGCATTTGGAAGTCGCCCGGCAATGCCGCGCGGGCCGCGACATGGTGCTGATCGGCCACGCCGGGCATCCGGAAGTGGAGGGCACGATGGGGCAGTGGAGCGCGCAGGCCGGCGTCGGGCGCATTTATCTGGTCGAGGACATCGGCGACGTGGCGACGCTGCAGGTCGACCAGCCGGACAACCTGTCCTACACCACTCAGACCACGCTGTCGGTGGACGACACGCGCGGCATCATCGAGGCGTTGAAGGCGCGCTTCCCCTTGATCCAAGGGCCCAAGAACGACGACATCTGCTACGCCACGCAAAATCGACAGGATGCGGTGCGCGAGCTGGCCCAGCATTGCGATCTGGTGCTGGTGGTGGGCTCGCCGAACAGCTCCAACTCCAACCGTTTGCGCGAACTGGCCGAGCGCGAGGGCGTCGAGGCCCATCTGATCGACGGCGCGGTCGAAATCGACCCGCATTGGGTCCACGGCCGCCAGCACATCGGCGTCACCGCCGGCGCCTCAGCCCCGGAGATCCTGGTGCAGGGCGTGCTGGAGCGCCTGCACGAACTGGGCGCCCATTCGGTCCGCGAACTGCACGGCGAACCCGAGGACATGGTCTTCGCCCTGCCCAAGGAGCTGCGGCTGCGCCTGGTCGATTGACCCTAAAGCCCGTAGAAACAAGCGCGGGCTTTTGTATTTTCGGGGTTCCATCCGATACGGACGGTTCCGCTTCTAGGCGCCTATTCGCGATGCTGAGAGGATGGTGGCTTATCGATGGCTTCAGCCGGGCTGCTTTCGACCCGAAGCGGACATTGCGCGTCGTGCAGTAGTAGCGGTAGAGATTATGCCGACCGGCTAGACGCATTGGAGGGGCCGGTATAGCTTTCCTTGCTGATGAATTGGGAGGAGTCGATGCAAAACGGCTCGCACTACGGGCCGCGACTCTCGCTAATTACCACATCTTCACAATCCATCTACGTATTCCAATGCCAGCTGAAGGCGAGTCATGACTCCGGCAAAAAGGCCGCTATATTCCATTTCCGACACACCAGACGAGGAGGATTGGAATGCTTATGACCAAGCAACATCTGGCGAAGCTCGGCGTGGCGATCGTCGTCACCTTGGGCCTTGGCGCCTGCGCCACCTATAAAGAAGAATTTGCGGGGATCAACTCGCGCCTCGATCAACTCGACACGAAGGTGCAGGGCGCGGCCCAGAGCGCGGAATCCGCCAATCAGTCCGCGCAGCAGGCCAACCAACGGCTGGATCAAATAGAAAGCCGCGTTCAGAAGCTCGAAGCGGCGCCGCGCCGCGCGCCGCGCGGTTAGTCGCTCTTGCACCATTCGCGAGAACGGCCTGAACCGGGACCGGTGGCCTTCTGGCCACCGGTCTCTTTAGCTTCACCCGAGTCTTCGTTCTAAGGAACCGTCTCATCCGTACGTACACATACCCTGCGATCCGGGCCGTTTTGGGTGCGCTGGCGCTGGCGTTCGCGAGCTTCGGCGTGGCCAACGCCGCGCAACCGGTCGCCGGCGTCGACCAGCTTCCGCGAGGCCAAGATGTCTCCGGCACGGTGATCGAGCTTGCGGGCTGGGTTGTCGCAACCAAGGATAGCCAAGGCTATCCGTTCGCGGTCATAGACAAGGCCGCCGCACAGATCTTGGTATTCGGCGGCGACGGCCGGCTTCGCGGCGCCGCACCTGGGCTCTTTGGCTCGGCGATCGGCGATCACACGGCACCCGGCATCGCCGGTCTCGCGCTGCGCGAGATTCCGGGCCGGGATCGCACGACGCCTGCGGGTCGCTTTGTGGGCGGTTTCGGTCCGTCCATCGACGCTGGGCGCGTGCTGTGGGTGGACTACGATTCCTCGGTCTCCATCCACCCTACGGCTACTGGCGTCCCGGCCGAGAGACGCGTCGAACGACTGGCATCGCCTTCGCCGGACGACAACCGCGTCACTCATGGCTGCATCAACGTCTCGCCCGAGTTTTACGAGCGGATCATCCGTCCGACGTTCGAGCGGGGCGGGGTGTTCTACATCTTGCCGGATGCGGCGCCGATGGCGGAGACCTTCCCGGAGTTCGCGCAAAGTCGCCAGACTACGCAACGCAACGATGGACGACGCGCACGGCACGCCCGCCGGTGAGGGGCCCCATTCGGTCCGGAATTGCATGGCGAGCCCGAGGACATGGTCTTCGCCCCCAAGGAACTGCGGCTGCGCCCGGTCGATTGACCCTAAAGCCCTGAGAAACCTACAATTGCCGGCCCGGAACGGCCGGTTCGGCCGGATCCCGAGAAAAACACGCCGGAATAGCTCAGTCGGTAGAGCGGCGCATTCGTAATGCGTAGGTCGTAGGTTCGATTCCTATTTCCGGCACCATCTCCATAAAGACTTTTAGAATCAAAGAATTAAAAGTAATTCTCTGGATTCCAGGTCGCCGTATCCACTTTGCCGGGCCGTCGAAGCGTACTTGGGACGCCCGCCGAACGAAGAGATACCCTCCAGTGCGCCGCTAGCCACAATGGATCCAGGCCGCCGCTTGCGCGACCTGAACAGATGAGGCGTATGGTGCCGCGATGATGCACGAATTCCTTACGTCGCATCGGGACGAGTTGATCACCCGTTGCAGGATAAAGGTCGCCCAACGGGCGCCGCCGGGCGTGCCGGAGAAAGAATTGGAGCATGGGATCACCGTGTTCCTCGAACAGCTCATCAAGACGCTCAAGGTTGAGCAGACGTCCGACCCGATGCAGAGCCGCAAGATTTCCGGCGCGTCGGGCGGCGGCCAGTCGGCTTTGTCGGAGATCAGCGAATCGGCCGCGCTTCACGGCCGGGAACTGTTGCAGCATGGATTTACGGTCGATGAAGTCGTCCACGACTACGGCGATCTTTGCCAAGCCATCACCGACTTGGCTTTCGAAGAAGGGGTCGTCATCGACATCGATGAGTTCAGGACCCTCAACCGTTGCCTAGACAATGCCATCGCGACCGCCGTCACCGAATTCGGCTATCAGCACGATTTCGTCGTAGCCGGCCAGCAGGCCGACGCGTTGAACGAACGCTTGGGGTTCTTCGCCCATGAATTGCGGAACCTGCTCTGTACCGCCACGCTCGCGCTTTCGATCATCAAGGAAGGCAATGTCGGTTTGACCGGCGCCACGGGCGGCGTGCTCGACCGCGCCTTGGTCGGCTTGGGCAACCTGATAGACCGCTCCTTGGCCGAGGTTCGGATGACGGCCGGGATGCCCATCCAGCATCGGCTGTTCTCTCTTGCCGACTTCATCGCCGAGATCAAGCTTTCGGCAACGCTCGAAGCGCAGGTCAAGGGTTGCATGTTGACCGTTTCGAACGTCGATCCACTGCTGGGCGTGGATGCGGATCGGGATCTGCTCTTGTCCGCCGTGGGAAACCTGCTGCAGAACGCTTTCAAGTACACGCACGCCCACAGCGAGGTCAGCCTCAACGCTTATGCCGTGGCCGACCGTATTTTGATCGATGTCGAGGACCGCTGCGGCGGCCTGCGGGCGGGCGACGCCGAAAGAATGTTCCTTCCGTTCACGCAGGTAGGCGTGGACTCCAGCGGCCTGGGGCTCGGCCTGTCCATTTCCCGGCGCAGCGTCAAAGCGAACGGGGGCATTCTCAGCGTCCGCAATCTTCCCGGCACCGGATGCGTTTTCACCGTCGACTTGCCTCGCCATTCGTTGCCCGAGGCGAGCGTCGTCGCTAGCGCTCCCGTCTTGGTCGGCTGATTCGAAACGGGCATCCTGCGCGATTCGATCGGATAGCGAAAACTGCACGGATCCGCGGGCAACCGGAGTGCGGTGGTGGTCTGTCGGATTTACCCGACCATGGATCTCATCGCGCCCTTGGCGCCGTTCTTGGCTTGCGCCGCTCGGACGGCGGTCAGGCCGGCAGGCGATTCCTTCCACGCTTCGTAGGCCGCGTCCATCTCCGCGCGCTCGGCGGGAGTGAACATCTTCCGCGCCATCTTGAACATGGTCTTCTCTTCTTCGTCGGCGTGGTGCTCGATCATTTCGCCGAAGACCTTCACGCGTCCGGCGAATTCCGGCGACTCGATGTCCGCGGCACGCACGTCCGGCATCACCGTATCTTCGACGGCCTTGTGCTCTTCCACCGCTTCGGCGTGCGTCTGCAAGCCGTCGCGGTCTGCGCGTTCCTTGAAGGCCGGGTAGAAGACGGTCTCTTCCCATTTTGCGTGTGGAAGGAGATTGTTTTCGATCTTAGCGAGCAGATCGCCGCGTTTCTTCTTCGCGCGATCCGTGGTGCCCTTGATCTCGTCGAAAAGCGAACGCACGAGATCGTGCTCTTCTTGCAGCGTTTTCAGTATGTCGCGAGGCATTTCCGATCCTTTGGCGATGGCGCTATGGCTAGCGGTTGGGTCTTAAACAATGGCCCCGCGCTACCGGGGCCGCTGCTTCGCATCGGATTAGCGGTTCTGGCCGCCGCTCGTCTGCTTCTTGTCGTCGCCCTGACCCGGCTGACGGCCTTCCTGGCCGCCCTGATCCTTGCGGTTCGGATCCTGGCCCTTGTCGTCCTGGCCGGGGTTGGGCTTGGTGTCGTTTTGGTTCGTCATGATGTTATTGCTCCTGATAAGGACGTGGAGAATCCACTTCCTGCATGCAGGCTGCGCTCTACTCATGTACGGGAGCGTGAACTCAGACAACCCACGATGAACGCTTCAGTTCGAACGCAACAAAGCAACCGAAAGTTATCGCATCGTGTTCAAGAGAGACGCGATCGATCGAGAGAGGGTTGCATGATTTTTCGTTCGTGCGCAGATCGCCATCGATCAATTTCGCGACGGGTCGGCGGCTTGCTCGACGCGCATGTAGGGGTCCCAGTAGCCCGGAGCGGATTCGGTTTGCTGCACTACATCCACCCACAATCCCGACGGATCGACCACACCGAACCGACGCTGGCCCCAGGGCTCGTCCGCGACCGGATAAGCGACGGCGACGCCGGCTTTGCGCAGCCTTTCGAATTCCTTCGCGGCATCGTCGACCTGCAGGGTCAGGAACAATCCCTTGCCGTCGAATTTTTCCGGTCCCGGCGGACGCGAAGGGTGATCGGGCGTCATGAACGCGATCGCGTACGGCTGCCCGCCGCCGGCGCTCAGGTACACGAACCAGCTGGCTTCGAACGCGACTTCGAAACCGAAGTGGCGCACGTAGAAGTCGCGGCATTCGGCCATCTTGTCGGTGACGACCACGGGGTAGGCGGATTGCAATCGCATCGTCGGGGTATTCCTGGTCGGTGCGTCGTTGGCGACGGCGGGAGCGGCAGCGAAAGAGGCGGCGATCATGACGGCGAAGGCCATCTTCATGCTCGATCCTCGCGCAGCGGCACGCAGATCGCGGTACGCCATTGCGAAGGGGGCAGCGCGCGCGGATCGTTGAGGTATTCCTCGACGACGGGCGCGTCCGCGGCCTCTTCGCCGCTGTTGGGCAGCCATTCGCCGTATAGCCAGCGGTACGGCCGTTCCAGTTCCGCGTAAGGTCCGGTGTGGATCAGCACGGCGTAGCGGCCGCCGGCGATGGTGAGGCGTTGCGGTCCGCCGCTCTCCAGCGCCAAGGCCTCGGGAATTTCGATGCAAGCGTCGGCGTTCAGCTCGTCCGCCGGTTTGCTTTCCGGATCGTCGTAATACACGCCGAACGAACGGTTTTCCGCCAGTCCACGGCCGCCGGCCCAGGCGCCGAGACGTTCGAAAGCGGTGCCGATCTCGTGATAGGCGCCGCGATGGCGCAGAGCCGCGACGACGACCGGATCGCGTTGGATGATGTCGACCGAATACATGGTGGGGTCCTCGTTCGTATCTTGCGTGGGGCGCGGCGCGAGGATCGCGTCCGCACCGCGGCGGCGACGGAATTCGCCCGGCGGGCAGCCGTAGGTCTGGGCGAAGGCGCGGTTGAAGGCGGCGGTGCTGCCGTAGCCGCACAGACGTGCGATCGCGGCCAGCGTTCGCGTGCCGTGGATCAGTTCCACCGCCGCCCGGTGCAAGCGCATGCGCCGCAAAGAGTCGGCCACGGTTTCGCCCATCATTCCGCGGTAGATCCGGTGGAAGTGGTAGGGCGAGAAATGGCCGACGGCCGCCAACGCTTCCAAGGTCAGGGGCTGGTCCAGGCGTTCGCCGAGATGGGCGACGACCTTTTCGATCCGGCGGCCGTAGTTGCGTTGGGTATCCGTGCGAAGCATCGGGCTCTCCGTCGTTTCCGCCAGGCCATGTTGGGGCGGAGCGATTGATCCAGGTTGCGGATTTTGCGACGGCGGCAGGTTCCACGATGCGGCGGCCATGGGCAACCGTCTGTGCGCGCCATGACCATGGACACCCGGGCGACAGGCACATGAGCGCTTCATGGGGCGGCGGCATGATTCGCACGGACGGGGGTCGGTCGTTCCGGCGCACGCCGCGATTTTCGGCGAGGATAAACTCGCATCCGAACCGGTATGGGCGAGGGGAAAGATATGGCGGCAGCGAAAAAAGCGGCCTTGGCCGATACCCGGATCGATGTGAAGCTCAAGCTCGCGGCCGCATGGGCGAGCCTAATGTTTTGCTACGTCTACGGGGATTATTTCGGCTTCTACAGGCCCGGCAAGCTCGACGACATGCTGCACGGACGAATGGGGCCGCTGGGCGAAGTCACCCAAGGCGTGCTGTTGGGGACGTCGATCATGATGGCGATCCCGGCGCTCATGGTTTTTCTGTGCGTGGTCGTGAAGCCGGCCGTGAGCCGCTGGCTGAATATTTTCCTGGGGCTGGCTTACGCGGCGATCATGGTGCTCACGATGCGCGGCGGTGCGTGGAATTTCTATCTGTTCTTCGGCGTCGTCGAAATCGCCTTGTGCCTGCTCATCGCCTGGCAGGCGTGGAAGTGGCCGAGGATCGCGGCATGAACGCGAATGCGAAGCTCGCCCGCACCGCGGGCCTGCTGTATCTGATCGTCGTCGCGGCCGGCATCTTCAGCCTGGCCTACGTGCCCGCGCATACGGTCGTGCCGGGCGATGCGGCGGCGACCTGGGCCAAGATCGCATCGTCGGAAACCTTGTTCCGGCTCGGCATCGTCGCGAGCTGCGTCTGCTACGTCGCCTTCCTGCTGTTGCCGCTGGCCTTGCACCGGCTGCTGAGTCCGGTGAACAGAAATGCCGCGGCTTTGATGGTCGCCTTCGTGGCGGTCAGCGTGCCGCTCTCGTTCGCCAACTTGTCCCACAAGTTCGAAGTGCTTTCGCTGCTGAGCGGCGCGGATTATTTGCGCGCGTTCGGCGCCGAGCAGTTGCAAGCGCAGGCGATGCTGTCGCTGGATGCGTACAACAAGGGCATTTTGGTTTCCAAGATCTTCTGGGGCCTATGGCTGCTGCCGTTCGGCTATCTGGTCTTCAAATCCGGAATCCTGCCCAGAATCCTCGGCGTCCTGCTGATGGCGGGCTGCTTCGGCTACCTGATCGATTTCCTCGGTCGCGCCTTGTTTGCGGATTATCCGGAGATGGCGATCGCCCGATTCGTCGTTTTGCCCGCTACCGTCGGCGAAATCGGCACCTGCTTGTGGCTGCTGATCATGGGAGCCCGGGAATCGAAGCGAATCGCCGCCTCGGTTTGATGCGATTCCCGCCGCGGCCGAGTCGTGCCATGCTGGCGACAGGAGGCAGGCATGCGGCGCATACGGAAACGCGACATCGGCGCAATCGGTTTGTTGGCGGCGTTCGCGCTGACCGCTTCGGCCGCGCCGCCGGCACGGGATGCCTACGCCGCCCCGCAAGGCACCTGCGACGGCTATCCGCGCTTGAATATCGGCATGGCGAAGGGTTTTTGCGCCGGGCTGGTGCTCGGTCCCACGGCGGGCGATAGGACGCGCAAGCTGCTGTTGCCGCGATCGCTGGCGCAGTTGGACGAAACGACTTGGCTGGTCACCGATCTGGGCGGATGGGGCACGAAGCGCGGCGCGGTTTGGAAACTGCGCAGCCGTCCCGGCGCGCCGGCCGAACTGACGCGGCTGCTCGGCGGCCTGAATCTGCCACACGCATTGGCGATCGGCCCGGACGGCTTGGCCTACCTCGGCGAGATGAGCAAGATCTTCCGCTTCGATCCGCGCGCCGCCGATCCGGCCAAGACCGTCGAAACGGTGATCGCGGACCTACCCGACAATCGCCTGCACGAAAACCGACACCCCTTGTCCAAATTCGCGTTCGCCGCCGACGGCGCCTTGCTGGTGAACATCGGCGCGCCTTCCGATCAATGCCTGGACGCGAACGGCAAGCCGCTCGGCAAGGCTTGTCCGCAATCCGACACCGGCGAGCGAGCCGCCGGCATCCGCCGATACGCCTTGCTCGCGCCCGGGCGCTGGAGCGGCGAATACACGGTCTATGCGAAGGGCTTGCGCAATTCCGTCGCGCTCGCGGTGCATCCGTCGGGCACCGTGCTGCAAGGCGAAAACAGCTACGACTTCGCCGCGCGCTGGTCGCCGTTCGACGAAATCAATCGGATCGAAGCGGGCAAGCATTACGGCTGGCCTTATTGCGCCGACGCCGCAACGCCGACGCCCGGCTGGAAATCGGTCAGGGCGATGGCCTGCGGCTCGTCGGCGCACACCGCGCCGGCGCTGCTGTTGCCGCCGCACGCGGCGCCGCTGGACATGCTGTGGTACGACGGCGCGATGTTCCCTCAGCTGCAAGGCAAGCTGCTGATGACTTGGCACGGATATCGTTCGGTCGGCGGGCGCATCGCCGCCTTCGCCACGGATGCGAAAGGAGTGCCGATCGCGGACAAGGACGCTCGGTATCCGAGTTACGGCGGTGCGCCACGGGCTTACGGCATTGGGCCGGCGGCGAACGCGCAGATCCTGACGCCGGGTTGGGATCGCGTCGCCGGAAAACGGCCGCAAGGTTCGCCGGTCGGATTGGCGGTGGCGAAGGACGGCGCGATTTGGACCACCGACGACCGCGCGGGGCTGGTTATCCGCATCGCCGCGGATCGTCCCTAACCGGCGCGTCTCGCACCAAGAGACGGCGGGCGGCTACAGTAGCGCCTGATCGGCATCGAGCGCATCCGTGGCCAAACTGCAAGGCAAATCCCGCACCGCTTACGTTTGCGCCGAATGCGGCGCCGAACACAACAAATGGCAGGGCCAATGCGCTGAATGCGGCGCTTGGAATTCCTTGAGCGAATTCGTGGTCGAATCCGCCGCGGCCGCGAAATCGCCGGCGGCGCGGCGTTCGGGCTGGGCGGGCAAGGTCGACGCGCCCAGGGTCACCGCGCTGAAGGACGTGCGCCATAGCGAAGATGCGCGGGTGTCCACCGGCATCGGCGAATTCGACCGCGTGCTCGGCGGAGGCCTGGTCGAAGGCGCGGTGGTGCTGGTCGGCGGCGATCCGGGCATCGGCAAATCGACCTTGCTGCTGCAGGCGCTGGCGCAGATGGCGCCGTCGCTGCCGGGCCTGTACGTGACCGGCGAGGAATCGCTGGGCCAAGTCGCCGGCCGCGCATCGCGGCTGGGCTTGCCGCTGGACGGGTTGAACGCGCTGGCCGAAACCGGCGTGGAGCGCATCCTCGAACACGCCGTCGCGCTGCAACCCAAACTGATCGTCGCCGATTCGGTGCAGACCTTGTGGACCGAGCAGCTCACCGCTGCGCCCGGTTCGGTCAGCCAAGTGCGCGAAAGCGCCGCAAGGCTGGTGCGTTATGCGAAGGAGACCGGTGCGGCCGTCTTCCTGGTCGGCCACGTCACCAAGGAAGGCGGCATCGCCGGCCCGCGCGTGCTCGAGCACATGGTCGACGCGGTGCTGTATTTCGAAGGCGATTCCGGCTCGCGCTTCCGCGTGCTGCGCGCGTTCAAGAACCGCTTCGGCGCGGTGAACGAACTGGGCGTGTTCGCGATGGGCGATAAAGGCCTGCGCGAAGTGCCGAATCCGTCGGCGATCTTCCTCTCCGGCGGCAGCGCGCAGCAGCCCGGCAGCTGTGTGATGGTCACTCGCGAAGGCACCCGGCCGCTGCTGGTGGAAGTGCAGGCGCTGGTCGATTCCTCGCCGTTGTCCAATCCGCGCCGCGTCGCCGTCGGTTTGGAGCAGAACCGCTTGGCGATGCTGCTCGCGGTGCTGCACCGGCACGGCGGCGTCGTGGTCGGCGACCAGGACGTGTTCGTCAACGTCGTCGGCGGCATCCGCGTGCAGGAAACCGCGGCCGACTTGCCGGTGCTGCTGGCCGTGCTGTCGTCGTTGCGTGACAAGCCGCTGCCGGAAAAGACCGTGGCTTTCGGCGAAGTCGGGTTGTCCGGCGAAATCCGGCCGGTGCCCAATGGCGAAGAGCGTTTGAAGGAAGCGGCCACGCACGGTTTCAAACGCGCGATCGTGGCCAAGGCGAATGCGCCGAAAGCCGGCAGCTACAAGGGGATGGAAGTCGTCGCCGTCGAGCGCCTTTCCGACGCGCTGTCCGCCGCCGAATAACCGCTTGTGTAGAGTCGAGCCTTGCTCGACTGCTTCTCGCTCCCAGCCGACAGAAAAGCATTCGAGCAGGCTCGACTCTACGTAAAGCGGTACGCCGTCAGCGGACGCTACCCCCGCACTGGTGCAAGCAGGTGTTGTAGATCTGCTGGCATTTGTACAGCGGCAAAGTACCGCTTTCGATGCAGTTCACGTACTGCGTGTGGCATTGCTGCTGGCAGGTGTAGGCGTATGCGCTCAGCGACAGCGCCGCGCCGACGACGAGCAGGCCGATCGCCGCGAACGCGCTGGGTTTATTCTTTTTGGCAGACATCGTTGTCCTCCTTGCGCCCACCATGGGCGGGACAACCTATATCGCCGGAACGGGGCGGTTGCCGTGATGGGCCTCACGCATCGGATGTAGCCCGGGTGGAGCGCAGCGATACCCGGGAAACACGCCGCGACTCGGCCCCGGGTATCGCGCTGCGCTCCACCCGGGCTACGGATCAATGCCCGCCGGAAGCGGCCGGACCGACCTTGGCGGTGAACGGCGGCTTGGCCATCCATACGAACAGGATCACCACCAGGAAGATGATGCCCAGCAGGTGGAAAATCTCGTTGAAGCCGATTTGCGCGGCTTGGTTGGAGATCAGGCGCTCCAGCATCGCCGCGCCGCGCTGCAAGTCGCCGCCGCCCATCTGGGTGACCGTGGCCACCGTGTTCGGATCGTAGGCCGACAGCTTTTCGGTCATGTGGGCGTGATGCACCGCGCCGCGCTCGGTCCAGGCGTAAGTGGTGAGCGATGCGGCGAAACTGCCGCCCAGGGTGCGCATGAACGTCGCCAGGCCAGAGCCGGCCGCGATCTCGTGCGGCTGCAGATCGGACAGCAATATCTGCAGCACCGGCATGAAGAACAGCGCCACGCCGAAGCCCTGGAACAACTGCACCATCGCGATGTGGTTGAAGTCCACGTCCAGATTGAAGCCGGCGCGGGCGAAACTGGTGAGCGACATCGCGATGAACGCCAGCGTGGCCAGCCATCGCAAATCGAACTTGTGCGCGTAGCGGCCCACGAAGGGCGTCAGCAGCACCGGCAATATGCCGATCGGCGCGGTGGCGAAACCGGCCCAGATCGCAGTGAAGCCCAGATTGCGTTGCAGCCACAGCGGCACCAGGATGCCGACGCTGAAGAACGCCGCGTAGGCCACCACCATCGCCGCGGTGCCGGCGCTGAAATTGCGGTGCCGGAACAGGCGCAGGTTGACGATCGGATCCTTGTCCGTCAGCTCCCAGATCACGAACACCGCCAGCGCGATCGCCGAAATTATCGACAGCGCGACGATCAAATTCGAACGGAACCAATCTTCGTCGTTGCCCAGGTCGAGCAGGATCTGCAGCGCGCCGACGCCGATCACCAGCGTGATCAGGCCGACGTAGTCCATCTTCGGCTTTTCCAGCTTCTCCGGCCGGCCGCGCAATTGGCTGCCGACCACCAGGCTGGCGAAGATGCCGATCGGCACGTTGATGAAGAAGATCCACTCCCAGCTGTAGTTGTCGGTGATCCAGCCGCCCAGGATCGGGCCGGCGATCGGCGCGACCACCGTCACCATCGCCAACAAGGCGATGGCTTGGCCGCGTTTTTGCGGCGGATAGATCGAAATCAGCAGCGCTTGGGTGATCGGATACATCGGCCCGGCAACGAAACCCTGCAAAGCGCGAGCGGCGACCAGCAAGCCCATGCTGTTGGCCAAGCCGCAGAGCAGCGAGGCGATCACGAACAAGAACGTCGCCCAGACGAACAATTTGCGCTCGCCGAAATGGCGCGTGAGCCAGCCGGTGAGCGGCAACGCGATCGCGTTGCTCACCGCGAACGAAGTGATGACCCAGGTGGCCTGGTTCGCGCTGCCGCCCAAGTTGCCGGAGATCGTCGGCAGCGAGACGTTGGCGATGGTCAGGTCCAACACCTGCATGAACGACGCCAGCGCCAAGCCGAGCGTCGTCAGCGGGATGTTGCGCGGTCGGAAGCCGGCCTGGGGCGCCGGCGCGGCGCCGGCAGTGGCGGTTGCGGACATGGGCGATGCCTAAAAGTGAGGCGTGCGATGAGTTGCGCGCATCGGAAGAGTTGTCCGGACGCGGTGCGGGGCCCGCGTCCGGACGGGGGATCAGCTGCGGCGGGCCAGGTTTTCGCGGATCACTTTCTGGATCAGCGCTTCGGCGTCGGCCAATTGCTTGGCATAAGCCTCGGTCGTCAGCACCGGCTTGGTGGGCGGCACGGCGGCGAGCACCGGACCGTTCTGGTCGCGCAGACCGACATCGACGCTCATGCTCAAGCCCAGGCGCAAGGGATGCTCGGCCACTTGCTTGGGATCGAGTTCGATGCGCACCGGCACGCGCTGCACAATCTTGATCCAGTTGCCGCTGGCATTCTGCGCCGGCAACAGGGCGAACGCGCTGCCGGTGCCCAGGCCCAGGCTGGCGATCTTGCCGGTGTAGGTCACGTCCTTGCCGTACAAGTCCGAATGCAGTTCGACCGGCTGGCCGATGCGCATCTTGTGCAGCTGCGTCTCTTTGAAGTTCGCGTCCACCCAGACTTGTTCCAACGGCACGATCGTCATCAGCGCCGTGCCCGGCTGCACGCGCTGGCCGAGCTGCACGTTGCGCTTGGCGACGTAACCGGAGACCGGCGCGACGATGGCCGCGCGCTGCAGGTTCAAATAAGCCTGGCGCAACTGCGCGGCGGCGGCTTGCACTTGCGGCTGGTCGGCGACCGTGGTCGCATCGACCAGGGCGCGGTTGCGCGACAACTGGCCGCTCGACGAGGACAGCGAAGCTTCGGCGGCGGCGAGCATGTCGCGGGCGTGCGCCAGTTCTTCGGCCGACACCGCGCCAGAGGCGACCAAGCCTTCGCGGCGCTTCACGTCGGCGCGCGCTTGCTTCACGGCCACTTGCCGGGCAGCGAGGTCCGCTTGGCCGGCATCGACCGCGCTGTACAAGCCGCGCACTTGGCGCACCGTGCTGGCGAGGTTGGCGACGGCCTGTTCGTAAGCGACTTTGGCGTCGTTCGGATCCAGTTGCACCAGCACCTGTCCGGCGTTCACCTTCATACCGTCGTCGGCGCCGATGCTGACCACGGTGCCGATGGTCTGCGGCGTGATGCTGACCACGTTGCCTTGGACGTAGGCGTCGTCGGTATCTTCGTGCCAGCGCGCGACCAGGAAGTAGTAGAACGTCCAGGCGATCGCGGCGACGACGACGACGGCCGCCAGAATGATCAATGCCTTACGGCGCTTGCCGTTCTTGGGCGCGACGGCCGGAGCGGCCGCGGCTTGCGGGTTGATTTCGGTGGTCATGGCGTGGGGGCCTTCGAAACGTTGTTATCGGAAAGGTTTTGCGCGGAAGGGGAGGCGAGGGTCAGCCCGCCGCCGAGTGCGCGGTCCAGGTCGACCGTCGCGGCCAAGCGTTGCGCGCGCAGCGCGGCGACTTGCTGTTCCAGTTGCAGCAGCGGGCGCTGCGCGGACAGCACGTCGAGCTGCGTGCCCAGGCCGGCGCGGTAGCGCGTATCGGCGAGTTTCAGCGCGGCCTGCGCGGCGTCGCGGGCTTGCGTCGCCGACGCGACCTGCGCATCCAGCGAGCGCGCGGCCTGCAGCGCGTCGGTGACCTCGTGCAATGCGGTCACCAGCGTCTGGTTGTAGTTGGCGACGGCCAGGTCGTAATCGGCGTCGCTTTTTTCCAGATTGCTGCGCAAGCGGCTGCCGTTGAAGATCGGCAAGCTCAACGCCGGACCGCCGAAGCCGAGCAGGGCGTCGTTGCTGAAAAGATCGGACAGGCCGGACGAGGCCAAGCCGACCAGCGCGCTCAAGTTGACACTGGGCTTGAACGCGGCTTTGCTCGCGTCGATGCCGCGGCTCGCGGCTTCCACGCGCCAGCGTGCGGCGACCACGTCGGCGCGATGGCCCAGCAACTCGCTCGGCAGCACGTCCGGAACGCCCGGCGCGGGCGCGGCCAGCAGTCGCGGCGGAGCGATGTCCAAACCGCGGTCCGGGCCTTTGCCCATCAGTGCGGCGAGCGCATTGCGCAGCGCCTCGATCTGCTGCTGCGCGGCCTGCGCTTGCTGCTTCGCGCTGGCGATGGCGCTTTCCGACTGCCGCAGTTGCAATTGGTTGTCCAAGCCTGCCTTCACCCGCTGTGCGCTGAGTTGGGACAAGTGGGACGAACGTTTCTGTTCGTTGTTGGCGACATCGAGCGACGCATACGCTTGCGAGAGCGACACGTAGGCGCGGGCTATGTTGGCCGACAAGGTCAGGCGCGCGGCCTGCGCGTCGACTTCCGCCGCGCGGGCTTGGCCCACGGCGGCTTCGTACTTGGCGCGCTGTCCGCCCCACAGGTCGGGCGTCCATTTGAAGTTGAGCATCAGCACCGTGCTGGCCTGCAGATCGCCGCCGATCGGCGGCGGCACCAGCGTTTCCGGCAACTGCACGCCGGTGTATTGCGCGCTGAGGCTGGTTTCCGGCTTGCGCGCGTCGTTGGCCATGTTCGCCTGGGCTTGCGCCTGGCGCAGGCGCGCGTCGGCGGCCGCGAGCGAGGGGTTGCCTTGCAGCGCTTCGCGGATCAGCGCGTCGAGTTGCGGATCGCCGAGCGCGTTCCACCAATCCTGTTTCGGAAAGGCGGCGTCGCTGAGCTTGTAGTCGCCGAAGCTGCGCGCGGTCTGCAGCGTATCGGCGTCGGTCGCGCGGCCTTCGGGTGCGAGGCCGTGCGTGCTGGCGCAGCCGGCCAGGGCCAGTGCGGAAGCGAGCAGGGCCATCGCGGGATAGCTGCGACGGGAAAGGGAAGAGGACATGGTTCAGTCTTCCGTCAAAGTGAGGTTGTCGCGGACGCGTTCGAGCAAGCGCGTCAGGAATTCGCGTTCGGAATCGCTCATGCCCGACATCGCGCGCTCGCGCACGCGGGCGCCGCATTGGTCGACGTCGCGCCAGATCGCCATACCCGCCTCGGTCAGGTGGATGTGCAAGGCGCGGCGGTCGCTGGGATCGGCGACGCGGGCCACCAGGCCTCTGGCTTCCAGCTTATCCAGCAATCGGGTCATCGCGCCGGGGTTCAGTTCGGCGGCGCGGGCCAGATCGGTCACGCTGGCGGTGCCGCCGGCGAGCTTCTTGATGGCGATGTACTGGCTGAAGGTGAGGTCGTGGCCGACCTGGGCGAGCTCGCGCTCCATCTGGGCCCAAATGCCGTCACGGACCTGGCGGATCAGCAGGCCGAGCGTGGAACCGCTGCAGGCTGCGAGGGGCGGGGTCGTTTTCATGGCGCGGAATATTGGTACCGCGCGCAATATTTGTCAATGCAAATATTGTTTTAGCAATAGAACACCGAGTTTTGGCGAGCTGAATGGGTGCGGAGGCCGTGTAAGGCGTCTATTCGTGCGATTAACCCTTCCGCCGGGTGCGTCCATACTCTTGCGAGAGAAGCTCCCCAACAGCTTGTCGCGCCCAACCCTCCCACAAAGCACGCCATCAAGCCGGGGAGCCGAACCAAGCGGTCAGTGCATCGACGAGCCCCGCATCGGTGCCCGTTCCTATCCAGGCCACGTATCCGTCGGGGCGGATCAACACGGCGGCGGGAGCAGGGACGATTCCGATGACCGGCAACTCCCACTCACGGCCGTACTCGGCGTCGATCGAGCGCAACTGGTCCGCCCAGCGCCCGATGGCCGGGTTGTGCGGCACACTGAGATTAAGGAACACCGGCCGAGCCTCATGAAGCAGTGAGAAGACGCGCAGCGGAACGCCATCGGCGATCAAGTCGAGATCCGGCATGCGGCGTCCGAGCAACGGGTGCCCGTCGCCGAGTTCGTAATGGACATCCAGTCCGGACAGCTCCGCGGCGATGCGTTGGCGCGGTTCGTCCATCGCGAGGAATTCGGAAAGCACGTCACCCAGCGCCTTGGTGCGATCGTCGGTGCGGCGCATGGCGGAACCTGCCATCGTATTGCGCAGCACGCGGGCGCCGATCGGATGGCGTTCGGCGTGATAGGTATCGAGCAATCCGTCCGGCGAGATGCGTTTGATCACCTGCGCCAGCTTCCATCCCAGGTTCGCGGCATCCTGCACGCCGATGTTGAGGCCCTGTCCGCCGAGCGGGGGATGCACATGGGCGGCGTCGCCGGCCAACAGTACGCGTCGGTCGCGGTACGCGGCGGCCTGGCGCGTCATGTCGGTGAATCGCGAGATCCAGGTGGGGTTGCGCACGCCGAAATCGGTGCCGTACGCGGCGATCAGCGCTTCGCTGACGTCTTCCAGCGTAGGCTCGGTAGCGGCTCCGACCTGACGTTCGGTCAACACGATCCGCGCCTGCCCGGGATTGTCGCCGCGGCCTATCGCATGCTTGCCGGACGCGTCTTCGTGGAATCCCCACTTCGGCTCCTGGACCGTTTCGACTTCCGCGATCAGCCAACTGGTGGTGGCGTCCGATCCTGGGAATCCGATGCCGGCGGCTTTGCGGATCAGACTGCGGCCGCCGTCGCAGCCGACCAGATATTCCGCGCGCAGCGATCGGCCATCGGAAAGCGCGACATCGACGCCTGCGTCGTCCTGCACGAAGCCCGTCGCTTCGAGTCCTCGATAGATCGGCACCCCCAACTCGCCGACCCATTCGGCCAGGATGCGTTCGGTGTGGCCCTGCCACAGTCCGAGCACGTAGTTGTGCCGGGTGGGGAGATCGCCGATGTCCAGCGGCACGTGGAAATGCACGGCCGGATGCAACTGCCCTTGCGACAGGAAGCGATCGACGACGCCGCGCTGGTCGAGCGTTTCCAGGGTGCGCGATTGCAGGCCGCCCGCGCGCGAGCCGTCGAGTTTCTGGCTCGCGCGCCGCTCGACGATGGCGACGTCGACTCCGGCCAACGCCAATTCCGCGGCCAGCATCAATCCGGTGGGGCCGCCGCCCGCGATCAGCACGGCATGCGCGTCCGCAGCCGCGTTGCGATGGGAATCCGCTTGCGATTCGCGCGTCGATGACGACATAGGCATGGTTCGGCTCCGTTCTTGCGATAAGGCGGGCCGGCGATGCTGCAATACGCCGAGGGGCTTGCCGCAAGCCCTATGGAGTTATATAAATTGTGAGTGGGAAGGAGCGTGTAGCCTCCTTTTTTCATCTTCGTCTGCGTCCCCACGGATGATCCTCGCGAAAAACAGCGGCCTGCGGCATGGCGAACGTCGTCGCCCGCCTCTGCGAGTTGGCGCTCGGACTTAATGGGCGGCTAGCGCGGCCGCCAGCGCTTTGGCTTTCGCGGCGGGCTCGACGTTCGTCATGAGCAACGGAACGTCCGGAGCGATGCCGTCTATCTCGTTGGTGCCGTCATCGAGGAACCGCGCGCAATTGGGCATCCAGATATCGACGGGCGCTACGCTCAGGCGGGTCGGCTTGCCGCCATCGACATAGCCGCAGCCTGCGCCTGCGGTTTTTTCGCCGATCACGATCGCTATTCCGTTCTGTTGCAGCCAGGCGACGAAGTCTTCGGCCGCCGAACCGGTGCCGCTATCCGCGAGGATCAAAAGCGGGCCGCGCCATTCGCCCGTACCCTGCAACGAGATCCGATCCGCGCTCGTCCCGGCGAATACGGAGCAGGGCGCGCGAGCGCCGCGCCAAACGTCGCTGCGGTCGCAGGCCGGGCCGACGCGCAGCGCGCCTCGGCGCCCGAGCTCGTGATCGGTCATCAAGGCGACGACCTCGTTCACCCATTCGGTGCCGCCGCCGTTGCCGGACACGTCCACCAGCAAGCGGCGCGCGCCGTTCTTGCGCAGTTCGGCGATAGCGGCGCGCAGTTGCGCTTGCTGGCGCGCGCGCACGGCCAGCTTCAGCGCGTATCGGCCGATGCCGGTTTCGAACACGGCCTGGCAGGCGGACAAATACTGATCCTCGCCGAATTGCGCGATGCGCAGCACGCCCGTGCCGCCGATCGTGCCGCTCGGGAAGTCGCCCTTGCGCAACGGTTTCCAGCCCTGGATCCGTTCGAACGGAAAGCGGAAACCATGATCGCCTTCTTCGTAGCCCGCCGCGGCGCAATCCTTGCCGGCGGGCGGGTCGATGTCCTGGGTGCCGTGCGCATCGGCGCCCGCTTGCGCACGCGCCGGACGCTCGCCGGCCTTCATCCGCAGATGCGGATCGCCGAAGCCGCGTACGAAACCGCGCAAAGCCACGAACGCGCGCACGTTCGAATGCGCATTGCGCAAGGCCGCGGTTGTGCGGCGATCGAGCGCGGGCAGATCGGCGCCGCGTTTTTCGACCATCCAGTCCAGGTTCGCGTATCCCTGCGCCATGTCCCGCTTCAAGCGGCCGTAATCTTCCAGCCAAGCGTCGGCGTCGTAACTGGCGACGTCCCAGCCGACGGCCAGGACAAGCAGCGCCAGAACGGTCAGCGAAGCGTATTTGAAGTATCTCTTGGCGCGCTCGAAGCGCGTGCCGGGATCGATGCGTTTCACGTCGCTGCGCTCCAAGGGAGTGCGTGGACGGTAACGGGCTTCAGCGGCGGCCGGGCCGGAGTTGCGATGAAACCGGGAATGGGCCGACGAACCGGCTTCTGGCGACCGTAGAGTCGAGCCTGCTCGACTGCTTTTCGTCCAGTCGCGAGAAGATCAAGAACAGTCGAGCAGGCTCGACTCTACAAAAGCGATCAGGAACGTTCGAAAACGGTCAGACGCGCTTGAGCAGCAGTTCCAGCACGAACTTGCTGCCGAAGAAAGCCAACACCAGCAGCGCCATCGCCGCCAACGTCCAGCGCACCGCAATCGCGCCGCGCCAGCCGTAGCGCCAGCGGCCCAGCAGCAGCGCGCCGAAGGCCAGCCAAGACAGCACGCTGAGCACGGTCTTGTGGATCAAGTGCTGCGCGAACAGGTTTTCGACGAACAGCGCGCCGGTCAGCAGGGTTGCGGTCAGCAGCACGAAACCGACCGCGATGGTGCGGAACAGCAGCGATTCCAATTCGGTCAGCGGCGGCAGCGCGCGCAGCCAGCCGCGGAATTCGCGCCGGCGCAGCGCGCGCTCCTGTGCCCACAGCATGATCGCCAGCAGCGCGGCGATCGCCAGCGTCGCGTACGCGAGCAGGGCGCACCAGGCGTGCAATTGCAGGCGCCAATCCAAGGCTTCGCCCGCGACGTGGCCGTAGAGCGCGTAGCCGAGCAGCATCGCCGCCGCCACCGGAAATACGACCACGCCCAGAGCCGCCATCCTGCCGCCGGCGCCGAACAGCGTCGTCAAAGCCGCCATGCCCAGCCCGACCAGCGACAGCGCGGCGAAGAAATGCATGTCCGCGCCGCCGCTCTGGCGCCAGCCCAGCACGTGATCGGCGGCGTGCAGCGCGACGGCCGCCAGTGCCGGCCACAGCCAGGCTTTGGACGCCGTTGCATCGTCGCGCGCCAGCCCGCGCACCAGCAGCCCGGCGGCGGCCAGATAGAGCAAGACGGCGATGAGAACGATTGTCATCGGCGCAGTGTCGCACAAGCTCGGATTTTGGGAAGGCCCCGCAAACCGGGAGCCGAGGGCCGGATCGGTATAATTCGCGTTCCTTTACGCCATTTCCCTCACTCATGTTCGAATCGCTCACCCAACGCTTGTCCGGCACCATCGAACGCCTGCGCGGACGCGGCCGGCTGACCGAGGAGAACATCCGCGAAGCGACCCGCGAAGTGCGCATCGCCTTACTGGAGGCCGACGTCGCCCTGCCGGTGGTGCAAGCGCTGATCGAGCGGATCAAGGTGCGCGCGGTCGGCCAGGAAGTGCTGAAGAGCCTCACCCCCGGCCAAGCGCTGATCAAGGTCGTGCGCGACGAGCTGACCGTGGTGATGGGATCGGCCGCCAGCGATCTGAACCTCAATGTGCCGGCGCCGGCGGTGATCCTGATGGCCGGCCTGCAGGGCGCGGGCAAGACCACCACCGTCGCCAAGCTCGCCAAGCACCTGAAGGAAAAGCGCAAGAAGAAGGTGATGGTGGTGTCGGCCGACGTGTACCGTCCGGCCGCGATCGAACAGTTGAAGACGCTGGCGCAGCAGGTGGACGTGCTGTTCTTCCCGTCCGAGGCCTCGCAGAAGCCCGAAGCCATCGTCCGTGCCGCGATCGACGATGCGCGCAAATCCTTCGCCGACGTGCTGATCGTCGACACCGCCGGCCGCCTGGCGATCGACGAAGCGATGATGGCCGAGATCAAGGTCTTGCATGCAGCGGTAAATCCGGTCGAAACCCTGTTCGTGGTCGATTCGATGACCGGCCAGGACGCCGCCAACACCGCCAAGGCTTTCAGCGAAGCGCTGCCGCTGACCGGCGTGGTGCTGACCAAGACCGATGGCGACGCGCGCGGCGGCGCGGCCTTGTCGGTGCGTTACGTCACCGGCCGGCCGATCAAATTCATCGGCGTGGGCGAAAAGCCCGATGGCTTGGACGTATTCCATCCCGACCGCGTCGCCGGCCGCATCCTGGACATGGGCGACGTGCTGTCGCTGGTAGAACAGGTCGAACAGCAAGTCGACAAGGACAAGGCCGCGAAACTCGCGGAGAAGGTCGCCAAAGGCAAGAAGTTCGATTTGAACGACATGCGCGACCAATTGGAGCAGATGCAGAACATGGGCGGCCTGTCCGGGCTGATGGACAAGCTGCCCGGCATCGGTCAGGTGCCCGATACGGTGAAGGCCCAGGTCACCGGCAAGGAAATGCCGCGGATGATCGCCATCATCAACTCGATGACCAAGAAGGAGCGGCGCAACCCGCACTTGCTCAACGGCTCGCGCCGCGCGCGCGTCGCGAAGGGTTCGGGCACCACGCCGGCCGACGTGAACCGTCTGCTGAAGCAATACCAGCAGATGGAAAAGATGATGGGTAAGCTGGGTCGCGGCGGCCTGAAGGGCATGATGCGCGGCATGCGCGGGATGATGGGCGGCGGCGGGATGCCGTTCCGCTGATCCGACCGCAGGGCGGGCGGCGCTGCTTTTGTGGGAGGGGCTTCAGCCCCGACTGCTTCGCAGCGATCCCGTCGGGGCTGAAGCCCCTCCCACAAGAGCGGGATCAAGGAGGCGGAGATTGATGGTCCGCGAACGCGCCGAAACCTTCTGCACGAAATACGGCCTGCGCTTGCCGATCCTGCTCGCGCCGATGGCCGGCGCTTGTCCGGTCGGACTCTCGATCGAAGTCGGCAAAGCCGGCGGCATGGGCGCACTGGGCGCGCTGATGTCCACGCCCGACGAAATCGGCGCTTGGATGTCCGATTACCGCGCGCAGACCGATGCGCCGGTGCAGATCAATCTGTGGATTCCCGAACCTTCGCCGCCGCAACGCGATGCCGAACGCGAAGGCCGCATGCGCGAATTCCTGTCCGCGTGGGGACCCGCCGTCGACGCGGCCGCGGGCGACGCGAGACCCTACGACTTCGAATCCCAATTCGATGCGCTGATCCGGGCGCGTCCGCAGGCCGCATCGTCGATCATGGGACTGTTCTCCGCCGCTCACGTCGCGCGCTTGCGCGAAGCCGGCATCGCATGGTTCGCGACCGCGACCACCTTACGCGAAGCGCGCGCCGCGCAGGCCGCGGGCGCGGATGCGATCCTCGCGCAAAGCTTCGAAGCCGGCGGCCATCGCGGCGCGTTCGAGCGCGATTCGGCCGAACGCCAATCGGTAGGTTTGTTCGCCTTGCTGCCGAGACTGGCCGACCAGCTCGAGATCCCCATCGTCGCCTGCGGCGCCATCGCGGACGGCCGCGGCATCGCCGCTGCGCTGACGCTCGGCGCCAGCGCGGTGCAGATCGGCACCGCGTTCCTGCGCTGCCCCGAGGCCGGCATCGCACCGAGCTGGGCGCGGGCGCTGGCCGGGGCCGAACCGGAAGACACCCAACCGACCCGGGCTTTTTCGGGCCGGCTGGGCCGATCGCTGGCTACCGATTTCGTCCGCGCCATGGCCGAGCCCGGCGCGCCCAGCCCGGCGGACTACCCCGTGCAGCGCGGGCTGACTGCGGCGATGCGCAAGCGGGGCGGGCAGGGCGACGATCTGGCCCGGATCCAGGCCTGGGCCGGCCAATCGGCCTGGCTGGCGCCTGCCGAACCGGCCGCCGACTGCGTCGCGAGGTGGTGGGGACAGGCTCGGGCCCTGATCTGAGCTTTCAAGCCGTCATCCGGCGCCGAACCGGCTCGGCGGCCCGCGCGGAGTTTCCTCGGCCGCTTCAATGGCTTACAATCGCCGGCTTACCTCGCCGCTCCCTGGCGACTGGGCAACACAGGAAATACCGTTCATGGTCAAGATCCGCCTCACCCGTGGCGGCGCGAAGAAGCGCCCCTTCTACCACATCATCGTCACCGACCAGCGCGCCGCGCGCGATGGCCGCAACATCGAGCGCCTGGGTTATTTCAACCCGATCGCCTCCGGCAACGAGAAGCGCGTCGAGCTCGACACCGCTCGCGTCGAACACTGGATCGGCAAGGGCGCGCAGATGACCGACAAGGTCCGCAACCTGTACAAGGAAGCGGCCAAGGTCCAGGCTTCGGCCTGATCCTCGCGGCCGTGCTTCGCGCGGCCGACGCCTCATGAGCGAAACCGAGCGCCGCGTCCTGTTGGGCAGGATCGTCGGCGCTTTCGGCGTGCGCGGCGAGCTCAAGCTCGAATCGTTCACCGAGCCGAAAGCGGCGATCTTCCGATACCAGCCGTGGACCTTGCGCGATGCGCAGGGCCGCGAACGCGCGCTGCAGGGCGCGCGCGGCCGCGAGACGCCGAAGGGCGTAGTGATGACGCTGCCCGAGGTCGCCGATCGCGACGTCGCCGAGGCGCTGCGCGGCACCGAAGTCTGGGTGCCGCGCTCGGCGCTGCCGCCGCCGAAGGACGGCGAGTACTACTGGATCGACTTGGAAGGCCTGCGCGTGGTCAACGCCGACGGCATCGAGTTCGGCCGCGTTTCGCATTTGTTTTCCACCGGCGCGAACGACGTGTTGGTGGTGCAGGGCGAACGCGAGCGGATGATCCCTTTCTTGATGCCCGATTACGTCGTCTCGATCGATTTCGATGCCGGCCTGGTCGTCGTCGATTGGGACCCCGATTTCTGACCGCTTGTGTGGGAGCGGCTTCCGCCGCGAGCTCTTCCCGCAGATCGCCGCGATATACCGGAAGAGCTCGCGGCTGAAGCCGCTCCCACAAGAGCAAACCCATGCGCATCGACATCGTCAGCCTGTTCCCCGAATTCGTGGCCCAGATCGCCGGCCACGGCGTCGTCGGCCGCGCCCAGGAGCGCGGGCTGATCGCGCTGCAAGGCTGGAACCCGCGCGATTACGCCGAGGGCAACTATCGTCGCGTCGACGACCGCCCGTTCGGCGGCGGTCCCGGCATGGTGATGCTGATCGACCCGCTGCGCGCCTGTATCGCCGCCGCGCGCGCGGCCGATCCGGCATCGGCCAAAGTCGTCTACCTCAGCCCGCAAGGCGCGCCCTTGAACCAGGCCAAGGTCCGCGCGCTCGCCGACGAGCCGCGCTTGATCCTGCTGTGCGGCCGCTACGAGGGCGTCGACGAGCGCCTGATCGCGGCCGAAGTGGACGAGGAGCTCTCGATCGGCGACTACGTCTTGTCCGGCGGCGAACTGGCGGCGGCGGTGGTGATTGACGCCGTCGCCCGGCTCCAGGACGGCGCCCTTAACGACGCCGAATCGGCCGCTCAGGACAGCTTCGATGCCGACGGCGGCCTGCTCGATTGCCCGCACTACACCCGGCCGGTCGAACACGAACTGGGGACCGTCCCGGAGGTGCTGATGTCCGGCAACCACGCCGAAATCGCCCGCTGGCGCCGGCAGCAGGCCCTGGGCCGGACCTGGCTGCGGCGTCCGGACTTGCTGGATGAGGCCGGATTGTCCAAAGCCGATCGGGAGCTGCTAGAGGCCTTCAAGGCCGAAAACCCGAAGGCCTGAGCCTGGTTGTGGGAGCGGCTTCAGCCGCGAGCTCTTCAGGCGGGGCCAAAGCTCGCGGCTGAAGCCGCCCACAAAAGCCCTCCAGGCGGGAACGGACTGCATAAACCCTAGCCACATAAGGAAAAAGCCCGCTATAATGCGCGGCTTCGCTCCACCGCCAGGCCTCCGGGCCGGGCAACCACAATAACGACAGAACCCCAAGATCAAGCAGGCCGCGCCATGAACAAGCCCTCGTTGAACACGCTGTTGCAGGAATTCGAAGCCGCCCAGACGCAGCGCAAGCTGCCCGACTTCGGCCCGGGCGACACCGTCGTCGTCAACGTCAAAGTGAAGGAAGGCAACCGCGAGCGCGTCCAGGCCTACGAAGGCGTGGTCATCGGCAAGAAGAACGCCGGCCTCAATTCCGCTTTCACCGTGCGCAAGATCTCGCACGGCTACGGCGTCGAGCGCGTGTTCCAGACCCACAGCGCCAGCATCGATTCGGTGCAAGTCAAGCGCCGCGGCGACGTGCGTTCGGGCAAGCTGTACTACTTGCGCGGCCTGGAAGGCAAGAAGGCGCGCATCAAGGAAGACCTGGCCGCCCACGCCAAGGCCAAGAACGCGGCGACTGCCGAATAAGCCTTCGCATCATTCGAATACGAACGGCCGCCTTCGGGCGGCCGTTTGCTTTTCCCTTCTCCCGGTGGGAGAAGGAAGGCGGGATTATGCGCGATTGGCCGAAAACACCGGCCGAAAGAACGACCGCTCCCAGCTCACGATGCAGCGCGTGCGCTCGGCCAACGCCCAGGCTTCCTGGCATTCGGCATCGTGCATGCTCGCTTCGCGGTAGCGCTCGTATTCGGCGAAGCTCGGAAAGGTGAACATCGCCAGCGCCACGTTGTTGGTGCCTTCGGACGGCATGAAATAGCCGTGATGGTCGCCGCCGAACTTCTTCACTAACCGGATCCACATCCGGCCGTAGGTTTCGAAATCGTCCAGCTTGTAGGGATCGACGACGTAACGCAGGAAGCAGGTGACGATCATGGCGGCTCCGGTGCGAATCGCAGGGTGGCCCGCAACATATCACCGCGGTACGCTGGTGGGAGCGGCTTCAGCCGCGAGCTTTTTGCGGCCTCAGCCCTGATTCCATTTAAGGCTTTTCGTAGGAGCGGCTTTAGCCGCGAGCTTTTCTCTCAAAATCGCCGCAATGTCGCGATTTGAAGGAAAAAGCTCGCGGCTAAAGCCGCTCCCACGAAAAGCAAATATCGCTAGATGCCGAACCAGCCTCGCTGCCGAGCTTCCTGCAACCGCGCATCGATATGCCGCCACAGAGCGGGGCACCCCGCTTCGATCGGCGCGCGCACCCGCGCGACCACGCGTTCGTAACCGATGCCGTTCTCGCGCCAGCTCTGGCCGTCGTTCGCCAAATTGAGCAGCACCGGCATGGCGCGGTCGACGGCGTTGGCGAAGCGCGCTTCGGCGGTCGTTCCATCTTCGAATTCCCGCCACAAGGCCAGCAACTCCGCGGCCTGCGCTTGCGGCAACAAACCGAAGATCCGCTTCACGGCGGCCTGCTCAGCGGCTTTGCGTTCTTCCCAGCCGCCTTCGACGAAAGCCATCGTGTCGCCGGTGTCGATTTCGCCGATGTCGTGCACCAGCAGCATCTTGATCGTACGGTCGAGATCGATGCCAGAATCCGCATGCGGCGCCAGCGAAAACGCCAGCAACGCCAGTTGCCAGCTGTGTTCGGCGGAATTCTCGTAGCGTTCCAAGCCGAGCGGCTTGATCTTGCGGGTCACGCCTTTGAGCTTGTCGAGCTCCAGAACGAAATCGATGACGGTCTGCATCGCTTCAGAGCGCGTGCGCGGCGGCGACCAGCAAACCGCCGACGATGGCCATGTTCGACTGCCAGCCCTTGATGGCGTTGCCGCGGGCTTCGCCTTGCAAACCCCAGAAATTGAGGAAGATCGCCGAGGCGATCAAGGTGAATACAACGAGCCCGATCGCGGCCCAGAACGCCTGATAGCCGACGATCAGCGCCAGCCCTGCGAGCGCCTGGAAAACGCTGCCCACGATCAGCACGAACTTCGCCGCGGGCACGCCGCGCGAGGCCATGAATTGCGTCAGCCCGCCCAAGCCGAAGAAATGATGGATGCCGCCCACTACGAACAAACCGCCGAGCAAAAAGCGGCCGACGAGCCAAAGAACGGATTCGAGATCGGTGGCCATGCGGATTCCCTGTCCGGTTCGAAGAGCGAAAGCCTAGGTCAAGCGCGAACGGATGTCACCGTGACGTCCGGCACCCACACCTGCCGCCAGCGTGCGACCTTCTCTTCGGCGCTCAAGCGTTGCGGCGAAGCGGGCACGGACTCGCCGAATCCGGGGTGGCCCTCCAAGCAGCGCGCGTTGACGGCGCCGTAACGACGGCCTTCGTGCTCGAATACGACGGCGATCAACACGCCGCAGTGCCCGCAAACCTGAAAACGCGCGGTTTCCGAGCCCTGCCGGTATTCGCGGCGGCTATCCGCTGCGTTTTCGCGGATGGACAAGCGGCCCTCCGGATCGGAGACGTAAGCCGCGCCGTGTTTGCAGCAGAACGAACAATCGCAAGCGCGCGGATGGAAATCCGCCGCGGGCATGCGCGTGGAGAATTCCAGGCTTAGCCGTCCGCAATGGCAGCTGCCGCGGAAGGTTTCGGTTTCGGTCATGGCGCGCGACGGTACTGGAGATGAAGTTGCAAGAAGAAATAGTGGATCGCGATGTTGGCGAAATGCGCGGGGGCCATGTCCTGTTCGCCTCGGGCTATTGAGCGGCTTTGTTGCGGCGCTTGACGGGAGGCTTGCGGCCGTCGCCGCCGCCTTCGCGCTTGTTCTCTTTGACTTCGTCCGCGATTCCGGCCGCGGCGCCCAGCAAGGAGCCGACGACGAGTCCCGCGCCGGTGATCGCGCCCACCGCGCCGAACACCGGCAGCGCCGTCACCACGGCGACCCCGGCGGCCGCGCCGGCGGCGACTTTGGCCAAGCCTCTGACGAAACCCATCGTGGATCCTATCGTTCGTTGCCTCGCCCGGATTCTATCCGGAGGTCAACCCGGCGAAGGCGGTTTCGGTCGATCCCATCGCGCGCTCGGGGCGGTTCCCGGGATTCGTACAGGCCGAAGACATCGTCGCCGTCCACGCCGGGATCGCCGAGGGCGTAGAGCGTGCCGAACACGGCTTCGTAGGCGGTCGAGCTATTGATCAGGCGCAAGTCCTCCGGCGCGATGCCGGCCGCCAGATGCGCTCGATCGCCGGGCCCACCTCCGCGAAGGAGGTGTCGGGGAAGCGCTTGCAGTGCTCGAAGATGCGGGCGAGCGTGACCGGATCGCGCAGCGGGTTGATGAGGGTTTGCCAGAGGTGGTCTGCGAATTCTTCTCTAGTCGGAATAAACGCTTGCAATATGGGACAAGCTTATGGCACCGAGGTCCGCCTAGGAATTCTGCCTCGTCGATTGTTGTCGAAAATATGAGGGCAAGAAGCGTCCAGAAGCAAAGACGGAACCGGCGATAAGTAGCAATGCAATAACCGAGAGCATGTCCGTGCCCGGGAAAAGCACGGCGAGGCTCGGGTCAGGCGGATAATAGGCGACGGTCATGCCACTACGGTCGAAGTTAGACGAGGGGGCGCCGAGAGGTAAGCAGAAGCACACCCGAGTGCCGGAGAAAGTAGCGCCGTCGACGGTGTGCTGATAATTCGCGACCTCGACATTCAGCGGCGTGTTGCGAGCGTGACGAGTTCCATAGCTTTGCATGACGACCGATTCTGTTCGGTGGGAGGCAACGATGGCCATTGCACGAGGCCACGTCGTAGATGCAACTCCTAGAATCAGCAAAACGACTGCAGCAGTGGCGAACAGGCCAGAAACAAAATCCGTCGCTAACGACAATTTCATCGCAAGATTCCGATTCTGCTGAAAGGCTAGGAAATACAGCTCCGGCTTCAGACTTTCGTCCCCTGATCCGCCACCGGCGACGGCGGCTGCGCCGGCACTTCGGCCGGTATGGCCACTTCTTCCGCATGCGGGGCCAGCATGCGCGCTTTCCGCCAGCCGCCCCACTTGTAATACGCCAGCGACATCAGCATGGCGCAGACCGAGCTGACGGGGAAGCTCCACCAGATCGCATCCGCGCCCAAGGACGGTTGCAGGAATTCGGCGAACGGGATGCGGATGCCCCATAAGGCCATGGCCAAGATCAGCAACGGCGGCAGCACCGCGCCGGTGGCGCGGACCACGCCGGAGATCACGAAGGTCACGCCGAAGAACAGGAACGACCACACCGCGATGTGGTTCAGGTGCCGCGCGTGTTCCAGCGCCGCGCTGCCCTCGGGCAGGAACAGCGACAGCGTGCTGCGATCGAACGCGATGGTCGGCAGGATCAGCACGCCGGTCAGCAGGAAATTGAACAGGATGCCGGTGCGTGCGGCGGCGCTCACCCGGTCCCAGCGTTTCGCGCCGACGTTCTGCGCAGCCATCGACGAACAGGCCGCGCCGATCGCCATCGCCGGCATTTGGATGTAGGCCCATAGCTGCATCGCGGCGCCGTAGGCCGAGGTCGTGTCCACGCCGTAACCGTTGACCATGCTGATCATCATGATCATGGCCAGGGAGATCACGATCATCTGCAAGCCCATCGGCACGCCCTTGACGATCAGCGCGCGCAGGATGCCCCAGTCCGGTTTGTACACTCGGTTCTCATGACGGCTGATCCACAGCGGATGACGCTTGTGCCGCAGCCACAGGATCATCGCGGCCAAGCTAACGGAGTTGGCGATGAGCATGGCGGTCGCCGAACCGGCGATGCCCATCTCCGGGAACGGGCCGATGCCGAAGATGAACAACGGATTGAACGCGATATCCAACCCGACGCCCATCAACAGAAAGACGAAAGGCGTGCGCGTGTCGCCCGCGCCACGCAAGGTCGCTTGCAGCATCGCGAACACGTAGATGAAGGGCACCGCCATGAACACGATGCGCAAATAGGCCTCGGCCAGAGGCAGCGCTTCGGCAGGCGTGCTCATCCAGACCAGGATGCGGTGCGACAACAACATGCCGACCAAGGCGATCGTCAGCGATATCGCCACGAAGAAAGTGAAGCTGGTGCCGATCACCCGCTTGGCCTGGACCATGTCCTTTGCGCCGATCGATTGGCCGACCAGGATCGTCGACGCCATGCCGATGCCGAACACCGCGCCGACGAGGAAGAACATGATGTTGTTGGCGTTGGCCGTGGCGGTCAGCGCTTGCTCGCCGAGGAAGCGGCCGACCCAGACGGCATTGACCGAGCCGTTGAGCGATTGCAATACGCCGCCGGCCAGGATCGGCAAAAGAAAGGCGAGCAGGGTGGGGCCGATGGGGCCCTGGGTGAGGTCGCGGGATGTCTTCATGCGCGGCATCTTGCCAGGGCCTAGTCGCGGCTAGGGTGCGACGGCCCTGGTATATAATGTGCGCAAAGGGACAGTGCTTTTTTCGTTTCGGCAAGAAACCAGCGCCGATCTCAAGCCACTTCTTCGCGCCGCAAGATAGCCCGCCCGGATGCGTGATCGACCGGCGCCGAGGTGTGTTCGTGGAACACCTTCCACGCATCGCCGGTCCGCTTCAGCCCCAGGGTAATCCGATTGTCCAGCGAGCGAATGGCTTTTCCGTCGGGCGAGTAGGCGGTGTAGGTCAGGATCGCGCGACCGACGACCAAATCTTCCGAGCGGGTGGAACGCGCTTCGTCGATATCGACCACGACGTATTCGTCCCCGAGCGAGCCGAACCATTCTTCGGCCATCTCCCGCCGGGCCGCCAGCCCCTGCTGAGACCATTCGCTCCATAGATCGAAAACCTCCAAGCTTTCGTCGTAGATCGCCAGGAAGGCGTCGACGTCCTTGGCGCGAACCGCCGCGCGGTAGGCGTCGAGCGCGTGCAGGAAAGGATCGGCAATTTCGCTCATTCAAGCCTCTTGGGTCGGCAAGGTCGTACGGCTCGCATCGTTGCGGTGCGATGATGCCAGAGCTTCACCGCGACTCGGCTAAAATAGTGCCGATGGCCCACCTGCACGGCGAAACCCCTCCACCCGAAGCCCTACCGGCCGTCCGCCTGGATCTTTGGCTCTGGGCCGCCCGCTTTTTCAAGACCCGCAGCCTGGCCAAACAGGCCATCGAAACCGGCAAAGTCGAAATCGGCGGACAGCGCGCCAAGCCTTCGCGCAGCGTACATGCGGGCGACGCGCTGGCGATCGTGCGCGGCGAGGAAATATTCCGCATCGAAGTCCTGGGCCTGAGCCATACGCGCGGGCCGGCCAAAATCGCGCAGGCGCTTTATCGCGAATCCGAAGCGTCGAAGATCGCGCGCGAAGCCAAGCGCGCCGAGGCGAGCGCGGCGCGGGCCGGTTACCAACCGCCGGAAACCAAGCCCGATAAACGCGCGCGCCGCTTGATCCGCGCTTTAGGGGACATCGATGCCACCTGAGCGGGCGGCAGCATGAAATCCGGCCGCCTGCTGCCGCTGATCGTGGCCTGCGCCTTGTTCATCGAGAACATGGATTCGACCGTGATCTCGACCTCGCTGCCGGCCATCGCCAACGATCTGCAGACCGATCCCATCGCGCTGAAGCTGGCGCTGACCACCTACATGCTGGCGCTGGCGGTATTCATTCCGATCAGCGGCTGGGTCGCCGACCGCTTCGGCGCGCGGCCCACCTTCATGAGCGCGATCGGCGTGTTCTTGCTCGGCTCGGTCGCGTGCGCGGCCAGCGTGTCGCTGGAAACCATGGTCGCCGCGCGCTTCCTGCAGGGCATGGGCGGCGCATTGATGGTGCCGGTCGGCCGTCTGGTGTTGCTGCGCACCGTGCCGAAAAGCGAGCTGGTGCAAGCCTTGAGCTGGCTGACGATTCCGGCGCTGATCGGGCCCGTGGTCGGGCCGCCGCTGGGCGGTTTCATCACCACTTATTTCGACTGGCGCTGGATCTTCCTGATCAATCTGCCGATCGGTTTGCTCGGCATCGCGCTGGCCAAGCGATTCATTCCCGACATACGCGAAACCGCAGTGCCGCTGGATTGGCTAGGCTTTCTGCTCACCGGCCTGGGCCTGGCGCTGGCGATGTTCGGCTTTTCGACGATGGGCCGGCACCTGGTGTCCGCGCCGTTATCGCTGGGCGCATTGATCTTCGGCGTCGCGGCATTGATCGCTTATGCATGGCATGCGCGCCGGCATCCGCATCCGCTGCTCGACCTGGGCCTGTTCCGCTTGGCGACCTATCGCGCCGGCGTGCTCGGCGGCTCGCTGTTCCGGATCGGCGTCGGCGCTACGCCCTTCCTGCTGCCGCTGATGCTGCAGTTGGGATTCGGATTGACGCCGGTGGAGTCGGGCATGCTGACTTTCGTGTCGGCGGTCGGCGCGATGTTCATGAAGACCCTCGCGGCCAACGTGCTGAAGCGTTTCGGCTTCCGCAACGTGCTGGTGTTCAACGCTCTGCTCGCGTCGGCGATGCTGTGCGGCTTCGGCCTGTTCCGGCCGACGACGCCGCATGTCTTCATCGTCTGCACGCTGCTGGTCAGCGGCTGCTTCCGCTCGCTGCAGTTCACCAGCTTGAACGCGATCAGCTATGCGGAAGTCGACACGCCGAAGATGGGGCAGGCCAGCAGTTTGGCCGGCATGATGCAGCAGCTGTCGCTCAGCATGGGCGTGGCGGTGGCCGGTTACGTGCTGGAGCTCGTTGGCTTGATCGCGCATCGGCCTTCGACCGACGTGCACAATTTCTATATCGCCTTCGTCGTCGTAGGCCTGTTGTCGGCCAGTTCGGCCTGGATGATGTGGCGGTTGCCGCGCAATGCCGGCGCGGAGATGGCCGGGCATGCGGAAACCGGTAAAGAGATCGCCGAGCCCAAGGTCGAGCAGCGCCCCGCGACTTGATCGGCTTTGTAGAGCGGGGCTTGCCCCGCTGTTTGGCTTGTGTAGAGCGGAGCTTGCTCCGCTGCTTTTCTTGCGTGGGCACGAAGGTAAATCAGCGAGGCAAGCCTCGCTCTACAAAGAAAGGAGCAAAAGCAGCGGAGCAAGCTCCGCTCTACACAAGCCAAAAAAGACGCCGGCATGGCCGGCGTCTTGCTTTGCATCGATACGAACAGGTCATTTCTTCAAATCGAAGCGATCCAGCTCCATCACCTTGTTCCAGGCCTTCACGAAATCCTTCACGAATTTCTCCTTCGCGTCCGAGGCGGCGTACACCTCGGCCAGCGCGCGCAGCTGCGAATGCGAGCCGAAGATCAGGTCCGCGCGAGTGGCGGTCCACTTCGTCTTGTCCGTCTTGCGGTCGCGGCCTTCGAACACGCCTTCGCGGCCGTCCACGCCTCTCCACTTCGTGCCCATGTCGAGCAGGTTGACGAAGTAGTCGTTGGTGAGTTTGCCGGGTTGCGAGGTGAGCACGCCGTGCTCGGGCTGGCCTACGCCCAGCACGCGCAAGCCGCCGACCAGGACGGTCATTTCCGGCGCCGAAAGCGTGAGCAGTTGCGCGCGGTCCACCAGCCTTTCCTCGGGCGTCGCCCGCTTTGCCGCTTTCGCGCTCAGGTAGTTGCGGAAACCATCGGCTTGCGGCTCGAGGTAATCGAACGACTCGATTTCGGTTTGCTCCTGCGAAGCATCCATGCGGCCCGGGTTGAACGGCACCTGGATGTCGTGGCCGGCGTCCTTCGCTGCTTTTTCGACTGCGGCCGCGCCGCCGAGCACGATCAGATCGGCTAGCGACACTTTCTTGCCGCCCTTGGCCGAGGCGTTGAACTCCTTTTGGATTCCTTCGAGCTTGGCCAGCACCTTCGCCAGTTCGGCCGGGTTGTTGGCTTCCCAGTTCTTCTGCGGCTCGAGACGGATGCGCGCACCGTTGGCGCCGCCGCGCTTGTCGGAGCCGCGGAACGTTGAAGCCGAAGCCCAGGCCGTGGAGGCGAGCTGCGATACGCTCAGGCCGGAGGCGAGGATTTTCTGCTTCAGTTCGGCGATGTCGCCGGTGTCGATCAGCGGATGATCGACCGCGGGAATCGGATCCTGCCAGATCAAGGGTTCCTTGGGCGACAGCTTGCCGCGATGGAGCGACAACGGGCCCATGTCGCGATGCAGTAGCTTGTACCAGGCTTTGGCGAAGGCCTCGGCGAACTTATCGAAGTTCTGGTGGTAATCGCGCGAAATCTTCTCGTAGATCGGGTCGACGCGCAGCGCGAGGTCGGTGGTGAGCATCATCGGCGCGTGCCGCTTCGACGGATCGTGCGCGTCGGGCACCGTATCGGTGCCGGCGCCGCCTTTCGGTTTCCACTGGTGGGCGCCGGCGGGGCTCTTGGTCAACTCCCACTCGAACCCGAATAGGGTGTCGAAGAAATCGTTGTCCCACGTGGTCGGCGTCGGCGTCCACGCGCCTTCCAGGCCGCTGGTGATGGTGTGGCCGGCCATGCCGGTTTCGAAGCTGCTCGCCCAACCCAGGCCTTGATGTTCGATGTCGGCGCCTTCGGGTTCTTTGCCCACATGGCTGGCCGGGCCGGCGCCATGCGCTTTGCCGAAGGTGTGGCCGCCGGCGATCAGCGCGACGGTCTCTTCGTCGTTCATGGCCATGCGCGCGAAGGTGTGGCGGATGTCGATCGCGGCTTTGGCCGGATCGGGATTGCCGTTCGGGCCTTCCGGATTGACGTAGATCAAGCCCATCTGCACGGCGGCGAGGTGGCCGTCGAGTTCGCGATTGTCGTTGGCGTAACGTTCGTCGCCCAGCCAGGTTTTTTCCTGGCCCCAATCGATATGGTTCTCCGGCTCCCACGAATCTTCGCGGCCGCCGCCGAAGCCCCACGTCTTGAAGCCCATCGATTCGAGCGCGACGTTGCCGGTGAGGACCAGCAAGTCGGCCCAAGAAATCTTGCGGCCGTACTTCTGTTTGATCGGCCACAGCAAACGGCGCGCTTTGTCCAGATTGCCGTTGTCCGGCCAGCTGTTGAGCGGCGCGAAACGCTGCTGGCCGGTGCCGCCGCCGCCGCGGCCGTCGCCGACGCGGTAGGTGCCCGCGGCGTGCCAGGTCATGCGGATGAAGAACGGGCCGTAGTGGCCGAAGTCGGCGGGCCACCATTCCTGCGAATCGGTCATCAGCGCGCGCAAGTCGGCGACGACCGCATCGAGGTCGAGGCTGTCGAATTCCTTCGCGTAGTCGAAATCCGCGCCCATCGGATTGGCTTCGGGCGTGTTCTGGTGCAGCACGCTGATGTCGACCTGGTTGGGCCACCACTCGCGATTGGACGTGCGCCCGGCATGGAAGGGGCACTTCGGTTGTGCAGTCTCTGGCTTGTTCATGGCTGGCGGCTCTGCGGGGTGGGAGGGATGGAGGGAGGGTACGTCCCGGCCGGATGTTTATGAAATTGAATGAAGCGAAGTTATCGATAGGCAGGGGCTATTGAGGGATGCGCAAGAGACACATATCGACGAGTCGGCGTCCCTGTAGGCTGGGTTGAGCGTAGCGAACCCAGCATCGCGCGCTCGCTTACGCGGGGCGCTCAGGGCATGCGAATCGGTGATTCGCAAGCAATGCCCCTTCACCCCATAAAGGGAGAGGGGCAAAGCGGGTCAGGCGCGGGGCAGGCCGCCGAGGACGGATTGGCCGACTTTCATCAGGTCGGACAGATCGACGTCGCCGTCGCCGTCCTTATCGAGCACGGCGCCCAGCACGCCGCCGCCCAGGCCGCCGGCTTGTTGGCCGATCTGTTGGCGTTCTTGGCCGAGGATCTGTCCCAGCACATCCGGTGAGGCATCGTTGCCGCTGGATGCGGCGCCGGCTTGGCGGTTATCGAACATGCGCTTGGCGAGGTAGGCCATCACGATCGGCGCAAGCCAACGCAGCAGCATATTGACCTTGTCGTTGCCCAGGCCGGTCGCCTGGCTCACGGCCTGTTGCGCGCGCGGTTCGCTGGCGCCGAGGACATGGCCGAGGATCTGCTGGCCCTGTCCGCCGCCGCCGAGCACCGAACCCAGCACGCTGCCGATATCCAGGCCGGAATGGTCGCGCTGCAGCGCGCCGAACAAAGCTTCGGCGCCCTGCGGCTGGCTGGCGTTGCGGCCCAGCGCGCCCATCAGCAACGGCAGCGCCGCGCCGATGGCGTTGTTGGCCTGGGATGGGTCGACGCCCAGCTGCTGGGCGATCTGCTGCAGCGGCGGGCCTTGCAACTGCGAAGCGAGGTCCTGGGTGAGGGAAGTCTGGGCGTTCATCGTGCGGTCCTCGCTGGCGTGGTCGAAACCGACACGTTAGGCGGGGAATTGTTACGAAACCGCCAAGGCCGGCCCCTTGTCCACGGCCGCCGCGCGTTTGAACAACCACGCGACGAGCAAGCCGTTGATCAGGAACACCAGGACCAGGTACAGGGTGAAGTTGTCTAGAAAATCGAACCAGTCCAGGCCGGTGTAATTGCCCAGCAGCCGACCCAAAGTGCGCACCGCATTGATGGTGAAGGCGATCGAGGCCAAGCGCATCCAACCGGAGCCGGCTTTCCAGGTGGCGATCGCGAAGCAGGTCCAGGCGATCAGTCCCGACAACATCAGCGGGAAATAGATCGCGCTGGTGAACGCGCCCCAGAACTCGTGCCGCTCGGCGAGGACGCCGCGCAGCGCCGGCTCGGCCGCGTACGCATTGGCCCATTGCTGGCTGACCATCACGAAATCCAGGCCGCGGTGCAGGAATTCGAAGACGACGAAAAACATGCAGAAAGTGAAAGCGAGCAGCGAAGCCAGCGGCGCCTTGGCGAAGCGATCCAGCGCGAACACCGCATAGGTGACCGCCAGTCCGGCGATGCCGAACAGTACGGCCAGTGCGCGCGTGCGGTCGAGCCAGCCGGCGCGCACGGCGAAATCTTCCGCTGCCGCCTGGGTTTCGGGAAACCAGAAGATGAAGCACAGGGCTTGGAAGATCTGCACGGCGACGAATAGGCACAGGCAGGCGCCGGCCACGCGGAAATGTTTGGCGGTCAGTGGCATCGATTGCTTCTCCCGTCGTATGCAGATGGATGGACGGGAGAGGTCTTGCGGATGGTTTATCCGCGAAAAGCCGAACCCTCTCCCTGGCGCTGCGCGCCTTTCCCTCTCCCGTAAAAGGAGAGGGCAAGCTAGCCGACGCAAAGTCTGCGGCCCGGCGACGCGATAAGAACACGATCCGTCTTCGGATGTTCTTCGCTTCGTCGCGCATAGGGAACGTTTGGGCGCGCGAGGATATCGGGATGGCGTGGATCAGGAGCGGGACAGCGCCTTCAACCGATACATCGCTTCCAAAGCCTGCTTGGGCGACAGATCGTCGGGTTCGATCGCGGTCAACGCGTCGAGCGCGGCGGAAGCCGGCGCGAACAGCCCGATCTGCTGCGGCGCGTCGAGCGCGGCCGGCGCCATCGACGGTTGCGGCGTATCGCCGCGCCGTTCCAGTTCGGCCAAGCGGCCGCGCGCTTGCTGCACTACCGATTTGGGCAAGCCGGCGAGCGCGGCCACCTGCAGGCCGAAGCTGCGGTCGGCGGGGCCGTCTTTCACTGCGTGCATGAACACCAGCGTGTCGCCGCCGTGCTTGTCGTGGTGCTCGACGGCATCCAGGTGCACGTTGGCGATGCCGCTGCCCGGTTCGGCCAAGGCGGTCAATTCGAAATAGTGCGTGGCGAACAAGGTGTAGCAGCGGTTGACCGAGGCCAGATGCCGCGCCACCGCGTCGGCCAGGGCCAAGCCGTCGTAAGTCGACGTGCCGCGGCCGATCTCGTCCATCAGCACCAGCGACTGCGCAGTGGCGTGATGCAGGATGTAGCTGGTCTCGGCCATTTCCACCATGAAGGTGGATTGGCCGCGGGCGAGGTCGTCGCCGGCGCCGATGCGGGTCAGGATGCGGTCGATGGGCCCGATCGTCGCGCTCGCCGCCGGCACGAAGCTGCCGATGTGCGCGAGCAGCACGATCAGCGCGTTCTGGCGCATGTAAGTCGATTTGCCGCCCATGTTCGGGCCGGTGATCACCAGCATCCGGCGCTCGCCGTCGAAGCTGAGATCGTTGGGCGTGAACGGTTCTTCGCGCACCGCTTCCACCACGGGATGGCGGCCGTTTTCGATGCGCAGGCCGGGTTCGTCGACCAGTCGCGGCGCGGACCAGTCCAAGGCTTGCGCGCGTTCGGCGAAGCAGGCCAGCGCGTCGAGTTCGCTCAAGGCCGCGGCGCAGCGCTTGAGCGGTTCCAGGCGTTCGTTCAAGGCGTCGAGCAGGCCGTCGTACAGCAATTTCTCGCGCGCCAGCGAACGTTCGCGCGCGGACAGCACCTTGTCTTCGAAGGCCTTCAATTCTTCGGTGATGTAGCGTTCGGCGCCGGTCAGCGTCTGCCGCCGCGTGTAGTGCGTCGGCGCGCGCGCCGCCTGGCCTTTGCTGATTTCGATGTAATAGCCGTGGACGCGGTTGTAGCCGACCTTCAACGTCGGGATGCCGCTGGTCTCGCGTTCGCGCTGCTCCAAGTCCACGAGGAATTGGTCGGCGTTCGTCGATAGTTCGCGCAATTCGTCCAGCTCGGCGTCGTAGCCTTTGGCGAACACGCCGCCGTCGCGGGCCAACACCGGCGGCTGTTCGACCAAGGCCTGCGCGAGCAGGGCGGCTTCGGCCGCGTGTTCGCCGAGTTCGTCCGACAACGCGCGCAGCCGGGGCGAATCGAGCGGGCCGAGCAGGACGCGCAGATCCGGCAGCATCGCCAGGCCGTCGCGCAGCGTGCTCAGGTCGCGCGGCCGCGCCGAACGCAGCGCGATGCGCGAGAGGATGCGCTCCAGGTCGCCGAGCCCGCGGAAGCGTTCGCGCAGCGGCCGTTCGATGCCTTGTTCGATCAGCGTCGCCACCGCCTGGTGGCGCTCGCCGAGCGTGCGGCGGTCGCGCAGCGGCCGGTGCAGCCAGCGCCGCAGCAGGCGTCCGCCCATCGGCGTGATCGTGGCGTCGAGCACGCCGAGCAAGGTGTTGCGGGTGTCGCCGTCGACGCGCGTGTCGAGTTCCAGGTGCCGGCGCGTGGCGGCGTTCATCGCGATCGCGCCGTCGCTGGCTTCGATCGCGATCGACGTCAGATGCGGCAGACGCTGCTTCTGCGTTTCCTCGACATAGCCGAGCAAGGCGTTGGCGGCGGCGACCGCGAGCGGCTTGTCCTCGAGCCCGAAGCCGCTCAGATCGTGCAGGCCGAAGAATTGCAGCAATTGGCGGCGGCCGGTGTCGGCGTCGAACAGCCACGGCGCGCGCCGGCGCAGGCCGCTGCGCGCGGCCACGAAATCCGGCCAGCCTTCTTCGTCGGGCAGCAGCAGCTCGGCCGGTTCCAGCCGCGACAGTTCGGCTTCCAGCGCGTCGTCGCTGAAGACTTCGTTGGCGAGGAAGCGGCCGCCGGCCAAGTCGGCCCACGCCAAACCGTAGCCTTGCTTGCTGCGCGACAAGGCCAGCAGCAGGGTGTCGCGGCGTTCGCTGAGCAACGCTTCGTCGGTGACCGTGCCCGGCGTGACGATCCGTACCACCTTGCGTTCGACCAAGCCTTTGCTCGCGGCCGGGTCGCCGATCTGTTCGCAGATCGCCACCGATTCGCCCAGCGCCACCAGCCGCGCCAGATAGCCTTCGGCCGAATGGTGCGGCACGCCGGCCATCGGGATCGGTTGGCCGGCGGAATTGCCGCGCTGGGTCAGAGTGATGTCGAGCAGCTTCGCCGCTTTGCGCGCGTCGTCGTAGAACAGCTCGTAGAAATCGCCCATGCGGAAGAACAGCAGCACGTCCGGATGCTCCGCCTTCGCGGCGAAGAACTGCTTCATCAGGGGCGTGTGCTGGTCGGCGGTCTTGGGGCCGGTCGCGTTCTTGGAATCGGCGGACATTCGATCGACGGGAATTCTGACGGCTCGCCCGCGAGAGGGCAGTCCGAAGCCAGTGCTGCGGGGAAGAAGGTATGTTCCCACAGAATCGGCGCGCCCCAGCCGAATTCGGGGGGGATACCCGGTTTCGGGGATTGACGTAAGGCTTGGTCGAAGAGATCCTCCCGGTGGGGCGCGCAGCGATGCGCGGAAGCAGGGATATGGCGGGCGCGGCGATGCGTCGGTCGGGGGGTCCAGATGAATCGTTTCGCTGAGAAGGCGGCGCTTTCGCGCGCGGCTGGTTCTGTAACGGCCGTGCCGGCCAAATCTTCGTCCCGCGCAGCGTGGCTCCTGACCGGAGCGCTGCTGGTCCTGCCTGGCTTAGCCTGGATGGGGCCGGCGCAAGCGCAGAGCTGCGCGGTCGGCGAAACGCCAGTGGCGTTCGGTTTCACCGGCGGCGACCAGACGCTGGTGGTGCCGGCAGGCACCTTTTCGGCAACGGTTTATCTGAGCGGCGCGCAGGGCGGCGCGGGCCGCAGCGGCGCAGGCACGATCGGCGGCAGCCCGATGTCGCCGGGCGGCGCCGGCGGTCTCGGCGGACGGGTCCGCGGCACGTTGGCGGTGACGCCGGGCGCGGTCCTGACGATCGGCGTAGGCGGGCAAGGCTCGCAAGCGGTCAATCCCGGCGGCGTCGGCCAAGGCGTCGACGGCATCGGCGGCGGCGGCACCGATCTGCGCCTGGGCGCAACGCGGGTCGGCATCGCCGGCGGCGGCGGGGGCGGCGGCAACGCCGGTTGGAGCACGACGAGCGTGATCGCGGGCGGCGCCGGCGGCGTAGGCGGCGGCGGAACAGGTAGCGCGGGCACGGATGTTCCCGGCGGGCCGGGTCCCTATGGCGGCGGCGGCGGTGCGGTCGGCACGGGCGGTGCGGGCGGCGGCGGTTGCGGCTCTTTCCCGGCGACGGCGGGCAATGCGGCCAACGGCGACGGCGGCGATTCCTTCAATTTCAGTGGATCCTTCAGCGGCGCCGGCTACGGCGGCGGCGGCGGCGGCGGTGCGACCGTCGGCGCGGGCGGCGGCGGCGCAGGCGTGGGCACGACCTCTTGCCAACAAAACTGGAACGGCGGCGGTGGCGGCGGCGCAGGCGGCTCGTCCGGCGCGACCGGCCTGAGCGCGGTAACGATCAACAACGGCGTGCAAGCCGGCAACGGCGCCGCGCTGATCTGCCTAGCGACGCCGCAGTATTCGGTCGGCGGCGGCGCGAGCGGCCAAACCGGCGCGGTGACGCTGCAACTCACTAGCACCAATCCGGCCGGCTCGCAGCAAGTGACGGTGGCCGCGGCCGCGGCCAGCTTCGTGTTTCCGACGCGTCTGCCCGGCGGCGCGAATTGGAACGTCAGCGTGCTTACGCCCCCCAGCGGCCAGATTTGCAGCGTCAATCCGGCCAGCGGCACGGTGGTGAGCAGCGACGTGACGAACTTAGCGCTGACGTGCGAGACCGTAATCGTCGATGTCGCGCCCGCCACGCTTCCCAACGCGACCTACAACGCGACCTACAGTACGACGATCACCGCCAGCAGCGGCAACGGCGGTGTGGCGCCGTACACGTTCGCCATCGATGCCGGTGCGCTGCCGGCGGGCATGGCCTTGGCCGGCAATGGCGCGTTGACGGGTACGCCGACGGCTGCGGGAACCTACAACTTCACCGTCGGCGCGACGTCCAACAACGGATTTTCCGGCAGCCGGCCCTATACGCTGGTGGTCGCGCAAGCGGCGCAGAGCATCACTGCGTTCGCGGCGAATCCGGCCGCGCCGGTGTATGCGCCGGGAGGCAGTTTCAGCGTTTCGGCCACGGGCGGCGCATCGGGCAATCCGGTCGTGTTCGGCAGCGCATCGCCGGCCGTGTGTACGGTCAGCGGCAGCACGGTGAGCATGCTGGGCGCGGGCAACTGCGCGTTGACCGCGGATCAGGCGGGCAATAGCAACTACACGCCCGCACCGCAGGCGACGCTCAATGTCGCGATCGGCGCCGGCACGCAGGCGATCACGAATTTCGCGGCCAATCCGGCGTCGCCCACCTATGCGCCGGGCGGCACGTTCGCGGTTTCGGCCACGCCCGGTCCTTCGACGAGTCCTGTCGTGTTCGGCAGCGCATCGCCGAGCGTGTGCACGGTGAGCGGCAGTACCGTTTCGATGCTGACCTCGGGCGCCTGTTCGCTGACCGCCGATCAGGCGGGCGACGCCAATTACCAAGCTGCGGCGCAGGTCGCACTGAACGTGACTATTCAGTCCGCGACGCAGGCCATCACCGGGTTCAGCGCCAATCCGGCAGCGCCCGTCTACGCGCCGAACGGCACCTTCGCCGTTTCGGCGAGCGGCGGCGCTTCGGGCAACCCGGTGGTGTTCGCCAGCACGACGGCTTCGGTCTGCACAGTCGCCGGCGCCACGGTGACGATGCATGCCGCCGGCAATTGCGGGCTCACGGCCAATCAGGCGGGGGGTAACGGTTATCTGGCCGCCCCCGAAGTCGCGCTGGATGTCGAAATCGGTTTGGCGACGCCGCATTTGAATTGGATCGCGCCGCTGGTGAAGACCGTCGGTGAAGGCAGCTTCGATCTGCCCGATCCGACCAGCCCCAGCAGCGGCGGCTACACCTTCACCAGCAGCAACGCCTCGGTCGCTACCGTCAGCGGAAGGCGCGTGGCCCTGGTCGGCAGCGGCGTCGCCACGCTCGTCGCCACTCAAGCCGCCGCAGGCAACTACACGCAAGCGACGGTGAGTACGACGCTCACGGTGGACGCGCGTCCGGATCCGACCCGCGATCCGAGCGTGGTCGGCGGCATCCAGGCGCAAGTCGATGCCAGCGTGCGCTTCGCCGCCGCGCAACAGGCGAACATCCGCGATCGCCTGCGCCAGCAGCGCCATGCGCAGGACAACCGTTCGAGCAACGGCCTGAGTCTGAACGTCGGCGGTGGTTCGGGCGCATCGTTCTCGCTGCCCGCGAATCAGTTCATGTCCGACGATGCGCTCGTCATGCCTAAGGGCTGGGGATGGTGGACGGGCGGTACGGTGACTACCGGCGAACGCGCGTTCCGCGGCGCCAGCCAAGGGTTCGGTTACCGCAGCGACGGCATCACCGCGGGCGTCGACTGGTGGCTGGGCGGCCGCGTGCTGGTCGGCGTGGCCGGCGGTTGGGGTTGGAACGACACCGACTTCGACCGTTCCCGCTCGCGTTTGGATGCCGAGCAGCGCTCGCTGTCCGTCTACGGCTTGTGGCGCCATGGCGATCACGTCTTCGTCGACGGCACGTTCGGCTGGGGCCGTTTGGATTTCGACATCCGCCGTGCGAGCGACATCGCCGGCGCGACCGCGCTCGCCAAGCGCGAGGGCGATCAGAACTTCGCATCGCTCACCGTCGGCTACGAGCGCGGCGGCGCCGGCATGAACCTCACGGGCTACGGCCGCCTGGATGCCAGCCGCACCCGCTTGGACCCGTATCGCGAACGGGGGCTCGGCATCTACGACTTGGCTTACGGCAAGCAGACCGTCGAAAGCAGCGGCCTGGCGGTGGGGTTGGAGGGCAGCTATTCGATGGCGCAGTCGAAGGTGCGGCCGTACTGGATGCTGGAGTACCGCGAAGCCTTCGAAAACCGCAGCGACGTGGCGTTGAACTACGTGGTCTCGCCCGTGTCGACCGATTACAAGCTCGCGCTGCGCAGCTACGGCGACAATATGCTGTCCTACGGTGCGGGATTGGATTGGAGCATCGCACCGGCCTGGAACTTGTCGCTGCTGTTCCGCCGCGAGCATGCCAGCGATCAGCAGACCGCTTCGAGCTTCGGCTTGATGTTGTCCTTCAGTCCGCAGGCTCAAGTGGCTGCGCCTGCTTCGCTGGCCGCTGCGAATGCGGATGCTTTGCCGCCCGCGGACACGGCTACGACAGCGACCGGCCGCTAAACCGGCGCGAGCGTCTTCGGCCCGTCCCGCAGGAGGGGCGGGCCTGCCGCGGAACCTTCCGATGGGCGCTCGCGCATCTCGCACGATGCGCGGCGCGCCGGTTCTCTTGCGGCTCGGGCTCGATTCGTGCAGCGCCGAGACGCGCCCTCCACCGTGCATCGAATGTGCTAACGTTTGCGCCGCCGCAGTTCCGCTGAAGAACCACGCCGGGCGCCCCCACCGACCGACGGGTTTCGAGCTGCGATTGGCGCCGGCCGTTGGTCGGCGCGTTTGTCGTCTTACGTGCGAGCCAAACCAAACCTCGAGGGGGCGATTCCATGACAGCGTCGAGTAAGCAGCGGAACCTGTTGTCGCTTGCGGTCGTTGCCGTACTGGTTCAATTCCCGTCGTTCGCGTTCGCGCAGGAAGCGCAACAGGCCCCTGGTCAGGCGACCGGCAACGCCGACGAAGACCAGCCCAAGACGTTGGGCGCGATCACGGTCACCGCGCAAAAGCGCGAAGAGCAATTGCAGGACGTGCCGATCGCGATCACCACGCTGTCGCAGCAGCAGCTGCAGGACACCGGCGTGCGCGACGTCAAGGACATGCAGATGCTGGTGCCGGGCCTGACCGTGACCAGCACCCAGAGCGAGGCGCAGACCACCGCGCGCATCCGCGGCATCGGCACGGTCGGCGACAATGCCGGCCTGGAATCGTCGGTGGGCGTGGTGATCGACGGCGTGTACCGGCCGCGCAACGGCGTCGGCTTCGGCGACCTAGGCGAGATCGAGCGCATCGAAGTGCTGAAAGGCCCGCAGGGCACCGTGTTCGGCAAGAACACCTCGGCCGGCGTCATCAATGTGATTACCCGTCGCCCGAACCACGAGACCAGCGCCGAGGCCGAGCTTACGGTCGGCAACTACGGCGCGATAGGCGTGAGCGGCGCGTTCAACTCGCCGCTCGGCGAGAAGGCCGCTTTCCGCATCTTCGGCACCCAGCGCAAGCGCGACGGCTTCATCGACGTCCACACCGGCGCCGGCCCGCGCCGCGAGACCGACGATTTCGACCAGAACTACCACTCGCTGCGCGGCCAGTTGCTGATCGAGCCGACCGACGATCTGAACATCAACTTCATCGCCGACTACACCAGCCGCGAAGAGAACTGCTGCGTCGGCGTGACCACCACGCGCGGCCGCACCGGCGACATCGTCAATGTGCTGTCGCCCGACGAGGGCGTCGCGCCGATGGCGCGTCCGTTCCGGCGCGAAGCCTGGAGCAACCGCAGCACCGAGCAGGACATCAAGGACAAAGGCCTGTCGGCCGAAGTGAACTGGAATACGCCGTGGTTCGGCGGCGCCACGCTGACTTCGATCACCGCCTGGCGCGATTGGGGTTCGATCAACGGCCTGGACTTCGATTTCAGCAGCGCCGACATCCTGTACCGGAATGCGCAGAAGGACGAATCCTTCACCGGCTTCAAGACTTTCACCCAGGAATTCCGCCTGACCGGCGCGACCGACAAGGTCGACTGGATGTTCGGCGCGTTCTATTCGGACGAGGACTTGACGCGCAACGAGACCTACCGGATCGGCAACGCCTACGAGCCTTATCTGTCGATCGCGCTGCTGTCGCTGATCAATCCGGCGCTCGGCGGTTCGCCGACCGCGCCGCGCTTCCTGGCCGACGTCACCGGCCGCCCGCAGGGCACGGTGTTCGCCGGGCTCGGCGCGCTGGACCGTTACAAGCAGAATTCGAAGAGCTTCGCGTTGTTCACCAACAACACTTGGCACGCCACCGAAGCCTTCGACCTGACCGTCGGCCTGCGCTACACCGCCGAGGACAAGGAACTGGATTCGCGCTACAGCAATCCGAACGGCAGCCCCGGCTGCGCCAGCTATTTCGGCGCGAACGGGCAGATCAGCCCGGCGGCGATCGGCCGCATCGGCGCGGCGCTGACTTCGCGCGGCGTGCCGTTCGCGTCGTTGCCGGCGGCCCAGCAGCAGACTCTGATTCGCCAGATCGTCGGCTACAGCTGCCTGCCGTGGGCCAACTTCGCCCACAACGGCCGCGCGACCCATCAGGAACGCGACGAGAAAGAATGGTCCGGCACGATCAAGGCCGCCTACCGTTGGAACGACAACGTGATGGGCTACGCCTCGGTCGCACGCGGCTACAAGGCCGGCGGCTTCAACCTCGACCGCGTGCAATCGAATAACGGCTTGTCCGGCGGCACCGACGGCATGATTCCGGTCAACGACACCTCGTTCCCGGGCGAGTTCGTCGACAGCTACGAGTTGGGAACCAAGACGACCTGGCTCGGCGGCAACCTGCTGTTGAACGGTTCGCTGTTCTACCAAAAGTACGAGGACTTCCAGCTCAACAGCTTCCTCGGCACCAGCTTCGTCGTGCGCTCGATCCCGGAAGTGATCTCCAAGGGCGTGGACACCGAAATCCTGTGGCAACCCACCAAGGGCCTGCTGTTGCAGGGCGGCCTGATGTACGCCGACACGCGCTACGGCGACGAAAGGCCGACGGCCGATTTCGTGGCGCCGGCCGGCAACCTGTACAAGCTGCCGGGCAGCCAAGTCAGCTTCGCGCCGTACTGGTCGGGCACCGCGGCGGTCACCTACGAGCATCCGTTCGGCAATAACTTGGTCGCACGCTTCAACATCGGCGCCAAGTACATGTCCGAGTACAACACCGGCTCGGACCTGGATCCGGAGAAGCGGCAGGGCGACTACACCGTAGTCAACGCCCGGATCGGTTTCGGCCGCGCCGACAAGCGCTGGATGGTGGAGCTGTGGGCGTTGAACGCGACCGATGCCGAATACGCCCAGGTCGGTTTCGACGCGCCGCTGCAGAACGTCTCGCCGGCGCCGGGCAATCCGTTCAATTCCTACAACGCGTTCCTCGGTGCGCCGCGCACTTACGGCGTCACCTTCCGCTTCGGCTACTGAGTTTCGACGCTTCGAAAGGGCGGCCCGCTTCGGCGGGCCGTCTTTTTTGCTTTTGTAGGAGCGGCTTTAGCCGCGAGCTCTTTCCTTGCGAGGATTTTGAGAGAAAGAGTTCGCGGCCAAAGCCGCTCCTACGGAGAGCGAACCCGCCCGTTGGCGACAGACGACGGTTTCCGTAGCAAAATCCGCGTTCCTCCGCCGGAACGCGCCCGTGACGAATTACTCCGACGCCGACTTGCGCGCGCTGGCCGAATCGCTCGGCCAGCGCCTGCGCGCGAACCACGATCATCTGGTCACCGCCGAAAGCTGCACCGGCGGTTGGATCGCCAAAACCGTTACCGACATCGCCGGCAGTTCCGATTGGTTCGACTGCGGCATGGCCGCCTACAGCTACGAAGCCAAGCAGGCGCTGCTCGGCGTACGTCCGCAGACGCTGGAAACCCATGGCGCGGTGAGCCGCGAAACCGCCATCGAAATGGTCTCAGGCGCTTTGGTGAACTCGGGCGCCAGCGTGGCCGTAGCGGTCACGGGCATCGCCGGGCCGGGCGGCGGTACCGAAGACAAGCCGGTCGGTACGGTGTGGATCGCCTGGAAGCGCCGAGGCGGCTACCCGAAGGCGGAGCTGTTCCATTTCGACGGCGACCGCGAGGCTGTGCGGCGGCAGACAGTCGCGGCGTCCCTGCAGGGCCTGATGACCGCGTAGCCCGGGTGGAGCGAAGCGGTACCCGGGGCTTTGCTTCGTTCCACCGGATTGAGCTTATTGCCGAGCGATGGCGTCCCGGGATCGCTTCGCTTCATCCGGGCAACGGTTGACGGGTTCGATTATTAGTAGTATTACTACTAACATGGACCTGACCGACACCCAGCAAGCCATCCTCGCGCTGATCGCCGAACGTATCGAAGCCGGCGAAGGCCCGCCCTCGCAGACGGAAATCGCTAAGGCCTTCGGCTTCAAGGGCGTGCGCGCGGCCCAGTATCACTTGGACGCATTGGAGCAGGCTGGAGTAATCAAGCGGATCCCCGGCCAGGCCCGCAGCATTCGGCTGGTTAAGCCGGAAATGGGGTCCAATGACGACCTGATCGCCGATAATGCCGTCCGTTTGCCTATCCTGGGTCAGGTCGCTGCAGGCGCGCCCATCGGCGCCGACATCGGCTCGGACGACTATGCGTTGCTGGATCGCAACTTTTTCTCGCCCTCGCCTGACTACCTGCTCCGGGTCAAGGGCGACTCGATGCGCGATGAGGGCATCTTCCATGGCGATCTGATCGGCGTGCACCGCACTCGCGACGCCCGTTCCGGCCAGATCGTGGTGGCCCGCATCGACGACGAGATCACGGTCAAGCTGCTGAAGATCGGCAAGGACAAGATCCGCCTGCTGCCGCGCAATCCCGATTACGAACCGATCGAGGTCCTGCCGGACCAGGACTTCGCCATCGAAGGCCTGTACTGCGGCCTGGTGAGGCCTAACCGGTGACGCTTCGTTGCCGCGCAACCCCTCGCGGCGCCCGCGCCGGATTTCTTCGCCTCGCGACGGCGGCGTTTTCCGACTCCGCTTTGCGTCAACCGTCGATGCTCGCTCCGAGCCTCGGAGAATATTTTTTCGATAGCGGCCGCGAGGTCTCAGCCTCTGCGACCGCGGCCGCTTAGATTGCCTTCAACCCGATTCGACACCTCCGAGGACACCACGATGGACGAGAACAAAAAGCGCGCCCTTTCCGCCGCCTTGACCCAGATCGAAAAGCAGTTCGGCAAAGGCTCGGTGATGCGCATGGGCGACCGCGTGGTCGAAGCCACCGAGGTGATCGGCACCGGCTCGCTCATGCTCGACATCGCGCTCGGCATCGGCGGCTTGCCTAAGGGGCGCGTCGTCGAAATCTACGGTCCGGAGTCTTCGGGCAAGACCACCTTGACGCTGCAGGCCATCGCCGAATGCCAGAAGACCGGCGGCACCGCGGCCTTCATCGACGCCGAGCACGCGCTGGATCCGATCTACGCCGCCAAGCTCGGCGTCAACGTCGACGAACTGCTGTTGTCGCAGCCGGACACCGGCGAGCAGGCCTTGGAAATCGCCGACATGCTGGTCCGCTCCGGCTCGGTCGACATCGTGGTCATCGACTCGGTCGCGGCGCTGACGCCCAAGGCCGAAATCGAAGGCGAGATGGGCGACCAGCTGCCCGGCCTGCAGGCCCGTCTGATGAGCCAGGCGCTGCGCAAGCTGACCGGCAACATCAAGCGCTCCAACACCCTGGTGGTGTTCATCAACCAGCTGCGCATGAAGATCGGCGTGATGATGCCGGGCCAGAGCCCGGAAACCACCACCGGCGGCAACGCGTTGAAGTTCTACGCCTCGGTGCGCCTGGATATCCGCCGCATCGGCGCGATCAAGAAGGGCGAGGAAATCATCGGCAACCAAACCAAGATCAAGGTGGTCAAGAACAAGATGGCGCCGCCCTTCAAGCAGGTCGTCACCGAGATCCTGTACGGCGAAGGCATCAGCCGCGAAGGCGAATTGATCGAGATGGGCGTGGAAGCCCGCTTGGTCGATAAGGCCGGTTCGTGGTTCAGCTACGACGACGAGCGGATCGGGCAGGGCAAGGAAAACGCCCGCCAGTTCCTGAAGGACAACCCGCAGATCGCCACCAAGCTGGAAGCCGCATTGCGCGAAAAGCTGAAGCCGACGGTGGTCGTTTCCGGCGGCGCCGAGGCTGTCGAGGAAGAAGCCGAAGATTGAAACGCGTCAGTGGACTTTGCCTCCCCCAGGGACGGGAGAGGCGGGTCCTTCTCTTGAACTCTCCCGCTTGCGGAGAGGATCGGGATGAGCGAGGAAGTATTGTTTTGCCGCAATTCCGCGAGCATACCCATGCTCGCCTTATTCGGAACCATCGCCCTTGACGGAATCCGCCGACAACTCGAGGAAGCCGCAACGCCCTCGTCGTCCGCGACCCGAGCCCACGCCGCTCCAGCGCGCATTGGGCCTGCTGACCCGCCGCGAGCATTCGCGCAAAGAACTCACCCGCAAGTTGGCGGTACGCGGCGTGGATCGCGCTGAAGCCGAGGCCGCTATTTCCCGTCTCACCGCGGAAGGCTGGCAGGACGACGTCCGTTTCGCCGAAAGCCTGGTGCGCAGCCGCGCCGGTAGCGGCTATGGTCCGATCCGGATCCGCGCCGAACTCGGCACCCATGGGCTGGACCGGGAAGCCGTCGCGGCCGCGCTGGATACGTTCGACGGCGATTGGGCCGAGCTGGCCCGCGACATGATTCGCCGCCGTTTCGGCGCGGCGGCAGCCGAGGATCGCGGCATGCAGCGCAAGGCGGCCGATTTCCTGTTCCGCCGCGGCTTCGCCGCCGACCACATCCGCACCGCCACCCGCTTCGATCCGGACGATCCGTTCTGAACTGCCGGTTTTTGGTGGGAGCGGCTTTAGCCGCGGGATCTTTCCGTCAGGTCATAGCCGCATGCGAAAAAAGCTCGCGGCTAAAGCCGCTCCCACAAACCCCGCTCGCGCTAAAGCCGCTGCCATAAGCCGCTTCCGCAATGCGGGTCGGCCGCTTTGGGAGGTTTCGACGCCTCTGTGCAGCGCAGAGGGGCTAAAGACGGCCGCCGGCCTGCTAACCTAGCCCGATTGGGTTGTCTGCTCGACCCCGCGCCCGCATCTTGAGGGCATCGCGGGGCCGGCACGGCGCCCGCCCGCCATCCGTAAGCCTTATGAAGACCACTTCCGAAATCCGCCGCGATTTCCTCGATTTCTTTCGCGAGAAAGGCCACACCGTCGTCCCGTCGGCGCCGCTGGTGCCGGGCAATGATCCGACCCTGCTGTTCACCAACTCCGGCATGGTCCAGTTCAAGGACGTATTCCTGGGCGCGGAGAAGCGCAGCTACGTGCGCGCGGCCGACGTGCAGCGCTGCCTGCGCGCGGGCGGCAAGCACAACGACCTGGATTCGGTCGGCTACACCGCGCGCCACCACACCTTCTTCGAGATGCTGGGCAACTGGTCGTTCGGCGATTACTTCAAGAAGGAAGCGATCGCCTGGGCCTGGGAGCTGCTGACCGAAGTTTGGAGGCTGCCGAAAGAGCGGCTGTTGGTCACCGTCTACCACACCGACGACGAAGCCTTCGATCTCTGGCACAAGGTCATCGGCCTGCCGGTCGACCGCATCGTCCGCATCGGCGACAACAAGGGCGCGCCCTACGCCTCGGACAATTTTTGGCAGATGGCCGACACCGGCCCCTGCGGCCCGTGCACGGAAATCTTCTACGACCACGGCGACCACATCGCCGGCGGTCCGCCGGGCTCGCCGGACGAGGACGGCGACCGCTTCATCGAAATCTGGAACCTAGTGTTCATGCAGTTCGACCGCCAGGCCGACGGTTCGCTGCAGCCGCTGCCCGCGCCTTGCGTCGATACCGGCATGGGCCTGGAGCGGCTTACCGCCGTGCTGCAGCACGTGCACAGCAACTACGAAATCGACCTGTTCCAAACCTTGATCAAGAAGGCCGCCGAACTCTCCGGCACCGCCGATCTGGAAAACAAGTCGCTGCGCGTGATCGCCGACCACATCCGCGCCTGTTCGTTCCTGATCGTCGACGGCGTACTGCCGTCCAACGAAGGCCGCGGCTACGTGCTGCGCCGGATCATCCGCCGCGCGCTGCGCCACGGCTGGATGCTCGGTGTGCGCGAACCGTTCTTCCATAAGCTGGTCCGGACGCTCGATGCGACGATGGGCGAGGCGTATCCGGAACTCACCGCCAAGCGCGAGCTGGTCGAGAGGGCCTTGAAGGCCGAGGAAGAACGCTTCGCCGAAACCCTGGATTCGGGCATGCGCATCTTCGAGGACGTCGCCGCGCGCAACGCCGCCGGCAAGGCGATCCCCGGCGCCGACGCCTTCCGCCTGTACGACACCTACGGCTTCCCGGTCGACCTCACTGCCGACATGGCCCGCGAACGCGGCCTCACCGTCGACATGGCCGGCTTCGACGCGGCGATGGCGCAGCAGCGCGAAACCGCGCGCGCGGCCGGCAAGTTCGGCGGCGGCACCCAACTGCCGGCCGAGCTGGTCGCGCAGTTGCAGCCCACCCAGTTCCTCGGCTACGACGGCTTGACCGCCGGCGGCCTGGAAGTGGTCGCGCTGTTGAAGAACGGCCGTGCGGTCGATGCGATCGAAGCGGGCGACGAAGCCATCGTCATCCTCGACCGCACCCCGTTCTACGCCGAAAGCGGCGGCCAGGTCGGCGACACCGGCGAACTGGACGAGAAAGGCGTGCGTTTCGTCGTCGCCGACACGCTGAAGCTGGCGGGCCAGTTCCACGGCCACGTCGGCCGGCTCGAAGCCGGCACTTTGCGTCGCGGCGACCATTTGCTCGGCTCGGTCGACGCCGCGCGTCGCGCTGCGACGGTGTTGAACCATTCGGCCACGCATCTGCTGCACGCCGCACTGCGCGGTGTGCTGGGCACCCACGTGACTCAGAAAGGCTCGCTGGTGGCGCCGGATAGGCTGCGCTTCGACTTCTCGCACTTCCAGCCGGTGACCGCGCAGGAACTGGCCGAGATCGAACGCCGCGTCAACGCCGAAGTCCGCGCCAACCACGAAGGCGAGGTGCGCCACATGGCCATGCAGGAGGCGCTGGATTTCGGCGCGATGGCGCTGTTCGGCGAAAAATACGGCGAACGCGTGCGCGTGCTGCGCTTCGGCCCCACCTCGACCGAACTGTGCGGCGGCACCCACGTTGGCCGCACCGGCGACATCGGTCTGTTCAAGATCGTGTCCGAGGGCGGCGTCTCCGCGGGCGTACGGCGTATCGAAGCGGTGACGGGGCAGGGCGCGCTGGACTACGTCGACGACGAAGAACGCCGTTTGGACGAAGCCGCGCGGCTTTTGGGCGGCAGCGCCCAAGACGTGGTCGACAAGATCCGCCAGATCACCGAGCGCCAAAAGAAATTGGAGCGCGAGCTGGAGGCGCTGAAGGCGAAAGCCGCTTCCGGCGCGACTTCGGACTTGGCCGGATCGGCCGTGGATGTCGACGGCGTAAGCGTCCTGGCCACGCGCCTGGAGGGTTTCGACGCCAAGGCCTTGCGCGACACGGTCGATCGCCTCAAACAGCAGCTGGGCGACGCGGTGATCGTGCTGGCCGGCGCTAGCGACGGCAAGGCGGCGCTGGTGGCCGGCGTCAGCGGCAGCGCGGCCGGCAAGGTCAAGGCGGGGGAACTCCTATCGCACGTCGCCGGTCAGATCGGCGGCAAAGGCGGCGGCCGCCCGGACCTCGCCCAAGGCGGCGGAGACGACGTTCCCGCCCTGCTGCCCGCCCTGGCGGGGGTGCGCGAATGGGTCGCCCAGCGCCTGCGCTGAATCGCCCATGACTTTAGCCCTTGTTGCACGTGAAGGCCGGTTTGTATGATGCTTCACGTTTTTAAACGGTTGTAAGCGTTTTCGACCAGTTCAAATAATTAAGCGAAAACGTCCGCCTGCGGACTTGGCTGCAGGCTTACGGAGATTTCCTCTTATGTTGATTTTGACCCGCCGTGTTGGCGAAACCCTGATGATCGGCGATTCGGTGACCGTCACCGTCCTCGGCGTCAAGGGCAATCAGGTGCGCATCGGGATCACTGCGCCCAAGGACGTCGCGGTCCACCGCGAAGAGATCTACCAGCGTATCCAGCGCGGCGAAGAAGCCGGCAAACCCGACCAGGGCAACGAACCGCAATCCCTGCAAGGTTTACCGCAGGCGGGCTGACCGGTATCCTTGCGCCCTTCGCGAACCGGGCGCAATCCGGTTCGCGCGATACCCGGAGACTTGCCCGAGAGGCCGAAGGGGCTCCCCTGCTAAGGGAGTATGGGGTCAAAAGCTCCATCGAGGGTTCGAATCCCTCAGTCTCCGCCAGTTTTACCGCGCCCGGCGCTTGGCGGAAGCACAAGCTTGCGGATTGCGAGCATTCCCGCCTTGCCCCTCAGCCTCCGCCGGTTCTCCCGATCTCTTGATTTTCATGGATCGCAGGGGAAGCGAATAGCCGGATGGCGTTGGACGCCCCATGCGCCTGTCGCATCGTCTCGTCCACCATGCCGCGGCCATCATCCCACCTCAGCCCGATACTCCTCGCGGCTCCGCGAGCAGCTGCGGCGCCTGGCCATCAAGCGCTCCGTCACTTGCGACCCGCATGGCCGTGTCGGCTGCGCTCGCGTTGTCTGCTCCCCGAGGACACCGGCCCAAACCGCAAGATCGGTCGAGCGCATTGCCGCCCTCGGCACCAAGATGGCGTGGCCACAAAGGAACGACCGATGAAGCCGGCGCTTGAAAATTATCATGCCCGGATGCTGAGGGTGCTGGACCATATCGATCGGCATCTAGGCGACGATTTGGATCTGGAAACGGTGAGCCGGATCGCCGCCTTCTCGAAGTTTCATTTCCACCGGCAGTTTACGGCGACCTTCGGGTTGTCCGTCCACCGTTATGTGCAGCTTGCTCGTATGAAGCGCGCTTCGCACCGGCTGGCCTCGAACGACGCCCAAAGCGTCACGGACATAGCGATGGATGCCGGTTACGACGCACCGGATGCCTTCGCCCGCGCCTTTCGGCAAAGGTTCGGGCAATCGCCTTCGTTGTTCCGAAAGTCTCCCGACTGGGGAGCGTGGCTTGCGGCCTTTGGGCCTCTCGACAACGCGAGGAATAAGCTCATGCGAATAACTTTTAGCAACGACGACGTAACGATCCGCGATGTGTCTCCCACGCCTGTGGCGATCATCGAGCATCGCGGCGACCGGAAAACCATCGGCGATACTCGCCAGCGGCTGATGGATTGGCGTAACGCTGCCGGCCTGCCGCCCGAAATAAGCCCCACCTTCATGGTCTTTCGATCCGAGCGAAACCCCGCCAATCCGGCGGAATATCGCATGGACCTGTGCGTGGCGACCGACCGGCCGATCGAAGCCAACGACATGCAGGTGAAAGCGGGGGTGATTCCGGGCGGGCGCCGCGCGGTGTTGCGCTACCCAGGCAATACCACCAATCTCGAACCCGCCGCGCTCTACCTCTATCGCGACTGGCTTCCGGCGAGCGGTGAAGAAGCCGGCGAGTTTCCGATCTACTGCCAACGCCGGCTCTCCCTCATTCCGGAATCGCCGGCGCATGAAGTCGTCTTGGAACTGTTTCTCCCGCTGAAATAAGGCGCGATACGCGTCGGCCTGGTCGCGATGGGCGCGCGTGCGCCCATCGCCTTCGACATCGATCAGCAGCCATGCTTGGGCGTGCATCTATCTTCCGACCATACCGCGAAGGAATTTCAGTCCCGCGCCAAAGCGACGACAGGATCGAGCCGGGCGGCGCTGCGCGCCGGGAGGAATCCGAACAGAATGCCGATCGCCGTCGAACAGGCGAAGGCGAGAAAGAACGAAGGCAGACTGAAGATCATCTGAAATTCTGTCGAGAGAAGAGCGACGACAAGGCCCAGCGCAAGCGCGAGGGCCAAGCCGATGATCCCCCCGGTCAGGCAGACCAGCACGGCCTCGATCATGAATTGCTGGAGGATATCGCTCTGACGGGCGCCGGCCGCCATGCGAATGCCGATCTCACGGGTGCGCTCGTTGACCGACACCATCATGATGTTCATGACGCCGATGCCGCCCACCACCAGTGCGATCACCGCGATCGCCGACCCCAAAAGCGTCAGCGTCGCGTTGGCTTGGGTCATCGCGCGACGGAACTGGTCGGGATTGTGGATGTAAAAGTCCTTGATTCGATGGCGCTGAACGAGAAGCCGCTCCACTGCCTGTTCCGCAGCGGCGCTCGGAACGTCGGCGGCGACGCGCACGATGATGTTTTCCAGGTGGCTCTTGCCGACCAAACGCGTGGCGGCGGTCCGATAAGGCAGATAAATACCCGGGGTGGGGCCGCTGAAACCCCCGGTTTCCGGCTGCAGGACACCGACCACCCGCACCGGCACCGCGCCCAGCAGGATGGTTTCACCGATCGGGCTTCTTTCGTCGGGGAATAGGGCCTTTCTCGCCTTCTCGTCCAATACGGCCGCCTGCCTCATCTCTCTATCGGCGGATTCGTCGAACAGCGCCCCCTGTGCGACACGCAGGCCACGTGCGCGGAAGTACCCAGGTCCCACGCCTCTTGCCTGCGCGTCGGCGGTTCGGTTGCGATAGCGTGCCGTTAGGTCGGTCGAGAGATTGGCCGAGACGCTGTCGACATAGGCTTGACCGGCCAGCGCGCGGGCGTCGGCTTCGACCAGCGTTTGTATCTGCGCGGCGCGCGAGTCCCCGAACCACGAGCCGGGAAAAACATCCATGGTGATGGTGCCCAGCTCGCCGATTTGCGCCATCACCCGCGCCTGGGCGCCCTTGCCGAGCGCCACGACGGACACGACCGACGAAATGCCGATAATGATGCCGAGCATGGTCAGGAAGGTTCTGAGCCGATGCGCCGCCATCGCCAGGAGCGCCATGCGTAGGGCCTCGCCGAAACGCGCGACCGACGCACGCAGGCGCGAATGGGCGACTTGCGGCGAAGCAGGCTGATGCGATGAAGCGCGCCGGCTCCGGCTGCTGTTCCGGCGATCGGCGACGATTGCGCCGTCGCTGATCTCGACGATTCGCTGCGCATGGGCGGCAACGCTCATATCGTGGGTCACGATAATGACCGTGTGGCCTTCCGCGTTGAGCTCCCGAAGGATGCGCATCACCTCCTCGCCGCTCGCTGCGTCGAGCGCGCCGGTCGGCTCGTCCGCGAGAATGACCCCACCGCCGTTCATCAACGCCCGCGCGATGGCCACGCGCTGCTGCTGGCCGCCCGAGAGCTGGCTGGGACGATGGTGCAGACGGTCGGCGAGGCCCAGGCGTTCGAGCAAAGCGCGGGCGCGTTTATGGCGTGCCGTCGGCGCATGGCCCGAATAGATGGCGGGCAGGCTCGTGTTTTCGATCGCGGTGAGATCGGCAAGCAGGTGGTAGCGCTGAAAGACGAACCCGAAATGTTCGCGACGCAACGCCGCGAGGTCGTTCGCTTCCAGCGCGCCGACATCGCGTCCGGCGAATAGGTATCGCCCCTCGGTCGGCCGGTCGAGGCAGCCGAGGATGTTCATGAGCGTCGACTTGCCCGAGCCGGAAGCCCCGACGATCGCTACGAGTTCGCCGGCATCGATCCGAAGATCGATGTTGCGGAGGGCCGCTATCGTTCCCTCTCCGGCCGGAAATTCACGGCGCAGGTCCGTCAGTTGCAGCAGCGGCGAGTCCATGGTCAGCCGCCTACGTTCGCGCCGCTGTCGCCGTCGGTATCCGGCGCCGCTTGGGCGATCACCACTTTTTCGCCGAGCCTCAGTCCCGAAAGCACGACGATGTTGCTGTCGTCGGATGCGCCGGTCCTGATTCGGCGTTCGACAGGCCGGCCATGCGCATCGAGCACGCGCACCTTGCCGCGGTCCGGGCCATCGCCTCGCTGAAGCGCGGCTACCGGAATGATCAATGCATCGTGCACTTGGGCGAGCAGGACCGATACCTGAGCGGTCATCGAAGGCCGGAGGCGGCCGTCGGCATTGGGAACGTCGAACAGGGCGTTGTAGTAGACCGCCTTCGGCGTGCTCGCGCTCGCTGCCGATGCGGTGGAGTCGGTGTCCGCAACGATCGATTCCGGAGCGGGCTCTATCCAATCGAGTCGCGCTTGACGGCGCTGATCCGGCGCGCCGAGGGTCGTGAACCAAACCGTCTGGCCAGGCTTGATCTTCTCGACATCGGCTTCGGAAATTTCGGCGCGGATGGTCATGACGTCCAATCGCGCGAGCATGACGATGGTAGGCGTGTCCTGCAGCGCGTTGACGGTTTGGCCCTGTTTGGTCACGACCGCGACGACCACGCCGTCCATCGGCGCGACGATCCGCGTATAACCGAGATTGATGCGAGCCGTGTCGACCTGTGCCTGCGCTTGGACGATTTGCGCGTCGAACGAGCGCAACTCGCTTTTGAGCGATGTCAAGGAGGCGCGTGCCGCTTCGTAGTCGACGCGCGCCGTCACGCCTTTGGCCAGCATGAGCCGTTGGCGCTCGAAGGCGAGTGCGGCTTGTTCCTGGACCGCCGCCCGCGCTGCGCGCTGCGCGCGCAGGGTCTCGACAGCGGCCTGCGCATCGCGCAACGCCAGTTCTTGGGGCCTGGGATCGATTTCGGCGATCTGCTGTCCGGCGCGCACCTGCTGGCCTAGCGATACGTCGATGCGTCTGACCTGGCCCGAAACCTGCGCGCCCACGCTGACCAGTTCCTTGGGGCGGATCTTCCCGGTCGCTACCACCGTCTGCTCGATATCGCCGATCCTGACTTCCGTGGTGGCCACCGTCGGGGCGGGCGGGGGCTGCAGAAGGAAGTAGCCGCCGATCGCGAGCGCCAATCCGGCGACGGCGGTCGCGAGTATGGCCGCCTTCCGCCGCCTCGACGGCTCCCTGCGTCCTGGCGCCGCGTTTTGCCGGTGCGTATCGGAGATCATGCCGCCATTAAGACCGCCCCGATGTTGCCGGGCCGTATGCTTTTTTCGATACGGAAACGATATGTTGGTCTCGTACAATGACGGTGTATGCGCGTATTGATCGTCGAGGACGAGCCTTATCTTGCGGAGGCCATTCGCGACGGCCTGCGGCTGGAAGCGATCAGTGCGGACATCGCCGGCGACGGGCATGCCGCCTTGGAACTGCTGAGCATCAATACCTACGATGTCGCCGTCCTCGACCGCGATATTCCCGGCCCTTCGGGCGACGAGATCGCCAAGACCATCGTCGCCTCGAACCGCGGGATGCCGATCCTGATGCTGACCGCCGCCGACCGGCTCGACGACAAGGCATCGGGATTCGAACTGGGCGCCGACGACTATCTCACCAAGCCCTTTGCGCTTCGAGAACTCGTGCTCCGGCTCAGAGCGCTCGACCGGCGACGCGCACGCGCGAGGCCGCCGGTGCGTGAGATCGCGGGTCTTCGCTTAGATCCGTTTCGCCGGCAGGTTTATCGTGACGGCCGTTATGTGGCGCTGACCCGGAAGCAGTTCGCTGTGCTGGAAGTGCTCGTCGCCGCCGAAGGCGGCGTCGTCAGCGCCGAAGAGCTTTTGGAGCGCGCATGGGACGAAAACGCGGACCCGTTCACCAATGCCGTGCGCATCACGCTCTCGGCCCTGCGCAAACGCCTGGGCCATCCCTGGCTCATCGCCACGGTGCCCGGTGTCGGCTACCGCATCGACACGAAAGGCGAGAGCGCGGATGAATAGAGCGCCCGGTTTAAGCGTTCGCCTCAAACTCGCCCTCAGCTATGCCGGCTTTTTGATGCTCGCAGGCGCCTTGCTGCTCACCGCGGTGTGGGTGTTCCTGCTGCGAGATCGCCCGATAAGCAGTCTCGTGCCCAGACTCGACAACGTCCTGCGCGTATTCGATCCGACCAACTTCGGGCCGAGCGTCTTCGGCACAGCGGCAGCCGTGGTGCTCGGGTTTCTATTGGCATTCGGACTGGTGGGAGGGTGGTTCCTCGCTGGCCGGATGCTCGCCCCTTTGACCCGCATCACGGACGCCACCCGGATGGCCGCCAATGGCTTGCTCTCCCACCAGATCCGCATGGAAGGGCGCAACGACGAGTTCCGCGAACTCGCCGATGCCTTCGACGGCATGTTGACGCGGCTGGCCGCGCACGTCGCCGAACAGAAGAGGTTCGCAGCCAACGCTTCCCACGAGCTTCGCACGCCGCTGGCGATCACGCAGGCGCTTCTCGATGTCGCGGACAGCGATCCGGACCACGAACGTGTCCAGCTGATCGAACGCTTGCGCATCGTCAATGCCCGAGCCATCGCCCTTACCGAAGCATTGCTCCTGCTTAGCCGCTCGGATCAGCGTTCTTTCGCCAGAGAGCGGGTCGACCTCTCTCTTCTGGCGGAAGAGGCCGCCGAAACGCTCCTGCCTCTCGCGGAAAAGCATGGCATCGGCCTCGAGGTCTCCTGCGAGGCGGCCCTGGCCATCGGCTCGCCTACGCTGCTGTTGCAGTTGGCCACGAACCTCGTTCACAACGCGATCGTTCACAACTTGCCTGAGCGAGGGTCGGTCTGGATCACCACTCAATCGGGCCCGACGAGCGTGGCGCTCAGCGTGGAAAATACCGGCGAGAAGCTCGGTCCGGAGCTCGTCTCCACGCTCGTCGAGCCGTTTCAGCGGGGCACCGAACGGACACGCGACGGCCACGCAGGCGTCGGCCTTGGCCTAGCCATCGCCGAAAGCATCGCTCGCGCGCATGAAGGTACGCTCACCCTCGTACCCCGTTCCGCCGGTGGGCTTCGCGTCACCGTAGAACTGCCCCGAGCTATTGGACCCCAAGGAGTCCCGCGCCCAATGCCTAGCCCGGGGTTTGGCAGCAAATGACCCTCCACGGTCTGCCCGCCCGGCCGGAATCCTCTGGGCGGCACTTTCGCAAAGGGTAATCGGTCTAGGGGTGCAAGGGCTTCCGCGGAGGGCGTGGCAAACGGTATGATTGCGCTTGGATATCCCTTGGACGACTGTGCCAAGCGGTCCAGCAGCATCAAAGGCTTACGAGGCCGAGGGCTAGGTTAGACGACGTAACTCCCTCTGTTTCCGTCAGTTCGAAGTCGCGGAAATTCCGCCTTCCGAACGAGCGGCCGGCCGGCCGATCCGGCAAAAAAGATGCAAATCGAATTGACCGATGCTGGTCATATTCGGCACAATTCCGCTTCTGCGCCCGTAGCTCAGCTGGATAGAGCACCAGGCTACGAACTTGGGGGTCGGGAGTTCGAATCTCTCCGGGCGCGCCATCCAAAGAAAAAAGCCAGCGAGCGATCGCTGGCTTTTTTCTTTCCCGCTTTTGTAGAGGCGGCTGAGGCCGCTCCTACAAAGCGAAAGGCGCACTTGTAGAGTCGAGCCTGCTCGACTGCTTTTCGCAACGAGACCTAACGCTTCGTTTCGTGGACGAAGAGCAGTCGAGCAGGCTCGGCTCCACGAAAGCCGACCGCTAGCGGTTGCGGGTCAGCGGCAGCACATCCCGCACTAGCGCCAGCATGAAGCGCCCCGGTTCCTCTTCGAAGACCATGTGGCCCGAATAGTCGAACCACACCATTTTCTTCGAAGGCGCCTGGATCCTTTCGAACCAGCGTCCGGCCAGTTCGGCGGAAGTATTCAGATCGTGGCGGCCGTGGAAGAGCACGAGCGGGCAATCGAATCGCGTCGCGGCTTGGAAATTCAGCGCTACGATTTCCGGCCAGAGGGTTTCCAGGCTGAAACCCAAGCCCTTGGCCCATGCGGTCTTGTCCTCGGGCGAATACTCGGGGCTGAGGCCGACGATGTCGCCATAGTGGTCGTCCGTGCGTCGCCACAGGTAGCCGCCGGCCTGGGTCAGCCATTTGCGCTGCAGGTCGAGGATCTCGAGTTGCCGCGCCACCGACATCTTCGTGGGATCGGGCGGGTAAGGCGCGATGCTTTCCAGCTCGCGCACGGCCTGCGCATTGCCTTGCGACCGTGCCCAACGCAGCACCGCTTCGTAACCGAGCCGTTCGTTCTCCTGCACATCGACCGCTTGGCCGACGCCCACGTAGGCGTAGAACCAATCCGGATGCTTCTGCGCGAGCCGGGTGCCGAGCACCGTGCCCCAGGAATGGCCCAGCAGCACGATCTTGTCCTTGCGATAGCGCTTGCGCAGATAGGCGGCGAGTTCCTCGGCATCGGCCGCCATCCGCTCCACGCTCATCGTCGGCCCGATTTTTTCGGGATCGTTCGCCGCATAAGTCTTGCCGGCGCCGCGCTGGTCCCATTGCACGACCGTGAAGAATTCCTCCAGCGGCCGCAGGTATTGGTGGGCGACGGGCATCATCGGCAAGCCGGGGCCGCCGTGCAGCACCAGCAAGAGGGGATTGTCGCGATGGCGCCCGCGTACGTTGATCGTCTGCGGAATGCCGCCCAGTTCGACCTGTTCGGTCGTCTCGATGCCGTCCTCGCCGAGGATTTTCTGGGCCTCGCCGACGATCCGCGCCGCTTCGCGCAAGCCGTCGTCGTTCGCGGCCGCCGCTGCGCCGCCCCATGTCAGCGCCGCGGCGAGTGCCGCCGCGCGGATCCATTCGACCATCGTTCATCTCCTCGGGTTCGTCTCCGACAGGAGATACGTCCTACGTCGATGCGGTTGCGCGGATCTGCGGCGTCCTTCGTTTATTCCGGAACCCAGACGAATCCGCCGCCGCGGCGCTCGATCTTGCCCACGCCCGGGAACGGGAAATGCACGGCATAGATGCGCTGCCCGCTGTCGGCGCTGCGAGCGAGCAACTCCTCGCGGCTGGCTTGCGCAGCGGGGGCGTCGGAATCGAATGCGATGGTCCAGTCCGGTTTCTGCACCGACACGATGGCGTGGTGCATCGCATCGCCGATGTAGAGCAGCGAATCCTGGTTCGAAACGATCAGGTAGCCGGAATGCCCCGGCGTGTGGCCCTTGATCTGGACGGCCTTGATGACGCCGGGAATGATGTCCGCGCCGGGTGCGAACGCGGCGACCTTGGGCTTCATCGCGGCCACCAAGGCGGGATGCGCGGCGATCGCCACATGCGACGCCGTTTCCGCGTCCATCCCGGCGAGGAAGGCCCACTCCGGCGAAGAGATGTGGATCGTGGCGTTGGGGAAAGCCAGCGCGCCGTCGGCGCCGACCAGGCCGCCGACGTGATCGCCGTGGGCGTGCGAAATGAAAACGTCGGTGACGCTGGCGGGATCGACGCCCGCGGCCGCCAGAGAGGCGGGCAGCTTGCCGCCGCTCGCGCCCATGTTCGTGCCGGCGCCGGTATCGAACAGCAGCACTTTGTCCGCGGTTTTCACCAGCAGCGGTTGCAGGCTCAAGTCCAATTTATCCGTCGGCAGGCCGGCGCCGGTCAGAAGCGCGGCGACTTCCTCGGGCTTATGGCCGACGCCGAAGGTTTTGCCGTCGTTGGCGAATTCCAACGCGCCGTCGCGCAGGGCGATGGCCGAATAAGCGCCGAGGGCGAAAGTCTTCGCATCGCTGTTATCGGAAACGGGGGCCGATGCGGCGGGCGCCGTCGCCGGAGGCGTTTCGGGCGCGGGCGCTTCCGCTTGGCGCGAACAGGCGGTCAACGCCGATGCGATGGTGAGGGCAGCGAGCAAGACGAGGGTTTTCATCGATCTCTCCGGTAGGTATCGCCAGTCATCGCGATGAGTAGGCGGCGAATATCGTTGTAACTGCGAAACAACGTTGAACTACCGCCTTATGCGACCGCATTACCCGGCGAATTTCGCCGCCAGGACATCCGGCTTCTTCATCCAGGCGAAATGATCGGCCCGCGCGGCCAGCGCGGACGCGTCGACGATCTCGACCTCGGCTTGCGACTCCGGCAGCTTGGACAGCAGGAAGCGCAGCGAAGCGGCCGGGCCCAGCCAATCGTCCGCCATGACCAAGGCGTGCACCGGAAGCCGGATCTGCGACATGCCCGCTTCCATGTCGGCGGCGATGCCTTCCGCGCGATAGATCCCGCTCAAGCCGCTGCGCGCCCAATCGCGGATGACGCCGCGCGCCTCGTTGCCGCCGAAACCGATCAGGCGTCCCGGCAGCGCGCCGCGCCATCGCGCCAGCCAAGGCAGGAAGCGATAGGCCAGCGGCAACCAAAGCCGGTTCGGAGCAGGGAACGTGCGCCAATACGGCGAGCCGCTGGCCACCAGCCACAGGCCTTGCGCGATGCCCGGCGCCAATCCCAAGCGGCAGCAAGCCAGCTGCCCGCCCAAGCTGTGGCCGCCGATGAGGCGGGGATTGCCGGCCGCCGCCTGCGCGACGGCGGCTTCGCTGGCCGGCAAATCCTGCAGCAGCAATTCGCGATAGCCCCAATCGTGCGCGCGATCCGCGCGCACATCGCTCGAACCGTTGCCGCGCCATTCGTGCAGGAACACCGCGACGCCCCGTTGCGCCAAGGATTCGGCGAAGGGAATGTAGTGTTTCGCCGCCACGCCGAGCGCCGGCAGCCACAGCAGCGATGCGCGCGATCGTTCGGGAATGCGCGCAAGCAGCGTCCAGCGATGGCCGTCGTCGGCGACGACGGGGTATTCGTGGGCTCGAGTCGTCATTGCGTCCGTGCGGCGCCGAAATGATCGAGCACGACTATATCGCTTCGGCCGGGCCGATAGCCCTGCCGCAAGGCGCGATGCACGTAATCGGTCGCGGCTGCGCAGGCGTCGGCGACGGACAGGCCCAAGCAGAGATTCGCGGCGATCGCCGAAGCGAGCGTGCAGCCGGTGCCGTGGGCTTCGATGCGCAGGCGCGGGTGGGCGATCTCGCGCAGCCCACCGGCGTCGGCGTAGATGTCGACGACGTCGCCTTCGTCGATCAGATGCCCGCCCTTCAGCAACACGGCGCGGGCGCCGAGATCGAGCAATTCGGAAGCCGCCGTGCGCATCCCGTCGCGGTCGGCGATCGGATGCCCGAGCAGCAGTTCGGCTTCGGGCAGGTTCGGCGTGGCGACCGAAGCCGACGGCAGCAGCCGCTCGCGCAATGCCTGCAGCGCTTCAGGTTCGAGCAGGCGTGCGCCGGAGGTGGCCACCATCACCGGATCGAGCACCACGAACGGCGGTTCATGCGCGCGCAGCGCATCGGCCACGGCGCCGATCACGCTGGCATTGGCCAGCATGCCCAGTTTGACCGCACCGATCTCGAAATCCTCGAAGCAGGCGTCTATCTGAGCGAGCAGGAAATCGATCGGCGGCACGTGCACCGCGGTCACGCCGCGGGTGTGCTGCGCGGTCAGCGCGGCGATCGCGCTCAAGCCGTGCACGCCGTGCGCGGCGAAGGTCTTGAGATCGGCTTGGATGCCGGCGCCGCCGCCGGAATCGGAGCCGGCGACGGTGAGGGCAGAAGGCGGGAGGCGGTCGGTCATGCGCTCATTTTGCGGCAGCTGATTCCTGTTGGATCAGCCGCCCGAATTCGCGCACGGCGGGCGTCGGTTCGTCCTCGCCATAGATCAGGAGCGTGTCGAGGTCCGGCAAGGGCGGAAGGCCGTAGTTCCCGTCGAGGATCTTCATTCCGGGTTGCATGTTCTGCGGCGAAAGCGCCGCGATGGCCAGGCCGGTCAGCGCCGCGGCGCGCAGGTCGGCCAAGCTGGGCGAGGTGAACACGGAATGCCAGTGCAGCGTGGTGGCGTTCAAGGCTTCCAGGGTCAGCAGGCGGCAGATGCAGGGCGGTGCGGAAAAGGCGATCGGCAGCGAGGCCTCGCGCGGCAATTCGAAGTTCTCGGTCGCGACCCAGTGCAGCGGCGCGCGCTGCAGCAGGATGCCCTCCATCGCGCCGGCCACCACCGGTACGACCGCGAGATCGAGTTCTCCCGTCTGCACCATGCGATGCAGATCCAGGTTCACCGCCACGCTCGCTTCCAGCCGTACATCGGGGAAGGCGCGACGGAACTGGCAGAGCACCTGCGGCAGGCGCTCGCCCATGTAGCTTTCCGGCACGCCGAAGCGCACGGAGCCGGAGATCGGCGAGGTGCGGAAGCGCTGGGCGAGGGCGTCGAAGGAATGCAGGATCTGTTCGGCGTGGCGCAGGAATTCCTCGCCGTCCTCGGTCAGGGCCAGGCGCCGCGTCGTGCGGTGGAGCAGGGGGCGGCCGACCTGTTCCTCCAGACGGCGGATCTGGTGGCTGACCGCCGATTGGGTAAGGTGCAACCGCGCCGCCGCCTTGGTGAATCCCTTGGATTCCTGTACCGCGACGAAGGTGCGCAGCAGGGTGGGATCGAAGTTCATGGCGGCATATTAATTAATATTATCGATTAATAAAATGAAATTTATTCGTTTGAATCATGTTGCGGGGCTACCGAGAATGGGCCGCAACCTCCCGTTGGCCCTGATCGATGCCCGCCGCGCCTTCCAGCCGCTCAAACACCATCGCCCTGATCGCCATCTGCCTGGCCGGTTTGATGTTCGGCCTGGAGATCTCCAGCGTGCCGATCATCCTGCCGGACCTGGAGAAGGTCCTCGGCGCCGATTTCAAGGCGCTGCAGTGGATCATGAATGCCTACACCATCGCCTGCACCACGGTGCTGATGGCCACCGGGACGCTGGCCGATCGCTTCGGCCGCAGGCGTGTGTTCGTCGTCAGCACCGTCGCGTTCGGCCTCACCTCGCTGCTGTGCGGGCTGGCGCCCGACACGCATTGGCTGATCGTCGGCCGTTTCCTGCAGGGCATGGCGGGCGGCGCGATCTTGATCTGCTCGATCGCCGTGCTGTCGCACCAATTTCCGGAGGGAAAGGCCCGCGGCCATGCGTTCGCGATCTGGGGCGTCGTTTCCGGCATCGGCCTGGGCTTCGGTCCGGCGATCGGTGGCGCCATGCTCGCCGTGCTCGACTGGCGCTGGATTTTCCTGGCGCACGTGCCGTTGGCGGCGCTCGGCATCGTGCTGACCTATGGCGCCGTGCAGGAGTCGCGGGATCCGCATGCAGGGAAGCTGGACTTGCTCGGCATCCTGACGCTGACCGCGGCGGTGCTCGGCCTCACTTACGCCATCACGCAGGGCGCGGATCTCGGTTTCTCCAATTGGATCATCCTCGGCGTCGCCGCCGCGACGCTGGTGAGTCTCGTCGCCTTCGTGCTGGTGGAGAAATTCCACCCGCATCCGATGTTCGATTTCTCGGTGTTCAAGATCCGCGATTTCTCCGGCGCGATCCTCGGCTGCGTGGGCATGAATTTGAGCTACTGGCCTTTCATGATCTATCTGCCGCTGTATTTCTCCGCGGCGCTCGGCTACGACAACACTGCGACGGGTTTGTTGTTGCTCGCTTACACACTGCCGTATCTGGTGATGCCGCCGATCGCGCAATACCTGCTCATGCGTTATCAGGCGAGCATTGTGATTCCCGCCGGATTGTTAGCGATCGGCCTGGGCTTCCTGCTGATGAAGCTCGGAAGCGGTTTCGGGCAGGGCAGCGGATTGGCCGTGCTGCCGGGCGCGCTCGTGGCGGGCATCGGCCTGGGTCTGACCACCACGCCGGCGACCAACATGACCACGGGCTCGGTGCCGGCGAATCGCGCCGGCATGGCGTCCGGCATGGACATCAGCGCCAGGCTGATCACGCTGGCGATCAACATCGCCGTAATGGGCGCGATCCTGGTGGCGGGAATCCATGCCTCCCTGCGCGGAGCCTTCGGCGCCGCGTTCGACGCGACGCAGTTGCGCGCCATCGCCGAACGGCTCGCGGGCGGAAACCTCGTGGCCGTGCGGCAGGAATTTCCGCAACTGGCGGCGCTGGATGCTTCCGGCGACGTCGTCCGCGCCGCGCTCACCGACGGGTTCGGCAATGTGATGCTCTACGGCGGCATCGGCGTCTGGGCTATCGCCGCGCTCAGCGCCGCGATTTTTTCGCGCGGGCGGGCCGTTGTCGAAGCACCGGCTTGCGCTTCGGAAGGCGGCGGATGAAAACTTCTCCCACAAGCGGGAGAGCGGCCGTCGATCAATCGCGTCCTAATCTGCGACGATGGACTCCGCCAATTGCAGCGCCCGTGGATAATCGGGGACGAAGTGCAGGCCCTCGCGTTCGTCCAGATGCATGTCCGCGATCACCCGGCGCGGCTGCGGCTGCAGCCCCGAAATGATGAGGACGATGCCGCGACGCCGGCAACGCTCCGCGAGCGTCTTCAGCGCATGCACGCCGCTGGCGTCGACGATCGGCACCAACCGCATGCGCAAGATGAAGGCCTTGGGCGGCGAGATGAACTGGTCGAGCAGATTGTCCAGCCGGTTGGATGCGCCGAAGAACAGGGGCCCGTTGATCTGGAATACCTCCACACCCCTGGGCAGCGACGCGCGTTGGTCGTCGTCGGCGGCTTGGGGATCTTCTTCCGCGCCGTTCTCGTCCAGCAGGCGTACGCCCGAACTCACTTCGACCGCTTCGGCCATGCGGAACATGAAGACGAAAGCGGCGACGACCATGCCGGCTTCGATCGCCACGGTCAGGTCGAAGAACACCGTCAAGAAGAAGGTCAGCAGCAGCACCAGCCGATCGCCTTTCGGCGCCGACATCGTGTGGCGGAAATGCTGGTATTCGCTCATGTTCCAGGCCACGACCAGCAGCACGGCGGCCAGAGCCGCCAACGGCACGTAGCGCATCAGCGGCGCGAGCAAGAGCATGAACAGCAGCAAGAATGCGGCGTGCAACATGCCCGCGACCGGCGAACGCGCGCCGGCGCGCACGTTGGTCGCAGTGCGCGCGATCGCGCCGGTCGCCGGCAGGCCGCCGAACAGCGCCGAGCCGACGTTGGCCACGCCTTGCGCGACCAACTCGCCGTTCGAACGATGCCGTCCGCCGATCATGCCGTCCGCGACCACCGCCGACAGCAGCGATTCGACTCCGGCGAGGAAGGCGATGGTGAAGGAACTGGGCAGCAGTTCGAAGGTCCGCTCGAATGGAATGCGCGGAAAATCGAAATCCGGCAAGGCCGTAGGCAGCGCGCCAAAGCGGCTGCCGATGGTTTCGGCCGGCATCGCGAATGCGACGCAGACCGCCGTGCAGGCCAGCAGCGCGATCAGAAAAGCCGGCCAACCCGGCCTCCAGCGGCGCAAGGCCAGGATCGCGGCCATACCGAGCGCAGCCAACGCGATCGCCGCCGGCTGCGCGGTGCCCAGATGCTTCGCGTATGCGCTCCAGCGCGCGATGAATTCGGCCGGCACGGCGTCCATGCGCAAGCCGAGCAGATCCTTCACCTGGCTGGAGAAGATGCTGACCGCGATGCCGGCGGTGAAGCCGGTGATCACCGGTTGCGGCATGTACTTCATCAGCGTGCCCAGGCCCATCAATCCGGCTGCGATGAGCATCAAGCCGGCCAGCAAGGTGCACAAGACCAAGCCGCCGAAGCCGAACTTCTGGATCACCACGAACACTACCGGAATGAAGGCTGCGGTCGGTCCGCCTATCTGCACGCGCGAGCCACCGAGCGCAGAGATCAAGAAGCCGGCGACGATGGCCGTGTACAGACCTTTCTCCGGGGTGGTGCCGCTGGCGATCGCCAAAGCCATCGCCAAAGGCAGCGCGACGACAGCGACGGTGAATCCGGCGACGGCGTCCGCGCGCAGATCGCTCCAACCGTAGCCCTGGCGCAGCACGGTATATAGCTTGGGCACGAACATGCCCGCGTACCGGGAAAATTTCACAGGCGTCACGACGGTTCCTTGAACCGCACGCCGCGGCCGCGGGCTTGGCTGGGCTGTTCATTGCCGATCAACTCGATGCCCGCGGCATCCAAGGCTTCGACGATTTTGGTCAGCGTCTCGACCGTGCCGCGCACGTTGCCGCGGCTGGCTTCCATGCGTTGGATGGTGGGCAAGGAAACGCCGGCCACCTGCGCCAGCGTACGCTGGTCGATGCCGAGCAAGGCGCGTGCGGCGCGCATCTGGGCTGCAGAGATCATGGGCATGCCTCCGAAGCCGATTATTGGGCTTCAGATATGCCTATGCAAATTCAAAGCATGCATTGTGATGCAAAAAACATCACCGCATAACAGCCCGTGTCAGGATTTCGTTTCGCTTCCAGACTGCCGCTGCGAACCGCGCAACGCTTCGCGCATCAATCGCTTGGCGCTGTCGCCGATCTGATCGGCCGGGAGACCGGTGTTGTTGAGGATGACGACGCAGGCGCCGGTTACCGGTTCGTAGGCGATGACGGCCCGGTAGGCGCCGGTTTCCCCGGGTTCCCACAGGATCTTCGTGGCTTCGCCCTCGGTGAGGTCGATCACGCGACCGCCCAACGCGTAGGCTTGGTCCGGGACCGCCACGGTGGCCAATTCGCGCAAAGAAGCAGGCGACAGGTAACCGTCGCGGTAAACGCCGTCCATCAGCGCGCGCAGGTCGTCGACGGTGCTGTAGACCGTGCCAGATGCCGCGGCATAGGGCGGTATTCGATTCGTCTTGCGGACCGGCGCCGGTTGCAGCGCGGCATAGCCCGCCGCGGCGTCCTCGAGTTCGAAGGCCATCCCGGGTATTCCGCTGTGGGCGATGCCCAACGGAGCGAACACTTCTTCGTGCATGACCTGTTCGAAAGGCAGGCCCGAGGCTTGCTCCGCGATCGCCCTCACCAGGACCCAATTGGTGAGCGAATAATCCCATTGCGTTCCCGGCTCGGACGTCAGCGCATCGCTTCCGAACAATCGCGAGGCCTCCGCTGCGGGGATGTCCCGCTCCACCTTGCTCCGATCGGTCTTGTAGACGGCCATCACCCCGTTGGGGATGCCGCTTCTATTGGTGAGCAGGTGCCGAAGCGTCACCGAAGTTTTGGTTTTGTACGGCAAGTCTTTCAGCCAGGTGCCGATCGGCGCGTCCAGCGCGATTTTTCCCTTGTCCGCGAGCCGGAGCATCGTCACGGCGGTCAGGAATTTGGACGCCGATCCGATCTGGTACTTGGTCGTCCTGGAAGCGCTGCGGCCGGCTTCCGCATCGGCGATGCCGTAAGTCATCACCTGCGGCGCTTCGCCTCTGCCTCTGGCGACGAGAACGACGCCGTTGAAACCTTCGGGAGGCGAGAAGCCGATCGCCGGGGCCGATTCGCGCCTGGCATGGGAACAAGCTGCGCTGGCGGCGATGCAGGCTGCCGCGAATACCGCCACGACCGATTTGATGCGCGACATGGATTGTTCCCGTATTCGAAAAGGGCCAAGAAAATACAAGGCGCTGCGAACCGGCTTACAGCACTTCCGAAGCGTAATCCGCCAAGCGCGAACGCTCGCCGCGGCGCAAGGTGACGTGTGCGCTGTGCGCCCAGCCCTTGAAGCGGTCGACGGCGTAGGTGAGGCCGGAAGTGGTTTCGGTCAGGTAAGGCGTGTCGATCTGTTCGACGTTGCCCAGGCAGACGATCTTGGTGCCCGGACCGGCGCGGGTGATCAGCGTCTTCATCTGCTTGGGCGTGAGGTTCTGCGCCTCGTCCAGGATCAGCCAGCGATTGAGAAAAGTGCGGCCGCGCATGAAGTTCAGCGAGCGGATCTTGATGCGGGACGCGAGCAGATCGTTGGTGGCCGCGCGGCCCCAACTGCCGCCTTCCTGGTTGTGGGTCAGCACTTCCAGGTTGTCGGTCAGCGCGCCCATCCACGGCGTCATCTTTTCCTCTTCGGTGCCGGGCAGGAAGCCGATGTCCTCGCCGACGCTGACCGTGGCGCGGGTCATGATGATCTCGCGGTAGCGCTGCTGGTCCATCGTCTGCGCGAGCCCTGCGGCCAAAGCGAGCAAGGTCTTGCCGGTGCCGGCGGTGCCGAGCAGGGTAACGAAGTCGATTTCCGGGTCCATCAGCGCGTTCAGCGCGAAGTTCTGCTCGCGGTTGCGCGCGGTGATGCCCCACACCGCATGCTGGTTGCCGCGGTAGTCGTCGACGATCTGCAGCGTGGCCTTGCTCTCGTCGACCTTGACGACGCGCATTTCCGCTTCGTCGTCGCCGGGCAGGTACAGGTACTGGTTCGGGAACCAGTCGTCGTTCTCGTCCGGCTTCACTTCGTAATAGGTGCGGCCCTTCTCGGTCCAGGACTTCAGGTCCTTGCCGTGGCGCTGCCAGAAATCCTCCGGCAGCGCGTTGGCGCCGGTGTAGAGCAGGCTGAAATCGTCGAGCGCGCGGTCGTTCTCGTAATCTTCCGAAGCGATGCCGGCGATCGCCGCCTTGATGCGCAGGTTGATGTCCTTCGAAACGAACACCACCGGCACGCCCGGATCGGCGTGCTTGAGCGCGACGATGGCGCTGAGGATGTCGTTGTCGGGAATCTTGTCGTCGCCGCGCTTTCGCGTTTCCAGCGCGCCGGTCTGGAATTGCAGGCGGCCGATGCTTTCGGCGGCGCGCAATTGCAGACCGTTCGGGCGAGACAAGGTCAGGCCGGAGGAGATCTTGTCGGTGCCCTGGGTTTCGATCAGCTCGTTGATGAAGCGGCTGACCTGGCGCGCGTTGCGGCTGGCTTCGGAGGTGCCTTTCTTGCCGTTGTCCAACTCCTCGATGACCTGCATCGGCAGGAACACGTCGTGCTCCTCGAATTTGAACAGCGCGGTCGGGTCGTGCATCAGTACGTTGGTGTCGAGCACGTAGATGCGCTTGCCTTTGGTCATCGGGCTTTCCTGCGGAGTGGAAACGGTTTTGTCGATTTTGTGGGAGGGCCTTCAGGCCCGACTGTCGGGCCTGAAGGCCCTCCCACAAGAGCGGTGCGGAGCGAGCGGCCGCTGCTCACTGGTCTTGGGCCGCCTTCAGCGCGTCGAGCACGGCGAAAGCGTGGCCGGGCACCTTGACGTTGCGCCAGGCCTGGGCGATGCGGCCTTTCGGATCGATCAGGAAAGTGCTGCGCACCACGCCGATGTACTTGCGGCCGTACAGCTGCTTTTCCTGGATGACGCCGAACGCGTTGCATAAAGTTTCGTCGGGATCGCTGACCAGGTCGAACTTGAAGCCCTGCTTGGCGCAGAAGTTGGCGTGCGACTTCAGCGAATCGCGCGACACGCCCAGCACGGTCGCGTCCAGCTTCTTGAACTTCGGCAGCAGCGCGTTGAACTCCAGGCCCTCGGTGGTGCAGCCGGGCGTGGAATCCTTGGGGTAGAAGTACAGCACCAGCCAGTGGCCGGCGTGATCGGAGATCTTGGTCGTCAGGCCGCTGGACAGCGCGAGGGGCGGAAGCTTGGGGACCTTGTCGCCTACATCGATCATCGCGCTGGCCATCGTGGCGTTCCTGTCGTTGCGGATGAAGCGGGAGCCTGCACGCGTTCCTCAGAACTTCATCGGGTCCATGATCGCGTCCAGGTTCAGATGGTCGCAGAACTCGAGGAAATCGTCGCGCAGCGCGGCGATGTGCATGTCGGCCGGCACGCCGATGGTCAGCTGCGCCGAGAACATGTCCGCGCCGGTCTGCATCGCGCGGTAGCGCGAGCAGTGCAGGCTTTCGATGGTGATGCCCTGGCGGTCGAAGAAATCGGCCAGCTGGAACAGGATGCCGGGCTTGTCCGAGGCCACCACTTCGACCACGTAAGGCAACAAATTGGACTGCACCGGCTTGGGCCCGGTGCGGTACCAGACCAGTTTCAGGCCTTCCTCGCGCTCGAGCCGGGTCAGCATGGCTTCGAGCTTGGCCACCGAATCCCAGGAGCCCACCGCCAGCGCCGTGACCGAAACGTCCCGCCCGACCGTGCTCAGGCGCGTGTCGACGAGATTGCAGCCGCTGTCGGCGATGCGCCGCGTCACGCCCAGCAAGGGGGACTGCGGGTGCGTCGTATAGGCGTTGATCAGCAGGTAATTCTCGTTCGGCGAGGGCCGGGGAGCGGTATCGGAATCGGTCAAGGCGGCGTCCGCGGCAGCGTAGTGATATGAACGGCAGCCCGGGTTCGGGCCGGAGGCCGCTGCCAGCATACTTGCCCCTGCTTTCAAGCCGCAAGTAACATGTGAAAAACCTCGGTCACCACGCCTGCGCGGCCTTGCGCGGGCCACCACGAAGAGCATTCCGCTTGCGACTTTCGGGCAGCATCACCGCGCTGGCGACGCCTTTCACCGCGTCGGGCGAAATCGACCTGGACGCCTGGCGCCGCCTGCTGCAGGCGCAGCTGGACGGCGGCACCCAGGCCGTCGTGGTCGCCGGTTCCACCGGCGAAGCCGCTGCGCTCTACGATGCGGAATACGACGCGTTGCTGCGGGCGGCGGTGGAGCAGATCGCCGGACGCATCCCGGTGCTGGCCGGCACCGGCCACTCCAATACCGCCAAGACGATCGAGCAAACCCGCCGCGCCGCCGCTTCCGGCGCGGACTTCGCGCTGGTGGTGACGCCGCCGTACGTGCGTCCCACCCAGGCCGGATTGGAAGCCCACTTCCGCGCGATCGCCGACGACGGCGCGCTGCCGGTGGTGATGTACAACGTGCCCGGCCGCACCGGCTGCGATCTGCAGCCGCAAAGCGTCGCCGGCCTGCTGGCGCACGAACGCATCGTCGGCATCAAGGAAGCGCGCGGCGAACCCGAGCGCATGGCCGAATGGCTGGCGCTGCGCGAAGAAGGTTTCGCCGTGCTCAGCGGCGACGACCCGACCGCTTGCCGCGCGATCCTGGCCGGCGCCGACGGCGTGATCTCGGTGGCCTCGAACGTGCTGCCGCGCGCTTTCCGGCGCCTGTGCGACTTGGCCCGCGCCGGCGACGCCGCCGCGCAGGACTGGGATGCGCGGATGCGCGCCGTCTACGACTTCCTCGGCGTGGAGCCGAATCCGATTCCGCTGAAAGCACTGCTGCAGCGGCTGGGCATCGGCCATGGCCTGCGCCTGCCGCTGTTGCCCTTGTCCGCAACGCACACGGCAGCCGCCGAGCGCTGCGCCGCCGCCGTCCTCGAACTAGAAAACGCCTGCCGCGATCCGCTCGCGGCCTGACCTGGAGAAAGTCCGAATGCGCTACACCACCGCTTCATTCCGTTACCTCGCCGTGGCTTTGCTCGCGGTGGCGGTCGTCGGCGCTTCCGGTTGCCGTTGGTTCCGCAAGGACAACGAAGCCTACAAGCTCAGCGCCGAAGAACGTCCGCTGGAGATTCCGCCGGGCCTGGACCGCCCTAGCAGCGAAACCGCGATGAACTTGCCGGCCAGCGTGACCGCTTCGCAGGTGGCCGCGCAGCGCGGCAATCCGAACGCGCCGTCGCCGGTCGGCTTCAGCACCACCGGCGCCCGCGACGACGTCTTCGCCAAGGTCGGCGAAGTGCTCGCCGCGACCAGCGGCGTCACCGTCGCCAGCAAAGCGCAGATCCTGGGCACTTACGACGTCGACTACGAAGGCAGCAAGTTTCTGGTGCGCATCACCCAGGTCAGCGGCGGCACCTACGTTTCCGCGGTCGATCCGCGCGGCCTTCCGGCCACGGGCGAAGCGCCGGCTAAGCTGATGGCGGCGCTCAAGAACGGTTTGGGCAACTGAGCGGACCGAGCCAAGCCCCATGACGCACGTCCCCGGCAAGCGCGAAGCGCGCGCGACCCGGGGCGGCGCGTGGTCGGCCGCGATCGCGGCGGCTTTTCTGCTGGCCGCTTGCAACGGCCCGCGCAAGGAAACGCCGCCGCCGGCCGTCGTGCCGCCGCCCGTGCCGGCCGAATTCGTCGTCGCCGACAACGCCAACGACACCTGGAACACGGTCGGCCAGATCCTGGTCCGCACGCCCGGCGTGGAATACGAAAGCCGCGCGCAGATGATGGGCCTGTACACGGTCCGCTACCGCGGCCAAGCGCTACTGATCCGCGCTCAGCCGGTCGTGCTGGAGAAGCCCGGCGATGTCGTCCGCACCCGCGTTTTCGCGCTATTGCCTGACGGCAAGCCGGATACCGGCGCGCCCGCGCACGAATTGCTGGCGATGCTCGAGCAGCGCGTGCCGTTGGAGATCGAAAAATACCGGGTGCCGGTGAAGCTGAAGCCGGAGAAGAAGGCCAAACCCAAGGCCAAAAAGAAGCCGAAGAAGCGTTAGCGCTCCAGCAGCGGCAGCTTGTCCGGCTTGCCTTCCCAATCCTTGGCGTCGGGCAATCCGTCCTTGCGCGTGGTGATCACCGGCCAGGCTTTCGACAGCTCCGCATTCAAGGCCACGAACTGTTCTTGCCCCGCCGGCACGTCGTCCTCGGGATAGATCGCGTTGATCGGGCACTCCGGCTCGCACAGCGTGCAGTCGATGCACTCGTCCGGATCGATCACCAGGAAATTCGGCCCCTCGTGGAAACAATCGACCGGACACACCTCCACGCAGTCGGTGTATTTGCACTTGATGCAGTTTTCGGTGACGACGAAGGGCATGGCGGGATCGTTCTGCTAGCCGGAACGCTTAGTTTAGCCTCCACCGCCGAGCTGTCATCCCAAGTCCAACAAAAAAGCCCAAGCATCGCTGCCTAGGCTTTTTTAGATCCGACCGAGCCGGGCTCTTCCCGCGGAAGGGTCCGCGTAGTGGCGCTCCCTACGGGATTCGAACCCGTGTTTTAGCCTTGAGAGGGCCACGTCCTAGGCCTCTAGACGAAGGGAGCGGAGGAATCACCGGCTGGACGGCCGGCGCGCCCGGGAATGCAGCGCAGCTTGCTAGTATAGCAAGCTAACGGATGCCGACCAGGGCAGCCGGCCGGATCGAAACCCCAGCGCCTGATGCCCAATTCCGCCGACACCGTCCCCACTTCCTTGCGGATCATCCCCCGCGATCAGCACGCCATTTCGCGCAAGGACATCAGTCCCAACGCCCTGCGCGTGCTGTACCGCCTGCGCGACGCCGGCTTCCAGGCGTATCTGGTCGGCGGCGCGGTCCGCGATCTGCTGGTCGGCGGCCATCCCAAGGATTTCGACGTGGCCACCGACGCCACGCCCGAGCAGGTCAAGCAGCAGTTCCGCAATTGCCGCCTGATCGGCCGGCGCTTCCGCCTGGCCCACGTCGTGTTCGGCCGCGAGATCATCGAAGTGGCGACCTTCCGCGCCAACAGCGACGACGGCAGCGGCGACCGCCAAATGGACGACGGCCGCCTGGTGCGCGACAACGTCTACGGCAGCATCGAAGACGATGCGGTCCGCCGCGACTTCACCGCCAACGCCTTGTACTACGCCATCGAGGATTTCTCGGTGCGAGATTACGTCGGCGGCTACCAGGACGTCGAAGCGCGCGTGCTGAAGCTGATCGGCGACCCGGAAGAACGCTATCGCGAGGATCCGGTGCGGATGCTGCGGGCGATCCGCCTGGTGGCGAAACTCGATTTCAGCATCGACGTGGCCACGGCTGCGCCGATTCCCGAGCTGGCTCCGTTGCTGGGGCAGGCCGCGCCGGCGCGCTTGTTCGAGGAATGCCTGAAATTGTTCCTGTCCGGCCACGCCGCCGCCGGCTTCGAAGGCTTGGAGCGGCACGGCCTGCTGCCGTCGTTGCTGCCGGAAACCGCCGCGGCGTTGGCCGCCAACCGCAGCGGCGCGTTGCGGCGGATGCTGCTGCAAGGCTTGCGCGCGACCGATGCGCGCGTCGCCAACGACGAGCCGGTGTCGCCGGCCTTCCTGTTCGCGGTGCTGCTGTGGCCGGCCTATTGCCGCGCGCTGATCGCGCTGCAGAACCAAGGCGTGCACCCGGCCGAAGCGCAGCGCCGCGCCGCCGACCGCGTCACCTTGCACCAGGCGACCACGATCGCGTTGCCGCGCCGCTTCTCGCAGCCGATGCAGGAAATCTGGCTGCTGCAGTCGCGCTTCTCGCAACGCAAGCGCGTGGCGCGATTGCTGGGCCATCCGCAGTTCCGCGCCGCCTACGATTTCCTGGTGCTGCGCCTGAGCGCTTCGGAAGAGCACGCCGATGACGTGGCGTTCTGGCGCGACGCGCAACTCCAGTCCGGCGAGAACGAATCCGGCTCGTCCGACGAGCATTTGTTCGAAGGGGAAGGCGAAGCGACGCCGCGCCGCCGCCGCCGCAGGCGCCGGCGCAGCCCGTCCGCGAACGCGTGAATCCGGTCGTCGCTTTCGTCGGCCTCGGCGGCAACGTCGGCGACGCCGCCGCGACGCTGCGCGCCGCGTTCGGCGAACTCGAGGCCTTGCCGAGCACCCGCTTGTTGCGCGCCTCGCGGCTGTACCGCACGCCGGCCTGGGGCCTGGAAGACCAGCCCGATTTCGTGAATGCAGCGGCGATGCTGGAGACGGCGCTGCCCGCGCGGGAGTTGCTCGCGCACCTGCTGGCGATCGAGCGCGCGCACGGACGCGAACGCGACGCGGACCGGCGCTGGGGCCCGCGCACGCTGGATCTGGATTTGCTGCTGTACGGCGACGCCGTGCTCGACGAAGCCGGCCTGCATCTGCCGCATCCGCGTTTGCATGAACGCGCGTTCGCATTGATGCCGTTGGCCGAGATCGCGCCGAAAGCGACTATTCCCGGCGTCGGGCCCGTCGCGGAGGCTTTGGCGAAATTGCCGACCGACAGCATCTCCGTCTTGGACTGACCCGGCTTCGCTCTTTGTAGGAGCGGCTTTAGCCGCGAGCTTTTCCCCCGAACTCGCTGCGCTGTCGCGATTTGAAGGAAAAAGCTCGCGGCTAAAGCCGCTCCTACAAAAACCCGCACCCTCGTTCGGTGCCGATGAGCGCCGCTAGCGGGGCCAAGGCGCTATGCTTCGCGCATCCCCACCGCATTCGCCGACATGGCCATCCACGACGACAAACCCTGGACCATCCCGGATCTGGCCGCGGCCAAGCGCGCCGGGCACAAGCTGGCGATGCTCACCGCCTACGACGCCGGCTTCGCGCGCGTGTTCGACGCCGCGGGCGCGGATTTGATCCTGGTCGGCGATTCGCTGGGCATGGTCGCGCAAGGCCACAACTCGACTTTGCCGGTGACGGTCGACGACATCGCTTATCACACCGCCAGCGTCGCGCGCGGGCTAAAGCGGGCGCTGCTGGTCGCAGATCTGCCGTTCCAGTCCGACGCGACGCCCGAGCGTGCGCTCGAAGCGTCCACGCGCCTGCTGCAAGCCGGCGCGCAAATGGTCAAGTTGGAAGGCGCGGGGCATAAATTGGAGACGATCCGCTTCCTGGTCGAACGCGAGATTCCGGTCTGCGGACATCTCGGCTTGACCCCGCAATCGGTGCTGCGCTTCGGTGGTTACAAAGTGCAGGGTAGGGAAGAAGCCGCGGCCAAGAAATTGCGGGCGGACGCCGCCGCCATCGCCGACGCCGGCGCGCAATTGCTCGTCTTCGAATGCGTGCCTTCGGCGCTGGCCGAAACGATCACGCGGGAAATTCCCGTCCCCACCATCGGCATCGGCGCCGGCCCCGGCTGCGACGGCCAAGTGCTGGTGCTGCACGATTTCCTGGGCCTGGACAGCGGCCACCGGCGCCCGCGCTTCGTCAAGGATTTCCTGGCGCAGGGCGGTTCCATCGACGGCGCCGTCCGCGCTTATGTCGCCGCGGTGCGCGACGGCAGTTTTCCCGATGCCGAGCATTCCTACGCTTGAGGCTCTTGTGGGAGGGGCTTCAGCCCCGACATGCTTAGCCGGATTCCTGTCGGGGCTGAAGCCCCTCCCACAAAGGCCGCAAGTCCATGATCGCCACACTCAGCCGGCTCGATGAATTGCGCGCGCGGATCGGCGAATGGAAGCGCGCCGGCCTGCGCGTCGGTTTCGTGCCGACCATGGGCAATCTGCACGCCGGCCACCATTCGCTGGTGAAGCTCGCCCGCGAACACGCCGACCGCGTCGTCGCCAGCGTGTTCGTCAATCCGACCCAGTTCGGCCCCAGCGAGGACTTTTCGCGCTATCCGCGCACGCCGGAGGCCGACGCCGCTGGACTGGAAGCCAGCGGTTGCGACGCACTGTGGCTGCCGTCGGTGGAAACGATGTATCCGTTCGGCGCCGCGAACGCGGTGTCGATGCATGTTCCCGGCGTGACCGACACTTTGGAAGGCGCGCATCGCCCAGGCCATTTCGACGGCGTCGCGACCGTGGTCGCGCGGCTGTTCAACCAGGCGCAACCGGACGTCGCGGTGTTCGGCCGCAAGGACTACCAGCAATTGGCGGTGGTCCGCTACATGGTCCGCGATCTGGCGTTTCCGATCGAGTTGATCGCCGCGCCGACGTTGCGCGAAGCCGACGGCTTGGCGATGAGTTCGCGCAACCAGTATTTGTCGGCGGAAGAACGGCCGGTGGCGGCGACGATCCATCGCACGCTGCTGGCGATGCGGGAGGGCCTGCGCAGCGGACGTTCGCGCGATGCCGTCGAGCAGGAGGCTGCGTCCCAGTTGCGCGATGCGGGGTTCGCGGTGGACTACGCCGTCGTGCGGACGCTTGAGCTCGGTGCGCCGAAAGACGAATCGGCGGGTCCGCTCGTAGCGTTGATTGCGGCCAAGTTAGGCCGAACAAGGTTGATCGATAATTTGGAATTCGAAATCTAGCCGTTCCGGTAGCGCGCGCGAAAGTTTGCCCTTTCCTCTCCCCTGTGGGTTGAAGACGCATGCATGCGAAGCATTGCTTCGCATGCCTCTGAACGCCTCGCACAAGCGAGGCCGGGGCGCGTAGCGGATGCCGGGGGGCAGGAGAGGGCGCGAGCGAAGCGCTTTGTAGTTGCCCGAAAAGCAGAACCCTCCCTGGCGCTTCGCGCCGGTCCCTCTCCCGTAAAGGGAGAGGCAAGAGGGACCGCGCTGGCCTGGGCTGAATCCGGGGCAAATGCTATGTTGCAGTGCGGAAATTCGCCCCTATACTCCGCGCATCGGGCTGACCGCCCGGCCGACCACGGCCCAGACGCCATGCAACTGACCCTGCTGAAAGCCAAGATCCACCGCGCCACCGTCACCCACGCCGAGCTGCATTACGAAGGCTCCTGCGCCATCGACGGCCGCTTGCTCGACATCGCCGGCATCCGCGAATACGAGCGCGTGGAGATCTACAACATCAACAACGGCGAGCGCTTCGCCACCTACGCCATCCGCGGCGAGGAAGGCAGCGGCATGATCTCGGTGAACGGCGCCGCCGCGCACAAGGCGCGTCCCGGCGATCTGGTCATCATCTGCGCGTACGGCGCTTGCGACGAAGCCGAAGCGGCCAAGTTCAAGCCGACCCTGGTCTACGTCGACCGCGACAACCGGCTGACGCATACCAACACCTCCATCCCCGCGCAGGCGGCCTGAGGCGTGGTCGGCGGCGATTTCGACCGTCTCCGCGCGCATGCCGCGCGCGTGCAGGCCAAGCCGCTGCCGCAATTGATCGCCGAGGATCCGGCGCGCGCGCGCGACTTCGCGCTGCGCACCGGGCCCCTGTACGCCAACTTCGCCCGCCAGCGCTACGACCGCGAAGCTTTGGACGCGCTGTTCGCGTTGGCGGACGCGGCCGGCGTCGAATCCGCACTGAAGCGATTGTTCGCCGGCGAGGCGGTCAATCCGACCGAAGGCCGCGCCGCGCTGCATACCGCCTTGCGCGGCGACTTGGCGGACAGCGCCGTCGCGCACGACGCCTACGCGCAAGCGGCGGCCGTGCGTACGCGCATGCGCGGACTGATCGCCAGCCTGGAAGCTTCCGAAGTCACCGACATCGTCAGCGTCGGCATCGGCGGTTCGGATCTCGGCCCGCGCCTCGTGGTCGACGCCCTGTCCGGTCCGGCGCCGGGCCGCTTCCGCGTCCATTTCCTGTCCAACGTCGACGGCAGCGCCGCGCAGCGCGCGCTGGCCGGGCTGGATCCGGCGCGCACTGCGGCGATCCTGATCTCGAAGACCTTCGGCACCCAGGAAACGCTGCTCAACGGCCGGATCCTGCGCGATTGGCTCGGCAACGACGAACGCGTCTACGCGGTCAGCGCCAACGTCCAGCGCGCGGGCGAGTTCGGCATCGCGCCGGAACGGATCCTACCGATGTGGGATTGGGTCGGCGGCCGCTATTCGCTGTGGTCGGCGGTCGGCTTCCCGATCGCATTGGCGATCGGCATGGATGCGTTCGAAGCGCTTCTGGGCGGCGCCGCGGCGATGGACGCGCATGCGCTGTCCTCGCCTTCCAAACAGAACATCGCGGTCTGGCACGCGCTCACCGCAGTTTGGAACCGCAATGCGCTCGGCGCCGCCACGCAAGCGGTGCTGCCTTACGACGAACGCCTGAAATTGCTGCCGAACTATCTGCAGCAGTTGGTGATGGAAAGCCTGGGCAAGAGCGCGCGCCTGGACGGCGCACCATTGAGCGACCCAACCGTGCCGGTGTGGTGGGGCGGCGCCGGCACCGACACCCAGCACAGCTTCTTCCAGGCCCTGCACCAGGGCACCCAGATCGTGCCGGCCGATTTCGTGGGCGTCGTCCACGGCGACGATCCGTACGCGGACAACCGCCAAGCTTTGCTCGCCAATCTGCTGGCGCAAACCGAAGCGCTGGCCAACGGCTCGCGCAACGACGACCCCCATCGCGCCTACGCAGGCAACCGGCCGAGTACCCTGATCCTGCTGGACGCGCTGACGCCGCATTCGCTGGGCATGCTGATCGCGATGTACGAGCACAGCGTGTACGTGCAGTCGGTGCTGTGGGGCATCAACGCCTTCGACCAGTTCGGCGTCGAATTGGGCAAGCAGGTCGCCAATCGCTTGCTGCCGGCCTTGAAGGGCGAGGCCGAGGCGGACGATCCGGTCACCCGGGAACTGTTGGGGCAGATCAAAAGCGTTTAGACGCGGATAAGATCCGATAGATCGGATAAGGCTTTCCATTGGGATCGCTTCATCCGTGTCCATCGGACTTAATCCGTGTCTAAAAAATAATCTCCGACCGCGCCATGCCTGGCCAATGCCCAGGCGACGTGCTCGCGCACGACCGGCGAAGGATGCTCGCTGCGCGAACGCAGCGCCGCCACGGTTTCCGGCGTAGTCGGCGCATTGCCCAGCGCCACCGCGATATTGCGCAACCAGCGTTCGTGGCCGCTGCGGCGGATCGCCGAGCCTTCGGTGCGGCGCAGGAATTCGTCTTCGTCCCAGGCGAACAGCTGCGCCAGCGTCGCCTTGTCCAGATCGTTGCGGGCGCGGAAATCCGGCTCGTCGGTGCGCTGGGCGAATTTGTTCCAGGGACAGACCAGCTGGCAGTCGTCGCAGCCGAAGATGCGGTTGCCGATCGGAGCGCGCAGTTCTTCCGGAATCGAGCCTTCGTGCTCGATGGTGAGATAAGCGATGCAGCGCCGCGCGTCCAGCCGATGCGGCGCGACGATCGCCTGCGTCGGGCACACGTCGATGCAGCGCACGCAGGTGCCGCAGTGCGCGCTCGCCGCTTCGTCGACGGGCAAGGGCAGGTCGACGTAGATCTCGCCGAGGAAGAACCAGGAGCCGCCGTCCTTGTCGATCAGGCAGGTGTTCTTGCCGATCCAGCCCAGGCCCGCGTTGCGCGCCAGCGCGCGCTCCAGCACCGGCGCCGAATCGACGAACACGCGATGCCCGAAAGGTCCGACTTCTTCCGCGATGCGGTCCGCCAGCGCTTGCAGCCGGTTGCGCATCAGCTTGTGGTAGTCGCGTCCCAGCGCGTAGCGGGCGACGTAAGCGCGTTCGCCTTCGGCCAGGTTGCGCCATGCCGCTTCGTCGTCGCCGCGGCCGTAGTCCAGGCCCACCGATACCACGCGCAGGGTGCCGGGGATCAGTTCGTCCGGGCGCGAACGCTTGTCGCCGTGCCGGGCCATCCAATCCATCGAGCCGTACAGGCCGTTGGCCAGCCACTCGCGCAGATAGGCTTCGTCGGCGCCGAGGTCGATGTCGCTGATGCCGCAGCGCTGGAAGCCGAGTTCGCGCGACAGCCGCTTGATGCGCTGCGCGAGCAGGATGTAATCGGGTCGGGCGGGCGCGGTTTCCACGGCGCCAAGTATAGAATCCGGGCATGAACTACGGCCTCGCGCTCTACGGTATCGACGCTTTGCGCCAAGCGGAGGCGCAGGCGATCGCCGCGCAAGGCGGCGACGGCTTCGGCCTGATGCGCCGCGCCGGGGAGGCCGCTTGGCGCTATTTGCTGGAACATTGGCCGCAGGCGCAGCGGATCCTGGTGGTTTGCGGGCCGGGCAACAACGGCGGCGACGGCTATGTGCTGGCCCGGCACGCGCTGCTGTCCGGTCGCGACGTGCGCGTGCTGCATCTGGACGCGCACGCGCCTCACAGCGCGCTATGCCGGCGCGCCAGCGACGAATACGCGGGTGCCGGCGGGCAAGCGGCGGTGTTCGCGCGCGCTTTGCCCGCATGCGATCTGATCGTCGATGCGATGTTCGGCATCGGTTTGTCGCGGGAACCGGATCCGGATGCCGCGGCTTTGATCGCGGCGATCGCCCATCGTGGCGCGCCTGTGTTGGCGTTGGACGCGCCGAGCGGCGTCGATGCCGACCGCGGCAGCGCGCCGGGCGCGACCGTCGTCGCGACGCGCACGCTGCAGTTCATCGCCGCGCATGCCGGCTTGTATACCGGCGCCGCGCTGGACGTCGGGGGCGAAATCGACCTCGACGATCTCGACGTCGATGCGCGTGCCTTCGCCGACGCCGAACCGAAAGCGCGCTTGGTATCGCGCGAGGATTTGCGGCATTGGCTGCCGCCGCGCCCGCGCGACAGTCACAAGGGTCGCCACGGGCACGTATTGTGCATTGGCGGCGACGAGGGCATGGGCGGTGCGATCGCGTTGTGCGCGGAAGGCGCTTTGCGCTGCGGCGCCGGCTTGGTCAGCGTGGCGACGCGCGCGGCGAACGCCGACGCGCTGCGTGCGCGCAGGCCCGAAGCGATGGCGCATGGAATCGCATCCGCGCAAGCGCTTGCAGCGTTATTGGACCGCGCGAGCGTCGTCGCGCTCGGTCCCGGCCTCGGCACGGGCGAGTGGGGCGCAGGCTTGTATGCAGCGGCGATCGGCGACGCGAAGCCGTGCGTCATCGATGCGGACGCCTTGAATCTGCTCGCGTCAGCGCCGCGCGCATTGCCGCAGGCGGTACTCACGCCGCATCCGGGCGAGGCCGCGCGTTTGCTCGGCGCTACGACGCAAGCGGTGCAACAAGATCGTTTCGCGGCTGCCGAAGCCTTGGCGAAAAAATACGATTGCAGCGTCGTGCTCAAGGGCGCGGGCAGCATCGTCGCCGCGCCAGGGAAGACGACGCACGTCGTCGGCGCGGGCAATCCGGGTATGGCTTCGGGCGGGATGGGCGATGTGCTGACCGGTGCGATCGCCGCGCTGCTCGCGCAAGGCCTGTCCGCTTTCGATGCCGCCGTCTGCGGCGCATTGCTGCATGCCGCCGCCGGCGACGAAGCCGCGCGCGACGGCCAACGCGGCTTGCTGGCTTCCGATCTGTTCGCGCACTTGCGTAAGCTGGCCAATCCTTGAGCGAGCGCGACGCGATGCAACTGTTCCTGGCCGATGCCGATGCGACCGAAATGCTGGGCCGCGCCTTGGCGGCGACGCAGCCCGGCGACGCCGTCGTGCATCTGCACGGCGATCTCGGCGCCGGCAAATCCACGCTGGCGCGGGCGTTGCTGCGCGGCCTCGGCGTGGAAGGCGCGATCCGCAGTCCGACCTACACCCTGGTCGAACGCTATCCGCTGGCCGACGGCCGCGAAGCCCTGCATCTAGACCTGTACCGCATCGCCGATGCGGGCGAGCTCGAATTCCTGGGCCTGGACGGCGCCGGCATCGGCCTTTGGCTGATCGAATGGCCGGAACGGGGCGCAGGCGGGCTGCCGAAAGCCGATTTGCGGGTCGATCTGGACATCGCCGGTACCGGCCGCAACGTCTCTCTGACTCCGGAGACCGAGATGGGCGGCCGCTGGCTCGAGGGTCTCGCGTTTATGGCCCAGTTGCGGTTGATAGTTGCCGCAAGCTGACAGGAAGGTAACCCAGGTGCCGGATTTGTAAGGGAAATCCTATTGCATTCCGGCGGTCTTGGTGCTTGAATCGCGGCCATGAGGGTCAGGGGAATCACACTCCAGCAAGTCCTACTCGGCGCAGCCTTGCTGGCGGCGTTGTGCTGGAACTTGGCCCAAGCCAGCGAAATCAAAGGCTTACAGCTGGATACCGGCGCCACCGGCACCCGTGCCGAGCTCGAGCTCGCCGGCCAGGCCGAGTACAAGGTGATCTCGCTGGCCAACCCGGACCGGTTGGTCCTGGACGTCGCCGACTCGGATCTCGCCCGCGGCTTCCGCCTGCCGGCGGCGGTCGGCATCGTCAAAGCCGTGCGCACCGGCCATCCGCAGCCCGGCACCACGCGCATCGTATTCGACCTGGCCGCGCCGGTCGTGGTCTTGAAGCCGCGTCTGGAAGCGGCGGGCAAGGGCGCGCGGCTGGTGTTGGAATGGCCCGGCGACGCGAGCGAACCTGCGGCGGTCGCGAATTCCGGCGCGGACGATGCTCCGACTGCACCCCCGGCTGACGCGGTCCCCGCCAAACCCGAAGTCGATCCCGCCGTCGCTTCGGCGGCGGCCACTGCGCGTCTGATCGCGGATTTGCCTGCGTCGCAACCGGCGCCTCCCGCGCCGCCGCCGGCCGAACAAGTCAAAACCACGGTCGCGACCGGCGTGCCGACCCGCATCGCTACCGGTGTGCCGGCGCCTGCGCCGGGCGCGTCGCCGTTGGATGCGATGACCGCGCCGCAGGCGCCGGCTGCGGATCAGCCGCCGGTGAAGACTTTGCAGCAGGTGATGCGCGGCCGCGGCATGCGTCCGCTGATCGTCGCGATCGATCCCGGCCACGGCGGCCAGGATCCGGGCGCGATCGGCATGAACGGCAAGCGCGAAAAGGACGTGACCTTGGCGATCGGGCGCGAACTCGCGCGCCAGATCAACGCCACGCCCGGTTTGAAGGCCTACATGACGCGCGACAGCGACGTCTTCATTCCCTTGAACCGGCGCGCGCAGCTGGCGCGCTCGAACAAGGCCGACATCTTCGTTTCGATCCACGCCGACGCCGCCGAAAACCGCAGTGCGGCCGGGGCGTCGGTGTACGTGCTGTCGCTGAAGGGCGCTTCCTCGCAACGCGCGCGCTGGCTCGCCGACAAGGAAAACGCCTCCGATCTGATCGGCGGCGTGCGCGTGAGCAACAACAACATGCTCGCTTCGGTGCTGCTCGATTTGACCCAGAGCGGGCATATGAAGGCTTCCGAAGACGCGGCCGGACACGTGCTCGACAGCCTCGGCCGGGTAGGCAGCGCGCGCCGCGTCGAGCGCGCCAACTTCGCCGTGCTGCGCACGTCCGACATGCCGGCGATGCTGGTCGAAACGGCCTACATCTCCAATCCGGAAGAAGAGCGCCGGCTCACCGACCCGGGCTATCAGCGCAAGGTGGCCGGAGCGGTGCTGGACGGCATCAACGCCTACTTCACCCGGCAGCCGCCGCCGGGCACGTTGTACGCCGCGCGCGCGGCCGCCGCTTCGTCCGGCGGCGCTGCCGTCGGCGGCGGCAGCCCGTAAAGTCTCGAGAAGGCTTTCCAAGGGCCTGCGAACGCCGCGGCCTGCGAAACGGATCGCAAAAAACGGGAAGCGGCCCTCCAGGCTACCGGCTATGATCACGGCTGTTCCTCGTCAACCTCGCCGCGAACGGCGAGGAGCCGCCCTCAGTGCCGATTCGCCCGCTTCCCGACACTCTCGTCAATCAGATCGCCGCAGGCGAGGTGGTGGAGCGGCCGGCGTCGGTGGTCAAGGAATTGGTGGAGAACGCGCTCGACGCCGGCGCCACCCGCATCGATATCGATCTGGAAGAAGGCGGCGTGCGCCTGATCCGGATCCGCGACGACGGCGGCGGCATCGCGCCGGAAGAATTGCCGCTGGCGGTGGCGCGGCACGCGACCAGCAAAATCGCTTCGCTCGACGACTTGGAAGGCGTGACCACGCTCGGTTTCCGCGGCGAGGCCTTGCCGTCGATCGCTTCGGTCAGCCGCTTCGCGCTGACTTCGCGCCGCAACGGCGACGAGCGCGGCGCCACTTTGCCGGTGGACGGCGGCCGGCTGGGCGACGTCGCGCCGAAAGCGCATCCGCAAGGCACCACGGTCGAAGTGCGCGACCTGTTCTACAACGTGCCGGCGCGGCGCAAATTCCTGCGCGCCGAACGCACCGAACTGGGCCACATCGAAGAATGGCTGCGCACGCTGGCGTTGGCGCGGCCGGACGTGGAATTGCGCCTATCCCACAACGGCAAGGCTTCGCGCCGTTACCGCGGCGACGCCGGCGCGGAAACCGCCGAACGCATCGCCGAAACTTTGGGCGACGAATTCTCCAAGCACGCGCTGCGGATCGAACACGCCGCGGCCGGCTTGGCCTTGCATGGCTGGATCGCGCAGCCCGCGTATTCGCGCGCCAGCGCCGACCAGCAGTACCTGTACGTCAACGGCCGTTCGGTGCGCGATCGCAGCGTCGCGCACGCGGTCAAGCAGGCGTACGCGGACGTGCTGTTCCACGGCCGTCAGCCGGCTTACGTGCTGTTCCTGGAATTGGATCCGCGCCGGGTCGACGTGAACGTGCATCCGGCCAAGCACGAAGTCCGCTTCCGCGACGCGCGCCTGATCCACGATTTCGTCTACCGCACCCTGCACGATGCGTTGGCGCAGACCCGCGCCGGCGGGGCGCCGGATGCGCTGCCGTCGCAGGCCGCCGCTTCCGCATCGGCCAATTCCGATTACGCAGCGCAGGCCTGGCCTTCGCAGCAGCGACAATCGCCGTTGGCGTTCCGCGTGGACGAAGCGCGCGCGGATTACGCCGCACTGTACGGTCAGCCCGCGCCGGTCGCCCAATTCCAAGCCCTGCCGCAGGCCAACGACGGCGAGACGCCGCCGCTGGGCTACGCGATCGCGCAGCTGCACGGCATCTTCATCCTCAGCGAGACCGCCGACGGACTGATCGTGGTCGACATGCACGCCGCGCACGAGCGGATCGGCTACGAAAAACTCAAAGCCGCGCACGACGGCTCCGGACTCAGCACGCAGCCGCTGCTGGTGCCGCAATCGGTGGCCGTGTCCGAGCGCGAAGCCGACGTGGCCGAACGCGAAACCGCGACCTTGGCCGAGTTGGGCTTCGAAATCACCCGCAGCGGCCCCCAGACGCTGACTTTGCGCAGCGTGCCGGCCTTGCTCGCGCACGGCGACACCGAAGCGCTGCTGCGCGACGTGCTGGCCGATTTGCGCGAGCACGGCGAGAGCCGGCGCATCGCCGCGGCGCGCGACGAACTGCTGTCGACGATGGCCTGCCACGGCGCCGTGCGCGCGCATCGGCGCTTGAGCATTCCGGAAATGAACGCTTTGCTGCGCGAGATGGAAGCCACCGAACGTTCCGGCCAATGCAACCATGGCCGGCCGACGTGGGCGCGCTTCTCGCTGGCCGAGATCGATCGCTGGTTCCTGCGGGGACGTTGACGTAAGGGGAAAGTGGCATGGGGAAGATCGCTATCCGTTGCATCGCGCTGTCGCTGACGGCCTGCTTGTTCGCTTGCCAGGACGAGGCGCCGCATGCGGATGCCGCGGGCCTGTCCGCGGCGCAAACGCCGGCGGCGCCGGCCGATCCCGCGTTCGCGCAAGCGCAGCAAGCCTGGCGCGATCAGCGCCGCGAGAACCTGCTCAAGCCCGACGGCTGGACCAGCCTGATCGGCCTGCATTGGATCGAACCCGGCCCGCACTATTTCGGCAGCGCGGCCGACAACGGCATCCGCTTGGCGATGGGTCCGGGCCATTTCGGCATGCTCGATCTGCGCCCGGGCGGCAAGATCCGCTTCGTGCCCGAACGCGGCGTGGCTTTGACGGTGGACGACCAGCCGCTGAAAGGCGCGGTCGCGCTGGTCAGCGATGCGGAAGCCGGCGAAGGCGCCGGCCCCAGCCGCTTGGGTTTCGACGACGGCAAAGGTTTGGCGACGGTGATCAAGCGCGGCGACCGCTACGCGCTGCGCGTCAAGCACGCCGACGCGCCGACGCGCACCGGATTCGCCGGCCTGCAGTATTGGCCGGCCGATCCTTCGTGGAAGATCGAAGGCAAATTCGTGCCGCATCCGCCGGGCAAGACCATCGAGATCGCCGACATCATCGGCACGCTCAACGCGGTGCCCAATCCCGGCGCGGTCGAATTCCAGCGCGACGGCAGGACCTATCGTCTGGAAGCCTTGGACGAGGGCGAAGAGGAGTTGTTCCTGGTGTTCGCCGACCGCACCAACGGCCACGACAGCTACGGCGCCGGCCGCTTCCTGTACGCGCCGAAACCGGACGCGCAGAACCGCGTCGTGCTGGATTTCAACCGCAGCTACAATCCGCCGTGCGCATTCACGCCGTTCGCCACGTGCCCGTTGCCGCCGCCGGAGAACCGGCTGGATCTGGCGGTGCTGTCCGGCGAGAAGGCCTACGCCAAGTCCGCCCACCGGTAATCTCCGCATGAAGACCTTCAAGCCGCTGTTGCTCTCGCTGTGCTGCGCCGCGATCGCATCGATCGCTCTGGCGCGCGCCGACGGCGGCGCGAAAACCCCGCCGGCGTCGCCGGCGAAGGCGCAGATCCCGCTGCTGTGGAAAGTGTCCGATGCGGACAACGCGGTGTATCTGCTCGGCTCGTTCCATCTGTTGAAGCCCGACGACTATCCCTTGTCCAAGGACATCGACACGGCCTTCGACGACGCCAAGACGGTGGTTTTCGAAGTCGAACCCGCCAGCCTGGGCGCGCCGGAAACCGCGGAGAAATTCAGGCAGGCGGCCGGCTATGCGGACGGCCGCACGCTGAGCCAAGTCTTGCCGAAAGCCACGCTGGAGCGGTTGCAAAAGCTGTTGGCCGTGAGCGGCGGCTCCGTGGCCCAGGTCGAGCAAGTCGAACCTTGGGCGGTGAATCTGTCCTTGATCCTGGGCATGACGCAGGCGATGGGCTTCCGTCAGGATCAAGGCCTGGACGCGAACCTGATGCAGCGCGCCGCGGCGGCGCAGAAAACGGTCGCCGGCCTGGAGACGGTCGACGATCAGATCGGCGCCCTCGATGCCATGCCGATGGACGAGCAAGTGTCCAGCCTGGACGAGCTGCTGCAGGACCCGCAGGAAACTCTGGGCGAAATGCTGGAGATGCACGATTGGTGGAAGCGCGGCGACATCAAGAACCTGGACCAGAAGCTGCGGGTCGAGATGCAGCAGAAGACGCCGGTGTCGTACCGCATGATCAACGTCCAGCGCAACGATCAATGGGTGCCCAAGATCGAGCAGCGCCTGGCCGAGCCGGGCACCGACAACACCTTGGTGGTCGTCGGCGCGATGCATTTGCTCGGCAAGGACGGCTTGGTCGACAAGCTGCGCGCCAAGGGCTACGCCGTCGAGCGGATCTGCACGGCCTGCAAATAAGCAGGGTTTTTCGTAGGAGCGGCTTAGCCGCGAGCTCTCTCCTTAAAATCGCGACATTGTCGCGATTTCAGAGAGAAAGCTCGCGGCTAAAGCCGCTCTACAAAAACGGGTCACTCGCGGACGGGCAGCATCACGATGCAATCGACCGGGCAGGCCGGCACGCACAGCTCGCAGCCGGTGCACAGCGGTTCGATCACGGCATGCATGTATTTCGAGGCGCCGACGATGGCGTCGACCGGGCAAGCCTGGATGCATTTGGTGCAGCCGATGCAGTCGGCTTCGACGACGACCGCGACTTCGGCGGATTTGTGCGCGCCGCGGCTGCGGTCGTAAGGCTTCGGCGCAACCCCCAGCAGTTTGGCCAAAACGCGCGCGCCCGCATCGCCGCCGGGCGGGCAGCGGTCGATGTCCGCACCGCCGCGGGCCATCGCTTCGGCGTACGGCCGGCAGCCGTCGTAACCGCACTGGCCGCATTGGGTTTGCGGGAGGAGGCGGTCGAGGCGTTCGACGAGGTCGGAAGCGGGGAGCATCGCTCCGCAGTCACTTCACCGGCATGCCCGGCTCGGCGCCGTCGTCGACGTCCAGCAACGACAAACCGCCGCCGTCGAACCCGGCCGACAGGATCATGCCTTCGCTCACGCCGAAGCGCATTTTGCGCGGCGCCAGGTTGGCGATGAACACGACCTTGCGGCCGACCAGCTTTTCCGGCTCGGCGTAGCTGCCGCGAATGCCGGAGAAGATCTGGCGCTTGCCCAATTCGCCCGCGTCCAGCTCGAAGCGCAGCAGCTTGTCCGAGCCTTCGACGAATCCGCAGGCGATCACTCGGCCGATGCGCAGGTCGAGTTTGGCGAAGTCGTCGATGCCGATGTAGCCGTCGGCGTCAGCGGCGGCCCCTTTTGTGGGAGCGGCTTTAGCCGCGACGCTTTCTTGCGCTTTGCTGCGATCTTGTGTCGGGGCTGAAGCCTCTCCCACAGGCGCGGGCGCGAGCGTGTCCTTGCTGGCTTCGGTCATCGCTTCGATCTGTTTCGGGTCGATACGGGTGAATAGCGCGGCATAGGGTTTGATGTCGCGGCCGAGCAGGGGAGCGTCCAGATCGCCCCAAGCGTCGATCGGCGCGTCCAGAAACACCTCCACTTGGCCGACGGTCTGCGGCAACACCGGCTTCAACGCGGCGGCGATCGTACGGAACAGGTTCAAGCCCTGCGTGCACACCGCCTGCAGTTCGGCGTCGGCGCCTTCCTGCTTGGCGATCACCCAAGGCTTGCGCTCGTCGATGTAGCGGTTGGCTTCGTCGGCCAACGCCATCGCCTGGCGCAGCACGCTGGCCGGGTCGTTGCGTTCGTAGGCTTCGCGGATCGGCGCCAACGCGGCGACGAAGCGCGCATAGGTTTCCGCGTCCGGCAAACGCTCCGCCAAACGTCCGTCGAAGCGTTTTTCGATGAAGCCGGCGCAGCGGCTGGCCAGGTTGACGAACTTGCCGACCAGGTCCGCGTTCACGCGGGCGATGAAATCGGACAGGTTGAGGTCGAGGTCGTCGACGCCGCCGGAGGATTTCGCCGCGAAGTAGTAGCGCAACGCTTCCGGATTCAAGCCGGCGTCGATATAAGTCCGCGCCATCACGAAGGTGCCGCGCGATTTCGACATCTTGGCGCCGTCCACCGTCAGATAGCCGTTCACGTGCAAGCGCGTCGGCGCGCGCATGCCCGCGCCGTGCAGCACCGCCGGCCAGAACAGGCCGTGGAAATTGACGATGTCCTTGCCGATGAAATGGTGCAGCTCGGCCGTGCTGTCGTGGGCGAGATAGTCGAACAGGCTGAAGCCTTCGCGCTCGCCCAATTCCTGCAGCGCGGCCAGGTAGCCGATCGGCGCATCCAGCCAAACGTAGAGGTATTTGCCCGGATGGCCCGGGATCTGGAATCCGAAGTAGGGCGCGTCGCGCGAAATGTCCCAAGCGCGCAGGCCGCCTTCGCCGTCCAGCCATTCCTGCAGCTTGGCTTTGACGCCGGGCACGGCGACGTCGCCGGCCAGCCATTCGCGCAGGAACGCGTCGAAATGGCCGACTTCGAAGAAGAAATGCTCCGACTCGCGCAGCTCGGGCGTGGCGCCGCTCAGCACCGATCGCGGCTCCTTCAAATCGGTCGGCGCGTAGGTCGCGCCGCAATTCTCGCAGTTGTCGCCGTATTGGTCGGGCGTGCCGCAGTTCGGGCAGATGCCCTTGATGTAGCGGTCGGGCAAGAACATGCCCTTGGCCGGATCGTAGAACTGCGCCACCGAACGCCGGGCGATGTGGCCGCTGTTGTCGAGCTTGGCGTAGATCGCTTCGGTCAGCGCGCGGTTGTGCGAGGAATGGGTCGAGCCGTAATGGTCGAAATCCACGCCGAAGGCCGCGAAGTCGCGTTCGTGGTCGGCTTGGATGCCGGCGATGAAGGCTTCCGGCGTGGAGCCGGCCTTCTCCGCGGCCAGCATGATCGGGGTGCCGTGGGTGTCGTCCGCGCAGACGAAGCGGACCGTGTCGCCCGCCATTCGCCGTGCGCGCGTCCAGATGTCGCCTTGGATGTAGCCGACGAGGTGGCCGAGATGGAGCTGCCCGTTGGCATAGGGCAAGGCGCAGGAGACGGCGATATTGCGGGGCATGGCGGGGTCGCGGGAAACGGGCCGCGATTATCGCATGCGTGCGAGGTCTGCTTTTTCCCTTCTCCCGCTGGGAGAAGGTGCCCGAAGGGCGGATGAGGGTTCGGCGAAGGGATGATGCTCGAACTTGCGAGAGTGATTTTGCTCCGAGCGTTCGGCTTCGTCGTTATGCCGAACCCTCACCCAACCCCTCTCCCGGCGGGAGAGGGGCTTTAAACGGTTATTCGCGCACCCACACCTGCTCGCGGCAGATGAAGGCGATGCAGCCGGACATGCCGAGCTTCTTGCCGCCGTCGATCAGCTTGACCTTGGACTTGTAGGTCTTGCCCTTGGCCGGATCGAGCACGGTGCCGCCGCTCCACTGGTTGCCGTCCTTCTTCAGGCCCCAGAGGATGGTCATGCCTTTCACCGGCTTGTTCTTGTTGGCGCCCTCGCACTTGTCGCAGACCGGATTCGGGCCGCGGTCGGAGTGCAGGATCTCGACGACCTTGCCCTGCAGCGTGCCGTTGACCTCGGTGACCTCCACGATCGACTTCACCTTGCCAGTCTCGTCGTCGATGGTTTTCCAGCGGCCCACGGGCGAGTTTTGCGCGAAGGCGGCCACGGGCAGCAGCGCCAGAGCCAGAGCGAACAGTCGGATACGCATGGTTTCCCCTCCAGGAATTCCGTTGCCGGGCGGCGGATGCCTTCCGGATGCGTCGATTTATACCCGATCCGCCGGCGTATGGAAGCAAGCCCGTTGCGGGGATTCAGCTTGCGTCGAAGCCACCCCGGACGCGGCCCGGGCCCGGAGCGTAAACTGTGCGCATGCAGCAAAATCCATCGAAACCCCGCATCCATGCGCATGCGGTGCAGCCCAACGTGTCCCCTTCGCCCCGCATCCGCAACGTGATCGCCGTGGCCTCCGGCAAAGGCGGGGTCGGCAAGTCGACCACCGCGGTCAATCTGGCCCTGGCCTTACAGTTGGAGGGCGCCCGCGTCGGCATCCTGGATGCCGACATCTACGGCCCCAGCGTCCCGGCCATGCTCGGCCTGTCCGGGCGGCCCGACAGCCCGGACGGCAAGTCGATCGAGCCGATGCGCGCCCATGGCGTCGAAGCGATGTCGATCGGCCTGCTGGTCGACCAGGACACGCCGATGATCTGGCGCGGACCGATGGCGACTTCGGCCCTGACGCAGTTGTTCGGCGAGACCTTGTGGGGCGATCTGGACTATCTGATCGTCGATCTGCCGCCGGGCACCGGCGACATCCAGTTGACCTTGTCGCAGAAGATTCCGGTGGCCGGCGCGGTGATCGTGACCACGCCCCAGGACATCGCCACCCTCGACGCCAAGAAGGCGCTGAAGATGTTCGAGAAGGTGCAGGTGCCGGTGTTGGGCCTGATCGAGAACATGGCCGTGCATGTGTGTTCGAACTGCGGCCATGCCGAGCACATCTTCGGTTCCGGCGGCGGCGAGAAGATGGCCGCGCAGTACGGCGTGCCGCTGCTGGGTTCGTTGCCGCTGGAAATCGCGATCCGCGAACAGGGCGACGCCGGGACCCCGATCGTGGTCGCGGCGCCGGATTCGGCGGCGGCCCAGGCCTACCGGCAAACCGCGCGGCGGTTGGCCGAAGTATTGGAAGCCAGGCCGCGGGCGCCGATGCCGATTTCGGCGTCGCTGCTTTAAAGCCCTCTCCCGCTTGCGGGAGAGGGTTGGGTGAGGGCGCGCAGACGCGAAGGTCGCGACGAACAATCGCCATCCGATGCCCTAGATCCCGACTCCAGTTTTGTTCGACGCTATCGATCATGCCGCGCGCCCTCACCCCAGCCCTCTCCCGCAAGCGGGAGAGGGGGCATGAAAACCCGTCGGCCGACGTGAAGCGCCGCGATACAATGACCCGCCCACGGCCGCCCGGCCTTCAGGAACCCCGCATGAGCATCAAGAGCGACCGCTGGATACGGCGGATGGTGGAACAGCAGAGCATGATCGAGCCGTTCGAGCCCGGCCAGGTCAAGCACGCCGCCGACGGCCACCGCATCGTCAGCTACGGCACGTCCAGCTACGGCTACGACGTGCGCTGCTCGCGCGAGTTCAAGGTGTTCACCAACATCAACTCGACCATCGTCGATCCCAAGCACTTCGACAGCGGCAGCTTCGTCGACATCGAATCGGACGTGTGCATCATCCCGCCGAATTCGTTCGCGCTGGCGCGCACGGTCGAATACTTCCGCATTCCGCGCGACGTGCTGGTGGTGTGCCTGGGCAAGAGCACCTACGCCCGCTGCGGCATCATCGTCAATGTGACGCCGCTCGAGCCGGAATGGGAAGGCCACGTGACCCTGGAATTCAGCAACACCACGCCGCTGCCAGCCCGCATCTACGCCAACGAAGGCGTGGCGCAGATGCTGTTCTTCCAATCCGACGAAGTCTGCGAGACCTCGTACAAGGATCGCGGCGGCAAATACCAGGGGCAGACCGGGGTCACCTTGCCGCGCACTTGAGGCGTTCGTCCCGGTGCGGTTTCGAGCTTAGCGGAACTGTGCCAGACTCCGGCCAGGGGCGCGGCCGGTAGGGGAAAGCCGCCGCGGACCTGATCATCCACACCGAAACTCCCGGGAGGGGAAACGACGATGGAAGAGCAGAATCCGTACCGCAGTCCGAATGCGGCGATCGTAGAGACGGCGGGCGAAGAATTGGCCGGCCGTGGGGTGCGCTTGGGCGCGGCCATCATCGACGGCGTCATCATGTTGGTGATCTTGCTGCCGATCATGTATTTCGGCGGCTACTGGCAAGCGGCCACGGCGGCCGCGGCCGCGGGTCAGCAAGTGGGCTTGGGCACGACGCTGATGTGGGCCGCGATCGGCTTCATCGTGTTCCTGGTGGTGCAGGGCGTGCCGCTCAACGCGACCGGCCAGACTTGGGGCAAGCGCATCACCGGCATCAAGATCGTCGACCTGGCCGGCAACAAGCCGCCGATCGGCAAGCTGATCGGTTTGCGCTATCTGCCGGTCGGTGTCGCCAGCAACATCCCGTTCATCGGCCCGATCATTTCTATCGTCAACGTGCTGCTGATCTTCCGCGCCGATCGCCGCTGCGGCCACGATCTGATCGCGGGCACCCGGGTCGTGCAGGCGAAGTAAGCCTTCACCTTTCGCCGTTCATTCCGCGGGGCCGATTCGGCCCCGCGGTCGTTTCTGCGCTTCGTCATCCGGCGCCAACGGAATCCGGGCCGACTCAGCAGCGAGCCGTCTCAGCCCGCCAACGCTGCGCGCAATCGCTGGATGCGCTCGATCAGCGCCTCTTCGGCATAAGGCCGCGCCGCCGCCATGCCCCAAACGGGCCGCGGCCAAGCCGGGTCGTCGCGGTAGCGCGCGACCACATGCACGTGCAGCTGCGGCACCAGATTGCCCAACGCGGCGACGTTGAGCTTGTCCGGCCGGAACGCCGCGCGCAGGAGCCGGCCGGCGCGGTCGATCTCGTCGGTCAGCGCATGCCGTTGCGCGGCGTCCAGATCGATCAGTTCGACCGCGTCGACTATGCGCGGCACCAGCACCAGCCAGGGATAGTTGGCGTCGTCCATCAGCCGCAGCTCGCACAGCCCGAACGTCGCCAGCGGGTGGGTGTCCTCCGCCAGTTGCGGATGCAGTTGCCAAAGGTTTTTCACGACAGATGCTCGGCGAAGAAAGCGAGAGTGCGTTCCTGCGCCAACGCGGCGCTTTCGGCGTGGTAGGCGTGGGTGTCGACGTCGCGGTTGAAGGCATGCCCGGCGCCGGCATAGACGTAAACCGCCGCATCCGGCTGCTTTTCGCGGTGCTTGGCGATGTCTTCGGCCGGAATGGCGCCGTCCTTCTCGCCGAAATGGAACATCATCGGCGCGCGCAACGTTTCGTCGAGCAAGGCGGCGGTGCGCGCGCCGTAGTAACTCACCGCGGGCAGGCCGAGCCGGGTATTGGCGAGATAGGCGACGGTGCCGCCCCAGCAATAGCCGACGGCGCTGACCGGGCGGCCTTCGCGCTTCAGCGATTGCGCGGCCGCGGCGACGATGTCCACCGCGCGGTCCAGGCCGAGCGCGTTGACCAGCTCGCGGCCCTTGGCGAAGCCTTCCTGGCCGTAGTCCAGTTCCACGCCGGCTTCGATCGGGTCGAAGAACGCCGGCGCCAGCGCGACGTAGCCTGCGGCGGCGAAGCGGTCGACGACGCTGCGCATGTGGGCGTTGACGCCGAAGATCTCCTGGATCACCACCAGCGCGCCGCGCGCCGCGCCCTGCGGATCCGCGCGCCAGGCGCCGATATCGCCGTGCGCGGTGTCGAGGACGATGCCGTGGCCCATGGCGGCGATCCTTGCGGAAAGGGGGGCGATTCTAGCCCGGCGGGTATAATCGCGGCGTTTACGCGGCCCGCAGCGGCCAGCGCTTCTTTCCCGGATAGCCAATGTCACTCGCCAACCCCAAGGTCGGTTTCGTCAGCCTCGGCTGCCCCAAAGCGCTGGTCGATTCCGAGCGCATCCTCACCCAGCTGCGGGTCGAGGGCTACGACATCGTGCAGAGCTACGACGCGGCCGACGTGGTCGTGGTCAACACCTGCGGCTTCATCGATTCGGCGGTGGCCGAATCCTTGGAGGCCATCGGCGAGGCGCTGGCGGAAAACGGCAAGGTCATCGTCACCGGCTGCCTGGGCAAGCGTCCCGAGCAGATCCGCGAGGCGCATCCGGACGTGCTGTCGATCAGCGGTCCACAGGATTACGGCACGGTCATGGAGGCGGTGCACAAGGCGCTGCCGCCCAAGCACGATCCGTTCTTGGATTTGGTGCCCGATGCAGGCATCAAGCTCACGCCCAAGCATTACGCCTATCTGAAGATTTCCGAAGGCTGCAACCACCGCTGCAGCTTCTGCATCATCCCGTCGATGCGCGGCGATTTGGTGTCGCGCCCGGTCGACGATGTGCTGCGCGAAGCCGAAAAGCTGGTGCGCGGCGGCGTGCAGGAACTGCTGGTGATCTCGCAGGACACTTCCGCTTACGGCGTGGACGTGAAATACGCCGAACGGGAATGGCGCGGCAAGCCGTACCAGACGCGGATGAAGGCGCTGTGCGAAGGCTTGTCCGAGCTCGGCGTTTGGACGCGCCTGCATTATGTGTACCCCTATCCGCACGTCGACGACATCATCCCGCTGATGGCCGACGGCAAGCTGTTGCCGTATCTGGACATCCCGTTCCAGCACGCCAGTCCGCGCGTACTGAAGCTGATGAAGCGGCCGGGTGCGGTCGACAAAACCTTGGAGCGCATCCAGCGTTGGCGCAGGGTCTGTCCTGAGATCGCCATCCGGAGCACCTTCATCGTCGGCTTCCCGGGCGAAACCGAAGCCGAGTTCGAAGAGCTGCTCGACTTCCTGGACGAAGCGCAGCTGGACCGCGTCGGCGCGTTCGCTTATTCGCCGGTGGAAGGCGCCAAGGCCAACGATCTGCCCGATCCGGTGCCGGACGAAGTCAAGCAGGAGCGGCTGGCGCGCTTCATGGAACGGCAGGCGGACATTTCCGCCGCCAAGTTGGAAGCCAAGATCGGCACGATGCAGCGCTGCCTGGTGGACGCCATCGACGGCGACCTGGCGATCGCGCGCTCGATGGCCGACGCGCCCGAGATCGACGGCCTGGTCCAGATCCAGAACGGCCGCGAGGCTGGCCTGAAGCCGGGCGATTTCGCGTCTGTGGAGATCATGGGGAGCGACGAGCACGACCTGTACGGCGAGGCCGTCTGATCCCTCCTACCGCAGCAGGGGGCGTTATGAGGCAATGCTTGGTTTCGATCGCGTTGGCGGCCGTCGCGCTGCCGGCGTTCGCGCAGCGCGTGCCGGTGATGTCGGCCGAGGAAATGCAAGGCCTGATGCCGGACGGGGCGAAGATGGAAACGCGCGTCGACGGCGATTTCAACGGCGACGGCGAAACCGACACCGCCTTCGTCTGGCGCAGCGAAAAGGCCGGCGAAGAACAACGTGGATTGATGGTGGGCGTCGCCTACCGCAACGAGTTCGACATGGGCCATGATCCGGCCGGCGAGTTGAGTCTGGACCCGTTTCCCTTGGGCCCCGCGTCGTTGTCGGTCCGCAAAGGCGTGCTGATCGTCGAAGACCTGACCGGCGGCACCACGGCCACGCAGTCCACGCGCCGTTATCGTTACGACGCCAAGCAGAAGAAGATGCGCTTGATCGGCATCGATGCGGAACGCTACAGCCGCACCAACAGCCACGGCACGGTCAAGATCAGCTGGAACCTGCTCGACGGCACCCACATCGTGGAGCGCGGCGAGCCGAACACCGACCCGAAGAGCGACGCGGCCTTGGTCTATGCCAAGCCCGAGCGCACCGCGCGCAAATCGCTGCCGGTCTGGATGGAAGGGTCGACGGACCCGGACAGCTTGATCGACGCGGAAGTCGTGCCGGACGCCGAGGACCGCGATTAGCCTGCTTTCGTAGAGTCGGGCCTGCTCGACTGCTTTCCATCGGCCGGAACGGAAATCAGAGGCAAAAACAGTCGAGCAGGCTCGACTCTACGGTTCGCGGCGGACAATGAACCGCGTCCGGCGCAACTTTTCCGCCTCCACCTGCCTCCATACGGCACGAACGTCCGTAAAGGTAAGCTGAGACCCTGGAGGCGCCGCGATGTCGTCCGAGCCCATACCGCTGCCATCCGTCGAAAACGCCGCCTGGCGCACCGTGCTGCGCCATCGCTGGCCGCTGCGCTGGATGCACTGGATCAATCTGGCCTGCATGCTGGCTTTGGTCGGCAGCGGCCTGCAGATCTTCAACGCGCATCCGGCCCTGTACTGGGGCGAGGCTTCGCATTTCGCCACACCGGTATTCGCGGCCCAGGCGATGAAACGCGGTTCGACCGGAGAGTTGTACGGCGTCACGCAGATCGGTCCGGCGCGGTTCGAGACCACCGGCGTGCTCGGCGTGTCGGAAAACCCGCAGGGCAAGGTCACGGCGAAAGGCTTTCCGGACTGGAGTACGATCCCGGGCTCGCGCAACCTAGCGCTGGGCCGGCGTTGGCATTTCTTCTTCGCCTGGTTGTGGGTGATCAACGGCGTTTGCTACCTCGCCTGGTCGCTGGCCAGCCGCCATCTGCGCCGCGATCTGGCCATGGAGAAGCGCGATTGGCGCGGCATCCCGCGTTCGATCGCCGATCACCTGCGCTTCCGCCACCCGCACGGCGACGAAGCGCTGCGCTACAACCCGTTGCAGAAACTGGCTTATCTGGCGGTGATTTTCGTGGTCGCGCCGGTCGCGATCCTGACCGGCCTGTCGATGTCGCCGCAGATGGATACGCTGCTCGGCGGTTTCGTCGATCTGATCGGCGGCCGACAGGCGGCGCGCACGATCCATTTCGTCGCGATGTCGCTGTTCGTGCTGTTCGCGATCGTGCACGTGCTGATGGTCGTCTATGCCGGTCCGCTCAACGAGATGCGTTCGATGATCACCGGCCGCTTCCGGGTGCGTTATCCGGCGGCGAAGGAGGGCGGCCATGACTGATCTCGAACGTCCCTCGCGGCGGCGCCTGCTGCGCGCGGCGCTCGCGGGTACGGGCGTGGGCCTGCTTTCAGGCTGCGACGCCTTGTCGCGCAAGCCCGGCTTCGTCGATGCGTTGGAGCTGGCCGAACCGCTGAACCGTCGCGTCCAGCGCTTGCTGACCGGCGACCGGCTTGCGCGCGAATTCCCGGCGTCGATGATTTCGCCGGTATTCCGCCCGAACGGTTCGACCGATCCGCAGACGCCCGAATACCTGGCCTTGAAAGCCGACGGCTTCGTCGGTTACCGATTGCAACTGCGCGGCCTGGTGGACAAGCCGTTGGATTTCTCGCTGGACGCGATCCGCGCGATGCCGGCGCGCACCCAGATCACCCGCCACGATTGCGTCGAAGGCTGGAGCGTGATCGGGCAGTGGGCCGGCGTGCCGCTCGGCGCGCTGCTCGACAAGGCCGGCGTCAAACCCGGCGCGCGCTACGTGGTTTTTCACTGCTTCGACGACTACGGCAAGGACGGCAGCCGTTACTACGAAAGCATCGATCTGCTCGACGCCTATCACCCGCAAACGCTCGTGGCGCACTCGCTGAACGGTTCACCCGTGCCGATCGCCAACGGCGCGCCGCTGCGGATGCGGATCGAACGCAAGCTCGGCTACAAGCAGCCCAAATACCTGCGCATGATCGAAGTGGTCGACAGCTACGCGCACCTGCAAGGCGGCAAGGGCGGGTTCTGGGAAGACCGGGATTACGATTGGTACGGTGGGATCTGACATTCATGCCTGCTCTTGTGGGAGGGGCTTCAGCCCCGACACGCGTCGCGAAGGCCTGTCGGGGCTGAAGCCCTTCCCGCCAGAGCGGCGTCGTGACGCCGCTTTCGCACGCTCTCCGCACAATGCGGAGAATGTCGGAAGAGGTGGTGTCATGACGAACAAGAACAGCGGGTTCACCCGCATGGCGAAGGCGGCGTCGCGCTTCACCGGCCGGCCGCTGTGTTTCGGCTTGGCGGTCGCGGTGGTGCTGGTCTGGATCGTCAGCGGTCCGATCTTCAAGTTCAGCGACACCTGGCAACTGGTGATCAACACCGGCACCACCATCGTCACCTTCCTGATGGTGTTCCTGATCCAGAACACCCAGAACCGCGACACCCAGGCCCTGCAGATCAAGCTGGACGAGCTGATCCGCGCCACCCAAGGCGCGCACAACGCGTTGCTGGACCTGGAAGAACTGGAGGAGAAGGAACTGCAGGAATTCCAGGATCGCTACGAAGCCTTGGCCGAAAAGGCGCGCAACTGCGGGCCTGAGGACGAAGACGATTCCGGCACGCCCGAAGTGGACGCCGATCAGAGGCCGAAGCCGGCCCCGTAACGCACCTCGACGATCGCGAAACGCGTCGTGCCGCTAGGGAGCGACGCTTCGAATTCGTCGTCGACGCGCTTCTTCAGCATCGCCCGCGCCAGCGGCGAGTCGATGCTGATGAAGCCGCGCTTGGCGTCGGTCTCGTCGGGGCCGACGATCCGGTAACGCTGCAGCTCGCCCGTCGCCGCGTTCTCCAATTCGACCCAAGCGCCGAAGAACACCGCCTCGGGATCGGTAGGCGCGGCATCGACCACGCGCAATTGCTCCAAGCGTTTGGAGAGATAGCGCACGCGGCGGTCGATCTCGCCCAATTGCTTCTTGCGATAGGTGTATTCCGCGTTCTCGGAACGATCGCCCTCGGCCGCGGCGGCGGCGAGGGCTTTGACCACTTCCGGACGCTTGATCCGCCACAGCTCGTCCAGCTCGGCTTTGAGCCGGGCGTGCCCCTCGCGGGTGATCAGCGCGGTGCTCTTCTCCGCGGGCGGCCGCCAACGGCCCACGGCTATGGCGCGGCGACGCGCTTGAGGCCGGAGTTCTGCGCGCCTTGGAGGGGATTGCCGTCCTTGTCCATTAGCCGGATGTCGTTCCGGCCGACGACTTCGAACAGGCGGTCCTGCTCGCTCTTGCTATTGGGGTCCAGACGCAAGCGATGGCCGTTGTCTTCGGCGGTCCAAGTGCCGTCGCTCTTCACCGGCTCGGCCGATTTGCCTCGGTAGGTTTCGGCCGAAGCATAGGTGCCGTCGCCCGCCAGCGAAATTTTGGTGTCGATGCCGGCGCAATCCGCGCAGGGCAGGGTGCCGGCGAATTCGCCGGCGAAGGCGCGCATGTCGAAATCGACGACCGGATTCGCCGCGGCCGCGAGCGCGGGATCGGCGGCGGGCGCCGTTGCGGTGGGCGCTGCGGCGGGCGATGCCGGTTCGACGGCGGGTTCTTTCTTGCAGGCGGACAAGCCCAATACGGACAAGGCCACGATGGCGGCTGCGAACGATGTGCGCTTCATGCGATGTTTTCCTCGGGGGAAGGAACGAATGCGGAGCTCAGCGGCGACCGCCGCCGAAGATGCCGCCCAGTACGCCGCGCAGGATCTGACGGCCGATCTGGCTGCCGACGGTGCGCGCGGTCTGCTTGGCCATCGTTTCGACCATGCCTTGGCGGCGTTTGGTGCCGAACACCGCGTCCTTCACCGCCTGGCCGAAACCGCCTTCTTCCGCTTCGTCTTGCTCGCGCGTGCGCGCGGGCGGCGCCTTGGCCTGCGCGGAAGCGGTCTCGACTTTCTTGGCCAAGGTTTCCGCCGCCGATTCGCGGTTCACGCGCTGGTCGTATTTCTGCCCGACCGGGCTGCCGGCGCGCACCTGCGCGCGTTCGGCTTCGGTGATGGCGCCCATCCGGCAGCGCGGCGGCGCGATCAGGGTGCGTTCGACCGGCATCGGCACGCCCTTGTCCTGCAGCGTCGACACCAGCGCTTCGCCGGTGCCGAGCTTGGAGATGGTTTGGGCGACATCCAGTTTCGGATTCGGCACGAAGGTTTCTGCCGCGGTGCGCACCGCCTTCTGGTCGCGCGGCGTGAACGCGCGCAGCGCATGCTGCACGCGGTTGCCGAGCTGGCCGAGGATGTTGTCGGGCACGTCATCGGGGAACTGCGAGCAGAAGTAGACGCCCACGCCTTTCGAACGGATCAAGCGCACGACCTGTTCGACGCGCTGCTGCAGCGCCGGCGGCGAGTCGTCGAACAGCAGATGCGCCTCGTCGAACACGAACACCAGCTTGGGCTTGTCCAGATCCCCGACTTCGGGCAGGTTCTCGAACAATTCCGACAGCAGCCACAACAAAAAGCTCGAATACAGTCGCGGTTTCAGGATCAGCTGGTCGGCGGCCAGGATGTTGACCACGCCGCGTCCGTCGGTGTTCGTGCGCATCAGGTCGGCCAGTTCCAGCGCCGGTTCGCCGAAGAACTGGTCGCCGCCTTCCTGTTCCAGGCGCAGCAGCGAGCGCTGGATCGCGCCGATCGACTGCGCGCTGACCAAGCCGTACGAGGTGGAGATGTCCTTGCGCTCGTCGGCGACCAGGCCGAGCAGGGCGCGCAGGTCTTCCAGGTCGAGCAGCAGCAGGCCGCGGTCGTCGGCGAGCTTGAAGACGATGTCGAGCACGCCGCTTTGGGTGTCGTTCAGTTCCAGGATGCGCGCGAGCAGGGTCGGGCCCATTTCGCTGACCGTGGTCCGCACCGGATGGCCGAGTTTGCCGAACAGGTCCCAGAACACGACCGGATTGGCCTGCGGCGCATAGCCTGTCATGCCGATTTCGCCGATCCGCGCCTGCAATTTCTCGTTCAGCTCGCCGGCGACGGCCAGACCGGCCACGTCGCCCTTCACATCGGCCAGGAACACCGGCACGCCCAGGCGCGAGAAACCCTCGGCCAGCGTCATCAGCGTGACCGTCTTGCCGGTGCCGGTGGCACCGGCCACCAATCCGTGGCGATTGCCGTATTTAGGCTGCAGGAAGACCTGCCCGCTGTCCGGAGTGGTGACGGCTTTGCCTACGAGAATCGGGTCCATGGCGGGTCCTTGCGGGGCGTGGGCCGATTCTAATTGGTTGCTGCGTCCTTACGGCAATGCGTGGAGCACGAAACCGCCCCGGCTGTTTCTCCCCCTTTGAAAAAGGGGGATCAAGGGGGATTTGCTTTTGCAGTTTTTGGCTGTGCGCTCGAAAACAAGAGCAAAAGCAAATCCCCCTTAGTCCCCCTTTTTCAAAGGGGGAAACAGCGGGGCGTCGGTTGCCCGCGATCCGCTTCAGCGGCTACCCTTCCAAAACCTTGCCTCATTTGCAGTCCATGCCTTCCTTTGCCCTGGTTTCCTACCGTTCCTTTCCGATCGCCGCCGCGCTGGCGCTGATCTTCATCGTTCCCGACGCATCGGCCGCCTCCAAGCGCGAGGCCGTCGCCGCGCTCAACGCGCGCATGGCCGCGGCGGAGAAACGCTATCGCGACGCCTTGGTCAAGATCGGAAACAACGATCAGACCGGCGTGTCCGAAAGCAATGCCGCGCTGGAGGACATGGAGGACGTGGTCGACGCCTGCGGCAAGCAGAAAGGCTGCCAGACGACCGACTTGATGGCGGTCTACAAGCGCCTGCTGAAATCCAATGCCGACGCGCAAGGCCCGGCCGCGGACGAAGACGAGGATCCCAACGAGCCCGATCCCGATCATGCCGGGGACGTCGGCATCGCCGCCGACGTGCCCGAAGCCGCTAAAGCCGCGAGCCTGCTCGACGACAAGCGCCATCGCTTCGATCAGATGGTGCAGTACAACCCGGCCGTGCAGGCCGGCATCCGGCGCTGGCTGACCGATCTGCGCGGCCCGCTGATGGACAGCTACGAGAACTACCAGTACATGCGCCAGCAGATGTGGCCGTCGTACGAACGCGCCGGTCTGCCGGAAGCGCTGCTGTTCGGGATCATGGCCAAGGAATCCAACGGCAAGGTCCATGTCACTTCGCGCGCCGGCGCCGCCGGGCCGATGCAATTCATGTACGCCACCGGCCTGCGCTTCGGCCTGGGCCAGGACGGCACCGGCTTCGATACGCGCTACGACCCGCATGCGGTCGCCGAAGCCAGCGCCGCTTATCTCAACGAGCGCATGGGCGAGTTGAACCGCAGCATCGAAATGGCGTTGGCCGCCTATAACGGCGGCGAAGGCCGCGCGCTGCGTATCTATAACGGCAGCGAAGGGCGCGGTTTCTGGGATGCGTCGGTGTACAACCAGTTCCCGGCCGAAACCCGCGATTACGTGCCGATGGTGATCGCCGCGGCGTGGCTGTTCCTGCATCCGAAGAAATACGGCATCACTTTCCCGAAAGTGGAATCGAAGCCGGCGCCGCTGCGCCTGTCGCAGCCGACCTCGATCTACGAACTGACCATCTGCCTGGGCAACGGCGGCACCCGCGACGGCTTCATGCGCGCGCTGCGCAACCTCAACCCGCGCTACCAGCCGGAAAGCTATCTGCCGGCAGGCGCGAGCCTCAATGCGACGACGCAAATCGTCGGCCTGTACAACCGCCATTGCGCACAGGGCCCGCGCGCGGCGCTGGCCAAGCAGCTGGTGCTGAGCGATCCGAATTCGGCCATCGTGCGTACTGGACCGATGCAGACGCTGCCGCCTTCGGACGGGGTCGTCCCCGCGCCGCTCACCGGCGCTGCTGCGCCGACCGATCCGGTCGCGATCAAGCCGAAGAAGAAGCCCGGTACGCACAAGGTCGCCAAGAGCGAAACGCTGGTGTCGATCGCGCAGAAGTACCAGTGCGACACCAAATCGCTGGCCAAGGCGAACGGCTTGAAGGCGCCGCGGTATGCGCTGAAGGCCGGGCAGCGTTTGAAGCTGGAAGGCTGCCAGTAGCCGCTCGAAGCGGGCGAGCGCAGTGCGCCCGCCCGCCGTCGGCGATCAGCAATTGGGTATGACGGCGCCGTTATTGTCGCGCGCTTCGTCGTTGCCCCATCGGCTCAGGTAGTAGGCCGACACCCATGCGCCGGCCGGTCCGACATCCAGATCCGTCTTCAGCCAGTAGTGGTTGTAGCTGGTGGCGTTGCCCACGCGTTCGCCCCAGGCCTTGCAGTACACGTAATTCGTGCCCTGGTAGAGCGTGCCGACCGGGGTGAGCGTCGAAGGCCACTTGTAGCCCGTCGCGTTCGCGAACGTGTCGACCCAATACTTGATGCTTGGGTTGGGCGGATTGGGGTTGGAGCCGCCGTTGATCAGGTTGTAGTACGACGCCCACGGGAAATATTTGCCTGGATCGTAGCGGTTGCTGTTTTGGGTGAGCATGCCGTGGCCCTTCACCCGTACGCTGTCCGGCACCACGTACCAATAGTCGTAGCCCGGGCCTTGCCAGGCGGATGCGCAATTCACGCCGCGCCGCGCGCAGATGCTGGCCGTCAACCGCGCCGAAGCGTTGACCATAGCGGCGGACCAATTGCCCGGATCGGACGCGTAACCGTCGTGTTCGATGCCGATGGTGTAGTTGTTGTGGTACTTGGCGTGGTAAGCGGTGTGGTACTCGCGCACCATCTGGGTGATCTGGCCGTCCGATTTGCGGATCAGATAGTGCGCGGAGACTACGGCGTTGGGGTTCTGGAACCAGGCGATCGAGCCCGCGTACGAGCCTTCCATGGTGTGCATGATGACCGCCGTCATGGCGTTGGCGGCGGTGCTGTAGTTGCCGGAGTAGGCGGGCACCCACAGCGCTTCGCCGAAATCGACGGCGAGCGTCGCGCTCGGGGCGGCGCCCGGTATGCGAACTTCGTCCCGGACGGCATCGACGTTCAACAAGGGGGCGCGCAATTTTGCGAGTTGGGTCGGAGTGAAGGCGCGTTCCATGCCGACGGCGCGTCTGGGGATCTTCACGCCGTTCGCGTCCACGCCGCGATCCAGCGTCGAAAGCACCGCGTAGGCGAAACTTTGCCGCGCGTACGTCCGGATCTCGCCCGTGCCGTCGCCGTAGCCGGCGTAGCGCGCGAGCACCGCGCCCATCGTGCTCGGATCTTCGGCGCGGGCGTAGGGTTCGCCGCGCGCCTTATTGGTTTTAGATGCGCGATCCAACAACGCGGCGGCGGCCAAGATGTTGGTTTCGGGGTCGCGCATGACCAGCGTCGGCGACAGGCCGAGCAGTTTGGCGCCTTCCGCCACTTGGTCGGCGAAGCCTTCGCCGTGGTAAAGGCCCATCACGCCGTAGGCCGGGGGCATGTGGCGCTCGTGGTCGCCGTTCGAAGCGCTGGGTTCCACATTCCGCCAGCCGGTTTCGGAATACGCGAGCGCTTCTAGCACGCCGCGCGGCAAATCCGGATAGCGGGCGTAAGCGCGCGCGAAATACTCGGGATAGCGGACGCGCGCGGCCGCGAGCGGACGCTCGGCCAGCGCACGTTCGGCATCCGGGGTGAGAGGAGCGCGCTTGGTGCCGATGGCGGCGCACAGCGCAGGCGCGAAGAGAATGGCGGCCAGGCCGGCGGCCAGTAGCAAACGGTGTGGAATGGGCATCGGACGCTCCCTGCGGTCGAAAGGAACGGATCCCCGAGAACAAGCTAGAGGCGGCCCGGGCGCGGCGACAGCTGGTGTCGGCCCTAGGTCATCGCAACGCCGTCACAATTCGCGCAATGCGCAAGTCCGTTTATGGTGCTGGCGTTGCGCGCAGCGTCGCCAAGCGTTCGCCCAAACGGACCGCCGTCTCCGCCTGCAGCGACGAGGCCAATGCCGCCACGCCCGGCGGCAACAACACGATCACGGTCGATCCGTAATTGAATCGCGCCATCTCGGCGAAGCGTTGCAACGTAATTCCGCGGCCGCGATAGTCCTTCTTCGCGATCCGATCGCCGTAACGCGGAATTTCGACGCCGCCCCACACCGTTTCGACGCCGGAAACGAGCAGCGCGCCGACCATCACCATCGCCATCGGCCCGAAATCGGTGTCGAACAAGCAAGCCAGCCGCTCGTTGCGCGCGAACAGGCGCGGCACGTGGCGCACCGCCGCCGGGCCCACGCTGAACAGGCGGCCGGGCACGTGCACGGTTTCGCGCAGCGTCCCGGTCCAGGGCATGTGCACGCGGTGGTAGTCCTTCGGCGACAAGTAGACGGTGGCGAATACGCCGTTCGCGAACGGTTCGGCCGCTTGCGCGTCGCCGAGCAGTTCGGCCGCGGTGAAGGACTGGCCTTTGGCCTGGAAAATACGGCCGTTTTCGATGGCGCCGCATTGGCTGATGCGGCCGTCGGCCGGCATCAGCAACGCGTTCGGGTCGGGATCGGGCACGCGCGCGCCGGACTTCAGCGCGCGGGTGAAGAACGCATTGAAGGTTCCGTACGAGCGCGGATCGGGATTGGCCGCTTCGTTCAAATCGACGCCGAACTTGCGGGTAACCGTGTCGATCAGCCAGCGGCTGACGGCGCCGTTGTTCGAATAGGCGAGCGAGCGCGCCAGCGAGGACAGCAGCCGGTGCGGCAGGACGTAGGTGAGGGCGGTGACGAAATCCATACTTATTTGGACGAAGCCTGCGTCAAAGCGGCCATGTCTTCCGCGATCGCCTTCGGCTGCAACGGCGGCTGGATCACGCCGGCCATGCGGCCGTGCGGATCGAGCACCGCGATCGCCGCCGAATGGTCCACTGTGTATTGATCTGCAGGAACGCCTTCCGGCGCCGGCACCTTCATGAACACCAGCGATAGCGATTTGGCGAAGGATTCCAGCGCCGGCAGGTCGGCGGTGGCCGCCAACGTGTCGCGATGGAACGCGTGCGCGTAGCCGCCGATCTTCATCGGCGTGTCGCGCTCCGGATCGACCGAAACGAACAGCACCCGCGGCCGGCGCGCATCGGGCAGCGGCTCCCAGCGCTTCTGCGCCTGGGCGAGTTCGGCCAGCGTGGTCGGGCAGACGTCGGGGCAGTGGGTGAAGCCGAGGAAGACCAGGGTCCAATGGCCCTTCAATTCGCCCGTAATCAGCTGGGTGCCGTCCGACTGGCGCAGCGCGAAGGCGGGCAGCTCGCGCGGATGGTCGAACAAGCGCACGGTCTGCAGCTCCGGGCGCTTTTCCCCGGCGGGGCCGAAATGGCCGCGCGCGGCCCACAAGCCGAGCCCGGCGGCGAGCGCGGCGATCAGGACGATGAGCGTGGTGCGGTTGAACATACGGCGTACCGGCAGTCGTAACCGCGTCATGATACCGGGCGGCCGCTATAATTCCCGATCCTAAGCGCGCGCCGGACCTCGTGGCCATCGAACTGCAGACCATCATCGACCTGATCCGCTACGGCGCCAGCCGCTTCAACGCGGCCGGGCTGACCTATGGCCACAGCTACGACAACGCCTTGGACGAGGCCACCCAGCTGACGCTGCACGCGCTGCACCTGCCGCACGACCTGTCTCCGGTCTATGGCCAGGCGCGGATCACCGAGGCCGAGAAGGAAGAGGTGCTGGCGCTGTTCCTGCGCCGGATCGAGGAGCGCATCCCGGCCGCCTACCTGACCGGCGAGGCCTGGTTCGCCGGCCTGTCGTTCAAGTCGGACCCGCGCGCGCTGGTGCCGCGTTCGCCGATCGCCGAGTTAGTCGAAGCCGGTTTCGAACCCTGGCTGGGCGGCCGCGAAGTGCGCCGCGCGCTGGACCTGTGCACCGGTTCGGGCTGCATCGCCATCGCGATGGCGCACTACAACCCCGATTGGCACGTCGACGGCATCGATCTGAGCGACGAGGCCCTATCGCTGGCGCGCGAGAACGAAAAGCGGCTGTTGGTGAAGAATCTGCGGCTGCTGAAATCCGATTTGTTCTCTAATTTGCAGGGCGAACATTACGACCTGATCGTCACCAACCCGCCGTACGTCACCAACGACGAAACCGACGCGCTGCCGCAAGAGTATGCGCACGAGCCCGATTTGGGCCTGCGCGCCGGCGACGACGGTCTGGACCTGGCGCTGCGCATCCTGCGCGACGCGCCGTTGCATCTGACCGAAGACGGTTTGCTGATCTGCGAAGTCGGCGAGGCCGAGCAAGCGCTGGTCAAGCTGCTGCCGGAGCTGCCGCTGGCCTGGGTCGAATTCAAAGTAGGGCAGATGGGGATCTTCGTGGTCGAGCGCCACGACCTGGTCGCGCATCACGCGCGCATCCGCCAGCTCGCGGATGCGCGCGAGCCGAAGGCCGCCGCTGCGACAGGAAACCTGTTTTGACTCAGATCGCCGCGAACATGCTGTTTCCCCCTTTGAAAAAGGGGGGCAGGGGGGATTTGCTTTTGCTCTTGACGTTGCTCTACTTCAAGCAACAAAGGCAAAAGCAAATCGTTGCACGATTCCCGGCCCTCGCTCGCGCGAGGGCGCTCACGCGTCCGCAAACCTTCGGTTCGCAAACGGACGCGCTCGCCCCCCCTGCCCCCCTTTTTCAAAGGGGGGAACCGCAAAGGCGGTCGGCGTGAATACTTTCGGTCAACTATTCCGCGTCACCACCTTCGGCGAGTCGCACGGGCCGGCGATCGGCTGCGTGATCGACGGCTGCCCGCCGGGCATCGCCATCGCCGCGGAAGACTTCGCCCACGACCTGGCGCGCCGCGCCACGGGCAAGACCCGCCACACCTCGGCGCGGCGCGAAGCCGACGAGGTCGAAATCCTCAGCGGCGTATACGAAGGCAAGACCACCGGCACCCCGATCGCTCTGCTGATCCGCAATACCGACGCGCGCAGCAAGGATTACGACAAGATCGTCGAGCAGTTCCGCCCGGGGCACGCCGACTACACCTATTGGCAGAAGTACGGCATCCGCGACCCGCGCGGCGGCGGGCGTTCCTCGGCGCGCGAAACCACGATGCGGGTCGCCGCGGCCGTGATCGCCAAGAAATGGCTGGTCGAAAAATACGGCGTGAGCGTGCGCGGCCATCTCGCGCAAATCGGCGGCATCATTCCGAAGTCGTTCGACTGGAACGCGGTCGAAGCCAATCCGTTCTTCTGGCCGGACGCCGCGCAAATCGATGAGCTGGAAAGCTACATGGACGCGCTGCGCAAATCCGGCGATTCGGTCGGCGCGCTCGTCACCGTGGTCGCCGACGGCGTGCCGCCGGGCTGGGGCGAGCCGATCTACGGCAAGCTCGACGGCGAGATCGCCGCGGCGATGATGTCGATCAATGCGGTCAAAGGCGTGGAAATCGGCGACGGCTTCGCGTCGGTCGCGCAGAAGGGCAGCGAACATCGCGACGAAGCCGCCCGCGACGGTTTTTTGTCCAACCACGCCGGCGGCATCCTCGGCGGCATCAGCAGCGGCCAGCCGGTCGTCGTGTCGGTGGCGTTCAAGCCGACTTCGAGCCTGCGCTTGCCGGCGCGCAGCCTGGACGTGCACGGCAACGAAGTCGAAGTCGTCACCACCGGCCGCCACGATCCCTGCGTCGGCATCCGCGCCACGCCGATCTGCGAGGCCATGCTGGCGCTGGTGCTGATGGACCAGGCGCTGCGCCATCGCGCCCAATGCGGCGACGTCGGCGACGTTTCGCCGCGGATTCCGGGGTGAGCCTTAAAAGCTTTAGACACAGATCAGATCGGATCGAGGCGGATAAAGCCTTTCAATAAAAATGCTTTTATCCGCTTTAGTCCGATCTGATCCGTGTCTAAAAAAGCCTTAACTGAAGAAAAGCAGATGCCGATATGAGCACGAACATCGAATCGCGACCCCGCGTCTGGGTCTCGCAGCCGCTGTTCGACGACATCATCACCCGGCTGGAACCCTATTTCGAAGTCGACGCGGCCCGCGAAGTCGCCGATCACGCGCCGTCGCGCATCGCCGAAGCGCTGCGCGAGGCCGACGGCGCCCTGGTCACGCTCAACGATCCCATCGGCGCGGCGGAAGTCGCGCAGGCCCCGCGTTTGCGCGCGATCGCCAACGTCGGCGTCGGCTACAACAACCTCGACATCGCGGCGCTGCAGGCCCGGGGCATCGTCGTGACCAACACGCCCGACGTATTGACCGAGACCACCGCCGACTTCGGCTTCGCGCTGATGATGGCCGCCGCGCGCCGCATCACCGAAGCCGAACGCTGGCTGCGCGACGGCCAGTGGCAAGGCTGGGCGTTCAAGAGCCTGCTCGGCGCCGACATCCACGGCGCCACGCTCGGCATCCTGGGCATGGGGCGGATCGGGCAGGGCATCGCCAAACGCGCCGCCGGCTTCGGCATGCGCGTGCTGTACCACAACCGCCATCGCTTGCCGGAGGCGGTCGAGCGCGAGTGCCGGGCGAGCTACGTCGATTACGAAAAGTTATTTGCGCAATCCGACCATGTCGTGCTGGTATTGCCGTATTCCGCGCAGAGCCATCACCTCGTCGATGCCGCGACGCTGGCCCGCATGAAACCCACCGCCACGCTCACCAACATCGCCCGCGGCGGGCTGATCGACGAAGCCGCCTTGGCCGATGCGCTCGCCGGCGGACGCTTGGCGGCGGCGGGGTTGGATGTGTTCGAAGGCGAGCCGAGGGTCGATCCGCGTTTGCTGGCTTTGAGCAACGTGGTGCTGACGCCGCACATCGCCAGCGGCAGCCTGGCCACGCGGCGTGCGATGGTGGCGCTGGCGGTGGATAATCTGATCGCGGCGCTGGGTTTCGGCCCGGAGGCGGGTAAACCGCGGAATCCGGTGCCTGCGGCGAAACCGCTTTAGCTGTTCTCCCCCTTTGAAAAAGGAGGATTGGGGGGATTTGCTTTTCGCGGTTTCCTTCAAGGCAAGATCAAAAGCAAATCCCCCTGTGTCCCCCTTTTTCAAAGGGGGAGAAAGCAAGAGCAACCCCTAGAGAAGACAGATGAGCAAGCAGTACAAGGTAGCGGTGGTCGGCGCGACGGGCGCGGTCGGCGAGGTGATGCTGTCGATCCTGGCCGAACGCAAATTCCCGGTCGGCGAATTGGTCGCGCTGGCGAGCGAGCGTTCGGCGGGCGAGGAAGTGAAATTCGGCGGCCGCGACGTGGTGGTGCAGGATCTGGCGACCTTCGACCCCACCGGCGTCGACATCGCCCTGTTCTCGGCCGGCGGCTCCATCTCCAAGGAATACGCGCCCAAATTCGCCGCCGCCGGCGCAGTGGTGATCGACAACAGTTCCGCGTTCCGCTACGACGCCGACGTGCCGCTGGTGGTCAGCGAGGTCAATCCGGATCAGGTCGCGAACCGGCCGCGCGGCATCATCGCCAATCCGAACTGTTCGACCATGCAGATGCTGGTCGCGCTCGGCCCGATCCACCGCAAGGTCGGCATCGAGCGGATCAACGTGGCAACCTACCAGTCGGTGTCCGGCGCAGGCCGCTCGGGACTGGAGGAACTCGGCCGCCAGACCGGCGCGCTGCTCAACTTCCAGCAAGCCGAGCCGGAACGTTTCCAGGTGCAGATCGCGTTCAACCTGATCCCGCACATCGACGAGTTCATGGACAACGGCTTCACCAAGGAAGAGATGAAGCTGATCTGGGAGACGCGCAAGATCCTGGGCGACGACAGCATCCAGGTGAATCCGACCGCGGTGCGGGTGCCGGTGTTCTTCGGCCATTCCGAAGCGGTGAACGTCGAAACCAAGGTCAAGATCACGCCCGAAGAAGCGCGCGAGTTGTTGAAGACCGCGCCGGGCGTGGAAGTGGTCGACGAGCGCAAGCCCGGCGGCTATCCCACGCCGGTGACGCACGCCTCGGGCAAGGACGCGGTCTACGTCGGCCGGATCCGCGACGACTTGTCGCATCCGCGCGGGCTGAACCTGTGGATCGTGTCCGACAACATCCGCAAAGGCGCCGCGCTGAACGCGGTCCAGATCGCCGAGCTGGTGGTGGCGGAGCGTTGACCGCGTCTATAGTGGCGGCGATGGCTTAGGCCAGGAAGCCGAGGGGCGGGCGATGGCGAGAGGGATGGTCCGGTTCGTGTGCGCGTTGCTGCTGGCGCTGGCCTGCGGGCAGGCGCTGGCGTTGGGCTTGGGCCAGATCCAGGTCAAGTCCAAGCCCAATCAGCCGCTGTTGGCCGAAATCCCGATCATTTCCAACGACCCGGCCGAGCTGGAGCAGCTCCAGGCGCGGCTGGCCTCGCCGGAAACCTTCGCCCGGATCGGCCTGGATCCGCCGCAAGGCCTAGTCGCAGACCTGCACTTCGAGGTCGTCCGCGACAGCAGCGGCGGCCTGGCGGTGCGGGTCACCAGCACCAAGCCGATCGACCAGCCGATGCTGACCTTCCTGGTCGAAGTCGAGTGGGGCCAGGGCAAGCTGGTGCGCGAATACTCGGCCCTGGTCGACACGCCGCGCGATGCGCCTTCGCCGAGCGCGCCGATGATCGAAGCGCCGCAGACCGCGCAGACGGATACGGTGGTGCGTCCGCCGGCAACGCAAGCGCCGATCGAAGCGGCGCCGACCGAAGCCGCGCCGACGCCGACCGAGCCCGGCGCCATCGCTCAGCAGCCGGCCGCCGAATCGCCGCCGCCGACGGCGATCGCACCGGCGCCTGCGCCCGTGCCGGCGGCTCCGCGGGCGGACGAAGCCGCGGCTGCGGTCGCTTCGCCGAACGAATACGGACCGGTGCGCGCCGGCCAGACCTTGTCCGAGATCGCCGGCGGCGTGAAGCCGGGCGGCTACACCCTCGACCAGACCATGCTGGCGTTGTTGCGCACCAATCCGGATGCGTTCATCGGCAACGACATCAACAAGCTCAAGCGCGGCGCGGTGCTGCGCGTGCCCGGCGAGAACGAAATCGCCAGCCTCGGCGCGGCCGAGGCTGCGGTGATCGTGCGCGATCAGATCGAACAATGGCGCCGCGATAGGCGCGCCCGGGCGCAGGCCATCGCCGCGACCGCGGAAACTTCCGCCACGGCGCAAGCGACTTCGGCGGCGGCGTCCGCGAGCGGCGGCCGCGTGGCCGGCGCGAGGCTTGAAATCGTTCCGCCGTCGGCCGATCGCGCCGCACAGGCGGGCACTAGATCCGGCGCCAGCGCCGGAGGCGAGGGCGAGATGGTGCGACAGGAATTGCAAACGACCAAAGAAACCCTGGCGGCGCGCGACGCCGAAGTGCAGGAGCTGAAGTCCCGCCTGGCCGAGCTGGAAAAACTGCAGCAGCAACAGCAGCAGTTGATCACGCTGAAGGACACCGAACTGGCCGCCGCGCAGCAGCGCCTGGCGCAGTCGAACCAGCAAGCCGCGGCCAAGTCCGCGACCGCGCAGGCGCAACCGGCGGCGCCGGCCGCCGAGCAGGCCGGTTCGGGCACGGTTTTGTGGCTGGGCGGCGGTTTGGTCTTGGTGCTGCTCGGCTTGATCGGTTGGTGGCTGGCCCGCCGCAATTCGCGATCGGCCGTCGCGGCCAAGCCCGCGGCACGCCCCCGCGTCGGCACGGCCGAATTGGCGGCCAGCGTGCCGAACGCCAAGCCTGCGGAACCCGAAGTTTCCTTCGCCCATATTCCGCCGGCCAAGGCCGAAACGCGCGCCAGCGGCAACGGCGCCGCTGCGCCGACGGCCGCGCCGAGTTGGAGTGGAACCTCGGCCGTTTCCCCGACCTGGCATGCCGACGGTAGCGAGCGCAGCGATCGCGGCGAGCGCGGCGAATTGCGCGTCGGCCACGAACGCCTGGAATTGGCGCGCGCCTATCTGGACCTGGGCGACAACGACACCGCACGCGGCCTGCTGCAGGAAATCGTCCAGGTCGGCGATCCCGACGCCCGCGCCGAAGCGGTGCGCCTGCTGCAAGACTTGCCGCGATGACCGATCGCGTTCGGCGGCCGTGACCCGCTACGCGCTGGGCATCGAGTACGACGGCGGCGAATTCCTCGGCTGGCAGCGGCTCAGCAAGCCGGGGGAACCCGATCCGGGCAGCCTGCAAGCGGCGTTGGAACATGCGCTGTCCTTCGTCGCCGATGCGCCGATCGACACCGTCTGCGCCGGCCGCACCGATGCCGGCGTGCATGCCGCCTGCCAGGTCGTGCACTTCGACAGCGACGCCGCGCGCGAACCGCGCGGCTGGATGCTGGGCGTCACCAGCCGCTTGCCGCCGGCGATGTGCGTGCGCTGGTGCTTGCCGGTGGCGGACGATTTCCATGCCCGTTTTTCGGCGCGCGCCCGGCGCTATCGCTATCGGCTATTGAACCGCCCGGTGCGGCCGGCGCTGGAACGCCAATACCTGTCGTGGGAACGGCGCCCGCTGGATGCGGCGGCGATGCACCGCGCCGCGCAAGCCTTGCTCGGCGAACAGGATTTTTCCGCGTTCCGCACCGTGCATTGCCAGGCGCCGCATGCGCGCCGCGACATGCAGGCGATCGCGGTGCGCCGCGAGGGCGAGCAGGTCGTGTTCGAGCTGCAGGCCAATGCCTTCCTCCATCACATGGTCCGCAATATCGTGGGCAGCTTGCTGGAAGTGGGCGCCGGCGAACGTCCGGAAGCGTGGATCGGCGAAGTACTGCGCGGCCGCGACCGCACGCTGGCCGGGCCGACGGCCCCGCCGGAGGGTCTCACGTTCTTGGGACCCCGGTATGGGCCAGAATGGGGTTTGCCCGCCGAGGTCCTGCTATGAACAAGGTCGCGCCGTGAACAAACTGCTATTCCGCACTCGCATCAAATTCTGCGGTTTCACCCGCGCCGGCGACGTGCGCCTGGCCAGCGAACTGGGCGTGGACGCGGTCGGCTTCATCTTCTCCCCCGACAGCCCGCGCCGCGTCCACCCGACCGAAGCGCGGGCGATGCGCAACGCGATGGCGCCGCTGGTCGATGCGGTCGCCTTGTTCAGGAACAACGGCGTCGAGGAAGTGCGCGATGTGGTCAAGCAAGTGCGTCCGACCTTGCTGCAGTTCCATGGCGACGAGGACGACGCCTTCTGCCGCGGCTTCGGCGTGCCCTATATGAAAGCCATCCCGATGCGCGCCGACGCCGACCCGCTCGACGCGCGCGCCTTGCAGACCCGCTATCCCGGCGCTTCGGCCTTCCTGTTCGACAGCTACGGACCCACCGGCGGCGGGACCGGCCGTACCTTCGACTGGAGCCGGATCCCGGCCGGCCTGAACAAGCCCATCGTCGTCGCCGGCGGGCTGAACCCGGACAACGCCTTCGACGCGGTCCTGGCCACCTTGCCTTGGGGCGTGGACGCGGCCTCGGGCATCGAAAGCGAGCCCGGAATCAAGGATGGCGATAAGATGCGGCGTTTCGTTCTAGAAGTCAGACGTGCCGATTGCCACGAATCCTAGCCGGCGCCCGATGCCGCCGGCCGAAGGCGGAAATCCCATCGATTACCACGCCTTGCCCGATGCCGGCGGCCATTTCGGCCGCTACGGCGGGCGTTTCGTCGCCGAAACCCTGATCGGCCCGGTCGAGGAGCTGGCCGCGGCCTACGACGCCGCGCGGGTCGACCCGGCCTTCGTCGCCGCCTTCGAAAAGGACCTAGCGCACTACGTCGGCCGGCCCAGCCCGATTTATCACGCCGAGCGTTTGAGCGATCAGGTCGGCGGCGCGCGCATCCTGCTCAAGCGCGAAGACCTGAACCACACCGGCGCGCACAAGATCAACAACACCATCGGCCAGGCCCTGCTCGCCAGCCGCATGGGCAAGACCCGGATCATCGCCGAGACCGGCGCCGGCCAGCACGGCGTGGCCAGCGCCACCGTCGCCGCACGGCTGGGCCTGGAATGCGTGGTCTACATGGGCGCCACCGACATCGAGCGCCAGAAGATCAACGTCTACCGGATGAAGCTGCTCGGCGCGACCGTGGTGCCGGTGACCAGCGGCTCGCAGACGCTGAAGGACGCGCTGAACGAAGCGATGCGCGACTGGGTGACCAACGTCCGCGACACGTTCTACATCATCGGCACCGTCGCCGGCCCCGATCCGTATCCGCGGATGGTGCGCGATTTCAACGCCGTGGTCGGCCGCGAAGCGCGCGCGCAGATGATGGCCGAGTACGGGCGTTTGCCCGATGCGATCACCGCTTGCGTCGGCGGCGGCAGCAATGCCATCGGCTTGTTCCACGCCTTCCTCAACGATGCGGACGTGCGCATTGTCGGCGCCGAAGCGGCGGGCGAGGGCATCGCCAGCGGACATCACGCGGCGTCGCTGGCGGCCGGGCGCCCCGGCGTGCTGCACGGCAACCGCACCTACGTGTTGTGCGACGACGACGGCCAGATCATCGAAACCCATTCGGTGTCGGCCGGCCTGGACTATCCCGGCGTCGGCCCCGAGCACGCCTTCCTGAAGGACAGCGGCCGCGCCGAATACGTCGGCGTGACCGACGACGAAGCCCTGGCCGCCTTCCATTTGCTGGCCAAGACCGAAGGCATCCTGGCGGCGCTGGAATCCAGCCACGCCATCGCGCAAGCCATCAAACTGGCGTGCGAAATGCCGCAGGACGCGCTGGTGCTGTGCAATTTGTCAGGCCGCGGCGACAAGGACGTGCATACCATCGCCGCGCGCGAAGGGATTTTGTTATGAGCTTTTTAGACAAGGATCAGATCCGATAAACGCGGATAAAGCTTTTATATTGTTTCGCTTTTATCCGTGTTGATCAGATTCGATCCGCGTCTAAAAAAAGACCACACGAAACACGCAATGGAGCAAGAGCAATGAGCGATGAAAACCAGACCCAGGCCCAGAATCCGCAGCAGAACCAGCTGGATCCGGCGTTCTTCACCTGCGTCAACGAATACCTGGAGCTGACCAACAAGCAGTCCCAGCAGCAGGGCCTGAAGCGGATCAGCATGGCCAGCATGTACGCGGCTTCGCGTTTCAATGCGCACGTGTACCTGGCCAACGTCAGCGACCCGGCGGGCGAGCGCAAGGAATTCCTGGACTACATGACCACCATGTACCGGCGCATGCTCAACGAGAACCTGGACGGCCTGGGCGCCGAGCGCGGCGTCAACGTCGGCGAGTCGGAATTGGCGGCGGAGTACGCCGCGGCCGGGGTGAAGCTCGACACCGGCGTGGCGACCTTCGAGGAGCCGAGCAAGGGATGAGCCGATTGACGGCGCGTTTCGGCGCGCTGCGCGAATCGGGCCGCAAGGCGCTGGTGCCGTTCGTCACCGCCGGCGATCCGTCGCTGCAGGCCACGGTGCCGGTGCTGCACGCGCTGGCGCACGCGGGCGCGGACGCGATCGAGCTCGGCGTGCCGTTTTCCGATCCGATGGCCGAAGGCCCGACCATCCAGCGCAGCTCCGAGCGCGCGCTGGCGCGCGGCGCGGGCCTGGCGTACGTGCTCGAATGCGTGCGCGCTTTCCGCGAACGCGATCGCGACACGCCGCTGGTATTGATGGGCTATCTGAATCCCATCGAAGTCCGCGGCTACGCCCGTTTCGCCGCAGAAGCGGCCGCGGCCGGCGTGGACGGTCTGCTATTGGTCGACCTGCCGCCCGAAGAAGCGGGCGAATGCCGCGCCGCTTTGGCCGAACACGGTCTGGTGCTGATCCAGCTCGCCTCGCCGACCACGCCGGAAGCGCGCTTGCGCAAACTTTGCGCGGACGCCGAGGGCTATCTGTACTACGTCAGTTTCGCCGGCGTGACCGGCGCCGACCGGCTCGACGTCGCGGCGGCGTCAGAACGCCTGCGCACGGTGCGCGCCTTGAGCGCGGCGCCGGTGCTGGCCGGCTTCGGCATCAAGGACGCGGCCAGCGCGGCGGCGATGGCGCAGGCGGCCGACGGCGCCATCGTGGGCAGCGCCCTGGTGTCGGCTTTGGCCGAAGCCGCGGATGCCGACGATGCCGCGGCCCGCGCCCGGGCCTTCCTAGCGCCGTTGCGCGCTGCATTGGACGCGCTTTGAGGGCGCCCGCGGGCGCTGCGCTAGACTGAGCAACCGACGAGGACCCGGCCGCGGCCGGCTTCCTCGAACCGAACCCAGAAGGTGAGTGCCGCTTGAGCTGGCTGAAGAAATTGATGCCTTCCCGGATCCGCACCGACAGCGGCGCCGGCAGGAAACGCAGCGTCCCCGAAGGCCTGTGGGAGAAATGCGAGCGCTGCGGCTCGGTGCTGTACCGGCCCGAGCTGGAAGAGAACCTGGAGGTCTGCCCGAAGTGCGGCTTCCACATGCCAATCCGCGCCCGCGCGCGGCTGGCTTCGTTCTTGGACGGCGGTGCCGGCGAGGAAATCGGCGCCGCGCTCGGCCCGACCGACGTCCTCAAGTTCAAGGACCAGAAAAAATATTCCGACCGGATCAAGGCCGCGCAGAAAGCCACCGGCGAGCGCGACGCGCTGATCGCGATGCAGGGCACGCTGAAGCGGCGCCCGATCGTCGCCAGCGCTTTCGATTTCGCCTACATGGGCGGTTCGATGGGCTCGGTGGTCGGCGAACGCTTCGCGCTGGCGGCCGAACGCGCGCTGGAGATCGGCAGTCCCTACGTCAGCTTCTCCGCCAGCGGCGGTGCGCGCATGCAGGAAAGCCTGTTCTCGCTGATGCAGATGGCCAAGACTTCGGCGGCATTGGGCCGATTGCGCGCGGCGGGATTGCCTTACGTTTCGGTGATGACCCACCCGACCACCGGCGGCGTGTCGGCTTCGTTCGCGATGCTCGGCGACATCAACCTGGCCGAGCCGGAGGCGCTGATCGGCTTCGCCGGGCCGCGCGTGATCGAACAGACCGTGCGCGAGACGCTGCCCGAAGGCTTCCAGCGTTCCGAATTCCTGCTCGACCACGGCGCGATCGACCAGATCTGCGACCGCCGCGAACTGCGCGACCGCATCGCGCACCTGTTGGCCCTGCTGACGAAGCAGCCGGCGCCGGAAGACGACGCGGAGGCGGCATGAGCCGCAAGTACTTCGGTACCGACGGCATCCGCGGCCGCGTCGGCGAAGGCGCGATCTCGGCCGATTTCGTGCTGCGCCTGGGCAACGCCTACGGCCATGCGCTGAAGAAATCGGAGTGGCGCAACCCGCAGGTGATCATCGGCAAGGACACCCGCATTTCGAACTACATGTTCGAAGCCGCGCTGGAAGCCGGCCTGGTCGCCGCCGGCGTGGACGTGCAGCTGATGGGGCCGATGCCGACCCCGGCGGTGGCGCATCTCACCCGCTCGCTGCGCGCCGACGGCGGCATCGTCATATCCGCTTCGCACAATCCGCATTACGACAACGGCATCAAGTTCTTCTCGGCCGACGGCGAAAAGCTGGACGACGCGACCGAATCGGCGATCGAAGCCGCGTTGGAACAACCGTTCCGCACCGTGTCGTCGGAGCATCTGGGGCGCGCGGTGCGCACGCGCGATGCGATCGGCCGCTATGTCGAGCATTGCAAGAACTCGGTGCCCAAGGGTTTCGACCTGAGCGGCATGCGGATCGTGGTCGATTGCGCCAACGGCGCGACCTACCAGATCGGCCCGCTGGTGCTGCGCGAGCTCGGCGCGCGGGTGGAGGCGATCGGCGTCGAGCCGAACGGCTTGAACATCAACGATCGCGTCGGCTCCACCCATCCGGAGGCCCTGGCCGCGCGGGTGCTGGAAACCGGCGCGGAACTCGGCATCGCCTTCGACGGCGACGGCGACCGCGTGCTGTTCGTCGACGGCGGCGGCACGGTATGCGACGGCGACGATCTGCTGTACGCGCTGGCCTGCGACTGGCAGGACAGCGGCCGCCTGCAAGGCCCCGTGGTCGGCACGCTGATGACCAATTACGGCTTCGAGCGCGCGCTGGCCGAACGCGGCATCGGCTTCGTCCGCGCCAAGGTCGGCGACCGTTACGTGCACCAGGCCATGGTCGAGCATGGCAGCGTGCTCGGCGGCGAAGCTTCCGGCCATCTGCTGTGCCTGGACCGCGCCAGCACCGGCGACGGCATCGTCAGCGCGCTGCAGGTGCTGGAAGTGCTGCGCCGCCGCGCCGTCTCGCTGCGCGATGCGCTGAAGGGCCTGAGCAAGGTTCCACAGAAGACCGTCAACGTGCGTTACGGCAACGGCGCGAAACCGGCGGAAGCCGAGAGCGTCAAAGCCGCGCTGGCCGAAGCGCAGGCGGCAGTGCAGGGGCGCGGCCGCGCTTTCCTGCGGCCGTCGGGTACCGAACCGGTGGTCCGGGTGACGGTCGAGGCCGACGACGATGCGTTGATGCAGCGCACATTGGACAAGTTGGCGGGAGCGGTACAGTCCGCAGCGAAACACTAACTTCTACCCTCTCCCTTGTTACGGGAGAGGGATAGGCCGAAGGCCAGGGAGAGGGTTCGGCTTTTCGCGCAGGACCGCGTCACACTTACAGATCAAGAACTAAAGTCACTGGATTCCCGCTTTCGCGGGAATGACAGCTAAGGGCAAGAGCAAAGCCATGAGTTCACGCATTCCCACCCTCGACATCCGCCGCTTCGAAACGGACCGCGAAACCTTCGTCGCCGAACTCGGCGCGGCCTACCGCGAATGGGGCTTCGCCGGCATCAGCGGCCACGGCATCCCGCAAGCGCAGATCGACGCGTCCTACGACGTGTTCAAGCGCTTCTTCGCGCTGCCGGAAGACACCAAGAAGAAGTACCACGTGCCCGGCGGCGGCGGCGCGCGCGGCTACACGCCGTTCGGCGTGGAGACGGCCAAGGGCGCCAAGTACTCCGACCTGAAGGAGTTCTGGCACATCGGCCGCGAAATTCCGCGCGATTCCCAATACGCCGACGTGATGCCGCCGAACCTGTGGCCGGAGGAAGTCCCCGATTTCAAGGACGTCGGCTACGGCTTGTACCAGACCCTCGACCAGCTCGGTTCGCGCGTGCTGTCGGCGTTGGCGCTGCACATCGGCCTGCCCGAGGATTACTTCGTCGACAAGACCAATTTCGGCAATTCGATCCTGCGCCCCATCCACTATCCGCCGATCACCGCCGACGACATTCCGAACGTGCGCGCCGGTGCGCACGAGGACATCAACCTGATCACCTTGCTGGTCGGCGCCAGCGCCGCCGGCCTGGAAGTGAAGTCGCGCAAGGGCGAGTGGGTGCCGTTCACCGCCGAGGCCGACACCATCGTGGTCAACATCGGCGACATGCTGCAGCGGCTGACCAACCACGTGTATCCGTCGACCACGCACCGCGTGGTCAATCCGCCGGGCGAAGAAGCGCGCAAGCCGCGCTATTCGACGCCGTTCTTCCTGCACCCGAATCCGGATTTCCTGATCGACGTGCTGCCGTCCACGGTCACCGCCGACAATCCCAGTCGCTACCCCGAGCCGATCACCGCGCAGGGCTATCTGGAAGAGCGGCTGAAGGAAATCAAGCTCAAATAACCGCTATCCGTAGAGTCGAGCCTGCTCGACCGCTTTTTGATCGCCGCGACCGCCGGGAAAAGCAGTCGAGCAGGCTCGACTCTACGAAAAGCGTTCGCAGAGGGCAGGACATGATCCGCAAGACGGCGCTGTTGTCCTTGTTGTTGACCGCATCGGCGGTCGACGCGGCCGAAAAAAGCGGCGGAGCCGCTTATCCCTTGCTCGACGGCGCCTGCGGCGAATATCCGGCGCTGGCGCATTCCAAGCATCGCATCGCCGACGAGGTCGACCTTTACCTGTTCCAGGACCGCGATTACGTGTGGCTCTGCTACACGCTGCCGGCCGACAGCTTCGGCATGGCGGATTTGACGGTCGCCGCGCCTGGCCTGGACAGGCCGCTGAACCTGCACGTCTCCGCGCAACTGGGCGAATGGCCCGCGGATAAGCCGGACGCCGCGCCGGCCAGTCCCGATAGTCCGAAGTGGTGGAACCATCGCGGCTGGTCCGGCACCACCGTGCCCTTCAACGGCGCGACCGCGTCGCTGGACGAAGCCGGCAAGCCTAAGGCGGACTACAACTTCCGCCGCACGCGGGCGCGGGAAATGCAGTTGTCGAAAGCGCGCTTCGGCCGCGGCGAATGGCGTTGGCATATCGACATCCGCAACGTCGCCGACGGCAAGGGCGGCCAGCGCGCGTTCCGTTTTCCCGAAACGGGCGAACAAGCCCTAAAGGCAGACTGACCCGCCTTCGTAGAGTCGAGCCTGCTCGACTGCCTTTCGATCACATCGCGTGAACGTGCAATAGCAGTCGAGCGGGCTCGACTCTACAAAAACGGCGCGACGTTGGACAACAGGCTGCCCGCCATCCAGAAGAACACGGCCGCCATCCGCTTTTCCATCAGCGTCTGACCCCAATACGCGGTGGCGCTGTGGATCAGGTTGGCGCGGTACAGCAGCAGGCGGTTGTAGCGGTGCGGCACGCGCACGTCCTCGGCGAAAGCGTCCGGGGCCACGAAGCGCGTGCCCAGCGCATCGACCATGTTGTTGTGCGGCGGCATCACCGTGTTGCCGCCCAATTGCCCGCCGGGCAGGCGTTGCCGGTAGAACGCGGTGCCGCAATGGTCGGGCACGTTCGGGTTGAGATAGAGCACCGCGGCGTAGCGGCATAGATCGCGCGAATCGGTATGCGGCCGCGGCTCGCATTCGTCGATGCCGACCACCTGGATGCAATTGTGGTTGAGCCGCTTGCCGTCGGGCGCGGTTTGTTCCCAGAGTTGCTTGGCGCCGGTGACCTGTTTGACCCAGGCCTCGATGGGTTCCAGTTCTTGCGGCTGCAGGCCCGGAGTCGTGCGCAGGCCCGGCCAGCTTTCGGGCTTGTACGGATAGCCCTCGGTCCAGTCGGTCTTGGCCAGGCAGCGCGCCCGGATCGCGTCTGCGTCGGCGACGGCATCGTCCAGCAGCCAGTAATCGCGGCCCAATGTCGGCTTGCGGTACGGCAGGATGGGGAGTCGGGCAGGGCGGGGGCGATTCGGCGGCATCAGGTTCTCCTGATCTTCGAGGAGTTGCGCGCCATCAACTTCAGCGCCCAAGCGTCGGGCAGATGGCGGACCAGGCAATACAGCGTCTTGTAGAACAGCCCGGGCACGACGATCGTCTTGCCGCGCTCGACGCCGTCGATGCCGGCGCGCGCCACGTCGTCGGCCTGCAGCCACATCCGTTTCGGCAACCGGTTCATCATGTCGCGGGTGCCGGTGACGTCGTGGAATTCGGACCAGGTGAAACCGGGGCACAAGGCTGTCGCATGCACGCCGCGGTCGGCGTTCTCCAGCGACAAGGCCTCGCTGAATCTCACCAGAAAAGCCTTCACCGGCGCGTACAGCGTTTGCCCGTCCGCGGCCGGCATCAACGCGGCGAACGAGGACACGTTGAGGATGCGGCCGTCGCCTTGCGCTCGGATCGAAGGCAGCAAGCGCCAAGTCAGCTCGCTCACCGCGCCGATCATCACCTGCAGGAAATCGGCGTGCGTTTTCCAATCGTTCTTCAGATAGCGGCCCGGCACGCCGTAGCCCGCGTTGTTGACCAGGATCCGCACGGCCAATCCGCGCCGTTCGATTTCCTCGCACAGCGCCTTGGGCGCATCGGGCGAAGAGAGGTCGGCGGCGATCACGTCGACTTCGATCTGCCCACGCAGTTCCTGCGCCAGCGCTTCGAGCCGGTCGACTCGGCGCGCGCTCAGGATCAGCGGCACGCCGCGGCGCGCGTATTCGCGGGCGATGGCGGCGCCGATGCCGCTGGACGCGCCGGTGACCAGCGCGCGCCCGCTCATCCGGCGCGCTCCGCGCCGCGGAAGCGGCGGCGGGCGATGCCGCCCAGCAACCTCCGGAACGCGCCCACCCGCCATTGTTGCGCCGCCGATTTTTCGCCTGGCCGGCGCGGCGCGGGAATGCGCTGCACCGGTACGGCGGCGTTGCGCTCGGCGAGTCCTTCGGGTGCGGCCGGGCGCGCGAGGATCAGGTACTGGAAATCGAGCAGTCCGTCGTCCTTCGCCAAGCTTTCCACCGCGGCGATCGATTCGGCGGTCAGGTTCATTCCGTATTCGCGCGATGCGGTTTCGATCGGCATCAACACCGCATGCAGTTTCTCGATGCGCAATCCAGCGCCGGCCAACAAATCGAGCATGCCTTGGTACGAGAAGAAACGCAGGTGGGTGCGGTCCAGCAGGCCGTAGTCTGCGTAGTCCCAGCGCCCTTCGAGCAGCATCGCGCGGATGCTGCCGTGGGCCACGCAAGGCAACGAGATCGCGAGCGCCCCCTCCGGCGTCAGGCGCGAGGCGCAGCGCGCGAGCGTGGCGCCGGGCTCGGCCATGTGCTCGAGCACGTCGCCGAGCAGGATCGCGTCGAAGCGGCGGTCGGGATGGGCGCGGAAGAACGCGTCGGCGTCGCCGGTGAACACTTCCTGCAGCGCGGAGCGGGCCGCTTCGGCGGCTTCGGGATCCAGCTCGACGCCGGTGACCCGGTGGCCCTTGGCGACGAGGGTCGCGCCCACGTAACCGCTGGAGCAGCCGATTTCCAGCACCTCCATCGCCGGCTTGCCCGAGCTCACGGCGAGTTGGTGGATCAGGCTGTGGCCGTTGTTGGGGTCGGCGAGATCGACGTCGAATTGGTATTTGATCGTCATCGGCAAAGCTTAACGCGCTGGAGGCCCATGCTTGCTTCTCCCGATGAGAGAAGGAGAAGCAGGGGCGTCGTCGCCTCTGTTTCGAAGGCGCATTTGGGACATCGATCGCAATCGCGGCCTTTTCGCGCTTGTCTCCGCGTTGACACGGATGAAGGTCATCGTTGGACGCGAATGACCCAATGCGGCAAGTCTCGACTCGCCGAACGCCGGTTAAGGCGCCGATCGCGCATTCAGCCGGTGGCACAGGGCTTGCTTCGGATAGAGCGGGGGGAGACGGAGTGGCGCCGGCAACGGCGCCGGTCGGGGAAGGGAATAGGGATGCACGGTTCGGACAACAAACAGAAGATCTCGTACACGCAATGGGGCCTGCAGCTGCTGCTGGTCCTGGCCGTGGTGATGGCGCTCTGGAAGTGATGCGGGGGTCGCCTCGGCCCCTGTGACGGGCCGAGCGCGGATGCGGCGCTGGGGAGGCGCCGCTATCCTATCCGCCGTTTTCATGAGCGGCGGAGCCGGAATGCGACCCAGGATCGTGGCGGGCAACTGGAAACTGCACGGGGACCGCGCCTTCGCGCGCGCCCTGATCGACGAATTGGTCGCCGGCCGGCCGGCCGCGGGCGCCGAGCTCGTGGTCCTGCCGCCGATGCCTTATCTGGCCGAGTTGATCGACCTCTACGCCGCCCGCGGCATCGGTTTCGGCGCCCAGGACGTCAGCGCCAACGACAAGGGCGCCTATACCGGCGAGGTATCCGCCGCCATGCTCAAGGAAATCGGCTGCCGCTACGGCTTGGTCGGCCATTCCGAGCGCCGCCAGTACCACGGCGAGACCAGCGAGGCGGTCGCCGCCAAGTTCTTCGCCGCCAAGCGGGCCGGTCTGGCCCCGATCCTGTGCGTCGGCGAGACCCTGGAAGAACGGGAAGGGGACCGCACCGAGTGGCGGATCCGCGAACAGCTGGCCCCGGTCCTGGCCCAGGGCGGCGCGGAAGCCTTCGCCAGCGCCGTGGTGGCCTACGAGCCGGTCTGGGCGATCGGCACCGGCAAGACCGCCACGCCCGAGCAGGCGCAGGCCGTGCACGCCTTCATTCGTGGCGAGATCGCGGCACTGGATGCTAAAATCGCCGATTCGCTGCCGATCCTGTACGGAGGCAGCTGCAAGCCCGACAACGCCTCCGCGCTGTTCTCGCAGCCCGACGTCGACGGAGGGTTGGTGGGCGGCGCCTCGCTGGTCGCCCGTGATTTCCTCGCTATCGCCGCGGCGATGGCCTAAACGATAGCCAAGGTTCCTGATGCTCCTGCTCGTCCTCAACGTAATCTACGTGTTGCTCGCGATCGCCATGATCGCGCTGATCCTCATGCAGCGGGGCGCGGGTGCGCAGGCCGGTTCCGGCTTCGGCGCGGGCGCTTCGGCCACCGTGTTCGGCGCGCGCGGCGCGTCGAACTTCCTGTCCAAGAGCACCAAATGGCTGGCGATCACGTTCTTCGCGATCAGCCTGTTCATGGCCTGGTACCACACCCGCAACACCGGCGCCGTGCCCGCGCAGCAGGACCTGGGCGTGATGGCGCAGCAGCCCGCCGGCAACGGCGCGCAACCGCCGGCCGCGATCCCGTCCGCGCCGTCCAATGCGCCCGCGGCCATTCCGCAGGCGCCGGCTTCGCAAGGTGCGCAACCGCAACCTCAGCAGTCCGCGCCCGCGCAAACGCCGCAGCAGACTCCGGCGCAGCCTGCGCAAACGCCGCCAGCCACTCCGCAAGGCGGTTGATAACGCTTACAATGAGCGACTGACGCCAGCGCATCGGCGTCGCGTTTCAGCCCAGGTGGCGGAATTGGTAGACGCACTACCTTGAGGTGGTAGCGGCTTAGGTCGTGGGGGTTCGAGTCCCCCCTTGGGCACCAAACACAAGCGCTCCCCCGCGCGCGGCACGCACGAGCTGTGCGGTTTCACGCAGGAGAGCATCGCGATGTCCGGCGCGAGCCGGCGTCGAGCAACGGCCGCGGCGACGCGGCTAGTAGCCGAGAGAGATAGCGAGTGCTGGCCGAATACCTGCCGACCCTGCTGTTTTTGATCGTGGCGACCGGCATCGGCGTCGCATTGCTCATCATCGGCAATCTGCTCGGGCCCAAGCGCCCCAGCGCCGAAAAACTCTCCGCGTACGAATGCGGCTTCGTCCCGTTCGAGGACGCGCGCATGCAGTTCGACGTGCGCTATTACCTGATCGCCATCCAGTTCATCATTTTCGATCTGGAAATCATCTTCATCGTGCCGTGGACGCAGGTGTTCCACGATCTCGGCGCGCGCGGACTGGTCACCATGGGCCTGTTCGTCGGCATGTTGTTCCTGGGCTTCGTCTACGTCTGGAAGAAGGGCGCGCTGGAATGGGAGTGATCCAAACCGTTTCGGGCTTGATGCACAACCCGCTGCCGGAAGGGCGGCTGGACGACATCCTGCGGCCCGAGGGCGACAATCCGCTGCTGGAACAGGGCTTCGTCACCACCAGCTTCGACGCGTTGTGGAACTGGGCGCGGACGGGATCGATGTGGCCGATGACCTTCGGCCTGGCCTGTTGCGCGGTCGAAATGATGCACGCCGGCGCCGCGCGCCTGGACTTGGACCGCTTCGGCGTCGTGTTTCGCCCGTCGCCGCGCCAGTCCGACGTGATGATCGTGGCCGGCACCCTGGTCAACAAGATGGCCCCGGCGCTGCGCAAGGTCTACGACCAGATGCCTGACCCGAAATGGGTCATTTCGATGGGCAGCTGCGCCAACGGCGGCGGCTATTACCACTACAGCTACGCGGTGGTGCGCGGTTGCGACCGGATCGTGCCGGTCGACATCTACGTGCCCGGTTGCCCGCCGACCGCCGAGGCGCTGATCTACGGCATCCTGCAGCTGCAGAAGAAGATCCGCCGCAGCGAAGGCAATCCGTTCATGGGCAAGCGCGGCGCGCCCGCCGAAGGCGCCGTCGCATGAGCGAGACCGCGACCGCTTTCGCCGATCGCCTGCGCGCCCGCTTTCCTGAGGCCCATGTCGACGTCGCGCTGCCGCGCGGCGAGGTGACGATCGAAGTCCCGTCGGCCGGCTGGCTCGCCGCCGCGCAGGCGCTGCGCGACGAATTCGGTTTCGAGCAGTGCGTCGACGTCTGCGGCGTCGACTACCTCGGCTACGGCAGCGACGAGTGGGACACCGACGTGTCCTCCGAAGGCTTCAGCCGCGGCGTGGAAGGCCGCAACGTCGGCCGCTTCAAATTCGGCGAAACGCCGAGCCAGCAGGTGCCCGAGCCGCAGGGCGAGAGCGCGATGCCGCTGCCGAAGCAGCGCTTCGCCGCCGTCGCGCACCTGTTGTCGCTGCAGCACAACCGCCGCTTGCGCCTGCGCGCGTTCTGCGAGAACGACGATCTGCCGGTGGTGGATTCGCTGCACGGCGTGTGGGTCGGCGTCGATTGGTTCGAGCGCGAAGCCTTCGATCTGGTCGGCATCATCTTCCGCGGCCACCCCGACTTGCGCCGCATCCTGACCGACTACGGTTTCGTCGGCCATCCGTTCCGCAAGGATTTTCCGCTGATCGGCAACGTCGAAGTGCGCTACGACGCCGAGAAACAGCGCGTGGTGTACGAGCCGGTCACCTCGGTCGAACCGCGCGTCGGCGTGCCGCGCGTGATCCGCGACGACGCCCGCTACCAGACCGCGGCCGGCGAAGCTGCGGCGGAGAAAGCCAAATGAGCGCGGTAGAACTCCCCAAGCCGCGCCAAGCCAGCGAAGGCTTCGCCAGCAACGGCGCCGAAGCGAAACAAGAGATCCGCAACTACACGCTGAACTTCGGCCCGCAGCATCCGGCCGCGCACGGCGTGCTGCGCCTGATCCTGGAAATGGACGGCGAAGTGGTGCAACGCGCCGATCCGCATGTGGGCCTGCTCCACCGCGGCACCGAGAAGCTGGCCGAATCCAAGCCGTTCAACCAGTCGATCGGCTACATGGATCGCCTGGATTACGTGTCGATGATGTGCAACGAGCACGCCTACGTGCGCGCCATCGAAACCCTGATGGGGATCGAAGCGCCCGAGCGCGCCCAGTACATCCGCACGATGTTCGACGAGATCACCCGCATCCTGAACCACCTGATGTGGATCGGATCGAACGCGCTCGACCTGGGCGCGATGGCGGTGTTCCTGTACGCGTTCCGCGAGCGCGAAGAGCTGATGGACTGCTACGAAGCGGTCAGCGGCGCGCGCATGCACGCGACCTATTACCGTCCGGGCGGCGTCTACCGCGATCTGCCCGATCGCATGCCGCAGTACAAGGAATCGCCCTGGCGCAAGGGAGCGAACCTGAAGCGCTTCAATTCCTGGCGCGAAGGCTCGTTGCTGGATTACCTGGAATATTTCGCCCAGGACTTCCCCAAGCGCGTCGACGAATACGAAACCCTGCTCACCGACAACCGCATCTGGAAGCAGCGCACGGTCGGTATCGGCGTGGTGACGCCGGAGCAAGCGCTGGCCTGGGGCATGACCGGCCCGATGCTGCGCGGCTCGGGCATCGCCTGGGACCTGCGCAAGAAGCAGCCTTACGCGAAGTACGACGTTGTGGATTTCGACATCCCCGTCGGCGTGCAGGGCGACTGCTACGACCGTTACCTGGTGCGCGTGGCCGAGATGCGCCAGTCCACGCGCATCATCGAGCAATGCGTGAAGTGGCTGAAGGCCAATCCCGGCCCGGTCATGCTGCACAACTACAAAGTGTCGCCCCCGTCCCGCGAGGAGATGAAGGACGACATGGAAGCCCTGATCCACCACTTCAAGCTGTTCACCGAGGGCTATTGCGTGCCCGCCGGCGAAACCTACAGCGCGGTGGAGGCGCCGAAGGGCGAATTCGGCGTGTACCTGGTAAGCGACGGCGCCAACAAGCCGTTCCGCTGCAAGCTGCGCGCGCCGGGCTTCGCCCACCTGTCGTCGATGGACGCGATCGTCAAGGGCCACATGCTGGCCGACGTGGTGGCCATGATCGGCACCTACGACATCGTGTTCGGCGAGATCGACCGTTAAGGGCTCGCGAAGAATGAAAGCTACCGGCAATTTCGAAACCGCGCGCAACGTCGACCCGCTGGTCGTGCTGAGCGACAAGACCCGCGCCCACATCGACCACTGGTTGAGCAAGTTCCCGCCCGACCGCAAGCGTTCGGCCGTGCTGCAAGGCTTGCACGCCGCACAGGAACAGAACGGCGGCTGGCTGACCGACGACTTGATCGCCGGCGTGGCCAAGTACCTGGATCTGCCGCCGGTCTGGGCCTACGAGGTCGCGACCTTCTATTCGATGTTCGAGACGCACCAGGTGGGCCGCAACAACGTCGCCTTCTGCACCAACATCAGCTGCTGGCTCAACGGCGCCGAAGGTCTGGTCGCGCACGCCGAGAAGAAGCTCGGCTGCAAGCTGGGCGAATCCACCGCCGACGGTCGCGTCTTCCTCAAGCGCGAGGAAGAGTGCCTGGCCGCGTGCTGCGGCGCGCCGGTGATGGTGATCAACGGGCATTATCACGAGAAGCTCACCCCCGCGAAGGTGGACGAGCTGCTGGACGGGCTGGAGTAGGGCATGGCGCACCACGGCACTCACACTGGCCCCGTCGGACCGGCTCCGAAAGAGCACCAGGTCGTCTACACCACGCTGCATTTCGACAAGCCGTGGTCGTACGAGAACTATTTGAAGACCGGCGGCTACAGCGCGCTGCGCAAGATCATCGAACAGAAGATCGCGCCGGCCGACGTGGTCGAGATGGTCAAGCAGTCCGGCCTGCGCGGCCGCGGCGGCGCGGGCTTCCCCACCGGCCTGAAGTGGAGCTTCATGCCCAAGGGCGACATGCAGAAGTACATCCTCTGCAACTCGGACGAATCCGAGCCGGGCACGGCCAAGGACCGCGACATCCTGCGCTACAACCCGCATGCGGTGATCGAGGGCATGGCGATCGCCTGCTACGCCACCGGCAGCACCGTGGCCTACAACTATCTGCGCGGCGAGTTCCACCACGAGCCGTTCGAGCATCTCGAGGAAGCCACGCGCGAGGCTTACGCGAACGGCTGGCTGGGCAAGAACATCCTCGGCAGCGGCATCGACATCGACATCTACAACGCGCTCGGCGCCGGCGCCTATATTTGCGGCGAAGAGACCGCGCTGATGGAATCGCTGGAAGGCAAGAAGGGCCAGCCGCGCTTCAAGCCGCCGTTCCCGGCCAATTTCGGCCTGTACGGCAAGCCGACCACGATCAACAACACCGAGACCTACGCCTCGGTACCGGCGATCATCCGCAACGGCGCCGAGTGGTTCCTGAATCTGGGCAAGCCGAACAACGGCGGCCCGAAGATCTTCTCGGTGTCGGGCCACGTCAACAATCCGGGCAATTTCGAAATCCGCCTCGGCACGCCGTTCTCCGAATTGCTGGAAATGGCCGGCGGCGTGCGCAACGGGCATAAGTTGAAGGGCGTGATTCCCGGCGGTTCGTCGATGCCGGTGCTGCCGGCCGAGACGATGATGGGCCTGACGATGGATTACGACGCCATCCAGAAAGCCGGTTCGGGCCTGGGTTCGGGCGCGGTGATCGTGATGGACGAAACCACTTGCATGGTCCGCGCCTGCCAGCGCATCGCGCGGTTCTACTACGCAGAATCCTGCGGCCAGTGCACGCCCTGCCGCGAAGGCACGGGCTGGATGTACCGCATGCTGACGCGCATCGTCGACGGCAAGGCCACGCTCGACGACCTGAACGTTCTGAAGGCCGCTGCGGGCCAGATCGAAGGCCACACCATCTGCGCCTTCGGCGAAGCCGCCGCCTGGCCGGTGCAAGGCTTCCTGCGCCACTACTGGGACGAGTTCGAATACTTCATCCGTAACGGTCATTCGATCGTCGACGCGAAGCTGGGAGTTGCCGCATGAGCGCGCAACCCATTAATCCGAATCTGCCGCCCGACCACGTCACCGTCTTCATCGACGGCAAGGAGCTCGCCGCGCCGAAGGGCTCGATGATCATCCAGGCCGCCGACAAGGCCGGCATCCCGATTCCGCGCTTCTGCTACCACGACAAGCTGGCGATCGCGGCCAACTGCCGCATGTGCCTCGTCGAAGTCGAGAAGATGCCCAAGCCCGCGCCGGCCTGCGCCACGCCGGTGATGGACGGCATGAAGATCTCCACGCGCAGCGACAAGGCGCTGAAGTCGCAGCGCAACGTGATGGAATTCCTGCTGATCAACCATCCGCTCGACTGCCCGATCTGCGATCAGGGCGGCGAATGCGAACTGCAGGATCTGTCGCTGGGCTACGGCCGTTCGGTCAGCCGCTTCCAGGAGCGCAAGCGCGTGGTCGCCGACGAGGACCTGGGTCCGCTGGTAGCCACCGAGATGACCCGCTGCATCCAGTGCACCCGTTGCGTGCGCTTCACCGCGGACGTGGCCGGCACCTACGAGCTGGGCGGCATGCAGCGCGGCGAAAACCTGGAAATCGGCACCTACGACGGCAAGCCGCTGACCACCGAGCTGTCCGGCAACGTCATCGACGTGTGCCCGGTCGGCGCGCTGACCAACAAGGTGTTCCGCTTCCGCGCCCGGCCGTGGGAATTGATCGCCAAGGATTCGCTGGGCTTCCACGACGCGCTCGGCAGCAATTTGTTCTTCCATTCGCGCCGCGGCGACGTGATGCGCGCGGTGCCGCGCGACAACGAAGCGGTCAACGAATGCTGGTTGTCCGATCGCGACCGCTATTCGCACCAGGGCCTGTATGCCGAAGACCGCGCCAAGCGGCCGATGGTGAAGGACAACGGCGAGTGGCGCGACGTATCGTGGGATGAGGCTTTGCTGCGCGCCGCGAAGATCCTGAAAGACAACGCCGCCGACGACCTCGGCATGCTGGTCCATCCGGCGACTTCGAACGAAGAAGGCGCCTTGCTCGCGCGTCTGGCCGAAGCGCTGGGCACCGGCAATCTCGATCACCGCATCGCGCAGCACGACTTGTCCGACGGCGCCGTCGCCGAGGCGTTCGGCATGCCGGTCGCCGAGTTGGAAAAAGCTTCGGTGGTGCTGATCGTCGGCAGCAATATCCGCCACGAAGTGCCGCTGCTGCACGCGCGCCTGCGCAAGGCCTGGCGCAACGGCGCCAAGATCCATGCGGTGAATCCGGTCGATTTCGACTTCGCTTTCGATCTGGCCGGCAAGCGCATCGTGCGCCCGTCGCAGATCGCCGGCGCGCTCGGCGACGCGGGTTTGTCGAAGCTATTGTCCGAGGCGAACGGCAATGCCGCGATCCTCGTCGGCGGCGTCGCCGAGAACGGCCCGCATGCGGCCGCGATCCGCGCCGCTGCGCGCTCGCTCGCGCAGGCGACCGGCGCCAAGCTGTGCCGCATTCCGCAGGGCGCGAACGCGGTCGGCTTGGCCAAGCACGGCGTGCTACCGGTATCGCGCGACGCCAAAGCGATGTTCGAACAGCCGCGCAGCGCCTACGTCATCTACGGCATCGAGCCGGGCCTGGATTTCGCCGACCAGGCGGTCGCGATGAAGACGCTGAGCGATGCGCAAGTCGTCGCGTTCAGCCATTTCGCCTGCAAGTCCACCCGCGCGGTCGCGGACGTGATCCTGCCGATCGGCTCGCTGCCCGAAATCGACGCGACGCTGACCAATCTCGGCGGCTTCGACCAAATTGCGGTCCCTGCCGGCAAGCTGCCGGACGAGTCGCGTCCGGGCTGGCGCGTGCTGCGCGCGCTGGGCGCGCAACTGGCCGCGCCCGGCTTCGAATTCACCGATATCGCAGGCCTGCGTGCCGGCCTTGCGCCGCGTAAGGTCGATGCGGCGGCTTCGAAGGCGCCGACGCAAACGGGCGAGGGCCTCGAAATCGCCGCTTCGCAAGCGATTTACCGCATCGACGGCATCACCCGCCGCGCCGAAGCGCTGCAGGCGCATCCGTTGAACGCCGGTCCGCGCGTCACCTTGCATCCCGACGACGCCCGCGTCGCAGGATTGGAAGAGGGCGCGATGGCCAAGCTCGACAACGGTCGCGGCATCGCCACGCTGCAGGTCTTCGTCAGCGACAAGGTCGCTTCCGGCAGCGCTTGGATCGAAACCGGCTACGGCGCGACCGCGCCGCTGGCCAACGGCGCCAAGGTCAAGGTGGCTCGCGCATGATCTCGACGATGCTCATCGACCCGTTCCGCGACTGGCTGCTGTCTTTCGGCGCCATCGGCGCGCTGATCTGGATCGTTTTGAAGATCCTCGCCATTTCCGTGCCCGTGATCGTCGCGGTCGCGTTCTACGTGGTGTGGGAACGCAAGCTGATCGGCTGGATGCACGTGCGCCGCGGTCCGATGTACGTGGGCATGGGCGTGCTGCAGGCTTTCGCCGACGTGTTCAAGCTGCTGTTCAAGGAAGTGATCCAGCCCAGCAGCGCGCAGAAGGCGCTGTACGTCCTGGCGCCGCTGATCACGCTCGCGCCGGCCTTCGCCGCGTGGGCGGTGGTGCCGTTCGACGCGCAAGTGGTGCTGTCCAACGCCAACGCCGGCTTGCTGTACCTGCTGGCGATGACCTCGCTGGGCGTGTACGGCATCATTCTCGCCGGTTGGGCGTCGAACTCGAAGTACGCCTTCCTCGGCGCGATGCGTTCGGCCGCGCAAGTGGTGTCCTACGAAATCGCGATGGGCTTCGCCCTGGTCGGCGTGATGATGCTCGCCGGCAGCCTGAACCTGAGCGGCATCGTGATGGCGCAAGCCGGCGACTTGGGCTTCCTGGAGTGGTTCTGGCTGCCGCTGCTGCCGATGTTCGTCGTCTACTTCGTGTCCGGCGTGGCCGAGACCAACCGCGCGCCGTTCGACGTGGTGGAAGGCGAGTCGGAAATCGTCGCCGGCCACATGGTCGAATACTCCGGTTCGGCGTTCGCGCTGTTCTTCCTGGCCGAATACGCCAACATGATCCTGGTCAGCTTCCTGACCTCGATCTTCTTCCTCGGCGGCTGGCTGTCGCCGTTCCACGGCTGGGGCGTTCCGTTCCTGTCGGTGGACGGTTGGTGGTGGCTGTTCGCGAAGGTGTTCTTCTTCGCCAGCGCCTTCATCTGGTTCCGCGCTTCTTTCCCGCGCTACCGTTACGACCAGATCATGCGCCTGGGCTGGAAAGTGTTCATTCCCATCACCATCGCCTGGATCGCGGTAGCCGCGCTGCTGGCTTACTTCGGCGTGGTCGAGGCGGGCCGCTGACATGGGCAAGATAACCTCCTACTTCAAGAGCCTGCTGCTGATCGAACTGATCGGCGGCCTCGGCCTGACCCTGAAATACCTGTTCAAGCCGAAGTACACGCTGATGTACCCGATGGAGAAAACGCCGCAGTCGCCGCGTTTCCGCGGCGTGCACGCGCTGCGCCGCTATCCGAACGGGGAAGAGCGCTGCATCGCCTGCAAGCTGTGCGAGGCGGTGTGCCCGGCGCTGGCGATCACCATCGATTCGGAGCAGCGCGCGGACGGCACCCGCCGCACCACGCGCTACGATATCGACCTGTTCAAGTGCATCTATTGCGGGTTCTGCGAGGAAAGCTGCCCGGTCGACTCGATCGTGGAGACCCACATCCACGAATACCACTTCGACAAGCGCGGCCAGAACATCGTGAACAAGCAACAGCTGCTGGCGATCGGCGACCGGCTCGAGGCCGAGATCGCCGAACGCCGCGCCGCAGACAGCGCCTTCCGCTGAGGACGAACGAATGGACCTTGCCTCGCTCGCCTTCTACGTCTTCGCCGCCGCCACCGTGATGTCCGGCGTGGCGGTGATCAGCGTCAAGAACCCGGTACACGCCGCATTGTTCCTGGTGCTGACCTTCTTCACCGTGGCCTGCACCTGGATCCTGGCCGGCGCCGAATTCCTCGGCGTGGTCCTGATTCTGGTGTACGTCGGCGCGGTGATGGTGCTGTTCTTGTTCGTGGTGATGATGCTGGACGTGGATACTTCGCCGTTGCGGGAAGGCTTCGTCCGATATCTGCCGATCGGCTTGTTGGTGGCGATCGCGATGCTGGTCGAGATCGTCGTGCTGATCGGCGTGAGGGCGCGTTCGGTGCCGTTCAAGCCGCAGAACGCCGAAGCGGCCGATATCCCCAACACCACCTGGCTGGCGCAAAAGCTGTTCACCGAATTCATGCTGCCGTTCGAGACCGCGGCGGTGATCCTGACCGTGGCGGTGATCGCGGCGGTGATGCTGACCTTGCGCCGCCGCCAGGGCGTGCGCCACCAGAATCCGTCCGATCAGGCGCGGGTGCGCGCCGCCGACCGCTTCCGCATGGTCAGCATGCCGGCCGAGAAGCACGTCGACGAGCCGGCGGCGGGCGAGGAGAAGCAGCCATGATGGGTTTGACGATCGGTCTGGGCCATTACCTGGCGCTGGGCGCGGCGCTGTTCTGCATCAGCGTCGCGGGCATCTTCCTCAACCGCAAGAACGTGATCGTGCTGCTGATGTGCATCGAGCTGATGCTGCTGGCGGTGAACATCAACTTCGTCGCGTTCTCGCGCGAGCTGGGCGATGCGGCGGGGCAGGTGTTCGTGTTCTTCATCCTGACCGTGGCCGCGGCCGAGGCCGCGATCGGCCTGGCGATCCTGGTCACGCTGTTCCGCAACCGGCGCACGATCGACGTGGCCGAAATCGACACACTCAAGGGTTGATCCGATGACGGGTGCCGAACACGCGATCTCCAAGTCCATCCTGCTGGCCATAGTGCTGGCGCCGCTGATCGGCGCGATCCTCGCTGGCCTGTTCGGCCGCCGCATCGGCCGGGCGGGGGCGCACAGCGTCACCATCCTGGGCGTGGCGGTCAGCTGCGCGCTGTCGTGCTACGTTTTGTGGCAACTGCTGCAGGGCGCGGCGCCGTTCAACGAGAACGTCTACACCTGGTTCCAGGTCGGCAGCGTCGAGGCCCACGTCGGCTTCATGATCGACAAGCTGACCGCGATGATGATGGTGGTGGTCACCTTCGTCTCGCTGCTGGTGCATATCTACACCATCGGCTACATGGCCGACGACGACGGCTACCAGCGCTTTTTCAGCTACATCAGCCTGTTCACCTTCAGCATGCTGATGCTGGTGATGAGCAACAACTTCCTGCAGCTGTTCTTCGGCTGGGAAGCGGTGGGCCTGGTGTCGTACCTGCTGATCGGCTTCTGGTTCAAGCGGCCGACGGCGATCTTCGCCAACCTGAAGGCCTTCCTGGTCAACCGCGTCGGCGATTTCGGTTTCCTGCTCGGCATCGCCGCGCTGCTGTACTACTTCAACACGCTCGACTACGCCACGATCTTCGCCAACGCGCCGCTCATGGCGGGCGCGCAGATGACGTTGATGGACGGACATCCTTGGTCGGTGGCCACGGTGATCTGCATCTGCTTGTTCATCGGCGCGATGGGCAAGTCGGCGCAGGTACCGCTGCACGTCTGGCTGCCGGATTCGATGGAAGGCCCGACCCCGATCTCGGCGCTGATCCACGCCGCGACCATGGTGACCGCCGGCATCTTCATGGTGGCGCGCATGTCGCCGCTGTTCGAGATGAGCGAGACCGCGCTGAACTTCGTGCTGTTCATCGGCGCGACCACGGCCTTCTTCACCGGCCTGATCGGCATCGTCCAGAACGACATCAAGCGCGTGGTCGCGTACTCCACGCTGTCGCAGCTCGGCTACATGACCGTGGCGCTGGGCGTGTCCGCGTATTCGGCCGCCGTCTACCACCTGATGACCCACGCCTTCTTCAAGGCGCTGCTGTTCCTGGCGGCCGGCTCGGTGATCATCGGCATGCACCACGAGCAGGACATGCGCAAGATGGGCGGCCTGCGCAAATACATGCCGGTCACTTTCTGGACCAGCGTGATCGGCACCCTGGCCCTGGTCGGCACGCCGTTCTTCAGCGGGTTTTATTCGAAGGACACGATCATCGAAGCGGCGGCCGCGCACGCTCACGAGGCGCCTAGCTGGATCGCCACTTATGGCTATTGGGCCGTGCTGCTCGGCGCGTTCGTCACCTCGTTCTACAGCTTCCGCCTGCTGTATATGACCTTCTTCGGCAAGGAACGCTTCCGCGATGCGCATGCCGATCACGGTCATGGCCATCACGCCGATGCGCACGACGACCATGGCCATCATGGCCCGGTCGAACCGCACGAGTCGCCCTGGGTGGTGACGCTGCCGCTGATACTGTTGGCGATCCCGTCGGTCATCGTCGGCTACTTCACCGTCGGCCCGATGCTGTTCGGCACGGACTGGACCGGGCATCACGCGCAGCTGCCGTACTTCCTAGGCTCGATCGACGTGGCCGAGATCCGCGACACCGTGCTCAAGGTCAAGGAAGAGCACTGGCACGGGCCGAACACGATGGGCTGGCATGGCTTCTATGCGCCGCCGTTCCTGCTGGTGTTGGCTGGCTTCATCCTGGCGACCATCATGTATTGGTGGAAGCCCGACTTGCCTGCGAAGGCCGCGCGCATCTTCGCGCTGCCCAAGCGCATCCTCGAAGACAAGTACGGCATGGACGCGCTGTGGATCAAGGGCTTCGCCGCCGGCGGCGTCCTGCTCGGCAGGCTGTCGCGCAAGAACGACGAAAAGGTGATCGACGGCGCGTTCGTCAACGGCAGCGCAAAACTGGTCGACTTCGGCGCGAACCTGCTGCGCCGCACCCAGTCCGGCTATCTGTACCACTACGCTTTCGCGATGATCCTCGGCCTGATCGTCGCGCTGGGCGTAGTCATCAAATTCTGGCTTTGAGACAAGGACCCGCGACGTGAGCCCCGAGCCCTTGCAAACCGCCGCTATCGCAACGAGTGCGTTTCCGTTGCTGAGCGCGCTGATCTGGCTGCCGATCCTCGGCGGCGCCGCCGTGCTCGCGCTCGGCAACAACCGCGCCAACGCCGCGCGCTGGCTGGCGCTGGCCGTCGCCGTCGCCAGCGTCGCGCTGAGCGTGCCGCTGTTCACCGGTTTCGATTTCGCCAACGCCGGCATGCAGTTCGTCGAGCAGAAGGCGTGGATCCCGGCCTACGACATCCAGTACCACCTCGGCGCCGACGGCATCTCGGTCGCGCTGATCGGGCTGACCACGCTGGTGACCGCGCTGGTGCTGATCGGCGCCTGGGGTTCGATCGACAAGCGCGTCAGCCAGTACTACGCCGCGTTCCTGGTGCTCGAAGGCCTGATGATCGGCGTGTTCAGCGCGCTCGATTCGATCCTGTTCTACGTGTTCTTCGAAGGCATGCTGATTCCGATGTTCATCATCATCGGCATCTGGGGCGGCCCGCGGCGCGTGTACGCGTCGGTGAAGTTCTTTCTGTACACCTTCCTCGGCTCGGTGTTCATGCTGGTCGGGCTGATCTACCTGTACCTGAAGGGCGGCAGCTGGCAGCTGGCCGACCTGTACCAGTTGCAGCTGTCGGCGAGCGAGCAGACCTGGTTGTTCTTCGCCTTCCTCATCGCTTTCGCGGTGAAGGTGCCGATGTTCCCGGTCCACACCTGGTTGCCGGACGCGCACGTCGAGGCGCCGACCGGCGGTTCGGTGATCCTGGCCGCGATCATGCTGAAGATCGGCGGTTACGGCTTCCTGCGCTTCAGCCTGCCGATCGTGCCCGACGCCGGCCACGAATACGCCTGGGTCGTGATCGCGCTGTCGCTGATCGCGGTGGTCTACGTCGGCCTGGTGGCGCTGGTCCAGGACGACATGAAGAAGCTGATCGCCTATTCGTCGATCTCGCACATGGGCTTCGTGACCCTGGGCACCTTCATCGCCTTCGGCTTGGTGCGCGATTACGCCAACGTCGACGCCGCGCGCCTGGGCCTGCAAGGCGCGATGGTGCAGATGATTTCGCACGGCTTCATCTCGGGCGCGATGTTCTCCTGCGTCGGCGTGCTGTACGACCGCGTGCACAGCCGCATGATCAAGGACTACGGCGGCGTCGCGAATACGATGCCCTGGTTCGCCGCGTTGTTCGTGCTGTTCGGCATGGCCAACTCCGGCCTGCCGGGCACCAGCGGTTTCGTCGGCGAGTTCATGGTGATCCTGGCCAGCTTCCAGAAGCATCCGCTGATCGCCTTCGCAGCGGCGACAACGCTGATCCTCGGCGCGGCCTACACGCTGTGGCTGATCAAGCGCGTGGTGTACGGCGAAGTCGCCAATACGCACGTGGCCGAGCTGGAAGACATCAATCCGCGCGAGGCGCTGGTGTTGGGCGTGTTCGCCGTCGGCACTTTGTTCATCGGCCTGTGGCCCAAGCCGCTGACCGACCTGATGGAGCCGTCGATCGCGCAGCTCGCGACCCAGCTGGCGGCCACCAAACTCACCGGACTGTGACGATGACGCTCCCGATCCCGCCCGCCACCGAATTGCTGCCGCTGATTCCCGAATTGGCGCTGGTCGCGGCCACGTTCGCGTTGCTGATGATCGACCTGTTCGTCGACGAGACCAAGCGCGTCGTCACCCATCTGCTGGCGGTGCTGATCCTGCTGGTCACGGCTGGGTTGATCGTTGCGGGGGTAGGGGGGCACGGCGTCGTGCTCAACGGCATGTTCGTCCGCGACGGCGCGGCCGACGTGATGAAGATCGCCATTTGCGTGGTCAGCGCGGCCTCGCTGGTGTACGCGTGGTCGTACTTGCGCGAGCGCGGCCTGTACAAGGGCGAAGTGCCGGTGCTGATGCTGTTCGCGGTGGCGGGCATGATGCTGCTGGTCTCGGCCGGCAGCCTGGTCACCGTATATTTGGGCCTGGAAATGCTGGCGCTGAGTTCGTACGCGCTGGTGGCGGTGGACCGCGACAGTCCGGTCGCTTCCGAAGCGGCGATCAAGTATTTCGTGCTGGGTTCGCTGGCCTCGGGCATCCTGCTCTACGGCCTGTCGCTGATCTATGGCGCCACCGGCACGCTGGATCTGGCGCAGATCCGTTCGGTGTCCGACGTTTCGTCCAATCCCGATTTGATGCTCACCGGCCTGGTGTTCGTGGTCGCCGGCATCGCCTTCAAATTCGGCGCCGCGCCGTTCCACATGTGGCTGCCCGACGTCTACCACGGTGCGCCGACGCCGATCACGATCTTCATCGGCGCCGCGCCCAAGCTGGCGATCTTCGGCATGGCCTACCGCTTGCTCGAATCCGGTTTGGGGCCGCTGGACGGGCGCTGGCAGGTGCTGGTCGCAGGGCTGGCGGCGATTTCGCTGGTGCTCGGCAATCTGATCGCGCTGGCGCAGACCAATTTGAAGCGCATGCTGGCCTATTCGACCATTTCGCACGTCGGCTTCCTGTTTCTGGGCCTGGCCGGCGGCGGCGCGCAGGGCTATGCGGCGGCGATGTTCTACGCGATCAGCTACGCGATCATGTCGGCCGCGGCGTTCGGCGCGATCGTGGTGCTGTCGCGCGCCGGTTTCGAAGCCGACAAAATCGACGACTTCAAAGGCCTCAACGCGCGCAGTCCTTGGCTGGCCGGCTTGGTCTTGTGCGTGATGGCATCGTTGGCCGGCGTACCGCCGTTCCTCGGCTTCTGGGCCAAGCTGGCGGTGCTGCGCGCGGCTTTGCAGGGCGGCCTGATGTGGCTGGCGATCGTCGGCATCGTATGTGCGGTGATCGGCGCGTTCTACTACTTGCGCGTAATCAAGGCCATGTATTTCGACGAGCCGGCGGGCGATGCCCCGGCCCCGCGCGCGGATCGGCCTTTGCGCGTGGTTTTCGGCGTCAATGCCCTGGCCTTGTTGGCCCTGGGACTGTTCTGGAATCCGATCATGGCTTGGTGCCAGCAGGCCTTCCCGGCGTGACGAATGGTTCGATCCGCGGGATGGCCGTACCGGCCAGTAAGGGGCCAATTCGGTTTCATCCGAAACCATTGATTTTCCTGCTGTAACCCTATTGTTAAAAAAATGTGCAAGCCCTAAAGTCGACTTGCTCGGCTGGGGGCCGGGTACGTGGGTGGTCGTTTTGCCACCTTTCTTGGGGATTACTGCAGTGACTCAGAAAACTTACGCCAAGGGCCTGAAAAGGAAGGCTCTGACGGTAGCTTTGGGCGTGTGCTTCGCGGGATCGATCCACGCTCAGTCGAACATCACCGGCACCATCTTCGGTCAAGTCCCGGCGGGGGCAGGCAACACCGTACTCGTCGAAAACCTCGACACCGGCCTCAAGCGCACCATCGCCATCGACAGCTCGGGCCGCTACCAGGCCAGCTCGCTGCCGAACGGCCGCTATAAAGTGACCCTGCAGAAAGACGGCGCGCCGGTCAGCGTGCGCGACAACATCACGGTCAACATCGCCAGCGGCACCGACGTTTCGTTCGCGACGGCCGGCGGCGGCGACGCCACCAATCTCGACAGCGTGGTCGTGCGCGGCGGCATCATTCCGGTCATCGATATTTCGCAGACCGACACCCGCACCGTGCTGACCGCGGAACAGCTCCAGAAGATTTCGATCGGCCGCACCATCGCCGATGTCGCGATGCTGGCCCCGAGCGTGGTCAAGAACGACAGCTACAGCGCCAACGGCACCACCGTGCCGAGCTTCGGCGGTTCGGCGTCGTCCGAGAACGCGTACTTCATCAACGGCTACAACGTGACCAACCCGCTGACTTCGCTGGGTTACAGCACGCTGCCGTTCGACTCGATCGGCGAGCAGCAGATCCTCACCGGCGGCTACGGCGCGGAATTCGGCCGTTCCACCGGCGGCGTGATCAACCTCGTCACCAAGCGCGGCACCAACGAGTGGAAGAGCGGTGTGTACGCGATCTGGGCACCGGAGTTCAGCCGGGCTTCTCCGCGCGACATCTACTATCCCGACACCGGCTTCTATCCGGCGAACGGCACCGCGAACGGCACCGACGGGCAGATCAACATCTGGCGCCAGCAGAACAAGTCGTGGAGCTTCAATCCCGGCTTCTACTTCAGCGGTCCGTTGATCAAGGATAGGCTGTTCGTCTATTTCAACGCCGAGACGACCAAGCGCGAGGGCAGCGAAGTGCTGTCGGGCCGCTTCGATCTGCAGAACTCGGCCGCCGCGCAAACGGGCTGGCGCGAATACCGTTTCAATCAACCGCGTTGGACGACCAAGATCGACTGGAACATCACCGACGATCACCTGCTGGAGTTCACCGGCATCCAGGATCGCACCACCAGCGAAGCCGGCCGTTCGGATTTCTACTACCCGACGCTTACCCACAACACCAAGCCGCGTACCATCACCACGACGGACGACAACGCGCGTCTGTACGTGGCCAAGTACACGGGTTATCTCACCGACGCTCTGACGGTGTCCGCGCTCTACGGCCGTCAGAAGATCACGCACAACAATTCGCTGCCGACCGGCTATGACCCGACCTGTCCGCGAATTTCCGTACCGAGCACGGCTTTCCACCGCGCGCCGGGCTTCGTCTACAACACCTGTCAGGTTTCGGCCAGCAACACGCTGCCCGTCACCCAGAACGAAGAGAGCACCAAGGGTTGGCGCCTGGACGTGTCTTACGTCCTCGGCGACCATGAACTGCGCATCGGTTACGAAAAGCAAACCGCAGAAGCTGCGCAACACACTCGTATCGCCGGCGGCGAGCTTTGGACCTATTCGCGTACGGGCAACGCGAATACCAACACGCCCAACCCCAATGCCAATATCAGTACGGTCGTCGGTTCTCCCGCTTCCGGCGGCGGTCTAGGTGCGCAGGGTTACTATGTGACTCGCACCGTGGTCGCAGCCAACTCCGACCCGGGCGTGGAGCAGACTTCGCAGTACATCGAAGACCGTTGGCAGGTGACCGACAACTTCCTGTTGAGCCTGGGCCTGCGCAACGAGCAGTTCACCAACTTCGATGGTCTGGGCCGTCCGTACATTTCGCAGCGCAACCAGCTGGCGCCGCGTATCGGCTTCTCTTGGGACATGAAGGGCGATGCCAGCTGGAAGCTGTTCGGCAACGTCGGCCGCTACTACCTGGCGACCCCGAACCAGGCAGCCATCCGCGGCGCATCCGCTTCGCTGAACACGACCGAGTACTTCACGTACACGGGCGTGGATCCGCGTACCGGCGCGCCGACCGGTCTGAACCGGATTCCGCTGATCAGCGCTTCGACCACGATCTGCCCGGGCACCCAGGCGATCTCGTCGAACGCCGAGTGCGGCTCCGCGCCGGATCCGAAGACCACCACGGCGAAGGACATCAAGTCGCACTACCAGGATGAGTACATCATCGGCGTCGAGAACGCGTTCTCGGATTCGTTCGCCTGGGGCGCCAAGTTCACCTACCGCGATTTGAAGAGCGCCATCGACGACATCTGCGGCGACCTGCTGCGCAGCAAGTGCTTGAACGCAAACCCGGGCGAGACCAACACCTTCGTGTTCCGCGAAGCGAACGGCACCTACACCGAGATCACGGTGACCGCCGAGCAGATGGGCTTCCCGAAGCTCAAGCGCAAGTACTACGCCCTGGACCTGTTCGCCGAACACCCCTTCAGCAACAAGTGGTACGGCAAGGTGGAATACACCTTCTCGAAGAACTGGGGTAACACGGAAGGCCAGCTGGCCTCGGATCTGGACACCGGCGCCGGCGGCCAGGCCGACGTGGGCCGTACCCAGGACTGGGACTTGTGGCAGTTGATGGTCGGTTCGAACGGTCTGTTGCCGAACCACCGCAAGCATCAGCTGAAGGCGTTCGGTTACTACGAGTGGTCGCAGCAGTGGCGCACCGGCGCGACGCTGATCGCCGCCTCGGGCCGTCCGCGCAACTGCACCAGCCACTTCCCGGTGGACAGCGCCGCTCTGTACAACGGCGCCGCTTACTGGTTCTGCGGCCGCTCGGGTTCGGGCACGGCTCCGGGTACTCCGGGCTATGTCGCTCCCTCCGCGGACTACCGCATCTCGCCTCGCGGTTCTTACGGCGAGGCGCCGTGGAGCGTGCAGTTGAACCTCAATGTGGCGTACACCCCGAACTGGGCTGACGGCAAGCTGACCTTGCAGGCGGACATCATCAACGTCCTCAATCGTCAGACCGCCGGCACGTACAACCCGCGTTACGAGAACGGCGCAGCGGCGGATCGGCGCAACACCCCGAACCGCTTCTTCGGCCAGGAGCTGCAGATTTCCGAACCGCGCTACCTGCGTTTGACCGCGCGTTACGATTTCTGATCCAAGCTTTACGTTTCAGTCGTACGAAGTCGCCGGCGCAAGCCGGCGACTTTTTTTATTGAGGCAAGGGTGGATGAAACGCAATCGAAAATTAGTTGCACTTGCTCTTATTCTGATTGCTTGTGCGGGAGGTCGTTGGGCCTAAGCGTTGGAATTCACTCCAAGCTATTGCGCTAGGCGGATGATTGATCGGATGTCGGAAGATGAGGACGAGATGGAAACTCTTAGATGCTTTTGGTTCAAATTTAGAAACCCGCCGACTCATTCGCCATTAGGGCTGGGATGCGGCATAACGGCCTACGATCATTCGGACGCCTTGTCTATTTTCGAAGAAAAAGTGCAGTCCATTTATCCGCAGTTGCAGATAACCGAAGCCATTGAGGATGTCGATATCCGATCCCTGGATGCAGGGCATGTCCTTCCGAACATGGGGCTTGTGACGAATCGGGGGATATGGTTCCCGCTGGCGTTTTGATTTGTCGCGTCGCTGACTGTCGCCGCCGGCAGCAGTGCCGTACCGCCGGTGCGGGCAAGCGGTTTTCGAACGGACGCGCGCGCCCACATTCAGGGCAGCCGAAAAAAGCGCCGATCCCATGCCCAAGCCGGTTCTCAACCCCGGCCTTGCAATCGGTCCTCCAGATCACCATAATTGCGAGTCTGCTGCGGGGTGGAGCAGTCTGGCAGCTCGTCGGGCTCATAACCCGAAGGTCGTAGGTTCAAATCCTACCCCCGCTACCAGCTTTTCGCGGTCGACGGAAAGCCTCCATGGAGGCTTTTTTTGATGGCGGGAAGTCGGGCTTTGCCGAAGCGTGCTGCTCACGCTTCGGCGCCGAAATCCAGCGGTATCGGACAAGGGGCCCATCGGGCCCCTTGTTGTTTTCCGGGTATGGAAATCCTGAGGCGATCTACGAACCACGCATGACCGATAAAGCGGCCGACATCGCCAAGCTCCTGGCCCCGACGATCCAATCGTTGGGCCTGGAACTGCTCGGCGCCGAGTACCTGCCCGCGCCGGGCAGCGCTACGCTGCGCCTGTACATCGACGTGCCGGCGGGCGCGACCGGCGCCGACGGCGAGCCGCGCGCGGTCACGATCGAGGATTGCGAAGCGGTCAGCCGCGAAGTGTCAGCCCAGCTCGACGTCGAGGATCCGATCAGCGGCCAATACACGCTGGAAGTGTCTTCGCCCGGCGTCGATCGTCCGCTGTTCGCGCCGGACCAGTTCGCGCGCTTCGCCGGCGAGAAGGCCAAGGTCGGCCTGAAGCTGCCGCAGGAAGGCCGGCGCAAGCTGCAGGGCACGATCCTGCGGGTGGAGGGCGACAGCATCGTCTTCGCCGTGGACGCCGTGGGCGAACTCGCGGTGGCCTTCGACAATATCGACAAGGCGCGACTGGTCCCGGACTGGGCCGCGCTGGGCTTCGGCCCCGCCAAGGACGCGTCCGGACGCGACGAGCGGCCGGGCAAGAAGAAAACCAACGGCAGCGGCAAGGCGCCGCGGGCCAAGAACCGAGATTAACCAACCGAGCGAGTCGCCGAAGCCAGTATTTTTTAGCCCCTTGAGTCAAGGGGCGACCAAGCCGAAGGCTTGGTGGGGTTATGGAGGTATTCCCTTCATTGGCCGAAGCGATGAACTTCAAGATTTTAGAGGCTTTCAAAATGAGTAAGGAACTGCTGCTGGTTGTGGACGCGGTCGCCAACGAAAAGGGCGTGCCGCAGGAAGTGATCCTCGAGGCCATCGAAGCCGCGCTGGCTTCGGCCGCGAAGAAGCGCTATCCCGACCAGGACGTGTCCGTGCGCGTGCAGATCGACCCGAAGGACGGCAGCTACGAAACCTTCCGCCGCTGGGAAGTGGTGGCCGACGACGTGGTGATGGAATCGCCCGACCGCCAGATCCGCCTGATGGACGCGGTCGACGAGAGCGAAGGCGCCGAAGTGGGCGACTACATCGAAGAGCAGATCGAAAATCCCGATTTCGGCCGCATCGCCGCCCAGGCCGCCAAGCAGGTGATCGTGCAGCGCGTGCGCGAAGCCGAGCGCGCGCAGGTCGTGGACGCGTGGAAGGATCGCGTCGGCGAGCTGGTCACCGGCACCGTCAAGCGCGCCGAACGCGGCAACATCTACGTGGACCTGGGCGGCAACGCCGAGGCCTTCATCCCCAAGGACAAGGGCATCCCGCGCGACGTGCTGCGCGCCGGAGACCGCGTCCGCGGCTACCTGTACGACGTGCGCAGCGAGCCGCGCGGCCCGCAGCTGTTCATCAGCCGCGCCGCGCCCGAATTCATGATGGAGCTGTTCAAGCTGGAAGTGCCCGAAGTCGGTCAGGACCTGGTCGAGATCAAGGCTTGCGCCCGCGATCCGGGCGACCGCGCCAAGATCGCCGTGCTCGCCCACGACGCGCGCACCGATCCCATCGGCGCCTGCATCGGCATGCGCGGTTCGCGCGTGCAGGCGGTGAGCAACGAGCTCAACGGCGAGCGCGTGGACATCATCCTGTGGAGCGACAACGCCGCCCAGTTCGTGATCAACGCGATGGCGCCGGCCGAAGTGCAGTCGATCATCGTCGACGAAGAAAAGCACTCGATGGATCTGGCCGTGGCCGAAGACCGCCTCGCTCAGGCGATCGGCAAGGGCGGCCAGAACGTGCGCTTGGCGAGCCGCCTGACCGGTTGGCAGCTCAACGTGATGACCCAGGACCAAGTCGCGGCGAAGTCGGAGGCCGAACAGGCCGCCGCGCGCCAGTTGTTCGTCGACAAGCTGGAAGTGGACGACGAGATCGCCGGCATCCTGGTCGCCGAAGGCTTCAGCACGGTGGAGGAAATCGCCTACGTGCCGGTCGGCGAATTGCTGGCGGTGGAAGGCTTCGACGAGGACATCGTCGAAGAGCTCCGCGCCCGTGCCCGCGACGCGCTGCTCAACGAAGCGCTGGCCGTCGAAGAACAACTCGACGAACAGCAGCCTTCCGAAGACCTGTTGACGCTGGAAGGCATGGACGAGGCGACCGCCTACGTCCTGGCTTCGCGCGGCGTGCGCACCCGCGACGACCTGGCCGATTTGGCGGTGGACGAGATCACCGACATCGAGGACATGGACGCCGAGCGCGCCGCCGCCCTGATCATGGCCGCCCGTGCGGACATGATCGCCCGGCTGGAGAAGGAAGGCTAAGAGCGGAGCGTTTGGGCACGGATCAGATCGGATCAATACGGATAAAAGCAAAAAACAGTTTTAAATCCGCGTTTTCCGGACTTTATCCGCGTCGAAAGAAGCTTTTGATTTAAAGATTTACAATCGTTCCATCACGCGCCGGCCTAGGGTCGGCGCCAAGGACACGGAAACCGAATGTCGCAGCAAACCACCATCCGCAAGCTGGCCGAACTGGTGAACACGCCGGTCGAGAAACTGCTGGAGCAGCTGGCCGAGGCCGGCATGAGCTTCAGCGGTCCCGACCAGGTCGTGACCAGCATCGAGAAAGTCAAGCTGCTCGGCTTCCTCAAGCGCGCCCACGGCAAGGCCGAAAAGCCCGCCGAAACGACGGCCGCGCCGAAGAAGATCACCCTGAACCGGCGCAAGGTGCAGGAAATCACCGTCGCCGCGGGCCGCAGCAAGACCACGGTCAACGTCGAAGTGCGGCAGAAGCGCACCTACGTGAAGGCCGGCGAAGTCGAAGTGCCGCAGAACGACGAGCGCGACGAGGCCTTGCGCAAGCTCGAGGAGTCGCGCCGCCGCAACCTCAGCGAACAGCAGCGCCTGGCCGAGGACGACAAGCGCCGCGCCGAAGAGATCGCCGCGAAGAAGCAGCAGGAAGAAGAGGCCGCCAAGCTCGCCGCCGCCGAAGCCGCGGCCGCAGCGGCCGCCGCCGCTGCCGTCGCCGAAGGCGCCACCGAAGAAGAAGTCGGCCGCGCCGCCAAGCCCTCCAGCCACCACGGCAAGTCCGCGTCGCGCAACGACGTGGCGCCGCGCAACGACGACCGCAACGCGCACAAGCACAAGACGCGCGGCTCGCACGTCATGGTCGCCGGCGTCGAGGACGACGACAATGCGGCCCGTTTCGCCGGCCAGCTGCACTTGAGCGCCAGCGAGCGCGCGCGCCGCACCACCGCGCGCGGCAAGCCCAAGGCCAAGCGCCAGGTCGAACAGGCCCGCAGCGGCAGCTCCGCGCACGGCTTCTCGCGGCCGACCGCGCCGATCGTGCGCGAAGTCGCCATCGGCGAAGCGATCACCGTGGCCGATCTGGCGCAGAAGCTGGCGCTGAAGGGCGGCGACGTGGTCAAGGCGCTGTTCAAGATGGGCGTGATGGCCACCATCACCCAGTCGATCGATCACGATACCGCAGTGCTGGTCACCGAAGAGCTCGGCCACAAGGCCGTGCGCGTCAGCGACGACACCGCCGAAGAGGCGCTGCTGGCTCACACCGAAGAAGCGCAGGGCGACAAGGCGCCGCGTCCGCCGGTGGTCACCATCATGGGCCACGTCGACCACGGCAAGACTTCGCTGCTGGACTACATCCGCCGCACCAAGGTCGCCTCGGGCGAAGCGGGCGGCATCACCCAGCACATCGGCGCTTACCACGTCGAAACGCCGAAGGGCGTGATCAGCTTCCTCGACACGCCCGGCCACGCCGCGTTCACTTCGATGCGCGCGCGCGGCGCCAAGCTCACCGACATCGTGGTGCTGGTGGTGGCCGCGGACGACGGCGTGATGCCGCAAACCAAGGAAGCCGTGCAGCACGCGAAGGCCGCCGGCGTTCCTTTGATCGTGGCGATCAACAAGATCGACAAATCCGACGCCGATCCGCTGCGGGTCAAGAACGAACTGCTGGCCGAGCAAGTGGTCGCCGAAGATTTCGGCGGCGACACGCAGATGGTGGAGCTGTCGGCCAAGACCGGGCAGGGCGTGGATACGCTGCTCGATGCGATCACGCTGCAGGCCGAAGTGCTGGAACTGAGCGCCGCGCCGGACGGCCGAGCCTCCGGCGTGGTGATCGAATCCGCGCTCGACAAGGGCCGCGGCCCGGTCGCCACGGTGCTGGTCCAGCAGGGCAAGCTCGAAAAGGGCGACTACCTGGTCTGCGGCGTGCAGTACGGCCGCGTCCGCGCGCTGTTCGACGAGAACGGCAAGCAGGTGCAGAGCGCGGGCCCGTCGATTCCGGTGCAGGTGCTGGGCTTGTCGGGCGTGCCCGACGCGGGCGACGACTTCGTGGTCGTGGCCGACGAGCGCCTGGCCAAGGACGTGGCCCAGCAGCGCGACACCAAGCGCCGCGAATCGCGCCTGGTCGCCGCTCCGGGCAACCGCATGGAAGACATCATGGCGCAGATGGGCCAGGCCGAAGGCCAGCTCAGCCTGCCGCTGATCGTCAAGGCCGACGTGCAGGGTTCGGTGCAGGCCTTGCGCGAGGCGCTGACGGCGTTGTCGACGCCGGCGATCCGGATCAACGTGATCAATGCGGGCGTGGGCGGCATCACCGAGTCCGATGCGAATTCGGCGGTCACGTCGAAAGCCACCATCATCGGCTTCAACGTCCGCGCCGACGCCTCGGCGCGCAAGGTGATCGAAGCCAACGGCGTGGATCTGCGCTACTTCTCGATCATTTACGACGTGATCGACCAGGTGAAGCAGGTCGCGTCCGGCATTTTGGGCGTGGAGATCCGCGAAGAGATCATCGGCACCGCCGAGGTCCGCGACGTGTTCCGCAGTTCGAAGTTCGGCGCGGTGGCCGGCTGCATGGTCATCGAAGGCGTGGTCAAGCGCCACAAGCCGATCCGCGTGCTGCGCGACAACACCGTGATCTTCGAGGGCGAGCTGGAATCGCTGCGCCGCTTCAAGGAGAACGTCGACGAAGTGCGCAACGGCACCGAGTGCGGCATCGGCGTGAAGCAGTACAACGACGTGCAGCCGGGCGACCAGATCGAATGCTTCGAGCGCATCGAAGTGCAGCGTACGCTGTGAGGCGGGAACGAGGGTGGAGCTAGGAACTAGTGTTCTCTCGAGTCGTCATCTCTAGTTTCTGATTCCTATTCACTAGTTTCTAAGGCGCCATGCCCCAGAAGAAGTCCTTCCACCGCACCGACCGCGTCTCCGCCCAGCTCCGCCGCGAGTTGGGCACGCTGGTGCGCACGGCCGTGGACGAGTACGGCCTGCCGTCGGTCAGCGTGTCGGACGTGGAAGTGACCCGCGACATGGCCCATGCCAAGGTGTTCGTGGTCGCGCTCCAGGCCGACCGCGCGATGGAGGCGGTGAAGGGGCTGAAGGAACACGCGAAGGAATTGCGTTACGAGCTGGCCCACATCATGAAGCTGCGCCACGTGCCGGAACTGCATTTCCACTACGACGATTCGGTGGACCGCGGCGAGCGGATCGACAACCTGCTGCGCGATCTGCCGCCGCCTTCCGAATCGGAATAAATCCGCACTCCTGCTGTTCCTCCCCCTTTGAAAAGAGGGATCGAGGGGATTTGCTTTTGCAGCGATGCGTAGGGTGGGCTTCAACCCGCCTTCCGGTCGACAGGTAAATCTTCCCATCGCCCATGACGGCGGGTTGAAACCCGCCCTACAATCCCGCCCAATGACCCACAAGCCGCGCACGCCTGCCGTGAAGGTCAAGTTCCGCAAGCTCGACGGCATCCTGCTGCTCGACAAGCCGAGCGGCCTCAGCTCCAACCAGGCGCTGCAACGCGTGCGGCATCTGTTCCGGGCCGAGAAGGGCGGCCACACCGGCAGCCTCGACCCGCTGGCCACCGGGCTGCTGCCGGTTTGCTTCGGCGAAGCGACCAAGATCGCCGGCGGCCTGCTCGGTTCGCGCAAGGCCTACGACACGGTCGCGCGATTGGGCACGACCACCGATACCGACGACGCCGAAGGCCAGCCGTTGCGCGAGCGGCCGGTGCCCGCGCTGGACATCGCCACCATCGACGCCGCGCTGCGCTCGCTCACCGGCCGCATCCGCCAGCGGCCGCCGATCTACTCCGCGCTCAAGCGCGGCGGCGAGCCGCTGTACGCCAAGGCGCGCCGCGGCGAGGACGTGGAGGTCGAGGAGCGCGAAGTCGACGTCCACGCCTTCGAACTGCAGTCCGCCGCCGATCTGCTCGACGCCGGCGCGCCGCTGCTGCGCCTGCACGTGGAATGCGGATCGGGCACCTACGTGCGCAGTCTGGTGCGCGACTTGGGCGAAGCCTTGGGTTGCGGCGCGCACGTGGCCGAATTGCGGCGTCTATGGGTGGACCCGTTCCGCGAGCCGCGGATGTGGACCCTGGAAGCCTTGCAGGCCTTGGCTGCGCGCGGCGAAAGCAGCCTGGAAGCCTGCCTACTGCCGATCGAGGCCGGGATGACGGCTTGGCCCGAAATCCGGGTCGATGCCGCCCAGGCGCGCCGCTTGGCCCAGGGGCAAAGTTTGTCCGGCGACTTCCGTCCGGCCGGCGAGGTGGCCGTTTACGGCGAGCAAGGCCGGGTCCTGGGCCTGGGCCACGTCGATCCGGAGGGCAGGCTGCGCCCGCAGCGCCTTTTCGCCTGGGCCGCGCAATCCGGCCCGCAACCGGATCCGCCGCAGTAAAGCCTTGTTTCCAAAGGGCCCGGCGGCTACAATTTCGCGGCCGTTTTTCGGCTCATCCATTACCTTAGTTCACGGCGAACCAGGCGGTGCGCCCCTCCGGCATTCCCGGCGGCGCGTTCCTGCAGGTTTCGCATCTACCCAGAGGCAAGCATGTCCATCGACACCAGCAAGATCATCGAAGACAACAAGCGCGGCGCCGCCGACACCGGTTCCCCCGAAGTCCAGGTCGCCCTGCTCACCGCACGCATCGAACAGCTCACCGGCCACTTCAAGACCCACAAGCAGGACCACCACAGCCGTCGCGGCCTGCTCAAGATGGTCAACCGCCGCCGCAGCCTGCTCGACTATCTGCACAAGAAAGACGCCGAGCGCTACAAAGCCCTGATCCAGAAGCTAGGCCTGCGTCGCTAAACAACACCGACCGCGGCGCAGCGATGCGCCGCGGTCTCTTTTTTGGACAGTCCGGGCAGGATGGCCGGGTTCTTGCGGAGGGATCCGCAAATGCGAAGGTCGCGCGATGCGGCCGCCCGGCGGGGCAAGGGTCCCGTCCGGTCCAGATGAAGATTTCCAAGGAAAACAACGTGGCAAAAATCACCAAGACGTTCCAGTACGGCAAGCACCAGGTCACGCTGGAAACCGGCGAAGTCGCCCGCCAGGCCGGCGGCGCGGTCCTCGTCAAGATCGACGGCACCGTAGTGCTGGTCAGCGCGGTCGCCGCCAAGTCGGCGCGCGAAGGCCAGGACTTCTTCCCGCTCACCGTCGACTATCAGGAAAAGTTCTACGCCGGCGGCCGCATCCCGGGCGGCTTCTTCAAGCGCGAAGGCCGTCCGACCGAGAAGGAAACCCTGATCAGCCGTCTGATCGACCGTCCGATCCGCCCGCTGTTCCCCGAGGACTACAAGAACGAAGTCCAGATCATCGCCACCCTGATGTCGTTGAATCCGGAAGTGGAAGGCGACCTTCCGGCGCTGATCGGCGCCTCCGCCGCGCTGGCGCTGTGCGGCACGCCGTTCCAGGGCCCGATCGGCGCGGCCAAGGTCGGCTACAAGAACGGCGAGTACATCCTGAATCCGTCGGTCACCGAACTTAAGGATTCCGAACTCGAACTCGTCGTCGCCGGCACCTCGAACGCCGTGCTGATGGTCGAATCCGAAGCCAAGGAATTGTCGGAAGACGTGATGCTGGGCGCGGTGATGTTCGGCCATCGCGAAATGCAGAAGGTCATCAACGCGATCAACGACCTGACCGTCGAAGCCAACGCCGCCGCTTCGTCCTGGCAGGCTCCGGAGAAGAACGCCGGCATGATCGGCGCGCTGAAGGAAGCCGTCGGCGACCGTCTGGGCCAGGCCTTCCAGGTCCGCGACAAGCTGCAGCGCCGCGACGCGATCGCCGCGATCAAGAAGGACGTGATGCAATCGCTGGCCGGCCGCGCCGAAGCCGAAGGCTGGGCCGCGGGCGACATGAGCAAGGAATTCGGCGAACTCGAATACCAGACCATGCGCGGTTCGGTGCTGTCGACCAAGATCCGCATCGACGGCCGCAAGCTGGACGACATCCGCGCCATCAACTGCCAGGTCGGCGTGCTGCCGCGCGTGCACGGCTCGGCGCTGTTCACCCGCGGCGAAACCCAGGCGCTGGTCGTGACCACGCTGGGCACCGCGCGCGACGGCCAGATCATCGACGACGTCGCCGGCGAGTGGAAGGAACACTTCCTGTTCCACTACAACTTCCCGCCGTACTCGGTGGGCGAGACCGGCCGCTTCGGCGCGCCCAAGCGCCGCGAGATCGGCCACGGCCGCCTGGCCAAGCGCGGCGTGCTGGCGATGATGCCGTCGATGGAAGCCTTCCCGTACACCGTGCGCGTGGTGTCCGAAATCACCGAGTCGAACGGTTCCTCGTCGATGGCTTCGGTCTGCGGCTCCTCGCTGGCGCTGATGGATGCGGGCGTGCCGGTGAAGTCGCCGGTCGCGGGCATCGCGATGGGCCTGGTGAAGGAAGGCAACGACTACGTCGTGCTGAGCGACATCCTGGGCGACGAAGACCACCTCGGCGACATGGACTTCAAGGTCGCCGGCAGCGAGAACGGCGTCACTGCGCTGCAGATGGACATCAAGATCCAGGGCATCACCGAAGAGATCATGAAGGTCGCGCTGGCCCAGGCCAAGCAGGGCCGCCTGCACATCCTCGGCGAGATGGCCAAGGCGCTGACCGCGCCGCGCGGCGAGCTGAGCGAGTACGCGCCGCGCCTGCTCACCATCAAGATCCATCCGGACAAGATCCGCGAAGTGATCGGCAAGGGCGGCTCGACCATCCAGGCCATCACCAAGGAAACCGGCACCCAGATCGACATCCAGGACGACGGCACCATCGTCATCGCCTCGGTCAACGCCGCCGCCGCGCAAGCCGCGAAGGCGCGCATCGAGCAGATCACGTCCGACGTCGAGCCGGGCCGCATCTACGAAGGCAAGGTCGTCAAGCTGATGGACTTCGGCGCTTTCGTGACCATCCTGCCGGGCAAGGACGGTCTGGTGCACGTTTCGCAGATCTCCAACGAGCGCGTCGAGAAGGTCAGCGACAAGCTGAAGGAAGGCGACGTGGTCAAGGTGAAGGTGCTGGAAGTCGACAAGCAGGGCCGCATCCGCCTGTCGATGAAGGCCGTGGAAGAAGGCGAAGGCGTCACCGCCGAATAAGCCGCGGTTTCATCGCAGCGAACGCGAAAAAGCGGGCTTCGGCCCGCTTTTTCGTTGCCGAGCGGCTCAAACGTCCGCTGCGGGCATGGTTTTCTTCTTGCGCGTCCGCGCGGCGGGCGTCCGCTTCTTCGGACTCGCGACGCGAACGCCCGGCGGGCGCAACCGCTGCAGCGCACGAACCGCGACTTCGGAGACCGCCACCGATTTATCGGCGCCCAGCTTGAGCAAATGCGGCAGCGCCGCGTCGCGATCGATCCGGTCCAACGCGATCGCCACCTGCCGGCGCAGCATCGCATCGGAGGCGTTGACCGCGGCGGCCAGCGATTCGATCGCCGCGGGCTCGCCGATGCGGCCCAGGGCGTTGGCGGCGTAGGTGCGGGTGATCGCGCGCTCGTCGCCGTCGGTCAGCAGCGCGCCGAGCGGCGCGATGCCGCGATTGATCGCCAGTTGCCCCACCGTGGCGATGACCCGGTGCAGCAGAGCTTCTTGCGCATGCACCACCGGATCGTCCAGCAGGTCCACCAGCATCGCCCGCGCTTCTTGGCCGAGCGATTCCCAAGCATCGCTGGGCGCGGCTTCTTTGCGCATCAGCAATTGTTCGACGCGAAGGCGCAGATCGGCCTTGCCCTCGCCCAAGCGGAAAGCGGTGCGCGGCAGGCGGTCCTGCGCGCTGCGCGGTTCGGGCTCGTTGTAGCGGGTCGGGCCCGATTCGCGGTCGGGCAGCGAAGGCAGTTTCACCGGGAGCTTGCGGCCCTTGATCGTCCTTTTCTTCATGGCGGATCCTCCTTAAGGCGTCATCGACCGGACCAGGCCGTGCTGCCGCATCTTGTTGATCTGGCCCCCGGTGATTGCGGTGCTGTCGCGCAGCGAGCTGGAGAAGATGAAATTCTCCGAGATCGTCGGCGAGGCGGGATCGGTGTCCGCCAAACCGTCGTTCTCGTCGGCGTGCTCCAGGCCCAGGTGGTGGCCGGCTTCGTGGGCGAAGGTTTGCCCCAGGTTGACCGTGTCCGAATCGCGGCGGATCACCATGCCGCTGCGGTCGCCTTGTTTGTCGACGGGCGCATTCACATAGGACGCGCCGAACGCGCCGTCCCAGCGGCCTTCGACGAAGAATACGTCGATGTACCAATTGTCCACGCTGTACTTGGCGCTGATTTCGTTCTGCTCGGCGTCGCTGTCGATGAACCGGTAGCGGTCGCGGTCGGCGTCCATCTCGCGCGTGCCTTCGATCCGGTACAGCTCGACGCCGTACACGGTCATGTCGCGCGAGCGGAAGATGCCCGACGCGACTTCCGCTGCGGCGCGGCGGTATTCGTTGCGCTCGGCGGCGGTGAAATCGCCGACCCGGATGATGTTGTAGCCGATCGTCCGCATCGTCCGCCAAACCATCGACCGGGCGGGGTTGTGGCCCGAGCCGTTCATCGAATAGCGGAACGTCAAGTCGCCCTTGGCGCTGAATTCGTCGAAGACGCCGCCGCTGCCGTGGAAGGTGTAGAGGTTGCCGTACACGGTGGACATCGCCGGAATGACGATGTCGCCGGACAGGTCGAAGGAAAAATCGGCCACTGTGCCGATCCCGGCGTCGGTCACGTGCACGTCGACCCGGCGTCCGAGATTCACGGCGCGCGGTTCCCCGTTGACCCAGCGCACGTCGGCGTAGCAATACCAGCGGTTCTCGCCGAAATTGTATTTGGGCGCGCCGGCGCTGCCGGATTGGGTGGAGAACTGCGGAGCGACGAACATCTGCACCGGGTTGCGGGTGAAGACGCCGAACATCGCACTGAGGCGCGAAACGCGGCCCGCGTCGTCGCGCAGCGTCGCCAGCACGTACAGCTCGCCGGATTCGCCCGAAGCGAAGCCGGGCAGTGCGATGCCGCCCGCGGCGATGTGCTCTTTCGCCAACCGCACGTGGAACGCGGAAGTGCGGCCGGAGGGATAGCGTATCTGCACCGACAGGATGACCGGCTTGGACATCGATGCGCCAAGCCAGTCGAAGCGCAGCGCGAAGGCTTCGTCCACGTACAAATGTTCGCCTTCGATGCCGATCGCGGTCATCAACGGCCGGATCGGCGTGGCGCCGTAGCTGCACGCCTCCAGAAAGCGCAGGCGTTTGCGGTCTATCGCGCCGGCATGGAACAGGTCCGCGGGCGTGGCGATGCGCGTGCCTTTTCGCAAGCGGGAGACCTGCGCGGCCAAAGATTTTCCGACCAGAGGATGGGCCGCCAGGGACGGCAGCCGCGTCTTGTTGAGGTCCACCGGCGGGGAGATCTGCGGACCGAAAGTCGCCCGGATCCGTTGGCGTTCGTCGTTCGAATGCATGCGGCCAGCGCCGCCCGTTGTCTTGGCCATTTCGCACCTCCTAGTGCGCAGTCCTTTGAGCCGACACCGGATACCAACGCACGAACTGCGCGCGACCAGCCACCTTTCGTCGGTTCGCGCCGCAAGCCCCGATAGGCGCACGCAACTGCGCCCAAGGCGCCGCTTGCGAATCGTTTGCGCCGGCTCGGCGCGAGCGTCGCGAAACGGTTCTATGCCGGTCGATCGATGGAAGTTTCGAGCCGGCTGGCCTGTGCGCCGAGGTAATCGCGTTCGGGGACGCTGGTCGTGCGCATCGCGGCGGCGCGATAGCGCGCGATCGCCGCCGCTTTGTCGCCCGCCATTTCCAGCAAGTGCGCGCGAACGGCGTCGAGACGGTGGTTGTTCGCCATCCGTTTGTCCTTGTCGAGCGCCTCGAGCAAGTCCAGCCCGGCGCGCGGCCCGCGCACCATCGCCGCGGCGACGGCGTGGTTCAAAGCCACCATCGGATTGTCCGACATGCGCTTGAGCAATTCGTACAGCGCCAGGATTCGCGGCCAGTCGGTGTCTTCGGCGCGATCCGCTTCGTCGTGCACGGCCGCGATGGCGGCTTGCAATTGGTAAGGACCCACGGCGCCCCTGGGCAGGACGATGCCGAGCAATGCCGTGCCTTCGGCGATCGCGAGCCTGTCCCATAACGAGCGGTCCTGGCGATCGAGCGGAATCGGTTCGCCGCCGGGTCCGGTGCGCGCCGCGCGCCGGGCATCGGTCAGCAACATCAGCGCGAGCAGGCCGGCGGCTTCGGTGTTTTCCGGCAGCAGCTGGTGGAGGATGCGTGCCAGGCGGATCGCTTCGTCGGCCAGGTCGCCGCGCTGCAGCTCCGTGCCCACGCTGCTGGCGTAGCCTTCGTTGAAGATCAGGTACAGCACGTGCAGCACCGACGGCAGGCGCTCGGCTTGTTCGGCGGGATCGGGCGTATGGAAGCGCCCGCCGGCCTCTTGCACGCTCTGCTTGGCGCGGCTGATCCGTTGCGCCATGGTCGCTTCCGGCACCAGGAAGGCGTTGGCGATTTCGGCGGTGGTCAAGCCGCCGACGGCGCGCAACGTCAGCGCGATCGCCGACGCCGGCGTCAACGCGGAATGGCAGCACAAGAACAACAGCCGCAAGGCGTCGTCGCCCGCGTTCTCCAGCGTTTCGTCCGCGGCCGGCGCGAGCAGCTCTTCGGGCGGGGTTTGTTCGAACGACTCGGTTTCGCGCCGCCGCCGCGCGATCTCGCTGCGCAGATGGTCGGTCATCCGTCGCGCGGCGACTTGGATCAGCCAGCCGCGCGGATTGTCCGGGACGCCTTGCGCCGGCCATTGCGTGGCGGCCGCCAGCAACGCTTCCTGCACGGCGTCTTCCGAAGCGGAGAAATCGCCGAAGCGGCGGATCACCGCGCCGAGCGCCTGCGGCGCGAGGTCGCGCAACAGGCGCTCGGTGGCGATTCGCGGATCGGCCGGGCTCACTTCTTGGGCGAGCCGTGCATCAGCGGCCGCACTTCCACCGGCAAGTTCAGCGGCTTGCCGCCCGGGCCGGGGCCGGCGGACCAGCGTGCGGCGATTTCATGCGCTCGCTCGGGGCTGTCCACGTCCACGATCAGCCAGCCGGCCAGGAATTCCTTGGACTCGGCGAACGGGCCGTCGGTGACCGCCGGCGTGCCGTCGTGCCGGGCATGCACGAAGACCGCAGTTTCCGGGCCGGCCAGGCCCTGCACGTCCACGCGTTCGCCGGCTTCCTGCAGGTCCTGGTTCATCCGGGTCAGGTACGCCATGTGGTTTTGCCGGTCCTGCTCCGGCCAAAGCTCCATGCGGGAGGTTTTCCAGGCGCTGTTCGGGAAGTTCATCATCAGGATGTATTTCATGTCGGTCTCCGTTGGGCCATCCACGCCCGGATGGGCGCTTCGGGAGTAAGTCGGAGCACGCCATGGATTCTCTACATGCCCGCCGAAAGATTTTAGGCGAGGGCAGGCGAGGCCCGGCCCGCCTCAACCCGCCGCTTTCTTCACCAGCGCGGCGATCTTCGCTTCCGCGGCCGAGGTCAGTTCCTTCAGCGCGAAGGCGGTCGGCCACATCGCGCCGTCGTCGAGCTTGGCCACGTCGTTGAAGCCGAAGGTCGCGTACCTCGACTTGAACTTGGCCGCGCTCTGGAAGAAGCAGAGGACCTTGCCGTCTTTGCCGGTGGTGTAGGCGGGCATGCCGTACCAGGTCTTCGGCCATAAGGCCGGCGCGCTGGCCGAAACGATCTCGTGCAGCCGCTTGGCCATGGCGCGATCCGAGGCGGGCATCGCGGCGATCGCGGCGAGCAAGGTTTTTTCGCCCTCGGCCCGGCTTGCGTTCGCCTTCGCTTCGGCCTTCAGTTCCTGGGCGCGTTCTTTCATCGCCGCTTTTTCGTCCGAGGTGAATCCTTTGGATCCCTTGTCGGCCGCGGCGCTCTTGGCGGGCTTCTGCGCGGCTTTCTTCGCCGCGGGCTTGGCGGCTTTTTTGGCGGTCTTGGCCATGTGCGTTCCTATCGTTGGATCGGTGGGTTTCGAATTTCGTGCGTGCCGCGGCCGCGCGCACGAACGCTTTGCGTCAGATTTCGCCCGCTGCACGCGCTCCGCCGCGCCACTTAAGTACGTACGGCAGCGCGAACAGATACAAGCCGGTGATCAGCAGAAGGGCGAGCGGGAACAGTGGCACGTAGGAGATCCAAACCACGGGATTTTCCTGCGCCAAAGCGATGAACGTGACGATGACCGTCAAGGTGAAGGCGATGGCGACCCAACGGTGAAACTGCCTGATCCATTTGTTCCAGTTCATGGGACCTCCTATGAAGACAGGCTGCACAGGGCCCGGCGGTTCGCCGGGTGCGGACGTACGGACGTTTAGGCGCGGGACGGCGATCGCGAGCGGCTCGCCTCACTTCGCTTCGTTGATGCGGACGTGGTTGCCGGAGGGGTCGCGGAAGGCGCAGTCGCGAATCCCGTACGGCTGTTCGGTCGGCTCGTGGATGACTTCGGCGCCGCCGGCCTCCAGCTTCGCGAAGGTGGCGTCGAGATCGGCGGTGGCCAGGATGATCATGGCGTAGGTGCCCTTGGCCATCATCTCGGCGATGGTGCGGCGCTCGTCGTCGGTGATGCCGGGCGTGGCGGCCGGCGGGTGCAGCACGATGTTCGTGTCGGGCTGGCCGGCGGGGCCGACCGTGATCCAGCGCAGGCCCTTGTAGCCGACGTCCTTGCGCACCTCGAAGCCGAGGGCGTCGCGGTAGAAGGCCAACGTGGCCTCCGGATCGTTGTGCGGGAGAAAGCTGGAGTGGATGGTGAGGTTCATGGCGGTCGTCCTGTCGGGTGGAGACGTCATGCTAGGTCCGGCTCGGTGGCCGGCGCTTCTCGATTCCTGACCGGTTTGGTGACTTGCTTGGCCACGCAGGCGGGGATGCCCTCGGTGGCGCGCGTTTGCTCGGCCTTGTAGACGCTGGGCGGCATGCCCACCAGTTCGGCGAAGCGGGTGCTGAAGGTGCCCAGGGAGGAACACCCGACCGCGAAGCAGACTTCGGTGACGCTGAGTTCGCCGTGGCGCAGCAGCGCCATCGCGCGCTCGATGCGCCGCGTCATGAGGTAGCTGTACGGCGACTCGCCGAAGGCTTGCTTGAATTCGCGGCTGAGGTGCCCCGCCGACATGTGCGCGCCGCGGGCGAGCGCCTCGACGTCCAGCGGTTGCGCGTATTCGCGGTCGATCCGGTCGCGGACGCGACGCAGCCGCACCAGGTCGCGAAGATGCTGAGCAGCGGGAGGCGGGCTGGCCATCCGGACGATCCTGCCACGCTGCGCCGGGGCGCTCAAGCGCCATTTACCGCAGGAAAGGCTCTTTGTAGGAGCGGCTTCAGCCGCGAGCTTTTTCTCAGAAATCGCCGCAATGTCGCGATTTGAAGGAAAGAGCTCGCGGCTGAAGCCACTCCTACAAGAACCAAGCCGGGCTCAGGACTTGCCGTCGAACAGTTCGCGTCCGATCAGCATCCGCCGGATCTCGTTGGTGCCGGCGCCGATCGCGTACAGCTTGGCGTCGCGCAAGAGGCGGCCGGTGGGATATTCGTTGATGTAGCCGTTGCCGCCCAGCGTCTGGATCGCCTCCAGCGCCACCTGCACGCAGGCTTCCGACGCGTGCAGCAGGCAGCTGGCCGCGTCGATCCGCGATTTGCGGCCTTCGTCGTAGTCGCGCGCCACTTGGTAGGCGTAGGCGCGCGAGGACTGCAACGCTGTGTACATGTCGGCGATCTTGCCCTGCATCAGGCCGAAGGTGCCGATCGGCGAATCGAACTGTTTGCGTTCGCGCACGTAGGGCAGGGCGGCGTCCAGCGCCGCTTGCATCAAACCCAGCGGGCCGCCGGTGATGACCAAGCGCTCGGTGTTCAGGCCGTTCATCAGCACCTTCACGCCGAGGTTCGCTTCGCCCAGCACGTTCGCGGCCGGGATCTCGCAATCCTCGAACACCAATTCGGACGTGTTCGAGCCGCGCATGCCCAGCTTGTCCAGCTTCTGCGCGGCGCGGAAACCCTTCATGCCTTTTTCGACAATGAAGGCGGTCATGCACTTCGAGCCCGCGTCCTTGCCGGCGGTGCGCATATAGACCACGGCGACATCGGCTTCCGGACCGTTGGTGATCCACATCTTACTGCCGTTGGCGACCCACGCGTCGCCGCGCTTCTCGGCGCGGCACTGCATCGAGCCGACCACGTCCGAACCGGCGCCCGGTTCGCTCATCGCCAGCGCGCCCTTCCACTCGCCGCTGCACAGCTTGGGCAGATACTTATTGCGCTGCTCTTCGTTGCCGTTGGCGTACAGGTTGGACACGCACAGATTCGAATGCGCGACGTAAGACAAGCCGACCGAGCCGGAGGCGCGCGAGATTTCCTCCATCGCCACCATATGCGCCAGGAAGCCCATGCCGCTGCCGCCGTATTCGCCCGGCACGGTCATGCCCAGCAGGCCCATCTCGCCCAGCTTGGGCCACAGGTCGGCGGGGAAGACGTTGTCGTGGTCGATCTGCGCCGCGCGCGGCGCGATCTCGGCTTCGGCGAAGCGGCGGACCGCATCGCGCAGCGCATCGATTTCTTCGCCCAACGAAAAAGCTCGCATTTCTACTCCTGAAGCGTGAGGCGGCCTCCGATGCCGGCCGAACAGCATGACGGGGCCGAAGCCCCGTCATCGATCTTACTCAGTGTCCGCGGATGCGTCCCTGGAACCGTGGCGCCGCGCGGCCCAGCGGCAGCTTGAGCTTGCCGATCGCGCTGATCCGCTCTTCGGCCAGGCGGTCGGCGGCCTGGTAGGTCGGGATGCCGTCGCGCTCGGAGATCTCGTAGATCCGCGCCAGGTTGTGGTAGATGGTGCGCATCATGCGCATCGCTCGTTCGCGGTTGTAGCCGTCCAGTTCCAGCGCCACGTTCATCACGCCGCCCGCGTTGACCGCGTAGTCCGGCGCGTACACGATGCCGCGCTTTTCCACTTCGTCGCCGATCGCGTTGTTGGCCAGCTGGTTGTTGGCCGCGCCGCAGATGATCTTGGCCTTCAAGCGGGGCAGGGTCTGCTCGTTGACGGTGCCGCCCAGCGCGCACGGCGAATAGACGTCGCAGTTGACGTCGTAGATCTCGTCCAGGCCCACCGCTTCGGCGCCGTACTCGGACACGGCCTTGTCGACCAGGCCTTTGTTGATGTCGGTTACGAAGATCTTGGCGCCGCGTTCCTTCAGCAGCTTCACGTATTCCATGCCGACGTGGCCCAGGCCCTGCACGGCGTAGGAATACTTGCCGACTTCCTCGTCGCCGTACTTCTTGTTGAGCGTGGCCATCAGGCCCTGCAGCGTGCCGTAGGCGGTGAACGGCGAGGGATCGCCCGAACCGCCGTGCACCTGGTGCACGCCGGTGACGTATTCGGTTTCGCGGTACACGTATTCCATGTCGTTGACGTCGATGCCGACGTCTTCGGCGGTGATGTAGCGCCCGCCCAGCGATTCGACGAACTGGCCGAACGCGCGGAACAGCGCTTCGGACTTGTCGGCGGCCGGATCGCCGATGATCACCGCCTTGCCGCCGCCGATGTTCAGGCCCGCCACCGCGTTCTTGTAGGTCATGCCGCGCGACAGGCGCAGCACGTCGTTCAGCGCGTCCTGCTCGGTCTTGTACGGCCACATGCGCGTGCCGCCCAGCGCGGGGCCGAGCACCGTGTTGTGGATCGCGATGATGGCCTTCAGGCCCGCGTCCTTGTTGTGGCAGAAAACGACCTGCTCGTGGCCGAAGGTGTCGAGCGTTTCGAAAATCATCGTGAACTCCAAGCGCCGACGCCGGATCTGCGCATCGTGCGGGACGTTAAGGGTGTGGATTAAGATATTGAAATGCCTGCATTTCCCGGCGTTCGTAAACGGCCGCCGGGACCTGGCAGGCGCAATATTCTAAGTCAGTTCCCGGCGCAAAGCCGCATACGCGGCCGGATGGGGAAACCCTGGTTCAGAAGCCGCGTGGTTCAGAAACTGCCGGCTTCAGAAGCTGCGGAAGCGGCGGCGCCGGAAGCGCAGGGTGGCCAGCCATTTATGCGCGCCTGCGGTCGAAGGCCTCGCCGGCGCGTCGTCGACCGGCGCTATGCCGTCCACGATCACCGCGCGCCCGGCTGCCGCGGCGATCGGCCCGCTCGCATCGAACGCGATGCCGCCGCCGCCTTCGACCGTATTCAGGAACACGTGGATCGTGCGCAAGCGTTCGTCCGGATCGTCGGGCGCCGCCTCGCCCGCGCCGGGGAGATAAGGCTGCGCGGCGCCGAAGCGCGACAGCAGCAGCGGCTCGGCCTGGGCCAGCTCCATCCGCGCCGAGCGCGCCATGCGCACTTCGATCAAGCGCACCGCCAGATCCTCGCCGGCGATGTCGATGCTGCGTTCGTTCGCATCGCCGCCGCCGGCTTGTGCGGTCGCGATCAGGAACCGGCATTCGTCCGCCGACAACAAGCCGTCGATCTGCAACACCCGCGGCGTTTCGGACAGCGTCCGCGCCGATTGCGCGTGCAGGATGTCCTCCAAGGCGATCGTGCCAGGCGGCATCTCCTTGGTTTCGCGTTCCGCGGCCGGAATGGCGATATCGGGCAGGGCGGGCACGCCCAGTTCGCTCAAGCGCCGCTGGATGCGATGCGCCGCTTCGGCGTCGACGGGGCAACCTTCGCCGCGCATCGAACGCTCGGCCAGCAATTGCGCCGCGATCGCGTCGCCGTAGTTCGCCGCGCGTTCCAGCAAACGCACGCAGGCGCTTTGGTCGACTTCGTGGCGCTTGCGTCCGAAATGGATCGCGGCCGCGCGCAACGCCAGCGGAAAATCGCCCTGCACGGCCGCCAGCACGCGTTCGTTGATGCGGCCGTCGCGCGGCATCGCCACGCCGCCGAGCGAAACGAAGGCCAAGTGGTAGCTGGCCTCGGCGTCGCCGGTCGCTTCGGCGCGGCGCAGCCAATACACCGCGGTGCGCGGATCGGGCAGGCAGCCTTCGCCGCGCAACAGCATGCGCCCCAGCGCGGTCTGCGCCGGCGCATGGCCTTCGATCGCCGCGCGCTTGCGCATGGCGAAGGCTTGTTCGGTCTCGCCGCGCTGCGCCAGCGCCGATGCCAGCCGCAGCATCGCTTCCGGATCGCCGCCGTCGATCGCGATGCGCAGCGCGGCCAAGTCGCGGTCGGCGGTCGGGCTCATCGCCGTCCGCGCCCCGGGCTCACAATTGCGATTCGATCGGCAGCCAGCCGATCGCGCGGGTGACGGCGCGCTTCATCGCGCCGGTGTCGGGTTCGTGCTCGATCATCAACGGCGGCTTCTGCGCGCGGTCCAGCCAGCGCACGTCGCCGTCGCGGTCCAGATACACCCAATAGCTGAGCTCGGGCGAAGAAAGCCGCAGGTATTCGTTGCGCAGCGCCACGGCCAGGCCGCGATCCTCGAACAGCACGCCCATTTCGGTGTTCAAGTCGACCGAACGCGGATCCAGGTTGAACGATCCGATGAAGCCGCGCGCGTCGTCCACCACGAAGGCCTTGGTGTGCAGGCTGGCGCCGCTGCTGCCGAACAGGCTGGCCGCGCCCGGCCGCGCCTGCGAACGCATTTCGTACAGGCGCACGTCGCCGCGCAGCAGGTCGGGACGGTACCGGCTGTAGCCGCTGTGCACCGCGAACACGTCGTTGGCGGCCAGCGAGTTGGTGACCACGCCCACGGCCACGCCGTCGCGCGCCAATTTGCGCAGGTGCGCGGACACGCCGTCGCCGGGCACGAAGTAGGGCGAGATCACCAGCGCCTTGCGCTTCGCATCGCCCAGCTCGCCCTGGATGCGTTGCGCCAGCCAGCCTTCGCGATCGTCGTTCTTCCATTTCAAAGGCGGATCGGCCACGACGCGGATCCGGTCGCTCCAGAACGGCTCCAACTGTTGGGCCATGTATTTGCGCACGTTCGACGAACCTTCGACGCGGCTCAGGTAACGCTTGGCCTGGTCGCTTTCGGCTTCGATCTTCACTTGATCGATCAGGAACTTCAGCTCGCGCGGATATTTCTTGGACAACGCCGACAGCGGCACCGCCGCCTCGCTGTTCCAGTACTGGTCGAAGATGCCGCTGGCGTCCTTCACCGCCGGGCCGAACAGCAGCAGGTCCAGGTCGCGGAAATTGACGTCCTTGCCCGCGCCGAAATACTCCTCGCCGATGTTGCGCCCGCCCACCACTGCGACGCGGCCGTCGGCGATCCAGGCTTTGTTGTGCATACGGTGGTTGACGCTGAAGATGCGCTGCACCATTTCCAACACGCGCCACAGGCCGCGCCGGTTGCGGAACGGGTTGTAGACGCGGATCTCGACGTTCGGATGCTGGTCCAGCGCGAGCAGCTTGGAATCCAGCCCTTCCGCGTTCATGTCGTCGATCAGCATGCGCACGCGCACGCCGCGCTCGGCCGCCCGATAGGCCTCGCGGCCGAGCAGGCGGCCGGTGAGGTCGTCGTGCCAGATGTAGTACTGCAGATCCAGGCTGCGTCCGGCGCTGCGCGCCGACATCGCGCGCGCGGCGAAGGCGTCCACGCCGTCGGTCAGCATCAATGCGCCGGTTTGGCCGGGATGGCGGGCCAGCAGCGGCACCAGTTCGCGGTCCAGCGCCGTCTGCGCCGCTCGCACCGGCAAGGCCCGGCTGGGTTCGCCGGTGGCTTGCGGGGTCAGGTAATCGGCCAGGAAATAGCCGCTGACCAGCGACAACGCCGTGGCGAGAGCGCCCCAGGCCAGGATGCGTTGGACGCGCGTCATTCGTGATTCCCCAGAGCCGTCGTACGGGCCATTCGCCGCAGTATCGGCGGGGCGGCGCAAAGCGACAAGCGGAGCGGGAGGGCAGTCGCGGTTTGGGAGACGCGGCTTTCGTACGATTCCTCATCCGCAGATGCAGCCGCTTTTGTGGGAGGGGCTTCAGCCCCGACAGCGCCAGTCGGGGCTGAAGCCCCTCCCACAAAAGCGGCGCCCATGAAGGAAGGCAGATGGCTACCCGCAAGAAAACACCCCGCAAAACGGCCCCCGCATCGCGTCTGTTCGACGCGCGCCCCGACACCGCCGATTTCCGCGACCGCATGTTCGAACCGACCCTGGTCGACGTGCCGACCTCGGTGCCGCTGTCGCGCCACCTGCGCCTGGGCGTGCCGGTGCTGGACCAAGGCGACGACGGCGCTTGCACCGCCTTCGCCCTCGCGACCGTCGCGCACACCTTGCTGCGCACCCGCAGCTCCGGCCCGGTGCGCACCCAGGTCAGCACGCGCATGCTCTACGACATGGCGCGGCGCTACGACGAATGGCGCGGCGAAAGCTATTCCGGCTCCAGTTGCCGCGGCGCGATGAAGGGCTGGCACCGCCACGGCGTGTGTTCGGAAAAACGCTGGCCGTACACGCCGGGCATGCAGATGGAGCCCTACACCGAAGAACGCGCGCGCGAGGCCTTGAACTATCCGCTCGGCGCCTATCTGCGCGTCAACCACAAGGATCTGGTGGCGATGCACGCGGCCTTCGCCGAAGTCGGCGTGCTGTACGCGTCCTGCGGCGTGCACGACGGCTGGCTCGATCCGCCCAAAAACGGCCGGCTGGTTTGGAACGAACAGCGCGAAGCGGGCTACCACGCCTTCGCCATCGTCGGCTACGACGCCGATGGCTTCTGGTTCCAGAATTCCTGGGGCCGCGATTGGGGCCGCGGCGGCTTCGGCCATGTGAGCTACGACGAATGGCTGCAGCGCGGCACCGACGTTTGGGTCGCGCGCTTGGCGGTGCCGGTGCACCTGCGCCGCGCGCAGGCGGCGGCGGTGAGCAACTCGGCCTTGGCGCCTCAGTCCACCGGTTACGCGCAGGCCGATCTGCGCCCGCACCTCGTCAGCCTGGGCAACAACGGCCAACTGCGCGACAGCGGCCGCTTCGGCACCACGGTCGAGGACGTGCGCAACCTGATCCGCAAGGACATGCGCGACGCCATGCGCACTTGGAAAAAGAAGCGCGTGATGCTGTACGCGCACGGCGGCCTGGTGCCCGAGCAGGCGGCGACCCAGCGCGTAGCCGATTACCGCGAAGCCATGCTGAAGGAGGAAATCTACCCGCTGTGCTTCGTCTGGAAGACCGACTTGTGGAGCACGCTCGGCAACGTACTGCGCGACTGCGCCAAGCCGCGCAGCGAAGGCCTGATGGACAAAGCCAAGGAACTGCTGCTCGATCGCCTGGACGACACCATCGAGCCGCTGGCGCGCGCCGCAGGCGGCAAGGCGCTGTGGGACGAAATGAAGGAGAACGCCGTCCTCGCCACCACCGCCGTGGTGCGCACCGCGGACGGTCTGCAGGAAGCCGGCGGCGCGGCCTTGGTCGCGCGGCTCCTGCACGAATGGCAACAGCAGGATCCGTCGGTGGAGATCCACGTCGCCGCGCACAGCGGCGGCAGCGTGCTGATGGCGCCGCTGGTGCAGTTGTTGACTACTTCCGGGCAGATCGTCGGCGGCCCGGCGCACGGCATGTCCGGGTTGGGCGGCAAGATCGAAAGCGTCAATCTGTGGGCGCCGGCGATGACGATGGACTCTTTCTTGATGAGCTTCGTGCCGGCCATCGAGAACAAGCGCATCGAACGCGCCGCGGTGTTCACCCTCACCGACAAAGCCGAGAACGACGACCACTGCGCCGGCGTCTACCACAAGTCGCTGCTGTACCTGATCGCGCACGCTTTCGAAAAACAGGCCCGCAGCTGGATCGACCGGCGCCTGAGCCAAGGCACGCCGCTGGCCGGCATGGCCCGCTTCATCGAAGCGAAAACGCCGGCCGACCAGGCGTACGGCTACGAACGCGTGCACCAACTGCTGCACGAGGGCCGTTTGACCTGGATCCTCTCGCCCACGCCGGCGCCGCCGCCGGACAGCGCCAACGCCACCGCGCACGGCGGCTTCGACGACGACCGCGCCACGCTCGAAGCCACCATCGCCCGCATCCTGGGCCGGCGCAGCACCAGCGAGACGGGTTTCGACATGCACCGTTCGGAAGCCGGATTGGACGATCGGCGCAGCGTGCTTTGTCGAGCCTTGGATATCTAGGCGAGGCTGCTTTGTAGAGCGGGGCTTGCCCGCTGCCTGTGCTTTTGTGGGAGCAGCTTCAGCCGCGAGCTCTCGATTGTCGCTTTGAATGGGAAGAGCTCGCGGCTGAAGCCGCTCCCGCATACCGAACCTCTAACGACGCCGCACCCAATAACCGTCGTGGAACCGCCACTGATGGCGATAAGGTTCCCAACGCGCCGGCACGTACGCATAACCGCGCCGCGCCGGCGCGTAATAGCCGCCGACCCAGACATGGCGGCGGCCGTTCCAGCGCCAATAACCCGGCGCCCAGACGTAACCCGGACGCACCACCACGCGCTCGTAACGCGGAGGCGGTGGCGCGATGCCGACATTGATGCTGACGTAGCCGCGCGCCTGTGCGGCTTCGGAATGCAAGGCCGCCAGCGGCAAGGCCGCGATCGCGGCGGCGAGGAGGAGGGGACGCAGGTTCATACGGGACTCCAGGTGGAATGACGGATCGCCGTCGCTCCCGACAACGCTCCCATGCCGGCTCCGATGACGCGCGCCGAATTCCGGTTCAGCCCCTGTCGAGCTTCGCTCTCTGTGGGAGCGGCTTTAGCCGCGAGCTTTTTCTATCAAATCGCGGCGTCCGCAACGATTTGGGGGAAAGAGCTCGCGGCTAAAGCCGCTCCCACAAAAAAGCCGGGTCAGCGCCCTTCGCAGCCCCGAAAAGCCAAGGCGCTACAATACGGACACCCCAGTTTCCGTACAGACGGCCCATGAGCACTCCCGCCGCCAGCCTCCCCCAGACCGACGCCGACCGCAGCCCGCTGCGTTTCGTCACCGCCGCCAGCCTGTTCGACGGCCACGACGCGGCGATCAACATCATGCGCCGGCTGATCCAGTCGCAAGGCGCCGAGGTCATCCACCTGGGCCACAACCGCTCGGTCGAGGACGTGGTCCGCGCCGCGCTGCAGGAAGACGCCGACGCCATCGCCCTGTCCAGCTACCAGGGCGGCCACGTCGAATACTTCAAATACATGGTCGACATGCTGAAGGAACGCGGCGCTTCGCACATCCGCGTGTTCGGCGGCGGCGGCGGGACGATCACGCCCGAAGAGATCCGCGAACTGGAAGCCTACGGCGTCGAACGCATCTACCACCCCAACGACGGCATGAAGATGGGCTTGGTGGAAATGATCGAAGACGTGGTTGTGCGCGCCAAAAAAGCCCGTGAAGACGTAGGGCGGGCTTCAGCCCGCCGTAACCCGGACGATGCTAATTCGCCAGAGGCCGCAAAAGGTGGGCTGAAGCCCACCCTACAAGACGAAATCTCGATCGGTCGAGTCATGTCCGCCATCGAAGACGGCGACTACACCGAAGCCGAACTCTCCAAGCTGCGCAAGGAATGGCAACTGGCCGGCGGCAAGACGCCGGTGGTCGGCATCACCGGCACCGGCGGCGCCGGCAAGTCGTCGGTCACCGACGAACTGCTTAACCGCTTCCTGGCCAGCTTCCCGCAGATGAAGATCGCGGTGATCTCGGTCGACCCGACCCGCCGCCGCACCGGCGGCGCGCTGCTCGGCGACCGCATCCGCATGAACTCGCTGCGCAGCCATCGCGTCTACATGCGTTCGATGGCCACCCGCCGCCAGAACGTGGCCACCAACGCCGTGCTGAAGGATTGCATCGCGTTCCTGAAGGGCCTGGGCTACGACCTGGTGATCGTGGAAACCGCCGGCATCGGCCAATCCGATTCGGAAATCGTCGACCTGGTCGATTTCCCCATGTATGTGATGACCAGCGACTACGGCGCGGCCAGCCAGCTTGAGAAGATCGACATGATCGACTACGCCGAGCTGATCGTGCTGAACAAGTACGACAAGCGCGGCGCCGAAGACGCCTTGCGCGACATCCGTAAGCAGTGGAAGCGCAACCGCACCGCGTTCAAGACCAAGGACGAAGACGTCCCGGTCTATCCGACCATCGCCAGCCAGTTCAACGACCCCGGCGTCAGCTGGATGTTCGTCAACCTGGCGCGACTGCTGCGCGAGAAATTGCATCTGCCGGCGGAAACTTGGACGCCGAAGCTCGACACCTCGCTGAAAGAACCGCGCGCCACCGTGCTGATCCCCGGCGCCCGCGTCCGCTATCTGGCCGAAATCGCCGAACAGGGCAGGGCGATCAACGCCTCCATCGAGAAGCAGGCCGAAGCCGCGGATCGCGCGCAGGCGTTCTGGCAGGCGTTGCACGAACTCGGCGACGAGCAATTGCCTAAGCAACTCGATCTTTACGGCGCCGACGCACTCCAAACCTCTCCCGCGAGCGGGAGAGGTCGCGCCGAAAGCGCGGGTGAGGGCAGCCAGGTCGCGGCGCACCCTCACCCCAACCCTCTCCCGCAGGCGGGAGAGGGGGCTCAAGCGGTCGACCGCTCGCTGCTGACTTTGCGCCAACGCTACAACGACGCCGTCCAATCCCTCACCAGCGAAAACCTGAAGCTGCTGCGCGACTGGCCGCAACGCCTGAAGTCCATCACCGACGAATTCACCGAATACGAAGTCCGCGGCAAGGCGATCAAGGTCGAAAACTACCGCGAATCGCTCAGCCACCAGAAAGTGCCGAAGATCGCCGCGCCCACCTACAAGAGCTGGGGCGAGCTGCTGACCTTCCTGGGCAAGGAAAACCTGCCGGGCAGCTATCCCTACACCGGCGGCGTGTATCCCTACCGCCGCACCGGCGAAGATCCCATCCGCATGTTCGCCGGCGAAGGCACGCCCGAGCGCACCAACCGCCGCTTCCATTACCTCAGCGTCGGCCAGCCCGCCGCGCGCCTGTCCACCGCTTTTGACAGCGTTACGCTGTACGGCGAAGACCCGGCGCCGCGCCCGGACATCTACGGCAAGATCGGCAACTCCGGCGTCAACATCCCCACGCTGGACGACATGAAGAAGCTGTACTCCGGCTTCGACCTGTGCGCGCCGACCACGTCCGTTTCGATGACCATCAACGGCCCGGCGCCGATGATCCTGGCGATGTTCATGAACACCGCCATCGACCAGCAAGTCGAAAAGTATTTGAAGGAAGATCCGCAGCGCTGGGCGGAAGCGGAGAAGAAGCTGGCGAAATTGTTCGAAGGCCGCGCGCGTCCGCAGTACCACGGCGAGTTGCCGCCCACCAACAACGGCTTGGGTTTGGGTTTGCTGGGCGTGTCCGGCGACCAGATGGTCGACGCCGACACCTACGCCAGGATCAAGGCCGAAACCCTGGCCACCGTGCGCGGCACGGTGCAGGCCGACATCCTGAAGGAAGACCAGGCGCAGAACACCTGCATCTTCAGCACCGAATTCGCGCTGCGGATGATGGGCGACATCCAGCAGTACTTCGTCGACCAGAAGGTGCGCAACTTCTATTCGGTGTCGATCTCCGGCTACCACATCGCCGAAGCGGGCGCGAACCCGATCAGCCAGCTCGCTTTCACCCTGAGTAACGGCTTCACCATCGTCGAGTACTACCTGGCGCGCGGCATGAAGATCGACGACTTCGCGCCCAACCTGTCGTTCTTCTTCAGCAACGGCATGGATCCGGAATACACGGTCATCGGCCGCGTCGCGCGACGCATCTGGGCCCGCGCCATGCGCGAGCGCTACGGCGCGAACGAGCGCTCGCAGATGATGAAGTACCACATCCAGACCAGCGGCCGCAGCCTGCACGCGCAGGAAATCCAGTTCAACGACATCCGCACCACGCTGCAGGCGCTGTACGCGCTGTTCGACAATTGCAACAGCCTGCACACCAACGCCTACGACGAGGCGATCACCACGCCCACCGAAGAATCGGTGCGCCGCGCGGTGGCGATCCAGATGATCATCAACAAGGAACTGGGCCTCAACTTCAACGAGAACCCGTGGCAGGGCAGCTTCGCGGTGGAATACCTCACCGACGTGGTGGAAGAGGCGGTGTACAAGGAATTCGAAGCGATCAGCGAACGCGGCGGCGTGCTCGGTGCGATGGACACCATGTACCAGCGCGGCAAGATCCAGGAAGAGAGCCTGTACTACGAGCACAAGAAGCACGACGGCAGCCTGCCGCTGGTGGGCGTGAATACCTTCCTGCCCAAGGAACACGGCGGCGAGATCGCTACCGAGATCGAACTGATCCGCTCGACCGAGGAAGAGAAAGGCCAGCAGATCGCCAACGTCGCCAACTGGCAGCAATCCCGCAACGCCCTGGCCCCGTCCGGCGAGACCTCACACGGTCATCTGGCCGGCTCGGACGAGGAGCAGAATTTCGTCCACGACGGCCACGGCCTGGCCTACCTGCAGAACACCGCCCGCGACCGCAAGAACGTGTTCGCGGCGTTGATGGAGGCGGTTAAGACGCATTCGTTGGGGCAGATTAGTCATGCCCTTTATGACGTGGGTGGGGAGTATCGGCGGAATATGTAACCTGCTATGTCCAAAGCCATCATCCGCTTGCGGAAGATGGGATCGGGTGAGGGCAAGACCTCGGGACTCTGCTTTTAAGAATTTTCTCAAGCCGCCTACAGGGCGGCTTGTTTGCATCCGTTCGCCTTTCGTCCTACCTTCCGGCCGGAATCTCAGAGAATTACACTGCATTCGACGGATATCGAAGGCAATTGCGGCATTGGTCGGGGGGCTGGAGCGCAATGAGTACAACTGGGGTTATAAGCGATATTGCATGGGGATGTGATCACTGCGAATTGCCTGCCTTGGCAGTCGACAATATTCGTGCCTGCAGGGTTTCCGTATCCGATGTAGGTAAGCTCGCGCATGAACTTACCCAGATTGTGGTTGACACCTCCTGGATGGCGCACCTAGACAAGGGGGCGCGACGCGCGTACGAAAAGACCGTAGCGGAGACAGCGGCGCTATTAATCGATATTTTCAAAGCTGCATCCTTGATACCGCCGAGTGACATCCAAGAAGAGTTTGGCGAACTAATGGTATCGATGGGGGCTGCTAGGGCGCTAAATCAGGTATTTAGTCACTATGAAGTTCCGTTGGCGGAATTGTGGAAACCACAAGCTAAGCAGAATGAGGGTTTCGACTTTCATACAGTTTGCCCTGCTGAACGAGTCCATTTCGGCGAAGCAAAATATTCATCGCAGAAGAGTCCTCACGGTGCGGCAATCAGTCAGATTTCCAGTTTCCTAGAAGCAGAAAAGCATTTCAGAGATCGCACGCACCTTGAAAAGCTAGTTCCATTAAAGGCGATACAAAACCTTGATAACGAAGATTTCGGGGTTGTGGCTGCATTTTCTATCAATGCTGCCAATCCGGATATTGTTATCAAGAACGCTATAACGAAAGCCAAAGCTTTGGCCGGCACCCACAAAATAAGCCAGATTTATTTGGTCGGTGTCGTCTATGACGCTTAGAGAAATTATGGCCGACAATATGCCGTCCACGACCTTGGCGGAATTGTTGGCGCGGCTTCATACGCATGGCCCAGATACGCAGCGGCTTCTGGAGACACTCAGCCTTTATAAGGTATTTCATAGTGAGGCCTTTGAGCAATTGGAGGAAAAAATCCTTGCTGCAATGGGGCTCTTTTACAAGGTCGCGTCGCCAAACAGTCTTTACGCATTTCTTATCCGCCAGATGGGTGAGGCGCACCGGTTAGAGAGTGGGGTCGTATTGACGCCAGTGCAGGCAAGCGTGCGGCGAGCTCTCGGCGAGAATCAATTTATTTCAATATCCGCCCCAACAAGCGCGGGGAAGTCCTATTCGATTCGCGACTTTATTGCCAGTGAGAATGGTGATGCCGTCGTAGTTGTGCCGTCTCGCGCGCTAATTGCCGAGTATTTGTCTGTCATGCGACTGGCATTTGCGAGCGACAAGAATGTGATGATTATGCCGTTTGTCGATCACGTTTTTACTCAGCGACCACTCCGAAGAATATTTGTTCTGACCCCGGAGCGGGCGCGAGATTTATTCGAAATGCGTGAGCAGCTTGCAGTGACGACGTTTTTCTTCGACGAAGCCCAAATATCAGAGGAGGCGGAACGGGGTGTGGTGTTCGACGTTCTGATTCGTCGCGTTAACGGCGCATTTCCTAATGCGAAGTTGGTTTTTGCGCATCCATTTGTCGATAACCCAGAAGCACAATTTTCGAAGCACCATCTGCCAGAAAACCGTGCTTTTGCAAGAACATATCCTTATGGCGCTGTCGGGAAAGTCTTCGTTTTTGGTCACTCGAACGGCAGTGATTATTACTTTTCGCCATATGAGGAGGGTGGCCATCTACTAAAAAACTGCCTTACGTTCGAGGGGGATTTTGCAGAATTTGCTTTAAGTTCGGGGCACTCAGTTCTCGTTTATGTAACAAAGAATTCGATCTATAACCAGTCCTTCTTGGAAGGGTTCAGTGAATTTATCAATCGATTTGATGAGGTCGCGCATCCAAAGGCAATCGAAATCGTTTCTGCCATAGAGCATCTCTTAGGTGCGGACCAGCGTGGGCATTATTCGAAAATGGTGGAGCTGCTTAGAAAGGGTGTTGTTATTCACCACGGCTCTGTTCCATTAGAAGTTCGTTTCCTAATCGAGGAATTTGTTCGCCAGGGGCATGCGCGAATCTGTTTTGCAACTAGTACATTAGTGCAAGGCGTCAACATGCCATTCGATGTGGTTTGGTTGGATACTTCGCGGTTATTAGGTAAGGATGATTCTGCAAAATCACTAGCGTTCAAGAATCTAATCGGCCGAGCAGGCCGGCTAACTGACGCTCAGAAATTTGATTTCGGTTATGTCTACACGAAGAATCCACAAATGCTTGCTGAAAGGTTGGAGCATAGCTTTGTTCTATCTGAAGCTTCCTTGATCGATGCTGATGAGCTTCCGGCTGACTTTGATATGAGTGAACTGCTTGAGGCGATCCGTGAAGGTACTTTCGACGAACAATTGCACATCCCGCAATCTAAAGCAGAGCGTCTCGAACGTCTAGAAGTACGCAGCGCGGCAAGCGCGGTACTCGATATTGTTTACGCAAATGGCTACGAATTATCGCGGTCTTTGAGGGGTGGTTCGAACCGGCGTGCTCGTTTGAAAGTCGAAGAGAATCTTCGGGTCATTTACGAAGCGTCGTTGGATAGGCACCTTAGGCCTGGCGAGCAGGCGATATTCCATACGGCAATAGGTCTAATGATCCAGACATTTCAAGGCCGATCGTTTAGTGAGATTGTTGGTCTTCGCTTCAGCCGAATTGCGCGTCGCGACCAGCGTCACGCCGGAGAAGCTATGTTCGCGCAGAAAGCTAATGCATTGCCAGACGCCAGTTTAGAAAATTTATTTCCGCTTTTTCCTAAGGGGACGCTCGCGAAAAACGTTAATTATGACGCGGTGGTCTTTGACACATATGATTACCTGGACCAGGTGATTTCGTTTGGATTGAACGACGTATTTACCGCGGCTTTCAAGATCTATTATGCATTTAGTAACGATATTAGAGCTTTAAAGTTAATCGAACTAATGCGGTTCGGTACAAACGATGCCATGCAGGTTTTATTAATGAGGTACGGGTTTCTGCCGGAAGACGTTGCAGAGCTCCTGCCATACATCCAAACAATCAGCGAAAAGGAAATTGTCTTTAAGCCGTCCGTCTCCGATGCCAGTCAACATATAAGAGATTTAACTGAGTGGTATCGCTAATGTGCTGGTCATGCAGGAGGAGCTGATATGAGAGGAGGTGCGCAAAGGTGGTTGTTAAATCGCTTGTTTGAGCTGGACCAGCCAGCGCCACATTTCGCATTTTACGGTACTGTGAATTGGATGAGAGCTCTCGCTCTGCTCGTTGACGATAAGAGCTTTGAGGCTGCGACATTGCATAGTTTCTACTCCAATGTTGCGCGGAGACCAGTAGATAGTGCTGCAGACACAGCCGTGTTCGAGAACGTTTTTCTTGCTTTTAATCATTTGGCGGGGCTCATAACAATAACCAACTCGGAGAATGGGTACGATGTGTGTCGGCCAGCAATTTCTACGTGGTACCACTGTATCCATTCCGCTGCCGCTGCTATGGTCGCAGCAGCGAGTGGCCGGCGCGTAGATGGGATAGAGGTGTTAGCTTATGCGTGGCAGGAAGATATTGTTGCGCACAATCTTATCTTTCCACCTTTTTCGCCGTTTATATCGACGCTTGTAAAAACCGACTCAGAGCAAGAGATCGAGCGGTATCGAAAAAATAATTTACATGATTTAAGTCGAACGCCATCTAGTGCGTCGGAGGCGTGGGGTGGGCTGGTTTCGTACTTGCACGGTACGGTTAAGTTCGAGCGGGAGCGTGCGGAACATACAGTGCGCGAAACACCTGAATTTCTTGCTTTAGGCGTTCATGATTTCAGAACTAGACGTGCGCGCGAACTTCGCGACCGCTATCTGGACACGCAGCAGGTGAATTTTTTGGTTGAGGCTGCAAGATATGTAGGTAAGGCAAGTTTTCGGGATTCTATTTTTCTATCGTACGGCGAGAGTCACCAGTCTGAGATCGATCAGTTTCTGATCGATCTAGGGGATGTCGCGACATCGTTTATATCGATGGCATGCTCATATTGTTCTAGGCGGACTGAGCAGGGTACATGGAGGGATTTTGTGGACGATGTCGAGACGAATTCTATGTTGTCGCTTGGGGTCGACGTCTTAAGAGTTTAGCTCGTAGGTTGGGGTGAAACCCCAACATCACCATCTGTCACGAGCTGCGCCATGTCCGGAGCCCTGCTTTCCTGTCGAGATCGTCGCTGATGTGAGCGTGCGACGTTGGGGTTTCACCCCGGCAGAACGGGGTCAGGGACCGTTATTAGTAATGGTCTCTGACCCCGTTTTTCACTAGCTGACATCGCTGTTAATGTGCGATAGATGTGGCCTTTTATGGGGCGCTGAAAATGACTGCTGAGAACGATCTGGCGGGAATCGAATATCACGGCCTTTCTGGTATTACTCAAGCATGTGTCATTGCGATCATCAGGCTTATTCAGTGCGACGCTTGGATTACTGGGGCTACTTTGTTGACCTGCGGGCATCAGCATTCTTTCCTGTTGCGGTTGGATGAGACCGACTACATAGCGATCAAGGACGGATTTACTTCTGGGTATTCTGGCGAGGGACCAAGGGGGCTCGCGGCTGCTCTTCTGGCTCTGCATGAATTCGGGGTCGCTGTAGAAGAGGTCGATGTTTCTAGAGGCATCCTTGACCGCCTTGGCAGGAGCGCCATGACTAATAAGGACATCCAGATCATCGAAGAGTCTAAAGCGATCAGGCCGACTCGATGGTACGACTATATATACGATGTGACAGACGCTATAGAGAAAAAATCGAGCGCTAACGAGTTCTTCCCGCCATTAATTCCATTCCGTCTTATTGACAGCAGAATTATGGATCTTGCGATTAGATTTCAGAAAGAGCCGGATGCTGCAATCATGACCGGATATCGTCGATTGGAACAAATTTTGGCTTCTAAGTGCGGACTTGTTGGAGCCGTTGGTTCGAAGCTATTTGCAAAGGCATTTCAAGTTGATGGTTCGCTGCTCTTTTGGGAGGGTGTCGATGAGGGTGAGGCGAAAGGTCGGGCTTCGCTTTTTATAGGTGCCTATTCCGCATTTAGAAATCGCAGGGCGCATGCGGAGCTATCGCATAGGTTGGAAGACGACATCAGGGAGTTCTTGTTGTTGAATCAGTTGTATGTATTGGAGGCGTCCTCTGCTGTTAGGTAAAGCCCGTAGGTTGGGTAAAACCCCAACATCACGCCCTTTCACCCGCTGCGAATGTTCCGGAGAAGCCGTCTCAGAACTCGTAGGTCGAACTTGCGACACGGCATCGGCGGAATCGCCTGCGGCGGTTCCGCCCTACGGTTAGGCGCCCGCCGCCCGATTGCTCCCGGCCGGGAGTGCCCCCCTATACTGCGCCTCCTTGCCCAACCCAACCGGACCCGTCCCATGCTCGGCATGTCCCTGATCCTGGTCGCCATCGTCGCCGCGGCCGCCATCGTCGGCGCCATTATGTTCTTCTGGGCCCTGGCCCTGCGCCGGGTCGTGCCGGTCAACGAAGTCCATATCGTCCAGACCCGCAAGAACACCGTGTCCTACGGCAAGGGCTTCGACAGCAACACCTACTACGAATGGCCGTCGCGCTTCCCGCTGATCGGCCTGACCCGCGTCACCTTGCCCGTGTCGAACTTCGCCATCGACCTGCCGGACTACGCCGCCTACGACAAGGAACGCGTCCCGTTCCTGGTCCACGTGATGGCCTTCTTCCGCATCAGCGATTCCAACACCGCCGCGCAGCGCGTGGCCTCGTTCGACGAGTTGAAGGAACAGTTGACCGCCATCGTTCAGGGCGCCGTGCGCACCGTGCTGGCCGGGCACGAGATCGACCAGATCATGCTCGACCGCAGCCGCTTCGGCGAGGCCTTCACCAAGGAAGTGCAGCCGCAGCTGAGCGGGTGGGGCGTGGAGGCGATCAAGAACATCGAGTTGATGGATATCCGCGACGCGAAGGAAAGCGACGTGATCCAGAACATCATGGCCAAGCGCACGTCGGGCATAGAGCGCGAATCGCGCCTGGTGGTGGCCGACAACACCCGCCAGGCCGAAATGGCCGAGATCGCCGCCAAGCGCGAAATCGAAATGTCGCGCCAGCTGGCCGCCGAGCAGGTGGGCCTGCGTACCGCCGAGAAGGACAAGAACGTCGGCGTGGCCAACGAACAAGCCGCGCAGCAAGTGAAGGTGCAGCAGCGCGAAACCGCGGCCAAGGACATGGACGTGCTGCAGGTGAAAACCGTGCGCGGCGCGGAGATCAACCGCGAGGCCGCCGTCATCGCCGCGGCGCAGGCCAAGGACGTCGCCATCGTGCAGGCCGAGGCGAACCGGCAGGTCGCGGTGGTGTCGGCCGAGGCCAACAAGCAGGTGTCGATCGTGTCGGCCGAAGGCGACAAGCAGCAGACCGTGCTCACCGCCGAAGGCAAACTGGAAGCCGCCAAGCGCAACGCCGAAGGCATCGCCGCCGAAGGCAACGCGAAGGGCCAGGCCGAAACCGCGATCCTGATGGCGCCGGTGGATGCGCAGATCAAACTAGCCGAGAAGATCGGCAGCGATCAGGGGTACCAGAATTACTTGCTCGGCATCCGCAACATCGAAGCCGCGCAGGCCGTCGGCATGGCCCAGGCGGAAGCGCTGAAGTCCGCCGACGTCAAAGTGATTTCCAACGCCGGCACGCCGGGTAAAGGCATTTCCAGCGTGATGGATTTGTTCTCCGCCGACGGCGGCACCGCGATCGCCAGCATGCTCGAAGGCTTGGCGCAGTCGCCGGAAGGCAAGAAGCTGCTGCGCAAGTTCGTCGACAAATCGGAAGAAACTGCGCCGGAGTGAGCGTCGAGCGGAATCCGCCAAGCGGATTCCGCCGTGTGAATTGAGTTTTCCGGCCGCCATCGGCGGAATCGCCTGCGGCGGTTCCGCCCTACGGCTTCGCCGGGCCTGGCTTGCCGGGTTTGCGTTTGGCCACGGCCATGTTGTCGATAAGGTTCGGATAGCGCCGCCCGGCCGCTTCGGCGCGCGCTTGGCCTCTTGCTTCTGCGCGGGCGTCAGCGGCGTGCGCGCCGATTTCTTCAGCGGATTGGGTTTCTTCCAGGGCGGCGTCTTGGGCGCGGCCATCGGCGTCAGCCCCGCTGCGCGGCTTCGAGCGTGGCGATATCGATCTTCTGCATCTTCATCATCGCATCGAACACGCGCTTGGCCCGCTTGCGGTCCGGGTCGGCCATCGATTCGATCAGCAAGCGCGGGGTGATCTGCCAGGACACGCCCCACTTGTCCTTGCACCAGCCACAGTCGCTTTCCTTGCCGCCGTTGCCGACGATGGCGTTCCACAGGCGGTCGGTTTCGGCCTGGTCTTCGGTGGCCACCTGGAACGAGAACGCCTCGGTTTGCTTGAACGCCGTTCCGCCGTTCAGGCCGATGCAGGGAATGCCCATTACGGTGAAATCGACGGTGAGGACGTCGCCTTCCTTGCCGTCGGGGTAGTCGCCGGGCGCGTGGTGGACGGCGTTGACGGCGCTGTCGGGGAAGGTTTTGGCGTAGAACGTCGCGGCGTCGAGCGCGTCGTTGTTGTACCACAGGCAAACCGTGTTCTTGCTGATCATGCGTTCTCTCCGTAACTAGGCGGATCGGTAGGGCGGTGGGCTCATGTCGTCGCGAATGTATAGGGCCGGCAGTAACGGCGCGTTAGGGCGGGGTGAAACCGACGGTTCCATACCGCTCAATGGTTTTGCACACTATATTTATAGGGCCAATTAGACTCGGCCAGCCGCCCCTATCGGAGTTCGCATGTCCCAGCGTTTGCGCGCGGCCTTCGTCGCCGCGTTCTGTATCGGATCGATTGGCTGCGCCGCCACCGGCGGGGCTTCGCTCCAGGCGGGCAGCCAAATCGCGATCGAAGGCGCCATCGCCTCCATCGACACCGCGCCCTGGGCCTACGACGGCAATGCCGTCGTGCAGGTCGACACGTCCGATCGCGGCCGCGTGGCGGTGCAACTGCCGGCGCGCTGGAACCTGTGCAAAGCGCCGCCCGTGAATATGGAAGCGTTGGCCGTGGGCATGCGGGTTCGCGCGGTCGGCGCCGCGGGCGCCGAAGGCGAGGTGATGGTATGCCAAGACGAATCCCATCGCCTGGCGCCGGCGGATAGCGGCCGCTAAGCTGCATCGCACAAGCCATCGCTCGAGGAGGTCGTCGTGAAAGCGCCGTTCGCTATTTTGCTGGCCCTGGCAGTGCTGAGCGGCTCGCCGTCGCCTGCGAAATCTGTCAAGCCGTCGCCCTTGGTCGGCGCCTGGGCCGTGGACGTGTCGCGCTTGCCGATGCCGCCCGAAGCCCGGCCCAAGAGCGTCACTATCACGTTCGGTTACGCGAGCGCGGACAAGTGGTCGACCCAAGTCGAGATCGTCGACGCCAAGGGCGGCAAGACCCACGCGGAAGGCGTCGTTCCGCTCGACGGCACGCCGACGCCGGTCGAAGGCAATCTGGAAGCCGACCTCTCCGCCGTGAAGATGCCCACGCCGGACGTGTTGGTCATGCAGCTCGCCAAAGGCGGCGTTCCCGCGTCGACGCGCATCTATGCCGTCTCCGGCAGCGGCAAGACGATGGTCGAAACCGTCGCCTATTTCGGGCAGGACGGCAAACCGGTGATGCGCACGAACTATTTCACGCGCATCCGCTGACCCGCAAAAAACAAGCGAACGTAGGGCGGGCTTCAGCCCGCCGAATGCATGGCCCTGCGGACTTGTCGCATCCTTCGTGACGCTACTCGCAAAGACCGGTAAACGGCGGGCTGAAGCCCGCCCTACAAACCTGTGGCGATACGTCGAACGGCGATATGGTTTACATGACCGACGCCACATGGCCGTCCGACGGCGCGCGTTTATGGTCTGGCCGTACATCACGCAAGAGGCCCGGCCATGTTCGCTACGAAATGGAAGTCGCTGGCGGGAGCCGCGCTGATCGCATTCCTCCCGCTCTCGGCGCTCGCCGTCGAACCGCGGCTGGAGACGAAAGGGCATGAAGTGCGTTCGTTCGAGCCGCCTGCCGTCGTCTCCGTACCCAAAGACGCGCTCTATCTCGGCAACAAGCGCTGGGTGCTGTACGGCTACGCCGATTGCGATCTGCACCTGTTCGCCGAAAGGGACGCCGACGGTGTCGTGACCCGGCTGTATTGGGTGCAGTCGGAAGGTTACATCGACAGCCGGCCGGAGCTGAGCCATGCCGGCGGTTACGACAAGTCGCGCAAGATGGAACTCGGCGGCCTGGACATCCATCTGGACACCTGGACCCGCAACCGCAAGGACGCGGCGCCTGCGGACTCCGATCTCGAACAGGTCGAGCGGCTCATCGCCGAGAACAAGTTGACCTTGCCTGCGGACATGGCATTCGTACGCTGGGTCCACTTGCCGGACAAAGCGCAGCGCAAGGAGCTCATGGTCATCTACGCCGAACGCGTGGCGGCTCCCGAAGATTCTTCCGCTCAAGAAGAAAAAGCCTTGGCCAACGCGAAAACGCGGATTCATATCCTTAAGAAATAAGCGCGCGCCCGATGTAACGCGATGTAATCCGCGCTGGCCCGAAGCTAAGCGTGCTCGCGACGGCCGCCGATCACAGTTTCACGCGCCGCTTACCCGATTTTCACGGTCGCCTCCCCATCGCATGGTCGAATGAATCGTTCGACCCCATCGGAGAGGATCATGAAAAAGCAGTTCGCCGTAGCGCTAGCGCTCCTGTTGCCCATCGGCTCGGCCCTGGCGGCCGTGGTGTACGTCAGCGGCAGCGCGACGAGTTACGACCCCGGCATCGCCCTGGAGAACGCCCGCGCCGACGCCGTCGCCAAATGCCAGGCGCAAGCGGGAACGCCGATCGAAGAGGTGTACAACCACGTCAGCCGGAACAATTACTGGTCCGCGTCTTCGATCTGGACTTGCGAAGTGCCCTGAAGATCGAAGCCGATTCTCCTGTCGGCAAAGGCGCCCGAATGGGCGCCTTTTGTTTTAACCCCTCTCCCGCAAGCGGGAGAGGGGTCGCCGCCGCGGCCGCGATGTTAAAGTGCGGCTTTCCAACGAAGTCGAAGCGGCAAGATGACGAATCCAGCGTTTTATCCCATCGGCACTCCGGGGCAGGCTTGGAACGCCGCCGACAAGGCCGAATGGCTCGCCCGGCAAAAGCGCCAACGCAGCTACGCCTCCGACGTGCTCGCCGCCGTCGACGGCTTGCGCTCGCGTTTCGACGTCGCCGAATACGGCCGCTTGGAATACGCCTCGGGCTCTTTTCCGCTGTTCGCGATCAAAAGCCGCGACTGGAACGACACGCTTCCGACCATGCTGGTCACCGGCGGCGTGCACGGGTACGAAACCAGCGGCGTGCATGGCGCCTTGCGGTTCGTCGACCGGCACGCGTCCGATTATGTTGGGCGCGCGAACCTGCTGATCGCGCCCTGCGTCAGCCCCTGGGCGTACGAGCACATCCTGCGCTGGAATCCGGACGCCATCGACCCGAACCGCTCGTTCCGCGAAAACAGCCCGGCGCAGGAATCCGCCGCGCTGATGCGCCTGGTCGCGCCGCTGCGCGATCGCATCGCGATGCACATCGATCTGCACGAAACCACCGACACCGACGAATCCGAATTCCGGCCGGCGCTGGCTGCCCGCGACGGCAAGCCGTTCGAGCCCGGCGTCATTCCCGACGGTTTCTATCTGGTCGGCGATACGGAAAACCCGCAGCCGGAATTCCAGCGGGCGATCATCGCCGCGGTAGAGCAGGTCACGCATATTGCGCCGGCCGACGCCAAGGGCGAGATCATCGGTTCGCCTGTCGTGGCGCCCGGCATCATCAACTATCCGCTGGAGCAGCTCGGCCTGTGCCCCAGCATCACGAATGCGCCGTACAAGACGACGACCGAGGTCTATCCGGACAGTCCGCGTGCCACGCCCGAGCAATGCAACGCGGCGCAGGTGGCGGCGGTGCGGGCGGCGATCGATTTCGTGCTTGAGGACCGTTAGAACCAATTTAGTTTTTCTGCGATCGCGACGATGCATCGGTTGAGCGATTGGCTCTTCCCACGCGTGATTTTTATCGGATCGTGATCGGATCGCCGTTTTTTTATGGCGGCGTTGGTGCAGAGTGCCCGGGCCAAGGAGGGGCCCGAAACCGCGGTCCCGATGTTCGACTAAAGGGGATCCGGAGTGATCGATTATCAGCGCCTGCCGCTTTCGCGTATCGCCAAAGCGGCCAAGATCTTGGGTGTTTCGTTCTTCGTTTTAGTTGCGGGGATAGTCTCGCCCAGCGCCGCGCCGCGCCAGGGCGCGGTGCGGTCGACAGAAGCCGTCCTGCAGTGGCCGTCCGAACCGCCGGCGCGGATCTGCGGAAACGCCGCCTTGCTCAGCGGGCCCGAAACGCCGCCCGAAGGCGCGGTGATCGTGCCCGCCGGCAGTAACGCCGGGTTCGACTTCAATCGTCCCGGAGCCACGTTTTGGTTCGCGCCGGGCACGCACACGCTGGGCGAGGACGTCTACGGCCAGATCATCGCCCGCGACAATGCCATCTATGTCGGCGCGCCGGGCGCGGTGATCGACGGGCGCAACCTGAATCTCTACGCTTTCACCGGCACGGCGACCAACGTCACGATCCGCTACCTGACGATCCGCAATTTCGGCCGCGGCCTGGACAACAACAACGAGGGCGTGGTCAACCACGACGCCGGCGACGGCTGGCTCATGGAGTACAACACGGTCTCCGACAACGACGGCGCCGGCGTCTTCCTGGGCAGCGGCAACGTGGTGCGCTACAACTGCCTGAAGGACAACGGCCAATACGGCTTCAGCATGTTCAAGATGCCGGTGGAGGGCGATTCGGCGATCAAGAACATCGTGCTGGACCGCAACGAGATCGCCGGCAACAACACGGACGACTGGGAAACCCGCGAGCCGGGCTGCGGCTGCACCGGCGGCGGCAAGTTCTGGGACGTGCAGGGCGCGAAGGTCACTAACAACTGGGTGCACGACAACAAGAGCGTCGGCTTGTGGGCCGACACCAACAACATCGATTTCTTGTTCGAAGGCAACTACATCGCCGACAACGACGACGAAGGCATCTGGTACGAGATCAGCTACAACGCCACCATCCGCGGCAACACGCTGATCAACAACGCCTGGGTGAAGGGCCAACGCAACCAGGGATCGCGGCGCCGGCGATCTACCTGTCCGAATCGGGCGGCGATGCGCGTTTGGCGAGCGCCGTTTCCGGCGCCGCCAAAATCCGCATTTACGACAATTATTTCGAGAACAATTTCTCCGGCGTGTCGATCTACGAGAACGCTAACCGCTTCTGCAACTCCAACGGCAACACCAGCAAGGGCTATTGCACGCCATTCGTGCATCCCACCCTTATCCCCGGGCCGCACGATTACGATTACGTCGATCCGATCAACGCCAGCCATCCCTGCTACACGCAGGTCTCCAGCGAGCCGTACCGTACCGATTGCCGCTGGCATTCGCGCAACATCGAGGTCACCGCGAACGAATTCTATTTCGATCCGGATGTCGTTCCCTGCGCCGGCGCCGACTACTGCGGTGTGCAGGCGCTGATCGCCACCGGCGCCGACAATTTACCCTGGTCGCCGTACACGGTTGCGGGCATCCAGGACGAAGTCATGTTCGATGCCGGAAACAAGTTCTCCGGCAACCACTATTACGGCCCATGGAAGTTCGCCAAACGCTGGGGCGAACGCATCGGTTTCGCCGCTTGGCAGGCCGCGCCCTATCTGCAGGATATGGGCAGCACCAGCGATCAAGGGGGAAGCGATCCCGGCCCGACCGGCAATCTGGTCGACGCGGACACGGCCACGCTCGAGAACGGCATCGGCCTATGGAATCCCTGGTACGGCGTAGCGGTCTCGCGCAGCGCGGAACAGGCGCACGGCGGCAGCCGCAGCTTGCGCATGGACCTGGAGGGCGGCAACTGGGGCGTGGAAGTGGCCAACTATCCCGGCTATATCGCATCGCCCGGTCCCAAGGCGGTCAACGTATGGGCGCGGGCGGGCGTAGGGTTGCCCAACAATCCGCGCTTGGTGCTGGAATGGCGCGACGACAGCGGTGGCGTTTTGCAGACCGATGTAGTGCCGTTGCCTGTGTCGGGCGCCGTTTGGCAGCAGGCGACCGCGTCGGTGACGGCGCCGGCGGGCACGGGCACGGTGCTGGTGACGATGGTCGGATCCGGCAGCGCGGGCGTGTCGTTCTATCTGGACGATTTGAGCATCGAAACCCCCTAGACCGTAAGGCGAACGCTTTCGGCGGGAATTCACGGCACCACGAAAGTCCGCGTACTCCCGATCATGGTCCCGGTGCGCAACCAGGTTTGGAACAAAGTCCGCAAACGCGCCACGCCGCTCTCGGCGCCCGGCGCGATGCCGTTGATCGCCAATTCCACCCAAGGCGCATCCTGTCCATCGGTTTTGCGATAGAGGCCGATGAAGGCCGTGTTGCTATCGGCCTTGCCGCAACGCCGGTCGCCGCCGGCGGCCGCACCGGCTTCCATCGCGCGCATCACGGCGCGGGCCATGGCCAGGTCGTCCGGCCACTCGGCCCGGCCCAAGGCGGCCGCCGTCTTCGCGACCACCGCATCGGACGCCATGGTGTTGGCCTGCACGCTGAAGCGATCGCCGACGACGCTGCCTTTCGCGCCGGGCGCGGCCGCGCCGGTGTAAGTGAGCGGGCGCGCGCCGGCGGCGAGAGAGAGCAGGGCGTATTGCTGGCGTTCCGGGGCGTAGCCGGAGGCGGGGTCCGAGATCTTGGCGAGGATGGCGTCCAAAGGCGTGCCGTCCCGCAGCATTTCGACGGCCGCTTCCCGCGCGTCGTTATTGCTCGCGGCCTGCACGATCGCCGCGCCCTTGCCCGGCAGCACGGTTTGGATCCCGTAAACCCCGCCCGAGCAGGAAGCCGCGGCGACGGCGATGGTGCCGGTGCGCGGATTGGCGGCGACGATCGACCAGGTGGCGTGCGCGTCCGATATGGCGCAAGCGGCGAGCAGGCCGATCGCGAGGCGGCAGGCGGCGAGGGGTCCGGTCATCGACGTTTCCTTGGGGAAGAATCTTGGATGTGCGGAGGGCTACGATAGTTGAAAAGCGTTCCGGCGGAGATTCCGTTTTCGCACTGACGTGCATGCAAGCCGATGACGGGCGCACCGCTTGAAAGCCGCCACCGAAAGCGGATGATGCGGTTCCGACCGACGTTTCGGAGCCTCCCATGAAAGGCCTGGTCTTCGCCGCCCTGCTGTCCGCTCTGGTTCTGTTTCCGCAAACGGCGCCGGCGCAGGGCGCGCCGGCCAAACCTCCCTACGACGCGGCACTGGCCAAGCGCCTGGGCGCCGACAAGAACGGGATGCGCCAATACGTGCTGGTGATCCTGAAGACCGGGCCCAAGCGCGTGCCGGACGGGCCCGAGCGCAAGGCGATGTTCGCCGGGCATTTCGCGAACATGGAGCGGCTGGCGAAAGAGGGCAAACTGGCCGTGGCCGGCCCGTTCGGCGAAGACCCGGACGGCTGGCGCGGCTTGTTCGTGTTCGCGGTGTCCGACATCGAGGAAGCCAAGCGCTTGACCGCGACCGATCCGGCGATCGTCGAAGGCGAGATGGTGGCCGAATACCACCGCTGGTACGGCTCGGCCGCGGTGATGGTCGTTCCGGAAACCCACGATAGATTGGCGCCCGCTTCCGAGGACTGAAAATCTCGATCTTCGGCCACCGGCGACAAGGAGTCTGGTCATGCGAAAGGCTGCACGAAGCATAGGGATGGCCGCAGCGCTTGCATTCGTTCCCGGTGCCGTTCTTTCGCAGACCGGCCGGCCGCTGTTGGATCACTTGAAGGCCATGACGTTGGCCTTCGAGGCATTGAATTCCAAGTTCGGACGGGACGATTACGGCGCCGGCGGCGCGGATTTCGACGAAACCCGGCGCGAATGGCGCGTCGAAATCGACCGCGGCGAAGGCAAGGCGCCACGGCGGCTGGTCGTATCGATCAGCGAAATCAGCGGAGCAATCTGCGCCCATGCGCCGGCGCAAGACGGTTGCGTGGCCAGCGGGGACGCGAGCGCCCTGCTCGAAGCCGAGCGCGGCAGGCGCAAGGCGTTGGCGGAAGCGGCGAGAAATCCGCCGCCGGATCTGCAGGGCGCAATGGCGGCTTTGATCCGTTACCAGGCCAAGCCCGGCGGTTTCCTGAGCGGCGGGAACCTGGCGTCCATATATGTGTCGATGCACTGGCCCGACGCTCGCGAATCTCTCGATCTATCGAGCGATGCCATCCGCTCGTTGCGGGATTTGCGCATCCGGATCTTACCGGGCAGCCAATGGATACCGCCCGCCGGCAACAAGCATGTCGGCGAGAATGCTTCGGTAAATATCGGTTTGCCTGCGCGGCGCGCCGACGGAACTTTCGAAGTGCGTTACGGCTATTGGTGCGGTTCGCTCTGCGCCGCCACCTGTGTGGCCGTCATGCGGCACGACGCGGCCGGCTGGCATGTGGTTTCTTCCGAAGTGGAATCGATGTCCTGAGGTGCCGGCCAGTGGCCGTCGGTCGGAGGAGATTGACTCCGCTCAATTATCTGACTAAAGTCAGATAATGGACGAAACCCAAATCCAGCAGGTCCGACGCTTCAACCGCACCGTCACCCGCCGGATCGGGGTGCTGACCGACGATTACCTGGGCCGCGGCCGGCCGCTGAGCGAGTCGCGGCTGTTGTTCGAAATCGGCCGCGAAGGCGCCGACCTGCGCGATCTGCGCGAGCGTCTGTCGCTGGACTCCGGCTATCTGAGCCGCTTGCTGCGTTCGCTGGAGGGGCAGGGGCTCGTGACGTCGCAACGCGCGGCCGGCGATGCCCGGGTACGGCGCGCCGCCTTGACCAAGAAGGGCTTGCGCGAGTTCGATGCGCTCGACAAGCATTCGCAGGATTTCGCCGAATCGCTGTTGAGCGCGCTGAGCGACAAGCAGCGCGAACGTATGCTCGCCGCGATGGCGGAAGTGGAACGCTTGATGCGCGCGTCCGCGGTGACGGTCGAACCCGCCGATCCCGCCGGCGCGGAAGCGCGCGCTTGCCTCGACGCCTACTTCCGGGAATTGCAGGTACGTTTCGACGCGGGCTTCGATCCGTCGCGCACGGTGTCGGCCGATCCGGAAGAGCTGGTGCCGCCCGCGGGAATTTTCGTAATCGCGCGGCTGGACGGGCAAGCCGTCGGCTGCGGCGCTTTGAAGGTGCGCGGACGCAAGCTCGGCGAAATCAAGCGCATGTGGGTGGCGCCGGCCGCGCGCGGCCTGGGCATCGCCCAGCGTTTGCTGGATGCGTTGGAGCATCAGGCCGCCGGCATGGGTTTGAACACGCTACAACTGGATACCAACCGCGCGCTGAAAGAAGCGCAGGCCCTGTACCTGCGCAACGGCTACCGCGAGATACCGCGCTATAACGACAATCCCTACGCGCACCATTGGTTCGAGAAGAAGGGCTTGCCCAAGCCGTAGCGAGCCCGGGACGCCGGATCGGCGTCTTTCCGGCATCCATGACCTGCGAGGTCATTGCCTCCGGCGCGAGAGCCTGGAACGTTAGGGTCCGCAACTTCCCTCTCGCCGATACCATGGAGTACGCACGGTGCGATCGCTCGTTCTGTCATCCCTCATCGCGGCCTTGTGCTTCATGCCGCCCACCGTTGCCGCCGTCACTGCTGAACCCACCGCAGGCACGAACGCCATCGACCATGTGCTGTTGTGGGGGCGAGATATCGACCAGACGACGGGCATCCTGGCGGCTAAGCTCGGATTCCAGGTCAGGCCGGGGCGCAATCCCGGCGGCGTGCCCAATCGCTACGTGCGCATGACCGACCGCAGCTATATCGAACTGCTGGCCATCGCGCGGCCGGATGCGGATATGGATCCGGGCATGCAGGCCGACCAGGCTTCGCTGAAAGGCGGGCCGGGCGTGCGCACGTTCGGATTGCGTTCGTCCGCGCTCGAACAAGCGCGCGATTTCCTGAAAGCGCAGGGCTATGCGGCGACCGACATCTTCAACGCTTCGCCCAACGATCCCGACGGCGCGGGTCCGTCGCATCCGCCGCGCTGGCGTTTGTTCGCTTTCGAGAAGCCGCCGTTGTCGAGCAATCTGTTCTACATCGATTACGCGCCCGACTTGGTGCCGCGCATCCGACCCGACGAGCATCCCAACGGCGCGCGCGAAGTGTCGGCGATCTGGCTGCTTTCGGCCGATGCCGAAGCCGATCGAAAACAGTTGGAACGCATGGGCCTGGCCGGCGCGACGCCGGTGCATTTGCCGCAGATCGGCGCGCGCGGGTTTTGCGTGCCGGTGGGCGGCAAGGGTCTGCTGGCTTTGCAGCCCGACGGTGCGGGCGTCGCGGCCGACGCTTTGCGCAACGGCGGGCCGCAGGTGCTGGGCGTCGGCGTCGGCGTGGCCGACATCGCTGCCGCGAAGAAACGCGTCGAGCGCGGATACGAATCGATGTTGGCGAGTTATCGCGGGTCTCTGGGCGAGGCCTTCCTCGCGCCGACGCAGCAAGATCTGGGCCTGCTGATCGAATTCCACGCCATGCCCGCGAACGGGCCGGCGAAAGTCTGCGGTCCGATGCCGGCAGCCGGCTAAGATCGCAGCTTCGCCCATCCGCGACCCCCGACTTTCGCCATAGGCCGAGCCGGGCAGGAAGGTGTAAGAGTGCGGCTCCAGCCGTTGGGAGCCGCACGCATGACCACCCGCCGCGATCTGCTTAAATTCAGCGCCTTGGCCGCCGCCGCGGCCGCCTTGCCGCCGTTGGCCTTCGCGCAAGGCGGCAAATCCGTCGGCAAGGCCGCCAAGCCGCTGAGCATCCTGATCTTGGGCGGCACCGGCTTCACCGGTCCGTTCCAGGTGAACTACGCGCTGGCCCGCGGCCACAAGGTCACGCTGTTCAATCGCGGCAAGCGGCCTTCGCCGGAATGGCCGGGCGAAGTGGAGCAGTTGCACGGCGACCGCAACACCGGCGATTTGAAATCGCTGGAAGGCCGCAAATGGGACGTGTGCATCGACAACCCCACCAGCTTGCCGTTCTGGGTGCGCGACGCGGGCAAGGTGCTGAAGGGCAACGTCGGCCACTACCTTTTCATCTCGACCATTTCGGTGTACGCCGACGGCAGCAAGCCCGGCATCACCGAGGACGCGCCGCTCGCCGTGTACAAGGGCAAGGACGCGATGGCCGAAACGCAGGAGAACCTGCGCGCCGATATCGAAAACCTGTACGGCCCGCTCAAGGCGCTGAGCGAAGCCGAAGCGCGCAAGCAGTTCGGCGAGCGCGTCACCATCGTCCGTCCCGGCTACATCGTCGGCCCGCGCGACGAAACCGATCGCTTCACCTATTGGCCGCACCGCGTCGCCCAGGGCGGAGACATGCTGGTGCCGGGCGACGGCTCCGATCCGGTGCAGATCATTGACGGCCGCGACTTGGGCGAATGGATGATCCGGCTCGCCGAAGCCGGCACCACCGGCAATTTCAATGCCGTCGGCCCGGAAAAGCCGTTGAGCACGAAGTCGATGCTGGAAGGCTGCCAGCGCGTCACCGGCGGCAAACCGAAGTACACGCACGTCAGCGCGCAGTTCTTGGAAGAGAAAAAGATCGAGCTGCCGATCTGGGTGTCCGACGACGCCGGCCCGTACGCCGGCTACGGTGCGGTCAGCAATGCGCGCGCGATCGCGGCCGGGCTGACGTTCCGCCCGTACGACACGACGGTAAAGGATCTGATGGCCTGGTTCCACAGCCTTCCCGCCGACCGCCAGGCGAAATTGCGCGCGGGCATCACGCGCGAACAAGAAGCCGAATTGCTGAAGGAATGGCGCGCCCGCAAGGGCGCGTAAGGCGCAGACCAACGCGTTCCATCGCGCGAAGAAAACCGGGGCCTGAAAGAAGGCCCCGATAACGCCCGCCGTTCGTGGGCAAGCGCGGAACTATTCGATCGTCAGGTAATAAGTGAATGTATTGACGTTGCCGGTGGGGCCGGTGCTGCTGCGGACGAGCACGTGCTGGCCGCGCGACAGCGGGCGGAACAGGAAGAAGACGCCGTTCGAAACCGCGGGCTGCCAATCGCCGGTGATGCAGGGATCGAACGGCGCCTGCAGGCTGAGGTCGCCTTTCAGCGAGAACAGGTTTTCGGAGATGTACCGGTAGCTCAACGCATCGCGCACCGGCCGGCCGTCGAGCTTGATGGTCAGCGCGGCGGCGGTAGGATAGGTCTTGCTGTCGGCGACCAGGAAATCGTAAAGCGATTGCCCAGGCTGCGGCTTGAAGTTCGGATCGGGGCAGGGATAGGTATCGCTGAGATCCATCGCCATCAGCAGGATGGCTTTGTCGTGCGGAATCGTGCATGCGCGGGTGTAGTTGCCGGGCGCCATCGAAGCGATCGGCGCCAAGAACCAAACCGGACCGTGCTGGTCGACCGCGCAATTGGCCCCGGTCGCATCGAAGAACGGATTGTGGTCGAAGGGCTGCGCGTACATCCATTGCACCGACCGGTCGGCCCAGCCGGAAATGCTCTTGCCGTAAGCGAAGGCGTCTTTCTGGAATAGCCGGGGGTCGCCTCCTTGACCCCAGTGGTTGGAAACCGGTTCGGCCGCGCTGACGGCGGCGACGGTGCAGCAGGCGGCGAGCAAAGCGCACATTGCCTTGGACATAAATCCTCCATTTCGAGTGGGCCGACGGTCGTGAGCGGGCCCAGCTTCCATCGGCGTTCGCGCCGCCGCTTCCACAAACTTGCGCGCCGGAATCCCGGGCCGGCAGGAGCCAAAGGGCTACGAAGCCGGCGCGAGCTCCGGGGCCGCGCTCCGCCGGAATCCGGGCGTATGATCGGCGCAACGGGTGCCGCGCCGGAGCGTGCCGATGATCGTGGATACCGTGCTGCAGTCCGCGCAGTTCAGCGTCGTCACCCACGTCTGCCAGCACCCGCGCACGAATTGCGGCGGCGCCGGCATGCAAGGCGGCGAACCGGCACGGCTGCTCTTCACCCGCTGCGGCTCGTTCGGGATACGCGTCGGCAAGAAAACGAGCTTCGCCCGGCCCGGGCAAGCCGTTTTGGTGCTCAAAGACGTCGATTATCTCGTCACCCATCCCGATGCCGGCGGTTACGACTGCTGCACCGACGTATTGATCGACGACGAAGCCTTGGAGACGCTGGAGATCGGCGGTCGCGGCTCCCAACCCTGCCAGGAACTGGTCCACGACCTGCAGTTCCAGAAAACGCACGTCGAGATGCTGCTCGGTTTGCAGCGCTGCGGCAAAGACGAGCAGGGCGCCCAGGAAGTCTTGCTCGACACGCTCGAATACCTGCTGACTTCGCATGCGACCGCGCGTCCGCGGCCGCGCAATCCGGCGATGAGCCGGCAAGTCGCGCGCGTGGAGGAAGCGATCCTCGGCCACACCGAGGAAAACGTGGGCATCCAAGCGCTGGCCGAGCTCGCGAACTGCTCGCCTTTCCATCTGTGCCGGATTTTCCGCAGCAGCACCGGCCGCTCCTTGCGCCAGTTCAGGATGCATCACCGCTTGGGCACCGCGCTCGGACGTTTGGGCGAAGGGCAGCGGGATTTGGCCGCGCTCGCCTGCGAAACCGGCTTCAGCAGCCACAGCCACATGACCGACGCGTTCCGCGAAGTGCTGGGCGTTTCGCCGAGCGAGGTGCGCGACGATTTGAAGCGCAGCGACTTGCGTTCGCTCAAGCTGCGTTTGCGCCATCTGCGCGCGCGCAAATCGGCCTAAGCGCTCCCGCCCGCAGCCCGCCGCTCCTACGAAAAGCCGAAGCCGCCAGCATGACCAATGGCGATTGCGGTTCGCGAACCCGCCGTGGGAGCCTGCGGCGTCCAAACGGAACAGGGCGGGGAAGCATGCGCAGTACGATCTGGCTACGGGCCGCATCGGGCTTGCTTTGCGCGCTCGCGTGGGCGGCGCCCGCGTTCGCGGACTCCGGCGCGCCCGCCGCCAACGAACGCTGGATAGGCGCCTGGAGCGCTTCGCCGAGTTCGCCCGGCCCTTCATTCGAGAAGCAGAGCCTGCGCCAGATCGTCCGCGCCAGCATCGGAGGATCGCAAGTCCGCTTGCGTTTTTCCAACCTATACGGCGAGGGGCCGGTGACGATCGGGCCGGTTCGGGTGGCCAAGCATGCGCAAGCATCGGCCGTCGAGCCCGGCAGCGCACGCGCCGTCACCTTCGGCGGCAAGGCCAGCATCGCCGTGGGCAAGGGCGAATCGATCCTGAGCGATCCGGTCGCGATGTCCGTATCGGCCTTCGAACGGCTCGCGGTGAGCCTGTACGTACCGGTGCGCAGCGGGGCTTCGACGGTGCACGATCTGGCGATCCAGACGGCCTACATCGCGCCCGGCGACGCGACGGCGGCGGATGTTTTCCCGGCCGGCGAAACCGACACCAGCCGCTTTTTCCTGACCGACGTGGAAGTGGCGACCGAGCCCGGCGCACGCGCCGTCGTGGCGGTCGGCGATTCCATCACCGACGGCGTGGGTTCCACTTTGGATGCGAATAGGCGCTGGCCGGATGCGCTCGCGGCGCGCCTGCGGGCCGATCCGAAATTCGCTTCGATCGCCGTGCTCAACGCCGGCATCGCCGGCAACCGCATCCTCAACGATGCCGCGGCCCCGTACCTGGGACCGAAGATCCTGTCGCGTTTCGATCGCGACGCGCTCGACAAGCCCGGCGTGCGCTGGGTAGTGCTGCTGTCGGGCAGCAACGACATCAGCGCGGCCGAGCGCCTGAAGACGCCGGAAGCGAACGTGTCGGCCGAACAGATCATCGAAGGCATGCAGACGCTGATCGCGCGCGCCCACGCGAAGGGCGTCAAAATCGTCGGCGCCACGCTGGTGCCGAAAGGCAGCCCCGACGAGCCGCTGACGCCGACGGCGAAAGCCAAGCGTCAGGCGCTCAACGATTGGATCCGCAACGGCGGCGCCTTCGATGCGGTGGTGGATTTCGAAAGCGCGCTGCGCGACCCCGCGCATCCCGAGTACATGCTGCCGGCCTACGACAGCGGCGATCACGTCCATCCCAACGACGCCGGCTACAAGACGATGGCGGCCGCGTTCGATTTGAACTTGTTCGCGGCCGAATAGCGCCCGTTTTTTTGTAGGAGCGGCTTCAGCCGCGAGCTCTTTTCTCAGATCGCAGCGAGCGGAAGCGCTCGCGGCTGAAGCCGCTCCCGCAAAGAAGCCGGCTTAGTCGTCTAAATAAGGCCGGATCTTGCGTTTCAGCTCCGCGGCCAATTCGGGCGTCATGTCGCCCAACATGCCGCGCCGCTCCGGCGGCAGATGCGGCGCCGGCGAATCCTCGGAGAAAACGTAGTGGTCCAGCACCGTCCGCCAGGCCGCGCGCTGCGCCGGCGGCAGGTTGCGGAAGGTCAGCAAGCAATGCATCAAGCAACCGAGCGCGGTGTCCGGCACGTAACGGTCGCGCGGGTTCGGCCGCCACCAATAATTCACCAGCGCGTTGAGCGGAAGCAGCGATTCGACGTGGTGCCACCACAGCGGCGGCATGTAGATCGCATCGCCGGGTTCCAATTCGGCTTGCTGCGCATGCGCCAGCGCTTCGCGCAGGCGCGGGAAGCGCGGGTCGTCGGGCCGGTCGAGGCGGGCGATGCCGATCGCGGCGCCGGTCGGAGCGAAATCGGGCGAGCCGATGTAGAGATTGCCGATCTGCTCGATCGGGAACAGGGTGAAGCGGCGGCGGCCGGCGACCGTTACCGCGATGTTGTGGTATTCGTCGAAATGCGCGGGCGTGGTGACCCGGTTGCCGATCCACAGCCGCGGCTGCACCGACGGTTCTAGCAAAGGCAACGGATGCGCTTGCGCGAAGCCGGGCAAGCAAGCCGGGATCGAAGCGCTTTGCAAAGCGATGCCGGGCGGACGGGCCTCGCGGCTGGCCGCCGCGAGCCGCTGCAACACCTGCGTCACGGTCACGCGATAGTGGTCGTAGTTGAAGGCGGTGAAATTTTCGTTGTAGCCGATCACGCCTTCGGCTTCGGGCGCCATGCGCAGCGTGTCGACCGGCGCACCGTTGTCGTAAGCGGCCAAGGCTTGGGCGAAGGCCGTATCGGATTCGCGCGCGGCGGCGACGATGGGCCAGCCGCGGCACAATCCGCGCAGCACCAGCGGCCGGTCGGCGCCGATCAGGTCTTCGAGCGCGACGGTGCGTTCGGATGCGCGGATCTCTTCGATGGCGCGGGGCATGCGGGCCGGCTGGAAAGGGCGATACGGGATCGTAGCCCGGGCGGCTCGGCGGCGGTACCGGGCCTCGATTCGGGGCGAAAAAATTTGCCTGCTAGTTGTCGATCCGCTCGCCGTCCGTTCGTTGCCCTAGCGAGAGCGGGGTTTCAGGCGCCGGATCCACCGGCCGCTCGGCTCTATCACCCAACCAACCAGGAGAACCATGATGCGATTCCTTTCGATGATCCGGGTCCAAGAGAATGGCCAAGTCCCGAGCGAGCGGCTGATGACCGAGATGGGCAAGCTGATCCAGGAATGGACCGCGGCCGGCGTCCTGCTGGAAACGGCCGGCTTGCAGCCCACCGCCAAGGGCAAGCGCGTGCGCCTGCGCAGCGGCAAGATCAGCACGGTCGACGGCCCCTTCACCGAGACCAAGGAAGTGATCGGCGGCTATGCGATCCTCAAGGCCGATTCGATGGCCGAGGCGGTGAAGTTGACCGAGCGCTTCCTGGAAGTCCACGGCGACGAATGGGAGCTGGATTGCGAAGTGCGCCAGATCGAAGAGCACGATTTAGGCTGATCGATCCTGCCATGCCGCAAACCGGGACCCCGGACTCGATCCGGGGGCTCCCGGAAACGGACTGCGATCCCTCCCATTGGCGGGTACGCGCGCTGCGCTCCCTGTGCCAAAGTGGCGCATTCGAACCGCGAGCGACGCCATGACGCCGAATCCCGCCTATCTGCAAGCCGTGCAGGACCACGTCCGCGGCGCGCCGTATCCGCATCTGATCGGCATGACGATCGCATCGCTGGAGCTCGACGCCTGCCGGATCGTGCTGGAAGTCGGCGAACGGCATCTGCAGCCGTTCGGCATCGTCCATGGCGGCGTGCTTGCGACGCTGATCGACACCGCCACGTTCTGGGCGGGTTTCGTGCGCCTGCCCGACGATGCGGGGTTGGTGAACGTCGATCTGAAATTGAACTATCTGAAATCCGTCTCGCGCGGGCGCCTGCGCGCGGACGGCCGTTGCCTGCGTGCAGGCCGGCAGATCAGCTATGCCGAAGCCGGCGTGTACGACGAAAACGACGAGCTGGTCGCGCACGGCACGTCCACGCTGATGGCCTTGCCGGGCAAGGGATTGAAGGTCGGCGTGCCGAAATTCCTGGAGGACTGAGCCCATGAACGATCCGTCCCGCGTGGTCTATGCGCGCGAACAGACGCTACCGGCGGAAGAATTCAGGCAGGTGCTGGTGGAGTCCGGCCTGGGCGCCACCCGGCCCGTCGACGACGAAGCGCGATTGCGGGCGATGCTGTCGGGTTCGAACCTGATCGTGACCGCGCGATTGGACGCGCCCGCTGGCCCGCTGGTGGGCGTGGCGCGCTGCACGACCGATTTTTCCTGGAACTGCTATCTGTCCGAGTTGGCCGTGTCGGCCAAGGCGCAGAAATTGGGCATCGGGAAAGGATTGTTGGACGAAACGCGCCGCCTACTGGGGCCGAGCGTCAGCCTGATCCTGGCGTCGGTGCCCGATGCCGTCGGCTTCTATCGGCGCGTCGGCATGGCGCCGTTGCCGGATGCGTTTTGGTTCAAGCGCGAATATTGATGCTGCTGTTCCTCCCCCCTTCGAAAAGGGGGGCGAGGGGATTTACGCGGATCGGCAAAATCGCGACGAAAAGCAAACCCCCTGTGTCCCCCAAAAACATCAGCCGTCCCGATCGTCTTCTTCCACCAGCATGCGCAAACGGTCGAGCGCGACGTCCCACTGCGCGGAAATCATGTCGAGATAACGCCGCACTTCGGCCAAGCGCCGTGGCTGCAATTCCCAGACGCGCTCACGTCCGCTGCGTTCGCTTTTCACCAAACCCGCATCCGACAACGCGTTGAGGTGCTTGGTGATGGCTTGGCGGGTGAGTCGCGTGCCTTCGGTCAGGCGCACGATGGGCAACGGCCCGCCTTGGCCGAGGCGGGCCACGATATGCAGCCGCGTCGGATCGCCGAGCGCGGCGAAGATCGGCGCGGCGTCGGCGAGCTTGGCGGCGCGCGGGCGAGGTCTGGGCATGGATGTGCGGGGCGCTAGGCCGTTCGCTCCAAATATTTCGCGATGAGCATCGTTTGCGCTTCCCAGCCGCCTTCGTTGGCCGCGAACGCTTCGGCACGGCGGGCGAGGGGAATGGCGTCGAAGCCGGATTCGGTGATGGTCAGGCGGGTGCCGCCGGCTTCGTCTTTCAGCTCGAACACGATCAGGGTCATCGGCTCCTGCGAATAATCCGTATCGGGATCGACGGCGTAGGGATGCCAGCGGAACGAGAACACGTCCATCGGCTCGATCCGGTCGATGATGAAATCGAACGCCATGCCGGCGTAGGGCTCTTGCGATTTGGCGGCTTCGGCGTCGACCTGGGTGGGCACGATCTTGCCGGTGATCTTGGCGCCGGGCGCGAAAGGCGCGTCGAACGCCATTCCGAACCAGGCGCCGAATTGCTTGGCGTCGCTCACTGCGCGCCAGACGCGTTCGCGCGGGGCTTTCAGCAGGATTTGTTTGACGATGCGATCGGTGTCGGACATAAGGGCAACCTCCTGGTTGCGCTTACCTTATCCGGAGCGCATCGGAAATGCAACCGTAAAGTTGCGTTAATTTTTCTTTGTAGAGTCGAGCCTGCTCGACTGCTTTAGCTCAGCATTAGGAAAGGGCGTAAGCAAGAGCAGTCGAGCAGGCTCGACTCTATGGGTCGCCGGTCAACGGGCCAGGCGTAACGCTACGGACGCGGCGAAGGGCGGTTTTGGTGCGAACGTAGCGATCCTCGGGCGAGCTTTGCTTTTGTAGGAGCGGCTTTAGTCGCGAGCTTTCTCTCTGAAATCGCCACGATGTCGCGATTTGATGGAAAAAGCTCGCGGCTAAAGCCGCTCCTACAAAAGCGCTTATAGCCGCAGTCCGCCTCGTTCGCGATGCAGGCGGCGCAGCCGCTCGCCGAGCAGTTCGATATTGGCCTCGGCATCGCTCAGCGCCTGTCGCCGCGACGGCGGCAGCCAGCGCCGCGCTTCGGCGCGCAAATCCTCGCCGCGCTGGCGCCATTCCGACGCATAGCCGGCGCTCGCTTGCGCCAAGGCTTCGCGTTCCTGCGCCTGCGGCAAGCCGTAACCATCGCCCGGCACCAGCGCGGCGGGACGGCTCAGCAGGCCTTCCAGCCGCAACAGGTCTTGCAGTCCCGCCACCGCGTCCTCGCTTTCCGGCGCCGAGCGATCGCCGAGGAAACGGCGTTTCAGCTCGTCCCGCGCCGCCAATTCCTGCCGGCGCAGCGACGCTTCTTCCAGCAGCAACAGCGCGGCGCTGGCGCGCAGATCGGCGCGTTGCAGCCAGGGGCGGCGTTCGCTCGGCGCCGAGTCGAGCCAGGCCTGCGCATCGGCCTGCGGCAGTCGCAGCGCCTGTCGGGCGACCGCGTACATGGCTTCGTAACGCGCGCTCATCGGTTCGAAGTAATAGCCGAGCCGGCGCGCTTCTTGCGGGTCGTCCAATACCGAGGCGTCGGCGATCCGCGCGCGCTGCAGCCGTTTAAGCAGGCCGGTCGGCGTGATGCTGGCCAAGCCCGCATCGGCCAGCCGCGGCACGCCGTCGTGGAGCAGCTTGAAGGTTTCCACCGCGCAGTTGTTGCCGAGGAAGTAATAGCGCCCGTCGTAGCTCCAATGCAGGCGCGCGGCGCGTTCGAGCAAGGCGGCGATTTCGTCCTGCCGCAACCGCAACGGCAGCGAGCGCAAGCCGCGCAGTTCGACTTTGGTGTATTCGTCGACGACTTGGTCCAAGGGCAGCACGAACAGCCGCGACGGATACGAACCGGTCAAGCCGCGCCAGCTGGAAATCTGCACGTCGTCGACGAAGGCGCGGAACGAGAGCACGCGGTGGTATTGCAAATCCAGGCGGCAATCCGGACCGGGCGGCCGGTCCGGCGCGCAAACGACCAATCGCAGCATGCTGTGGCCCCAGCGGCTCATCGCCTGCGCGTTGTCCTCGGCGAACAGATAGTCGACCGCGTAGACCCGCTTAGGATCCAAGGCTTGCAAAGGCGCGCCGCTCGCATCGGCTTGCAGGAAAGGCAGGCCGGGCGCGCAGGCGGCGGACGGCGGCGTCGTCGAGAAGCGTTCGGCGAAGTAACGGTACAAGTCCGGCCGGCGGCAGGCGTAATCCGCATCCAGCAGAAAATGCTCCAGATTGACCGCGACGAATTCGGCCGGGCTGTGCAGCTCGTACGGATCGGGGCTGCGATCGCTGAAGCCGTTGCGCGAACCGCGCAGGCCGAATCGGATCGGACTGACTTGCCAGCCGGCGAGGTCGAGCAGGCGCGGGTCGCGCGACACGCGTCCCTGCGCGCTGCGGTCGTACACGTGCGCGAGTTCGTGGATCGTCGCGGCCAACGCCGCGCGGGTCGCGGTGCCGTCGTCGCCGGCGGGGCGCGCGATCCAGGCGTCGAGCAAGGCCCGATCGAGCAGGATCCGATGCGACCGCGCGCGACCATGGACTTGCGCGGGCAGATCGCGCCACAAGACGTCGATGCGGCGATCTAAGGCCTGGATCGCCGGCGGCAGGCGCCGCATCGCATCGTCCAGCAGCCGTTCCGTGGCGGCCGCTTCGGCGGGCGTCAGCCCCGCGACATCCGGCTGCAGCTGCAATTCGGCCTGTGCCGATCCGGCGCAGGCCAATAAACAAGAGGCCGCCCACAGAGCGGCCGGGCGCGGCTTGCGCCGCAGGTTCACTGCGCCAGGATGGCCTGCGCGAGCTGCAGGTCGCTGGCCTCGCGCGCGGCCGGGTGGCGTTCGCGCAATTGGCGCAGCGCGGCTTCCAATTGCGCGCCGCGGATTCGGCCTTCGCTGGCGACGAAGCTGGCGGCGTCGTCGCGCGCTTGCAGCACGATCTTGTCGTCGTCCGAGGTGCTGCCCGACGAGGCCGACGAGCCCGCGGACGATGCGCCGGCCGACGTGCCGGCGAAACTACCGGCCCAGGCCGGAGCGGAAAGGGCGAGCAGAGCGCAGATCAGGAGGGTCCGAGGCATCGGAGGGATTCCGCTTTGGGTCGACTCGCTAAGACTACAGGCGTGCAGGCGCGCTTGGGAAACGGCGCCTTCTCCGCGGACAGAATCAATTAAGCCTTGCGCGGCGATGCCTTTGCGACAGATTCATCGCAGCGGAGCTATCCTTGCAGCCTAGAACAAGGAACGGAGGCGAATATGGCCACCGGTTGGGCGGGCGACGGCGCGGTGCAGGACCAGATCGACGCGACCGTGAAGGACGCCATCAAGAAAGCGCGCAGCCAGCTCGGCCACGGGCCCGGCTTGGAACGCTGCGAAGAATGCGATTCGCCGATTCCCGAAGCGCGGCGCAAGGCCGTGCCCGGCGTGCGTTTGTGCGTGAGCTGCCAGGAAGCGCACGATCGCGAACAGGGCGCCGCCAGCGGCTACAACCGCCGCGGCAGCAAGGACAGCCAGTTGCGCTGATCCGCGGTCACGGCGCGTTGATCGCGCCTCTCCCATTCTGGCGGCCCGTTCGCATCAGGAGCCGGCATGACTCCCGCCGCCATGAAGCGCAAGGTCGCGCATTTCTTCCGCCGGTACGCCGAACGTTTCCAGCGCTCGCTCGACGATCCTTCCGACGTGGACACCGACGGCGTGATCGGTTCGTTCGCCGAATACTTCGTCGAATCCAGCCCGGCGGGCGTCCAGGGCGGCAAGAACGGATTGAGGTTCAGGTTCGCGCCCGGTCGCGGCTTCGCTTACTACCGCAAGATCGGCACCGTCTCGATGAAGATCGCCAAGCTCGAGGTCACGCCGCTGGACGCCACGCACGCGATGGCCAAGGTGACTTGGGATTCGCGATACCGGCGCCGCAAGGACGGCGCGCCGGTGAGAATCGTATTCGCCAACCGGTATTTCCTGGCGCTGCGCAAAGGCGTGCCGAAGATCTTCGCCTACGTTACCGGCGACGAGCAGGCGTTGTTGAAGAAACACCGCCTGGTTTGATCGTTCTCAGGACAGCGCCGCGGCTCCGGCAGCGGCAGGCGTCGCCGGTTCGGGACGGAAACGCTTCAACGCCAACAAGCAGAGTGCGACGAAAACCAGCAGCACGGCGCCTTGCGCGATCAGAAACGGCGGCTCCTTCTGGGTCGGCGCCAAGGCCTTCAAGGCCGGCACTTTCAGGAACAGCTGCACCACCAGCACGAACACGTTGAGATAGAGCGAGAGCACCGCGCTCACGACGTATGCGCGGCGCCAGCCGCCGGCCAGGCGGAATTTGTACAGCGCGGGAATGGCGACGGCGAGCGCGATCATCGAAAGGACGCCGGTCGCGTGCGAAGGCAGGAAGCGCGTCGCCGGCAGGATGAAACCGCTCAGGCTGGTGGCCACGGTCGACCACAAGAACAGCGAGGTCCAACCGGGCAATCTGCGCGAAGCCAGCAACCCGTGGAACAGCACGATCAACCCGGAGAAAATTCCCACGAGACTGATCGCGACGTGAAGCAGGACGAGCGGACCCATTCCCAAGACCATGTCGTTCCCCGGCGGTGAGGTCGCCGCGCAATATGCCCCCAAGCCGACGCGCGCACAAGGCGGCGCCGGCTTCAAGAATCGCGCCAACCGGCCTAAGGTTCGGACGTCCGCAGCTTGGCCTTCATCCGGTCGATTTCGGCCTGCTGCCCGGCGACGATGGCGTCGCACAGCGCGCGGTTGTCCGGGTCGCTCAATGCCGCGCGCTTGCACATCAGCACCGCGCCGGTGTGGTGGGGAATCATCGATTTGAGCAGTTGGCGATCGCCGATCCCGGCTTGCTCGCGGATGCCGAACCAGAACGCGAGCATGGCCGCGAGGCTCACCGCGACCAGGATCGCGTTCGCCTTGCTGTTCGGATACATGCCGCGCATCACGATCAGCTCGAAGATCGCCATCGGCGCCGCCATCAGGCCGGCCATGTAGAACTGGTTGAGATTGGGCAGGACGTTGCCGATGCGGTCGACCATCGCGTACATCAGGGCGTACATCGTCAGGAAGGACAGCAGGACCATCGCGTGCAGGCGAAGATAAGGCGCGCTGCGTTTTTGTTGCGTCGTGTGCTCCATGTCGGGCTCCGGCCGCAAAGCGGATCGGCGGGCCTTCGAGGCTAACCGAAGCCGTGTCGCGGCGAGGTGGAGCCCTTTGCAGCGGCCATCACGGCGCCGGCAGCGTGTATTCGAAGTCGTAGTAATGCTTGCCGTCGACGATGTCGATCCGCATTTTTCCGGCCAATCCCTGCAACTGCCCGGTTCCCGAATCCGGCACCACGGTCACCGACCAATCTTGCGGCGCGCCTTGCCGCATGGTCGCGCTGTGGAGCAGGAAGAAGCTGCCTTTGCGGCCCTGCAGCGCGCCGTCGATCTTTTCGAGCGCGACGTACGCACTGGATTGCCCGCCGCCGGCCGCGAGCATTTCGCCTTGGCTGACGGCTTCCAGCGCGCCCGCGAAGCGCTTGTCCAGCGAAATACGGGCCAATTGCGCGGCCTCGGCTTGCGGATTGTCGGGTTTCTGCGGCTGCATCTTGATATCGAAACTGCCTTTGGCGTGCATGGCGATAGGCTCCTGCGGCGAAGGGGCGGCCGCGTGCGCTAGAGAAGCGGCCGCGCAGAGGGCGAGGGCGAAAGCGGGGGCGGTGCGCGATTTCATGGCAGACTCCGATGTCCTTCCTTGCGCGCATTCGAACAAAACCGTGCAGGCGGATATTGGAAAAACGCGACAGGCGGATTCCTCGCCCGAAACGGCGGATTCCGTACGCGCGCCCGGCAAGGCGCGCGGAATCCTGCGCCATGCGCCAGGACCGGGCGTTTTCCACCACGCCCGGATCGCGCCGGCGCCTCCCTTGGCGGGAGTGGTGCAGCACTTCTGGATCGTGCGCTGGGATCTGGAAGGTTCGCCGCCGCAAGTGCGCGAGACCCTGCCGCATCCGAACGTGCATTGGGTGTTCGAACCCGGCCTCACCCGCATCCAGGGCGTGCATACCGGCCGCTTCACCCGCGTGCTTGAAGGGCGGGGCGGCGTGTTCGGGGTGAAATTCCGGCCCGGCGGTTTCCGCGCCTATCTGGACAAGCCGCTATCCGCGCTGCGCGACGCTTCGCTGGACGGCGCAGCGGTGTTCGGTGCCGAAGCCGCGGTTTTGGAAGCGGAGCTGTTCGCGGCGCGAAGCGATGCGGAACAAGTCGCCGCTGCGGAGCGCTTCTTTCTCGCGCGTCTGCCGCCTGCCGATCCCGAGGCGCTGCGCGCCGGCGAAATCGTCGATGCCATCGCTTCGGACTTGAGCATAGGCCGCGTCGAACAGGCGAGCGAGCGCTGGCGCATCGGTGCGCGCAGCCTGCAGCGCTTATTCAACGAATACGTCGGCGTCGGTCCGAAATGGGTGATCAACCGTTATCGGTTGCACGAGGCTTTGGAGCGCCTTGCCGAAGGCATCGAAGTGGATTGGGCGCAGTTGGCGCTGGATTTGGGCTATTTCGATCAAGCCCACTTCATCCGCGACTTCAAGGCGCTGGTCGGCCGCCCGCCCGCCGATTACGCGCGCCGCGGCTAGAAATTGACCTGCCTGGCCACGGCGCCGGCGCGCCGCCGCCGTTCTTCGTTCTTGGCTTGCAGCGCACGCCGTTCGTTCTCTTGTTTCAGCACGTCCGCCCTCGCCAAAGCGCGTTCGGCGCGCGCGGCGTCTCCCAAGCCTTGGTAGGCGCGGGCGAGGCCGAGGTGGAACGCGGGCTCGTCGCGATACAGGCGGATCGCGCGCCGGTAGTAGCCCACCGCCGCCGCGTAATCGCCGCGGCGCTCGCTGTCGGTAGCCATCATGAACTGGTGGAACGGGTCGGCGGACTGCACCTGGTTGAGCCGTTTCAGGTATTTGGCGGCGAGCGCGCGGTTGTCGAGACGCTGGTACAAGGCGACGATGTTGGTCAAGGTCGCATCGTGCCGGGAATCCAGCTTCAAGGCTTCTTGATAAGCGTGTTCGGCCGAGGCGGTGTCGCCGACGCGCATTTCGAGCACGCCCAGATTGCTCCAGCCGGAAGGTTCGTCGGGCGCCAATTTCAACGATTGCTCCATATGCCGCCGCGCGCCGACCAGATCGCCCTGCGCCATCAGTTCAACGCCGCGATTGTTGTAGAAGAACGATAGCGCGCGTTGGTCGGTGATGATTTTCGGCTTATAGCGCGAGATCAGCATATTGCGGCCGACGTCCACGGTTTGCCGCAACGGCCCCGCTTCCACTTTCGCGTTGACGTGGCTGGAGTTGTAGACCAAACCGTCCTGCAAATACCAGAACAGCACTTCTTCGTATTCCTGGATATGGGTCTTCAGCCCGGCCTCGCGCGCGAGCGCGACGAACAACAGGGTGAACGACAGGCAGTTCGCCTGGCGGGTGCGATAGGTTTCGGCGACGGTGCGCGTGGTTTCGTTGTCGTAGACCAGACCCAAGCCCGGCTCGTTGAGCACGAAATCGATCAACAGGCGCAGGCGCTCGGGCTTGGATTCGGTCTTGTCGATCACTTGCCGGCGGAACTGCGTTTCCAGTTCGGGCGGCACGGCCAGGACTTGGTTTTCGCTGGGCAAAGGAGCCGGACCAGGCCCCAGTGCGGAGGCCGCCAGCAACGCCGCAGTCGCCCAAACCGTCATGCGAAAACCCTCCGCGGCCCGGCCGCGAGGATGGCGCTGGAGACGAGTCTATTCCTTTCCGGAGCCAGTGGAACACCCCCGGAAGTGGCCCCTTCCGATCGAACGAAAGCGGCTCCGGACGGGAGGCCAAAAGGGGGTTTTAAGGCCCCCCGCGCCGGCAGAAGGGCGGTCGGACTCGCTAGATTTTCATGGCCGAAGCGGCTCTCGGTTCGGCGTAGGCATCGATGGCCAGGACGGACTCACGGCGGCTCGCGACCAGCGCTCGCGGCGCGCTGCGACGGAATCGAATCCGAATGCATCCAGTCGATGAACGGCTATGGCCGCTTTTCGAAGAGGAACGATCGATGGTTCGCAAAGGTTTCTTGACTGCATTGGCTTTCCTTCCGTTCGCCGCTGCGGCGGCGACAGCGCCGCAAGCCGTCTACAAGCTGGAGCCGTATCGCAAGACCGTCGCGTTGCGCGCGCAGGTCGGCGATCGACAAGGGTTGTTCACGTTCGATACGGCGGGCGGCATCACGCTGCTGTCGCCGTCCTTCGCCGCCAAGATCGGTTGCAAGCCCTGGGGCCGTTTGAGCGGCCACCGGATGATGGGCGACCGCCTCGATATGCCGCGTTGCGACGACGTGCCCTTGCGCCTCGGCGCGCAGACCTATCGTGTGCCGGTCGCCGGCGTGTTCGATATCGTCTCGCTGCTGCCCAAGGACGCCGCGCCGTTGGACGGATCGATCGCGCTGGACGCGTTCGCCGGGCGCGCGATCACCATCGATTTTCCGGCCATGCGCCTGATCGTCGAATCGCCCGGAAGCCTGCGCGAACGCACCGCGCAAGCGCGCAGTCTGCCGGTGAGCCTGTCGCGCGAACTGCAGGGCAGGGCGCTGGCCGCATCCGTCGGCATCCCGACGCGCAGCGGCATGGCGTGGATGGAGCTGGATACGGGCAACGGCGGCACGATCCTGGTCGCCAAGCCGTATGCGGCGCTGTTGGGGCTGGATCCCGAAGAAAAGGGGCCGCAGCAAGCGGACTTCGCCGTTTCCGGCGCGCTGCGCGCGCAGGGCACGGCCTTCGCGCCGGACATGATCCTGGACGGCAACCTAGGCATGCCGTTCTTGAAGGACAAGGTCGTTACGCTGGATTTGGCCGCCGGCGAGTTGTGGATCGCCGCGCCGTCGTCCGGGCGCTGAAAGCGCATCGAGGATCGCGCGCGCTGCGCGGCTGTATCACAATCCGTTCGTGCCGCCGTGGGCGGCCGCATCGGAACGGAGCGCCATGGTCACGATCGTCGGATTCTCGGGCAGCCTGCGCAAAGGCTCGTACAACACGGCCTTGCTGCGCGCCGCGGCGGAGATGATGCCGGCCGGCAGCTCCCTGGAGACCGTTTCGATCCGCTCATTCCCGCTGTACAACGCGGACGACGAGGCCGCGCACGGCATTCCCGCCGAAGTGGCCGCGATGAAGGACGCGATCGCGACCGCGGACGGCCTGTTGCTCGCTACGCCCGAATACAACAACAGCATTCCGGGCGTAGCCAAGAATGCGGTCGATTGGCTGTCGCGGCCTTCGTCCGACATCCCGCGCGTGTTCGGCGGCAAGCCGGTGGCGATCGTCGGCGCTTCGCCGGGCGGTTTCGGCACCATCCTGTCGCAGGACGCCTGGCTGCCGGTGATGCGCACGCTGCGCGCGCAGCTGTGGGCCGGGGGGAGGGTGATGGTGTCGCGCGCCGGCAGCGTGTTCGACGGCGAAGGCCGCATCGTCGACGAGCGCGTCGCAACGGCTTTGCGCGACTACATGGCCGGCTTCGTCGCCTACGTCAGCGGTTGCAAGGCCGTAACCGGGCCGCAGGCGTTGCCGCGTACGTCCCTCGCGGAGCCGGCGCCGGTCCGCAAGAGCGAGTAATGCGGCGCATGGATCGCGACGCCTCGCAGAGCGGACAGTTGGGCCTCGGTTTCGGCGATACGAAGCCGAGCGATCGGCTGTTTTTCGCTTTGTTTCCGGATGCGGCCGCGGTCGCCAAGATCGAAGAGCTCGTCGACCGATTGCGTCGCGAACATGGGCTGCGCGCGAAGGCGCTGCGCGCGGACCATTTTCACGTGACCCTACATTTCCTCGGCGACTATCCGCAGGATCTGTGGCGGCCGATCGCCGAGCGCGCGGCGCAGGCGGCTTCCAAAGTACGAACGAGCCCTTTCGACGTGCGTTTCGATCACGTCTCCAGTTTCGCCAGCCGCAGGCAGGATGCGCCGCTGGTCTTGCGCACCGAAGCCGGCGAAGCCTTGCGCGAATTGCATGCGACGCTGGGCGAGGCCTTGCGCGGATTGGGGAGCGTGGTCCGCGTCTCGCACGGGTTCGAACCGCACCTGACCCTGATGTACGACGAGCGCTCGCTCGCGCCGCGGCCCATAAACCCGATTTCCTGGCGCGCCGACGAATTCGTGCTGGTCCGCAGCCCGATCGGAAAAGGCGAGTACGAGCCGCTCGGGCGCTGGCCGCTGCGCGGCTGAGCCGCCCGGACCCAACTAAAGTCATAGTAGACAAAAAGTTCTAGACAAAGAGTTCTAGAGGGTCTAGGGTGCGTTCCAGGTTCCCGAGACCTTGCTGCATGGCTAAGAAGAAAGCCCCGCCCAAACCCACTCCGGCCGAGTTGAATTTGCTCCGCGTGCTATGGCCGCTGGGCGAAGCGACCGTGAAGCAGGTGCACGAAGCCGCGCAGAAAGAACGTCCGGACATGGCTTACGCCACGGTGCTGCGCCTGATGCAGATCATGCACGGCAAAGGCCTATTGGTGCGCGACGAAAGCGAACGCTCGCACGTGTACGCGCCGGCCCAAGCGCAGGATTCGCTGCGCACCAATCTACTGAAGGAACTGATCCATAAAGCCTTCGCCGGCTCCGGCAAGGAGTTGGTGATGGCCGCGCTGCGCGGGCACGTGACCGAGAAGGAACGCAAGGAAATCCAACGCTTCCTGCATGGAGAAGACTCATGAGCGATCCCGCGTTCGTTGCCGCCTTGGGTTGGGCCTTGATCGATTTCCTTTGGCAAGGCTTGGCGGTCGGTTTCGCCGCCGCTTTGACCCTCGCTCTGCTGCGCAACGCGCGGCCGCAGGCGCGGTACACGGTAGCCTGCGCGGCGCTCGCGCTGTGCGCCGCGCTGCCGCTGATCGGTCTGATGCGGGGATTGCAGACCGAGGCGGCCGTAGCGGTTCCGCGCACGTTGGCGACGATGGCGCCGCCGCCGGCCGCCGGCACGGAAGTTTTCGCCGCGCCGTTGGAGTCGTGGCGTTCGGCCTTGCAGTTGAGATTGCCTTGGATCGTCGCGCTCTGGTCGCTCGGCGCGGCTTTGCTGGCCTCGCGCATGGCGATGGGCATGGCGTGGGTGAGCAGGATGCGGCGCGCGCATGCCGGCGCCGTCGATCCGCGCTGGCAAGCCAGGCTCGACCGTCTCGCGGGATTGATGGGTTTGCGCCGCGCGATCGCATTGCGCATCGCCGAGGATCTGGACAGCCCGGTCGCGGCCGGTTGGTGGCGGCCGTTGGTGCTGGTGCCTGCGGCGCTGATCGCGCGCATGCCGGCCGATTTGCTCGAGGCGCTGCTGGCTCACGAATTGGCCCATATCAAACGCTACGACTACCTGGTCAACCTGGTGCAGAGCGCGATCGAGGCGCTGCTGTTCTACCACCCGGTGGTGTGGTGGCTTTCCAAGCGGATCCGCGCCGAGCGCGAGCGGATCGCCGACGAACTGGCGGCGCAAGCCTTGGGCGATCCCAAACGCCTGGCGCTCGCGTTGCAGCAACTGGACCTGATCGGCGCTAAGGACGGATTCGCGCAACCCCATCTCGCGCCTGCGGCGCACGGAGGAAATCTCATGTCACGCATCCAGCATCTGGTCCGACCGGACCGGCATGCGCTCAGTTGGAAAATCGCATTGCCGATCCTCGGCTTGAGCGCGATCTGCCTCACCGTTTTCGCGCAAGGCCAAGCGCCGACCGCCAAGGTCGCGGCTACCGCCAGCGCCAAACCTGCGGCCATCGCCCAAGCCAAGGCCGCGCCGGCCGCCCGATCCGCGCCATCGGCGTCGGGGCGCACTACCGGAAGCATCCAAGTCGGCGGACGCGGTCCCCGCGAAGCCTATGCGCTGGTTCGCGCCGACAAAGATGCGATGACCGTGTCCGGCAACGTCAACGACATCCGCGAAGCCGAAAAGGCGCGGCGCAGCATCCAGGGCGAATTCCTCTGGTTCCGCCGCGGCAGCGAATCGTACGTGCTGCAGGATCCGGCCATGCTCGCCCGGGTCGACGAAGCCTGGAAACCCACCGAAGCGCTCGGCGTTCGGATGGAAGCTTTGAGCGACAAGATGTCCGGGCACAGCAAGGTGATGGAAGGCTACGGCCGCCAGATGGAAGCGCTGAGCGCGAAGCATCAGGCGCCCAGCGCCGAGATGGAGCGGACCGGCAAAGAAATGGAAGCGGTGTCCGAGCAACAGCAAGTGCTTGCGGACAAGATGCGGCGGCTCAGCGCCGAAATGGCGCGTGCGGATAGCGATCAACAGCGCGAGGCGCTCGATGGCCAGATGGAAGCCCTGCAAACGCGTATGCAGCCCCTATCGGACCGCATGGAAGCCTTGAGCGAAAAAATGAACGCGCATTCGGCGCGCATCGAGGCATCGCAGAGGCCGATGGAAGAATTGAGTCGCCAAATGGAGCAAGCCAGCAAGCCCATGGAAGCCCTAGGCAAGCAGATGGACGCGCTCGGCAAGCAGCAGGAACAGCTCAGCCGCCAGGCCGACGGGGTGGTGCGGTCGATCATCGATCAGGCCTTGTCCAGCGGCAAAGCCCTGCCGATGTCCAAGCTCAACTGACTGGGCCAGCGTTGCGGCACAAAGGCGCGGCCATGCCGCGCCTTTTTTCTATGCGGTCCGATCGTCGGTTGCGGCGATCACGCGTTGACGGTGGCCATGCCCGCTTCGGGATACCGCATCCCGGCGATTTCGTGGCTGGCCAGCACGCCGTCGATACGCCGCAATTCTTCTTCGCTCAAGCGGATCGACGCCGCGCCCGCGTTCTCGTCCAGGCGCGAAATCTTGCGCGTGCCCGGGATCGGCACGATATCCGGCCCGCGATGCAGCAGCCAGGCCAGCGCGAGTTGCGCGGGCGTGGCGCGACGCGCGGCGGCCAGTCCGGTCACCGCTTCGACCAGTTCGCGGTTGCGGTCGATGTTGCCGTCCTGGAAGCGCGGATTTTGCCGGCGCCAGTCGTTCGCGGCCAAATCGTCGGTTTTCTGGATCGCTCCGGTCAAAAAGCCGCGGCCGAGCGGGCTATACGGCACGAAGCCGATGCCCAGTTCGCGGCAGGCGAGCAGCGCATCGTTCTCGACGTCGCGCGTCCACAACGAGTATTCGCTTTGCAACGCCGCGATCGGATGCACCGCCGCGGCGCGGCGCACGGTCGCACCGGAAGCTTCCGATAGGCCCAGATAACGCACCTTGCCGGCTTCGACCAAGCGCGCCATCGCGCCCACCGTTTCTTCGATAGGCACGTTCGGATCGACACGGTGCTGGTAGTACAGATCGATTTCGTACACACCCAGCCGCTTCAGGCTGGCGTCGCAAGCCGCGGCCACGTACTTCGGGCTGCCGTCGATTCGCAGGAGAGCGCCGTCGGCCGCGCGCACGTTGCCGAATTTTGTGGCCAGCACCACTTCGTTGCGGCGCGAGGAAAGCGCTTCGGAGAGCAGACGCTCGTTCTCGCCCACGCCGTACATGTCGGCGGTGTCGAGGAAATTCACGCCGATGTCGATGGCATGGTGGAGTACGGCGAGGTTCGAGGCCCGTTCGCTGGGGCCGTAGAAATCGGACATGCCCATGCAGCCCAGGCCGATCGCGGAAACGGTCAAGCCCTGCCGGCCGAGCGTGCGGCGAGGAAAATCGTGATGCGCAGCGCTGTTCATGGGGTTCTCCAAGAGGATGGGGGAGTGCCCGCAGAGACTAGGCCTGGAGATGGGAATCGCGTTAGCCCATTGCTCGTGGAAACTTGCACGATCCTCCAGATCGCCCGCGATCGCGCAAAAACTCCGCCGCTTGCGGGCGCATAATCGCCGCACGCCCCCTTTCGCCGCTTCCCTATGAACGACAAGGCTTCCAATGTAGTGCCGGCGCGGCTCGGACTCGAGGCGCAGCAGGCCGAGCTCGCCGACCGGATTGCACGAAACGTGCCCGGCGACGGGCTGCATCCGTCCGCGATCCCGGCGCTGTCGCTGATCCGCGCCAGCGAGCCGTCGCAACCGTTGCCGACCGTCTACCACGCCAGCCTGTGCGTGGTGGTGCAGGGCCGCAAGCGCGCTTTGCTGGGCGACGAAGTCTTCCATTACGACCCGCTGAACTATCTGGTGGTGTCGATGACCTTGCCCATGACCGGCCAGATCACCGAAGCCTCGCCCGAGCATCCCTATCTCTGCTTGCGCATCGATATCGATCCGGCCCTGGTGGGCGAATTGCTCACCCACGCAGGCCCGCCGGAGCCGGCGCGGGCGAGCCAGGAGCGCGCGGTGTACGCCGCGCGCACCAGCGCGCCGCTGCTCGATGCGGTGCTGCGGTTGGTGCGCTTGCTGGACACGCCCGACGAGGCGGCGGTGCTGTCGCCGTTGGCGATGCGCGAAATCCACTATCGGGTGCTGACGGGCGAGTTGGGCCAGCGCCTGCGCGAATTGTGCGAAGTCGACGGTTCCGCACGGCGGATCGCGCGCGCCATCGAACTGCTCAAGGCCCGTTATGCCGAACCGTTGCGGATCGAAGAATTGGCCGCGGCGGCGCATATGAGCGCCTCGTCCTTGCATCAGCGCTTCAAAGCGGCGACCGCGATGTCGCCGTTGCAGTTCCAGAAGCAGTTGCGCTTGCAGGAGGCGCGGCGGTTGATGCTGATGGACGGCCTGGAGGCCGCTTCGGCCGGCCATCGCGTGGGCTATGAAAGCCCTTCGCAGTTCAGCCGCGAATACCGGCGCTTGTTCGGCGCTCCGCCGAGGCGCGAAGTGGAGGCGATCCGCGCCGCGGGCGGGTGAAGGCTGCCTTCACGCGAAGGAGTAAGCTCGCGGGTGGGATATCCAGGGAGGGTGCGATGGCGTACTTCGCTTCCTTGCGAGTGCCGGTTTTGCTCGCGACCTTGACGTTGAGCGCGTGCGCCAGCAACGGTGAGGTGGCGGCACCTGCATCCGCCGAGCAAGGCAAAGTGAACGTCGCCGGGACCGTGCTTTATCGCGAACGCATCGCTTTGCCGCCAGGCAGCACGGTGACGGTGCGGCTGGAGGATGCGGCGTTGATGGATGCGCCGGCGAAATTATTGGCCGAGCAGACCATCAAGCCGGAAGGCCAAGTGCCGGTTCCTTTCCAGTTGCAAGTCTCACGGGGCTCGGTCGATCCGCATGCGCGGCCTTCGTTGCGCGCCACCATCACCGGTCCCGACGGGCAGATGCTTTTCACTACTATGACGCACGAAGCGGTGGACTTGTCGCAGGACACGGTCGATCGGATGTTGGTATTGCAACGGGTTGGACCGAACGCAGCCAAGTAGCGTTGCGCCATGCGGATCAGCACAGGATTTCAGCATCGTCCGCACTGTGCCGCGAATAACACTTTCGCGCATCCGAAGCCGTTCGCGTGGGGCAATACTTGACAAAAATTCACTATTTAGGTTTATAAATCACACCGATTGCTTGAAGCCGATGCGTTTTCACGGGGGCGCGGCTTCATCGGATCCTGCTGATCCGCGCGGCAGAGCGAACGCCGCGCAGGCAGGTCGACGAATCGATCCAGGAGGCCCCCATGCCGGTTCCGAAACGCCGCCCGCTCGCGCTACGCATCGCCGCTTTGCTGCGATCCGGCTATGTCCTCGGCAGCTTCGCATTGTTGGCGCCGTTCGCGGCGCAGGCCGTTTGCGACAACCAAACGCCCGCGACGGGGCAGACCGCCACTTGCGATGCGAACGCGCCGAGCCCGGACCCGGATCCCGTCGTCGCCGCCGTCGGCAGCACCAACGTGATCGTCAACGTGCTGGCCGGAGGCGGCGTCGGCACGATCAATGCCGATGCCGTGGTCGTCCGCGATCAAAGCCAAGTCAACAACGCCGGCAGCATCGCCGCCACCGGCGCGTTCAATGGCATCACTTCGACCGGCGCCGGTAATACCATCACCAACTCGGCGGGCGCATCGATCTCCAGCCAAGGCGGCAACGGCGTCTCCCTGCTGGCCGGCGGCACGCTCGTCAACGACGGCACGATCACCGCCCAGACGGGCAACGGCGTATTGTTCGGCGGCACCGCTGCGGGCCTGCTCATCAACCGCGGCACGATCACCGGATCGGCCGCCGGGGTGAGCTTCGGCGCGGGCAACGATCGGCTCGAAATGCTCGGCGGCGCGATCAACGGCGCCGTCCACCAAGGCGCGGGCGGCGATACCTTGATCTTGAACGGCGGCCAGCTCGGCATCGTCAACCAAGGCGACGGCAACGACGTCATGCAAGTCGGCGGCGGCACCGCGACCGGCAACGTCCAGCAGGGTAGCGGCACCGACGATTTTTCGATGACGGCCGGCCAGATCCAATCGCTGTCGCAGGGCGACAACATCGACAATTTCAACATGTCGGGCGGCCGCATCGTCGGCTTCTTCGAGGACGGCGACATCGCCCGCATGAGCGGCGGCCGCATCGGCCGCGTCGACATGAAGCTGGACAACAACCTGTTCGACATGTCCGGCGGCACCATCGACGGCAACCTGGTCACCGGTTTCGGCAACGACACCATCATCCTGTCGAACGGCTACATCGGCGGCAACGTCAGCGTCAGCGGCGGGCAGGACAGCGTCACCGTCACAGGCGGCACGATCGGCGGCGAAGTGCGGGTCAGCACCGGCGACGACACCTTCGCTTGGAACGGCGGCGGCATCATCTACGGCGCGATCGATTTGGGCGACGGCGCCGACACCGCCACGTTGCGCGATTTGACCGCCGCCAATTTGGGCGCGACGCCATCGCTCAGCGGCGGGCTAGGCGCGGACAGCCTCAGCTTCAACAACGTCACCAGCGCAGGCGTCGCCCGGTTCCAGAATTGGGAAACGGTGAGCGCCACCAACGACACCGAACTGACTTTCGACGGCAATCTGACTTTGGGCGATAGCGGCAGCGGCACCGGAACGCTGTCGATCGATGCGACCAGCACGCTGTTCGCAGGCGGCCTGGATGCCGCCATCCTCGCGGCGGGCGGCGGCTTGGTGAGCGTGACCAATGCGGGCCGGATCGATTTGACCAACGGCGCCGCGGGCGCGAACGCTTTCACTATCGCCGGCAACTACATCGGCAACGGCGGCACCGTGTTCCTGCAAACGGTGCTCGGCGGCGACGGTTCGCCTTCGGACAAACTCGTCATCTCCGGCGGCAACGCCAGCGGCACGACCGGTTTGGGCATCGTCAATCTCGGCGGCGCCGGCGCGGCGACGACGCAAGACGGCATTCTGGTCGTGCAAACGATCAACGGCGGCACCACGGCGGCGAACGCGTTCGCGCTGGACGGCGCAGTGGCCGCCGGCGCCTACGAATATTTCCTGTTCCATGGCGGCGCCAGCGCGGGAACCCAAAACAACTGGTATCTGCGTTCGACCCTGGGCGCGTTGCCTGCGCCGAGCGACGACGGCGAGCCGCCGGCACCGACACCACCCGAACCTCCCGCGCCGCCGCCGCCGCCGTTGGATCACCCGCCGCCGGGACCCGACGTGCCCGAACCGCCGGTTCCGCCCGAACCCGCGCCGCCGCCGCCGGCTCCGCCCGAGGCGCCGCCGCCGAGCCCGCCGCCGGCCGTGGATCCGCCGACGCAACCGGCGCCGATCCCCGGTCCAAATTCGACGCCGCCCACGCCGGGCGCCGTGGCCGCGACCGGCGACGTGATCCCGCTGTTCCGCATCGAAACGCCGACTTACGCGGTGGTGCCGCCGGCCGCGCACGAACTCGCGCTCGCCACGCTGGGCACTTTCCACGAACGGCAAGGCGAGCAGCCGCTGCTGCAAGGCGAAGGCGGCTTGCCGTCCGCTTGGGCACGTGTCGTAGGGCAAGACATCGAGCGCGATTGGTCCGGCACCGTGTCGCCCACGTTCGATGGCAGCTTGTGGGGCGTGCAGATCGGCGCCGCGCTGTATGCGCGTCAAGGCGACGACGGGCGCCGCGACGATTTCGGCCTGTTCGTCGGCCGCACCCGCATGGACGGCGACGTGCGCGGCTTCGCGCTCGGCTGGAACAATCTCACCGTCGGCAAGACCGAGTTGGACGACACCCACCTCGGCTTGTACTGGACGCACATCGCGCCCAACGGCGCTTACTTGGATGCCGTATTGATCGGTAGCCGTTACGACGGCGATGCGACCTCCAGCCGCGGCTTGGGCGTGGACATCGACGGCGACGGCACCACGGTTTCGCTGGAAGGCGGTTATCCCTTCGCGCTGGGCGAGCGCTGGTCGCTGGAGCCGCAGGCGCAGGTGATCTGGCAAACGCTGTCGTTCGACGACAAGCGCGATGCGTTCTCCTTGGTTTCGTTCGATGCCGAAGATGCGGTCGCCGCGCGGGTGGGATTGCGCTTGATCGGCAAAGACCGAAGCGCGCGTTGGCGTCCGTACCTGAAGGCCAATCTCTGGCACGGCTTCGGCGGCCGCGATCGCGTGTCGTTCGGCGCCGACCGGATCGAAAGCGAACAGAAATTCGACGCCTTCGAATTCGGCGGCGGCCTCATCGCCAGGATCAACGACAAGGCCAGCTTCTTCGCCACGATCGACTACACCGTGGATGCCGGCGACGACGAGGAGCGCAAGATATTCGAAGGCAATCTGGGCCTGCGTATCGCCTGGTAGCGTGCTTTTATCCCTCTCCCTTTACGGGAGAGGGATAGGCCCGGAGGGCCAGGGAGAGGGTTCGGCTTTTTATGGTCGTCCCCAGCTCCGACGACACCATGCAGTAGAGTGCAGCCTCAGCCGTTCCCACCCACGAAAATGTCCAAGCTCCTCATGAACCTCCGCCACGTCCCCGAAGACGAGGCGGACGAAGTGCGCGCCCTGCTGGACGAGCACGCGATCGACTACTACGAAACCAAGCCCAGCCGTTGGGGCATATCCTCCGGAGGCATCTGGATCGCCGAAGAATCCGAAGTCGCGCGCGCCAAGCGGTTGTTCGCCGATTACCAGACGCAACGCCAACAGCGCGTGCGCGCCGAGCACGAAACCGCCAAGCGCGAGGGCAGGGCGGAGACTTTCGGCTCGATCCTGCGCGAACAGCCGTTGCGCGTGTTGTTGACCCTGCTGGCGATCCTGTTCCTGCTGGGATTGGTCGCGCTGCCTGCCGTGCTCCTGTCGCGCTGAGCGCGTACTACGGATCGATCTCTTTTGCTTTGCAGAGCGGAGCTTGCTCCGCTGTTTCGTTTCTCGGGAGAAAATAGCTGCGGAGCAAGCTCCGCTCTACAAAGCCCGGTTTCCGATATAGTTGACTTTAGTCAAGTATATCGGATAGCTTGCGCGTATTGACCGGAGCCCTTCGATGCCGCAGGTCGACCAACGCGAAATAGCCGCGCTGCGCGAGTTCAACCGCTTCTACACCCGCAAGCTGGGCGCGCTGAACGAAGGGCTGCTCGACAGCCCGTTCTCGTTGGCCGAAGTGCGGGTGATGTACGAGCTCTGCGCGCGCGGGCGGGCCACGCCCTCGGAACTGGCGCAGGCGATGGAGATGGACCGCGGCTATCTGAGCCGCCTGCTGGCGCGTTTGGACGGCCAAGGCTTGTTGAAATCCGAACCGTCGCAAGCCGACCGGCGCAGCCGCACACTCGCGCTCAGCCGCAAAGGCAAGACGACGTTCGCCAAACTCGACGCCAAATCGCAGGCGCAGGCGGCGGAACTGATCGCCCCCTTGGACGCCGGCATGCGGCGCAGGCTGATGTCGGACCTGTTGCAGATGCGCCGCCGGCTCGGCGACGAATCCGCGGCCGCCGGCCCGATCGTATTGCGCGAATTGCGCGCCGGCGACATCGGCATGGTCGCCCAGCGCCACGGCGAGCTGTATTCGCGCGAATACGGCTGGGGCGTCCGTTTCGAAGCGCTCGTCGCGGGCGTGCTGTCGCAATACGTCGAACATTTGCGCCCCCGGCGCGAGCACGCGTGGATCGCCGAGCGCGACGGCGAATTCCTGGGCTGCATCTTCGTGATGGAAAAGGACGCCGACACCGCGCAATTGCGCCTGCTATTGGTCGAGCCCGCGGCGCGCGGCGCCGGCCTGGGCCGGCGCCTGGTGAACGCATGCCTGGATTTCGCCCGAGGCGCGGGCTACCGCAGGATCGTGCTGTGGACCAACAACCGCTTGGACGCCGCGCGGAAGATCTACGAATCCTGCGGTTTCCGCCTGGTCCGCGAAGAGCCGCACGCGAGCTTCGAGGACGGTTCGCTTGGCCAGTACTGGGAATTGGAGCTGCAAACGCCGCGGCCGACATAAATCCGTCATCGGGCCGACATAGTCTGCCGACCATGGACATCCTCATGCTGTCGGACGTGTACTTCCCACGGGTCAACGGCGTGTCGTCGTCGATCCGCACCTATGCGCGGGCCCTGGCGGCGATGGGCCACCGGGTCACGCTGATGGCGCCGGACTACGGACCGGACAGCGGCCAGGAGGGCCACGACGGCGAATTCGAGGTGATCCGCCTGCCTTCGCGGGTGATCTTCTTCGATCCCGAGGACCGGCTGATCCGGCAATCGGCGCTGGACGCTCTGCTGCCGCAACTGGCGGCCAGGCACTGGGATGCGATCCACATTCACACGCCGTTCCGCGCGCACAAATTCGGCGTGAAGTTGGCCAAGCGCACCGGCCGGCCGACGGTGGAGACCTACCACACCTATTTCGAAGAATACGTGGCGCATTACTTGCCGTGGTTGCCGTCCGCGCTCACCCGGCTGATCGCGCGCCGCGCCTCGCGCAAGCTGTGCGGCGACGTCGACCATTTGATCGTGCCGAGCCAGCAAATGGTGGAGGTGCTGCAGCGCTACGGCGTGGACACGCCGACGACCGTGTTGCCGACCGGGCTGGCTTTGGAGGAATTCGCCCGCGGCGACGGCGCGCGCTTCCGGCGCGAGCACGGCATCGGCGCTGCGCAGCCGACTTTGGTCACGGTCAGCCGGCTGGCGCTGGAGAAGAACATCGGTTTCCTGCTGCAGGTGGCGCGCAGATTGGTGGACGAGTTCCCCGATCTGCTGTTCATCGTCGCCGGCGAAGGGCCGGATGCGGAACGGTTGAAGAAGCTCGCCGCGTCGCTGGGTTTGCAGTCGAATGTCCGCTTCTTCGGCAATCTGGACCGGCGTACGACGTTACTGGATTGCTACCGCGCCGGCGACGTATTCGTGTTCGCTTCGCCGACCGAGACCCAGGGCCTGGTGCTGATCGAAGCGATGGCCCTGGGCGTACCGATCGTCTCCACCGCGGTGATGGGCACCGCGACGGTGTTGCGCGATGCGCGCAGCGCGGTGGTCAGCCGCGAGGACGAAGGCGAGTTCACCGCCTGCATCGCGCAACTCTTGCGTTCCCCCGGGCGGCGCGCGGAATTGTCCGCGGCCGGGCCCATCGACGCGCAGGCTTGGAGCGCCGACGGGCTGATGCGCAAAGCGGTCGCGTTGTACGCCGAGTTGGCGGCCGGCAAGGTCGCGGTCCCTCTAGCCAAAAATCCATCCCGCAGCCCGGGTTGAACCGCCGGCGACGCGTTACCATTCCGGCATGGAAGAAACCTCGCCGCGCCCGATGGCGCAAATTCGTCCGGCGGCAGCCGGTGCTTTAATCGGAATCGCGTTGTTCTGCGCGATCGGCATCGCCGTCCAGTTCTTGCGTCCGGATCTGGATTGGCTGCAGGCGCCGATGAGTTTCTACCTGCGGGGCGCGTACGGTTATTGGCTGCAGGCCGGATACTTCGCTTTGGCTTGCGCGATGGTCGCGCTCGCCTACGCCTACTACGGCGCGCTGACGCCGCGGGCGCGCAGCGGCGCGCCCGCGTTGATGTTCGCGCTGGCGGCCATCGGGCTATGCGTGACCGCCGCCGCCCACGGCAATCCGCCGCAACGCGCACCGACCCTGGAAGGCTGGGTGCACGGCACTTCCGCGCAAGCGGCGTTCTTGTTCGTCACCACGGCGATGCTGCTGCAGGCATGGCGGCTGCGCGGCGATCCGGCTTGGCGCGCGCGCTTCGCGCTCGCCTTCGGCTGGGCGGCGCTTTGCTTCGCTGCCGTATGGGCGTTGTCGTTCTGGCGGGACGTGCCGCGGGGGCTGGCGCAGAAGATCGTGATCGCGCTGATCGTGGGCTGGCTGGCGTTGTCGGCGGCATGGTTGCGCCGCGCCTCCCCGCGCCGAGGGTGAGGCGGGTGGTACTTTTTTGCCGCGGCAGCCGCCATAATTCCCTACGGGGCGGGTCCGGCTAACGATTGTTGAACAATCGATCTTTATGATCGTGCGTCGCACGCCTGCCTAGGGAATACCGTTTTGCTTCCAAACCGTAATCTCCGTCTTGCCGTCGTTCCCTTCGTTTTGTTGGTCATGACCGCCGTGGGTTGCGATCGCTCGCAGCCGCCGGCCGCAGAGAACCAAGCCGCGCCAGCCCCGGCTACGACCGCTTCGGCGCCGCCTCCGCCCGAGGTCCCCAGCTCCGATCCGAGCGCCCAGACCACCCAGCGCGCTGCGCCGCCGATGCCCCCGGCCGTGGCCTTGGGCGAATTCGCGCCCGCGGACCCCGGCGCCGAAGCCGCCACGGGCAAGCTGACGATCGAGGACATGGCGATCCGCGGCGCGAACGGCGCGGCTTTCGTCACCGAGCGCGCGGCCATCGTCCGCGGCAACGACCAGTACAACGCCGAGGCGCGCTACGCCGACTCGATGCTGATCGTGCCGGAGCAGACGGTCGAACTGCGCCGCGTGGTCGAGCGTACGCTGCCGGAAAAATCGAATGCCGATCCGTTCTGCGGCGCAGGCAAGACCGGCTACCTGGCGGTGAGCAAGGTTCGCGAAGGCGATACCGACGTGGTCAAGCTGATGGCCCTGCAAGGCGAGGCGCTGCCCGCCGCCTCGGCGCCGGGCGTGACGTTGTGCAAGGTGTTCAGCTATTCCTCGCCGGCGAAATAGCTTTCCGCTTTTTTTGCAGGCGCGGCTTTAGCCGCGAACTCTTCCCATCGAATCGCGACATCTTCAGGATTTAATAGAAACAGCTCGCGGCTAAAGCCGCTCCTACGAAGAGCGAAAGCGATGAAAGACGCCGCGCCGATCGAGTTGCCCGCCGAAGCCTTCGCGGAGCTGGAGACTTTCTACGCCACGCCGCCGCGCGCCTATCACAACTTCGCGCACGTGCAGGAAGTGCTGAAGCATTATTTCGCGGCGGGCGAGGGCGCGGGCTGGGATCGCCCGGTCGAGCCTTATCTCGCTGTGCTCTACCACGACGCCATCTACGAAGCCGGGCGCAGCGACAACGAAGCGCGTTCGGCCGAGTTGGCGCTCGACCGGATCGCGCGCTGGCTCCCCGACCGGAAGGTCGATGCCGCGCGCGTGGCCGAGTTGATCGATCTCACCGCGCGCCACGGCCAATTGCGCGCCGACCAAGTGGATCGCGATGCGGCCTTGTTCCTGGATTGCGACATGGCCATCCTCGGCGCGGAGCCGGCCGTCTTCGACGCCTACGACCGCGGCATCGCCGCCGAATACCGGCACGTGCCCGGTTGGCTGTTCAAGCTCAATCGGCGCCGTTTCCTGAAGGCCTTGCTGGAGAAGGAGCGGATCTTCCTCAGCGATTTCTTCCATGCCAGCTACGACGCGCAGGCGCGGGCGAATTTGCGGCGCGCGATCAACACCAAGCGCTGACCGTGTTTAGAGTCGAGCCTGCTCGACTGCTCTGTGCGATTCGGGACAAAAGCAGTCGAGCAGGGCTCGACTCTACGAAAAGCCGACTGGGATATCTTTCCGCAGCCACTCCACCGCGCCGCGCCCGGCCCGATAGCCGCTGGCGAAACACGCGGTCAGCAGATAGCCGCCGGTCGGCGCTTCCCAGTCCAGCATTTCGCCGGCGCAGAACGTGCCGGGCATGGTTTCGAGCATCGATGCGTCGTTCAAGGCTTCCAATCTCACGCCGCCGGCGCTGCTGATGGCTTCCTCGATCGGGCGCGGACGCAGCAGGGTCAAGGGAAGGCGCTTGATCGCATCGGCGACGGCGTCGGGATCGGCGATGCGTTCTGCGCCCAGCGTTTCGCGCACTAGCGCCGCTTTCGCGCCGCCCAGGCCGGTCTGGCGCCGCAAGCGTTCGCTGAAACTGCGCCGGCTCGGTTGCGCGAGCGCATCGCGCAAGGCTTCGCGTTCCCGGCCCGGAGCAAGGTCGAGCCGGAGCGTCGTGCTGCCGTCCCGCGCGATCGCTTCGCGCAGCTCGGCCGAAAGGGCATAAATCAAGCTGCCTTCGATGCCGGTTCCGGTGAGCACGCACTCGCCTTGCAGCGAACGTTCGCGTCCATGCGCGTCGCGCCAATGAGCGACGATCGGTTTCAGCGGCGCGCCGGCATGGCGCTGGGCGAAATGCGCGCTCCAATCGATATCGAAGCCGCAGTTGGACGGTTGCAGCGGCGCAACGTCGATGCCGCGTTCGTGCAATGCGCTTTGCCATGCGCCATCGGAGCCGAGCTCCGGCCAACTGCCGCCGCCCAGGGCGAGCACGGTGGCGCCGGCCTCCAGGCTGCGTTCGCCGTCGGGCGTGGCGAAACGCAGTGCGCCGGCATCGTCCCATCCTAGCCAGCGGTGATGGACGTGAAAGCGCACGCCCTGGTCGCGCAATCGCCGCACCCAGCCGCGTAGTAAGGGCGCCGCTTTCAGATCGAGCGGAAACACGCGTCCCGAACTGCCGACGAAAGTCTCCACGCCCAAGCCGCGCGCCCAGTCGCGCAGCGATTGCGGCCCGAAATCGCGCAGCCATGCCGCGACTTCGGCTTCCCGCTCGCGGTAGCGCGCGGCGAAACCCGGCATCGGTTCGGAATGGGTGAGGTTCAGGCCGCCTTTGCCGGCGATGAGGAATTTGCGGCCGACCGAGCCCTTGGCCTCGTACAGGTCGACTTCGAGTCCCGCCGCGCGCGCGACTTCGGCGGCCATCAGCCCGGCGGGGCCGCCACCGACGATAGCCAACGTGCTCGCTTCGCTTTGGGTCAACCGAGTACTCGCCGTACGTGAAAGCATCAGTGTAACGGTGCGGCGCGCATGACTTCAGGCCAGTAGCCCCGGGCTCTGCGATATGACATCTTGGCCGGCGCACCCGGCCGGCGCGTCGGGCGACCACTGCCAGGGATCTCCGATGAAGACCAGCCGCATCGCACTCGCCGCCTGTATTTTCCTCGCCGCCGGTTCGGCTGCGTACGCGCAGGCCCAAAAGCAGCCGAAATTGACCGAATTCACCCTGGCTACCGGCGCGCCGCGCGCGCCGGAGCAGTTGGCGGTCGTGTTCGAGAAGGCCGATCTGCAGTTCAAGGTCGATCCGGCCAAGCGCAGCTTGAGCGGCGATGCGGCGTTGACGTTCCGCGCGACCGCGCCCATTTCGCGCCTATCGGTGGAGCTGGATCGCAACTACGCGATCGAATCGGTCAGCGTCGATAGCCGCAAGTCGCCTAAGACTGCTTACCGCAACCCCGAAGGCCGCTTGACCGTGGATCTGCCCCAGCCGCTATCCGTCGGCGAACGCGCCGTGCTGCGCATCGTCTACGCCGGAAAACCGCACGTAGCCGACCGCGCGCCCTGGGACGGCGGTTTCGTGTGGGCCAAGGCGCCGACCGGCGAGCCGTGGATCGCCTCGGCGGTGCAAGGCGAAGGCTGCGATCTGTTCTGGCCCTGCATCGACCATCCGCAGGGCGAGCCTTTGGAAGTGACCCAGCACATCACCGTGCCCGCGCCGCTGGTGGCCGCCGGTAACGGCGTGGCGCTGGGCATGGACGAGAAGGGCGGCTGGCGCACCTATCACTGGCGCGCCCGCGACCCGGACACCTACGCGATCTCGCTCAATATCGGCCCATTCGAAGTGCTGGAAGGCGAGTACAAGAGCCGCTACGGCAACACCATCCCGCTGCGCTACTGGTATCTGAAAGGCAACCAGGCCAAGGCGCGCGAGCTGTTCGCCGAATTTCCGACGATGCTGGACTTCTTCGAGGGCTACATCGGCCCGTATCCGTTTGGCGACGAGAAGATGGGCGTGGTGCAAACGCCGCATCTGGGCATGGAACACCAGACCGTCAACGCGTACGGCAACGACTACAAGAAGAGCGAATACGGCTACGACTGGCTGCTGCAGCACGAGTTCGCCCACGAATGGTTCGGCAACCAATTGACCAACAGCGATTGGGACGATATGTGGCTGCACGAAGGCTACGGCACCTATATGCAGCCGCTGTACCTGCAGTGGCTGCGCGGCGACATGGAGTACTACGCCAACCTGATGAAGCACCGCACGGACTTGATCAACAAGTTCCCGGTGGTGTCCGGGCATACGCAGACCGGCAGCCAGGTCTACGACGAGGCCACCGGCCCGGGGCACGATCTGTACTACAAGGGTTCGCTGGTCCTGCACACGCTGCGCAACCTGATCGGCGACCGCGATTTCTTCGCCGTCACCCGACAAGCGGTGTACGGCACCGACAAGCCGACGCCCGGGAATTTCAAGCCGCGCTATCTCAGCACGCCGCAGTACATCGACATCGTCAACAAGGTGACCGGCAACGACTACCGCTGGTTCTTCGACGTGTATCTGTACCAAGCGGCGCTGCCGGAACTGATCGCCGAACGCGACGCCAAAGGCTTGTCCTTGCGTTGGAAAACCCAGAGCGGAAAGCCGTTCCCGATGCCGGTGGAAGTGCGCGTCGACGGCCGCGAACGGGTGGTGGCGATGAAGGGCGGCAGCGGCCGCGTCGACATGCCGGCGGGCGCCGTGTATACGATCGACCCGCATTCGAAGGTGTTGCGCGAGCTGCCGTACATGGGCCAGTTCAAGGCCGACAAGGCCGCGCGCGACAAAGCGGCGCAAGCCGCGAAGGCAACCGCGAATTCGGCCAAGAAATAGCGCTTGCAAGCCGCGCGCCGCGCTTACACCATGGGCGGATCGGGGAGGGCGACATGCGCATGCTGACTTTGGAGGATTTCGCCGGCTTGGTGAACGAGACGTTCGCCGCGTCGCTGCAGGACGTCGAAGTGCCGTTCGTGCTGGTCGAGGCGCGTCCGCTTCCGGCGCAGCCGGGTTTGGCGATACGGCCGCCTTTCTCGCTGCTGTTCCGCAATGCCGCTTCTTTCCTGCTGCCGCAGCAGATCTATCCGATGCGGCATCCGCGCTTGGGCGAAGTGGGCATCTTCCTGGTGGCGATCGCGCGCGAGCGCGACGGTTTTCTTTACCAGGCCATCTTCAACTGAAGGCTTAGGCCGACCAGATCATCCGCAGATGGGTCGGCGCGTCTCCCGCCGTCGGTACGAAGCCGTGGCGTTCGTATAGGCGCCGCGCCGCCAGGTTCTGCTGGTTCACGTGCAGCACGACGCCGCAGCCGTGCTTGCGCGCGTCCGTTTGCGTCGCCTCGATCAGCGCGCTCGCCACGCCGTGCCCGCGCGCGGCGGCATCCAGGCTGATATCGACGATCACGTAGTCGGGGCGGGCGCGCTGCAAGTAGTAGCGGCCGATGGGCTTGCCGCCGCTTTCGACCATCAGGAAGTCGGCGTCGCCGTAGTAGCTCAGGTAGTGCCGGTGCTGCAGCGAGAATTGATCGTGCAGGAAAACCTGTTTGGCCGCCTGCGGCCAAGGCGCGTGGGCCAGTTCGTCGGCGCGGGTGGTTGCATAGAGTTCGCCGAGATAGGGGAGATCGGCGTCCGCGGCCGGACGCAGGAAAATGCCGCGTTCGGCCAAGGTCGGCGGCGCGCGAAAATGGTCTTCGCGCGCGGCGGGGAATCGCGGCAGCTTCCTTATCTGCCTGGCTTCCATCGTCTCATCCGAAGCTGGGGAAGATGCCTTGCAGCGCGATGCAGAAATTCACCGCCAGATATGGCTGCCGGTTCTCGTGGGGCTGGCTGCCCCCGGCGGAGCTGCAGGCGGTCGGCGCGAACGGCGCGTTCGGCTGCGCGCCGGGTGCGAACGGCACGCTGGCGGTAGGCACGGTCAGGGCCACGCCGGCGACCGGCGTACCGGTACGCTTGGTGGAGTCGCTTTGGTTGTAAAGATTTAGGCTGTGATTGTGCGACGGCATCTGTTGCTGGGTCAGGGTCACCGAGGCATCGCCGAAGGTTTCGCCGATGGTGCGCGCGGTCAGTCCGGGCCCTTGCCCCTGGTTGCACGCCGCGCGTGCGCTGAAGTTCGGCAACTGGAAGGTGGTCGTGCCGTTGCCGCCGTACTGGGTGCCCAGCAGCGCGAACAGCGCGGTGTTTTGCTGGATGGCCAGCGTGGCGCCGTTGCAGAACGCCCAGCCGCGCGGCGCGAAATTGAAGCCGTACATCTGGATCTGGCCGATGAAGGGTTCAGTCATGGGAATGCGCTCCGATCTGCGTTCGTCGCGTTCGGCGATCAGCTTTGCGACGGGTAGATGCCGGCATAAGCGATGCAGAACTGCACCGTCAGCGTCGGCATCGTGTTTTCGTGCGGTTGGTTGCCGCCGCTCAGCGACACCGATTGCGGCGACAGCGCGATCGGGCCAAGCCCGGTGATGTCGGTCGCGTACATGGTGTCGGCGGCGACCGTGCCGAGCAGATTGACGCCGTTGCCCACCGCGGTCGCGGTCGAAGTTGCGGACGTGACGTACATCGTGTGCGAATGCGCCGGCATTTGGCCCTGGATGAGGGTCACGTTCTCCGAGCCGCCGGCTTCGCCGGGGGTGCGGGGCGTCAAGCCCGGGCCGTTGCCCCAGTGCAACGGCACTTGGCCGCGCAGATCGGGCATGGCGAAGGTGACTTGGCCGTCGCCGCCGTAAGTCGTGCCGATCAGATTGAACAGCACGTCGTAATTGGATATCGGCTGCAAGCTGCCGTCGCAGGGCAGCCAGCCGTTGGGCAGGCGCGAGAAACCGAATAGCCGGATCTCGCCGACGTAAGGCTCACTCATGGCTTGAACTCCGGTAGGGCGCTCAGTTGCGCGACGGGAAGATGCCGACCAACGCGATGCAGGACGAGATCGTGCGGTAGGGCTGCATGTTCGGATGCGGCTGGGTGTTGCCCGACGGGCCCAACGTCGACGGATTCGTCGGAACCATCAGACCGCTGGCGGCGGCGTAGATGTTGGCGCTATTGGTGCCGTAGAGCGTGCCGGTCGGGTTGCGTTGCGAACCCGCGGTGCTGGTGCCGCTGATGGTGTGGTTGTGCTGCGGCAATTGTGTGCTGATCAGGGTCACGTTCTCGACCCCGCCGACTTCGCCGAGCGAATAGGGAGACGGCTGCCACGCAGGATCGGCCGAGTTGCCGAAGGCCGTGGGCGTGCGTCCGCGCAAGTCGGGCAGGGCGAAGGTGGTCGTGCCGTTGCCGCCGTAGGTCGTTCCCAGCAGCGAGAACAGGGCTTGGTTCTGCGCGATGGACAGGATCCCGCCGTTGCACAGCGCGAATCCCTTAGGAGCGAAAGCGAAACCAGTCAGCAGGATCTGACCGATATAGACCTCAGACATCTTCATCCCCCCCGGAATCAGATTGGCCGGCACTCTCACCGATCGTCGTTACGGTGGCAAGGGCCGGGACGTGTGTCTTTTCGGAAGTGTGAGAGTAGTACACTTTTCGGGTCCGACGCCAGGGTGCAATATCGGGATCGGATGCAAGGGGCCGGGCCAGTCGAAAGGCCTGCAAATAAAGCTCGGAACCGCATGGATGCAAGCCTGCGGAGCCGTTGATCGGGGGGCAGGGCATGGAACTGCAGGCAGCGCTGAGCATGCGCGCGTCGTGGATTTCGCGCGTAGGAATTTTCTCAAAGTTGTTAAAGCGCCGGGCTTGGATCGCATTGACGATGCTCGGTCTTGCCTTGGGCGCGATCGCGCCCGCGCACGCGGCATGCACTTCGCCGCAGACCGCATCGATTCCCTCCGGCGGTTCGGCCACTTTCACTTGCGCGGATTTCGGCTTCATCAGTCCGGCCGTGTCGGGTCCTTCGCACGGCACGTTGACCTGGGGCACGCCGAGCAACGTCAATGCGCTCGTCTACACCAACAACGGCGACGGCGTGTTGAGCGACACGTTCGTCGTCAGAGACGATTTCAACGTACCCATCACTTTCAACGTCACGGTCGGACCGGCCACTTCGCCGATCGTGGTTTCGCCCGCGAACTTGCCGGCTCCGGCGGTGGGCGTGGCGTACAGCCAAACGCTGTCGTCCAGCGGCGGCGTCGCTCCCTATAGCTACGCTCTGACCGGCGGCAGCTTGCCCCCGGGCATCACGATGTCGGGCAACACCATTTCGGGCACGTCCACCGGATCGGGCCCGTACAACTTCACCGTGACCGTGACCGATTCGACGGCGCCGACGGCGCTCACCGCGGTGAAAAGCTATGGGTTCACCATCGCCGCGCCGATCCTCGACTTGGTGCAAGACACGCCGCCTGCGGCGACCATCTCCATTCCCTACAGCCTGCAGTTCACCACCGTGGGCGGCACCGCGCCGTACACCTACTCGATCGAGCCGGGCCCCGGTTTGCCGCCCGGGCTGAGCATGTCTTCGACGGGCCTGGTGTCCGGCACGCCGACGTCGGCGGGTTCGTTCCCGTTTACGCTCAGGTACGACGACAGCACCACCATCTCCACCGGCGGCGACCATTTCGGCGTGCAAAGCGTCACCATCGTGGTGAACGCTGCGCCGACGATCGTGGTCAACCCAGCTACGGTGCCGAATCCCACCGTGGGCGTCGCGTACAGCCAGACGTTCACCGGCAGCGGCGGCACGGCGCCTTATACGTTCCAAATTACCGCCGGTGCGTTGCCGGCCGGGTTGACCTTGAGCAGCACAGGCGCGCTGACCGGCACCGCCACCGCCGGCGGCACGTTCAATTTCACGGTCGAAGCCAAGGACGCCAACAATTTCACGGGCACCCGGGCGTACTCGATCACGACGAACCCGCCGACGATCACGCTGTCGCCGACGACCGTGCCCAACGCCACGATGGGCACGGCTTACAGCCAGACGCTCACCGCATCCGGCGGCACGATGGGCATCGGCTACATATTCAACGTCACCGCCGGCGCTTTGCCGCCCGGTCTCGCGCTTTCGAGCAGTACCGGCGCGATCAGCGGCACGCCGACCGCCAGCGGCACCTTCAACTTCACCGTCACCGCCACCGACCGCAGCACCGGCACCGGCGCGCCGTATACCGGTTCGCAGGCTTATACGCTGGTGGTCATACAGATTCCGCCCGTCGCCAATGCGGTTTCGGCGACGGTGGGCTTCAACAGCGGCGCAACGCCGATCACGCTCAACATCACCGGCGGTCCGCCGAGTTCGGTCGCGATCGGCACGGCGCCGGCGAACGGCACGGCGATCGCGTCGGGCCTTTCCATCACCTATCAGCCGAACGCCGGCTTCGCCGGAACGGACACGTTCACCTACACCGCGACCAACGGCGCCGGAACTTCCGCGCCGGCGACGGTGACGATGACCGTCGGCGCGCCGACGATCACGATCACGACGTCGGCGCCGTTGAACGGGCAAGTGGGTGCGGCTTTCAGCCAAACCTTCACTTTCGCGGGCGGCACCGCGCCTTATCACGATTACGCGGTGACCGGTTTGCCTGCGGGCGTAACCGTCACCGGTTCGACGACGAACAGCGTCACGATCTCCGGCACGCCGACCGCGGCGGGCAGCTTCGCCATCGACGTCGAAGGTATCGACAGCACCGGCGGCAGCGGGCCGTTCACGGGCAATCAGACTTTCACACACATCATTGGCGCGCCGACGCTGACGATGTCGCCCGCCGCCGGCACTTTGAGCCTGCCGTATGGGACGCCTTACAGCCAGACGTTCGCGGGCGGCGGGGGCACCGGGCCTTACAGCTTCTCGTTGGTGTCGGGTTCGCTGCCCGTCGGCGTCAGTTTCAGTTCGGCCGGTGTGTTGTCCGGTACGCCCACCGTGCCGGGCAGCTATGCCTTGACCATCGCCGCCACCGATACCGGCAGCACCGGCACCGGCGCGCCGTTCTCCATCCAGCAGAACTACGTGCTGCAGGTGGGCGCGCCGACGATAGTCATAGCTCCGCCGACCCTTCCCGGCGGCACGGCCGGCACGGCGTATTCGCAGACGCTCAGCGCCAGCGGCGGCGTGGCGCCGTACAGCTATTCCTTGCTCGCCGGCGCATTGCCGGTGGGCATGTCGTTCAGTTCCGGCGGTGTCTTCTCCGGCACTCCCACGACAGCAGGCACGTTCAACCTTACCGTGCGGGCGACCGACAGCCATGGCCAGACGGGCGATCAGGCTTACAACATCGTCATCGCCGCGCCGACGATCACGATCTCGCCGTCGACGATACCGGGCGGCACGGCGGGCACGCCGTATTCGGCGACGCTGACCGCCAGCGGCGGCACGGCGCCGTACTCGTTCTCGATCGTCAGCGGCACCTTGCCGGTCGGCGTATCGTTCAATTCGGCGGGCACGTATTCGGGAACGCCGACCACGGCCGGCACCTACACCGCAACGATCCGCGCGACCGATAACAACGGGTTCACTGCCGACCAGGCGTACAGCATCGTCATCGCCGCGCCGACGATCGTGATTTCGCCGGCCAGCCTGCCGGGCGGGGTGGTCGGCGTTCCGTACAGCCAAAGCCTGAGCAGCAGCGGCGGCGCCGCCCCCTACAGCTATTCGATCGTCTCGGGCAGCCTGCCGGTCGGCGTGAGCTTCAGCTCGGCGGGCGTATACAGCGGCACGCCCACCACGACGGGCAGCTATACCGCGAATATCCGTTCGACCGACAACAACGGCTTCAACACCACGGTCGCCTATACGATCGCGATCGCCGACGCCGTGCCGGTCGCGGTGGCCGACAGTGCGACGACGCTGGCCGGAACCGCAGTCACCGTCCCGGTCACGGCCAACGACACCGGCCTCATCACGAGCGTCGCAGTGGCCACGGCGCCTGCGCACGGCACGGCTGCGATCAGCGGCTTGAACGTGGTCTACACGCCGGCCGCGGGCTACTCCGGCAGTGACACCTTCACGTACACCGCGATCGGGCCCGGCGGCACCTCGGCGCCGGCGACGGTCACGATCACCGTGAATCCGGTGCCGGTCGCCGTGTCGAGCCATGTCGAAACCGCGGCCGCCACTCCCGTGCACGTCAACCTGACGGCGGGCGCCACCGGCGGTCCGTTCACCGCAGCGACGCTGGTGTCGCTGTCGCCGGCGTCTTCCGGCACGGCGACGATCGCGGGCAGCGGCGGAAGCTATGAATTGACCTTCGTCCCGGCCACGAGTTTCGCCGGCCTGGCCACGGTCACGTTCACGCTGAGCAATGCGTACGCGGTGTCGGCGCCGGCGACGGTCGAGATCCAAGTGGCCGGCCGCAGCGATCCGTCGAAAGATCCGGAAGTGCTCGGCCTGCTCGAATCGCAGGCGTCGGCGGCGCGCCGGTTCGCGAACTCGCAAATCGGCAACTTCCAGCAGCGCATGGAGAACATGCACGGCGGATCCGAAGGCCGCGGCGGCTTCCAGAACGGCATCAGCTTCGCCGGCGAGCGGCATTGCAGCCCCAACACGCGCCGCGCCTACGAAGATCCGGAATGCGCGCAAACCGCGCTGCGCGACGAAGATGCGCCGATGGCCGCTCCGGCGCCGATGCAAAGCGGCGAGAGCGGACGCACCCCGTTCGGATTCTGGGCCGGCGGTTCGGTGAGCCGCGGCGACCGCGATCCGCGCACCGGCGTCAGCGGTTTCGATTTCGAGACCAGCGGCGTCAGCGCGGGCGGCGACTATCGCTTGAGCCCGTCCTTCGTCCTCGGCGGCGGCGTCGGTTACGGCCGCGACGATACCGATATCGGCAGATCCGGCACGCGCAGCGAATCGAACGCCTACACGGTGGCGATGTACGCCAGCTATCACCCCGGCGAGCGTTTCTATCTCGACGCGCTGCTCGGCTACCAGTGGCTATCGTTCGACAACCGCCGCTTCGTCACCGACACCGGCGGCCTGGTGCGCGGCGAACGCGACGGCAAGCAGTGGCTGGCTTCGTTAGCGGCCGGCATGGACTACCGGAGCGACCGCCTGACGTTCTCGCCGTACGCCCGCCTGGATCTGGCCCGCGCACGCTTGGATGGCTACACGGAGCAGGGCGATCCGACCCATGCGCTGGCGTTCCAACGGCAGGACGTGGATACCGCCACCGCCAACCTGGGCTTGCGCATGGACTACCGCCACGATCTGTCGTGGGGCACGTTCTCGCCGCAGCTGCGGCTGGAGTTCCAGCACGACTTCGAGGACGACGGCAGCGCGACCATGCGCTACGCCGACCTCCCGGCCGGGCCGCTGTACCGCGCGCTGGTGCGGAGCCTGGATAGCAATCGGACGATCTTCGGCCTGGGCTTCGCGCTGCAGACCGAGCACGATCTGCGATTCCGCGTCGAATTCCGCACCCTGTTCGACGGCGACGGCGAGACCGACAACGGCTTCCTGCTGAATATCGAAAAGAAGTACTGATCGGTCCGGTTCGGATGCGATTCGCGCGACCCCTCTCCTGAACGGAGAGGGGTTTCGTTTTTTGCGGCTCGGAAAAGATGGCGGGCGCCGTTTCCTTCTCCCACCGGGAGAAGGTGGCGCGCAGCGTCGGATGAGGGTTCGGTGGAGCGATGCGCGTCAGATCGCAGGAAGACAAGCCCACTCGTGCATCCTCACCCTGGTGGGAGAGGGGCTTTCGTTGCCCCGCGGGCTAGAATGGCGGCATGGTGCTCAATCTCGCCGCCTACCATTTCGTGCCGATCCCGGACCCGGATGCGCTCGCATCGCGCGTCCGCGTCCGGGCCGAGCAGGACGGATTGCTCGGCACCGTTCTGGTGGCGGGCGAGGGCATCAACCTCTTCCTGGCCGGCTCCGCCGCCCGCATCCGCGGCTTCCTCGAATGGTTGCGCGAAGATCCGCGTTTCGTCGAGATCCGGGTCAAGCTGAGCGAGAGCCAATCGCAGCCGTTCGCCCGGCTCAAGGTCAAGGTCAAACCCGAGATCGTCAGCTTCCGTCGCGACCGCGCTTCGCCGCTGGGCGAACGCGCGCCCACGGTGGCGCCCGCCGAACTCGCGCGCTGGATAGCGCAAGGCCACGACGATGCCGGCAAGCCGCTGGTGCTGCTGGACACCCGCAATCGCGAGGAAGTCGGCTACGGCACCTTCGCCGGCGCGCTGACCTTGCCGATCGACAACTTCGTCGATCTGCCCGAAGCCCTGGCGCCGCATCGCGAAGCGCTGGCCGGCGCGACCGTGGTCAGCTTCTGCACCGGCGGCATCCGTTGCGAGAAGGCCGCATTGTGGATGCGCGCCGAAGGCATGGACAATGTGCTGCAGTTGGACGGCGGCATCCTGGGTTATTTCGAAGAGGTCGGCGGCATGCATTACGAGGGGCGTTGTTTCGTGTTCGACGAGAGGATCGCGCTAGACGCGAAAATGCGGCCGCTGGCCGACGCAACGGAGGCGCGCGCATGGGCACCGTGATCGGCATCGTCCTGCTGCTGGTGCTGCTGTATTTCGCGATCAAAGTGGTCGGATTCGCGTTGAAGCTGGGCCTTTGGGCGCTGCTGCTGTTCGGGGCCTATTGGGTCCTCGCGCCGTACCTGGACTTGCCCAGGCCGTTCTGAGCGGTCGGGACTTGCGATCCGTCGTCGTCGCCCGAATGTTGCGGGTATGCGGGCGCTGACTTTCGACAACCGTTTCGTGCGCGAGCTGCCGGGCGACCCGGAAGCCGGGCCGCGGTTGCGCCAAGTGACGGGCGCGCTCTGGTCGCGGGTCGAGCCCACGCCGGTGGCCGCGCCGCGCTTGATCGCCCATTCGCGCGAGATGGCCGCAGCGCTCGGCATCGATGAGGCCGAGATCGCTACTCCTGAGTTCGCCGCGATCTTCGCCGGCAATTCCTTGTCTACCGGCATGTTTCCATACGCATCGAACTATGGCGGCCACCAGTTCGGGCATTGGGCGGGCCAGTTGGGCGACGGTCGCGCGATTTCGCTGGGCGAGGCGATCGGCGCGGACGGCAAACGCTGGGAATTGCAGTTGAAGGGCGCGGGCCCGACGCCTTATTCGCGGATGGGCGACGGCCGCGCCGTCTTGAGATCGTCGATCCGCGAGTTCCTGTGCAGCGAGGCGATGCACCATCTCGGCGTGCCGACCACGCGCGCGCTATGCTTGGTCGGCACCGGCGAGGCGGTGGTCCGCGATATGTTCTACGACGGCCATCCGCAAGCCGAACCCGGCGCCGTCGTTTGCCGCGCGGCGCCTTCTTTTCTTCGCTTCGGCCATTTCGAATTGCCGGCCTCGCGCGGCGACATCGATTTGCTGCGCCGCCTGGCCGATTTCGCCATCGCCCGCGATTTTCCCGAGATTGAAGGCGCTGGCGAGGCTTTGTACGCCGCCTGGTTCGTCGAGATCTGCGAACGCACCGCACGGATGGTCGCGGAGTGGATGCGGGTGGGCTTCGTGCACGGCGTGCTCAACACCGACAACATGTCCATTCTCGGCCTGACCATCGACTACGGCCCTTACGGCTGGATCGACGATTACGATCCGGACTGGACCCCCAACACCACCGACGCGCACGGCCGCCGCTACCGTTTCGGCTGGCAGCCGAAGATCGCGCATTGGAACCTCGCGCGGCTGGCGCAGGCCTTGGCGCCGTTGTTTTCGTCGGCCGAACCGTTGCAGGCGGGATTGGATCGCTACGCCGCGGCTTATACCGAAGCGGATCGCGGCAACGTCGCCCGCAAGCTCGGGTTGGCGGAATGCCGCGAAGAGGACATCGGATCGATCCGCGATCTGCACGTGCTGATGCACGACGGCGAGGTCGACATGACGATCTTCTTCCGGGCCTTGGCCGAAGTCGATCCCGAATCGCCGAGCTTGGCGCCGCTGATCGGAGCCTTCTACGACGAAGAAAAGCGCATGCGCACCGAGCCGTCCTTCATGGAATGGCTGTCGCGGTACGCGGCGCGCCTGCGCCACGATCCGCTGTCGGCGACGGAACGGCGAGCGCGCATGCACGCCGCCAATCCCAAATACGTGCTGCGCAACTATTTGGCGCAACAAGCGATCGATCGGGCCGAGCAGGGCGACGGGAGCGGCATCGCCGAGCTGTTGGACGCGATGCGCAACCCCTACGACGAGCAGCCGGGGCGCGAAGCGTTCGCGGAGAAGCGGCCCGATTGGGCCCGGGACCGGCCCGGGTGCTCGATGCTGTCCTGCAGTTCCTAGCTGCGCTTTTTTTGTGGGAGCGGCTTCAGCCGCGAGCTCTTTCCATCAGACGATAGCGACTCGTTACAAGAGCTCGCGGCTGAAGCCGCTCCCACAAAAAGCCCGATAGCACGATGAAAAAAAGCCGGCTCAACGGCCGGCTTTTTTCTCCTTCTTGGCTGCGCGCTTTTCCTTCAGCGTCTTCTCGGGTTTCTTCTTGTCTTCTTTTTTCTTGTCCAAGCCTTTGGCCATGGCCGCGCTCCGGTGGTGGTCGATCCGCGCTTAGCGTACTGCGGGCCGCGGCGGGCCGCTAGACTATGCGCCATGCCCCTGATCTCTCTGAATGGCGTCGATTACGGCGTCGGCGGCCCGCTGTTGCTGGACCGGGTCGACCTGGCCATCGAATCCGGCGAACGGATCGCCCTGATCGGCCGCAACGGCGCCGGCAAATCGACTTTGCTGCGCCTGCTGGCCGGCGAATTGATGCCGGACGACGGCGAGGTGCGCCGCGAAAGCGGACGCCGGGTCGCGCGCCTGGAACAAGAAGTGCCGGCCGACGCCGGCGGCAGCGTGTTCGACGTGGTCGCCGCCGGCCTGGGCGAGTCGGGCGCGTTGCTGGCGCAATATCACCACCTCATCCATGCCGACACGGTCGATACCCAGGCGCTGGCCGAGGTGCAGGGCCGGATCGAGGCTGCGCACGGCTGGTCGCTGGACCGCCGGGTGGAGGAAACGCTCACTCGGCTCGGGCTGGACGGCGACGCCGGCTTCGCCGCGCTGTCGGGCGGCATGAAGCGCCGCGTACTGCTGGCGCGGGCGCTGGCCTCCGCGCCGGATCTGTTGCTGCTGGACGAGCCCACCAACCACCTGGACATCGAAGCGATCGATTGGCTGGAAGGCCTGCTGAAGGCTTGGCCCGGCGCCTTGGTCTTCGTCACCCACGACCGCCGCTTCCTGCGCGCGCTGGCGACCTGCATCGTCGAGATCGACCGCGGCCAAGTCACCAGCTGGCCCGGGGATTGGGAAAACTACCAGCGCCGACGCGAGGAGCGGCAGAACGCGGAGGCGCAGGAGAACGCGCGTTTCGACAAATTGCTCGCCCAGGAAGAAGCCTGGATCCGCCAGGGCATCAAGGCGCGCCGCACCCGCGACGAAGGCCGGGTCCGCCGCCTGCAGGCGATGCGGCGCGAACGCGCGGACCGCCGCGAGGCCGTCGGCAACGTGCGCCTGCAGACCGCGCAGGCGAGCGCGTCGGGCCGCAAGGTGATCGAGGCGCGCGAGGTGTCGTTCGGCTACGGCGACCGGGCCATCGTTCGCGATTTTTCGACCACGATCCTGCGCGGCGACCGGATCGGCCTGATCGGCCCCAACGGCAGCGGCAAGACCACGCTGCTCAAGCTGCTGTTGGGCGAACTGGCGCCGCAGGCGGGCGAGGTCAAGATCGGTACCCAGCTGCAAATCGCCTATTTCGACCAGTACCGCGCCGCTTTGCGCGAGGATTGGAACGCGCTGGACAACGTCGCCGAGGGACGCGAATTCGTCGACGTCGGCGGCGGCAGCAAGCACGTGCTCGGTTATCTGCAGGATTTCCTGTTCACGCCCGAACGCGCGCGCGCGCCGATCACGCGCCTGTCCGGCGGCGAACGCAACCGCCTGCTGCTGGCCAAGCTGTTCGCGCAGCCGTCGAACCTGTTGGTGATGGACGAGCCGACCAACGATCTGGACGTGGAAACCCTGGAATTGCTGGAAGAGTTGCTCGCGGACTATCCGGGCACGCTGCTGCTGGTCAGCCACGACCGCGACTTCCTGGACAACGTGGTGACTTCGACCCTGGTCATGGAAGGCGACGGGCGGGTCGGCGAATACGTCGGCGGCTATAGCGATTGGCTGCGGCAGAGGCCCGTGGTCTCGGCGCCTGCGGCCGTCTCCGCGCCGGCTAAGCCGCAACCGGCGGCGGCTCCGCCGTCGGCCAAGCGCAAACTCAGCTACAAGGACGCGCGCGAGCTGGAGGCCTTGCCCGCCAAGATCGAAGCGCTCGAAGCCCGCGTCGCCGCCTTGGCCGATGCGATGAACGACCCCGGCTTCTACCAGCGCGACGGCGCCGCCATCGTCGCCCACAACGACGCGCTGGCCGCCGCGCAGGCCGAACTCGATGCGGCCTATGCGCGCTGGTCGGAATTGGAGGAATCGCTTTGATCGTCGTCCATCATCTGAACAATTCGCGCTCGCAGCGGGTGCTGTGGCTGCTGGAAGAGTTGGGGTTGGATTACGGCATCGTCCGCTACCAGCGCGATCCGAAGACGATGCTGGCTCCGCCCGAACTGCGCGCCGTGCATCCGCTGGGCAAATCGCCGGTGGTGGTCGACGGCGACGACGTGCTGATCGAATCCGGCGCCGTGCTGGAGACCTTGCTCGAACGCCACGACAGCGGCCATCGATTGTCGCCGCCGCCGGGAACGCCCGAACATCTGGCCTACCGCAAATGGATGCATTACGCCGAAGGTTCGGCGATGCCGCCGCTGCTGCTCAGCTTGGTGTTCCGGCGGATCAAATCGGCGCCGATGCCGTTCTTCGCCAAGCCCGTCGCGCGGGGCATCGCCGACAAGGCCTTGGCGGGCTTCGTCGGCCCGCAGCTGAAACTGCATTTCGATTACATGGAAAGCGAGCTTGCCCGGCACGGCTGGTTCGCCGGCCCGCAATTCAGCGCGGCCGACATCCAGATGAGTTTTCCGGTCGAAGCCGGCGCGGCGCGGGTGGGATACGCCAAGTACCCGCATTTGGCGGCGTTCGTGCAGCGCATCCGTGCGCGGCCGGCGTACCAGCGGGCGCTGCAAAAGGGCGGCTCTTATGATTTGTTGTCCTGACCGCGCATTTTTGTAGAGTCGAGCCTCGCTCGACTGCTCTTGATCTTCGCTGTGCCGGAAAAAGCAGTCGAGCAAGGCTCGACTCTACGAAAGCGGTACGTTGCGGTTAGACGGCGGCTTCGAAGGCGTCGTCGGGCAGCGCGACGAAAGCCCAGAACGGCACGTCCTGTTCGGCCCAGGCGCGCGAGGCCTCGGCCAGGATGTCGACCAAAGTGTCGAAAGCGCCCGCATCGGCCGCACGCAAGTCGGTGGCGCCCTCCAGGAACAGCGCATAGCCGCCGGCCGGGCGCCAGCTCAAGTCGCGCAGCGCGTCGGACAGCGCGTCCCAGTTGCGGCCGAAGGTGCCCGGGAATTCCATGGTCGTGGCGAAACGCAGCAACAGCGTCGCCTTGTTGCGGCATTCGCCCAGATCGATGCGCCAAGTACGCAATCCGTCGTCGCGGGCGAGCGCGTCCAGCGTGGTCAGATCGTCGGCCGCGACCAGGAACACGCCGGCGCGTTGCGGATCCGACAAGCCGAGATCGAAGCCGGATTCGCTCATCGCCGCATGCCTTGGCCCGGATCGAAGGCTCGGAAACTGTCGTAGTGATCGTCGCTGTAGTACCAGATCTCGGGCGGATCGCCGCCGGTGACGATGCGGCGCGCGCCGCGGTGGCTCAGGCCGGGCGTGTCGACGGTGTATTCGCGGTAGTAGCCGCGCGGCTTGCGCGGCAGCCGGTTCTCGCGGTTGCCGAAGACGCTGCCGTCCTGGCGGTGCGGAAACGGGCCGCCGCGTTGGATCAGGCGGATCGTGTCGTAGGCTTCGCGCGGCAGACTTTCGGGAAGCGTCGTCGCGGGCGGGGCGGGCAGGTCGCCGGGAAGCGGCGCGGCGACGGGCGCCGGTTGCGAGGTCGCCGTTCCGCTGGCCGTGGCCGGCACGTCCGGCGAGCGCGTCAGCCGCGGCCACAGCAAGATGGCGGCGATCAGCAGCAGGGCTAAGACGAGCAGACCGGGCTTGCGCATGGACTGAGTTTATCGGCCCGGGCCGTCTGGCGGTAAAGTGCGCGCAGCCCCGATCAGGAAGGGTTATGGAAAGGCAGGGTATGGCAAGCCGCGATCCGCGCATCGACGCCTATATCGCCAAGTCGGCCGAGTTCGCCCGGCCCATCCTCGAACGCGCGCGGGAGGTCGTGCACGAGGCCTGCCCGCAGGTCGAAGAGGCGATCAAATGGGGCATGCCGACCTTCCTCTACGACGGCGCGATCCTATGCGGCATGGCCGCGTTCAAGCAGCACGCCTCGTTCGGTTTCTGGAAGCACGCGCGGGTGATGGGCGAGGACAATCCGCGCGACGGCATGGGTAGCTACGGCAAGATCACCCGGCTCTCGGATCTGCCGCCGAAGCGGCAACTCGTCGCCGACATCAAGAAAGCGGTGCGCTTGCAGAAGGAAGGCGCCAAGACGCCGGGCCCGCGCAAGACCTCCGCGCCCAAGCCTCCGCCCGAGACGCCGCCGGATTTGGCCGCGGCGCTGAAGAAGAACGCCAAGGCGCGGGCGACGTTCGAAGGCTTCGCGCCCAGCCATAAGCGCGAATACATCGAATGGATCACCGAGGCCAAGCGCGAGGAGACGCGCGCGCGGCGCCTGGCGCAGGCCGTCGAATGGTTGGCCGAGGGCCGGCAGCGGCATTGGAAGTACCAGAACGGGTGACGGCCGTCACGTTGCGCGATCGCGGCGGCGCGGCGGCGTTGCGCTGCGGCGCTCGCTGAGCTCGAATCTTTCATCGCGGCGTCGAGGAGCGGTTTCTGGGTCTGACTAGCACCAAGGCGGCACTGGCCGACGACCTCGCGCCCGAATCGCGGGCGCGCGACCTGCGTTTCGTGTCGCGCATCCACCGCATGCGCGCGCTGGGCTTGGGGCTCGGCGTGCTGCCGATCGCCGCGGTGCTGTACGAGCGGGCGACGCCGTGGCCGTTCTGGGCGATGCTGTTCCTCAACGGCTACGTTTGGCCGCATGTGGCCTATTGGCTGTCGAACCGCTCGCGCGATCCCTCGCGGACCGAGTTCCGCAACCTGACCGCCGATTCCGCGCTGGGCGGAATGTGGATCGCGGTGATGCAGTTCAACCTGCTGCCGAGCGCGCTGCTGGCGGCGATGCTGTCGATGGACAAGATCGGCGTGGCCGGTTGGCGTTTCCTGGGCCGCACAGCGATGGCGCAAGCGGTCGCTTGCGCCGTCGCTTGGGCGGCGCTGGGCTTCCCGGTGCAGATCTACACCAGCATGTTCGTGATCGCCGCTTGCTTACCGTTCCTGTTCGCTTATCCCATGGCGATCAGCACCGCAGCCTGGGGCTTGGGGCGCAAAGTCCTGATCCAAAACCAGATGCTGCAGTATTTGAACCGGATCGACGACATTACCGGGTTGTACAACCGCAAGCATTGGGAAGAAGCGGCGGAACGCGAACTCGCGCGCTACCAGCGCACCCGCCGGCCGGCGGTGGTGATGATGGTCGACCTGGACGATTTCAAATCGATCAACGATGGCCACGGCCACGTCGCGGGGGACGCGATGCTGCGCGCGGTTTCCGAAGTGCTGAGGTCGTGCCTGCGCGAAATCGATACTCCGGCGCGGTTCGGCGGCGACGAATTCTGCGTGCTGCTGGCCGAGACCAGCGCCGACGGCGCGCGCGAAGTCGCCGAGCGCATCCGTTTCGCGGTGGAAAAAGTCGAGATATCCGAGGCGCCGGGCAGGCGTTGCACGGTCAGCATCGGCATGGCCGAAGCCAATCGCCTGCTGGTCAGCGTGCAGGATTGGGTGAATCTGGCCGACAGCGCGATGTACCGGGCCAAGAACAAGGGGCGCAACCGCGCCGAAGCGTGAATCAGGCGAGCTTGCGGCACTCCAGCAACAGCGTATCGACACCGTCGCTGTCGATCAGGCCGGGCGCGGGCGACAGAGGCGGCTGCGCGCCCAGCGCGAAACGCATGAACACCCGGTTGTACCACCACATCGCGCGTTCGCGCTGGTGGGTCAGGAACCACATGCCCAGTTTGAGCAACCAAGTCGATTTGGGTTGCATGCCGTGCGCCGCGCTGCGCCGCAGCTCGAAACCGTGGCGGCGCAGCAGGGCGAGCAAGGCGGCCGGTTCGTAACGGCGGTAATGGCCGACGAAATCGTCGAAGGGCGTCCAGGCGGCCATATGGATCGGCACCGACAACAGCAGCGCGGCGCCCGGCGCGGCGACGCGCGCCAGCTCCGCGACCGCGGCTTCGTCGGCTTCGATGTGTTCGATGATGTCGAAGGCGCAGACCAGGTCGAACGCGGCGTCCGGGAACGGCAGCGCATCGGCCAGCGCCTGCACGCATAGCCCGCCTTGCGATCCGAGTTGGCGCAGCGCCGGCGGGCTGACGTCGGCGAACGCGGTGCCCGCGACCGGCAGGCGCGGCCGCAAGCCAGGCGCCACTTCCAAGCGCCGCGGCGCTTGCGCCGCCAGCGCATCCACCAAAGGCCAGGTGTTGAAGCGCTGCGGTGCGATCAGCACCGCGTCGCGCCATAGCGCGTCATAGAAACGGCGGTTGACGTCCAGCAGATTGGGGGACGAGGCCGTGGTCATCGGGCGTCGAGATACGCGCCGCAGCCGCGATAGGTCTTATTCCCGACGGTCAGTTCGGCGCGTTGTTCGAAGCGCTCCCCGTTCATCGCATCGCTGCAGGCTTCCTGCCAGGTGCGCAGCACAACGGCGGTGCCGTCGTCCAGCTGTCCGCCGTAGCCGTGCGTGCTGCTGATGCCCTGGGTTTTGGCGACGTCGATCTTGCGCTCGCCATAATCGAGTTCCGCGTGCAGCGGCGGCGAATCGCCGCTGCCGATCTCCACCCACCAGCCCGGTTCCTGGCCGATGCCGCGGAATATGGCGCCGCGGGCTTTCGCGGCTTCCCAAGGCGATATGTCCTGCGTCGCCGTGCAGTCGCGCTTTTCTTCGCCGGCCAGGACGAGCGTGCCTTCGCCGCCCTTGGTCCAGAATTCGTTGCCGCTTTCGTCCGCGTATCGCGCGCCCGAAGCGGACTTGGCGAGCGGCAATGTCATTTTGCGGCCGGAGAAGAAGAGCTCGGCATGTCTGTCCGCGTAGGCCGCCGATACGAGCAGTTCCCCGCAGCGCCAGCGGGACGGTCCCGCAGCTGGCGCCGGCTGGGACGGCGCCGCGGGTTGCGGCGCGGGTGCGGTGGACGCCGCGGACGCTTGTTCGCGCGGCCCGCAAGCCGAAATCAGAACAAGCGCGGGCAACAATGCGACGCTCGACACAACTTTCACGGCGACCGCTCCGGGGGAATGCGGAACTGCAGTATGGCCTTAATCGGCGCTGCGCGCAGGCGGGGGCAAGCGGAGACGCACTGCTACGCCGTAGTGATCGGATGGCCAATGGCCTTCGCTATCCGGGCGATTCAGGATGACGGTGGCCGACTCGGGAACCAGAACGCCCCGCTGCAGGAAAACGTGATCGATCCGCTTGGGCGGGTAATAGGACAGGTTGAGCGTGCTGTTGGCTTTCGGATCGGCCGCTTCGTTAGGGTGCAAAGCGCCGTACGCGTCCGCAAAACCCTCGGTCAGCGCTTTCAACTCGGGCGCAGCTGCGACCGCGTTGAAATCGCCGGCCACCAGCGAAGGCGCGCCGTCGGCGGTGTCGGCGATGAAGCGCATCAAGTCCGCGACTTGGCGCTGCCGGATCGCGCCGCCGCCGTCAGTCCAATGCAAGTGCGTGGTGTAGACGTTGAGCGTGCGGTCGCCGACCGCGATCCGCAAGTGCAGGGCGGTGCGCGAATCGTCCAGCGGCTCGAGCCGGGTCCAATGCTGCGCCAGGATCGGGCGGCGAGTCAGGATCGCGTTGCCGTAGCGTTGCGGCTGGCTTTCCGGATCGACCGATGAAAACGCGTATTCGTAGCCGAGCTCGTCGGCCAGCGTTTGCGCCTGGTTGCGCAGGTTTTCGCGGCCGATTACTTCCTGCAGCGTAATGACATCCGGGTTGAGCCGGCGCAGCTCGGCCAGGATCAGAGGCAGGCGCTTGGGCCAGTCCGCTTTGTCGTGATAGAGGTTGAGGGTGACGAGCGATATTTCGGGGCCGCGTACCGGTTTCTTGGCGATCGCCGCAAGCGGGATCAGGGCCAATGCTATTAGGCAAAATGTTCGGCGGATTCCGAAGATTGCTCGCATTCCGGTTTCCAGAATAAGTGCGTCGGCGGAATTCTATCGCCGCCGGACGAGATGAGCGGTGTTACATATCGTTACATGCGAAGAGAAAGCCGCTGGATACCGCTTTCGCGAAAATGGCGGCTAAAGCTCCGATAAAAAGCCCTCTCCCGCATGCGGAAGAGGGCTGGGCGATGGCGAGTGTCGCAGCGAAAACTCAGCGCGCTTCCGATGTCACTTAGGCATCAACACCTTGTCGACGACATGAATCACGCCGTTCGATTGCAGCACATCGCCGATCGACACCCGCGCGCGGCCGCCTTTGGCGTCGACCACCCACAGCGTCTTGCCGGATTGGGTCGCGGTCAGCGGTTCGCCTTCGACCGTGGTCAGCGACGCTTTGCCGCCGCCCTTCTTGATCGCGGCCATCAGATCGCCGGCGGTCATCCGGCCGGCCACCACGTGGTAGGTCAGCACCTTGGTCAGCGTGCCCTTGTTCTCGGGCTTGAGCAGCGTATCGACCGTACCCGCGGGCAGCGCCGCGAACGCAGCGTTGGTCGGCGCGAACACGGTGAACGGGCCGGGGCCGGACAGCGTGTCCACCAAGCCCGCCGCTTTCACCGCGGCGACCAAAGTGGTGTGGTCCTTCGAATTGACCGCGTTCTGGACGATGTTCTTGGACGGGTACATCGGCGCGCCGCCGACGGTGACGGTGCGTTCCTTGGACATGCCGTCGGCGGCGAAAGCGGGCGCGGCTACGGCGGCGAACGCCAACGACAGTGCGGTGCAGGCGAGGAACAGGCGATTGCGGATCGGGTTCATGGCTAGGCTCTCCATTGAGTGGGAACCCCTGATCGGCAGGGGCAATGGAGTTACGGCGGCCGGCGCCGTTCGGATGCAGCGATCGTCGATCAAATCCGGACGATGCGGCCCTGGGCCATCACCGGGCCGGTGGGCGAACCGGTGGGCGATCCGCCGGGCGGTTCCATCGATACCGCCAACATCGCGCCGTCCGCCATGTCGCGCAATGGGGCGGGCAAGTGCATCGTCATCGCTCCGTCGCGCTTGATCACGCCGAGCGAGCGCGGCTTGCCGTCGGCGGGAATCAGCCAGAGTTCGGGAACGCGGGAAGCGTCCACGGATCCGTCGCCCAGCGGCATCACCACCATCATGCCGCGCTGCATGTCGAGCGTAGCGCTGTAGGCGGCGCTGCCGTCGTCGCGGCGGATCGCCGCCACGTACGGTGCGCCGGAAACCGTTTCGGGCGGACGTTGCACCGCGATATAGACCATCGCGGCGGCGGCGAAGGCGAATCCGGTCGCGCCGGCGAGGCGCCAGAACGGCAGGCTTTGCCACAGCGATGCGCGCGGCGCGCTTTTTTTCTCGTTCGCGTCGTGCCCAAGCGTCGCCCGTATGCGCGGCCACACGCGCTCGGGCGGCGCGACGGGTTCCGCCTCGTCCAGCATCGTCGCCAGGCGCGCTTCCCAGGCGGCGACTTCGGCGGCGAAAGCGGGATCCTCCGCGATCCGCCGCTCGGCTTCGCGCCGCGCCTGCGCATCAAGCACGCCCAGCGCGTACTCGGCCGCGAGCATCGCGTGCTCGGGCGGGTCGTGCGGAGGCGTGGCGGGGCCGTTGCTGTTCATCGTTCCAGGCAAGCCTTCAGTCTGAGTAGTCCGCGGCGGATCCAGCTCTTGACGGTGCCGAGCGGATGGCCGCTGCGGGCGGCGAGTTCCTCATAAGTGCAGCCTTCGAAAAAAGCGGTGCGGACCGCATTGCGTTGTTCGTTGGGCAACTCGTCGATGCAGCGGCGCAAGCGCCTGCCTTCCGCATCGGCTTCGGCGAGCGCCGCGGCGTTCGGATTTTCGTCGGCGAGTTCGGCCTGCAGGTCGATCGCCGTCGACGCGCGGCCGACGCGGTCGGCGCGCAAGCGGTCGATCGCTTTGTTGCGCGCGACCATCGCCAGCCAGGTGATCGGGCTGGCGAGCGCGGCATCGAAACGCTCGGCCTTGCGCCAGACGGCGAGATAAGCATCCTGGAGCGCCTCTTCCGCTTCGCCGGGTTGTCCCAAGATACGCAGGCAGACGCCGAAAAGTTTCGCCGAAGTGCGGGCGTACAGCGCCTCGAACGCGACCCGGTCGCCGGCGGCGGTGGCCCGCAGCAGGGCGCTGAGCTGGTCGCTGTCGGTAGACGTCGGCATGGCGCCGAGTATGCCAAAGAGCGGCTCAGGGGCGTTTTACGGCGCTTTCCGGCGACAGGAAGGCTGCGATTCCGGCGATCAGCCGCTCGCGGCCGCGTTCCGGGCGGTCGAGATGGACCAGGTGGGTGGAATCGGGCAAGTCGAGCCGTTCGACCTGTGCGCTGCGCACGGCCTCGCGCGCGAGCGTGGCGGCGTCTTCGGGACGGCTCCAGAAATCGCGGCCGGAGCGCACGATCAGGATGCGCGCGGTGATGGACGAGGCGTCGAACAGGCGGCGCCCGGTGCCTTGATAGAAGCTGTCTTCCATCGCGCCCATCGGTGCGCGGAAGGCGGGCGGGTCGTGCGAACCCGAAGCGGGGTCGCTGGCCAGCGCCGCCGCCGCATACGCCTGGGCGATGGCCGGATCGCGCCATGCGGTTTTGTCTTCCGCCGGTATCGAGCGGTCCCAAACGCCGAACAAGGAAGTCGCGGGATATTCGGCATAACCGCCGATGTCGGGAATCAGCCGGTCGGGATGTTGCGGATCGCTCAGCGACGAACCTTTTCCGAGCATGGCGTGTTCGGACGAGCCGCCGTAAAGCGCGTTCAAGGTAATCAGATCGCCTACTTTTTCCGGATGCAGCGAGGCGTAGAACGCGGCCCACATGCCGCCGGTGGCCCAGCCGAGCAAGGCGACCTTGGCGCGCTTGCCGCGCACCGCATCGACGACGGCGTCGATGTCGCGCACGACTTCGAAAGCGCGGGAAAGCGGTTTGGATTCCGCGGCGGGTTTGCCCATCGCCGCGGGCCGGTCGGAACCGCCGTAGCCGCGCGCGTCCATCACATAGACCTTGCGGCCGGTGCGTTGGGCGAGGTCGGCGGCGAGCGAGCCGTTCGCGACGGGCAGGTCGAAGGAGCCGACGCCGGGGACGCGCGCGCCGTGGATGAGGATCAAGGGTTCGGCTTGGGCTTTCGAACCGTTGGCGGCGACTTCGCGGACGTGCAGGCGGATGCCGTCGGAAGTGGTGACGTGGAAGTCGCGGCGGGCGATGTCGGCGGCGTTCGCGCCAAAAGCCGACGAAAGGAAACCGGTCATGATCAGAGAAGCGAACCAGAAGAGGATGCGCATGACGGGTGATCCTTGGGTGCGTCGCGGCTTGCCCTCACCCAACCCTCTCCCGCAAGCGGGAGAGGGCTAACTGCAGCGAGAGAGAGCTAACTGCAGCGAGAGAGAGCTAACTGCAGCGGAAGAGGGCAGTTGATTACTTCGGTGCCGTAGCGACGCGCAGCACGGGATACAGGTTGTAGCGGTCGTCCCACGAGGAATGCCGCCGGGCGAAGAATTCCAAACGCGCCTGCGGATCGCGGGCGAAGGCCAGGTCGTTCTTCAAGCGCAACTCGAACTCCTGCTTCAGCTTCGCATCCTTGGCCAGCATTTCGCGCGCCACGTCTTCGGCCACGTACGCTTCCATGTATTCCTTGCGCTCGAAAGCGTTGTTGAACTCGCCCCATTCGACGTAGGCGTCGGGCGCCATCGGTTCCAGCAGGCCCATCGCCAGCCGCGCCTTGGGCTGGGCGATCGGCACGAACAGGCTGCCGGCCGCGACGTCGCGGGTTTCCGGTTTCCATTCGCCTTGCAGAGTCAGGCGCTGGTGGCCTTCGACCGAACCGGCGGCGAATTTGGTTTGGGCGGCGCGGAAGGCTTCGACTTTGGCTTTCGCCAGGCCCGCGCCCAGGGTGCGGTATTCGATGCCGTGGACCTTCAGCTTTTCCGCGATTTGCGCCGCGAACGCGGCCGGAACGATGTAGCCGCCCTTGGGCGCGGCGACGGTGACCGACGGCAGCACTTCATCGCGCAGCGGCAATTTCCAGATTTGCGGCTTGGTCTCGTCGTAATGCGTCATCGGCGCGCCGGAGATGTCCGAAGGCGTGCGGGTGTATTCATAGCCGCGGAAGTCGACCGTGCGCACTTTGTCGGTGGCGGCGTAATCCAGCGGCACCAGCTTGCCGCCGAGCTTTTCCGCGCGCGCATCGGCTTCGTGCGCCGTCTTTACCCAGCCGGCGCCGTCGCGCGCCGCCAGTTCGAGCACGTCGACGATGGTGTTGCGGGTGATCCGCACGCGGGTCGGGTAGTCCTTCCACGAATGCGTTTCGACCAGCATGCCGTAGCGGTTGCGCAGCTGGAAATAGCCATGCGAGAAGCGCGGCGTGGGGACGCCGTCGACGAAGCCGGAGGTCGGCACGTCGTTCTCGACGAAGGACGGGTAGTAGGCCAGCGGCAGCGAGCCCTGCGCGGTCAGCTTTTCGATGGTGCCGTCGCGCAGCGCGCGGCCGGACTTGCGCATCTCGGCGTCGCCGGAGTTGACCGGTTCGACCTGGATCGAGATGTCATGCTCGAACTTGGCGCCGTCGGTCACGTGCAGGTCGACCATCGCGATCGGGTCCCAGGTCTGGACCAGGCCCAACATCGCGCGCATTTCCGGTGCGTCGGCCTTCATGTAATCGCGGTTGAGGTTGTAGTTCTGCGCGGTGGTGCGCCAGCCCATTTCCTCGGGGCCGCGTTGGTTAGGCCGGTTCCAGCGGCCGAAGCGCTCATGGCCGTCGACGTTGAACACCGGCACGAAGACCCAGACCAGTTTGTCGAGCGCGCCCGGCGCCGCTTCGCCGTCCAGGATCTGGCGCAAAGCCAGGAAGCCGGCGTCCTTGCCGTCGATTTCGCCGGCGTGGATGCCGCCTTGGATCAGCACCACGGGCAGTCCGCGTTCGCGCGCGGCCTGCGGCGTCAGCGCGCCGCTGCGCGAAACCACCAGCGCCTTCATCGGCCGGCCTTCGGGCGTGGTGCCGAAGTCGGTGCAACGCACCGCGTCCGGATAGCGTTGGGCGAATGCGGCGCACAAGGCGATCGCTTCGTCGTAGCGGCCGGTCTTCAAGAAGCCGCTGCGTTCGGAGACGGTGGTGAGCGCCGGGTCCGCCGCGAAGGCGGGCAGGGCGAGGGCGGTCAACAAGGCGAGCAAGGACAAACGTGGCATCGGTCGCATCCCCATCGAAGAAGCGCCCGATGTTAGCCGACGCGGCGCGCGAATGCGGCTGCCGGTGGTCATCGCCGACAACGACTCCGGCCACAATAACGGCTCGTCGGGCTCCTGCGAAGATCGGCGCACGGGCATAATTGACCCTTTAGAACAAGGTGGGTTTCCGCATGCACGTCCTTTACTACTCTCCTGGTTCGGCCAGCTTGGTCGTGCATTGGCTCCTGCTGGAACTCGGCGTTCCGCACGAACTGCGCTTGGTCGATACCGCCGCGCGCCAGCAGAAGAGCCCGGAATACTTGGCGCTGAATCCGAACGGCGTGGTGCCGACGCTGGTGATCGAAAGCAAGCCTTCGTACGAAGCGGCCGCGCTGCTGCTGGACTTAGCCGATACGCATCCGCAAGCCGGCTTCGCGCCGGCGCCGGGCACGCGCGAGCGTCGCGATCTTTACCAGTGGATGTTCAACCTGGCGAACATGGTGCAGCCGTTGTTCCGGCAGTGGTGGTATCCGGGCGAACCGGCCGGCGCCGAGCGGGCCGACGAGGTCCGCGCACACGTGAGCAAGCGGATCGAAGCCGAGTGGGACCGGATCGACGCCCATCTCGCGCAGCGAGGCCCTTATCTGCTGGGCGAGACGCTCACCGTCGCCGATTTCTACCTGACCATGCTGATGCGCTGGTCGCGCAACATGCCGCGCACGGCGACCGATTGGCCGCATCTGGCCGCCTTGGCGCAGCGGATGAAGGCGCGGCCGACGTTCAAAACCCTGTACGAGCGCGAAAGCCTGACCGAATGGGCCTGATGCGTTCGGCGCGCGGTCCGGCTAGGCTAGGGCGATTCCCGACCGCCGCCGGATCCGCCGCATGACGACGATCGCCGCAGAAGCCAAGCCCGCCCACTCGCCGTTGCCGCGGCAGATCCCCTACATCATCGGCAACGAAGCCTGCGAGCGGTTCAGCTTCTACGGCATGCGCAACATCCTGGTGCAGTTCCTGGCCAGCAGCGTGCTGCTGGCCTATCTGCCCGAAGCCGACCGGCAGGGCGCCGCCAAGGACGTCTTCCACACCTTCGTCATCGGCGTGTACTTCTTCCCGTTGCTCGGGGGTTGGCTGGCCGACCGCTTCTTCGGCAAATACAACACGGTGCTGTGGTTCTCGCTGATCTACTGCGCAGGCCACGCTTGCCTGGCGATGTTCGAGGACAACCGCAACGGTTTCTATACCGGCCTGTTCCTGATCGCGCTCGGCTCGGGCGGAATCAAGCCGCTGGTGGTGTCGTTCTGCGGCGACCAGTTCGACCAGAGCAACAAGCATCGCGCCAAAGTCGTGTTCGATGCGTTCTATTGGACGATCAACTTCGGCTCGTTCTTCGCATCGCTGCTGATGCCGCTGTTCCTGCGGGAGCTGGGGCCGGCGATCGCGTTCGGCATTCCGGGCGCATTGATGTTCGTCGCCACCCTCATCTTCTGGGCGGGTCGCAGGAGGTACGTGCGCGTGCCGCCGGCCACTTCCGATCCTCATTCCTTCCTGCACGTGGCGCGCACTGCGCTGACGGCCAGGGCGCCCGGGCAGGGCAGGCCCGGGTTAGCGATGGCGGCGCTCGGCGGCGCGCTCGCGGTGGGCGCGCTTTTCCTGATCCCGAAATTGGGTTTCGTGATCTGCGCCTGCTTGGCTTTGGGCTTGATTATCGCTTTCGGCGGCATCGGGACTTCGATGCAGCTCGAACGCGCCCACGGCGCGCACCCGCCGGAGGCGGTCGACGGCGTGCGTTCGGTGCTGCGCATCCTGATCATCTTCGCCTTGACCACGCCCTTCTGGTCGCTGTTCGACCAGAAGGCCTCGACCTGGGTGCTGCAGGGCAACCAGATGGCGATCCCGCACGACCAATGGTGGTGGCCCAGTTTTCTGGTCAAGGACGCGGCGCAGATGCAGGCGCTGAATCCGGCGCTGGTGATGCTGCTGATCCCGTTCAACAACCTGGTGTTGTACCCGGCGCTGCGCAAGATGGGCTTCGAACCGACGGCGCTGCGCAAGATGGGCGCCGGCATCGCGTTCTCGGGCATCGCCTGGATCTTCGCCGGGCTGATCCAACTGGCGATCGACGGCGGCGATCCGGTTTCGCTGGCCTGGCAGGCGCTGCCGTACGCGCTGCTGACCTTCGGCGAGATATTGGTGTCGGCGACCGCGCTGGAATTCGCGTACAGCCAGGCGACCGCTTCGATGAAGGGCGTGATCATGGCGTTCTGGTACCTGGCCAGCACCTTCGGCAGCCTCTGGGTGCTGCTCACCAACGCCGGCGTCCGCAACGAAGCGGTGATTTCGCACATCGCCGGCACCGGGCTTAGCGAGAACGCGTTCTTGATGTTCTTCTTCGCCGGTTTCGCCTTCCTGGCCGCGCTGGCGTTCGCGCTGTACGCGCGCCGCTATCCGATGCAGGACAACTACCGGGCCGCATGATGGACATTTCGATGAATCTGGTCATCGTCGGCGTCACCTGCCTGGTGTCGTGGCTGGCGTTCAACAACCCGCGCTTGGCCGAGAGGCTGATCCTGTGGCCGCCGGCGATCGACCGCGGCAAGCAATACGACCGTCTGGTCACCCACGGCTTCATCCATGCCGATTGGATGCACTTGCTGTTCAACATGGTCACGCTGTGGTCGTTCGGCGGCGTAATGGAGCGCTTCTACACGCAATACATCGGCGCGATCGGCTACGTCGCGTTTTACCTGTCGGCGATCGTGGTCGCGATCCTGCCCACCTACATGCGCCATCGTCACGATCCTAGCTATCGCAGCTTGGGCGCGTCCGGCGCGGTGTCGGCGGTGCTGTTCGCGTACATCCTGCTCGACCCGTGGTCAGGCATCTATCTGTTCCTGATCCCGATTCCGATCCCGGCCTTCCTGTTCGCCGCGCTCTACGTCGGCTACAGCATCTGGATGGACAAGCGGGGCGGAGACAACGTCAACCACAGCGCGCACCTGTACGGTGCGGCTTATGGTCTGATGTTCACGCTGATCATGGAGCCGCGCGCGGCGGCCGTGTTCGTGCAGAAGCTGGCGAACCCGACGTTCGGGTGATCGCGGTGCGGGCTCAGGCGGCCCGCACCAGCTTCATGACCGGCTGCTTGCCGTCGTAGTTCTGCTGCAGGCGCTGGCTGATGGTCGCGTCGAGCTGGGCCAGTTCGTTGCTGTCGAGCTGGCCGTTGGCGACCAATTCGAACAGGCGCGAGAGCAGCATGTCGTCGCTCAACGAAGGGTCGGCGGCTTGGTGGTTGTCCGACATAGTCTTTCCCCCTACAAAAAAGATCCCCTGAGTGCTGCTTAAGTACGCAGCATCCATGCCAACGGAATCAGGGGCTTAGGCCGGCCTCTTGGTGACGTTTCGCGTCACACAGCGACCGTATGGTGAAAGCGGTTGACGTTCGCCGGCCGTCGGCCCGGGCCCGCCGCTCACCCCTCGTGAATGCCGGCAGTGCTATCACCGGCCCGAACTCCCGCCCCAGCCGACTCCGGAGGAACCATGGCGACTGCCCGCGCCCGCAAGTCCGCTTCCGCCAAGAAGACCGCCAAAAAAGCCGCCAAAAAGAAGGCCCCGGCTGCGAAGAAGGCCGCCAAAAGCCAACCGGCCGTCAAGAAGAAGGTCGTTGCACGGAAGGCGCCGGTGAAGCGGAAGGTGGCTGCGAAGAAGGTGGCCAAGAAAGCCGTGGCCCCACGGCCGGCAACGGCTAAGAAGGCGGCGCCGAAAAAGGCGGTCGCCAAGAAAGTCGCTAAGAAACCGGTCGCCGATAAAGTCGTGGGCAAGAAGGCTGCGGAGGTCGTGAAGATTCCGGCCAAAGCGGCTTCGGCCCCGGCCAGGTCCGCAGCCCCGGTCCGGAAACCGGCCCCGCCGCGCGAACGCCCCACGGCCGATAGCGGGCCGGTCGCCGAACCGGCGAAGATCTCGCCTGAGCAGGCCCTGGCCAATACCCGGGCCTTGCTGGAAGCCAAGAAACAGCACGACCGGGAGCCGCAGGCCTGGCATGCGCTGGACCGCGAGCAAACCCACACGCCCCAGCCCGGTCCGCAGTCGCCGGAGGCGGCGGCCAAGGCCGAGGAATTGCACCAGGCCGAAAGCCGGGTCCAGGCCATCCAGGGGAGCATCAGCACCCAGGACAGGCACAATCAGGGCAAACGCGACAGCCGCGACTCCGGAGAATCATGAGCGACATCGTCCACGACCTGGTCCGCCACCGTTTCACCCTGCAAGCCGACGGCCACGAGGCCGAGCTGGTCTACACGCTCGAACCGGGCCGGATCGCCATCGTGCATACCGGCGTGCCGCCGGAGATCGGCGGCCGCGGCATCGCCGCCGAACTGGTCAAGACGGCGCTGGAATACGCCCGCGCCCAGGGCGTGAAAGTCGTGCCGCGCTGTTCCTATGCCGAGGCGTTCTTCAAGAGGCACCACGAATACGACGATTTGCTCGCTTGAGCCCCTCTCCCATCGGGAGAGGGGTTGGGGTGAGGGTTCGGCGAAGCGATGTTCTCCACGATAGCGATGACGGTCTCGTGCCGGAACTCTTGCCGCTTCGCCGAACCCTCATCCGGCGCTCCGCGCCACCTTCTCTCGGCGGGAGAAGTAGAATGCCCGCCCCATGCGCCTCAACAAACACATCAGCGACACCGGCTTCTGCTCGCGTCGCGAAGCCGATCGGCTGATTTCCGAAGGCCGGGTCACGGTCAACGGCCTGCGCGCCCGCGTCGGCGCCGAAGTGGGCGAGGAAGACGACGTCCGCATCGACGGCGAAAAACTGCGCCTGCGCACCGCCGCCAAGGGCAAGCGCCGCCACATCTACATCGCTTTCAACAAGCCGCCGGGCGTGACCACCACCACCGAATCGGCGGTGAAGGACAACATCGTCGACTTCATCGGCCACCAGGAACGGATCTTCCCGATCGGCCGGCTGGACAAGGATTCCGAAGGCCTGATCCTGCTCACCAGCAACGGCGACATCGTCAACGAGATCTTGCGCGCCGAGAACAAGCTGGAGAAGGAATACCTGGTGGCGATCAACCACCCGGTGACCGACGAATTCCTGCGCGGCATGAGCCGCGGCGTGCCGGTCCACGGCCAGACGACCTTGCCGTGCAAGACCGGCAAATTGGGCCGTTTCGGTTTCCGGATCGTGCTGGTGCAGGGCTTGAACCGGCAGATCCGATTGATGGCCGCCCACTTCGGCCACCGGGTGAAGCAGCTGCTGCGGGTGCGGATCGGCAACGTGAAACTGGGGCATTTGAAGCCCGGGCAGTGGCGGAATCTGACCGATGCCGAGTTGCGCGGGTTGATGCCGCAGCGGTCGGATTGGTAGGTAGCGCTAAGCACCGGGTTCGGCGAAGCGACGCTGCCCCCGACGGCAGTTGAACCGTAAAGCCGACGATTTCCGCACCGGTTCAGGCCATCGCGCTTCGCCGAACCCTCACCCCAACCCCTCTCCCACGGGGAGAGGGGCTTAAAGGCCTCGAGCTGGGGTTTACCCGTATTCACACAAACCCGTGAAAGTAGGGTATGGTGCGCGCACTGTTCAAAGCCGGGATCACGGTACATCGTGGCTCCGATGCGGTAGATCACCCGTTTAAGGCCCGGCCACCCGGCCGGTCTGGACGATCCGCTCCATCGCTCTCGCGTTACCCCTTGCTCGACAGTCGCGGTTTTGCGTGTCGCAGACCGTGTTTCCAATCAAAACTGTTCCAAGGAGTAACAAAAATGTCCGATCGTCAGACCGGCACCGTCAAGTGGTTCAACGACGCCAAGGGCTTCGGCTTCATCACCCCGGAAAGCGGCCAGGACCTGTTCGTCCACTTCCGCTCGATCCAGGGCAGCGGCTTCAAGTCGCTGCAGGAAGGCCAGAAGGTCTCGTTCAAGGTCGTGCAGGGCCAGAAGGGCCTGCAGGCCGACGAAGTGCAGGCGCTGTAAGCCTCGCCTCGTTGCGGAACCCGGCCCCGGGCGGAAACGCCCGGGGCTTTTTATTTTTTGGTCGGACGTGGATGCCGGCATCACGCGCCAAGCGATAATTTGCTCCGATAGACGCCAAGGACTGCGCCATGAGGATCGCTTTCGTATCGGTATTGCTGTTGGCCGCGAGCCTGGCCGCCTGTAAGCGCGAGGCTGGACCGGCCGCGCCCGCCGCCGCCCCTTCGGCGCCCGCCGCCGAACAGGCCGCGCCGCCGGTGCCCGTGGCCGATCTGAAGGACGTCATCGAAACCAACGAACGCTACGTCGTCGGCATCAGCTACCCGCCGTCGGCGAAAAAGTATCCGGGTCTGGCCGCGCACCTGAAGCAGTACGCCGATGCCGCGCGCGCGGACTTGCTGGAAGCGGTCGGCGGCCTGGGCAACGACAAGCCGACCGCGCCTTACGATCTGACCTTGAGCTTCACCGACGTGCTCGACACGCCGCAATTGGTCGCCGTCGCCGCCGACGGCAACAGCTATACCGGCGGCGCCCACGGCTCGCCGTTGATCGCACGCTTCGTCTGGCTGCCGCAGCAGAACAAGCTGCTGACCGCGAAAGAACTGGTGCCGCAGGCCGCGGGTTGGAAAGCCATTTCCGACTACGTCCGCGAGCAACTGCATACGCAGCTTTCCGAACGCGTCGACGCCGACGATCTGCCGCCGGCCGAACGCGCCGAGATGATCCGCGAGGCCGGCAAGATGATCGACGAAGGCAGCGAAGCCGAAGCCGACAATTTCTCGCAATTCGAACCGGTGGTCGGCAGCGACGGCAAATTGAGCGCGCTGCGCTTCGTGTTCCCGCCTTACCAGGTGGGTCCGTACGCGGACGGCGTGCAGACCGTGGACGTGCCGGCGAACGTGCTGTTGCCGCAGGTGGCGCCGGCTTATCGTGGTTATTTCGCGGGCGGCTGATATTGGGCGACCAGGGCAAGGAGCCCGTAAAGACAGTAACCAGTAAAGGCAGGAACTAGAAACTAGAAGAGCCGGATACTAGTTTCTAGTTCCTGTCTTTACTGGTTCCTATCCCGCCACACAGCGTCCTGCCGAGAACGCTGTCGCTGCCGCGGAGTTACGATAACCTGGGTGACTAGTAAGAAGCGGGGTTGGGCTGATGAAAGCCGATGTCGCGATACATCCTTTCCAGGATCGCTTGCAGTCGCTGTTGGACGATGCCGACGTGCGCATCGGCGGCGACCGCGCCTGGGACCTGCGGGTCCACGATTCGCGCTTCGCCGCGCGGACGATGGCCCAAGGCTCGCTCGCCCTGGGCGAGTCGTACATGGACGGTTGGTGGGACGCCGAATCCCTGGACGGTTTCCTGTTCCACCTGCTCGACGCGCGCGTGGACCGGCGCGCGCACGGCATCGCCGAGCTCTGGGACGCGTTGCGCGCGCAATTCTTCAACCTGCAGAAGGGCCGCCGCAGCTTCGAAGTGGGCGAGCGCCATTACGACCTCGGCAACGACCTGTACAAGGCCATGCTCGGCAAGCGCCTGGTCTACAGCTGCGGCTACTGGCGCGAAGCCGACAACCTGGACGATGCCCAGGAAGCGAAACTCGACTTGATCTGCCGCAAGCTCGGCCTGAAGCCGGGCATGCGCGTGCTGGATATCGGTTGCGGCTGGGGCGAGGCGCTGAAATACGCGGCCGAACGCTACGGCGTCAGCGGCGTGGGCGTGACCATCTCGCGCGAGCAGGCCGCTCTCGCGCAGGAACTGTGCGCCGGCCTGCCGATCGAAATCCGGGTGCAGGATTACCGCGAACTGGACGAGCCGTTCGACCGGATACTGTCGGTGGGCATGTTCGAGCACGTCGGCGTCAAGAACTACCGGACCTATTTCGAAGTCGCCAAGCGCTGCCTGCGCGAGGATGCGGCCGACGGCGGTCTGTTCCTGCTGCACACCATCGGCGGCAACCAGTCAGTGACCCATACCGATCCGTGGATCGGCAAATACATCTTCCCCAATTCGATGCTGCCCTCGGCCGCGCAGATCGCCGCAGTTACCGAAGATGTATTCGTGATCGAGGACTGGCACAACTTCGGCACCGACTACGACCGCACGTTGCAGGCTTGGCGCGCGAACGTCGAAAGCGCTTGGGATCGGCTGCCGCCGCGCTACGACGAGCGCTTCCGGCGCATGTGGCGCTATTACCTGGCCGCATCGATGGCCAGTTTCCGCGCGAGACGGATCCAGCTGTGGCAATTAGTCCTTTCGCCGCGCGGCGTGAAAGGCGGTTACGTCGCCCCGCGCTGATGCTAAGCCCTCTCCCGCAAGCGGGAGAGGGAACAGAGGCGTCTCGCTTCGGCGCCGCTCATGCCTCACTATTGGCGCCTTCGTCCGCCAGACATGAGGCCGTTATGCAGGCATGGCTCCGCCGCAAGGATATCGACCGGGTCACGGTCCACGAAGAAGGGCGGCGTCTGGTTCCGACCCTGAGCTGGCCGCACCTGATCGCCCTGGGCATCGGCGCCATCGTCGGCACCGGCATCTACACCTTGATCGGCGTCGGCGCCAACCTGGCGGGTCCGGCGGTGCTGATCTCCTTCCTGGTCGCCGGCATCGTCTGCGCTTGCGCGGCGCTCGCCTATGCCGAAATGGCCACGCTGATGCCCGCAGCGGGCAGCGCCTACACCTATAGCTACACCATCCTGGGCGAAGGCATCGCATGGGTGGTCGGCTGGAGCCTGATCCTCGAATACTCGCTGGTGGTCAGCGCGGTGGCGGTGGGCTGGTCCGGTTCGGTGCTGGAATTCCTCAACGGGCTCGGCGTGCATATCCCGCAAGCCTTGGCCGCCGGTCCGCATGCCGGCGGCGTGATCAACCTGCCGGCCGTGCTGATCGTGTTCGTGGTCGCCGGTCTGCTGATCGTCGGCACGCGCGAGAGCGCCACGCTCAATGCGGTGCTGGTGATCGTCAAGGTGTTGGCGCTGGGCGTATTCGTGGCGATCGCGATGCCGCATTTCGACGCCAAGAACCTGGAACCGTTTATGCCCTACGGCTTCGCCAAGCAGATGGGCGCCGACGGCGTGGAGCGGGGCGTGATGGCGGCCGCCGCGATCATCTTCTTCGCCTTCTACGGCTTCGATGCGATTTCCACCGCCGCGGAAGAGACTAAGAACCCCAAGCGCGACCTGTCGATCGGCATCATCGGTTCGATGGTCGGCTGCACGCTGATCTACATCGTCGTCGCGCTCGCCGCCGTAGGCGCGCTCAGCTACACGGTGTTCGGTCAAAGCCCGGCGCCGTTGGCGCTGATCATGCGCGAGCTGGGGCAGGGCACGGCCGCCAAGATCGTCGCCGGCGCGGCGGTGGTGGCGCTGCCTACGGTGCTGCTCGCGTTCTTCTACGGCCAAAGCCGCATTTTCTTCGTGATGTCGCGCGACGGCTTGCTGCCGCGCGGTTTGTCGAAAGTGAATCCGCGCACCGGCACGCCGGTGGCGATCACCTTGTTCACCGCCGTGCTGGTGGCGGCGTTGGCGGGCGTGGCGCGCTTGGATGAAATCGCGGCGCTGGCCAATGCCGGCACCCTGGCCGCGTTCACCGCGGTGGCGGTCTGCCTGCTGGTGTTGCGCAAGCGCGATCCGGCCCGGCCGCGCGTGTTCCGCACGCCGCTGGCTTGGCTGGTCGGGCCGGTGGCGATCCTCGGCTGCCTGTACTTGTTCTGGAGCCTGCCGCAGCGCACCCAGCTTTGGTTCCTGGCCTGGAATGCGGTCGGCGTGGTCGTGTACTTCGCGTATAGCCGGCGCACCAGCTTGCTCGCGCGCGGCCAGGACGCCTGAGCCGCCTGCTTATGTGGGAGCGGCTTTAGCCGCGAGCTTTTCGGTCACAACGACCTGCATGGAAGAGCTCGCGGCTAAAGCCGCTCCCAACAAAGATTCGAATTCATAGAAGCGCCGCGGTCAAAGCGGTGCCGGCTTCCGCATCGATCTTCAGCGAGGCCAGATCGTCGGCCCGGGTGCGGCCGCGATTGACGATGGCGATCGGCAATCCGGCTTCGTGCGCCGCGCGCACGAAACGGTAGCCGGAATACACCATCAGCGACGAACCGACCACGAGCACGGCATCGGAATCGCGCAACGCTTGTTGCGCCTGCAGGTAACGCGGCCGCGGCACGTTCTCGCCGAAGAACACCACATCGGGCTTCAGCATGCCTGCGCATTCCGGGCAGGCGGGTACGCGGAAGCTCGAGAAATCGCGGCCTTCCAAATCGGCGTCGCCGTCGGGCGCGGTCGCCGCTTCCAGACTTGTCCATTCCGGATTGCGTTCGGCGATCCAGGCCTGCAGCTCGGCGCGCGGCCGCGTCGAGGAACACGACAGGCAAACGACCGCATCGAGCCGGCCGTGCAGATCGATCACCGCTTCGCTGCCCGCGCGCTGGTGCAAACCGTCGACGTTCTGGGTCACCAACGCGGAAACGATGCCGCGTTCCTGCAGGTGGGCGAGGGCGAAATGCGCCCGGCTCGGCTGCGCCTGCGCCACGCGCGGCCAGCCGACGAAACTGCGCGCCCAGTAGCGCGCGTTCGCCGCCGGATCGCCGACGAAAGCCTGATAAGTCACCGGCTGCGCGCGTTTCCATTGTCCGTCGCCGTCGCGATAGTCCGGAATGCCCGACTGCGTGCTGCAACCGGCTCCGGTCAGCACGAAGACGCGGCGCAGCGGCGTCAGCCATTCGCGCAGATCGGTGGCGATTTCGGATTCGGCGACAGAGGTCACTCCGTTATCGTAGCCTGGGTGGAGCGAAGCGATACCCGGGTACACGTCGCGGCTTGCTCCCGGGCATCGCTTCGCTCCACCCGGGCTACATCGTGAACGGTTCACGGGCGCTGCGGCGCCGTCTCAAACCGCGAGACGGCCAGGGCACAGGATCGCGCGAACTTCGGTTGATTTCGGCCGATCCGGCCCGATTTCCAGGATTCCCATGCTCGACACCGTCCGGCGCGATAATCTGCCGATGCCGCTGCAGGCCTTCCATCCCGCGGTCGCCCACTGGTTCCAGGCCGCCTTCCCGAGCCCCACGCCGGCCCAGGCCGCCGCTTGGCCGGCGATCCGCAGCGGCCGCAACACCTTGGTCGCCGCGCCGACCGGCTCGGGCAAGACCCTCACCGCGTTCATGACCGCGATCGACGAATTGATCCGGCGCGGACTGTCGGAAGAAACCCGCGATCTGCTCGGCGGCCAGGCCGCGCTGCCGGACGAGACGGTCGTCGTTTACGTCTCGCCGCTCAAAGCGCTGTCCAACGACATCCGCATCAACCTGGAAGCGCCGCTGGCCGGGATCCGCGCCGAGCTCGAAAAACTGGGCTTGCCCGACGTCGAAATCCGCACCGCCGTGCGCACCGGCGACACGCCGCAAGCCGAGCGCGCGTTGGCCCGACGCAAGCCGCCGCACATCTTGGTGACCACGCCCGAATCGCTGTACGTGCTGCTCGGCTCCGATTCGGGGCGCGCAATGCTCGGCACCGTGCGCACCGTGATCGTCGACGAAATCCACGCGGTCGCCGGCAGCAAGCGCGGCAGCCATTTGGCCTTGTCGTTGGAACGTCTGGAAGCGCTATGCGGCGGAAAACTGACGCGGGTCGGCTTGTCCGCCACGCAAAAGCCCATCGACGAAGTGGCGCGCTTCCTGGTCGGCGCCTCCGCGGTGTCGAAAGACGGCGTGCCCGATTGCGAAATCGTCGACATCGGCTACACGAAGGAGCGCGATCTCGCCCTGGAATTGCCGCCCACGCCGCTGAGCATCGTCATGTCCGGCGACCAGTGGGAACAGGTGTTCGGCCGCATCTCCGAACTCGTGCAGCAACACCGCACCACGCTGGTGTTCGTCAACACCCGCCGCATGGCCGAACGCGCCGCGCGCCAGCTGGGCGAACTGCTGGGCATGGAGCACGTGGCCGCGCACCACGGCAGCCTGGCCAAGGAGCTGCGCCTGGACGCCGAGCAGCGCTTGAAGCGCGGCGAATTGAAAGTGTTGATCGCGACCGCATCGCTGGAGCTGGGCATCGACATCGGCGACGTCGACCTGGTCTGCCAGCTCGGCTCGCCGCGCTCGATCGCCGCTTTCCTGCAGCGTGTCGGCCGCTCCGGCCACCATGTCGGCGGCGTGCCGAAGGGCCGGCTGTTCCCGCAGACCCGCGACGAGCTGATCGAATCCGCGGCCTTGCTCGACGGCATCCGCCGCGGCGAACTCGACGCGCTGGTCATGCCGCAGGCGCCGCTGGACGTGTTGGCCCAGCAGATCGTCGCCGAAGTGTCCTGCCGAGAATGGGACGAGGACGCCTTGTACGATTGGCTGCGCCGCGCCTGGCCGTACGCGCGGCTGGAGCGCAAGGATTACGACGCCATCGTGCGGATGCTGGCCGAAGGCTTCACCACGCGCCGCGGCCCGCGCGCCGGTTATCTGCATCGCGACGCGGTCAACCGCAAGCTGCGCGGCCGCAAGGGCGGCCGCACCACCGCGCTGATGTCCGGCGGCACGATTCCCGACACCGGCGATTATTCGGTGATCCTGGAGCCGCAAGCGCAACAGATCGGCACCGTCAACGAGGATTTCGCGGTCGAGAGCATGGCCGGCGACATCTTCCAGTTGGGCAACACCAGTTACCGGATCATCCGCGTGGAGCCGGGCCGGGTGCGCGTGGAGGACGCGGACGGCGCGCCGCCCAGCATCCCGTTCTGGCTGGGCGAGGCGCCCGGCCGCACCGACGAGCTTTCCTTCGCCGTTTCGCGGCTGCGCGAGGAAATCGCCGAGCGCATCGCAGAACAGGGCGCGCCTGCCGCTCTGGCGTGGTTGCGCGACGAGCTGGGCCTGCCGGAAGAAGCCGCGCAACAAGTCGTCGATTATCTCGGCGCCACACTCGCCGCACTCGGCGCGATGCCCAGCCAGGACAACATCGTCCTGGAACGCTTCTTCGACGAGTCCGGCGGCACCCAGCTGGTGATCCATACGCCCTACGGCAGCCGCATCAATCGAGCTTGGGGCCTGGCGCTGCGCAAGCGCTTCTGCCGCAAGTTCAATTTCGAATTGCAGGCGGCGGCGACCGAAGACGCGATCGTGCTGTCGCTGTCCACCAGCCACAGTTTCCCGTTGATCGAAGTCGCCAGCTACTTGCATTCGGCGTCCGCCGAGCACGTGCTGATCCAGGCCTTGCTGGACGCACCGCTGTTCGCCGTGCGCTGGCGCTGGAACGCGACCACGGCGCTGGCCTTGCCGCGTTTCGTCGGCGGCAAGAAAGTGCCGCCGCAATTGCAGCGCATGAAGTCGGAAGACTTGTTGGCGACGGTGTTCCCCGATCAGGTCGCCTGCCTGGAAAACATCGTCGGCGAGCGCCAAGTGCCGGACCATCCGCTGGTCGCGCAGACTTTGCACGACTGCCTGCACGAGGCGATGGACGTCGACGGCTGGCTGGGTCTGCTGCGCTCGCTCGAAGCCGGGCAGGTGCAGGTGACGGCGCGCGACCTGACCGCGCCGTCGCCGTTCGCCGCCGAAGCCTTGAATGCGCGACCTTATGCCTTCCTCGACGACGCGCCGCTGGAAGAACGCCGCACCCAGGCGGTGCAGACGCGCCGCTACGCCGATCCGCAAAGCGCGGACGACCTGGGCCGGCTGGACATCGACGCCATCGACGCGGTGCGCGAAGAAGCCTGGCCGCAAGCGCGGGACATCGACGAGATGCACGAGGCCTTGATGGGCTTGGGCGTCGTCACCGAAGAAGAAACCCGGGCGCATCCTGGCTGGGCCGAATGGCTGCAGCGCCTGGCCAAAGGCCATCGCGCAACCCTAGTCATGCCTGCTGTTGTGGGAGAGGCTTCAGCCCCGACGGGCAGTATGCCGGGGCTAAAGCCCCTCCCACAAAAACTATGGATCGCCGCAGAGAGGCTGCCGCAACTGCGAGCCCTGCATCCCGATGCGCCACTGCAGCCTCCGATCGAAGCCCCGGCCGAGTACGCGCAACAAGCCTGGACGCGCGAAGACGCCGCGATGGAATTGTTGCGCTCGCGCCTGACCGGCCTGGGCCCCACGCCGATCGCCGAACTCGCCGCGGCGCTTTCGATACCCGCCGCCGAAGCCGAAATGGCGCTGTTGCGCTTGCAAGGCGAGGGCTATGCGATGCAGGGCCGCTTCACGCCCGGCATCGGCATCGACGAGTGGTGCGAACGCCACCTGCTGGCGCGCATCCATCGTTACACCTTGAAGCGCCTGCGCCGCGAGATCGAGCCGGTCGAGCCGCGCGACTTCATGCGCTTCCTGTTCGATTGGCAACGCGTGGGCCGCGACGCGCGAGTCAGCGGGCCGGAAGCGCTGGCCGGCGTGCTGGCGCAATTGGAAGGATTCGAAGCGCCCGCCGCAGCCTGGGAAGCGGAACTGCTGCCGGCGCGGGTGAAGGACTATTCGATTTCCTGGCTGGACGATCTGTGCACCGCCGGCCGCATGCAGTGGACCCGCTTGCGCGCCAGTGCCGGCGACACCAGCGGTACCCGTGGCAGCACGCCCGTGCGTGCCACGCCGATCGTGCTGCTGCCGCGGCGCAATGCGGCTTCATGGACCAAGCTCGCGCCGGAAGCGGCCGCCGACGACACGCTGTCTTCGCGTGCGCAGCGCGTCGCCGATTATCTGGGGGAGCATGGCGCCTCGTTCTTCGACGAACTCGTGGTCGGCGCCAACTTGTTGCGCACGGAATTGGAAGACGCACTGGCCGAGTTAGTCGCTCGCGGCCGCGTGCATTGCGACAGTTACGCCGGCTTGCGCGCGCTGCTGGTGCCCGCTTCGAAGCGGCCGAGCGCCCATTCGCGGCATCGCCGCCGCGCCGCCTTGTTCGGCATCGAAGACGCCGGGCGTTGGGCGCTGATCCGCCGCGGTGCGGCGACGCCGGGCAGCCGGCCGGACGCGGACGCCGTCGAACACATCGCTCGCGTGCTGCTGCGTCGCTACGGCGTGGTCTGCTGGCGCCTGCTCGACCGCGAAGCGTCCTGGCTGCCGCCCTGGCGCGAATTGCTGCGCGTCTACCACCGGCTGGAAGCGCGCGGCGAAATCCGCGGCGGCCGTTTCATCGCCGGCTTGTCGGGCGAGCAGTTCGCGTTGCCGGAAGCGATCGGACTGATGCGCCAAGTGCGCCAGCGCAAGCACGACGGCGCCTTGGTCTGCGTGTCCGCCGCCGATCCGTTGAATTTGATCGGCAGCGTATTGCCCGGCGACAAGGTCCCGCGCGTCACCGGTTCGCGGGTGCTGTATCGCGACGGACTGCCGTTGGGCGCGCTGTCCGGCGGCGAGATCGGCTGGTATGCCCAGCTATCTCCGTCGGAAGAAACGGCGGCACGCAGGGCGCTGTTGCGCGAACCGGAGCTGGTTCCCGTCCCTGTCGATGTTTCGTAACGTCTTGCGAGGGTTCCTTCTCGCCGCCAGAGAAGGCGGGCGCGAAGCGTCGGATGAGGCTCGACGAAGTAGGGCAGTTCGGCTCCCCGAGTCCTTCAACGCTTGTTGACCCGGTCTCGCGCATGATGACGTTCCCGTGCGACGGAGATTCCGTTGGCCGCCAAGAAGGGAAAAAAGAAAGCGGCGACTAAAACGCCCAAGAAAAGCGCGAAGAAACCGCGCGAGCGCATTGTCCGCGCAGGCGAAGCGCCCGAACCGGAAGACGACAGCCTCGCCGCCTTGCGCGCGGCCGCCGCCGGCTGCCGGCGTTGTCCGCTGTGGAAGCCGGCGACCCAGACCGTGTTCGGCGAAGGACCGGAAGACGCCCGCGTGCTGGTGGTGGGCGAGCAGCCCGGCGACGCCGAGGATCTCAGCGGCCGTCCCTTCGTGGGGCCGGCCGGAAAGCTGTTCGACCGCGCACTGGAAGAACTCGGGCTGGACCGTTCCCGTTTCTACGTCACCAATGCGGTCAAGCATTTCAAGTTCGAGCGTCGCGGCAAGTTCCGAATGCACCGCAGTCCGGACCCTTCCGAACGCGCGGCCTGCCGGATATGGCTGGATCGCGAACTGGAGACGATCCGGCCCGACGTCGTCGTCTGCCTGGGAGCGATCGCGGCGAAAGCCGTGTTCGGCGGCAAATTCAGGTTGATGGAAGACCGCGGCCTTTGGCGCAAGCTGGCGGACGGGACCCGCGCTTTCGCCACCGTGCATCCCTCCTACGTGCTGCGGCAGCGCGACGACGACTCGCGGCACGAGGCCTACGCGAACTTCGTCGACGATCTTTCCTTGCTCAAGCGCATACGGCTAACGCGAAAATAACGGCGTGACGGTCGCATCACGCGGCCGTGCCGATACTGGCGCGCATCTCGGCACTCGGAGTTTCCGCCATGGCGCGTCCCATCTGGAGCGGCACCATATCGTTCGGGCTGCTCAATATTCCGGTCCAGCTGATGTCGGGGGAAAGGCGCACGGACATCCAGTTCCGGATGCTCGACTCGCGCGACAACTCGCCGATCCGCTACGAGCGGGTCAATGCCGATACAGGCGAGGAAGTGGCCTGGAAGGATGTAGTCAAGGCCTACGAATACGACAAGGGCAGCTACGTGGTCCTGGAGCAGGACGACATCCGCTCCGCAGCGCCCGAAAGCCACGATTCCATCGATGTGGAGGCCTTCGTCGACGCCGAAGCGATCGGCCCCCAATATTTCGAAAAACCCTATGTGCTCGTGCCGGCGAAGCGCGCCGAGAAAGGCTATGTGCTGCTGCGCGACGCGCTAGCCAGCACCGGCAGGATCGGCGTGGCGCGGGTCGTGATCCGCACCCGCGAACACCTCTGCGCCTTGCTGCCGCAGGGCGATGCGTTGCTGCTGCTGATGATGCGCTACCCGCAGGAATTGGTGGACGTGGAGGACTACAACATCCCCGAGGGCAAGCCGTCGGACTACCGGATAACGCCCAAGGAGAAACAGTTCTCCGAACAGCTGATCGAATCCATGTCGGCGGACTGGAAACCGGACCAGTACAAGGACGAATTCCGGGCCAAGCTGCACCAGGTCATCAAGAAGCGCATGAAGAGCAAGGGCGTGGTGAAGAAAGAAGAGGAAGAGCCCGAGGTCGCCGAGCACGCGGCCACCAACGTGGTCGATTTCATGTCGCTGTTGCAGCAGAGCATCGACCGCAACAAGCGCACTCCGGCGAAGAAGCGCGCCGCCCCGGCCAAGAAGGCGCCGCGCAAGGCGGCTAAGAAGGCCGCCAAAGCCCGAAAAGCCCCGGCGCGGAAGCGCAAGACGGCCTGAGCGCGGCTTGATCCATGAGCCTGCGCGAATACGCCCGCAAACGTCGCTTCGGCCAGACGCCAGAACCTGCCGACGACGCCGGCGTCGGCCGGCGCGGGCATCGCCCGACCTTCGTCGTGCAGCTGCACCACGCCCGCGCACGCCACTACGATTTCCGCTTGGAGGTGGACGGAACGCTCAAGAGTTGGGCGGTACCGAAAGGCCCCTCGTTCCGGGTCGGCGAGAAACGTTTGGCGGTGGAAGTGGAAGACCATCCGCTCAGCTACGCCGCTTTCGAAGGCGATATACCCGAAGGCCATTACGGCGCAGGCCACGTGGACCGTTTCGACCATGGCGTGTGGAGCGCGGACGGCGATCCCTTGGCTTCCCTGGCCGCGGGGAAACTCGATTTCGTCCTGCACGGCGAAAAATTGAACGGCGGCTGGAAATTGGTCCGCACCGCCAAGCGAGCGCGCCAGCCGCAATGGCTGCTGATCAAGCGGCAGGACGAATACGCCCACGACGGCGAATCCGACGATCTGCTGGACGCCAAGGGCAAGCCGCTGCCGGCCAAGGCGCCGGCGGTGAAGCGCGCCGTCAAGAAGAAAGCGGCGACCAAGCGCGCCAAAGCCGGCCGGAGTTCGCGCAAGACCGATTGGCGCGCCGAAGCCGCGGCGCTGGAAGGCGCGCGTCCGTTGCGCGACGGATCCTTGCCGGCGCCGCAGTTGGCCAAGCTCGTGTCCGATCCGCCCCAAGGCGATGATTGGCTGCACGAACTGAAATGGGACGGCTACCGCTTGCTGGCCCGCATCGAGCGCGGCAAGGCGAAGCTGCGCTCGCGCAAGAATCTGGATTGGACCGGCGACTACCCCGAGATCGTCGCCGCGCTGGAGGCGCTGGGCGTCGGGCAAGGCGACTTCGACGGCGAACTGATTGCGCTGGACGCGAAAGGACGCGACGATTTTTCCGCTTTGCAGCGCACGATCGAGGGCTCGGCCGACGCGACCCTGCGCTATGTGCTGTTCGATCTGCCTTCGTTGGAGGGTGTCGATCTGAGCGGCACCCGCTTGATCGAGCGCAAAGAACTGCTGGCGCGTTTGCTCGAAGGCGCCGACCCGATCCTGGCCTTCAGCCAGCACGTCGTCGGCCATGGCGAAGAAGTGTTCGCGGCCAGTGCGAAGCAGGGCATGGAAGGCATCATCAGCAAGCACGTCGGCGGCCGCTACTACAGCAGCCGATCGGCTTCGTGGCTGAAAGTGAAGCACGCGCAGAGCGACGAGTTCGTCGTCGTCGGATTCACCGCGCCGCGCAAGTCGCGCACCGGCTTCGGTTCGTTGCTGCTCGCCACCCGGGATCGCGGCAAGCTGCGTTACGTCGGCCGGGTGGGAACGGGCTTCGACGAGAACATGCTGCGCAGCATGAACAAGACCTTGCGCGCGCTGGCGCGCAAGCAGGCGACGGTGGAACTGCCCGAGCATATCCCGCTCTCGCTCGGCCGGGTGACCTGGGTCGAGCCGAAACTGATCGTCGAAATCCAATTCCGCGGCTGGGCCAAGGAAGGTTTGCTGCGCCAAGGCAGCTTCGTCAGGCTGCGGGAGGACAAGGCCATGAAAGACATCGGAGGCGACACGCAACCGCGGATCAGCAGCCCGGACAAGAAAGTGTTCCCGGAAAGCGATATCACCAAGCAGGAAGTGGCCGATTACTACGCGGCGATCGCGCCGCGCATCTTGCCCGAGCTGGCGCGGCGCCCGCTCTCGCTGCTGCGCTGTCCGGACGGCATCGCCAAGCAATGCTTTTTCCAGAAACATCATGCCGGCACCTTGGGCGCCGATGTGCACGCGATCCCGATCAAGGAAAAAGACGGCGGCAAGGACGATTATCTCTACATCGAGGATGCCGAAGGCCTGCTCGATCTGGTACAGATGAACACCTTGGAAATGCATCCCTGGGGTTCGCGGATCGACGATGTGGAGCATCCGGATACGCTGGTATTCGACTTGGATCCGGGGCCGGGCGTGAAGTGGAGTGCGGTAGCCGCCGCGGCGCGCGACGTGCGCGCGCGATTGAAGGAAATCGGCATGGAGAGTTTCCTGCGGACCTCCGGCGGCAAAGGCCTGCATGTGGTCCTGCCGATCCGGCCGGGGCCGGGCTGGGACGAGGCCAAGGATTTCTGCGAAGCGTTCGCGGCGGCCATGGCGACCCAGTCCCCGGACAAATACGTATCCACGGCCAGCAAGGCCAAGCGCAAAGGCGTGATCTTCATCGATTGGCTGCGCAACGGCCGCGGCGCGACCAGCGTGGCGAGCTGGTCGCTGCGCGCCAGGCCCGGCGCGCCGGTGGCGATGCCGCTGCGCTGGGACGAGCTGTCCAAGATCAAGTCAGGCGCCGATTTCGACATCAAAAAAGCCCTGGCGCGCTCGGCGCGCCTGCGCAAACCGATCTGGGAAGGCTGGGGCAAAGCGGCCAAGCAGAAACTCATCGCATTGCGTTGACGGTTTTGCGACCGATTCGGCATTCCGTCCCGCAATCGTCAACTGCGCGCAACCTGGATCGCCGATTCTGATCGGGCCGGCTGCAGGGGAGTCGGCATTCCCCGACTTCCCGAAGAGGTTCGCCGCATGAGACCGCTTTGCACCAAGCTCGCCATGACGCTCGGCGCCGCCGCGCTGATCGCATTCGGCGCCGCCTGCGCCCAAGATGGCGCCATGGCCCGAGAACCCACCCGCCACGACCGCGACGACCATCATGGCCTGATCGTGATCGGCCACCGCGGCGCCAGCGGTTACCGCCCGGAGCACACGCTCGAATCCTATCGGCTCGCGATACGCCAAGGCGCGGATTTCATCGAACCGGATCTGGTCGCGACCAAGGACGGCGTACTCGTCGCCCGCCACGAAAACGAGATTTCCGGCACGACCGATGTCGCCCATCATCCCGAGTTCGCCAATCGCAAGGCGACCAAAACCGTCGACGGCATCGCGTTGACCGGCTGGTTCACCGAAGATTTCACGCTCGCCGAACTCAAGACGCTGCGCGCCAAGGAACGCATCCCCGACATCCGTCCGGGCAACACCCGTTACGACGGCTTGTATCCAGTGCCGACTTTCGCCGAAGTCATCCAGCTCGCCAAACGCGAGAGCCGCGGCAACCGCAAAATCGGCATCTATCCCGAAACCAAGCATCCGACTTATTTCGCCCGCGAAGGCCGGCGCCTGGACGGCAGCCTCATCGCCACCTCGCTCGGCGCGAAGCTGATCGAAACGCTGGTCGCGCAAGGTTTCACCGATCCCAAACGCATCTACATCCAGAGCTTCGAGGTCGAAAACCTGATCGAACTGAAGAAGAAGCTCATGCCGATGGCCGGCGTGAACTTGCCGCTGACCCAGTTGTACGACGACATCGCAGCGGCCAAGCCCTACGACTTCGTCTACAACGTGGCCCGCGGCAACGATTTGAACGCGATCTACGGTGCCTTGTACCAGAAGATCGAGGGCGGCATCGGTCCGGATACCGGCTATAGCGCGTTGACGGCGCAGCCGGTGCTGGATTGGATGAAGGCCAACTACGCGGCCGGCATCGGCCCGTGGAAGGTGAATCTGTTGCCGCGCGTCGCGTTGGATCCGAAAATCGACGCGAACGGCGACGGCAAGGCCGAATTGGGCACGCGCAATACCGGCATCGTGCATCCGCTGTTAGGCCGCGCGTTGAAAGCGGGGTTGCAGGTGCACCCGTACACGTTGCGCGCGGAAGAGAATTTCCTGACCCAGACGCCGACCGGGATATCGCAGACGGCTTTGGCCGAAGCGGTGCAGCTCTACAGCATGGGCGTGCAGGGATTCTTCATCGACCAGCCCGACGTGGGCGTGGCGGCGCGGGAGATCTTCCTGGATTTGAATCGCCAGGGTCGCGGCGATTGACTTGCTTTGAAGCCCCTCTCCCGCCGGGAGAGGGGTTGGGGTGAGGGTTCGGCGAAGTAAAGGTCGCGCGGATCGCGGAGGTACTCGTCGGCTGACGTCTTCTGCCGCAGCTGAGAATTATGTCGCTCCGCCGAACCCTCAACCGGCGCTTCGCGCCACCTTCTCCCGGAGGGAGAAGGGGCAATGTGCCGGATTACTTCGACGACGCCGTCAACCCGCGTTTCTCCAGCAACGGCTCGATCTTCGGATCGTGCCCGGCGAAATCGCGGAACAGTTGCAACGCATCCTTGCTGCCGCCCTGCGACAACAGCGTCTTGCGGAAATGGTCGCCGTTGGCGCGGCTCAGGCCGCCGTGCTGCTTCATCCATTCCACGCTGTTCGCGTCCAGCACTTCCGACCAGATGTAGGCGTAGTAGCCGGCCGCGTAGCCGCCCATGATGTGGCTGAAGTAGGGCGTGCGGTAGCGCGGCGGCACCGGCGGATAGTCGACGCCGTCCTTCTTCAGCGCCGCGGCTTCGAAGGCCATCACGCCTTTCGCGTCCGGAATCTGCGCCGGATCGGCGAACTGGTGCCAGTTCTGGTCCAGCATCGCCGCGCCGAGATATTCGGTGGTGGCGAAGCCCTGGTTGAACTTGCTGCTGGCCAGCACCTTGTCCAGCAGTTCCTTCGGCATCGGCGCGCCGGTCTGGTAGTGCTTGGCGTAGTTGGCCAGGATCGCCGGCCAGTCGGCCCACATCTCGTTGACTTGCGACGGGTACTCGACGAAGTCGCGCGGCACGTTGGTGCCGGAGAAATAGGGGTATTTCACGTTCGAGAACATGCCGTGCAGGGCATGGCCGAACTCGTGGAACATGGTGGTGACCTCGTCCCAGGTCAGCAGCGTCGGCTGGCCCGCCGGCGGCTTGGGGATGTTGAGGTGGTTGGCGACCACCGGCTTGGTGCCGAACACTTCGTTCTGGTCGACGTAGGAGTTCATCCAGGCGCCGCCGCGCTTGGACGGACGCGCGTACATGTCGGCGATGAAGATCGCCAGCTGCTTGCCGTCGGCGTCGAACACGTCGTAGACCAGCACGTCGTCGTGGTAGACGGGCAGGTCGGTGCGCTGCTTGAAAGTCAGGCCGTAGAGCTGATTGGCGGCGAAGAACACGCCGTTCTCCAGCACGTTCTTCATCTCCAGATACGGCTTCAACTGCGATTCGTCGAAGTCGTACTTTTCCTTGCGCACCTTCTCGGTGTAGAACGACCAATCCCAAGGCTGCAACTGGAAGGCCGGCTCGCCCTTGGCGGCCTGTTCCTTGTCGATCATCGCTTGCAGATCCGCGGCTTCTTTCTTGGCGTTGGCCACCGCGGCCGGCGCCAGCTGGCCGAGCATCTTGTTGACGGCTTCCGGCGTCTTCGCGGTCTCGTCCTCGAGCACGAACGCGGCGTAGTTCGGATAGCCCATCATCTTCGCGCGCTCGGTGCGCAGCTTGACGACCTTGGCGACGATGGCGGTGTTGTCGAACTTGTTGCCGCGGCTGCCGCGCGCGACCGAGGCCTTGTGCACCTTCTCGCGCGTAGCGCGGACGGTGAGCTGCGCTTCGGGCGGCTGGCCGGTGGTGTTGAGTAGGGTCAGCACGTACTTGCCGTCGAGCTTACGCTTCTTGGCTTCCTCGGCGGCCGACGCGATCTGTTCGTCGGTCAAGCCGGCGAGTTCTTCCTTCGTGTCGACGACCACCGCCGAATCGTTGACCTCGGCCAGCACGTTCTGGCTGAACTGGGTGCCCAGCGTCGCCAGTTCGGCGTTCATCGCCTTCAGCTTGGTCTTGTCGGCTTCGGACAGCTTGGCGCCGGCGCGGACGAAGTCGCTGTAGTAGCGCTCGACCAAGCGCACGCCTTGCGCGTCCAGACCGAGCGCCGTGCGGCTGTCGTACAGGGCCTGGATGCGCGCGAACAATTTCGGATTGAGCCGGATCGCGTCGCGGTGCGCGGCGAATTTCGGCGCGTAATCGGCGTCCAGCTTGTCGCGGACGTCGTTGGTGTCGGCGCCGACCAGGTTGTCGAACACGACGCGGGCGCGGTAGAGGATGCGGCCGGACTTCTCCATCGCCAGGATGGTGTTGTCGAAGGTCGGTTTTTCCGGGTTGTCGGCGATCGCCTCGACTTCCTTCAGCTCGTCGGCCATGCCGCGGTCGAAGGCGGGCGCGAAATCGCTGTCCTTGATCTTGTCGAAGGCGGGGTACTGCAGCGGCAGGCTGCTTTCGGCGAAGAAGGGATTGCTTTCGGCGGCGGGGGCGGGAGCGGCGGCGGGTGCGTTCACGGGGGCTTCGGTCTTGCTGCAGGCGGGGGCGGCGACGGCCAGGGCGGCGGTCAGGGCTAGGGCGAGCGGGTGTTTCATAGGCGATCCGGTCCGGAATGTGCGGGCCAGCCTAGCTTAAGCCGCCGCATGCTTCCCGTGACTTTCGGCATAGACGGCGGGCGCCCTGCATTCGTGCTTGTGTAGAGCGGAGCAAGCTCCGCTGCCGTTGCTTTGTAGAGCGGGGCTTGCCCCGCTGTCTTGGCTTTCTAGCCGCGCAGATCGAAGAGCAGCGGAGCGAGCCCCGCTCTACAAAGCCAAATGAAGCAAGAAGAGCAGCGGAGCGAGCTCCGCTCTACACAAGCGGATCAAAGCGTCTCGAACTGGCGCACGATCCAGGACAGCTGATAGACCAGGCTCGCGACTGCGAAGAAAGCGTGGAAACGGCGACTGTCGGTGGCGATTGCGATGAAGCACATCGCCACATAAACCAGGCTGCGCAATTCGAGTTCCGGGCCGAAACTGGCGAAATATTCGCGGCCCTTGATCCAAGTGTCGCCGAGATCCGCCACATAGGCCAACGCCAGCAGGCCAAAGAACCATTTCCGGCGCGAGTAGAAATATTCCTCGTACCCGGCATAGCCTTCCAGGCTGTCGGGAAAGATGATCGCGCACAGCAGGTACAGCAGCAGCGCGTACAGCGCCACGTACAGGTAGAGCATGAAGGTCCAGTGCACCGTGCCGGCCAGGCGGAATTCCCACCACCAGAAATGCAGCAGATACAGGAACATCGACACCGCCCACACCAGATGCACCCAATAAGCGCGTTCGCGCACCGGCCGGTCGATGATGCGGGCGAAATGCCGGATCAGATGGGTCAGCCCCAGGCCCACCACCATGCCCAGCAGCACCCGCACGTGCAGGAACAGGCTGGCGAGCGTATCCGGGTGGGGTGCGGCGTCCATCGCCGGATTGTCGTCAGTGCCCCGGACGGCCGCAAGCCGGCGGCCAGCGGCCGCCGGCGGAAGGTGGCGCGTCAGCGCACCTTGAACGAGAGCAGATAGCCGGGGATCAGGTCCGTGCCGGCCGGGCAGGGGCTATCCAGCGGCACCTGCTGGCGTGCGGTGTTGTCCGCGTTGACGCAGACGTCGAACTGCTCGCCGGCGCCGGTTTGGGTGACGCTGTAGTCGTTGTCGCTGCCGACCAGCGCCGTGCGCCCGCCGAAGATCAAGCGCGGACCGATGGCCAGGCCCTCGAGCTTCTCGGGTATGTCCGAGCCGACCGAATGCAATGCGGCGAGCAGATCCACCTCGGGCCGCTTGGATACCGGCACGATGCCCGCCGGCAAATCGTTGCTGCCCGCGAACGACACGTTCTGGACGTCGCTGGCGCCGCGCAGATCGATCCGGTAGATGCGCTTGTGCAACGGCGTTCCGGTGACTTCGACGCCGACGCCGCGGTTGTCGCGCTCCAGCACCAGGAATTCGGTGTCGCTGAGCGCGGTTATCGCGCTCAAGCCGATGCTGCGACCTTGGTTGGTCGCGGAAAAGTCGTCGGCCGTGTCCGGATCGATGGCGTTCAAGGCGGCGATGCTTTCCAGCGGATAGGCGTACTGGGCGGTGCTCTTGCCGGTGGCCGGATCGAATTCGACGATGCGCACCCAGCGGCTGCGGCGGCCGTCGTTGTTGGCGCCCTCGTTTACCAGCGGATCCTGCATCACGCCGTACAGGCGAGTGCCGGAAGCGTTGAAAGTCAGGCCTTCGAAGCCGCGGTTGTCCTGGCGGCCGTTGACGATGGTCGGGCGCCCGTCGTTGTAGTTCGCCTGGCCGTCGGCCTGACGCGGACGCAAGTTCTCGGGAATCGCGAACGCGCGGATGAAGCGGCCGCGGCGGTCGAATTCGTACAGGCTGGGGCCGTATTCGTCGGCGACATAAAGATGGCCGTTGCGGCCTAGCGCCAGGCCTTCGGGATCGAAGCTGTTGCCCAGCGTGGCCGGATTGCCGTTGAGCAGGGCGGGATTCAAGCCGTTGAACGGCTGGCCGTTCTTGTCGGTGAACAGGATCGTACGCAGCACGACCGGCTTGCCGAGCAATTGTCCATTGAACGGGTTGATCGGGACGATCATCTGCTGCACGCGCGTCGCGTAGCCGATCACGCCGCCGCCCGGGCCGCGGTCGGACAATGCGTACCAGGTGCGCGACGAAGCGTCGTAAGTCAGGTCGGAGAAGAAGCCCAGGCGATTGACGTTCGCCGCGGGCGTGCGCGAATGCACGCGGTCGACGCTGCGCGCCGAGATCGGCAGCACGTCGGCCAGGGTCCAATCCGCGGCGACGGCTTGGGACGAAACGGCGATAGCGAGACAGCAGGCAAGGGTGCGCAGCATGGGCGGTTCCGGGGGAGGAGGCACCCGGCAAGTTAGGCGCGGCGTATTGCGTATTTGTGACCGGGCTCCACGGCTGAAGTAGACTTCGTTGCATCTCGCACCCTCACCCGACCCTCTCACGCAAGCGTGAGAGGGCTTCAATCGGAGCCGTTGCCATGACCACCGCTTACGATTTCAGCGCGAAAGACATCGACGGCCAGCCGCGGGCCTTGGCCGACTATCGCGGCAAGGTGCTGCTGATCGTCAACGTGGCTTCCCAATGCGGCTTCACGCCGCAGTACGCGGGGCTGGAAAAACTGTGGCGCGATTACCGGGATCGCGGCCTGGTGGTGCTCGGTTTTCCCTGCGATCAGTTCGGCCATCAAGAGCCGGGCGACGAGGCGGAGATCAAGGAATTCTGCTCGCTGACCTACGACGTGGATTTTCCGATGTTCGCCAAGATCGACGTCAACGGCGGGGACGCCCATCCTTTGTGGAAGTGGCTGAAGGACGAGAAGGGCGGCTTGCTGGGGATCGATGCGATCAAGTGGAACTTCACCAAGTTCCTGGTCGGTCGGGACGGCAAGGTGCTGAAGCGGTATGCGCCGACCGACAAGCCGGAATCGCTGGCCAAGGACATCGAAGCCGCTTTGGCTTGATGGTGGCTTGTGTAGAGCGGAGCTTGCTCCGCTGCTTCGGCTTTTCGTAGGAGCGGCTTTAGCCGCGAGCTTTTTTTCTAAAATCGCAGCAATGCCGCGATATGAAGGAAAGAGCTCGCGGCTAAAGCCGCTCCTACGAAGAGCCAAGGCCGGAGCAGCGGAGCAAGCTCCGCTCTACACGGACCGAAGCTACTTCTCGACGAACGCGCGCTCGAACACGTACTGGCCCGGCACGCCGATGCGCGGCGCGGCGCCGAAGCCGCGGGCGTCCAGGATGGCGCGGAAGTCGGTGAGCATCTGCGGGCTGCCGCAAATCATCGCGCGGTCGTGTTCGGCGTCCAAAGCCTCGAGCCCGAGCTGCTCCTGCATGCGGCCGCTATCGAGCAGCTCGGTCAGGCGGCCGCGTCGGCTGTGGCCGTCGAACGCGAAATCCTCGCGTGTCGCCGCCGGGTAGTACTTCAGCTTCGCGGCGATCTGCTCGCCCAAGAATTCGTGCCGCGGCAGTTCGTTGAGGATGTAGTCGCGGTAAGCCAAGTCGCCCGCGCTGCGCACGCCGTGGGCAAGCACGATCTTGTCGAAGCGCTCGTAGGTTTCGGGATCCTTGATCACCGCCAGCCAAGGCGCCAAGCCGGTGCCGGTGCCCAGCAGATAAAGATTGCGTCCGGGGTGCAGATCGTGGATCAGCAAGGTGCCGGTGGGTTTGCGTCCTATCAGCACGCTGTCGCCGGGCTTGATCTCCTTCAGGCGCGACGTCAGCGGGCCGTTCGGCACCTTGATGCTGAAGAACTCGAGCTGCTCTTCCCAATTCGCGCTGGCGATCGAATAGGCGCGCAGCAGCGGCCGGCCGTCCACTTCCAGGCCGATCATCACGAACTGGCCGTTCTCGAAGCGGAAACCGTCGTCGCGGGTGGTGGTGAAGCTGAAGTAATCGTCCGTCCAGTGACGGACATCCAGCACCGTTTCGGTGCCAAACGCGGAAGACATGCAGGGGATGGCAATGGGAGAGCTGCGGCCATTGTACCCGAAGGATGAGATCGGTTCTCATCTTCTGAGCCGCGCCCGGTCTAACCTCGACCCATGGACACCATTTGGACCATCGGCCATTCCACCCGCGATTGGGGCGTTTTCGTCGGCATGCTGCAGGAAGCGCGGATCGCGGTATTGGCCGACGTCAGGCGCTTCGCCGGGTCGCGGCGGCATCCGCAGTTTTCCGGACAAGCGATGGGACCAGCGCTGGCCGAGGCCGGCATCCGCTATTGGCCGTTGCCGGAATTAGGCGGTCGACGGCCGGCGCGGCCGGATTCGCCTAATACGGCCTGGCGCAACGACGGGTTCCGCGGTTACGCGGACTACATGATGACCGCCGAGTACGCGGCGGCGCGGGAAAGGCTGGAAGCGACGGCGCGCCGCGAGCGCACGGCGGCGATGTGCGCCGAGGCGGTGTGGTGGCAGTGCCATCGCGGTTTGATCGCGGACGATTTCAAGTCGCGCGGATGGGAGGTAATCCACCTGATGGCGCCGGGGCGCGAAGAGCCGCATCCGTATACGTCGGCGGCACGGATCGTGGAGGGACGGCTCGAATATTCGTTGCCCGCCAGCCAATCCGATCTCTTCTGACGCGGCTCGTGTAGAGCGGAGCTTGCTCCGCTGCTTTGCCCTTGCTTTGTAGAGCGGGGCTTGCCCCGCTGCTTTCTCGCGCAGAGCAGCGGAGCAAGCTCCGCTCTACAAATGCGGGTCAGCGATACCCCGCCGCCTGCAATTCGAACAACTCCGCATACCGCCCGCCTTGCGCCATCAGCTGCGCATGCGTGCCGGACGCCTCCAGCCGGCCTTCGGCCAGCACCAGGATGCGGTCCGCCATGCGCACGCTGGAAAAGCGGTGCGAAATCAGCACCGCGGTGCGTTCGTCGCTGAGTTCCTTGAATCTCTGGAACACTTCGAATTCGCTGCGCGCGTCCAATGCGGCGGTCGGTTCGTCCAAAATCATCACCTGCGCGTCGCGCATGTAGGCGCGGGCGATGGCGATTTTCTGCCATTGGCCGCCGGACAGATCCACGCCGTTTTTGAAGCGGCGGCCGATCGGCTGGTCGTAGCCGTTCGGCAGGCCGGCGATCACCTCGTCGGCCATCGCGCGGCGCGCGGCTGCTTCGATGCGCGCGCGGTCGTCCATCGCATCGACCTGGCCCACGCCGATGTTCTCGCCGGCGCTCAGGTGGTAGCGGACGAAATCCTGGAAGATCACGCCGATGTTGGCGCGCAGATCGTCCAGGTCGTATTCGCGCAGGTCGCGCCCGTCGAGCTGGATGCGGCCTTCGTCCGGGTCGTACAGCCGCGCTAGCAACTTCACCAGCGTGGTCTTGCCGGCACCGTTCTCGCCGACCAAGGCCAGCACTTCGCCGGCGCGCAGTTCGAAATCCAATCCGCGCAGCGCCCAGCGTTCGGCGTCGGGGTAGCGGAAGCCGACGTTCTCGAACACGAAGCCGCGCGTAATCGGCCGCGGCACCGGCAGGGCATTCGGGGGCGAAGCGATTTCCGGTTCGATGTCGAAGAACGAGAACAAGTCGTCCAGATACAGCGCTTGCCCGGCCACTTGCGAGAAGCCGATCAGCAGGCTTTCCAGCAATTGGCGCAAGCGGCGGAAGCTGCCGGCCAGGAAGGTGAGGTCGCCGATGGTGAAATCGCCGCGCACCGTGCGCCAGGCGATGTAGGCGTAGGCGATGTAGTAGCCGAACGTGCCGAGCGCGGCGAGCAGCGTGCCCCAGAACGCACGCCGGCGGGCCAGCGCGCGACTGGCCTTGAAGAATTTTTCGGAAAGCGTGCGATAGCGTTCGACCAAGAAGGTGTGGAGATTGAAGATCTTCACTTCTTTCGCCGTTTCCACGCTGGCGCCCATCTGGCGCAGGTATTCCAACTGGCGCCGCTCCGGCGTCCACTGGAAGTTCAGCGAATAGTTCATGGCGTTGAAATGCGCTTCGCCGACGAAGGCCGGAATCAGCGCCACCGCCAGCAACAGGATCAGCCACGGCGCGTAGACCAGCAGGCCCGCGGCGAAACTGATCACGGTGATCGTGTCCTGGGCCTGGTTGAACAACTGGCTCATCAGGCCCATCCGGCCCATGGTCTGGCGGCGGGCGCGGTCGAGCTTGTCCTGCAGGTCGGGATCTTCGAAATCCTCCAGATCCAGCGTCGCCGCGTGCTCCATCAAACGCACGCTGGTGGCGTTGGTGAACAGTTCGGAGAGCAGCCCATCGGCGTACGCGACCATCCGGCCGGACAGGTCGGAGGCGATCGCCAAACCGAATTCCAGCGCCAACAGCGTCAGCAAATGGCTCAGCTGGCCGCTTTGCCATGCCGTGGACAGGCTTTCGAAAGTCACGCCGGCGCCGACCAGGCGCACGACTTCGTCGATGATCAATTTGCCGATGTACAGCGTGACCACCGGCATCAGCGCGCGGATCAGGCGCAGACCCAGGCTGGCCAGGGTCAACGCGGGGCTGGTCGCCCAGATCTGCTTGAGGAACGGCGGCAAGTTGCGCATCGCATCGAAGCGCTCGCGCAGGCTCGGGTGTTCGCGCGAGCGCTTGGGCGCGGCGGCGGGCGGGGCGGGCGTGTCGACCATCGCCGGATTGTGCACGATGACGGCCGCGATCCGCCTTCACGAGCCTGCGATCCGTGCCAAGCCGCGAATGCGCCGAATTGGTACTGGCGCTGGATCTATTCTTTGCGCAAGGTATACGGCGAATCTTGTGAGCAGGGACGATGAGCAACAGTCTCGCGCTTTTCGCCAAGGCGACGCGATGCGGCCGGTTCGCCATGCTGGCCGGCAGCATCGCATGGGCGTCGACGGCTTGTCAGATGCCGAGGGCCGATACGCCCGCCAGGGCGACGCCTGTCGAGGGGCTGCACTTGGATCGCACCGCTTCCGGACAAGCCGGCGTCACGCGTGTGCGAGCGGTCGCCAAGGCGGGCCCGGCCTTCGATTTATATTTCGATGCGGCATCCGAGCGGCATGCGCTTACGTCCGCGCCGCGCTTGGCGAGCATGTATGCGGATATCGCCGTTGCAGCGGCGGCGCCTGTTGCAAACATCCGTTGGCATCCGGTCCTGTTCGCGCGAGATCCAGAAGGACGGCTCGCAGCGGCATTGGGTTCGAAGGAGATCGTGTGGACCGTCCCGATGCAGGCCGACGGCCGCCCGGCGACGTCGCCGATCGGCCCGCTCGACGGGCATTTCGCGCTGGACGTTTTGATCCCGCACGAACAAGTCCACGCACTGCAGCATTCCATGTACGGATCGCACCGCGAGCTGCCGCGCTGGTTCGTGGAAGGCCAAGCCGAGTGGCTCGGCATGCGCATCAGCGAGCGTTACGCGCCCGCGGCAGCGCGGCGGGCGCGCGCGAATCGCGCCGACAATCTCGCTCAGGCCGACGGCTCGATCGATCTTCGCCGGTGGCGCATGCGCGCCGACCCAGCCGCTAACGTCGGCCGAGGCACGCAAGCGCCGATATTGTCGGTATCCGAGTCCGAACAAGAAGCCGAGGCGCAGGGGCTGGCCGAAGCCGCGAGTTACGCGGCCGCGGACGCGCTATTCCAACGGGTCTCGCGCGAAGCCGGCGACGATGCGATGCGCCGTTGGTTCGCCGCCGTCGCCGCCACCCGCGGCGATCTGGATTCGGCCGCGATGGCTGCCCTGGTCAAGCGCGAAACCGGCGTCGACATCGACGCCGATCTCGCGAACCGTTCGAAGACCCGGCTTTAGGGGAGGCAAAGAATCCGCTGCGGACCGCAAGCGCGATTCAGCGCGCCTCGAGCTTCTTCAGATGCTCGACGGCGTTCTGGTTCTTCGGATCGAGTTCGAGCGATTTCTTGTAGTTGGCGATCGCGCGCGGCTTGTCGCCCAGCTTTTCGTAGGCTTCGGCCAGGCTGTCGAAGGCGTTCCAGCTCTTGGGCCATCGTTCGGCGTTGTAGCGGAACAGGCCGCCGGCCTGTTGGACTTTGTTTTCGCCGAGCAGCCGGTAGCCCCAGGCGTTGACGTAGTCTTCGGTCAGATGCAGTTCGGGGTGCTTGCGCTTCACCTCGGCGACGACCCGCGCGGCGTTGCGGTAGCCGTCCGCTTGCAATCCTTTCTCGAGCGTCGCCAGCGCAGGCGGCTTGCCCCAGATTTCCTCCAGCGCCTTGTTCGCCAGGTCCTGCATTTCGTTCTGGGTTTCGCCCGGCCGGTTGGCGAGCAGGACGATGCCGTAGTCCATGTCTGGATACATTTCGATGTAGCTCGAGCAGCCGAACGTGCTGCCTGACATGCGCAGGCGCGGCTTGCCGTCGACGGTCTTGCTCAAGGTCCAATTCAAACCGACCGCGAAATCGTCCGGATCGCCCCAGGCCGGTTGCTGGCTGAGGCGGATCGCGGGGTCGGCCGCAGCCAATTCCGCGGCCAGGAACTTCGCCATGTCCGCCGTGCTGTAACGCAATCCGCCCGCCATGAGGAATGCGCGGTCGTATATGCGCGGCATGGCCACTTGCCGTTTGTTGTAGCCGTCCACTTCATCGGCCGCGCGGCCGCGGCCGGTGCCGGAGGCCATGCCGAAAGGCTTTTCGATATAGCGCGCGACCAGCGTTTCGTAAGGCTCGCCGTAAATTTTTTCGAGGATCCGTCCTAGCAGGTCCGCGGCCAGATTCGAATGCTGCGGCTTCGTACCGGGCTTGGCGCTGAGCTTGGCGGTCTTCAGTTCTTCGTAGACCTGATCCTGCTTGAAGCCCTTCATCGCTTCCAGCGCGATGAAGGGCGCCTTGTCGGGATCGACTTTGCCTTGCGGAAAGGGATTGGGCAGATTGTCGGGCAGGGCCGACGTCGTATTCGCTAAATCGACGATGCGGACGGGGGTGCCTTCGTAGGCGAGATCGGGATATTCGCCGGGCAAATAGCGGCGGATGTCGTCCTGCAGGCCGATCTTGCCTTCGTTGACCGCGTGCGCCAACAGCAGCGAGGTGAAGATCTTGCTGATCGAACCGATTTCGTAGACGGAACGCTCGGTGGGGGCCTGCGTCTTTTTGCGCGTCGTCGAGCCGAAATTGTAGAAGTGGGCTTTGCCGTCCTTGACCACCGCGATCGACATCCCGTCCGTGCGGCCGTTTTTGATGAACTCGGCGCCCAGGCGCTGGAAGGTGCGGTCCATGACCGCCTGGGTGGAATCGGCGGTGTTCGGCGATTCGGCGGCGATGGCCGAACCGGCGCTACAGATCAGCAGCGCCACGATGGCGATCAGATGTCGCATGAAGCCTCCGGCGGAGTGAAGTATTTCGCTATGGATGCCGCCGGAGGCGTTCGGGTCGCGTCAGTTCAGATCGAGGCGGCCGGTGCCGGAAAAGGTCTCGATGCGGATCTCGCCGTTGCCGCCGCCGTAGCGCTGTTCGAAGTCCGAACCGGGGCCGTACTTGGCACGGTTGACGTGCGCGCCGGGAGCGCTGAGGTCGCCGCTGAAGCTTTCGCCGCTGACCTTAGCCGACAGCGATTTCGGCATCGCGATCTCGATGTTGCCGCTGACCGATTCGGTGCTGATCTTGCCGCCGTCGGCCAGGGCGCCGCGGATGCCGATGTTGCCGGACACGCTGCTGGCGCTGAGGCTGCGCAGGCGTTCGCCGCGGGTATCCACTCGCAGGTCGCCGGAGACGGTTTCGGCTTCGACGCTGCCGTTCAAGCGGCCGCGCAAGTCGACGTTGCCGCTGACCGACTGCACGCTGACTTCGCTGCTGTTGAGCGTGACCCGGACTTCGCCGCTGACGCTTTCGATGTCGGCGCGGCGCGGCGCGCCGGCCACGGTCACGCTGCCGCTGACGCTGTCGACGTTGAGCTCGGCGCCGGCGGTGCCGACGACGTCGATATCGACCGCGACGCCGTCGATGTCCAGGCTGGCCAGGGTCGGCACCTGCAGCACCAGATTCGTGGGTTCGCTGTTGCGGCTGTTGTTCGGATACTTCACTTCGATGTCGAGGCGGTCGCCGCTGCCGTCGATTTCGAACTGCTCGACGCCGTCGCCCAGGCTGCCGCCGATGTGCACCTGCGGCTTGTCCCAGACCCGCACTTCGATGCGGCCCTTCACGTTCTCGACGCTGACCGTGCCGCGCGGGTTCAGCGAGCGGGTTTCGTCGATGGGCTTGGCCGCCCAGGCCGGAGCGGCGATGCCGACAAGCAGGGCCAGGGTGAGCAGATGCAGTTTCATGGTGTTTCTCCGGGTAATGCTCGATTTCAACTCAAAGCGAGGCGTTGGGTCAGCGCGAGCCGCTGCGCGTAAAGCTTCTGCAGCCGCTCGAGCAGGAAACGGGCGTCGGGGTTCTGGGCGAGGGCGCTGCGCACTTCCGCGGCGCTGCGGTCCAGCTGGCGCAGGGCGGCGGCGTTGGCGATCGGGCGGTTATGGGCGTCGATCTCGCGCAAGGCGGCCTTGTATTCCCAAGTCATGGCCGAAGCCTCGCGCGAAATCAGGATCGCGGTGGTGGGATCGGCATGCGGTGCGGCGCTGGCGAAGGATTCGGATTGGGAAACGGCTTCGGTTCCGGCCGGCCGCAGTTGCCATACCAGGCCGACCGCCAAGGCGACCGAAGCCGCCATCGCCAGCCAGCCAAGATTGCGCCGCGGCGAGGGCAGGGCGACCGCATGCGCCGGCGCAGTTTGCGCGGCGACGGGTTCCGCAGCGATGCGGGCGGAGATGCCGGCCCACAGATCGCGCTCCGGCATCGCCTCGCGGCGCAGGCCGCGCAGCTGCCAGCGCAGCGCGTCGGGCAGGCCGTCGGGGTCTTGCGGCATCGCGTTGTAGTCGTGCGTGGTCATGCTTCACCTCCGAGCCGGGTCCGCAACAGCATGCGTGCCCGGTGCAACTGCGCTTTCGAACTGCCCACCGCCATGTCCAGCTCGGCGGCGATTTCTTCGTGCTTCCAGCCTTCCACATCGTGCAGCACCAGGACAGCGCGCGCACGCGGCGGCAAGCTGGCCACCACTTTTTCCAGATCCGCCGACAGGGCCGTGGTATACCCGGCCGAATCGACGCTGCCCAGGCCATCGTAGCCGTCGTCGGCGTCCATCAGCGGCTGGCTGCGGCGCGAACGCAATTCCATCAGCGCCGTGTTGGCCGCCAGCCGATACAGCCAAGTGCCGAAGGCGCTTTCGAAACGGTACGACGGCAGCGCCTGCCATGCCCTCACGAAAGCTTCCTGGGTCAGGTCTTCGGCCCGGCCGTTCTGGCCGCCCACCAGGCGCAGGATCACGCCATGGACCCGGCCCAGGTGCCGGCGGTAGAGCGCCTCGAAAGCGCCCATATCGCCCGCGCTGGACGCGCGCACCAGCGCTTCGTCGGTGTCCTGCGCGGGCGCGGCCATCGCGGTGGCGGGCATCAGCTCGGTCATCGTGGCCATCAGCATACTCATTCAGATGCCCGACCACGGTGGAAGGTTTAAGGCCGGAGATGTCCGGCGGGCGCGCTAAAATAATCGGCTCAGCCCGCTTTCAGCCCGCCGACCCACCGTGACCAGCCTCCCCAGCCGCGCCATCCGCCAGGACGACCTCATCCAGAGCGTCGCCGACGCCCTGCAGTACATCAGCTATTACCACCCGGTCGACTACATCCGGAACCTCGCCGCCGCCTACGAGCGCGAAGAGTCGCCGGCCGCCAAGGACGCGATGGCCCAGATCCTGATCAATTCGCGGATGTGCGCCGAAGGCCACCGCCCGATCTGCCAGGACACCGGCATCGTCACCGTGTTCCTGAAGATCGGCATGGACGTGCGCTGGGCGGACGCCACGATGGGCGTGGAGGACATGGTCAACGAAGGCGTGCGCCGCGCCTACAACCATCCCGACAACAAATTGCGAGCCAGCGTGCTGCGCGACCCGGCCGGCGGCCGCAAGAACACCGGCGACAACACGCCGGCGGTGGTCAACGTGTCGGTGGTGCCGGGCGACACGGTGGACGTGATCGTCGCCGCGAAGGGCGGCGGCTCGGAAGCCAAATCCAAATTCGCGATGCTCAACCCGTCCGATTCTATCGTCGACTGGGTGCTGAAGACCGTGCCGACGATGGGCGCCGGCTGGTGCCCGCCGGGCATGCTCGGCATCGGCATCGGCGGCACCGCGGAGAAGGCCATGCTGCTGGCCAAAGAAGCGCTGATGGAGCCGATCGACATCGTCGATTTGCAGGCCCGCGGCCCGTCCAACCGGCTGGAAGAGCTGCGCCTGGAGATCTACGACAAGGTCAACGCGCTCGGCATCGGCGCGCAGGGCCTGGGCGGCCTGACCACGGTGCTCGACATCAAGATCAAGGATTATCCGACCCACGCCGCGAACCTGCCGATCGCGATGATCCCGAACTGCGCGGCGACCCGCCACGCGCATTTCGTCCTCGACGGCAGTGGCCCGGTGATGCTGGATCCGCCTTCGTTGGAAGATTGGCCGAAGCTGGCTTACGACTCGTCGAAGGGGCGTCGTGTGAACTTGGACACGGTGACTCGCGAGGAAGTCGCATCGTGGAAACCCGGCGAAGTGTTGCTGCTCAACGGCAAGCTGCTCACCGGTCGCGACGCGGCGCACAAGCGCATGGTCGACATGCTCAACAAAGGCGAAAAGCTGCCGGTCGATTTCGCGGGGCGCTTCATCTATTACGTCGGTCCGGTCGATCCGGTGCGCGACGAGGCGGTGGGCCCGGCCGGCCCGACCACAGCCACGCGCATGGACAAGTTCACCGAACAAGTGCTCAGCGAAACCGGTTTGTTGGGCATGGTCGGCAAAGCCGAACGCGGCCCGGCGGCGATCGAAGCGATCCGCAAGCACCGGTCGGTGTACCTGATGGCGGTCGGCGGCGCGGCTTATCTGGTTTCGAAAGCGATCAAGGCCGCGCGCGTGGTCGCGTTCGAGGATCTGGGCATGGAGGCGATCTACGAATTCACGGTGCAGGACATGCCGGTGACGGTCGCGGTCGATTCGGCCGGCGAGTCGGTGCATAAGACCGGCCCGCGCGAATGGCAGGCGCGGATCGGCAAGATACCCGTCGTGATCGAGGCGGCCTGATGCGCGGTTCGCTGATCCAGAACCATCGCGACATCGATCGTTTGCTGGCGCAGACGCGGCGGATCGCCGTGCTGGGCATCAAGCCGGAAGACCGCATGCCGGCGCCGGCGCACATGATTCCGGCGTATATGAATCGCGCCGGCTACGAGATCGTGCCGGTACCGGTCTACTACCCGGACGTGTCCGACATCCTCGGCAAGCCGGTGCATCGCAGCGTCGCCGACGTTCCGGGCCGGGTGGACGTGGTGACCGTTTTCCGCAAGCCCGAAGATCTGGAACCGCATCTGGACGATCTGCTCAAAGCCCGGCCGCGTGCGGTGTGGCTGCAGACCGGCATCCGTCACGACGCTTTCGCGGAACGCCTCTTGGCGGCTGGGATCGATGTCGTCCAAGACCAATGCATGATGGTCGAGCATCGGCGCTGGCGCAGCGGGGCATAACGATCCGACGGAAGTGTTTTGCATCCTTCTCCCATCGGGAGAAGGTGCCCGAAGGGCGGATGAGGGTACGGAGAAACGGCGTAAGCTGAAACTCCCGCAACTTCTCCGAACCCTCACCCCAACCCCTCCCCCGATGGGAGAGGGGCTTCGGCTCAGTACCACTCCAACAGCGAAATACCCAGGCCGATGTACGTCGCGCGGTGGTTGTAGTCGATCAGACTCTCGCCGTACCCATCGAAAATCTGCAGATGCCCGCGCAGCAGGTTGTTGATCGGGAATCCCCAATCGAATTGCACTGCGCCGTGCGAGCGGTCGCCGCTGCGCAAGGAATGGCGCGCCATCAACGCGACTTCGTGGCCGCCTTTGTTGTAGACCAGGGTAGCGTCCATGCGTCCGACGTAATCTTCGATATCGGCGTTGTTGTCGTCTTTGCGCTCTTCCGGAATGCGGTACCACGGGCGGATGCTCAATGCCCAGTTCTCGCGGTCTAGGCCGAAATTCAGGATCGCCCGGTTCCAGCTGCGCGATAACGGATCGCTGCGGCCGTTGGATTGGTGGGTCAGTTGGATGCCGGTCATCCGCCCCTTCCAACCGCCGATGCTGTAATTGTTGCGGAACACCAGCATCACTTCCGGCTCGTAATCGGTCTCGCGGAAAGGCCGCGAAATCTCGGCGTTGTAGACCTGCCAGCGCGAGCTTTGGGTGTAGCCGCCCCACAGGTCGCCGTTGTCGCCGAACAGGTTCTCGGCCAGCTTGGTCTTGAAGCTGATCTGGAATTTGGCTTCCAGCGGCTTCAGCGGCTCGGGCTCGGCGACGGTGTTGTTCGGGTTGGGCGAATGCGGCGCTTCGTTCTTGTCGCTGGTCCAGAATACGGGGAACAAGTAGACCGGTTTGTAGGCGCGCAATTGGAACGGACCGAGTTTGGAGTCCTTGGCCAATTCCCAACGCCGGTCGAGCAAAGAACCTTTGCCGGAATTGGCTAGCGCCGCGTCGTCGCTGCTGACCATGTCGCGGCCGAACAGGCCGTCGACCGCGCGCCGGGCGCGTTCTTTCGCAGTAAGCGTCCCGTCCGCTTGTTGCTCCTGCTTGGCGACCTTGAGTTCGGCCGCCGCCGCCGCGGCCGCCGCATCCGCTTGTTGCGTCCGCGGCGCTTGCCGCTGCAAGGCGGTGTCGTAACAAGCCAGGCGTTCCGCGTCGGCCGCGATCGCGGTGCAGGCTTCGGGCGTGCCCGGCTGGTAGCTTTGGGCCTGGACGGCGGCGCTGCCGAACAGCGAAGCCGAGCCCAACGCGCAGAACGCGATGCGACGTGCCGTCATGGCTTGGTTTCTCCCGAATCCAGCAGGTTCTTGTCTTCGGCGCGCTGCGCGGCCGCCAGTTGCGTGTCGATGTCGCGGTTGACCGAAGTGTCGGCCTGCGCGCCGCGGGTGGATTCGTTTTCCTTCGGCGGCGCCGTTTCCTCGGCGCTGGCGCGCTTGCTGACGATGTTGTAGGTCGTCTGCGGCTGATCGATGCCGGCCGTGGCGAAGGCGGCCTTGACCAGGCGGATGGCTTCGCCACGGGTCTTGCCCAAATCGGACTCGCGCTGGTCCACCCAGCCGAAGAACTGCAGCACGATGCCGGTCGGCGCGAAATCCTTGACCACGGACGAAGGCGCGGGGTCGTTCAGCACGCCCGGCACCTTGGCGATTTGCTCCAGCGCCAAGGCGCTCGACTTGGAGATCGATTCGGTGGCGTCGATCGAAACGGTGAAGTCGAACCGGCGCTTGGGATTGCGCGAGTAGTTCAGCATGATCGACTTGAACACCATCGCGTTCGGGATCAGCAATTCGTTGCCGTCCATCGTCATCAGCACCGTCGCGCGCGAACTCAGCGCCACTATTTTGCCTTCGCGGGTGTCGATCACCACGTGGTCGCCCGGCGAGAACGGCCGGCGCAGGCTGAGCAGCACGCCGGACACGTAGTTCTCGGCGATGTCGCGGAAGGCGAAGCCGACCACCAGGCCGACCACGCCCGCCGAACCGAGCACGGCGCCGACCAGCGAGGTCGCGCCCAACAGATCCAATGCGACCAGCACGCCGATCAGCACCGCTACGCTTTGCACGACGCGCTTGAGCAGCCCGTCCATGTACGGGTTGCTGCTTTTGATCCGCAGCCAATTCAAACGGCGGGCGAAGAAGCCGCCCAGCCACGAGGCCAGCAGCACGATCGCCACGGCCACGAGCAGCAGCGGCGTCGCCGCCACCAGTTGGATCAGCTTGGCGACCATCAAGTCGAACGCGGCGCGCAAGCGCGTGCCCAGGCCGGTATGCACTTCGACCCGGTTCTCGACTTTGACCACGCCCGGCGTTTGCGCCGCGATCGCCGCCGCCGTCTTGCGCCGGGCTTCGTCGCGGACCAGACCGTCGAGCGTGGCCACGCCGTTGCTGACGCTCGGGACGACGGCCTGCAGGCCGTCCGCCGTGCGCAGCCGCAGCGCCAGTTTGTCGCGGGTATCGCGGTCGGCCGCCGGGTCGGTCGTCGGCGAAGACGCGGCGGGCTTGGCGAGCAGCGCCGCCGGCACCGACCACGCCGCGCCGCTGGCGCAGGCGATCAGCAGGCAGAGCAGCCAAACGAGGGGTTTGCCGGAGAAAGTGCGGGGCTTGCGGTCGACGATAGGCATCAGGACGAGGGTCGCGAGTTAGGGAGCAGTGTAAGCATTCGCGCTTAAGGCCGCGTCGACGCGCTCACAACCACCAGGCCAGCACGAACAGGCCGATCATCGCGAACGCGATGCCCAGCTTCAGCACTACGCCGAGGACGATGCCGAACCAAGTGCCGAAGCCGACTTTCGCCGCGTGGCCCAAGCTCTCCCGATCCACGTTGCGACGGTGCAGCAGTTCGCCGGCGAGCGCACCGGCGAAGGGCCCGACGAACAGCCCGAACGGCGGAAATACGAAGAGGCCGGCGAAGGTGCCGATCACCGCTCCGACCAAGGCCTTGCGGCTGGCGCCGACCCGTTTGGCGCCGTGGGCGGTGGCCCAGAAATCCACCGCCAGGGAGATCAAGGTCAGCAGCGCCAGCACGACGACGGTCGGGATCCCGATCTTCTCGAAATCGCCCGTCCAAGCCGCCAGCAGCATGCCGGCGAACACCAGCGGCAGGCCCGGCAGCGCCGGCAGCACGGTGCCGGCTACGCCGACCACGACCAGGACCGCGGCGATCGCATAATAAATAGTGTTCGGATCCATCGGATTTCCTTCCAAAAATGGGACGTTCGTCGGCTTTTCGGCCATACGCCATCGGATTGCATTTTCACAGATGCCGGGGTAAGTTTCGCTGGCTGAGTTTCAAGGGTCACCGTGAACCGTGGCCTGATGGGTAGATCCTGTTTCCGATCCGCTACATCGTTGCACCTCGTTGCCTCCTTGCAACCAGCACCGTCGCGAGCCCGAACGAAAAAGGGTGAGTCGCGGCGCATATCAACCGCTTCGAGGAGCAAGACCGATGTCGAACCGTGAAACAGGTACCGTCAAGTGGTTCAACGACGCCAAGGGTTTCGGCTTCATCAGCCGCGAGAATGGCGAAGACGTGTTCGTGCACTTCCGTGCGATCCAGTCGCAGGGCTTCAAGAGCTTGAAGGAAGGCCAGAAGGTCAGCTTCACCGTCGTCCAGGGTCAGAAGGGTCTGCAGGCGGACGCCGTAGAGCCGATGTGATCCGCTCGGTTTGAGCCGAAAAAGAAACCCCCGGCAGCGATGCCGGGGGTTTTTTCTTGGACGGAACGGACGGTCAGTTCTGCGACGGCGTGTTCTCCGCGAAGTACTCGTGGTTGTCGGCGTTGTTGAGCGCGCCGTTCGGATCGCTCAGCGCCAGGTTCTTCGCGCCCGCTTGGCCGTAGACGATGTCGTCGGTGCCGGCGACCACGGTGAAGTGGCTGGTTTCGTGGATCAGGGTGCCGGCCTTGGAATCGGTGCCCACCAGCGGCGCGCTCCAGAAGGCGCGGCAGACGAAGATCTCGTACGGCCGGTTCGGATACACGTAGGCGTAGTAGCTCTGGTTGCAGCCGCAGTTGATGGTGATCTGGCCGTTGTTCTGGTCCAGGGCGGTGTCGATCGAGGCGAAATGCTGGCGCGCCGTCGAATAGCGGCTCGACGTGTAGGCGCCGAACCAAGTGGTGTAGCGCGGTCCGGTCGTTCCCGCGTTCAAGTAGCCTTTGCCGTTCTCGGCGTAGTTGCGCGCGGCGTTCACCGCTTGGCCGGCGGTATCGATGCGCGAGGTGGTGCAGCCCTTGTAGGTGACTCCGTTCACCACCACGCCGCTGGCGTCGGGCTTGGGAGGCTTGGCTTGCTGCACGGCGCCCAGCTGATCCTTGCCGTCCACCCAGAGGTTCAGCGGCGCGGTTTGCAGCAGCATCGGCAAGCCGCGGATGTCCTTCAGCATTTCGCCGCCCGAGGTCGAAGCGTGCTGCAGCGGCGAGATCAGGGTGACGACGTAGCGGCCGCTTTGGGTCATATCGTAGGCCGCCGTCAAATCGACCGTGGCGCGGTAGCTTTCGCCGGCGCGCAGGATCGCGAAATCTTCGGCGCCGGGCAGGCCGCGCTTGATCATCGGTCCTTCGTATTGCACCGGCGCGCCGTCGCGGGTGACTTGGAACAGCTTCGCTTCAAGGAACTCGTTCGGTAATTCCCACTTCGGCACGCGCACCGTGCGGTTGCCGGTGTTGGTGATCACGACTTCTACCGCGCCCAGGAAACCGCCCGAATCGGCCGTCGCCGCGGTCAGGCTGACCCGCAAGGGATTGAACTTGGCCGAAGGCTGCGCGGCGCCGGCGGCGGCGATCGCCGCGGCGAGCAGGGTGGTACCCAGGGTAACGCCGAGTAACGTGGACTTCATCGCATGTTCCCTCATGTCGGAAGTGACGTGGTCCGCGGGGGCGGACGGCCCACCTTACTCCTGGCGCGGCGGACGCATTTTTGCGTCGCATCACGAAGCGCGAAAAAAGCGGCCCGCTTTCGCGGGCCGCCGGTGATTCGCAGGCTTAAACGCGCGGCTTACTGCGGCCAAACGTGATTGTTGTACACGCGGACGTAGGCGCCCATGCGGATGCCGGCCATGTCGACCTGGCGCACGGTCACGGTGCGGCCGTCGTTCAAGCGCACGGTGATGTCGTTTTCGGCGTTGCTGACGCGGTTCTGGATGGCGTTGCCGGCCAGTGCGCCCGCGGCGGCGCCGGCGATGGTGGCCGTGTTCTTGCGGCCCTTGCTATCGGTGTGGTCGTCGGCGATCTCGCGTCCGGCGGCCGCGCCGACGATGCCGCCCAGGATCGCGCCGGTCGCGCGCGGCGCGCCGGAACCGGCGACGCGCTGGATGCCGACCACCTGGCCGCAGTCGTAGCAATTGCTGTTATTGCCGTAGGACGGCGGGGGCGGATTGTTGTAGCCGCCGTTGTTGTTGTAACCACCGCCGCCGCCGTAATAGCCCGGCGAGGTGGCGCAACCGGCCAGCGCCAACGAGGCGAGGGCGGCCAGACTGATCAGACGGATGTTCATGCGGCTCTCCTGTGTGAGCGGGCGTTGGATTCGCCTGCTTGCGGGCAAGAAATTAGAACCGCGACCATGAACGGACCGTCAACCCTCGACGGTCCGTCAAGCGCCAATTCAGTTGCGGAAGTCCTGATGGCAGGCCTTGCACGCCTGGCCCACCTTGTCGACGGCCGCGGTCACGCCCGGGCAATTCATGGGCGGCGAGGCGAGGGCGCCGTCGAGCGCCGCGCGCATGCCGCTGGCGTGGCGGGCGAAGCGTTCGTCCTCGCGCAGGTCCGGGAAGGCGGGTTCCAAGTCGTTGGCCATCGTGCGCAGCGCCTGCAGATGCGGCAGCGTGTCGGTGGCTCCGCAGCGGTTCTGTTCGACGCTGGCCTTCAGTTGCGCCAGATGCCATCCCTGCACATGCATCACCGAATCGGGGAAATGATCTTTGCGCGCATCGATGGCCCGCAAGGCCATCACCGTGGCGACGATGCCGATCACCAGACCGAGCAGGAACAGGAACAAATAGCGGCCGGCGGCGGAAGGCTTCTTCGGGGCGGACGCGTTCGGGGCTGGCGAGGACATGGCGGGCTCCGTTGGATTCGCCGCGAACATAACATGCCGCCGCGGGCCCTCGTCCACGCAGCGGAGCGGGCTCCGCATTGCGCAAGCGCTAAGATGGCGGGATGCGCGAAGGATGGAAAGAACGTTTCGCCGGCATCGACCGCCTGTACGGACGCGGCGCGCTCGCGCGCCTGGGCGAATGCCGGGTGGCGGTGGTGGGCGTGGGCGGCGTCGGCTCGTGGGCGGCGGAAGCGCTGGCGCGTTCGGGCATCGGCCATCTTAGTCTGATCGACGCCGACGACCTGTGCCTGTCGAACACCAACCGGCAATTGCCCGCGTTGGAAGGCCAGTACGGGCGCAACAAGGCCGAGGCTTTGGCCGAACGTTGTCGCGCGATCAATCCGGGAATGTCGATCGACGCCGTACCGGCCTTCGTCACGCCTTCCACCCTGGAGGCTTTGCTGGGCGGCGGCTTCGACCTGGTGCTGGACGCTTGCGACAGCTTCCGCGCCAAGGTCGAGATGATCGCCTGGTGCCGCCGCCGTAAGCAGCCGGTGATCGCCGTCGGTTCCGCGGGCGGGCGTACCGATCCGACTTTGGTGCGGGTCCGCGACCTGTCGCGCACCGAACACGACGCGATGCTGGCCTTGATCCGCAAAAAATTGCGCGCCGAATTCAATTTTCCGAAAAGCCCGCAACGCTATTTCGGCGTGCCGGCGGTCTATTCGCTGGAGAACGTCCGCTATCCCCAAGCCGACGGCAGCGTGTCCGGCCTGCGTCCGAAATTGGGCGCCGACGCCGCGCTGAAATTGGATTGCGGCGCCGGCTTGGGCGCGGCGACGCACATCACCGGCGCGTTCGCGTTCGCCGCGGTGGGCAAGGCGATCGAGATGCTGCTCAAACCGAAAGCGTCGGACGCTTGAAGCCCTCTCCCGCTTGCGGGAGAGGGTGGGTGAGGGCGTGAGCCGCAGGGCTGTCGCGGCTGAAGTCGCTCCCACAAGAACAGAACTACAAGCGGAAGAGCCTGCGCGCATTGTCGCTGGTCCCCGCAGCGATTTCCTGCGGCGAGGCACCGCGCAGCGCGGCGATCGTTTCGCACACTCGGACCAATCGCGCGGGTTCGTTGCGCTGCCCGCGAATGCCGGCATCGGGCTGGTCCGGCGAATCGGTTTCCAGCAATAGGAATTCCAGCGGCATCTCCGCGGCCAGCTTGCGCAACCGGTTCGCGCGTTCGTACGTCACAGGACCGCCCAGGCCGATCATGAAATCCAGATTCCACAACTGCCGCGCTTGTTCGGGGCTGCCGGAAAAGCTGTGCACCACGCCGCGCAATCCGCCGATGCGTTTGATCGAAGCGATCGCCGCATCGACCGCGCGCCGCGCGTGCACGATCACCGGCAAGCCGAACTCGCGCGCCAGAGCCAACTGGCCGTCGAAATAGGTTCGCTGCTCTTCCGGATCCAATCCTTCGACGAAATAATCCAAGCCGCATTCGCCGACCGCGACCGGGCGTTCGCGCTCGATCCACTCGCGCAGTTCGTCGAGATGTTCGGGCCGATGTTCGGCCAAATACATCGGATGCAAGCCGTAGGCCGCATGCAGCCCCGGCGCCATCGCGCAGACCTCGCGCAGTTTCGGCCAGCTGGCGGCGGCGATCGCAGGCACGATCTGCGCGGTTACGCCGGCACCCGCGGCGCGGGCGATCGCTTGCGCACGGTCGGCATCGAACTCCGGCGCATCCAAATGGCAATGGCTGTCGATCAGCACGGATCAACGCTTTCCGGTTTCGCCCTCGATCGGCGCGGCAGGATCCAGCTTGCGGTTCTTGAAGTTGGCCAACAGCAGAGTGCCCAAGCCCAGCAGCAATTCGTCGACGAACGGGATGAAATCCGGCACCAGGGTATCGGCCACGAACAGCGCCGCGGTCAGCAGGAACAGGTGCGGAAAGCGCAGCCGGCCGAACCAGCGCAGCACGGGCGCGAGCAGGGGGTTGGCCATCGCCGGATCCTCAATTGGGAATGCGGTCACGCTACCACGCCCGGTCAGGTTTGGCAGGCGCGTGGCAGTTCATGTTCCCGACAGCTTGCCACGAAATTTTCACCTTTCGGTTCAGGCTGGGCATGCTGCAATCCCCATCGAGGGAAACAACACCAGCACCGCCTCGGGAGGCAGCTAATGAAGAACAATACTTTGGCAATCGCACTGGCTTCGCTGCTGGTAGGCGGCGTCGCGGTGGCGGCGTTCCAGAACAATCGCGACAAGCAGCCCGATTACACGTCGGCTTCTCAGCTGCAGCCCGGTCCGTTGAACGACGTAGCCCAAAACAACGGCATTCCCGCCGGCGGCCGCGTCGAATACGCGCAGGTGATCGACGCTCGTCCGATCACCGAGAAGGAAAAGCTGTACGCAACCGTGATCGGCACCGAGCCGGTGCGCGAAACCGTCACCACTTCCAATCCGCGCGAAGTCTGCAACGATGTCGTGGTCCAGGAACGCCTGCCTGAGCGCGACGGCAACGTCGGCGGCACGGTGGCCGGCGCGGTGATCGGCGGCTTGATCGGCAACCAAGTCGGCGGCGGCAATGGCCGCAAGCTCGCCACGGTGGCCGGCGCGGTCGGCGGCGGCTTCGCGGGTCGTGAAATCGACCGTCGCCATGTCGGCGGCCAGGTCGTGAACCGGACCCAGCGCCAGTGCCACACCGTTTCCGGCACCTCGACCTCGTCCAAGACGGTCGCCTACAACGTGACCTACCGCAATCCGGACGGCACCACCGGCACCATGCGCACCGGCAGCAAGCCGGGCGAGCGCATTCTGCTCGGCGACGAGGACGTGACCACCGGTTACGACGTCACCTACCGCTATCAGGGCCAGGAGCGCACCGTGCGCATGGACCAGAAGCCGGGCGACCGCCTGCCGGTGATCGACGGCCAGGTCGTGACCCAGGTGGCCTCGGCTTCGGGCGATGAGGCTCCGCGCCAGTAAGCTTCTCCAGTAAGCGCTTCCACGGGCCCGGCATCGCCGGGCCCGTTTCGTTTCGGCCATTGCAGATGAGCTCTTGTGGGAGGGGCTTCAGCCCCGACAGCCCGCCGCGAGCTTGTTGTCGGGGCTGAAGCCCCTCCCACAAAAGCCGCGGGGTGCCGCGCTGCAACACGGCCCGATACAATGCCGGTTTCCCGTTCGCCGAAACCGCCATGGCCCTGCATCCCTACGATCTGTACGACGTCCGCTCCCTGCTCAGCGAAGAGGAGCGCGCCGTGCAGGAAACCGTGGCCCGTTTCACCGACGAACGTGTGCTGCCGATCATCGGCGACTGCTTCGACCAGGCCCGTTTCCCCAAAGAACTGATCCCGGAAATGGCCGAACTGGGCTTGCTGGGTGCCTCCTTGCCCGAGGAATACGGCTGCGCCGGCCTCAACGCGGTCAGCTACGGCCTGATCTGTCAGGAACTGGAACGCGGCGACAGCGGCATCCGCAGCTTCGCCAGCGTGCAGTCCTCGCTATGCATGTATCCGATCTACGCCTACGGCACCGAAGAGCAGCGCAAACGCTGGCTGCCCGACATGGCCGCCGGCAAGGTCATCGGCTGCTTCGGCCTGACCGAGCCGCAGGGCGGCTCGGACCCGGCGAATATGAAAACCAACGCCAAGAAGGACGGCGCCGACTGGATCCTCAACGGTTCCAAGATGTGGATCACTAACGGCAATCTGGCCGATATCGCCATCGTCTGGGCGCAGACCGACGAGGGCATCCAGGGCTTCGTAGTGGAGAAGGGCTTCGCCGGCTTCACCGCGCAGGAGATCAAGCACAAGATGAGCCTGCGCGCGTCGGTGACCAGCGCGCTGTTCTTCGACAACGTGCGCGTGCCCGAAGCCAACCGTCTGCCGAACGTGAAAGGCCTGAAAGGCCCGCTCGGCTGCCTGACCCAGGCTCGCTACGGCATCACTTGGGGTCCGATCGGCGCGGCCATCGCTTGCCTGGACGAAGCGTTGAACTATTCCAAGGAACGCATCCTGTTCGACCGTCCGGTGGCTGCGACGCAAAGCGCGCAGCTGAAGATGGCCGATTGGGCGCGCCGCATCACCAGCGCGCAGTTGCTGTCGCTGCAACTGGGCCGTTTGAAGGACGCCGGCAAGATGCAGCCGACCCAGGTCTCGTTGGCCAAGTGGAACAACTGCCGCATGGCCATCGACATCGCCCGCGAAGCGCGCGACCTGCTCGGCGGCGCCGGCATCACCACCGAGCATTGCCCGATCCGGCACGGTTTGAATCTGGAATCGGTGATCACTTACGAAGGCACCGAGACGGTGCACCAGTTGGTGGTCGGGCGCGAGCTGACGGGCATCAACGCGTTTTGATCTCGCACCCTTCTCCCGCCGGGAGAAGGTGGCGCGCAGCGCCGGATGAGGGTTCGGCGTAGCGATAGTGGATCGGGTCGCCAGGGAAATGGTTGCCGCATCGCAGCGATTCTGGAGCGACGTAGCTTCTCCGAACCCTCACCCCAACCCACTCCCGATGGGAGAGGCAGCTTCAGGAGCAGGGCTTGCAAACCGACGACATCCGCATCGAAACCGAACGCTTGGTCCTGCGCCTGCCGCATATCGACGACTTCGGCCGCTACGCCGAACTGCACGCCGATGAGGGCGCGATGAAATTCCTCGGCGGCCCGCTCAAGCGCGCCGAGGCCTGGCGCAAGTTTCTGCAGATGCCCGGCGCATGGCAGCTGCAAGGCTTCGCGATGTTCTCGATCGTCGAAAAAGAAACCGGCCTCTGGCTGGGCCAACTCGGCCCCTGGCGCCCCGAAGGCTGGCCGGGCAACGAACTCGGTTGGGCTTTCCATCCCGACGCGCAAGGCAAGGGTTACGCCACCGAAGCCGGCAAGGCCGCGATGGATTGGGCGTTCGAAAACCTGGGCTGGAAAGACGTGATCCACTGCATCGATCCGGACAACGTGCCGTCGCAACGCGTGGCCGAGCGTCTGGGCTCGCGCAACAAAGGCCCGGGCAAACTCCCGCCGCCGAGCGAAGACCACCCGATCGACATCTGGGGGCAGAGCCGCGACGAATGGCAGGCGAGGCGCTCGGCATGAAAACGGCCGCGCTCGGCCCGGTGCTGGAAACCGAACGCCTGATCTTGAGGCCGCCGGCGCGCGAGGATCTCGACGCCTGGGCCGATTTCATGGCCGACGGAGAACACGTGCGCTTCATCGGCGGCGCGCAGTCGCGGCCGATCGCATGGCGCGGCCTGATGTCGGTGATCGGCTCCTGGACCGCGTACGGCTTCGGTTTCTTTTCGGTCATCGAGAAAAGCAGCGGACGCTGGGTCGGTCGCCTCGGACCTTGGCAACCGGAAGGCTGGCCGGGAACGGAAGTGGGTTGGGGCGTCGCGATCGATGCCGGCGGCAAGGGTTATGCGACCGAAGGCGCGGCCGCGGCGATGGATTGGGCCTTCGAACATCTGGGGTGGGACGAAATCATCCACACCATCGATTTCGACAATGCGCCCTCGCGCAGCGTCGCCGCCAAGCTCGGTTCGAAAAAACTGCGCAACGGACGCTTGCCCGAGCCTTACCACGAGAAAGAACTGGAAGTCTGGGGACAGACCCGCGAAGAGTGGGCCAGAAACCGGGCGCAACTGCGGGTGTCGCCATGATCACGGTCTACGGCTATTCGGTTTCCGGCAATTGCCATAAACTGCGGCTACTGCTGGAACAGCTCGGCCGCGAATATCGCTGGGTCGAAATCGACAGCTCGAAAGGCGAATCGCGCACGCCGGAGTATCTGGCCAAGAACCCGAACGGCCGCGTGCCGATCATCGAATTGGAAGACGGCCGCGTGCTGGCCGAATCGAACGCGATCCTCTGCTATCTGGCCGAGGGCACGCCGTTCTTGCCGGCAGACAAATGGCAACGCGCGCAAGCGCTGGGCTGGATGTTCTTCGAACAATACAGCCATGAGCCTTACGTGGCCGTCGCGCGCTTCATCCGCGGCTGGACACCGATCGATTCGCCGCGCCGTGCCGCCGAATTGCCGCGCTGCATGGAACGCGGTAATCAAGCTTTGGCGGTGATGGAAAAACATCTCTCCGAGCATGCCTGGTTCACCGGACCGGACTACGGCATCGCCGACATCGCGCTGTTCGCCTATACCGACGTCGCCCATCACGGCGGTTTCGACTTGACGCTTTATCCGAAAGTGAGCGACTGGCTGGCGCGCGTGCGCGCGACGCCTGGTTTCGTCGCCATGCCCGATCCGGCGCCGGAAAATGCGGCCCTGCTCGCAGCGTCGAGCGCATAATTCACCTACTGCCGTCCCGAGCGGGCCGCCGAAAACAAGAACGCCATGACCGTCGCCATCCCGAATCCGATTCCCGCCCGCATGAAAGGCGTCAACCGCGCCGAAATCTGCGACGCCAACTTCAGCGAATTCGTGCGCGCTTGGAATGGCCGCGCCGACGCCAAGCCGGCGCCGGGCGAGGCGATCCTGGACGGCAGCGCGCTCGATGCGCGCGGCTTCCGGGAGTTGTTCGAATCGCAGCTGATTTCGCGCCATCTGGACCTGATGGCGCGCGTGCTGCGGGTGCAGAACAAGGTCTTCTACACCATCGGTTCCAGCGGCCACGAAGGCAATGCGATGGTGGCGCGGCTCACCCGGCATACCGATCCCGCTTTCCTGCATTACCGCAGCGGCGGCTTCATGGCCGAACGCTTCCGCAAGCTGCCGGGCATGGATCCGATCATGGATTCGGCGCTGAGCTTCGCGGCCAGCAAGGACGACCCGGCGTCGGGCGGCCGCCACAAAGTGTGGGGCAGCAAACCGTTGTGGGTGCTGCCGCAGACTTCGACGATCGCTTCGCATTTGCCCAAGGCGTTCGGCACCGCGGTGGCGATCGAACAGGCGCGGCGCATCGGCCATAAGCTGCCGATCCCCGACGACAGCATCGCCATCTGCTCGTTCGGCGACGCGTCCAGCAACCACGCCACCGCGCAGACCGCGTTCAACGCCGCGGCCTGGACGGCTTACCAGAAGCTCCCGGCGCCGGTGCTGTTCGTGTGCGAAGACAACGGCATCGGCATCTCGGTGAAGACGCCGGACGGCTGGGTGGGCCGCAATTTCCGCGATCGCGCGGATCTCGACTATTTCTCCGCCGACGGCTTGGACCTGGCCTCCGGCTATGGCGACGTGCAGCGCGCCGTCGAGCATTGCCGACGCACGCGGCGCCCGACCTTCCTGCATTTGCGCACGACCCGGATCATGGGCCACGCCGGCACGGATTTCGAGATCGAGTGGCGCAGCATCGAGGAACTGTGCGCGGTCGAGGCGACCGATCCGCTGCTGCGCAGCGCCGCGATCGCGCTGGAATCGGGCCTGATGTCGAAGGACGACATCCTCGTCCTGTACGAAGAGACCCGCAAGAAATGCTTCGCCGCGGCCGAAGACGCCGACCGCCGGCCGCGCCTGTCTTCGCTGCAGGAAGTGATGGCGCCGCTGGCGCCGTACACGCCGGACAAAGTCAAAGCCGAAGCCGAACGTTTCGATTTCGCCGACAAGCGCGCCGCGGCCTTCGGCGGCGAGGCGAAGCTGCCGGAAAAGCAGGCGCCCAAGCATCTGGCGATCCAGATCAACGCGGCGCTGCACGATCTGTTCTGCAAATATCCCGAAGCGCTGCTGTTCGGCGAGGACGTGGCGCAGAAAGGCGGCGTCTACACCGTCACCAAGGGCCTGCACAAAGCGTTCGGCAACAAGCGAGTGTTCAATACGCTGCTGGACGAAACCGTGATCCTGGGCCTGGCCCAGGGCTACGCGAACATGGGCATGCTGCCGCTGCCGGAAATCCAGTATCTGGCCTATTTCCACAACGCTTGCGACCAGATCCGCGGCGAAGCGGCGAGCCTGCAGTTCTTCAGCAACGGCCAGTACCGCAATCCGATGCTGATGCGGATAGCCTCGCTCGGCTACCAGCGCGGCTTCGGCGGGCATTTCCACAACGACAATTCGATCACCGCGCTGCGCGACATTCCCGGGTTGGTGGTCGGCTGTCCGAGCCGCGGCGACGACGCCGCGACGATGTTGCGCACGCTGGCCGCGCTGGCCAAGGTCGACGGGCGCGTTTGCGCGTTCTTGGAACCGATCGCGCTGTACATGACCAAGGATCTGTACGAAGCGGGCGACGGCCAGTGGCTGACCGAGTATCCCGCTCCGGATCAGGCGATGAAGCTCGGCGAAGGCCGCGCGTATGGCGAAGGCGACGATCTGGTGATCTTCACCTTCGGCAATGGCGTGCCGATGAGCCTGCGCGCCGCCCGCGTCGTCGAAAAGAAGCACGGTTGGAAGACCCGCGTCGTCGATTTGCGCTGGCTGGTGCCGCTCAACGAGGCGTACATCGTCGAACAGGCGCGCAACGCCAAGCGCATCTTGGTGGTCGACGAAGGCCGACATAGCGCTGGCGTGGGCGAGGGCATCGTCACCGCCATCGCCGAAGGCGGCTACGGCGCCCGGCCGTTCAAGCGGGTGGTCGGCGCGGATACGTTCACGCCCTTGGCGGGCGCGGCTTTTCTCGTCATTCCGTCGGACGATGAGATCGTCGCCGCGGCCGATTCGTTGGCCTGACGTTCGGATTGCCGACATCGGCGGGACGGTCTCTTCCACGGAGCCGTCATCCCGGTACAAGCCCGGATCCAGGGCATCCGACGCATGCGGCAATCTCGCGAGATGGCCTGGATCCCGGCATTCGCCGGGATGACGAGCGAATGCCGGGATGACGAGCGAATGCCGATCGGACGTCCGCCGCATTGCTACCACGGGCGAGACGATCCCTTCCGCACTTGACGCTTCGCAGGCGAACGCCGGCCGATAGTCTGTGCGCTTCTTCGCCACCGGAGCATCGCCATGAGCAAAACCAAAGTCGCCGTTTTCGTCGGCAGCCTGCGCAAGGATTCGATCAACAAGAAGCTGGCCAAAGCGGTCGAGAAACTGATGCCGGCCGGCTACGAATTCGAATACGTCGATATCGGCGAGCTGCCGCTCTACAACCAGGATTACGACGCCGATTATCCCGCGCCTTACCGTCGCCTCAAGCAACAGATCGAAGGCGCCGACGCGCTGCTGTTCGTCACCCCCGAATACAACCGCTCGGTGCCGGGCGTGCTGAAGAACGCCATCGACATCGGCTCGCGGCCTTGGGGCAAGAACTCCTTCGCCGGCAAGCCCGCGGCCGTGATCGGCGCGTCGATCGGCACCATCGGCACCGCCATCGCCCAGCAGCACGTACGCGGTTCGCTGGCGTTCGTCGACGCGCCCACGCTGGCCCAGCCCGAAGTGTTCATCCATTTCAAGGAAGGCCTGTTCGACGACGAAGGCAATATCGGCTCGGACGAGACCCGGAAGTTCCTGCAGGCTTTCGTCGGCAAATACGTGGATTGGGTCGCCAAGCATCGCAGCTGATCTTGGTTTTTAGCAGCGGGGATCGCCCCGCTGCCTTTGTTTTTGTAGGAGCGGCTAAAGCCGCTCCTACAAAGAGCAAGCGGAGCAAGCTCCGCTCTACACAAGCGAAAAGCGAAGGGTACGCCTTATCGCGATTCGCGAGTAATCCGGCCGCGGCCGCGTTCGGTGAGCACGGCCACATCGAGCTCGCCGCGCTTTTCGACCCGGATCCATCCTGGCCCGGCTTCGCCGCCGATCGCGTCCTCGCCCAGCCAAGCCAGTTCGCGCATCAGCACGCTCATGCGTACGCCCAAGCGCTTGCAAAGGCGCGGAAGCGAGACGCCGTCCGGCTCGCGCGCGAGTTCGGCGAGCAAGGTCTCAGCGAACGACGGCGACGGGGATGTCACGCGGCGCTTCCGGGGCGGCGTCCTGCGCGTGCGGCAGCACGACGACCGGAATCGACTTCGAAGTCGGCGTGCGCGCTTCGTCGGCGAAACTCGACAGCGGCACCAGCGCGTTCGTTTCCGGATAGTAGGCCGCCAGGCAGCCGCGCGGGATCGCGTATTCGACCAGCATGAAGCGCGCGGCGCGGCGGCGCCGCCCGTCGTCGCCAAGGCTTTCCAGATCGACCCAATCGCCCGCTTTCATCCCCAGAGCGGCGATGTCCTCGGCATGGGCGAACAGCACGCGGCGTTCGCCGAACACGCCGCGGTAGCGGTCGTCCAGGCCGTAGATGGTGGTGTTGTACTGGTCGTGCGAGCGCACCGTAGTCAGCGTGAACACCGGCGAACCCGCAGCGGCGCGGGCGCGATGCACCGGCAGGTCGGTGGGCACGGCGTGCGCGACGAACATCGCCTTGCCTGACGGCGTGCTCCACTGCCGCTGCGCGGCGGTGTTGCTCAACCGGAATCCGCCCGGCACCGCCACGCGCCGGTTGAAATCGCGGAAATCGTCGAACACTTCGGCGATCTTGTCGCGGATCCGGCCATAGTCGCCGACCAGCCAACGCCACGGCGTCTTGCTGCGCGAGCCCAAGGCCGCTTCGGCCAGGCGCGCGACGATGGCAGGCTCGGACAGCAGTTCCGAAGACGCCGGCGCGTTGATGCCCGCGGACAGGTGGACCATGCTCATCGAGTCTTCGACGGTCACCGCCTGCGGGCCGGTTTCCTGCACGTCGATCTCGGTGCGGCCCAGACACGGCAGGATCAGCGCCTCGCGCCCGTGGACGAGATGGCTGCGGTTAAGCTTGGTCGCGACGTGCACGGTCAAATCGCAGTTGCGCAGCGCGCGATGAGTGGCTTCGGTGTCCGGCGTGGCGGTGGCGAAATTGCCGCCCATCGCGAAGAACACCTTGCCGCGGCCGTCGAGCATGGCCTCGATGGCGCCGATGGTGTCGAGGCCGTGCTCGCGAGGCGGATCGAAGCCGAACACCGCGCCCAACCGGTCGAGGAAGGCGGGCGAGGGCTTTTCGTAGATGCCCATCGTGCGGTCGCCCTGCACATTGCTGTGGCCGCGCACCGGGCAGGCGCCGGCGCCGGGCTTGCCCAGATTGCCGCGTAACAGCAGCAGGTTCACGATCATGTGGATGGTCGCGACCGAATGTTTGTGCTGGGTGACGCCCATGCCCCAGCAACAAATGACGCTTTCCGCTTTCAGATAGATGTCGCCGGCGCGGCGGATTTGCGCTTCGGTCAAACCCGATTCGGCCTCGATCGTCGTCCAGTTTTCCGTGGCCGCATCGGCGGCGAAAGCTTCGAATCCGGCGGTATGTTCCGCGATGAAGGCGGTGTCGATCGCGCGCGGCCGTCCTTCGCGCTGGGCCAGCGCGTCGGCTTCCAACACGTGCTTGATCACGCCCTTGATCGCGGCCAAATCGCCGCCGATCTTCAGCTGGAAATAATCGGACGAAATCCGGGTCGAACCGCCGCTGAGCATTTCCAGCTTGTCTTGCGGATCGGCGAAGCGCTCCAGCCCGCGCTCGCGCAACGGATTGAACGACACGATGGCCGCGCCGCGCTTGGAAGCTTTGCGCAGCTCGCCGAGCATGCGCGGATGGTTGGTGCCCGGATTCTGGCCGAAGATGAAGATCGCATCGGCCAATTCGAAATCGTGCAGCGATACGGTGCCCTTGCCGACGCCGATCTGAGGCGTCATCGCGGTGCCGGAGGGCTCGTGGCACATGTTCGAGCAGTCGGGGAAATTGTTGGTGCCGAATTCGCGTACGAACAATTGGTACAGGAAGGCGGCTTCGTTGCTGGTGCGGCCGGAGGTGTAGAAGATCGCGCGGTCGGGCGAGTCGAGCGCGTTCAAATGCGCGGCGATCAGGGCGAACGCTTCGTCCCAGCCGATCGGCAGATAACGGTCGCTGGCCGCATCCCAGCGCATGGGATGGGTCAGGCGGCCTTGGTCTTCCAGCCAATGGTCGCTATAGCGCGAGAGCTCGGCGACGGTGTATTTCGCGAACAATTCGGGCGTGGCGCGATGCTTGGTCGCTTCCGCGGCCACCGCTTTGGCGCCGTTCTCGCAGAATTCGAAAGTGGAAGTGTGGTCGCGGTCGGGCCAGGCGCAGCCGGGGCAGTCGAAACCGTCGGGCTGGTTGGCCGAGAGCAGCGTGCGTGCGCCCAGCACCGGAATATCCTGCTCGAACAGATGCTTGGCCGAGCTGCGCAACGCGTCCCAACCGCCGGCCGGGCGGTCGTAATGGCGGACGATTTTCTTCTCGCTCATGCCGCCGCTTCCGAAGCGGAGGCCGACAGGCGATGCGGGTGCGAATACACCACGCAACCGTCGTCGCGGGCGAAGCCGATCAAGGTCAATCCGGCCGAATCGGCCAGCGCGATCGCCAACGCCGTCGGCGCCGAGATCGCGGCCAGCATCGCGATGCCGGCCTGCGCCGCTTTCATCGCCATTTCGTAGCTGGCGCGGCTGGTGACGACCGCGAATCCGGCGCCGAAATCCACGCCTTCGCGGGCCAGCGCACCGATCAGCTTGTCCAGCGCGTTGTGGCGGCCGACGTCCTCGCGTACGCACACGAGCGCGCCTTGCGCATCCGCCCATGCGGCGGCGTGCGTGGCGCCGGTGAGCGCGTTCAACGGCTGCAACGCGCGCAATTCGCCCAATGCGCGCTCGAGCGCGGCGACGGTCGTGGGCGCGCCCGCGCCGACCGGCGGAGGCGGGCGCAGCACGGCTTCGATCGATTCGGTGCCGCAAATCCCGCAGCCGCTGCGGCCTTGCAGATTGCGGCGGCGTTCGGCGAGCGCGGCGGCTGCGGTCTCGGGGATCGACAGGCGGATCGAGATGCCTTCCAGCGACGGTTCCACCGCGATCACGCAAACATCGTCCGCAGCAGCGATGCCTTCGCTCAAAGTGAAGCCCAGCGCGAAATCCTCGAGCCTATCGGGCGTGGCCATCATCACCGCGAAAGGTTCGCCGTTGTAGGACAACGCGATCGGGACTTCGGCCGCGACCAGATCCGCGGCCGGCTCCATGCGGCCGTTGCGGCGCCGTTGGACGCGTTTTTCGACGGCGCCCGACGGCGGTGGAGGTTGGCGTCCGGTGCGCTTCATTCGAGCGGATTATCGCGGAAACGCCGTGAGTTTTCCGGAAAGGAAAACCCGGCGCGAGGCCGGGTTTCTGGCGCTGTTCGGGCGCCGGAAAAAATGGCGGACCGAAGTCCCTTACGGATTGACGATCTTGATTTCGACGCGACGGTTGGGCGCCAAGCAGGCGATCAGCGCCGGGCGGTCCTTGTCGTCGCATTCGACCACCGGTTCGACGCTGCCGCGGCCGACCGCGGTGATCTTGTCCGCGGGAACGCCCTGCTGCACCAGATAAGCGCGCACGGCGGCGGCGCGGCGGGTCGACAGGTCGAGATTGGCCTTGTCGTTGCCGATGCGGTCGCTGTGGCCGATCACATGCACCACTTCGTACGGACGCGAATTCAAGCCCGCGGCGAGCGCATCCAGTTCGCGGCGGCCTTCGTCGCTGAGATCGGCCAGGCTGGATTTGCCGAAAGCGAACAGGCTGTCGGAAGACAATTTCTGATTGGCGGCCAGCGGCGGAGCGGGCGCAGGCTTGGTCTGCTGGGCGGTGCAGCCGGCGGCCAATGCGGCGGCCAGCGCGATGGATATCGAGTATGCGGTTCGTTTCATTGCGTATCCCTTCCTTAGTGCGCGTGAAGAACGACGGGGACACGGCAGCGCCGGCCTCGACAGGCCGTCCGGCTACCTAAATTCCCCGCGCCGAGCATAACAAGCGCTGGATGTCTTTGCCGCCGCTCGGCGGCCTAACGGGCGAGCCCTTCGGACAAGGCTAAGGCGCGAAGGGCCGCGCCGTCCGCGTGAAGGGCCGCCGTTGGCGCATCCAGCGGCAGCACGGCCAGCGCCAGCGTCCTCGATTCGGCCTGGACGGCGCTGACGATGCTGCCCAGCGCTTTGCCCTCGTGCTCGACTTGCGCGCCCGGCGCGAGCGGCCGTTCGCTCTCGAGCAAAACCAGACCGCGTTTGGCCTGACCGAGGAAATGCGTGCGGGCGACGATTTCCTGGCCGGGGTAGCAGCCTTTCTTCACGCTGTAGGCGCGCAACCGGTCCAGCGACAATTGCTGCGGCGTCCATTGTTCCGATTGCGACGCGGGCAAGCGCGGCAAGCCGTGGGCGAGATCGAACGCCGTCCAACGGGCGAGGGCCTCCGCATCGGCGTCGGGAATCGTCGCCGATGCGCTCAATCGCAGCGTGCGCGCGCCTGCTGCGCCGCTCATGTCGAGTTCGACCTCGTCCGCATCGATGGCCAAGGCTGCGCCGCGGGCCGCACCCGTCGCGAACGAACCGATCGCATGCAGATCCTCGCGCACCGCGATCGCGGTCTTGCTGCGGAACAGGAATTTCCGGAGCCGGGCCGCGAATTCGGCCGGATCGGCGTCCTGCAGCAGCAGCCAGACGTTTTCTTCGTCGATCTTCAATAGCGCGAACAGCGCGATGACGCGGCCTTTCGGCGTCAGCCAACCGCTCCATTGCCAGTGGCCCGCGACGAGGGCCTTCGCATCGCTCATGAACTGCGCTTGCGCGAAATTCGTCGCATCGCGGCCGCTCAAGGCGATGGCGCGATGGTCGGGCAGGGCGAGTCCCGAATTTCGTCCGGGTAAGGCGGAGAAGGCTTCCAAAGGGCGCTGCTTGTCCGAAAAGGGGGCGGGAATTAAACTTGGCGAGTTGCGAGACCCGGAAATGATAGGCGAAACCGTTCCCCAGCCCGAACCCGAGCAGACCGAACAGTCCGTCCCGGAAACGGCGCCCGCCAAGGAAATCGGCGGCCGCGAAGGCCCCGAGCCGACGCGTTACGGCGATTGGGAAAAGAACGGACGCTGCATCGATTTCTGAGCTTCGGGCCGCGATGTCCGGGTCAGCCCGGCGACGCGCCACAGCCACGCGGCGATGCCGCCCAGCGAGAGAACGAGCGCCCGATGGCCCAACGCGAACGTCCTTTGTCGCCGCATCTGCAGGTCTACCGCTGGCAGATCACGATGACGATGTCGATCCTGCACCGCGTCACGGGCTGCGCCCTGGCCGTCGGCGCGTTCGGATTGGCTTGGTGGCTGCTGGCGATCGCCGCCGGTGGCGACCACTACGCGAACTTCGCGCAATGCCTGGCTTCGCCGCTCGGCAAGTTCGTGCTGTTCGGCTTCACGGCTTCGCTGGTCTATCACTTGTTCAACGGCATCCGCCATCTGCTGTGGGATGCGGGTTTCGGCTTCGATATTCCGGCCATCTACAAATCCGGCTACACCGTCGTCGCACTGACCGTGATCGTCACGGCGGCGATCTGGTTCTTCGCACTGCGGGGTGGCGCATGAGCGGTTCTCCCGTTCGCGATTTCCGGACGCCGCTGGCGCGCGCCCGCGGCCTGGGCTCGGCCAAATCCGGCGTCGGCCATTTCTGGTGGCAGCGCGTCACGGCGATCGTGCTGGCGCTGCTGACTCCCTGGTTGGTCTGGCTGCTGGTGTCCCTGTCCGGCGCCGATCTGGCGACGGCGCACGCCGCGATCGCCAAGCCTTGGAACGCGATTTTGCTTTCCATCTTCGTCGTCGCCCTGTTCTGGCACGCCAAGCTCGGCGTGCAGGTGGTGATCGAAGACTACGTCCATACGCGCGCGCTGGAAGTGGCGTCGCAACTCCTCGTCACTCTGGCCTGCGTGGGCGGCGCTTTTGCGTCGCTGTACGCGATCGGCCGCATCGCGCTGATGGCCTGACCGCATGAAGAACGCCTACCCGATTACCGAACACAAGTACGACATGATCGTCGTCGGCGCCGGCGGCGCCGGCTTGCGCGCCACCTTCGGCCTGGCGCAGAAGGGCCTGCAGACGGCGTGCCTGACGAAAGTGTTCCCGACCCGTTCGCACACGGTCGCCGCGCAGGGCGGCATCTCGGCCGCGCTCGGCAACATGGGCGAGGACGACTGGCGCTTCCATTTCTACGACACGATCAAGGGTTCGGACTGGCTGGGCGACCAGGACGCGATCGAATACATGTGCAAGGAAGCGATTCCGGCCATCATCGAACTCGAACACCAGGGCGTTCCCTTCAGCCGCACCGAAGACGGCCGCATATACCAGCGCCCGTTCGGCGGCATGACCACGCATTACGGCAAGGGCACCGCGCAGCGCACTTGCGCCGCCGCGGACCGCACCGGTCACGCGATCCTGCACACGCTGTACCAGCAATCGCTGAAGCACGACGCGCGCTTCTTCATCGAATACTTCGCGCTCGACCTGATCATGGACGAGCACGGCGCCTGCCGCGGCGTGCTGGCCTTGGACATGGCCGAAGGCACGCTGCATCTGTTCCGCGCCCACGGCGTGGTGCTGGCCACCGGCGGCTACGGCCGCGCCTACTTCTCGGCGACTTCGGCGCACACCTGCACCGGCGACGGCGGCGGCATGGCGTTGCGCGCCGGTCTGGGCCTGCAGGACATGGAGTTCGTGCAGTTCCATCCCACCGGCATCTACGGCGCCGGCGTGCTGATCACCGAAGGCGTGCGCGGCGAAGGCGGCATCCTGCGCAACGACAAGGGCGAGCGCTTCATGGAACGCTACGCGCCGAACGCGAAGGATCTGGCTTCGCGCGACGTGGTGTCCCGTTCGATGACCATCGAGATCCGCGAAGGGCGCGGCGTGGGCCCGAAGAAGGACCATATCCATCTGGATCTGAGCCACCTCGACCCGAAGGACATCCACGAGAAGCTGCCCGGCATTTCCGAGAGCGCGCGGATCTTCGCCAACGTCGACGTGACCAAGCAGCCGATCCCGGTGATCCCGACCGTGCACTACAACATGGGCGGCATTCCGACCAACTACCACGGCGAAGTGGTGCAGCTGAAGAACGGCGATCCCGACGCGGTGGTGCCGGGCCTGTACGCGATCGGCGAAGCGGCCTGCGTGTCGGTGCACGGCGCCAATCGGCTGGGTTCGAACTCGCTGCTCGATCTGGTCGTGTTCGGCCGCGCGGTGGCCAACCGCTGCGCCGAGACGATCAAGCCGGGTCAGGGCCATTCGAAACTGTCCGACGACGCTTGCGACAAGGCCGTCGCCAATCTCGACAAGCTGCGCAACGCGAACGGCGGCACGCCGACCGCGGTCATCCGCGACGAGATGCAGCACACGATGCAGGCCGACGCCGCCGTGTTCCGCACCGGCGAAACGCTGGGACAGGGCGTCAAGAAGATCCGCGAGATCCACGCCTCGTTCGCCGACGTCAAGGTCAGCGACCGTTCGCTGATCTGGAATTCGGACCTGATCGAGACCTACGAGCTGCAAAACCTGCTGGGCCAGGCGCTGGCGACGATCGTGTCGGCCGAAAACCGCACCGAGTCGCGCGGCGCCCACGCGCGCGAGGACTTCCCCGAACGCGACGACCAGAACTGGCAAAAGCACACGCTGTGCTGGGTCGGCGACGACGGCAAGACCGATATCGACTATCGCCCGGTGCACATGTACACGCTCACCGACGAGGTGGCCGTGGTGCCGCCGAAGCCCCGCGTGTACTGACGGATCCGAGCCATGGCCGAATTCACTCTTCCCAAGAACTCGAAGGTCCAGAAGGGCAAGCATTTCGCGAGCCCCGGCGCGAAGCAGCCGCGCACCTTCAAGGTGTACCGCTGGAGCCCGGACGACGACGCCAATCCGCGCATGGACACCTACGAGGTGGACATGGCCGCGTGCGGCCCGATGGTCCTGGACGCGCTGATCAAGATCAAGAACGAGATCGATCCCACGCTCACGTTCCGCCGTTCCTGCCGCGAAGGCATCTGCGGCAGCTGCGCGATGAACATCGACGGCACCAATACGCTGGCCTGCACCAAGTCGATCGACGACTGCGGCAAAAGCGAAGTGCCGATCTATCCGCTGCCGCACATGGAAGTGGTCAAGGACCTGGTGCCGGACCTGACCCATTTCTACGCGCAGTACGCTTCCATCCAGCCCTGGATCCGCACCCAGAGCGCGCCGCCGCCGGACCGCGAAAGGCTGCAATCGAAGGAAGACCGCGCCAAGCTCGACGGCCTGTACGAATGCATCCTGTGCGCTTGCTGTTCGACCAGTTGCCCGAGCTATTGGTGGAACGGCGACCGCTACCTCGGCCCGGCGATCCTGCTGCAAGCCTACCGCTGGATCGTCGACAGCCGCGACGAGGACACCGGCGCGCGCCTGGACGACTTGGAAGACCCGTTCAAGCTGTACCGCTGCCACACGATCATGAATTGCGCGCGGACTTGCCCGAAGGGATTGAATCCCGCCAAGGCGATCGGCGAGATCAAGCAGTTGATGCTGGCGCGCAGGGGCTGAGCCGGCATGTCGGGCACGGCGATGCTGTGGCCGGTATTCGCTTTGGTGGGCCTGACCTTCGCGGTTTGGTGCCGCATGTTCGTGGTGCGCATCGGCCAGATGAAGCGCGAGCGCATCCATCCGCAATCGGTCGCGACCTCGGCGCAGGCCGCGGCGCGGCTCACCGACAGCCGGGTCGCGGACAATCTGCGCAACTTGTTCGAGCTGCCCGTCCTGTTCTACGCGGCGGCGCTGGTCGCTCTGTTCGCCGGATTGGCGACGCCGGCGCTGTTGTCGCTGGCATGGCTGTTCGTAGCGCTGCGCTTCGCGCATAGCGCCATACACTGCACCTACAACAAAGTCATGCACCGGTTCGTCGCGTATCTGGCCGGCGGCGTCGTGCTGTGGCTGTTATGGGCCTATTTGGCCTTCCTGCTGCTGACGTGAGCGACGAAGCCGAACTCAAGCGCCTGCGCTGGCGCTGCCGGCGCGGCATGCGCGAACTCGATCAATTGATGCTGCGCTATCTGGACCGCGCCTGGCCGCAGGATTCCGAAGCGCGTCGCGGCGTCTTCCTACGATTGTTGGATTGCGAGGACGATAAGCTCTGGCGCTGGTTCATGGGCCACGACGTTCCCGAAGATGCCGAAATCGCCGCGTTGGTCGAACGGATCCGTCAGCTGCCGGCTTGATTGGCGCCCATCCCGTTGGGCGATCGGCGCGATCCTGCTGCTGGGCGTTTTCGCCGCGTTCGCCGTGATGGCTTCGGAAATGCCGCGCGCATGGGCGTGGCCGCTGGCGGCGGGGGCCGCGATTTACGCCGTTCGGCGCGCGCGAGCGGAGGCGCGCAAACCGCTGCAGGCCTGGTTTTGGCCAGGCAACGACAGGCAAGCGACGGTCGACGGGTCGCCCGCATGGGAAGCGACGGTCGCGTGGCGCGGTCCGCTGGCGTTCGTACGCTGGCGCGATGCGGATGGGCGCCGCCGGTACGCGATCTGGTGGCCGGATACCCTGCCGCCGGCGCGCCGACGTGAACTGCGTCTGGCCGCGGCTTCGGCGCGGACTTCGCCGTCCGCGGCTTCGATGGCACCATAGCGCCAGCCCGGGCACGGCCCGGCCTCAAGGAAACCCGCTTTAGGGAAAAGATGTTCAAACCCATCCCCGTCGCCATCGGCCTGCGCTACCTGCGCGCGAAACGCCGCAACGGCTTCATCTCCTTCATTTCGCTGGCGTCGATCCTCGGCATCGCCTTGGGCGTAGCCGCGTTGATCACGACTTTGGCGGTGATGAGCGGTTTCCAGCGCGAAATCCGCGACCGCATGCTGCAAATGGTGGCCCACGCGACGGTCAGCGCCGACGGCGGCGACATGATGCAAGGTTGGCCGCACGCGGTCGCCTTGGCGATGCAGGACAAGCGCGTGGAAGGCGCCGCGCCGTACATCGAGACCCAGGGCCTGATCACCGCCGAGCGCCGCGAGCCGGCCTTGATCCGCGGCGTGCTGCCGGCCGAAGAAGGCAAGGTGTCGGTGATCGCCGACAAGATGGTGCAGGGCCGGTTCGACGAACTGCGCCCGGGCAGCTTCAACATCGTCCTAGGCAAGGAGTTGGCGCTGTGGCTGGGCGCGCGCGTGGGCGACAAGGTCGTGGTGCTCACCGACATGCGCGCCACGCCGATGGGCGCGATGCCGCAATTGAAGCGCTTCACCGTCAGCGGCATCTTCGAAGCCGGCTACCAGGAATACGACCGCAATCTGGCGGTCGTCAACATGATCGACGCGCAGAAGCTGTCGCGCTCCGGCGACGGCGTGACCGGCGTGCGGCTCAAGCTGCACGATCGCGACCAATCCTGGAACGTGGCCCGCGATCTGGCGATACGCCTCGGCGGCGGTTACCGCGTCAGCGATTGGAGCAGCGAGAACGCCAACATGTTCCGCGCGCTGAAGCTGGAAAAGACCATGATGGCGATCCTGTTGTCGCTGATCGTGGCGATGGGCGCCTTCAACCTGGTGTCGTCGCAGGTGATGCTGGTCACCGACAAGCAGGCCGACATCGCGATCCTGCGCACTTTGGGCTTGGCGCCGAAAGGGGTGATGCAGATTTTCATGGTGCAGGGCACCTTGATCGGCGTGATCGGCACCGTGATGGGCGTGGTCGGCGGCATCGTGCTGACCTTGAATCTGGAGCACATCCTGCGCGGCATCGAGCGCCTGTTCGGCGTGCAGTTGATGCCCGAGGACGTGTACTACATCACCGGCCTGCCGACCGAATTGCAGACCAGCGACGTGGTGACGATCGCCATCGTCGCCTTGGTCATGAGCTTCCTGGCCACGATCTATCCCGCCTGGCGCGCTTCGCGCACGGCGCCGGCGGAGGCTTTGCGCTATGAGTAGCCTGAAATCGACCGTGCTCCATGCCGAAGCGCTGGCCAAGACCTACGCCGAAGGCAAGCTGCGCACGCCCGTGTTCGACGGTTTGGAGCTGAGCGTTTCCGCCGGGGAAACGGTGGCGATCGTCGGCGCTTCCGGCGCGGGCAAGAGCACGCTGCTGCATCTGCTCGGCGGGTTGGATACGCCGACCGCGGGCGAGGTTTATGTCGCGGGCAAGAAGATGTCGGCTTTGTCCGATGCCGCGCGCGGCAAGCTGCGCAACGAGGCCTTGGGCTTCATCTACCAGTTCCACCATCTGCTGCCGGAATTCACCGCGCTGGAGAACGTGATGCTGCCGGTGCTGTTGAACGGCACCACGGTCCCGGACGCGACGTCGCGGGCGAAAGCGTTGCTGGAAGCGGTGGGCCTGGGCCAGCGCCTGGAACACAAGCCCGGCGAGCTCTCCGGCGGCGAACGCCAGCGCGCGGCGGTGGCGCGCGCGCTGGTGAACCGTCCCGCTTGCGTGCTGGGCGATGAGCCGACCGGCAACCTGGACGAGAAGACCGCTGCCCACGTCTTCGAACTGATGCTCGATTTGAACCGTGCGCATAAGACCAGCCTGGTGATGGTCACCCACGATCGCCGCCTGGCGCGCAGGCTGGACCGGGTGCTGGAGCTGCACGAAGGCAAATTGCGCGAGTTGGCGCCCGAAGAAGTCTGATCTTCGGCTTTCGCCTCGCTTTGTGGGAGCGGCTTCAGCCGCGTGCTCTTCCCGTCACAGGGCCGCTAATCGAAGAAAGAGCTCGCGGCTGAAGCCGCTCCCACAATTCGCATTCATTGGCGACCGACGTCGGTACCTTCGAACGCGATCTTGGCTTGGCGGATGTCGAGCAGCGGCCCCAGCTCATACACGTTTTCGTAGCCGTAGCTGTGCAGTACGTTATAGGTGTAGATGTTCAACGAAGCGGTGATGGCCTTCGAAGGGAAGGCGCTCGGCGCGTTGAGGAAGTTGTTGTTGCAGTAGATCAGGATCCGGGTCGATTTGTCCGGGATGATCTTTTCCAGCTCTTCGGCGGTGACGTCGGGAAAGCTGAGGTTCTTCGCGCCTTTGACGTGCAGCTGCGCGTACTTCTCGGCGCTGCGGGCATCCAGGATCACCGTGCCCGGCTCGCGTGCCATGCGGATGAACTCGTCCTCGGTGACGCGGTGGCGCTGCCGCGCCTCGCCGACGCGGGCGACTTGCGCGGCGAAGCCGTCGTAATCGATGTAGCGGTTGGGGATTTCCTGGGCGGCGGCGGAGCCGGCCGCGACGGACAAAAAGAACACCGCCATCGTCCGGATGCGCATGCCGTTCCCCCTGTCGTGTGCGACCCGATGGCCTGGCGAAGATTCAAAGCCAGCACCGGTTAACCACGGCTAAATCCGACCAGGTATTTCCGACAGCCGGCCGCGTGCGGCGCCGATGTCCGGACGAACGGCGCAGCGGGACAGTGGCGGCATGGCATCCATCCTCGACGAGACGCCGCCGCGGCCGCTGTTCGGTCCCGCGGCGGCATTGGCGGTTCTCGCCGGCATCGGCGCGTGCTTGTCGTTGCCGGCGCTGCCGCCATGGCCTTGCCTAGCTTTCGCTTTCGCCTGCGGTTTCGGCGCTTGGCTGCATGGCGACCGTTTGGCCGGCGCTTTCTCGCTGGGTTTAGGACTGGCAGGTCTGCATGCCGCCGCCGGCTTGGCGCAGCAGTTGCCGCAGGCGCTCGAGAATCAAGAGCGGATGCTGAGCGGCCGCATCGTCGGCTTGCCGCAAAGCGAGCCGCGGCGCACGCGCTTCCGGATGCGGGTCGACGCCGGCGCGGAAATGCCGCCGGCGTTGCGCGGCAAGGAAGTGCAGCTGTCGTGTTACGACGATTTCGATGCCGCCGAGCCGGGGCCGCGCACCGCGCTCGCCGCCGGCGCGCGCTGGCGCATTCGGGCCAGGCTGCGCGCGCCGCGCGGGCTGCGCAATCCGGGCGGTTTCGACAGCGAGGCTTATGCCTTGGCGCAACGCATCGCTGCGACGGGGTACGTCCGCGAGCCCGGACTCGCGCGGCCGTTGTCGCCGCCTGCCGGGATCGATGCCTGGCGCGAACGTTTGTCCCGGCGGATCGCCGCGCAAGTGCCGCAGGCGTCGTCGAAATTCGTGCGCGCCTTGGCCTTGGGCGATACGCAGGCGCTAGCCGATCGGGATTGGGAAGTCCTGCGTGCGAACGGGTTGACTCATCTGATCGCGATCTCAGGTTTTCACGTAGGCCTGGTCGCTGGTTTTTTCGCGCTGATCGCAGGCGCGATCTGGCGTCTGCATCCCGCTTGGGCGCGCTGTCTGCCGCGCCAGGATGCGGCCGGCGCCGCGGCGGTGGCCGGTGCTTTGACGTACGCGGCGGTCGCCGGTTTTGCGCTGCCGACGATGCGCACGGCGCTGATGATCGCGGTGGTGGCCGCGGCGCGATGGTCGCGCCGGCCGCAACGCGGCGTTGAATCGCTGGCCTTAGCGGCGATGGCGTTGCTCTTCGCCGATCCGCTGGCGGTGCTGGCGCCGGGTTTCTGGTTGAGCTTCGCCGGCGTGGCTTGGTTGTTGTGGTGCTTGCCGCCCAATCCCGGAGCGGTTCGCCGTCCAGTCCGCGATTTCTTCGGCGCGCAAGCCATCGCTACGCTCGGCTTGTTGCCGTTGTCCGCGACGCTGTTCGGACAGGCGTCGTTGGCCGGCCCCTTGGCCAACCTGGCGGCGGTGCCGTGGTGGAGCTTGGTGGTCGTGCCCTTATCGCTGCTGGGCCTGGGCGCGGAATCGCTGTGCGAAGGTACGGGCGCTTTTTTCTGGCGTTGGGCTGCGCGCGCGTTCGACGCGACTTGGCCCTGGTTCGAAGCGCTGGCCGACACGGGCGTGGCGGCTTATGGATTGCCGGAGGCGGCTTGGTATGCCTTGCCGCTGGCATGCCTGGGCGCGTTTTGGCTGTTGCTGCCGCGCGGCACGCCGGCCAAGCCGCTGGCGCTGCTGCTGTGGTTGCCGCTGCTGTGGCCGCAACGCGGTCTGCCGAAATCCGGAGAAGCGGAACTGACCACGATCGACGTCGGCCAAGGCTTGTCGGTGCTGGTGCGCACCTCGGAGCATGCGTTGCTGTACGACATGGGGCCGGCGGTGCGCGACGGCTACGACGCGGGAGAACGCGCGGTGCTGCCCACGTTGCGCGCGTTGGGCGTGCGCAGGCTCGATCGGATCGTCGTCAGCCATGCCGACAACGATCACGCCGGCGGATGGGAGGCGGTGCGGCGTTCGCTGCCGATCGCCGACGCGCTGGCGCCGCAGGGCTCGCGCGTGGCGCAAACCCGGCCGTGCCTGGCCGGCACGGAATGGCGCTGGGACGGCGTGCGTTTCCGCATCCTGCATCCGCCGCCGGATTTTCCGTATCTCGGCAACGAGGCCAGCTGCGTGCTGCGGATCGAAACCGCGCACGGCGCCGCGCTGCTCACCGGCGATATCGGCGAAGTGATCGAGCGCCGCTTGCTGCGGCAGGCGCGCGCGGACGTGCGCGCCGACGTGGTCTGGGTGGCGCATCACGGCAGCCGCGGTTCGTCCGATCCGGCCTTCGTCGCGGCGACGGGCGCGCGCTACGCGCTGGTGTCGGCCGGCTACAGCAACCGCTTCGGGCATCCGAATCCGGGAGTGGTGGAGCGCTGGCAGGAAGCCGGCGCCGGAGTGCCGACGACCTTCGAAAGCGGCGCTCTGCGGGTCCGCCTGACTGCGGACGGCATCACGCTGGCGGCTCGCCGCAGGCAGGTCCCCAGGCTTTGGGACGCGGTCCGGCGGCGCGAGCGGGTATCCTATCGCCAGGAATCGACGCGGCCCCTAGTGCCGGAAGGTTGAGCGTGCTGGAACTGGTCAAAGCGGGCGGATGGCCGATGATCCCGCTGTTGCTGCTGACGGTGGTGGGTTTGGCGATCATCGTCGAGCGTTTCTGGAGTCTGCGCCGCAAGGCCGTGCTGCCGCCTGGACTGGGCGACGAGGTGCGGGCTTGGGCTGCTCGCGGGCGCTTGGACCCGGCCCATATCGACTCGTTGCGGCGTACCTCGCCGCTGGGCACGTTGCTGGCGGCCGCCCTGGACGTCAGGCACAGGCCGCGCGAAGAGATCCGCGAGCGGGTCGAGGACGTGGGCCGGCATCTGGTCCACCGGATGGAGCGCTTTCTGAACACCTTGGGCACGATCGCGGCCGCAGGCCCGCTGTTGGGCCTGTTCGGCACGGTCGTCGGCATGATCCAGATGTTCCTGGGCATCCTCGACCACGGCGTGGGCGACGTGAACCAGCTCGCCGGCGGCATCGGCAAGGCCCTGGTCTGCACCGCCACCGGCATGATCGTCGCGGTGCCGGCGCTGATGTTCCATCGCTATTTCCGCGGCCGCATCGCCGAATACATCGTGGCGATGGAGCACGAAGCGATCGGCTTGATGGACACGCTGGATACGCGCCAGATCGCCGTGCCCGCCGAACTGCAGCCGACCGCGTCCGCGCCGCAGCCCGCCGCGCACGCCGGCCTGTCCTGACCGGGGCCGCTCAGGGATGCGCATCCGCGACCACCGCGCCGACGACGAGCCCGAGATCAACTTGGTGCCGTTGATCGACGTCATCCTGGTGTTGATCATCTTCTTCGTGATCACCACCACCTTCGACACGCGTTCGGTGCTGCGCCTGCAACTGCCGCAGGCCAAGGGCGAGCCGCCCAAGACCCAGCCGAACACATTGAGCGTGCTGGTCAACGCCGACGGCCGCTATTTCGTCGAGGACCGCGAAGCGCTGCGTACCGATGTCGAATCGCTCAAGCGCACCATCGTGGACGTCGCCGGCAACGACCGCGACCGGCCGGTGCTGCTGCGCGCCGACGGCCGCACCCCGCACCAAGCGGTGGTGACGGCGTACGACGCGCTGGGCCAGCTCGGCTTTCGCCAAATCATGATCGCGACCGCGCCGGAGACCCGCCGGTGAACGACAAGGTCGGCCCCTGGCCCACCTACAAGCGGCTGCTGGCGTACGCGCAGCCGTACCGTCCGTTGCTGCTGATGGCGCTGCTGGGCATGATCATCGAAGCGGCGGCGGGCGGCTATTTCACTGCGTTGATGAAACCGATCATCGACGAAACCTTCAACGTGAAGAACGTCGACCTCAGCTGGCGCCTGCCGCTGATCATCGTCGGCCTGTTCGTCGCGCGCGGCGTGGCCGGTTTCGTCACCGACTATTGCATGGCCCGCGCCGGCCGCAGCGTGTCGCGCGATTTGCGCAACCTGCTGCTGGGCAAGTATCTGCGCATGCCCGGCACGCGTTTCGACTCGGAAACGGTGCCTTCGATGCTCACCCGCCTGGGCGGCGACACCGAACAAGTCGCGCAAGCGGCCGTGGACGCGATGAAAGTGATGGTCAGCCAAGGCCTGCAGGCCGCGGCGATGCTGGCCGTGATGCTCTACACCAGTGCGCGGGTCACCGTGGCGATCCTGATCTTGGGTCCGGTCCTGGCCTTCGTGATGGACAAGGTCGGGCGTCGCTACCGCAACATCAACCACCGCATCCAGGAGGGGGCGGCGCGGATGATGCAGAGCGCGGCCGAGGCGCTGACCGGGCAGCAGGAAGTCAAGATCTACGGCGCGCAGAAAGTCGAGCTGGAACGCTACCGCACGCTCACCCAGAAGAACCTGCAGCTCAGCTTGAAGGTGGAGACCACGCGCTCCTCGGCTTCGGTGCTGGTGCAATTGATGGGTGCGATCGGGTTGGCGGTGCTGTTGCTGGTCGCCGGCCACGAAGCGGTCAAAGGGCGCCTGACGGCCGGCGATTTCGTCAGTTTGATGGTCGCGATGATGGCGATCATCCCGTCGCTGCGGCAGCTCACCAACGTGCAGAGCATGCTGCAGCGGGGCGTGTCTTCCGCAGACCGCTTGTTCAGCGTGCTGGACACGCCCGACGAAGCCGACATCGGCACGCGCAAGCTGGAGCAGGCGCAAGGTTTGATCGAATTCCGCGACGTGACCGCGCGCTACGTCGGCCAGATCGAGCCCGCATTGGACAAGATCAGCTTCACCGCGCGGCCGGGTACGGTCACTGCCATCGTGGGACGCTCCGGCAGCGGCAAGACCACGTTGGTCAAGCTGATCCCGCGGTTCTATCCGCCGGAAAGCGGCCAGATCCTGCTCGACGGGCACCCGGTCGAAGACTATCCCTTGGCCGACCTGCGCCGGCAGATCGCCTTGGTCAGCCAGAACGTGATGTTGTTCGACGAGAGCATCGCCGCCAACGTGGCCTACGGCGAAATGGCCGGCGCGACGCCGGAAGCTTTGGCCCAGGCCATCCGCGGCGCGAACGCGATGGAGTTCGTCGAGAAATTGCCGGACGGCGTCGATTCGTCCATCGGCGAGAACGGCGGCCGCTTGTCGGGTGGGCAGCGGCAACGCTTGGCCATCGCCCGGGCGATGCTGAAGGACGCGCCGATCCTGATCTTGGACGAGGCCACCGCCGCGCTCGACAACGAATCCGAACGCCTGGTGCAGGACGCGCTGCAGCGCCTGATGCCCGACCGCACGACGCTGGTGATCGCGCACCGCTTGTCGACCATCGAGCACGCCGACCAGGTGCTGGTGCTCGACCGCGGCCGCTTGGTGGAGCAGGGCACGCACGCCGAACTGATCGCGCGCGACGGCTTGTACGCGCACTTGCACCGCATGCAGTTCCGCGAACCCGCGCACGCCGCGGACACGGGCGAGGCATGAGCGGAAGCGGCCGACAGCCGCCGGTCTGGTGGTACGACGGCGGCGCGCCGCCCTGGCACGCAAAACTCGCCTCGGGCCTGTTCGGCGTCTTGGCTTCGGCGCGGCGCGGGCTGTATCGGAAAGGCTGGTTGCGTCGCGTCCGCGTCGGCGTGCCGGTCGTGGTGATCGGCAATATCACCGCGGGCGGCACCGGCAAGACGCCGCTGACCATCGCATTGGTGGAAAGGCTGCTCGCCGCCGGGCGCAAACCCGGCGTGGTCAGCCGCGGATACGGCCGGCAGGATGCGGGCCGCGCGCTGTGGGTGGAGCGCGACACCGACGCCTCGGCGGCAGGCGACGAACCTGTGCTCATCGCACGCCGTTGCGGCGTCAAAGTGCGGGTCGACCGCGATCGTGCCGCCGGCGCGCGCGCGCTGGCGGCCGCCGGTTGCGACGTGATCGTCTGCGACGACGGCTTGCAGCACTATCGTTTGGCGCGCGATGTCGAAATCGAAGTGATCGACGGCGCGCGCCGCTACGGCAACGGGCGCCTGTTGCCGGCAGGTCCGCTGCGCGAACCGCCCGAACGCGGCGCCGAGTGCGATTTCAGGGTGGTCAACGGCGGCGAAACGGGCTTCGGCGAATGGTCGATGCGGCTGCATTCGGACCAAGCGCAGCCGCTGCTCGGCGGGCGCGCGCGGGCGTTGGCGGGATTCGCCGGACAGCGCGTGCATGCGGTCGCCGGCATCGGCAATCCGGAGCGTTTCTTCGCCATGCTGCGCGGCCATGGCATCGCCGTGGTGCCGCACGCTTTTCCCGACCATCACGCGTACCGGGCCGAGGATTTCGCCTTCGGCAGCGACTTGCCGGTGTTGATGACGGAAAAGGACGCGGTGAAATGCGCGCCCTTCGCCACCGAACGCTATTTCCGCGTGCCGACCGATGCGGAACTGCCCGAGGCGTTCTGGATCGCCTTGCTCGACAAAATCTTTCGGCCGTCTCCAAGCCGATAGCCGCTTTGCTTTTCTTGCTCGTGTAGAGCGGAGCTTGCTCCGCTGCTCTTGTTTTCCCAGTGGATGTCGCGAAAAGCAGCGGAGCAAGCTCCGCTCTACACAAGCGCGATGGCTGGGCGCAGCGGAAACTTGCCCTCGGACCCGGCGGCGTGCAAAGTCCCTTTATGACGGTCCATCGCCCATGAACCCGAACCAAGCTGCCGATTTCATCGTCGCCATTCCCGCGCGCTACGCCGCCAGCCGCTTGCCGGGCAAGCCGCTGCGCCTGCTCGGCGGAGTGCCGCTGATCGCGCACGTCGCGCGCCGCGCTCTTGCTGCGGGCGCGCGCGAAGTGTGGGTCGCGGCGGACGACGAACGCATCGCCCGCGCGCTGGAAGGCGAGGGCGTGCGCATCGCCATGACCGCGCCCGAACTGGCCTCGGGCACCGATCGTTTGGCCGAATGCGCGCGCATCGCCGGCTGGGAAGAGCGGACGATCGTGGTCAACCTGCAGGGCGACGAACCGTTCGCGCCGGCCGAAGGCATCCGCGCCGTGGCCGCGTTGCTGCGATCCTCGCAAGCCGAGATGGCCACGCTCGCCGCGGAAATCGCGCAAGCCGACGTTTTGTTCGATCCGAACGCGGTGAAAGTGGTGCGCGCCGCGAACGGCGACGCCCTGTATTTCAGCCGCGCGCCGGTGCCGTGGGCGCGCGACGCGTTCGCGGCCGACCGCAGCCGCCTGCCGTCTCCCTCGGCATGGTGGCGCCACATCGGCATCTACGCTTACCGGGCCGGCGATCTGCGCCGGTTCGCGGCGATGCCGCCGGGACGATTGGAAACGATCGAATCGCTGGAACAATTGCGCGCCCTGGAGGCCGGTTGGCGGATCGCGGTCGCACCGACGCCGGTACCTTTCCCACCGGGCGTGGACACGCCGGAAGACTTGGCGCGGGCGGAGGCTCGGCTGGCGGAGGCGGGCTGAATGCGATTGCTGGTGGTGTGCCTGGGCAATATCTGTCGCTCGCCGATGGCCGAAGGCTGGCTGAGCGCGCGGATCGCGCAGACGCCGGACTTGGCGGGCCGCATCGAAGTCGATTCGGCGGGCCTGGGCCGATGGCATGTCGGCGATCCGCCCGATCCGCGCGCGATCGCCACGGCCGCCGCGCACGGCATCGACATCTCGGGTCAGCGCGCTCGCCAGCTGCGCGCGGAAGATTTCACGGCCGATAGCTTGATCCTCTGCGCCGACGTCGGCGTCCTGCAACAGGCTTACCGGCGCGGGCCGGCGACGTCGGTCGCCGGCCTGCATCGCATGCTCGAGTGGGCGGGTCTGCCGGCGCCGTGGGACTTGCCCGATCCTTACCAAGGCGGACCGGCGGACTTCGAAGCGGTCTGGAATCGGATCGACGAGGCCGGCGAGCGGATGATCGGCCGCCTGAAACGCGAGCTTGGCGCATAATCCCGCCATGCCCGGCAATGGACCGATGAACGCGACGATGACCACCGCTGCCCCGGAACTGAGCGACCGCCTCGCCTGGCCGGGTCGCGCGCAGGCGCTGCGCATGGCCGATTTGCGCGGTGCGCCGACCGTGCTCTTGTTCGGCTGCGCCAGCTCCGCCTGGACCCGGCAGCGCTTGGACGACATGAGCCGCTTGCTGCGCCGCCACGGCGATGTCCTGCAAGCGGTTGCTTTGCTGGTTCCGCGTTTCGATGCGGAGCGCGATCCGCGCCATCTCCAGCAATTGCAGTCCGAGCACGCCCTGGGTTTCCCGCTGGCCTTGGATGCGGATTGGACGGCCTGGCAGCAGTTCGGGATCGAATCCTGGCCGACCCTGTTGTTGCTCGATGCGGAAGGCCGCGAACGCCGCCGTCTGGTCGGAGCGGGCCCGGTCGGCGAACTCGCCGAGTTGGTGCAGGCCTTGGTCGCCGAGGCGCCCGAGGCGGCGCAAAAGGACAAGACCGCGCTCAACGGCAACAAGCGCGGCGCCATGCCGGATTTGCCCTTGTCGTTCCCGACCGCGATCGCGATTGGGCAGGGCAAGCTGTATCTCGCCGATACCGGCCACCACCGGATCCTGGAGTGCGACTTCAACGGGCGCATCCTGCGCCAGTTCGGCAGCGGGGCCTACGATTATCTGGACGGCAACGCCAGCGTCGCCGCGTTCCGCCGACCGCAGGGCTTGGCGCTGCAGCGCGAGACTCTGTTCGTGGCCGATACCGGCAACCATGCCCTGCGTCGCATCGACTTGCGCAGCGGCGAAGTCCACACGCTGTGCGGCAACGGCGACGGACCTTCGCAGGCCGGCACCGCGACCATCGATCAGCCTTGCGGCTTGCAAGCCTCCAGCTCGCACTTGTACGTGGCGATGGCCGGCGACAATCGCATCTGCGCTTACGACCTCTCCAAGGGCGTGCTGGAAACCGTCGCCGGTTCCGGCTTCTTCGCGATCAACGACGGCAACGGCCTGTTCGCCGCGTTCGCGCAGCCCACCGGCCTGGCCCTGCGCCAGGACGTGCTGTATGTGTGCGATGCGGCGGGCTCGTCGATCCGCGCCGTTTATCTGCGCGATCAGCGCGTGCAGACCCTGGTCGGCCAGGGGCCTTACGATTTCGGCAACATCGACGGGCCGCGCAGCATCGCCCGCCTGCAATGGCCGCGCGCGATCGCGCTCGATCCGCACGATCCTTTGTTGTGGATCGCCGACGCCGGCAACGACCGCATCTGCACGCTGCGCCTGGGCGGCGGCGTGGTGAGCGGCTACAGCCTGCCGCAACGCCTGCACAATCCCGGCGGCATCGCCTGCGGCGACGACGCGTTGTGGATCGCCGACACCGGCGCGCACGCCCTGCTCAGACTCGACGGTCGCGACGGCACTCTGCGTCACGTACCGGTAGGCGAATGACCCGAGCGAAAGAAACCGGCTTCGACGGCAAGGCCTTCGTGCGCCAGCTGAGCAGGTCTCCCGGCGTTTATCGGATGTACGCGCAGGACGACAGCGTGCTGTACGTCGGCAAGGCGGGCGTACTGCGCAACCGCGTCGCCAGCTATTTCAATTCGGCGCCGAAAACCGCGCGGACTACGGCGATGCTGGCCCAGGTCGCGCGGATGGAAGTCACCGCGACCCGCACCGAGGGCGAAGCGCTGCTGCTGGAGAACCAGCTGATCAAATCGCTGCGCCCGCGCTACAACGTGCAGTTGCGCGACGACAAAAGCTATCCCTACGTGCTGCTGACCCAGGAGGAGTGGCCGCGCCTGGCCTTCCACCGCGGTCCGCGCAATCTGCCGGGACGCTATTTCGGGCCGTATCCCAGCGCCGGCGCCGTGCGCGAGACGCTCGGCACCATGCACAAATTGTTCAAGCTGCGCAGTTGCGAGGACAGCGTGTTCCGCAACCGTTCGCGGCCTTGCCTGCAATACCAGATCGGCCGCTGCAGCGCGCCTTGCGTCGGCTTGGTCGAAACCGGCGATTACGCCGACGCGGTCCGCCGCGCCGCGCTGTTCCTCGACGGCCGCAGCGACGAGCTCGCCGACGAACTCACCCGGACGATGGAAGCCGCCAGCGAACGCCTCGATTTCGAACAGGCCGCGCGCATGCGCGATCTGGTCACGACCTTGCGCAAACTGCAGGCGCGGCAATACGTCGACGGCAAGGCGGCCGAGCTGGACGTGCTGGCCTGCGCCATGCGCGGCAGCGCGGCCTGCGTGCTGCTGCTCGCCTTCCGCGACGGACGCAACTTGGGCACGCGCGCCTTCTTCCCGAAAACCAACGGCGTCGACAGCGCCGAAGAAGTGCTGTCGGCGTTCGTCTCGCAGTACTACGCCGAGCAACCGGCGCCGCGGGAGATCGTGCTCGATCGCGACATTCCCGATCGCGAACTGATCGAGCACGCCCTAGGAGCGGAAGGCGGCCGCAAGGTGCAGATCAAGACCAGCGTGCGCGGCGAACGCGCCGGCTACTTGGATTTGGCCAAGCGCAATGCCGAACTGTCGCTGGCCACCGAGATATCCAGCCAAGCCGCGCAGGGCGCGCGCCTGGAGGCGTTGCGCGAATTGCTGCAGTTGGAAGCCGCGCCGCAACGGATCGAATGCTTCGACATCAGCCACACCATGGGCGAGGCCACGGTCGCGTCCTGCGTCGTGTTCAACGAACAAGGGCCGTTGCGCAGCCAATACCGGCGCTACAACATCGCCGGCATCGAGCCCGGCGACGACTACGCGGCCATGCATCAGGCGTTGGAGCGGCGTTTCCGGCGCGCGGTGGAAGAGGGCGGGGTGCTGCCCGATCTGCTGCTGATCGACGGCGGCGCGGGCCAGCTCGCCCAGGCGCGCGGGGTGCTGGCCGACCTGGGGGTGGACGGCGTCCGCCTGGTTGGCGTGTCCAAGGGCGAGGGCCGCCGCGCCGGCCACGAGACCCTGGTGCTGCCCGACGGGCGCGAATTGCGTCCGGGCCCGGACTCGCTGGGCCTGCAGCTGATCCAGCAGGTCCGCGACGAGGCCCACCGTTTCGCCATCACCGGCCATCGCGGCCGCCGCCAGAAGGCTCGCAGCAGCAGCCGTTTGGAGGACATCGCGGGCATCGGGCCGCGCAGACGCGCTAATCTGTTGCGGCATTTCGGCGGTTTGGCGGGCCTGAAGGCCGCGGGCGTTGAGGAGATCGCTCGGGTCGAGGGAGTGAACGCCGCGCTGGCCGAACGCATCTACGCCGCGCTGCACGGGCTTCCCGACCCCCAACAGGAACCAGGCCAGGGATGAAGTTGACGGTACCGACCATGCTGACCCTGCTGCGGATCGTGATGATCCCGGTGCTGGTCCTGGTCTTTTACTTGCCCTACAAGTGGACGAACTTCGCTTCCGCCGCCGTGTTCGGCTTGGCGGCGCTGACCGATTGGCTGGATGGCTGGATCGCCCGCCGCTACCACCAGTATTCGGCGTTCGGCGCCTTCCTGGACCCGGTCGCGGACAAGCTGATGGTGGCTACCGCGCTGTTCCTGATCGTGCAGGGCCACCCGACCCCGTGGATGGCGTTCTGGGCGGCGGTGATCGTCGGCCGCGAGATCGCGGTCTCGGCGCTGCGCGAGTGGATGGCCGAACTGGGCCAGCGCGCCAAGGTCGGCGTGGCGGCGATCGGCAAGATCAAGACCGTGGTGCAGATGGTGGCGCTGCTGTGCCTGCTGTATTCGGTGACGCCGGAAAAACCGCCGCGTCCTGCGGCCTGGATGGGCGATCCCATTTTCAAGATCGGCGACTGGTTGCTGGCCGTGGCCGCCTTGTTGACGCTGTGGTCCGGATACGCCTATCTGCGCGCCGCATGGCCGGTTTTGCGCGCGGGCGAAGGCGTAGCTGTTGACAGGCCCGCCCGAGACGTTAAAATTCCGCCTCTTCCGCGGGAATAGCTCAGTTGGTAGAGCGCAACCTTGCCAAGGTTGAGGTCGCGAGTTCGAGTCTCGTTTCCCGCTCCAGATCCAGCAACCCCGGCTTGCCGGGGTTTCGTTTTATCGGGGCACGGGTTTCCGGCGCATCCGTGCAATCTCAGCGCCCAGGCCATAAGCTTGCGCTGAACGAGTCACCGGCCTGGTGGCAGAGTGGTTATGCAGCGGACTGCAAATCCGCGTACGCCGGTTCAATTCCGACCCAGGCCTCCAATTCTTCAGCATCTTGCGACAGTGGCCGCTCCGCAAAATCAGGCTTCGCTCCGCAAATTACTCAGTCCGGATAAACCCGCCAGGTGCGGGTTTTTTGTTGCGCGCTTAACATGCGTATCGCCTTGGCCGTCAAAGCGCCCGGGCCGCCCGCGCCCGGGTGGCGAAACTGGTATACGCAAGGGACTTAAAATCCCTCGGCCGCAAGGCCATGCGGGTTCGACCCCCGCCCCGGGCACCAATTAGGCGAACGAATTCAGCCACGAGTGAGTTGTTTCAGCCACTTCAAGCTGTGCGGATGCCCCGTGATGCCGATGAGCCAATATCGGCACGGCTGGTACAACTGTTCGACGGAATAGGCGGGAAACGCGTTTGCGAGATCTTTGCGCACGAAGAAGGCGTTTACGCCGCTCATGTTGCAGCATACGAGGGTGTAGTCGGTCAGCCTGTCGACCCAGGACTGCAACGATGCGCCGTAATAGTCGTCATAGGCCCAGCCATGATCGGGCGCATAGTCCATCTCGAGCCTTGTCGGCGGGGGAAATTTGCCGTTGTATTCGACGCAGACGAGCTTGGGCGCTATCGTCCGCAGCGCTTCGCGAACGAGATGGATGTCGTTCCCATCGGTATCGAACGAAAAGAAGTCGATGTCTCCGGTACCCAGGTAATCCCGGAATTCGGACATCAGGGCGGAGACGTTTTCGAGCGTGACGAAAGAATGCTGCGCCCAAAGGGATTTGCTTTTCAGGGTCTCCAGCTCTTTTTCGATGTGCCGGATATTGGTGGGATCCCCGTCTACCCAGCAGCCCCGATAGCCGTCGAGGGCGAGTTGGTGGGTATTGTTCTCCAGGCCATTGCCGCAACCGATTTCGACGAAGGTCTTCGAAAGCGAGACCGACGACGAGATGAGGCGCAGGCATTCCCGAATGATGCCGTCCTCGTCGCATTGCGAATAGGAATTCCAGCCGCAAAGGGCAGGGTTGCCTGGAGTGGTGGCTGCGATTTCGGCCCGCCATAGCTCGATTTCGTGGATCGATTGTGGTCTCAAGAGCTTTCCTAAATAAACGGTATGCGAAGTATTCGTGCCGAACGGCCTCGCGACCCGTTGGAACGGGGCGCAAGGGTCGGGCGGCAGAATAGAGCATGCTTCGGAACCGGTCGAGGCGCGCGCCGGATCCGACCGCGCTCGGATGGCGAAACGGGTATACACAAGGGACTTAAAATCCCTCGGCCGCAAGGCCATGCGGGACCCCGCCCCGGGCACCTCTGCCGAGTATGAATTCGTTGTTGGGCTTTGCTTTCAGGCTACCCAAAGCCCTCTCTTCTTCTCCACCACCCAGCCGTTGGGCGTGCGTTGCAGATAGAGCAGAGTGCCTGTCCCGCATAAGCCATCGCAGCGATGCTCCAGATAGACGAGCGCATGGGATTTGTCCGGAGTGAGTACGGGCAGAGAGGCTTCAACCCATCCCGCAGTGTTTGGGTAGCGATCGTAGAACGCTTTCCAGGAACGATAGTGGGTGAGTTTGATAGTCTCGGAGGCATTTACGACCCGGACTCTCGGTAAGCCTGCAAGATCGATTGGGCGGCGCGAAGCGTTTGCGCGCAAAAGATCGTCGCGGAGCTTTTTTGAAACGAAGTTACCGATCCTGGGCGTTTCTAAAGCATCCAAAGGCGCGCACTCGCTCACTTCGGCCGCGCTTTGGACTCCGAAGCAAAGGCTTGTGGAAGAAACCAGAATATCCCGTGGCGCTTGCGGTCTCACCGCCTCGCTTCGGTCCGGTGGCGGCGGCGGAACTCCTCGGTAGTTCATCTCCGCGAGCGATGCGGCGATGATTGCCCTGGCCTCCGGTCCGGTCGCGACGGATGAGCGCGTCGTTTCGATGCCCGAGCTGCAACCTCCGGCGGCAAGGTATGCGGCTATGACGAGTGGCGCTATGAATGTTCGCATGATCCCTTCCTCCGGGCGCTTGGATGATAACGCCCCCATCGATGGAGGGTTGCTGGGTCGCGCGCGAGCCAATTTCTTCGTTGACACATGCGGGGGGCGACGAGCCACAATCGCGCTGAATCGGCAGGAGAATGCCGGCTACCCGGTCGGATAGGCCATTCGCATAGGACCCGCATGCGCGACATCGACAACGTCCGTATCGCCATCGTCGGCCTGGGTTATGTGGGCCTGCCGCTGGCAGTGGAATTCGGCAAGCGCCGGGAGGTGGTCGGATTCGACATCGACGCGCAACGCGTGGCCGAATTGCGGGAAGGGCGGGACCGCACCCTCGAGACCGACACGCCGGAGCTGCAAGCGGCCTCGCGAGTCCGCTATGCCGATAACGTAGAAGCTTTGCGCCGCTGCGACATTTATATCGTTACCGTCCCAACACCGATCGACGCCGAACAGCATCCGGATTTGCGTCCATTGCAGCGCGCCAGCGAAATGCTCGCGTCCGTGCTCAAACGCGGCGACATCGTGATCTACGAATCCACCGTTTACCCGGGCACGACCGAGGAAGTGTGCGTGCCCATCCTCGAGCAGGGCTCGGGCCTGAAGTTCAACGAGGATTTCTTCTGCGGCTACAGCCCGGAGCGCATCAATCCCGGCGACCGCAAGCGGCCGTTGACTTCGATCGTCAAGGTGACCTCGGGCTCCACTCCCGAAGTCGCCGACTTCGTCGACAAGCTCTACGCCTCGATCATCACCGCCGGCACCTATCGCGCGCCGTCGATCCGAGTGGCCGAAGCCGCCAAGGTGATCGAGAACGTGCAGCGCGACGTCAACATCGCTTTGATCAACGAACTGGCGCTGATCTTCGACAAACTCGGCATCGACACGATGGATGTGCTGGAGGCCGCCGGCACCAAATGGAATTTCCTGCCGTTCCGGCCGGGCTTGGTCGGCGGGCATTGCATCGGCGTCGATCCGTACTACTTGATGCACAAGTCCGAATCGGTCGGCTATCACCCGGATTTGATCGAAACCGCGCGCTCCGTCAACAACAAGGTCGAACGGCACGTCGCCGACCGCATCCTGACCCTGCTGCGCGAACGCGGCGTCGAACCGGAGCGGGCGAGGGCGCTGGTGCTGGGGCTGAGCTTCAAGGAAAACACGCCGGATCTGCGCAACAGCCGGGTGGCGAACGTGATCGCCGCGCTGAGCGAAGCGGGCGTCGCCGTCGACGTGTGGGATCCCTGGGCCGACGCCGATGAAGCCGAGCGCGAATTCGGGCTGCGCCCGGTCGAGGCGCCCGATCGCGGCGCGTACGACGCGGTCGTGCTGGGCGTAGCCCACCGCCAGTTCGCGCAAATGACCGCGGAAGAGATTCGGAGCCTCGGCAAAGCCGGCGCGGCGGTGTACGACGTCAAGTCGGTCTGGCCGCGCGACGCGGTGGACGATAGGCTGTAGCCATGCGCTACGCCGCCTACTTCGCCAGCCTGCTGCTGTTCGCCGTGTCGTTGGCCTTGGCGGCGACGCACCCTGGCGGGTGGTGGGGCGTCGCGGTCTTCGGCCCGCTCTCGTTGCTGGGCACCTGGGACTTGCTGCAGAAACGCAGCACCTTGCGCCGCAACTATCCGATCCTGGCGCATTTCCGCTACGGGTTGGAGTCGATCGGCCCGGAAATCCGCCAATATTTCATCGAAAGCGATCTGCAGGAATCGCCGTTCTCGCGCGAGCAGCGCGCGCTCGTCTACCAGCGCGCGAAGCGGGCGCTGGACGTGGTGCCGTTCGGCACCGAGCGCGACGTGTACAGCGTCGACTACGAATGGATCAACCATTCGATGGTTCCGACCAAGATCGCCTCGCACGATTTCCGCATCCGCATCGGCGAGAACGCGGCCCAGCCTTACGACGCCAGCGTGTTCAACATCTCGGCGATGAGCTTCGGCTCTTTGTCGGCGAACGCGATCCGCGCGCTGAACGCCGGCGCCAAGCGCGGCGGGTTCTATCACGACACCGGCGAGGGTTCGATCTCTCCGTACCATCGCGAGAACGGCGGCGACCTCGTTTGGGAAATCGGTTCGGGTTATTTCGGTTGTCGCGACGAGGGCGGCCGCTTCGACGAAGCGCGCTTCGCCAAGAACGCGCACGACCCGCAAGTGAAGATGATCGAAATCAAGCTCTCGCAAGGCGCCAAGCCGGGCCATGGCGGCGTATTGCCCGCGGCCAAGGTCAGCGCCGAGATCGCGGCCACGCGCGGCGTGCCCGAAGGCGTGGAGTGCGTGTCGCCCGCGCAGCACAGCGCGTTCTCGACGCCGGTGGGCTTGCTGCAATTCGTCGCCCGGCTGCGCGAGCTTTCCGGCGGCAAGCCGACCGGGTTCAAGTTGGCGATCGGACATCCGTGGGAATGGTTCGGCATCGCTAAGGCGATGGCCGAAACCGGCGTGCTGCCTGATTTCATCGTGGTCGACGGCGCCGAGGGCGGTACCGGCGCGGCGCCGGCGGAGTTCATCGAGCACGTCGGCGTGCCGATGCGCGAAGCCTTGGTGCTGGTGCACAACACCTTGGTCGGCCTGGATTTGCGCGACAAGATCCGGATCGGCGCGGCCGGCAAGATCACCGGCGCTTTCGAAATCGCGCGCATCCTGGCGCTGGGCGCGGACTGGTGCAACGCCGCGCGCGGCTTCATGTTCGCGCTAGGCTGCATCCAGTCGCAGAGTTGCCATACCGACAAATGCCCGACCGGCGTGGCGACTCAGGACCCGGCGCGCTGGAAGAAGCTGGACGTGCCGGACAAGGCTACCCGCGTCTTCAACTATCACGAGAATACGCTGAAGGCGTTGCGCGATCTGTTGTGCGCAGCAGGCTTGGAGCACCCGTCGCAATTGGGGCCCGAACACATCCTGCGTCGCGTATCGGCCGTTGAAATCCAGTCGTTGGGGACGCTGTACAACTTCCTGCGGCCCGGCGAACTGCTCGCCGGCATTCCCGACCACGCCGTGTTCAAGCATTTCTGGGCGGTGGCGCGCAGCGACAGCTTCGCCGCGCCGGAACGGGTGAGCGCATTGCGGATCGGCAAAGCGGTCTGAATCCTTCAGCCGGGGCGTAGACAACGCCTTCACGGGCCGCCATTCAGCCTGCCCCATTCATCAGGGGCGTTCGATGTCAGCGTTGCCTATCGCCACACCGGCCACCATTCCGCTCACCGACGACGAACAGCAGTTCCGGCTGTTGGTCCAAAGCATCACCGATTATGCGATCTATATGCTGGATCCGTACGGGTATATCCGCAATTGGAATCCCGGCGGCCAGCGGATCAAGGGCTACACTCGCGAAGAGATCGTCGGCGAGCATTTCTCACGCTTCTATACCGAGGAAGACCGTCTTGCGGGCGAGCCCGAGTACGGCCTGCGCATGGCGCGCGAACACGGCCGTTACGAGAAGGAAGGTTGGCGGATGCGCAAAGACGGCACGCGCTTCCGGGCCAGCATCGTCCTGGATCCTATTTGGCGGGACGGCGAGCTGATCGGCTACGCCAAGATCACTCGCGACGTCACCGACCGCTACGAGGCGCAGAGGCGTTTGGAACACGCCCAGCAGGCCCTGATTCAATCGCAGAAAATCGAGGCGATCGGCAAGCTGACCTTCGGCTTGGCGCACGATTTCAACAATCTGCTCACCGTGATCGTCAACAGCCTGGATTTGATCAAGGCGCATCACGACGACGCGGGCAGAGTCGAGCGGCTGGCGGACGGGGCGATGCGCGCCGCCGACCGCGGCGCGCTGCTGACCCGGCAATTGCTGGCGTTCGCCCGAGGCCAGAGCCTCGCGCCCGAAGCGCACGACATCAATGATCTGTTGCGGCGTTCAGAAGCGCTTTACCGCCGCGCTTGCGATACTGCGATCACGATCGTCTTCGATCTCGCCAGCGATCTGCCGCAGGCGCTGGTCGACGCCACCCAATTCGAAGCCGCCGTCCTCAACCTCGTCATCAACGCGCGCGATGCCATGCCCGACGGCGGCAGGATCTCCATCGCCACCCATTTGCGGCGTACCGCTCCGCCGGACCGGCCGGAAGCCGCCGCTTCCGATTACGTCTGCGTCGCCGTCAGCGATACCGGCGTGGGCATGAGCGAGGCGCTGCTGCAACGCGCCGTCGAGCCTTTTTTCACCACCAAGGAAATCGGCAAGGGCAGCGGCCTGGGCTTGAGCCAGGTTTTCGGTTTCGCTTCGCAATCCGGCGGCTTCGCTGAGCTGCGCAGCGAGGAAGGCGAGGGCAGCCGCGTATCGATTTGTTTGCCGGCAAGCGCGCCATGAGCCGTTCGGTGCTGTTCGTGGACGACGAACAATCGCTGCGCGACGTGGTCGTCGAAGCGTTGCAGGACAGCGGTTACGAGGTGCTCGTCGCCGTCGACGGCCCCGGCGCCCTCGAAATATTGCGCGGTCCGGCGCGGATCGACGCGATCTTCAGCGACGTCAGCATGCCGAACGGCATGTCCGGAATTGATCTCGCCGCTGAAGCGGCTAAGATCCGGCCTGGGATCGGGGTCGTCCTGGCTTCCGGTTTCGCCAAGGGCCAGCTGCCCGAAATTCCCAAGGATGTGGCCTTTCTCTCCAAGCCTTATCGCATCGGCCAATTGCTGGAGCGATTGGAGCAAACGATTTCGGCCCGGGGCGGATCGCACAATTGAAATTACGGCCGCTGCGGCCGCTCATACGAAGGGTCCGCATGAAGATCGCCTTGCTGATCGTCCCTTTCGCGTTCGCCGCCGGCAGCGCGCATTCGCAGGTCTCCAAAGAACCCATGATCGTCGCGCCGCTCGAAGCGGCCAAGTTCGTGCCCTCGAATCCGGCCGCGCCCAACGGCACCCAGGTCGCGGTGTTGCGCGGCGATCCGGAGAAAGGGCCTTCGACGATGCTGATGCGGATGAAGCTCAACAAAGGCCGCAACGTCATGCACGTGCATTCGTCGGATTACCAGTTGGTGGTGATCAGCGGGCGGATGAAGCATTGGAGCAAGGCGCAATCGGAAGAAAAGGCCGAGGCCATGGGCCCGGGCGGCTACTGGTTCCAGCCCGGCGGCCGTGCGCACACCGACGCCTGCCTGAGCGATGAATGCTTGATGTATATCGTTTGGTCAGGGAAGCGGGACGGGTGGATCGCTACCGACAAAGATGGCTGAGCGAGGTAGGTTGGGCGAACCCCAACACGCTATCTTTCGGATGGCGTCGCCGTCGCGGATGTGGGGCGTTGTTGGAGTTTCACCCCAATCTATGGGTTATAGGCGTTGCTTGTAGGCCGCCGTCAGCTGTTCGTTGAGCTCGATTAGCGTGCTGATCGAATGCGCCATCTCGCGCACGCTCCTGCGGGAAGGAGGCTGGTCTTCGCCCTCGGCGCCCAGCCCGGCCAGCGTGTCCATCGCCAATTCCTGTTGGCGCTGATACAAGGCTTGCAGTTCGTAGGTGCGCGCGACGGGAATGCTCCACTCCGATTCGAGCCGCCGCGCCGATTCCGCGGACTGCGCGGTATTCCATGCCGCGGCGGACAGCAGGGAAAGCTGCAGGTTGAATTCCAGCGAGCGCGTCTTTTCGGCGTTTTCCGGCTTCAGGTAGTTCCTAGCGGTGTCCAGGTTCTTCTGCAGCATGGGCCGCGCGCTTTCCAGTTCCGCCAGGTTGCCGCGCATTTCCGCCGCCACGGCTTGCTTGCGCTGCGCCGCATCGCGGTCGAGCTCGCGATTGTCCCGCCACTCGCTCGCCCACAGCGCGAGCACGACCGCCAACGCGACCGAACAGGCTTCGATCAATATTTCCGGCAGTTTTTCGCGGAGGCGGTCGCCGAAGCTGGGGCGGTCGGTGGGGTCGGCGTTTTCCATGCGCGCAGCATAGCCTGGCTATCGATACGATGGCGCCTGTCGGCCGCTGCGATATGCGGCGGCCGGGGCGGATAGCGGATTATTACTTTCGCGGCGGAGGCGGCGAGTCCGTGCTGATGGCTTCGGCGGCCACCAACCAACGGCCATTGCGCTTCTCCCATGTCACCAAATGCTTACCGACCGATCGGGCGGTGCTTCCGTCGGCCGCTTGCGCCGAGGCTGCGAAAGTGCCGAGTTCGTAGGCCATGTCGCCTGCCGACGAAACGACGATTTTGGTGGGGGCGAAGGTGGCGGTGTAACCGGGAGTCGCGATTCTGGCTTTGAACCAGTCGCGGATCTTTTCCTTGCCGACGATGATCGGCTGGTTGGGTACGAGGAACGCGGCGTCCTCCGCGTAGTTCTCCATCACCGCATCCAGGTTCTTCGATTGCAGGTTTTTGGACCAGGCAGCGTCGACATGCCGGATCGCTTGTTCTTCGGCGGCGGTATCGACTTCTTTTGCGATCGAGGGGGAAGTCGCCAAGGCGGTTAGGCAGGCCAGCGCAAAGGCGAAGTAAGGACGATGGTTGCGCAAGTCACGGGCTCCGGTGGATTCGTATCGGGCGACAGCGGAACGCGCCTGCCGCGGCGGGTACTGCTTCTCAACTACGGCTTGCGGTCGCTGGCCGTTTTTTCTTGCCATCCTTTGCGGTGTTGCGAGCGTCTTCGAGACGTGCGGCGAAGCTCTTTTCCTCCAAAACCTGCAAGGCTTTTCTCAGGACGACCTCGAGCGGCTGGCCGATGTCGTCGTTCAAGCTCGCGGCGGCCATTGCGGTAATCTCCCATTGCCTTTCCAGCGCCGCCATTCGCGAGACGGCATATCGGGTCAGATGGACGATGCGTTCGCGGCCGTCCGCGCCCGCCTTGAGTTCGACCCATTTTGCCGCAGCCAGCGCGCTCACCGTTTGACTCACGGCTGAATGGCTCAAGCCGCTGCCTTGCGCGATGTCCTTGATGCGCATCGGTCCATGCCGCGCCAAAGCGCGGACTATCGGGGTATATCGCGGCTTGTAATCCAAACCGGCGGCGGCGTAGGCGTCGGCTACGGCCGGGTCCAACGCGTCCAGCAAGGATCGCAGCAGAGTCCCCAATGTGGCGTGTTGCATTGTCATGGTCCGGAATATATATTAGTGCTTATATATATTTCAAGCGTCGAAAAGAGGAGGTGTCCATGAGCGGTGAAGTCCTGCTGGCGGCGCTGTTGGCCGCTTGTCCCCAACAGGCTGAAGTGCTGGATGGCGTAGCGAAGGCCGTCGAGCAGACGTACGTCGCCGAGGCCGAAGCCGGCCTGATCGCCGAGAGCGTTCGTGATTGGTCCAAGCGCCATCGGTACGCCGATGCCTGCGGCGACTGGGCCGCGTTCGCCGAACGGTTGAATCGCGACCTGGACGCTTACGACGGCCATTTCTTCGTGGAGCGAATCGCAAGCGGACCCGAGTCCAAGCCCGAGGCCGACTGGCTTATGGCATGGCGCGCCGAGGCCGGTCCGAGCAACGCAGGCGTGAGGGAGGTGAAGGTTTTCGAGGGCAACGTCGGCTACCTCCGCCTCACCACCTTCTATCCCTGGGATTTGGCGAAAACGAAATTGAGCAATGCATTCGCTTTGCTCAAGGACACCGAAGGCATGATCCTCGATTTGCGCCAAAACGGCGGCGGCGATGCCGACACCGCCGCGCAATTGGTGCGCGCCTTCCTTGGCGACGGAATAAAAGCCGTGCAGCGGATCGAAAGCCGGAAAGGGACCAAAACCGAAGATTTGCCCGCGCGCGACATGGCGGGTTATAGCCGCGGCTTGGTAGTCCTGGTCGATCGCCGATCCGGTTCCGCGGCCGAGTACGTCGCCTATTCGCTGCAAGCCGAGGGAAGGGCTTCGGTGATCGGCTCCCGGAGCGGCGGCGTGGCTAATTTGATGGATGAGCCGCAGCCTCTGCCGCATGGATTCAAGATCACCATTCCCAACGCCAAGCCCGTCAATATGCGTACGGGCAAAAATTGGGAAGGCAGCGGCGTGACGCCCGACATGAAAGGAGGCGACGACCCGATATACGCGGCCCGTCAGTTCCTGAGCGGACGATCGGCGCCTGCGCCGCGCTGAAAACTATGCGGAGCGGACAAATCGAGTCGCTGCATCGCGCGGCTCAAACTAAAAAGCCACTCTGGAGAGAGTGGCTTTTCGTAGGAACCGTCTTGGTGGGCGGTGCAGGGTTCGAACCTGCGACCCTTGCCGTGTGAAGGCAATGCTCTACCGCTGAGCTAACCGCCCGGGGCCGCATAGTTTAACGATTGGGGGCGGGGCGGGACAAGTCTTGGGTCGGATTGGGAGGGTATCGGCGGCTGGGAGGCCCTCACCCAACCCCACCGTGTCCCTGCCAACGCGCATAGCGCGTTGGCGTTCGGCGCCCTGCGAGCCAGTGGGTCGCAAGCAGGGCTCCTCACCCCGCGAGCGGGAGAGGGCTAAACCGCGAGCAGGAGAGGATGCGGGCGCTACTCCAACTGCTCTTTGGCATAAGCCGCATCCAGCGCTTCCATCGCATCCTGCGGCTTCAGCTTGGCGGCCTTCTCGTAAGCGGCGGCGGCCGCGTCTTCCTTCTTGTCGCCGTACAGCAGCATCAGCACGTTGCCGTGTTCGATGTGGGCGATGGGCGAGTCCGGGGTCAGCTTGAGCGCGGTCTTGATGTGCGATTCGGCCTCGGCCGCTTTCGCGCCGTAGGTCAGGCCGCCGATCATGGCGCCGATCTTGCCGATGATCTCGGCGTGGTACAGCGCCAGCGCGGTATGCGCTTCGGCGTGCTTGGGCGCCAGCTCCAGCGCAGCGTCCAGCGATTCGCGCACCTTGCCGGCGATGCCTTGCTTGAGCGCTTTGGCGATGCTCAGGCCCTGGCTGTAGCGACCCAGCGCGAACGCGTGGCGGTAGTGGCTGTTCGCGTCGTCCGGCAGCGCCTTGATCGCGGCCTCGGCCAGTTTCGCGCCCTGTTCGAAACGCTTGAGCTTTTCGCCTTCGTCGTCGACCAGATAGGTCGCATGGATCCCGATCGCCTTCACCGCGACCGAAGCGCCGAACGGACCCAACGCCGAACCCGCATCGAAGGCCGCTTTGAAATCGCCGCGGTGGAAAGCGCGCCACGCGTCCTGCAGTTCGGTGGCCAGCGCATCGGCCTTCGCCGCCTTGGCGGCCTTGCCCGCTGCATCGATCAAAGCCTGCGCGCGCTTGGCGTCCGGGAACGGTTCGGCATCCCCCGCGTGCAGCTTCGGCCAGGCTTTCTTCAGCGCATCGCCGGCATAGGCGAAGGCTTTGGCGTCGTACGGGAATGCGGCCCATCCGGATTTGGCGGCCATGCTCGGTCCTTCATGATTGGCGTTACGGCAAGCATCACGCGATGAACGGCGGCTGGCAAGGGTAGTGTGATTGCTCCACGGGCCCGGTCCAGGCTAAGCGGGTCGAAGCCGGCATCGCGCCGGCGATCCGGAGCCTGAAGATGGTGGCCAAGAAGCAGTCCCGTAACGCCAAGGAAACCACGCTGCGCCATGTGTGGCTGGCCGCGCTCGGCGCGGCGGTCGTGGCGCGTCGCGAAGTCCGCAACGCCGGCGACATCGCGGTCGAAGAAGCCGGCAAGCTGCGCGCTCGCGCGATCCGTTTCGCGGCCGATGCCGCAGCCGTCGCGCGCGGCGGCCTGCTGACCGTGGCCGAGCAGGTCGAGCCGAAGATCCAGCAGGTGGGCGGCGAGATCGAATCGCGCCTGGCGCCCGTGCTGGCCAAGCTGGGCCTGACGCCGAAGACCCGCCGTCCAGCGCGTAAATCGCGTCGTCCCGCCGCGAAAGCTACCCGTCGCGCCGCGCGTCCGGCGGCCAAGCGCGCACGCGCCGTTCGCCGCTGATCCGTCCTGCGGATCGAAGAGCGCCCCGCGATCGCGGGGCGTTCTCGTTTCGGTCAGGCAGCCGTCTCGGCGCGCATCGCGATCGTGTCGATGATGACGATCTTCTGCCAGATCTTGGCGGACAAACCGCCGGTCAGGGTCTGGATGTCGTTCACCGAATTGAGCACCTGCGCATCGTCCAGGTGCTGCAGATAAAGCGCGGCCAATTTGCTGGTGATCGACAATAGCTCCGAGCAATAGTCCAGATAGCGGGCCAATTCGAATCGCGTCATCGTGCGCTGCGGCGAGGAGGGCGTGGCCATCGCCGGCGACAGCAACCGCTCGGGATCCTTGGTCAGCTGGTGCATGTCGATCACGTGGGCCACGCTGCGCAGCCGGTGCAGCGAGCGCAGCGCCGCGCGCCGCTTGATCCGCCTTTCCAGTGTCAGCAGGAAATAGACGGCGATGCCGATGAAGACGATGTCGTTGACCGCGGATTCGACGGCCTGAAGCAATTCGAACAGGCGGAAGTTCGGATCGATGCCGCGAATCGACGCCGCCAGGCCGAGCGCCGCGGCGATCACCACCAGCGCCATCACCGCCACGCCGATGCGCACCGGCCAATTCGGCTTGCGCAAACGCTCCAGATCGAAGATCGATTCGCGCGCTAGCAGCAGCAATTCGGCGCCCACCTTGCTCAGCCCGGAGCCGGGGAAGCGTTCGGAGATGCGCGCGCCCAAGCGCTCGCAGGTGCTCAGGATGGCTTCCGGCTCGAGCGCGCGGTACACGGCGCTATTCCTGATAGGCCTGCGTCAGCCGGTTCAGATGCACCCGCTCGGCATCGCGCAGGAACGGCGCCAGCAGCATCATCACCTGCACGATGCCGGTGCGGATCGCGGCCTGTTCGTCCTTTTCGCCGCGCACCGAAGCGTAGTTCAGCCAGAACGTGGCGATCACCAGGATGTTGGTCGCGGCGGCGTCCAATTCCGCGGCCGAGGCGCGCATCACCCCGGCCTGGCTGAGGCCGCGCATCACCTGGTGGGCGCTGTCGTCCGCGCGCTTGAGGATGCGCGCGAAACGGATGCGCAGGCGCCGGTTGCGGCTGAGGATGTCGACCAGGTCGCGGTACAGGAAGCGGTAGTCCCAGATGCATTCGAACACCAAGTGCAATTGCAGCCAGATGTCCTCCAGTTCGGGCAAGCGTCCGGCAGGCGGGGTGAGCGCAGCATCGACGCGCTGTTCGTAGCTGCCGAACAACTGCTCGATGATGTCGTCCTTGTTGCGGAAGTGGTAGTACAGATTGCCCGGGCTGATCTCCAGCTCGTCGGCGATGTGGTTGGTGGTGACGTTGGGCTCGCCCTGCGCGTTGAACATCGCGAGCGAGCAATCGAGGATGCGTTGGCGGGTTTCGCGAGCCATGCGGTCGTCAGCGCGGGAATGGGGTGGGCGGTGCCGGGATGCCGGCGGTGCGTCGCGTCGGGTTTGCCCTCACCCCAGCCATCTCCCGCAAACGGGAGAGGGAGCTTCGCTTCGGATCAGCTCGTCAGCTTCTTGACGAGGTCGACGTACTTCTTCTTCGCATCGTCCTGCGCCGTGCCCTTCAGTTTGGCCCAAGCCTCGTATTTGGCGGTGCCGACGAAATCGAAGAACCCCGGCTTGTCGCCGCTCACGTCGCCTTCCGAGCCCTGTTTGTAGAGGGCGTACAGGCGCAGCAGGGTGTCGTTGTCGGGGCGGTCGGGCAGGGCTTGGACATCCTTGGTGGCTTGCTCGAAACGCTTCTGAAGATCGGACATGGTCAACCCTCCCGGCGATGGTGGGCATGACAGCACGCACCGGCAGGGTGGTCAATACGCCCGGGAATTGTCGGCGGCGCTGGGCTCTGGCAACGTAGGCTCCGACGGCCGCGCTGCGGCCCTGGTTCCGATCGGGAGAGGTCATGAGTTATTTCGTCACCGGCGCCACCGGATTCCTCGGCCGCTACCTGGTCGGCAACCTGCTCAAGCGCAAGGGTCCGATCCATGTGCTGGTGCGCAAGGATTCGCAGAAGAAGTTCGAGGCCATCGCCAAGAAGATGGGCTGGGACCTGCGCCGCATCGTCGTCGTCCACGGCGACATGACCGCGCCCAAGTGCGGGCTCACCGCGGCGCAGATCAAGGGCCTGAACGGCAAGGTGAAACATTTCTTCCATCTGGCCGCCATCTACGACTTGGCCGCCGATGCGGAAAGCCAGCGCGCCGCCAATGTGGAGGGCACCCAGCACGCCCTGGACCTGGCCGCCGCGATCGGCGCCGGTTGCTTCCACCACACCAGTTCGATCGCTGCCGCCGGCCTGTATCCGGGCGTGTTCCGCGAGGACATGTTCGACGAAGCCGAAGGCCTGGACGATCCCTACCTGCGTACCAAGCACGATTCCGAAGGCCTGGTCCGCGAAGAAAAGCGGATTAAATGGCGGATCTACCGCCCCGGCATGGTCGTCGGCCATTCGCAGACCGGCGAAATGGATAAGATCGACGGCCCGTACTATTTCTTCACTTTCATCAAGAAGCTGCGCGAAATGCTGCCGCAGTGGATGCCGACCCTGGGCATCGAAGGCGGCCGCATCAACATCGTGCCGGTCGATTTCGTAGTCGACGCGATGGACCACATCGCGCACAAGCCCAAGCTCGACGGCCATACCTTCCACCTGACGGATCCGGAACCGATGCGTGTGGGCGAGGTGCTCAACGCCTTCGCCCGCGCGGGCCACGCGCCGGAAATGACGATGCGGATCGATGCGCGCATGTTCGCCTTCGTGCCGCCGAGCATCCGCGGCGCGGTCGGCAGCCTGCCGCCGGTGCGGCGCTTCATCGGCATGTTGCTGAAGGATTTCCGCATCCCGAAGCAGACGTTGAAGTTCATCACCTATCCGACCCGCTTCGACAATCGAGAGACCGAACGCGCGCTGCGCGGCAGCGGCATCGCGGTGCCGCGCCTGGACGATTACGCCTGGCGTTTGTGGGACTACTGGGAACGGCATCTGGATCCGGATCTGTTCGTCGACCGCACGCTGAAGGGCAAGGTGCGCAACAAGGTGGTGGTGATCACCGGCGGCTCGTCGGGCATCGGCCTGTCGACCGCGCAGCGCGTGGCCGAGGCGGGCGCGGTGACGGTGATCGTCGCGCGCGGGCAGGAGGAATTGTTCAAAGCCCGCGACGAGATGAAGGCCAAGGGCGGCAAGGTGTTCGCCTATACCGCGGACCTGGCGGACATGACCAGCTGCGACAAGCTGGTCGAGAAGATTTTGAAGGAACACGGCCACGTCGACATCCTGATCAACAACGCCGGCCGCTCGATCCGCCGTTCGATCGAACTCAGCTACGACCGCTTCCACGATTTCGAGCGGACCATGCAGCTGAACTATTTCGGCAGCCTGCGTTTGATCATGGGCTTCATGCCGACCATGACCCACCGCCGCAAAGGCCACATCATCAACATCAGCTCGATCGGCGTGCTGGCCAATTCGCCGCGCTTTTCCGCCTATGTCGCCTCGAAAGCGGCGCTGGACGCGTTCAGCCGCTGCGCGCAGGGCGAGCTGTCGGGCAAAGGCATCTCCTTCACCACGATCAACATGCCGCTGGTGAAGACGCCGATGATCGCGCCGACCAAGATGTACGACAGCGTGCCGACGCTGAGCCCGGACGAGGCAGCGGATTTGCTGGTGCGGGCGATCATCGAGAAGCCGAGCCGCATCGCCACGCGCCTGGGCATCTTCGCCGCATTGCTGAACGCGGTGGCGCCCAAGGCCTACGAGGTGGTGATGAATACCGCCTTCGAACTGTTCCCGGATTCGGCCGCGGCCAAGGGCGACAAGAAAGCGCTGAAGGGCGAAACGCAGCCCAGCGGCGAGCAGATCGCGTTCGCCGCGCTGATGCGCGGCGTGCATTGGTAGTGTAGGTGTTGTGGGAGCGGCTTCAGCCGCGAGCTCTTTCGATCAGGTCACTGCGCCATGAAAGCTCGCGACTGAAGCCGCTCCTACAAAGTCGGGTCAGTAGGTATGGCACTGCCGGAACCGCACCGGCGCGCCGCTGCCCGGCGGCGGGTTGATCTGCACGCGGGTCGCGCGCAATTCCTCGTAGCGATCCAGGATGCCGCAGACGCCTTTCCACAGGTCCGGACGTTCGTTGCCGATATCGAGCGCGAGCGTGGACTGGGTCGACCAGATCGCGCGTTCGACGCCGGGCAGAGCGGCGATGGCGCCGGCCACGTCCGAGCGCCTTTGTTCGGATTGCTCCGCAGTGGGGATGGCCGCAGAAACGGGTGCGGCAGGCGAAGGCGAGGACTCGGCTTTGGCCGCGGACGGCGCAGGCGCGGCCGTTTCGGCGGCAACGGCAGGCGCTTCGTTGTCTCCGGCGCGCGGCACCAGCAAGGCGACCGCGATGCCGGCGACCAAGGCTGCCGCCAATCCCAAACCCAAGCCGCGCTTGGCGCGGGCGGCGGCATAGTTGCGCACCTGCGACTGCACGGCTTCCGACATCAGCGGCGCGGCTTCCGGCCAGATGGCCTTGCCGTCGATCAATTCGATCCGCTGCGGCTTGGCGTGCGGATAGGCGTCGGGCGCGAAAACGCCGGGGGTGACCAGCAATCCGCCGGCGGCGTCGTTCATGCGCAAGGCATTGGCCAATTCGTCGACCGCCTGAGCGCCGAGCCGATAGGCCGAGCCGTGCTTGCACGAGAGCACGTACAGCACGCCGTCGCGTTTGAGCAGGATGTCGGATTGGTCGCCGCTGCCCAGCGGATGCGCTTCGGCCGCGAGATAACCGCGGCGCAGCATCATCTCCAGGACGACGCCGGCGAATTCGCGCCAGCGCATCGCATTGAGGCTGCGCACGCCTTCGATGGATTCGTCCTGGCGCCTGCGCAGCACCCAGAAATAGAAGGCGGCGGCGATCGCCACGATCAGCGCGCACAGCAATCCCAGCACGACCGGCGTCATCCCTATCCCCCATTTGCCCGTCGCACACTATAACGCGGGGCAGGTGACGGGCCGGACAAATGAGAAGCCCGCCAGTCCGAAGTCGTGAGGGGGAGGGGAGCCTCGAACTTCGTGTGGACTGGCGGGCTGAAGCGTGCGGCGGATAGGCCCGCCGCGGCCGTTACGCCTGCTTGCGCGCAGGCGACTTGCGGGGAGTCTTGCGCGGCGCCGCCTTCTTCGCGCTGGCCTTGCGCGGAGCGGACGAACCGTTGACCTTGCGCAATTCCGCGTTGAGCGCATCGACGCGGTCGATCAAAGCGTTCAGATCGTCGCGGCCCGGCACGCCAAGCTTGGTCAGCGCGCGCTGGACGCGGTCTTCGAACACTTTTTCCAGTTTGTCCCAGGTATCGGCGGCGCGTTCGCGCGCTTGGCCGACGCGGTTCTCGACCGCATCGCGGACGGCGTCGGCGCGGCCGCCGGCGAACTTGCGCGCGGTCTGCTCGAGCGACAGGCCTTCCTTCACCAGCCCTTCGAACAGCTTGGTGCCTTCGGCCTGGGCGCGGCCGAAAGCGCCGACGCCGGCCAGCCAGATTTGCTGCGCCGATTCGCTGAGGGTGCTGGACAGGCGTTCGGCCTGCGCCTGGGCGCTGGCGCCGCCGCTGCCGGCTTTCTTCTTCGACGCTTTCTTGAACTTGGCCATGGGATCCGAGGCGCGTTGATGGAGTGCCCCGCAGTCTCGCCGCGCTGTCTAGAGCATTCACACCAAGGCCATCTTTTTTGTGGGAGCGGCTTAGCCGCGAGCTTTTTGCTTCAGGCCGCGGCGCGCGGTAAGAGCTCGCGGCTGAAGCCGCTCCCACAGGGGCGTCAGCGCGCGCGGCGGCGGGCGCGTTCGGTCGCGACGATCTGGTCCACGTCGTCCAGCGCGCGACGCAGGCGCGCGGTGGTTTCGGTCATGCGCGGCGGCACGTCCAGGCCGTCCAGGATCGAGCGGCGCGGGTCGTCCAGGATCTCGTCGCGCAAGCGGATGCCGTGCGCGGCCAGCAGCGGGCGCAGCGTGTCCGCGCGTTGGCGCAGGTCGGCCAGCGTGTTGCGGTAGGCCAGCTGGCACACCCGGTGCCGCGATGAGAAGCTGAAGAGATTGGTGAAGAACAATTCGCTGTCGTCGGCGTTCGGTTCGAACACCAATTGGTCGACGTCCGGATATTGCTGCGCGTACTTGGCCAGGCCGATTTCCATGCGCGACTGAAGCATGGTGCGGAAGGTCTGCGACAGCACCGCGGGCAAGCCGCCGCTGGCCAATCCCAGCGGATCGCGCTCGCCGCCGGCCGGGCGCGCGCGGCTGGCGTCGAAAGGCACCAGCGGGTTGATCCCCAGCATCAGGTCGACGCCGCGCTCGAGCAAGACCGATGCGTGCATCGTCCGGCGCAGCGCGCCGTCGACGAAATGGCGGCCGCGCACTTCCACCGGCGGATACAAGCCGGGCAGGGCGGCGCTGGCCTGCACGGCGTGCGAGATCGGCACGTCGTCCCAGCCCGGTCCGCCGAAACGCACCGCTTCGCCGCTGTCCAAGTCCACGGCGACCACGTACAGCGGCCGTCCGAGTTCGCGGAAATCGTTGCTGCGGCCGCGGCGTTCGAACACTTCGCGCAGAAAGCGCTCGACCTCGCTGTTGTCGAACAAACCGGTGGGGACCAGGCCGCCGAAGCGGGTGATCAGATCGGCCCAGCGCGCTTCGCCGGGCGAAAACAGCAGTTCGCGCCACCATTCGGCGACCAGGCGCGGCAGGTTGGAGGCGCGGCGCAGGTATTCCAGGATCGCCGGGCGCAGAAAAGTTTCGGGCCGGAATTCGACGTCGTCGCTGTTGCCGGTGATGAAGATCCGGCACATCTCGGCCGTGCTCATCCGGTTCGCCAGCCCGGCGGCGAGGAAGGCGCCGGAACTGACGCCGACATAGCAATCCAGCCGGGTCAGGTCCAGCCCGTCCAGGGCTTCGTCCAACGCGCGCAGCGCGCCCAGCTCGTACATGCCGCCGATCGGGCCGCCGCCGGCGATGGCCAGGCCGATCTTCGGCGCAGCGCGGGAAGGCTTGGGCCGTTTGCGGGCCGTGTGGAGGAGCAGCATCGAAGATCGCGCGGCGGAGTTGCGGCGAGTTTAGCCGATCGTCCGCCGCCGACACTGTCTGCCTGGCCGATCCGCTAAAGTCCGCCGATGTCCCGGCCACGCTCCGTCGTCCCGCGCCTGCAGCGCCGGCTCGCTTGCCATCAGGCCCTGCACGATCCGCGGCGCGAACCGCGCAACCGTTCGCGCTGGCTGCCCGAAGTGCGGCGCTGGCAGGCGCAGCGGCTGGAGGACAGCTTCGCCAGTTTCCTCGACGACCCGCGCAGCGCGCCGGCGGCGCATTTCTTCCTCAACGACGTCTACGGCGAGCACGATTTCAGCCGTCGCGACGCCGACATCGCCAAGGTGCTGCCGATGATGCAGCGCCTGCTGCCCGGCGCTTTGCTGCAGACGGTGGCGGACGGGATCGAGCTGGGCGCGCTCACCCACGCCTTCGATTTGCGCCTGGCCGAAGCGCTGGAACGGCTGGCGCCCGCGCGTAAGCGGCTGGATGCCGCGTTGTATGCCCGGATCTATCGCGACGTCGGCTTGCCGCGGCTGCGTGCGCATCAGATCGACCTGATCGGCGACGTCGGACGCGGCCTGGCCGGCGCCTTGCGCATGCCGGGCGTATCTGCCCTGCTCAAGCTGTCGCGCGGGCCGGCGAAGGCCGCCGGACTCGGCGAATTGCAGGGATTTTTGGAGCGGGGTTTCGCCGCGTTCGCGGGGCTGGGGGATGCGCGCGTTTTCCTCGAAAGGATCGACCGCAACGAACGCGAGGTCTCGTGGCGGTTGTTCGCGGGCGATCCGGATCCGTTCGGTTCTTGAACTTTGTGGGAGCGGCTTCAGCCGCGAGCTTTTTTGCCGCAGGTCGCTGCGACCTAAAAGAAGAGCTCGCGGCTGAAGCCGCTCCCACAAAAGCAAAGGCTTATTTGAAGCGCTCTTCCAGCACGCGGCGGATCTCCGCCTCGATCGGCCCCTTCAACGCCGACAGCAGGAAACCCAGCTGAGCGCTGACCCGAAGGTGCTTGGGCTTCAGGTCGATCTTGCCGTCCACGCCGGAGCGGCTGAAGTTCAGGGTGTCCTCGTCCCACTCGTAGTCGATGCCGAAGCGTTCGGCCAGTTTGTCGGCGACTTCCTGCACGGCCTTGCGCGCCTTCGCCGGCGTCAGCGTGTGCGCGTGGCGGATGTCGATACTGGGCATGCGGCCGCTCCGGTGGTCTGTGGCCGGCATTGTGGGGCCGCCCCGGGCTCGATCCAAGCGCGAGGCCATGTAAGATTGCGCGGCGTGAACGAACTGAGACTGCGATTTCCGAGCCACGACCACCCCGACATCCCGATCGGCATGGGCGTGCATGGCATCGGCCGCGATCCTTACCACGACCGGGCGATCGGCGTGGTGGAGTCGGCCCAGGACTCCTTGGTCCAGTTCTGCGTGGACCGCCGCGGCGTATGGCTGGCGGTGGCCGACGGCATCCGCGGCGTGCACGTCAACGGCCGTCCGGTGCTGCACATGACCATGTTGCGGCTGGGCGACAGCGTCCACGTCGAAGGCATCGAAATGGTCCTGGTCGGTCCCGGCGTAGTCGACGGCCTGCCGCGCGAACTGGCCAGCGCTCCGGCCGACGGCAGCGGCAATTTGCGGGTGGTGTTGCGCGGCGTCGGCGGCCAATACCACGGACGTTGCTTCACCCTCGACCGGCCCCGTGTCGTGGGCCGGCTGGAACAATCGGACATCCGCATCGACGACCCGGCCTTCGCCGATCGCCACGCCCGCTTGGAGCTGCACGGCGATCGAGTGGTGCTGCGCGATCTAGGCTCCTACGAAGGCAGCGTGGTCAACGGCGAACGCGTGCGCGAAACCGTGCTTTCGCCCGGCGACCAAATCGTTTTCGACGCCTACCACCGCTTCGTGATCGAAGCGCCTTCGCGCGCTCCGGCCGCGCAGGCCGAGCCGAACGCGCCGAATCGGCAGGCCGCCGATGCCGTCCAAGCGCGCGGGTCCGCCGGCTCGGGCTGGCGCTTGCCCTGGCTGTTGTTGGCCGCGGCGCTGTTGGCCGCAGCCATCGCGGCGCTGTTCTGGTTCGGGCCCAAGTAGGCCCACCTCTACTTTTTTTGTGGAAGCGGCTTCAGCCGCGAGCTCTTCCCGCCGGACCATCGCGACCGGAAAAGCTCGCGGCTGAAGCTGCTCCCACAAGCCGTGCTGCACTGCGGCATACTAGGCCCGACCCCACGACGGAGCCTGCGATGTCCCGCGCTTTCAACTTCAGCCCCGGTCCTGCCATGCTGCCCGAACCGGTGTTGCGCCAAGCCCAAGCCGAAATGCTGGATTGGCACGGCGTCGGCGCGTCGATCGTCGAGCTCAGCCACCGCGGGCCGGAGTTCATCGGCGTAGCCGCCGAGGCCGAAGCGGATTTGCGCAAGCTGGTCGGCATTCCCGACGACTACGCGGTACTGTTCCTGCAAGGCGGCGCGACCGCGCAGCAGGCGCTGGTCGCGCTGAATTTCGCCGAACCGGGGCAAGCGGCGGATTACGTGATCAGCGGCCACTGGGGCAAGACCGCGATCAAGCAGGTCAAGCCATACGTCGACGCGCGCATCGCCGCGACCAGCGAAGCCGACGGTTTCCGCAACATTCCCGATCCGTCGACCTGGCGGTTGTCCGACGATGCGGCCTACGTCCACATCACCGCCAACGAAACCATCCACGGCGTCGAATTCCGCGACACGCCCAAGGTGGGCACGGTGCCGCTGTTCGCAGATTTCAGCTCGAGCATCGCTTCCGAGCCGCTGGACGTGTCGAAATACGGCCTAATCTACGCCGGCGCGCAGAAGAATCTGGGGCCGGTGGGCATCGCCGTAGTGATCGTGCGCCGCGAATTGCTGGAACGCGCCGGCCAGCCGCGCGCCGACATCTTCGATTACCGCTCGCACCTGAAGGGCGAATCGATGCTCAACACGCCGCCGACGTGGAACTGGTATTTGGCCGGCCTGACGTTCAAGTGGATGCTGGCCGAGGGCGGCGTGCAGGAATTCGCGCGCCGCAACGCGCAGAAGTCGAAGATGCTGTACGCGGCGATCGACGGATCCGGCGGCTTCTACCGCAACGAAGTCGACCCGGCCGTGCGCTCGCGGATGAACGTGCCGTTCTTCCTGTACGACGAGGCGCTGGACAAGGCGTTCTTGAAGGAGTCGGCCGCGGCCGGCCTGATGGCGCTGAAGGGCCATCGCGCGCTCGGCGGCATGCGCGCCTCGATCTACAACGCGATGCCGGTGGAAGGTGTGCAGGCCTTGGTCGATTTCATGCGGGATTTTAGAGAGAGGCATGGGTGAGCGGTCGCGCTTAGCCGGCGCATAGGCGCCGGCTGCGTTCGCGAACGCCCGGCCATGGATGGCCGCACAGGACGATTCGAGAATCGTCCTGCGCGGCGCCAAGAACGGCAGTCACGACATTTCCAAATAACTTCGCCGCGTATCACGCGCAGGCCGAGTTCATGAGACCCTTCTCCCATGACCAAGAAGAAGTCCGCCAAACCACAGAAACCCAGCGCGAAACCCGCGCAAACGGTTTCGGCTGAAACCAAACCCGACCTGGCCGCGGTCCGCGCCCAGATCGACGGCCTCGACCAGCAAATCCAGCAGTTGATCGCCGAACGCGCGCAGTGGGCGCAGCAGGTCGGCAAGGCGAAAGGCAAGCTCGCCGCCGCGGTGGATTACTACCGGCCTGAACGCGAAGCCCAAGTGCTGCGCCGCGTGGTCGACCGCAACGATGGACCGCTCGGCGACGAGACCCTGGTGCGCTTGTTCCGCGAAATCATGTCCGCCTGCCTGGCGCAGCAGGAACCGCTGAAGATCGGTTATCTCGGTCCCGAAGGCACGTTCTCGCAACAAGCCGTGCACAAGCACTTCGGCCACTCGGCCAAGGGCTTGCCGCTGGCGAGCATCGAGGAAGTGTTCCAGGAAGTGGCCGCCAAGCACGCCGATTTCGGCGTGGTGCCGGTGGAGAATTCGGGGCAGGGCACGATCCAATCCACCTTGGACATGTTCCTCACTTCGCCGTTGACGATCTGCGGCGAAGTCGAACTGCGCGTGCACCAGCATCTGCTGTCGCGCAGCGGCCGGCTCGAAGACATCGAACGCGTCTACTCGCACCCGATGTCGCTGGCGCAATGCAGCGGCTGGTTGCGGCAGAACCTGCCGAAAGCGGAAAAAATCCCGGTGTCGAGCAATGCGGAGGCGGCGCGGCGTGCGCGCAACGCGGACGACGCCGCGGCGATCGCCGGTGAAACGGCGGCTCAAGTTTACGGCTTGAAGGCGATCGCGGGGCCGATCGAGGACCGCTCCGACAACACCACGCGCTTCTTGGTCATCGGCCGCGAACTGTTCCCGCCGTCCGGCCACGATCGCACTTCGCTGCTGGTCTTCATCCGCGACCGGCCCGGCGCGCTGTACGGCGTGCTCGAACCGCTTGCGCGGCGCGGGATCAGCATGAACCGGATCGAATCGCGGCCCGCGCACGGCGGCTTGTGGCAGTACGCGTTCTTCATCGACGTCGCCGGCCACGTGCAGGAATCGCCGTTGCGCGATGCGCTGGCCGAAGTGAGCGAAAGCGCGGGCGACGTGCGCGTTCTGGGATCGTACCCGGTCGCCGTGTTGTGAGCGCAGGCGGTATCGATTTCGAGCGGCTCGCCCACGCCGGCGTCCGCCGCTTGCGGGCTTACGATCCGGGACACGACCTGGTCGCGTTGCGTCGCCGCTTCGGCGCCGGCGAATTGGTCGAGCTCGGCTCCAACGAGAATCCGTACGGCCCGAGCCCGCGCGTACGCGAAGCGGTGCTGGCCGCGATGGGCGATCTGCATCGTTATCCGGATCCGCTGGGCGGAGACTTGAAACGTGCTTTGGCCGCCACGCACGGCGTCGAAGCAGCGCGGATCCTGTTGGGCAACGGCTCGCACGAACTGTTGATGCAGTTCGCGCAGGTCTTCGCCGCTCCCGGCGCGGACGTTGTCGCTTCGCAGTACGGTTTCGCGGTGTACGCCTTGGCCGCGCAGGCCGCGGGCGCGGATTTCGTCGCCGCGCCGGCGTACGGGCGCGAGCATGCGATGCCGCGCGGGCACGATTTGGATGCGATCGCGGCGGCGATCTCGCTGACGACACGTCTCGTCTACCTCGCCAATCCGAACAATCCTACCGGCACCTGGTTCGGCGCCGATGCGCTGAAGCCGCTGTTGGCGCGCGTGCCGGACACGACGCTGGTCGTCGTCGACGAGGCCTACGCCGAGATGGCCGACGCGCCGGATTACGCCTCGGCGTTGCCGCTGCTCGCCGAGCATCCGAATCTGATCGTGACCCGCACCTTCAGCAAGGCTTACGCGTTGGCGGGCTTGCGCATCGGTTACGCGATCGCCCACCCGGACTTGATCGCGGTAATGGAGCGCGTCCGCGAGAGTTTCAACGTCAACGCCCTAGGCTTGGCGGCCGCGGAAGCCGCGCTGGGCGACGTAGAGCACCTGCGCACGACCTGCGAAGCCAACGCGCGCGAGCGGGCCGCGCTGGCGGCCGCTTTGCACGAACGCGGCATCGTTTGCGCGCCGTCGCAAACCAATTTCCTGCTGGCGGAGTTCGGCGCGGACAGCATCGCCCTGGAGCGCGAGCTGGTCGCGCGCGGTGCGGTGCTACGGCCGATGGCCGGCTATGGCTTGCCCGATTCGCTGCGCATAACCGTCGGCGACGCCGCCGAAAACGCGCGCTTGCTGCGTATCCTGGACGAGGTGCGGGCATGAGCGCGGAGTGGATCGCCGGCCCCGGCGCGCCTTTGCGCGGCGAGCTGGACGTTCCCGGCGACAAATCGGTTTCGCACCGGGCGATCATGCTGGCGGCGATCGCCGACGGCGTGTCGCGGATCGACGGTTTTTTGGAAGGCGAAGACACGCGCGCCACCGCGGCCGTGTTTTCGCAACTGGGCGCACGCATCGAAACGCCGGAAGAGGGCGTGCGCATCGTCCACGGCGTCGGCATCGACGGCTTGCGCGCGCCTAAAGCCGCGTTGGACTGCGGCAATGCCGGCACCGCGATGCGGCTGCTGGCGGGCCTGCTCAGCGGCCAGGATTTCGACTGCGAATTGGTCGGCGACGCCTCGCTGTCCAAACGCCCGATGCGGCGCGTGACCGAGCCGCTGGCGCGGATGGGAGCGAGGATCGACACCGCCGACGGCGGATTGCCGCCGCTGCGGATCCGTGGCGGCAGCGCTTTGCGCGGCATCGACTACACGAGCGAAGTGGCCAGCGCCCAGGTCAAGTCCGCCGTGCTGTTGGCCGGCTTGCGCGCCGAGGGCGAGACCGTCGTCCGCGAAGCGCAGCCGACCCGCGACTACACCGAACGGATGTTGGCGGCGTTCGGATGGCCGATCGAGTTCGCGCCCGGCCTTGCCCGCTTGAGCGGCGGACATCGGCTGCGCGCGACGGACGTCGCGGTACCCGCGGATTTTTCTTCGGCGGCGTTCTTCATCGTCGCCGCGACCGTCGTGCCCGGTTCGGACTTGACGCTGAAGCGCGTAGGCTTGAATCCGCGCCGCACCGGTTTGCTGCATGTGCTGCGCGCGATGGGCGCGGACATCGCGGAAATAGGCCGCGGCGAATGCGGCGGCGACCCGGTCGCGGACTTGCGCGTGCGGCATGCGCCGTTGCGCGGCATCGATGTGCCGTTGATTCACGTTTCCGACATGATCGACGAATTCCCGGCGCTGTTCGTGGCCGCGGCTTGCGCCGAAGGAACGACTCGGGTGCGCGGCGCGGCCGAGTTGCGGGTCAAGGAATCCGATCGCCTCGCGGCCATGGCCTCCGGTCTGACCGGGCTCGGCGTCCGCGTCCAGGAATTCGCGGACGGCGCCGATATCCAGGGCGGCCCGTTCGGGGGCGGGCGCATCGACAGCCACGGCGACCATCGCGTGGCCATGTCCTTCGCGGCGGCGGCGCAGGCGGGCAAGGGCGAGTTGCGGATAGCCGATGTCGCCAACGTCTCGACATCGTTTCCGGGTTTCGTCGAGAAGGCGATTGCGGTGGGGTTCAGGATCGCCGCCATTTCCGCTTGAGCGGATGCGCGGGTTGCTTATACTCCGCGCTGCATCAATTTGTTGGGTTCACGCAACGTGTTTGTGCCGGGGGGCGCGATGCGATCCCAGGGCCCGCCGCGATCGGCGGCAAGGCATCACGCTCCGTAGAATCGAGGACAAGCCCGTGTTTCGTGCAGTGCGATGGGATCCGGCAAGGATGGCGGAGAGGTATGTGCGACCGCGCGCGGCGCTTGCGATCGGGCGGGCATGATCGCCGTTCCCATTTCCGATACGCGCCGGAGCGTCGGTCCGCGCCTGCAATCGTTCGCGTTTGCGGCGCTGTGCTTCCTCGCTTTCTTTTCGATGACCGATCTCGGCGGCCAATTCAAGCCGGAATACGGGGCGGTGTTGGCGACGTTGCTGCTGATTCCAGCTTGGCGAGTCGCATGGCCGGAATTGCTGAAGCAACCGGTGGCGCGCTGGTTGGCGCTGTTCGTGGTTTTCGCGATCGCGCACGCCGTCTACGCTGCGGCGATTTTTCCGTCGCTCCCGTTCGCCAAGCAGATGAGCGCGGCCGCCGAACCGGTGCGTTTGGCGGTTTTCAGTTGCGTAGTCGGTTGGTGGTTGTCGCTGATGCCGCGACGCATGCCGTTGTTGTTCGCGCTGATGATCGCGGGATTGCTGATCGCGGTCGTCGCGTACATGCCTTGGCCGGAGATGTCGCAGGTCTGGGGCGGTCGGATCCGTCCGCGGTTCGGCATGCCGGAAAACCTCGGCGGCCTGCTCGCTGCGCTGGGTGGGTGGCTGTCGCTTTGTTTGCTGCTGAAAGCGTGGAACTCGCATGGCCGGTTCGGCCGGCGCCGCGGATTGATGTCGCTATGCCTGCTGGCGTACGTCGGCAGCTTTTCGGCGTTGTTGTTCTCGCAATCGCGCGGCGCATGGCTGGCTTTCGCGGCTACTCTGCCCGTGGCGATCGTGGGTCTCGGTTTCTGGTGGAAGCAGGGCGGCCGGTCCGCGGTGCCGTGGCTGCCTTTGCTCAGCATCGGCGTCGTATCGTTGTTGTTGGTGTTGGGCGCGCGCGACATCGTCGCCAAGCGGTTCGCAGGGGCGGAACAATTGATGCCCCACGCCATCGTAACTGCGGATGACGCGACGCCCACCGCGCTGGGCACGGCGTCTTATGGCGTTTCCGCGCCGGGCGCCAAGGCTGCCGGCTCCGGGGATGCGAAACGCACGGCCGATGCCAATAACCTAGCCGTGAGCGCCCGCATGGTGCTGTATCGGTTCGGAGTCGAACGCTGGAAGGAGCGGCCTTTGCTCGGCTGGGGTTTGCGCACCACTTCGACTTTGATCGCCAACGCCGGATTGGTGCTGGACGGGCAGCGCCACGCGCACCTGCATAGCGCTTATCTGGACGCGCTGGTGGGCATGGGATTGGTCGGCGCAGGTTTGTTGGCGGTTTTTCTGGCGCTGGCGGCGCGCGAGTTGTGGCTGGCTTGGCGCAGCGGCGTCGTGAGCAGCGTCGCCTTCGCGATGGTCGCCGGCTGCATCGGCATCGTCCTGGTCGCCAACGGCTTCGATTCGTTGGTGTGGCGTTACGACTACACGCGCGCGCCGCTGGAGATCGTCTTCGGTTGCTGCATCGCCTACGGTCTGATCAGGCGCAGGCGCGCAGCCGCGGACTAGCCTTTCTTCGGCAGGACGAAGTCGACCGGCACCCGGACGCTGCTCGCGATCGGCTTGCCGTCGCGCTTCGCCGGTGCGAACCGCCATTTGCGTACGGCACTCATCGCCGCGCGGTCGAGTTCGGGCGCGCCGCTGCGTTGTAGGAAATCGACATTGGTCGCGGTGCCGTCCGCGCCCACATCCACGCGCAATACGACCCGGCCGCTCAAGCCGCGGCGCTGCGCATCGCGCGGGTATTCCGGCTGCTCGTTCTGGGCGGCGAGCGGACGCGGCTCGGTGATGCGCGGAGACGCAGCCGGTTTGGGTTTGCGCGGTTTTTCCGCAGATTTGCGCTTGCGCGCTTCCGCTGCGGCTCGTTCGGTCTCGGCTGCGGCGGTCGCAGTTTCGCTGCCGGGAGCGGTGGCGGCGGGAAGCGCCGCTTCGGGTTGTTCGATTCCGCGTTGGCTGAACCACCACCAGCCCAAAAGCAGCAAAGCCACCAGCAGCAACAGCCATAGCACCGCACTGCTGCGTTTGGCAGGCCTGCGGTCGGCATCCGGGTTAGGCGATTGCGGCGTTTCGTTACGCTGGTCCGGCGGCTGGTTCATCGACCGCGCTCCCTTCGATTGATCGAAGGGAGTCTTGCACGGCGCTTTGTGGAAACGCCGTGAGCGAAAAGTAAAAGCGGCGTTTACATGAATGCGCGTTCAGTTGCGCATCGAAAACTCGATCGGCACCTCGATGCTGCCGGGCACCGCTCTGCCATCGATTTGGCCGGGCCGAAAACGCCAACGCCGTACGGCTTCGAGCGCGGCGCGATCCAATTCGCGCGTGCCGCTGCCTGCGACCACGGCGACCGAAGTAGGCACGCCGTCGATGCCGACCTCCGCGCGAACGCGCACCGTGCCGCTCAATCCGCGCCGTGCGGCCTGTGCCGGATAGCGCGGCGGCGGCATCTGGATCGGCACGGGCGTCGCCGTCGCAGCCGTGGCCGGCCCTTGCCGCGGCGGCGGCGCGGAGGCCGGGGGCGGCGGCGGGGCTCTTTCGATGATGCGCGCGGGTTCTTCCGGCGCCGTATCCGCGTCCGCCTGTCGCGATGTTTCGGCGCGGCCGTTCTCGCCGGCGGGCAGCGGCGCCGGCAGGGGCTCGTACTCGTTGCCGGCGCTGTCGGGGACGGCGGTCGGCGTCGCTCGGAAAAAATCGTTGTCGCGCTTGCCCGACCAGAGCGCCAGGAACAGCAGCAGGCCGATGCCGAAGGCGGCCGCGATCAGCAGCCAGGTGCGGAGGGAAAGCCGCCAGAACGGCGTGCGGGCGCTCGGGGGAGCGGACTGCGGGGTCGTGCTCATGAGGCGGAAATTCGGGCGGGGACGCCGCATTTTTGCACAGCCGTGCCGCAAGAGGCCGCGACACGCGATAATCCGCTTCCCACGACGCCCCACGACGCTATCCGATGCTCGATCCCCAATTGCTTCGCCACCAGCCCGCCGAACTCGCCGAACGCCTGCACCGCTCGCGCGGCTTCGATCTCGACGCCGCGGCGCTGGAAAGCCTGGAGAGCGAGCGCAAGCAGATCCAGGTGCGCACCCAGGAGCTGCAGAATCTACGCAACACGCGCAGCAAGGCGATCGGGCAGGCCAAAGCCAAGGGCGAGGACGTGTCCGCGCTGATGGCCGAAGTGGCCGGCTTCGGCGAGGAACTGAAGGCCAGCGAAGCGCGATTGGAATCGATCCGCGAGGCGATCGAGGCGATCGCGCTGGGCATTCCCAATCTGCCGGACGAGAGCGTGCCGGACGGCGCGGACGAGACCCAGAACGTCGAGCAGCGCCGTTGGGGTACGCCGCGCGCGTTCGATTTCGCGGTCAAGGACCATGTCGAACTCGGCGCGCGCAACGGCTGGCTCGACGGCGATGTCGCGGCCAAATTGTCCGGCGCGCGTTTCACCGTGCTGCGCGGCGGATTGGCGCGGCTGCATCGGGCGCTGGCGCAGTTCATGCTCGACCTGCACGCCGGCGAGCACGGCTACCAGGAAACGAACGTGCCGCTGATCGTGAATGCGGATTCGATGCGCGGCACGGGCCAGCTGCCGAAATTCGAGGAAGACCTGTTCGCGACTTCGGTCGGCGAGACCAAGCGCTATTTGATCCCGACCTCGGAAGTGCCGCTGACCAACATCGTCCGCGACGAGATCGTCGACGACGCCTCGCTGCCGCTGCGCATGACCGCGCACTCGATGTGCTTCCGCGCCGAAGCCGGCAGCCACGGCCGCGACACGCGCGGCATGATCCGCCAGCACCAGTTCGAGAAAGTGGAACTGGTGTCGATCGCGCGCCCCGAGGAAAGCGACGCCGAACACGAGCGCATGACCCGCTGCGCCGAAGTCGTGCTGGAGAAGCTGGGCTTGCCGTACCGCCGCGTTTTGCTGTGCAGCGGCGACATGGGCTTTTCGGCGCGCAAGACCTACGATCTGGAAGTCTGGCTGCCGTCGCAGGACACGTACCGCGAAATTTCATCGTGCTCGAATTGCGGCGATTTCCAAGCCCGCCGCATGCAGGCGCGCTGGCGCAATCCCGCCACGGGTAAGCCGGAATTGGTGCATACGTTGAACGGCTCCGGCGTCGCCGTCGGCCGCGCCTTGATCGCGGTGATGGAGAACTACCAGAACGCGGACGGTTCGATCGGCGTTCCGGAAGTTTTGCGTCCTTACATGGGCGGCGTGGACAAGATCGCCTAGCTTTTCGTAGAGTCGAGCCTGCTCGACGGCTTGTGCCTTGCCTTCATCTTTTGTAGAGCGGAGCTTGCTCCGCTGCTCTTCATCGCTGCCCGGAAAGCAGTCGAGCCTGCTCGACTCTACCGAGAGCCGTTACGCGGCTTTGGGCAGCGGCGCGGCAATCGCCGCGTGCGCCTTCGCCAACGCTTCGGCGCGATGCTCGGGCGACAGGCCCACGCCCTCGGCGCGTACGAACTGCACGTCCTTGATGCCGATGAAGCCGAACAGGAAGCGCAGGTACGGTTCCTGGAAATCGCTCGGCGCATCGTCGCCGTGCGCGCTGCCGCGGCCGGTGGCCACGATCACCCGCTTGCCGCCGGCCAGGCCTTCGGGCCCTTTCTCGGTGTAGCGGAAGGTCTTGCCGCGCACGGTGATGCGGTCGATCCAGGCCTTCAGCGTGGAGGGGATGGCGAAGTTGTACATCGGCGCGCCGATCACGATCACGTCGGCTTCCAGGAACTGCCGCACCATGCCGTCGTCCTTCTCGTTGCAGATCGCATCGCTCCGGGCCAGGGTGCGGGCGGTCAGGTGCGGGATCGGCCGGGCGTCCAGGTCCAGGTATTCGACTTCCAGGCCGGCGGTGGCTTCCTGCCAGCGCGCGACGATCGCCGCGGTGAGTTCCCGGGTCACGGAGTGGTCGCCGAGGGCGCTGGAATCGATGTGGAGCAGTTTCATGGTTATTTCCGGGTTCGGCGGGGGCCGCCATGCGGAAATGATGGGTTGTTGCCTTTTTGGGATAAAGATGGCCTAATATCCCGTAGCGTTCTGGTAATGGAATTATCGCCATGCAAGATCTCAACGACCTGTATTACTTCTCCGCCGTCGTCGATCACGGCGGTTTCGCCGCCGCCGAGCGCGCGCTGGGCATTCCGAAATCGCGCCTGAGCCGGCGCATCAGCCAATTGGAAAACGATTTGGGCGTGCGCTTGCTGCAGCGATCCACGCGCCGCTTCGCCGTGACCGACGTCGGCCAAAGCGTGCACCGCCACGCGCAATCGATGTTGGCCGAAGCGCAGGCCGCGCGCGAAGTGGTGGATAGGCTAAGCGCCGAACCGCGCGGCGTGGTGCGCGCCAGCGTGCCGGTCGGCTTGGCCCAACAGCAGATGCCGGCGCTGTTGCCCGAATTCCTGGCCAAATATCCGCAGGTGCGCGTGCAGTTGCACGTCAGCAATCGCCGCGTCGACGTGATCAACGAAGGCTTCGACGTCGCCGTGCGCGTGCGTTCGAAGTTGGACGACGACGGCAGCCTGGTGATGCGCAGCTTCGGCCAGATCCAGGAATTGCTGGTCGCCAGCCCGAAATACCTGGATCGCGCCGGCCGTCCGACCGAGCCGGAACAATTGCACGACCACGTCACGCTGACGATGAACGAAGACGAGGCGCGCCAACGCTGGGAATTGCAGCGCAACGGCGAGACCCGCCGGGTCGAACTCAAACCGCGCGTGTCCGGTTTCGATTTCCCGATGCTGATGGCCCTGGCCAAGGGCGGCCTGGGCATCACCATGCTGCCGGAAACCTTATGCGCCGACGCGGTGCGCAGAGGCGAGCTGGAAGTGGTGCTGCCGGAATGGCGCCTGCCGCAGGGCATCGCCCATGCCGTATTCGCTTCGCGCCGCGGCCTGCTGCCGGCGGTGCGCGTGTTCATCGACTTCCTGGCGGAGAAGCTGCCGCCGCTGATCGAGTCCTCGCGCTTGGACTGCCAGAACTGCCAGAAGGGCAAGGCCGTCGAAAAAGCCAAGCCCGGCAAGCGCGGTGCCGAAGAAGCGGCGCATGCGACAATCGCCTGAGCGGGGTAGGGTTCGCCTTCGATGACTAATAAAAAACCGGCCGCGCAATGCGGCCGGTATGTTGAGTAAGTAACCGGAGAGGTGGCCGAGCGGTTTAAGGCACCGGTCTTGAAAACCGGCGATGGGTCAAACCATCCGTGGGTTCGAATCCCACCCTCTCCGCCATATCCTCCGCATCGCGGCTATGGCCAAGACCACGACGAAACGGCGACGGACTTCTCCGTCGCCGCTATGGGCGTTACTTGGAGAGCGGAGCGGCCGGCATGTTTACTTTGTCGATTCCGTGAATCACGCCGTTGCTTGAAGCGATGTCCGCGGCGGTCACCTGAGCGCCGTCGATAACGACCTTGTCGTCGACCAGCTTCACCGGAGCGGCTTGGCCATGCACCGTCCTGGCCGACTCCCATTTGCCGACATCGGCCGAACTCTTGAGGCCGCTCACGACGTGGTAGTTGAGGATGGAAACCAGCTCATCCTTGTTTTCAGGCTTGAACAGATTCTCGAGCTTGCCTTGCGGCAGTTTTTCGAAAGCCGCATCGGTCGGGGCGAAAATGGTGAACGGGCCAGGGCCGCGGAAGGTGTCGCTCAGGCCCGCTTTTTCAACGGCTTTGCCGAAAGTCTTGAACGTGCCGTTGGCGGCTGCCGCGTCGAGGATGTTGGAGGTGGGCTGGGCGTTGGTGGGATTGTTCATAAAAGTAATTCCTTTATGGTGATTCGAAAGCGATCGAATCAAGAGCGGCCGAAGCCGAGACTTCCGCTGTCGGCAGAAGCGCGATGCTCAGTGCGAGAAGGAAGGAGATGAATTGCCGCTGCGCGGCTGAGTGACCGTCGCGACGTTGCGTCGCTAAGCCTTTGGAGCATGCGCCATGTCGTGTTACCGCGCTGTTATCCGAACTACCGTCCGTCGGATAGTTGCCCTCTTGAAAATCCGGCAGCGCATAGTCGTGCGCTCCGATCGGTAGCTATCGAGATGATTTCGCTCCGCACTTCGGGAACAGTACGATGAAAACGCCCAAGCCACATCGCAGGGTCGGCTCGCTTGCGATCGCGGAACACAACTGCGCATGGGCGGCAAAAGATACGGGAGGGGAAGACTGGCGCGCAGAGTCGTCCGCATCCATGCTTGGGCGATCGTCGCAAACGGGTCTTCTGCAGAAGAGCTTTTGGTCGGTCGGAAGCTTCATCGCTCACGAGTGGGGCTCGTGGAAAGGCACCAGGATGCTGAGCTTGAAGCAGCTTTACGCTGAGTTGCTCGCATCGTCGTTTCTGGGCGACGAAGGCGACGCTGAGGGCCGAGCCTTGATTGCATTGGTCGCCGGGGATTTGCAAGACGCGGAATTATGGCCGATCCCGGACCGCGGACCGGGATCCGCCCGGCCGCTGAGCGAATGGCGCGCCCGTTATGGCGGAATCGATCGCTATCTGCGATATGTAGGCAAAGTTTCGGTGACGACGTAAGCGCGGTCTATCCGCGTCCGACTGCGATCTATCTCGGCTGCGCATTCATTCGGCGGCTTCCGGAAATGCCGGCAACTTCCCGACATCCTTCTCCTCGTGCTGGATGATCAGAGTCGCGTGCAAATTCTCCGCGAGCTTCTTGAAGCGGTCCATCGAGGCCAACGAATCCGCGCGATTGGTGTTGAACGAAGGCACGCCCATCGTCTCCATATTCTCGCGCAAATGCACCACGTCCCCGGATAGCAGCACGGGGCCGCGCTTGGGCAGCTGCACCAACAAGCCGTGATGGCCCGGAGTGTGCCCGGGCAAGTCGAGCATCACCACGCTGCCGTCGCCGAACACGTCGAAATCGCCTTTCACCTTTTCGACCTTGGCGCCTTTGCGCAGCCAAGGCGAGAGCAGCTTCGTGCGCTCTTCGTGCCCCGGCTTGCCGAACACCGCGAAATCGCCTTCGCCGATCAGCAGTTTCGCCTGCGGAAAGTCCGCCGCTTGGCCGATATGGTCGAAGTGGTAGTGGCTGATGCCGATCCGCGAGACTTGCGACGGTTTTACGCCTATTTTTGCGAGCTGATCGACCACCGTCGCGGCGAGCGAGTTGGAATCTTCGGCGCCCTCCGCGTAAGGCTTGCCTAGGTACTCCTTGGACAAGCCGGTATCCCAGAGCAAGTAATCGCCGCCATGCCGGATGAGATAGCAGCTGCCCACGAATTTCTTGCTTTTGCCGACGTAGGCGCGCGTGTCGGACATCTCGTCAAGGTTGTAGGTCCATAGCGTCCCGCAATCCAAACGCCACAAGCGGAGATCGGGTTTCGGTGCAGGGGCGGCTGCGGAAAGCGAGAGAGGGGACGCAAGCAAAGCGATTGCGATGCGGAGGCGCAAGTTCATAGCCGTTCCACCGACGTTGGGCAGGGTGCGATGCAGGCGATTGTACGTGGCTGCGCCGCGCAACGATAACCAATGCCGCTTCTCCAGGCCCGACCGATAGCGGGCTAAGGGGCCGCCTAATGCGCGTGGCTGCGCGTGCCGGCTAGGCGGATGCTAATGCCGGCACGCGGCTTCGATGGCCGCTTGCCGTTCGGGTCGCGCTTGCATCGAGGCGGCCCATCCTCAACCCCCAAAGGATCCGCACGAATGTCATTCCTGTTCTTTTCGTTGTTCGCAGTCTCGTCTTCTTTCGGCGTGCAGCCGGTACCGGCCACGCCGGGTACGGTCGTGGAGTGTCCGGCACCCGTCGTGCCGCCTGAGGCGTAACAGGGCAATCGCGGCAGGTCGAGCGAAAGCTTCGACCTGCCGCGTTCATGAGCCAATCGAAGCCGCCCGATCCAAGCGTTCCTGCAAAGGCTGCAGATACGCCTCGTATTTCCGCCAAGCATTCACCCCGCGGCGATGGATCGGTTGCCGCACTTGGGAACTGCTGGCGGTCGCCACCGCAGTCCGGTTCCGGGTGATGTCGACGCTGTCCGGTTCGAACGCCAACCCGCAGAATCCTGCGATCCTATCCGACGCCGACAGGGGATCGGACACCAAATCTTCGTAATCCACCGTCAAGAAACGTTCGGGCATGGCGCGTTGCCAGTGATCGCATAACGCGGAGAAACGGGCGTAATGGTCCGCCAGTTCGGCCTGGTCGTAGCTGTAGCCGTAAGCGGCATTCGTGAAAAGTTCTTTCAGGTTGGAAAAGCAGGCGTCCATCGCGTTGCGCCGCAAGCACAGGATCTTCGCTTGCGGCAGCGCCTTCGCGACGTGGCCGGCATACGCGAAATTCATCGGGTTCTTGTCGATCAAATAGCGACCGCCCGCATAGCGGTCCGCGGTGCGCCGTAGATATTCGTCGCCGACGCCGGCTAAGTCGATGGCTCGCAGGCGTTCGAGCCAGGCCGGAGTAGGCGAAGAAGGGACGAAGCCGTCCGTCGCCAGGCATAACGCGGTGTTGAAGTCCCGCAATTCGCCGCCGGCCGCCGCTCGGCTCTGATTGCCTAGGATGCGTTCCAATAGCGTCGTGCCGGTGCGCGGCATGCCGACGACGAAGATCGGAACCCGGTCCGGGTTCGGCAGGGTAGAGCGGGGATCGTGGATGAAGTCCGCATCGACGGACCGCATAACCGCTTCGAAATCCGCTTGCTCCGCCGCGGAATCGTATCGCAAGGTTCGCCGCTTGATCTGTGCGCCGGCCATGAGGTGCCGCCAGGCCGAATCGGCATCGTCCGCCGCGTCGTATTCCTTGAACAGCGCGTAATGCAGATAAGCCTGGTCGGGCGATGCGGGATCCAGCGCGGCCTGCGTCTTCTCGATCCGTTCGATGCGCGACAGCGGCGGGTCCGAGGCCTGGTGATAGGCCAGCGCCCAATGCGCATGGACATAGTTCGGTTGCAGGCTCAGGCATCGTTCGTATTCCGCCGTCGCTTCGTCCAGGCGGCCGGTGTAGCGCAAGGCGTTGGCGCGGGCGTAACTCAAGTGCTCGCTGTCGGCCGCTTTCGCGAAGACCGCATCGATCAGATCCAGGGCCATGTCCGCGCGATCGGTCAAATACAACTGCTGCGCCAATAACGGCGAATTGCGGGCGATCTCTACGCTGCTCCAGTCGGCGGCGCGGATCAGGCCGTGCAGCGCTTCGCCTTCGTCGAAGGCGAGCAGGCGGGCGGTTACCGAGCCGATTTGGCTCCAGCGGCCGCTGCGCACCGCGTCCGCGGCGGCGAGCGCGTGTTCGCGCGAGCGGCGGTAATGGCCGAAGGCTTGTTCCAGCAGGGACAGCCGCATGCGGACGTACAGGCGGCCCGGTTCGGCACGCAAGACGGATTCGTAAATCGCATGCGCCGCGGCAAGATCGCCTGCGATTTCCAGGTCGCGAGCTCGCCGCAGCTGGGGTTCGAAGGGATCGCGCACACGGCCGAGCATAATCGGAATCCGCCATCGGCGGGCCGGTGCGTTCGCGTCGACTTGACGCGCTTAAGGTATGTTCCGATGACTCGCTCGCGCCGGAAAGTCGCCGTGCCAACCAAGAAGAATCCAGCCGCAAAGCCGCTGAAATTGGCCACCTACAACGTCAACGGCATCCGATCGAGGCTGCCGCACCTGCTGGCTTGGCTGGACGAAGAGGCGCCGGACATCGCCTGTTTGCAGGAGTTGAAGGCGGTCGACGAAGGCTTTCCGGCTGCCGACATCCGCAAAGCCGGCTACGGCGCGCTGTGGCACGGCCAGCGCTCCTGGAACGGCGTCGCGATCTTGGCCCGGGGCGCCGATCCGGTGGAAATCCGGCGCGCGTTGCCTGGCGACCGCGCCGACGACCAAAGCCGCTATCTGGAAGCGGCAGCGCACGGCATCGTGGTCGGCTGCCTGTATTTGCCGAACGGCAATCCGCAGCCCGGACCGAAGTTCGACTACAAGTTGAAATGGTTCGACCGCCTGAACCGTCACGCGGAGTCGCTGTTCGCCAGCGGACATCCGGTCGCCTTGGTAGGGGATTTCAACGTCGTGCCCACCGACTTCGACATCTACAACCCGGCGTCCTGGCGCAAGGATGCATTGCTGCAGCCGGAAAGCCGCGCGCGCTACGAAGCACTGCTCGCGCAGGGGTGGGTCGATGCCTTGCGCGAAACGCACCCCGGGGAAAGGATCTATACGTTCTGGGATTATTTCCGCCAGCATTGGCCGCGCAATGCCGGCTTGCGCATCGACCACATCCTGTTGAACGCCGAACTCGCGTCCCGGTTGCAGGAAGCGGGGGTGGATCGCTGGGTGCGGGATCTGCCCAAGGCGAGCGATCACGCGCCGGTATGGGCGCGGCTATCGGGCCGGAAAGCGGCGAAGAAGGCGCGCAAGCGGAGCCCGTCCGCGGATGAGGCAACGGGCGCCGAAGGTCAGTCCGCGAACCAGGCGTTGATGTCGGAGTAGCCCATCGCGTCCTGGATCAACGGCGCCGATACGCCATCGGCCAGGAAGCGTTTCGCCAGACCGGCCACGCGCGTGTAGGCCGAAGCGGTGAGATAAGGGCCGGCGCTGAGCCGGCGCACGCCCCAATCCTGCAGTTCGCGTGCGCCGGGAAAGGCGGGACGCGCCATCACGTTCAAAGGCAGGTCCACCCCCGAAGCGATGGCGCGGATGTCGTTTTCCGCGACTACGCCGGGAACGAAGAATCCGTCCGCGCCGGCGTTGCGATAGGCGCGGCCGCGCGCCAAGGTTTCCTCGACGCGCCTCGGCTCCGGCGCCAGACCCGCGAGGTAGACGTCGGTGCGTGCATTGACGAACAACTCGCCGCCGGCCTTCGCTGCTGCGCTCTTGATCGCTTCGATCTTCGCGCAGAGCAGAGCGGGCGACCCGTTGCCGTCTTCGAGATTGATGCCCACCGCGCCGGCATCGATCAATCTCAGCGCGTTGTCGGCGACGGTGGCCGGGTCGTCCGAGTAGCCCGATTCCATGTCGGTGGTGAGGGGAACCTTCAAGACGCGCGCCATGTTGGCGACGGCGTCCGCGAGCTTGGCCAGCGGCAGCGCATCGCCGTCGGGATAACCCAAGGACCAGGCGACGCCCGCGCTGGTGGTGGCGATCGCTTTCGCGCCTTGGTTCTCGATCAATTTGGCGCTGCCGGCGTCCCAGGCGTTGGCCAGCAGCAATAGGCCGTTCTGGTGGAGGCCGTGGAAGATGCGGTTGTTTTCTGAGGTAAGAGCCATCGAAGCGTCCCGATGCGTGAGGTCTCCATGATGTCATGCCCGGGGTCGTGACCGCTGGCCGTTTTCGGACACACTAAGGGGACCGTTTTTTGTAGGAGCGGCTTCAGCCGCGAGCTCTTTCCTTCAAATCGCGACATCGCCGCGATTTCAGAGAAAAGGCTCGCGGCTGAAGCCGCTCTTACAGGCATCGGGCGCCGAACCCTATCGGCTGTCGGCATCCCAGACGCGCAACGCGGCTTCCACCGCATCCACACCCTTCGCGGCTTCGGTCGCGTCGAGCTGGGCGAGCGTGTCGTTGTCGCTGTGGATCACTTGCATCACTTTCGGCGCAGGGTCGACTTTCTTGCCCGCGAATTCGTCCAGGATGCCGGAAATCTCGCTGCGCCCGACCAGCGAATACGACACCGCCGGCCAGCCCGCTTTCTGGAAGGCGAGGTGATCGGTGGGCGGATAGGCTTTGCCAGCGTTCAACGCGATGCCCGAAGTTTCGGTGGCGCTGCGGCTCGCCGCCACCAGCGGATGCGCTTCGTCCAGGGTCTGCATCCACAAGGCGTCGCCCCAGCCGAACACGTCGAAATTGACGTACAGCGCGGGCTTGTCCTTGCCGTCGGCGACGTAGGCGCGCGAGCCGAGCAGGCCCAGTTCTTCCAAATCCCAGAACGCGACGCGCACCCGGTGATGTTGCAGCGGGCGCTGCTTCAAGCGTTGCGCCAGCGCCAATACGGCCGCGCTGCCGGATGCGTTGTCGGTGGCGCCGCGCCCCGCTTCGACTTTGTCCGAATGCGCACCGATCAGCAGCAAGGGCGCGTCGGCAGGACCGCCGACATCGGCGAACAGATTCACGCCTTCGCGCTTGTCGATCGCGAAAGGCTTGCGCTCCGCCTTAAGCCCGGAGGCGGCGAGCGCGCTTTCGATCGCCGCACGCCGCCCGGCGTTATCGGCGGCCGAAGAAATCGCGGTGACGTCGGCCAGCCAGGCTTCTGCGCCGGCGGCAGGCGCGGCGACAGCGGCCTTCTCGCGCGCGGCGACGGGCGCAAGCGATGCGCAAACGGCCAGCAGCGCAGCGGCGAGCAATGCGGAACAAGCGGAGCGGACGGATATCGGCATGGGAACCCCCTGGAATCGAGCCTCTAGTGTGCACGATTCGCGTGTTCTCCGGCCCGTGCTACCCAGCCCACCGGCGTTGTGGTCAGATGGCGGCATGCACAGCCCTTCGCTGCCGCCCGCCGCCGTATTCCGCCGTTGGCTCGGCATGGGGATCGTCGTGCTGGGCTTGTTCGCGATGCTGCAGGGGTTGTGGCAGCACCTGCGTTCGGACTATCCGGCGCCGGTGTTCAACGCTTTCCTCGGCGGATCGATGGCGGCGATCGCCACCGCGTTGGGCGCGTTGCCGGTCTGGTTCTCGCAACGGCTGTCCGATCGCGTGCAGGACACGCTGTTCGGTTTCGGCGCGGGCGTGATGCTGGCGGCGTGCTCGTTCTCGCTGATCGTGCCGGCGATCGCTACGGCCGAGGCGCGCGGCGCCGGCAATTGGGGCGCGGGCTTGATCGTCGGCGGCGGCATCGTCCTGGGCGCGGCTTTGTTGCTGCTGATGGAGCGCCTTCTGCCGCACGAGCATTTCATCAAAGGCGTGGAAGGCCACGCGGCGCGCGCGTTGCGGCGCACCTGGCTGTTCGTTTTCGCGATCGTGCTGCACAACCTGCCGGAAGGCTTGGCGATCGGCGTCGGTTACGCCGGCACCGATCCGGTGCGCGCCGGCGCGCTGGCGATGGGCATCGCGATCCAGGACGTGCCCGAAGGCCTGGTCGTGGCGGTGGCGTTGGTATCGGCCGGCTACAAGCGCGGGCTGGCGGTGGCGATCGGCATGGCCTCGGGGCTGGTGGAACCGGTGGGCGCCGTGATCGGCGCGGCGGTGATCGGCCTGTCCGCGGCGCTATTGCCCTGGGGGTTGGCTTTCGCGGCCGGCGCGATGCTGTTCGTGATCAGCCACGAGATCATCCCCGAATCGCACCGCAAAGGACACGAAGCGTTCGCGACCGGCGGCTTGATCGTCGGTTTCGTGTTGATGATGTTGCTCGATACCGCGCTCGGTTGAATCGCATGCCGTCCGTCCTCCGGAATCTTTTATTCATGGCCTCCGCCCTTGCCAAGCCTGCGGCCGCCGCCTACGCTGACGGCGGGAGAGTGGAGTTGTACGGATGACGATTCGCGTCTTTCTGGTCGACGACCATGTCCTGGTCCGCACCGGGATGAGGATGATCCTGGGCGGGGAAGTCGATATCGAAGTGGTGGGCGAAGCCGACAGCGGCGAAGAAGCGCTGCCCAAGATCCGCAAATTGAAACCCGATGTCGTGCTGTGCGATTTGCACCTGCCCGGCGTCAGCGGGCTGGAAGTGACCGAGCGCGTGGTCAAGGGCGATCACGGCACGCGGGTGATCGTGGTGTCGGTGCTGGAAGACGGGCCGATGCCCAAGCGTTTGCTCGAAGCCGGCGCGTCCGGTTACGTCGGCAAAGGCGGCGACAGCGCGGAATTGCTGCGCGCGGTGCGCGACGTGGCGCGCGGCAAGCGTTATTTGGCAAGCGGCGTGGCCCAGGCGATGGCGTTGTCCGGCATGCAGGGCGGCGGTTCGCCGTTCGAAGCCTTGTCGGCGCGCGAGATGGAAATCGCCTTGTTGCTGACCCAAGGCTTGCGCCAGGAAGACATCGCCAAACGCCTGAGTTTGAGCGCGAAGACCGTCAATACGCACAAGACGCGCTTGTTCGAAAAGCTCGGCGTGGGCGACAGCATCGCGCTGGCCCGGCTGGCCGGCCAATACGGATTGAGCAATCCCGCACACGCGGTCTGAGCCCAGTCCGCGCGGAAACCGTATTTATCGGGAAAGCAGGGACGGTTCGTGCGAACCGTCCCCGCTGGGTCAAACGCCGTGTTCGCCTTCTCGCGGCGCTTCGTCGCCCGCATCCGCGGCGGACGGCGGACGGGCCGCCGCGGTGCGGTCCTGTTCCTCGTCTGCAGCGAGCGATACCGGGGTGCCGCCGAACAATAGGTCCTGCGTCGGTGCGGCGCTGTCCTTCTTTTCCAGATCCGTTGCGACCGGAGTTTCGGTGCGCAGCGCTTCCGCGGGCGACTCGGGTTTCGCGGCGGCCGGCTCCGACAAGGACTTGATCGTCGGCCGATAGGCGCTTTCGGCCAAGGACACGGCGATCGCGGCGGATAAGGGCAGGGCATGGATGCCTTCGCCCTGCTGCGGCGCGCGCGCGACCGGGCGCGAGACGCTCGGCGCGCTCTCGCGCGGCTTGTCGGCCGCGTGCGTGTTCTCGTCCACGGCGGGCTTCGCGCTTTCGACCGCGGGTGATGTCGGCTCTGTGGTTACCGATGCGACTTCCGTCGCTGCTTGAGCGGCGGGTTCGAGCGTCGCGGGTTCGGATGCCGTAGGCGCGACGGACTCGGACGCCATCTGAGCCGCGGCCGCCGCGGCATCGGTTTGTTCGATGCGCGAAGGCGCCGGAGCGGTTTCGATGGCCGCCACCGCTTCCGCAGCCGCGTCGGCCGGGGGAAGTGCGGGTTCGACGACCGGCGCATGCGCCGGTTCGACGGCCGCTGCGACGGCGACAGGCGCCGCGACGGTTTCGGCTTCGATCGCCGGCGGTTGTGGCGCGACGGTCACCGCGGGTTCGTTGCGCACGACCGGGGCAGGTTTTGTTTCCGCGACGGTCGGTTGCGGATCGTCGAAATCGAACTCGGGCTGCGAGCGATGCGCGGCGACGGCGTCCTCGTGCGCGGTTTCGCCGGCGCCCGACTCCTCGTGCGCAGCGCCTTCCGCGCCGCCACGGCGGCGGCGGCGGCCGCCGCGACGGCCGCGGCGGCGGCGCGCGCCTTCCGCATGCTCGTTCGCTTCGGTTGCGGCGTCGGCGGCTTCTGCGGCGGGCGATGCCGCAGCATCGGTCTCGACGACGGGCGTGGCGTGCTCGACCGCGAGCGCTGCGGCGGCGGGCGCCGCTACCGCGACGGTCGCTGCAGGCGAGGTTTCGACCGCGGCGGGCTTGTCGGCGATGGCCGCAGGCTTGGGCTGCGCATTCGGCTGCTGCGCCGGTGCGGCTTCCGACAGCTCAGGCTTGGGCGGCCGCGCTTCGCGTTGAGGATCCTGCGGCTTGTTCTGCTTTTGCGGCTGCTGTTGCTTGGGCTGGTTTTGCTGCTGCCCCTGTTTTTGCTGCTGTTGCTGCTTGGGCGGATTCTGCTGCTGACCCTGCTGCTTTTGCTGCTTGGCCTGCTGGTTGCCTTGCTGCGCTTGCTGCTGTTGCCCGCCGCGCTGCTTTGGCTGATCTTCGCGCTTCTGATCGTCGCGGCGATCGCGGCCTTGCTGCTGCGGCTTGCCGCCATTGCGGCCGTCGCGGCGCGGGTTGTTGCGGTCGTTGCGTCCGCCGCGGTCCTGATAAGCCTGAGCCGGCGCGGCGGCCGGCGCCTGCGCGGCGGGAGCTTCGCCGCCGAACAGATTCATCAAACGCGCGAAGAAACCGGCCTTGGGCCTGGGCGCAACCGCGATCGGCGCAGGCACCGGCGCGTAAGCCGGACGCGCTTCCTCGCGCGGCTCTTCGCGCAGCGGGGCCGGCTGCAGCGGCTTGACGTTGGTCACCGCCGGCGCGGGCGGAATGTTCAGATGCGCCTTGGTCAGCGCATGCGTGGCCAGTTTGCGCGGGGTGCCGCGTTGATAGCTGGGCTTGCTGGTCTCTTCGCTCAGCTCGTTCTCGCGGATCCGGGTGACTTCGTAGTGCGGAGTTTCCAACTGGTCGTCGGCGACGATCACGATCGGCGCGTCGTGGCGCTGTTCGATTTCGGCCAGCGCGCGGCGCTTCTCGTTGAGCAGGAAGTTGGCGATCTCGGTCGGCGCCTGCACCAGCACCTGGCCGGTGTTCTCCTTCATCGCGTGCTCTTCGGTCACGCGCAGGATCGACAGCGACAGCGATTCGACGCTGCGCATGCGGCCGTGGCCGTCGCAGCGCGGGCAGACGATCTGGCTGGCCTCGCCCAGGCTCGGGCGCAGGCGCTGGCGGCTCATTTCCAGCAGGCCGAAGCGCGAGATGCGGCCGATCTGGACGCGGGCGCGGTCGTACTTCAGCGCGTTCTGCAGCCGGTTCTCGACTTCGCGCTGGTGCTTGTTCGAGGCCATGTCGATGAAGTCGATCACCACCAGCCCGCCCAGGTCGCGCAGGCGCATCTGGCGGGCGACTTCATCGGCCGCTTCGCAATTGGTGTGGAACGCGGTTTCCTCGATGTCGCCGCCCTTGGTGGCGCGGGCCGAGTTGACGTCGATCGCGGTCAGCGCTTCGGTCTGGTCGACCACGATGGAGCCGCCGGACGGCAGCCGCACCTGGCGCTCGTAGGCGTTTTCGATCTGCGATTCGATCTGGAAGCGGTTGAACAGCGGCGTGTCGTCGGTGTAGTGCTTGAGCTTGCGCAGGTTGTGCGGCATCACCTGCTGCACGAATTCCTTGGCTTCCTCGTACATTTCCGGCGCGTCGACCAGGATCTCGCCGACGTCCGCGCGCATGTAGTCGCGCAGGGCGCGGATGATCAGGCGCGACTCCTGGTAGATCAGGAACGGCGCCGGCTTGGTCAGGGCGGCTTCGGCGATCGAGCGCCAGACCTGGAGCAGGTAGTCCAGGTCCCACTGCAGCTCTTCGGCGTCGCGGCCGACGCCGGCGGTGCGGATGATCACCCCCATGTCGTCGGGGATGGTCAGCTTGTCCATCGCTTCCTTCAGCGCGGCGCGGTCGTCGCCCTCGATCCGGCGCGAAACGCCGCCGGCGGTGGGCGAGTTGGGCATCAGCACCATGTAGCGGCCGGCCAGGGAGATGAACGTGGTCAGGGCCGCGCCCTTGTTGCCGCGTTCTTCCTTGTCGACCTGGACCACGACTTCCTGGCCCTCGCGCAGCAGTTCCTTCAGGCCGGCCTTATGGTGGTCGACGCCGGCTTGGAAGTAGTCGCGGGAAATTTCCTTCAGCGGCAGGAAGCCGTGGCGTTCGGCGCCGTAATCGACGAAGGCGGCTTCCAGGGAGGGCTCGAGGCGGGTGATCTTGCCCTTGTAGATATTGGATTTCTTTTGTTCTTTGGACGGTTGCTCGATATCGATGTCGTAAAGGGTCTGTCCGTCGACGATGGCGACGCGCAGCTCTTCGGCCTGCGTCGCGTTGATCAGCATGCGTTTCATGGTTCGCGTTCCTCGCGCGCTCTCGCACGCGGAACGCCGGGGCGTTTCGCCTGGATACTGCTGGGCGCCGGCCGCGCAAGCGCAGCGGCGACCTGGGTTTCCAGCGCTACAACACCACGGCGGACCGCGGGAGCGCTTCTTGCTAAATGTTGTTGCGGGCCGGCGGCGGTATCGGCCTGAGCCTTCACGCGCCGCACGGGTCGTTGTTCAGCGCCGATGTCTGACGCATCGGGCGATGTCCGGGCTTGCCGCTGAGCCGCTAACATGGCCGCCCCTGAGGCGGTGGTTGCGCACTGCGCGAGGATCGATGGAAGGGCGGGCTTTCGGCCCGGGGTAACTTCCAGCGAAATCAAACCCTTATCTCGCATCGCGAGTGTATCAGACCAAGACTGCAGATGCCCCATTCAGATGAGCCACGCCGGCCGGCCGGGACCGCCCATACGGTCCGAATCAGCGAAGACCGTGACGGCCAGCGCCTGGACAACTTCCTGCTCGGCTACCTGAAAGGCGCCCCGCGCAGCTTGATCTACAAGCTTTTGCGCTCCGGTCAGGTGCGGGTGAACGGGGGGCGCAGCAAGCCGGAGCGCCGGCTGGAAGGCGGGGATGAGGTCCGGATTCCGCCGGTCCGTCTCGAGGAGCCCGGAGACAAAGGCACGCCCGCCAAGGGCCTATTGGATGCCATGGCGGCCAGCATCGTCTTCGAAGACGCCCGGTTGCTGGCGATCAACAAACCCTCCGGCGTGGCCAGCCACGGCGGCAGCGGAATCAGCTTCGGCGCGATCGAGACCCTGCGCGCGCTGCGGCCGAAGGAGTCGTTGGAGCTGGTCCATCGGCTGGACCGGGATACCTCGGGCCTGCTGATCGTCGCCAAGAAGCGCTCGGCGCTGACCGAACTGCAAGCGCTGATGCGCGAGGACGGCGGCATCGCCAAGCGCTATCTGGCCTTGTTGGTCGGCCGGATGCCCGACGGGGTGATGAGCGTCGATGCGCCATTGCATGTCGGCCTGCGCCAGGGCGGCGAGCGGCACGTGCAGGTGAACCCTTCCGGCAAGGCCTCGCTGAGCCATTTCCGGGTGCTGGAACGGCGCGGCGGGCAATCCTATTGCGAGGTGCGGATCGAAACCGGCCGCACGCATCAGATCCGCGTCCATGCCGAGCACATCGGCCATCCGGTGGCGGGCGACGACAAATACGGCGACGAAACGATCAACAAGAAATTGCGCGAACAGGCCGGATTGAAGCGGCTGTTCCTGCATGCGGCTTCGCTGGAATTCGCTTTGGACGGCGGCCGCGCGCCTTATGTCTTGAACGCACCGCTCGCATCCGAACTGGTCGATGTGCTCGACCGCCTGGCTTGACCGCTTGTAGAGCGGAGTTCGCCCGCTGCTGTTCGCTTTCGCCCGTTTTGTAGAGCGGAGCTTGCTCCGCTGATCTTCTTTTCAGGGCCGAAAAGCGGCGGAGCAAGATCCAGGGCAACGAAGCAGGCTCGGCTCCGCAAAACGGCGGCAGCCGGTGTTGGCGCTACTGCTGCGCAGCCATCTCCGACAGGGTTTTAACGCATTCGGCGAAACCCACCTGGCACTGCTGCAGGCCGCCGCTCTTGCATTGCTTCAGCGCGGCCTGGCCGGCGAGTTCCTTGTTTTTGGCTTTCGCGGCGAAATCCTGTTGCACGTGTCGCGCGTCCACGCCGCCGACGATGGCGAAGCATTCGCCGGTGCGCGCGGCGACCAGCGTCTGGCAATCGCTCTTGCCGCAGGTCTGCCTGGCTTGAGCCGCGGACACGCCCTCGACCATCCCGATCCCGGTGCCGCGCGCCCCGCTGTTGCGGCCGAAGGCATAGGCCATCCATAGCGACGATCCGTCGGGTTTGGCCGGGCTCTGGCCGCTGCGCATCGATGTCGGCTGGGACAGGAACTGCGCCGTCATCGGGTTATAGGCGACCTGCGGCGGCTGCACTTCGGATTTGCCGGCCAGCTTGGGCGAAATCGCGCCGAGCAGACCGCCTTTGCGCTTGAACGCCCGCAACTTGGAACCCAGCGATTGCTGTCCGGTGCCGGCCTCGCCGGTGCGGATGTCGACGTAATCGTAACCGCTGCAAACCCGGTCCCGCTCGTCGGCCCGGCAGCCGTTCGCGCCGCCGGCCTTGCAGGCGTTCATCGCCTTCTGCTGGACCAGTTTCGGCTTCGCGTCGTCGGCCCAGAACAATTCGCCCTGGTCGCCGCGCGCCAGCGCCACGCAAGTGTTGCGGTAGATCGCTACCAGATCGCACTGCTTGTCGCCGGCGCAGGCCTGCTTCATCCGTTCCAGCGCGTCGATCGGACGATAAACGTATTCGACGTGATGGATCTGCCCCGTCTGCATATTCGCCGCGATCGCGCCCCAATAATCCGAGGCGCGGTTGGCGTCGTCGGCTGCGGCGTCTTCGGCATCGGCCTTGGCCCATTCGGCTTCTTTCGCCGCGTAGATCGCGAACTGCTCTTCCATGAAGTTCTGGCAGGGCAGGAGCCTGCCGCCGCTGGCCGGACACATCTGTTGGGCCTGAGCGGGCAGCGACAGCCCGAGCAGCAGCGCGATCAGTCCGTATTTCATCGGGTCTTCCATGCGGGAACGTGCCGCGCAGGATCGGTGCGGCGGTGCGCGTCGGACAAGCGATATGGGACTAACGCATCGGCAGCGGTGACCGGTGGCTTCGACTTGCGCAGCGGGGCTGCGCCTGAGGCGGTGATTTGGCCCTGCTTGCCGCGATTCAGTCGGCCAGGCTGTCCGCCTTGGCGGCGCAAATGAAGTCGTTTTCGCTCAGCCCGCCCACGTCGTGGGTGGAATAGCGCACCACGCAGCGGTCGTAATGCACGCTCAGGTCGGGGTGGTGGTCTTCGCGGTTGGCCATATGCGCCAACGCGTTCACGAACGACATCGTCCGGTAGTAGTCCTTGAACGTGAACGTGCGAGTCAGGGCATGGCCATTCTCGGCGAGCTCCCAACCGGGGATTTCGGGCAGCAGTTCGCGCACCCGGGCCTCGCTCAGCTTGTGCTCGCTGCCTTTGCGGGGCAGGCAATGGGCCTGGGCGAGCGGGATCAGGTCGGACATGACGGACTCCTAACGAATGGCAAACGCGATTCATGCTGTGCTAGACAGCGTACGAACGGCGTGACGCAAGCCCGGTAGAATACGCCCATGATCCAGATTTCCGAATCCGCCCAGTCCCACTTCCGCCGGTTGATCGAACGCGAAGGCCTGCCGGGCCTGGGCGTGCGCCTGGCCGCGGTCCAGCCCGGCACGCCCGGCGCCGACGTGCGTCTGGAATTCGCCGAGCCGCAGGACCTGCGCGGCGACGAATGGGCGATCGATTGCGAAGGCTTCACCCTGTGGCTGGAAGCCGACAGCGTGCAATACCTGGACGGCGCCGAGATCGACTACGCCGCGCTCGCCACGGGCGGCCAGTTGCAGATCCGCGCGCCGAAGATCAAAGGCCAGGCGCCGGCCGAATCGGCTTCGCTGGTCGAGCGGGTGCGCTGGACGGTGGAGAACGAAATCAATCCGCAGCTCGCCCAACACCGCGGCCATGTATCGGTGCAGGAAGTCACCGCCGACGGCGTGGTGGTACTGCGCTTCGGCGGCGGCTGCCACGGTTGCGGCATGGCCGACGTCACTTTGAAGCAGGGGATCGAAAAAACCTTGATGAGCAAGGTACCGGGCGTGACTGCGGTGCGCGACGCGACCGATCACGACACCGGCCAGGCGCCGTACATCGCCCGCGACGCCGCGGCATAACCGGACCGCGGCGCGAGTGTTCTCCTCGGCCGAACTGATCGAAGCCCTGCGCCGACGAACGCGCAGGTCGCTGCGGCCCGAGCGGCCGCCGGGCGAATTCCCGCCCGGTTGGACCGAGTGGTTCGCCGCGATGATCGCGCAGGCCGGCGCGGTCACCGGCGCCGCCGCCGACGCGATCGTCGCCATCTTCCTGCAGCGCGAACCGGCGTTGCCGCCGCGCGCTTCGGCGGTGCTGGGGCGCTGGAAAGCGTTCGGCACGCTGTGGCGGCAGCAATGGCATCCGGCCAGCCGCGACGAGCGCTGGGTGCGGTTCGTCGCGATCGTGGTCAGCGCCATCGCGCACGTGTTTTTCGCGGCGATGCTGCTGATCCTGGCCTACACCAGCTTCAACGAGACGGCCGGCGCGCTCGACGACGTCGCCGTGCGCGTGCAATTCATCGGCCAGGGCGCGCCGGAAGAAGAGGGCGGCGGTCCGCCTTCGCCGCGGCCGCCGGTGCCGCAAACCGACACGCAAACCGCGCAGCAGCCGCAACCGGCGCAGCCGCCGCGGCCGCAATTGAACGAGGTGGAGACGCCGGCCAGCAGCGTCGAGGCGCCGCAGGTCGAACCGCTGCAGCGCGAACAGCCGCAGTTGGCCGAACAAACCGTCGAGCCCGCCGCGCAGCAACCGCTGCAGGTGACCGAAACCGCGCGGCCCGACGAAACCCGGTTCCGCCTGCCGCCGCCGCAGCCGCGCCCGATCCAGGCGACCGTGCAGCCGAGCGTGGAAGTCCCGACCTTGCGCAGCCAGGTCGAAGCGATTCCCACGCCGCGCGCGCCGGCGCCGGTGCGGCCGATCGATCGCGAGCAACCGCAACGCCAGATCGCCGTGCCGCAGATCGCCGAGCAGGCGACCGCGATCGAAGTGCCGCAGCCGCTGCCCGCGGTGCGCACGCGCGAATTGCCGCAACCGACGACGGCGCGCGCGCAAGTGCAGGTGCCTTCGAGCGCGGCGCAACCCGAATCGCTGCCGATGCCGCCCGGCGCGACCGCCGCCGCGCAAGCGCCGAGCAGCGTGACGGCGCAACCTTCCGGCGCGGCGCAAGCGCCTTCGGCGCAAACCAGCGGCACGCAACCGGCGTCGACCGCGACCGGGAGCGCCGCCGCACCCAAACCCGGCGGTTTCCCCACGCCGGCGAAAGGCGACGATTGGGGCGACGCGAAGCGCAATGTCGCGGGCCAACCGAGAGGCGGCGACCAGGCCGGCGCTAAACCGGGTTTGTTCAACGCCGACGGCAGCGTGCGCTTGCCGCCCGGCGCGTCTATCGAAAGTCCTAAGCAATACGGCAATGCGCCCGGCTCGAAGGAGCAGCACATCGCCGATCTGGATCGCGCCGGCAAGTGGCTGGAGCGCCCGCGGTTCGGCTACGATCCCACGCGTTTCGAAAAATATTGGGTACCGCACGAAACCTTGTTGCAGGAATGGGTGCGCAAGGGCATCCAGAAGCTGTCGATTCCGATTCCGGGCACGTCCAAGCGGATCGAATGCGTCGTGTCGTTGCTGCAAGTGGGCGGAGGTTGCGGCGTGAGCGACAGCGAGAAATTGTTCGAGCAACCTTCGAGCGGCCGACCGCCGCCGGACATCCCGTTCAAGCCCGAGTTGCAGGAAGACCAGGACGCGTTGAAGAAGCCGTAAGCGCCCGCCGTATTGCGTTACAATCGCGGCGTACGCCCCCCAGCCGTCGATGCCAGGCACGCGTGAACTTCCCGCCACTGCCTGACGGATCGACATGTCCTCGAAGAACACCCGCCGCGCCTGCGCGGTTTCGCTGCTTGCGTTCGCGCTTTCCCTTCCGCTGCAATCGCTGGCCGCAACGGCCGAAGACACCGTCCTCGCCGACGCACGCGATCCCAAAACCCTGGATAAGTTGACCGTGCGCGGCCAAGCCGAGCCGTACGCGGCCGGCAGCACGCGCGCGGGCACCAAGACCGATACGCCCATCGAAGAGATTCCGCAGGCGATCAGCGTGATCACCGCCGAGCAGATGCGCGACCAGAACGCGCAGTCGCTGCAGGAAGCCTTGCGCTACAGCGCGGGCGTGCGCACCGACCAATACGGACTGGACAACCGCGGCGACTGGTTCGCGCTGCGCGGCGGCAGTTCCGGCACCACGCTGCTCAACGGCATGCGCCTGCCGCTGGTGGGCTGGTGGGGCGTGGTGCGCGAGGAGCCATACGCTTTCGACCGCGTCGAAGTGCTGCACGGCCCCTCGTCGGTGATGGCCGGGCAGAACGCACCGGGCGGCGTGGTGAATCTGGTCAGCAAGCGGCCGCTGACGGCCGCGTCGCGAGAAATATCGCTGCAAGCCGGCAACAACGATCATCGGCAATTGGCCGCGGATTTCGCCGGACCTTTGAACGACACGCTGAGCTATCGTCTGGTCGCGTTGTGGCGCGACAACGACACCCAAGTGGATTACGCCGACAACGAACGCCGCTACATCGCGCCGTCCATCGCTTGGCGCCCTTCCGAAAGTATCCAGTTCGTCGCCTACGCCGAATACCAGAAAGACCGCAACCGCAACACCGAAGGCTTCTTCCCTTGGTCGGGAACGCTGTTGCCGGCGCCGAACGGGCCGATCCCGCTGGAACGCTTCGTCGGCGAGCCGGCCTGGGACGTCAACTTGGGCGAACGCGCCCGCGCCGGGTACGAGTTCGAATACAAATTCAACGACGCTTGGACCTTGCGTCACGACCTGCGCCACGATCGCGTGCGCGGCAGGATCCGCACCATGTACGCCGCGTTCTGGGAGGTGGATGCGCACGGCAACGGTTACGGCGACAACGCGCTGGGCGAGGACCGCACCCTCACCCGGCTCGCCTACGGCAACGACGACCGCGCCAAGATCGGCAACGGCGACGTGCTGCTCGAAGGCCGCTTGGGCAGCGGCCGGGTGAAACACACTTTTTTGTTCGGCGTGGATGCGATGCTGTCGCGAACCAAGCAATGGACTTCGCCCGATTCGGCTTGTCCGGTGCCGTTCGACGTGTACGCGCCGGTGTACGGCGATTGCCCCGAGCGGTCCATCGATCCGGCCAGCCTGGTTAGCACCCGCATGCGCCAGGCCGGTTTGCTGCTGCAGGACCAGATCAAGATCGACGACCGCTGGGTGCTGGTCGCAGGCGCGCGCCACGACCGCGTGGACAAGCGCTTGACCGGTGCCGATGGCGCAGAGACCAGCCGCTCCAAAGACAGCGCCTGGACCCAAAATTTCGGCGCGGTGTATTTGGCGCCGGGCGGTTGGTCGCCGTACGTGGCCTATTCCGAATCTTTCCAACCGGTCGCCGGCCGCTCGCGCACGGGCGAAGGCTTCGATCCCACTCGCGGCAAGCAAGTGGAAGCGGGTTTGAAATGGGTGCCGGACGCTTACGGCCTCACCGCGACCGCCGCGGTCTACAAATTGGAGGAAACCGGGCGCCTCACGCCCGATCCGGTCGATCCTAATTTCTCGGTGCAGCGTGGTCGCGTGGAAGCCAAGGGCATCGAACTGGAAGCCAATGCCAGCGTCGGGCGGTGGGATTTGATCGTCAGCTTTACCCATTCGAAGGCGACGGACGAGGCGACCGGCTTCCGTTTCGAAAGCATTCCCGAGAATTCCGCGGCTTTATGGGCCGCTTACCGCATCGCCGCGGTGCCGGGACTGCGGATCGGCGGCGGCGCACGCTATGTCGGCAAGACCTGGGACGGTGCCGACACGCTGGCGACGCCTTCGAACACGCTGTTCGACGCGTTGATTGCCTACGAAACCGGGCCGTGGCGCTTGTCGTTGAACGCGGTGAATCTGACCGATAAGACTTACTTCGCTACTTGCTTGTCGCGCGGCGATTGCTGGTACGGCGCCAAGCGCCGCGTCGTCGCCGAAGTCGGGTACCGCTGGTGAGCCTCGTGGCCCGGGTGGAGCGAAGCGATACCCGGGGTCGCCATCTTCCATGGAGGTGCGTGGCGAGATGACGTTGCGCTTTCCCGGGTATCGCCTTCGGCTCCACCCGGGCTACGTCCCAAAGAAAAAGGGCCTTGCGGCCCTTTTTCTTCGACGCTGTCGCGATGCGGGATCAATGCACGCCGTGCAAATCGCGCAACTGGCTCGGCCGGGTCGAGAAATACGCGGCCAGGTCGGCGATCTCCTGATCGGTCAGATCTTTGGCCTGGCCCGACATCAGCGGATGCTCGCGATCGCCGTCGCGGTACATCTGCAGCGAATGCGCGATGTAGTCGGCGTACTGGCCGCCGAGCTTGGGATAGGTCGGATCCAGCGGCGCGTTGCCTTCCTTGCCGTGGCAATCGATGCAGCTCTGGCTGGTCGCTTTGCTCTTCACCAAGCTGCGCTTTTCGCCGTTCTCGGCATGACCCGCGGGCAGGCCGGCGGACGAAGAGGTGTGGCCTTCGCTGCGGTCGGCGGAGGAGTGCTCGGCCGGGGTTTCGCCGGACGGCGTGCAGGCGGCGAAAGCCAGCACGGCGAGCAGGGGGAAGGCGAGTCGGGTCGTGGTCAGGGCGCGGCTCACGGCTTCAGCTCCGAAAGGAAAGCGGCGATGTCGGCGATGTCCTGGTCCGAGAAGCTCTCGGCCTGGGCCTGCATGGTCGGGTGCTTGCGCTTGCCCGCCTTGTACTCGCTTAGCGCATTGCGCAGGTATTCCTGCGACTGCCCGCCGATCCTCGGCACGTGATAGTTCGGATACGCGTTCTTGTAGCCCTCGATGCCGTGGCACCCCTGGCAGGTGTAGGTCAGCTGATGGCCTTTTTTGGCGTCGCCGACCAGCGGCTTGGCCAGATCGGCGGCAAGGGCGGGAGCGGCGATGAAGGCTAGCGCGAGGCAAGCGATCGGCAACGGTCGCATTAATGTCTTCTCGGTGGGCTGGCGGTGTCGCGGGCCGGTCATCGGCGCGCAGTCCGTAAAGTATAGCGTGGGCGTCGCGCGCAGCCCAACGATCGTGCCGAGGCGACGAACGGTTGCAACGGTTTCGCCCCCACGCTCGTCACTATTACCTTCGGCGCATGATGCATTCATGGCCGGGTGATATATCTAGATACAACACCTCCCGAGAGCCCATTCCGATGCCGTTTTTCGCCTCCGCCAGCGGTTCCGCCAGGACGCTAACCGCCAGCCGCTTCCGCCTGCTGCCGATCGTCCTTCTGCTCGTCAGCCTGTGCGCCTGCAAGGGCGGCGGGGAGGGCGAAGCCCAGGCCAAGGACGGCAAGGAAAACAAGCCCGAGGCCATTCCGGTCGAAGTGGCCAGCGCCGCGCACCGGCCGATCGCGGCCAGCTACACCGGCACCGCGCCGCTCGAAGCGCGCGGCGAATCGCAGGTGGTCGCCAAAACCTCGGGTGTGGCCTTGAACGTGCTGGTCGAAGAAGGCCAGCAGGTCCGCGCCGGCCAGCCGCTGGTGCGCCTGGATCCGGATCGCGCCCGCCTGGCCGTGGCCCAGACCGAAGCCCAGATGCGCAAGCTGGAGAACAGCTACCGCCGTTCGCAACAGCTCGTCGCGCAGCAGATGATCAGCGCCAACGACGTCGACCAGATCAAATACGACCTGGAGAACATCCGCGCCCAGTACCGCCTGGCGACGCTGGAACTGTCCTACACCACGGTGTTGGCGCCGATCTCCGGCACCATCGCCTCGCGTTCGATCAAGGACGGCAACTTCGTCCAGATCAATACGCCGATCTTCCGCATCGTCGACAACTCGAAGCTGGAAGCCACCCTCAACGTGCCCGAGCGCGAACTGGTCACGCTGAAGGCCGGCCAGCCGGCGACGATGGCCGTCGATGCGCTGCCGGGCAAGACCTTCACCGGCAAGGTGGACCGCGTGGCGCCGGTGGTGGATTCGGGCAGCGGCACCTTCCGCGTGGTGTTGGCTTTCGACAACGGCGGCGTGCTGCAGCCGGGCATGTTCGGCCGCATCAAGATCGACTACGACCAGCGCGCCGACGCCCTGGTGGTGCCGCGCATCGCCTTGCTCGACGACGAGAACGATCCGGCGGTGTACGTGATCCGCAACGGCAAGGCCAGCCGCGTGCCGGTGAAGCTCGGCTATACCGACGGCGCTTGGGCCGAAGTGCGCAGCGGCCTGAAGACGGGCGACCGCGTGGTCACCGCCGGCAAGGTGGCGCTGCGCGAAGGCAGCGAGGTGCAAGTGATTTCCGCCGACGGCAAGGCCGTGGCGCAAGCCAAGACGAACGCCCAGCCCAAAGCCGGTAAGCAATAATGACCTCGCCCAGCACCGGCGCCGACAAGGCGCGAGCGGTGGCGGCAGCGACGACCTCGGGGCTCGTGGAGTTCTCGACCCGCCGTCGCGTCACCATCTTCATGATCACGTTGACCTTCGTCCTGTTCGGCTTCATCGCGCTGAACGATCTGAAGGTCAACTTGCTGCCAGACCTGAGCTATCCGACCTTGACGGTGCGCACCGAATACACCGGCGCGGCCCCGACGGAAATCGAAACGCTGATCACCGAGCCGGTGGAAGAGGCCGTCGGCGTGGTGAAGGGACTGCGCAAGCTGAAGTCGGTGTCGCGCACCGGCCAGAGCGACGTGGTGCTGGAATTCGCCTGGGGCACCGACATGGACCAGGCCGGCCTCGAAGTCCGCGACAAGATCGAGGTGCTGACCCTGCCGCAGGAAGCCAAGCAGCCGGTGCTGCTGCGCTTCAATCCTTCGACCGAGCCGATCCTGCGTTTGGCGTTGTCGTCGAAAGAAGCCGGCAAGACCGAGTTGGAAACCGTGCGCAAGCTCACCGAGCTGCGCCGTTACGCCGACGACGATCTGAAGAAGAAGCTCGAACCGGTGGAAGGCGTGGCCGCGGTCAAGGTCGGCGGCGGCTTAGAGGACGAGATCCAAGTCGACATCGACCAGCAGAAGCTGGCGCAGCTGAATCTGCCGATCGATACCGTCATCCAGCGCTTGCAGCAGGAGAACATCAACATCTCCGGCGGCCGCTTGGAAGAAGGTTCGCAACGCTATCTGGTACGCACGGTGAACCAGTTCGCCAGCGTGCCGGAAATGCGCGAAATGCTGGTGACCATCTCCAGCGCGGGCAACGGCGCCGCGCAGAGCGCAGCGGCGCAGATGGCGGCGATCGCCGCATCCACCGGCAACGCGGCGGCGATGGCCGCGGCGGCCTCGGTGCAGAGCGCGAACTCGGGTTCGTCCAGCGCGGTCGCCGGCGGTATGCCGGTGCGGTTGAAGGACATCGCCGACGTGCGCCAGGGCTACAAGGAACGCGAAGCGATCATCCGCCTGGGCGGCAAGGAAGCGGTGGAGCTGGCCATCTACAAGGAAGGCGACGCCAATACCGTGGCCACGGCCGACGCGATCCAGGCGCGCTTGAACCAGATCAAGAACCAGATTCCGGCCGATGTCGAACTGACCACTATCGACGACCAATCGCAGTTCATCCGCCACGCGATCAACGACGTCAAGCTGGATGCGGTGATCGGCGGCTTCCTGGCCGTGCTGATCATCTTCCTGTTCCTGCGCGACGGCTGGAGCACGTTCGTGATCGGCTTGTCGCTGCCGGTGTCGATCATCGCCACGTTCTTCTTCATGGGCCAGCTGGGCCTGAGCTTGAACGTGATGTCGCTGGGCGGCCTGGCGCTGGCCACCGGCTTGGTGGTGGACGATTCGATCGTGGTGCTGGAAAGCATCGCCAAGGCGCGCGAACGCGGCCTGGGCATCATCGATGCGGCCATCGCCGGCACGCGCGAAGTCAGCATGGCCGTCGTGGCTTCGACGCTGACCACCATCGCCGTGTTCTTGCCGCTGGTGTTCGTGCAAGGCATCGCCGGTCAGTTGTTCCGCGACCAGGCGCTGACCGTGGCGATCGCGATCGCGATTTCGCTGGTGGTGGCGATGACCCTGATCCCGATGCTGAGCTCGCTGAAGGGGCGGCCGCCGCTGGCTTTCCCGGAAGAAACGCCGCATCCGAAATGGCAGCCGGATTCCAAATTGCAGAAGCCGGTGGCCGCAGTGGGCCATGCGGCCGGCGCGACTTCGCGCGGCGCGTTCTTCGGCATCGCTTGGCTCGTCGTCCGCATCTGGCGCGGCTTGGTGGCCGTAGTCGGCCCGGTCATGCGCAAATTCAGCGACCTGGCCATGGCACCATACGGCCGCGCCGAACGCGGTTATTTGAAGCTGCTTCCGGCTGCGTTGCGCCGGCCTTGGTTGGTGCTGGGCTTCGCTGCCGCCGCGTTCGCGGCGACGCTGCTGGTCGTGCCGCTGCTCGGCGCGGACCTGATTCCGCAGTTGGCGCAGGACCGTTTCGAAATGACGGTAAAGCTGCCGCCCGGCACGCCGTTGCGCGACACCGACAAGCTGGTGCGCGAATTGCAAGCCGCGCACGACAAGGATCCCGGCATCCGCACCTTGTACGGCGTCAGCGGCAGCGGCACGCGCTTGGACGCGAACCCGACCGAAAGCGGCGAGAACATCGGCAAGCTGACGGTGGTGATGGCCGACGGCGGCAGCAAGCAGGTCGAAGCCGAAGAAACCGAACGCCTGCGCAAGACGATGCAGGCGCATCCGGGCGCGCAGGTGGACTTCAGCCGGCCGGAGCTGTTCAGCTTCTCCACGCCGCTTGAAATCGAATTGCGCGGCCAGGATCTGGCCACCATCGAGCGCGCCGGCCAGAAGATGGCGGCGATGCTGCGCAAGAACCCGCACTACGCCGACGTCAAGTCGACGGTGGAGCAGGGTTTCCCCGAAATCCAGATCCGCTTCGACCAGGATCGCGCCGGTGCGCTGGGCCTGACCACGCGCCAGATCGCCGATGTGGTGGTGAAGAAGGTGCGCGGCGACGTGGCCACGCGCTACAGCTTCCGCGACCGCAAGATCGACGTGCTGGTGCGGGCGCAGGAATCCGACCGCGCGTCGGTCGAGAACATCCGCCGCTTGATCGTCAATCCGAACAGCAGCCAGCCGGTAACGCTGGAGTCGGTGGCCGATGTCGTGTCGACCGTGGGCCCGAGCGAAATCCACCGTGCCGACCAGGTGCGGGTGGCGATCGTCTCGGCCAACCTGCGCGACATCGATCTGGGCACCGCGGTGCAGGAAGTGCAGACGATGGTCGCCGACGATCCGCTCGGCGCCGACGTCGGCATGCACATCGGCGGACAGGGCGAGGAGCTGGCCGATTCGATCAAATCGCTGTTGTTCGCCTTCGGCCTGGCGATCTTCCTGGTCTATCTGGTGATGGCTTCGCAGTTCGAGTCGCTGCTGCATCCGTTCGTGATCCTGTTCACCATCCCGCTGGCCTTGGTCGGCGCGGTGTTGGCCCTGCTGCTGACCGGTTCGCCGGTGTCGGTGGTGGTGTTCATCGGCCTGATCCTGCTCGTCGGCCTGGTGGTCAAGAACGCGATCATCCTGATCGACAAGGTCAATCAGCTGCGCGAGAGCGGTTCCGGCAAGCGCGAGGCGTTGGTGGAGGGCGCGCGCTCGCGACTGCGCCCGATCATCATGACCACGATGTGCACGCTGTTCGGCTTCCTGCCGCTGGCCTTGGCCTTCGGCGAAGGCGCCGAAGTGCGCTCGCCGATGGCGATCACGGTGATCGGCGGCCTGCTGGTGTCGACGCTGCTGACCCTGGTCGTGATCCCGGTGGTGTACGACCTATTGGATCGCCGTTCGGACGAGTACTACCGCGAACGCGGCCGTCGTGCGCGCCGCGACGCCGAAGCGGTGGCCGAGCACATCAAGGACGAACAGCAGCCGCTCGCCGATCCGGGCCAGGCTTGAGGATGCGACGAAATGAGCATCGCCGAACTCAGCATCAAACGCCCGGTCACGGCGATCATGTTCTTCGTGTCGCTGTTCGTGATCGGCGTGATCGCGGCGGTGCGGTTGCCGCTGGAGGCGTTTCCCGAAGTCTCGCCTCCCTTCATCTTCATCTCGCTGCCGTATAGCGGGTCCACGCCGGAGGAGATCGAACGCACCGTGCTGCGCCCGGTCGAAGAGGCCGTGGCGACGATGTCGGGCATCAAGCGGATCGAATCCAGCGCCCGCGCCGACGCCGGCGAGATCTTCATCCAGTTCTCGGACTGGAGCAAGGACGTGGCGATCGCCGCGTCGGAAGCGCGCGAACGGATCGACGCGATACGTTCCGACCTCCCGGACGATTTCCAGCGCTATTTCGTCTTCAAGTTCTCCACCACCGACCAGCCGGTGCTGCGCTTGCGCCTGGCCGGCGCGGGCGGCACCGACATCAGCGGCGACTACGAACTGATCGACCGCGAATTCAAGCGTCGTCTCGAGCGCATTCCGGGCGTGGCCAAAGTCGAGATCTCCGGCGCCTCGCCGAACGAAGTCGAGATCGCGATCGCGTCCGACCGCCTCACCGCGCACGGCATCGGCCTCAACGACCTGACCACGCGTTTGCAGGCGATCAATTTCTCGATCTCTGCGGGCGAGATCGACGACAACGGTCAGCGCCTGCGCGTGCAGCCGGCCGGCGAAATCACCGACCTGCAGCAGTTGCGCGATCTTGTGATCGACAACAAGGGCTTGCGCCTGGGCGACATCGCCACGATCAATTTCAAGCAAGCGCGCACCGATTACGGCCGTCGCTTGGACGGCAGTCCGGCGGTCGGCCTGGACATCTTCAAGGAGCGCAACGCGAACCTGGTGGAAGTGTCCAGCAACGCGTTGAAGGAAGTGGAGGAGATCCGCAAGCAACCGGCGCTGCGCGGCATCCAGACCAAGATCTTCGGCAACCAGGGCGAGAACGTCACCAAGTCGTTGACCGACCTGGCGGAGGCGGGGGGCATCGGCTTGGTGCTGTCGATCGCGGTGCTGTTCTTCTTCCTGCGCCATTGGCCGTCGACGCTGATGGTGACGCTGGCGATCCCGATCTGCTTCGTGATGACGCTCGGCTTCATGTATTTCGCGGGCGTCACCCTGAACATCCTCACCATGATGGGCCTGCTGCTGGCGGTGGGCATGCTGGTGGACAACGCGGTGGTGGTGGTGGAGAGCATCTACCAGGAACGCGAAAAGATGCCGGGCCAGCCGCGCCTGGCCTCGATCCTGGGCACCCGTCACGTGGCGATCGCGTTGTCGGCCGGCACTTTGTGCCATTGCATCGTGTTCCTCCCGAACCTGTTCGGCGAACGCAATTTCCTCAGCATCTACCTGGGCCAGATCGCGATCACGATCTCGGTGTCGCTGCTGGCCTCGTGGCTGGTGGCGGTGAGCCTGATCCCGATGATCTCGGCGCGCCTGAAAACGCCGCCGGCGGTGCGCTCGGACAAGGGCCTGATCCCGCGCCTGCAGCGCAGTTACGCCAAGCTGCTGCGCTGGACGCTTGCCCATCGCGGCTGGAGCGTGCTCGGCATCCTGGTGATCGTCGCGGTCAGCATCTATCCGATGAAGCACACCAAGTTCGACATGTTCGGCGGCGACGACGGCATCGAAACCTACGTCGGCTACCGCTGGAAAGGCTCGTACACCATCCCGCAGATGTCCAGCGAAATCCTGCGCGTCGAGAACTACCTCGACGCGAACCGCAAGAAGTACCACATCAAGCAGATCTACTCGTTCTTCGGCGAGCAGGGCGATGCCGGCACCATGGTCACTTTCGACGACGACATGGCCGGCAAGACCAAGCCTCTGGTCGAAGAAATCGGCAAGGGCATGCCCAAATCGGCGCGCGCGGACATCACCATCGGCCGCAACGGGGGCGGTCCCGGCGGCGGACAGCCGGGCCAGAACGTGCAGGTGCAGCTGGTCGGCGATTCCTCCGAAACCCTGCGGGCGCTGGGCGACGACATTGTGCCCATCCTGTCCAAGCGCAAGGAATTGCGCGACGTGCGGGTCGACGTGGGCGACCAGAACAGCGAAATCAACGTGCGCGTGGACCGCGAGCGCGCGGCCGCGTTCGGCTTCAGCGCGCAGGAAGTGTCGCGCTTCGTCGGGTTGGCCTTGCGCGGCGCGCAATTGCGCGAGTTCCGCCGGGGCGATACAGAGGTGCCGGTCTGGGTGCGCTTCGCCGGCGCCGAGCAGTACGGGGTGGAGGACATGGCCACGTTCACCGTGCGCACGGCCGACGGCCGCTCGGTGCCCCTGCTGAGCATGGTCGACGTCGCTGTCCGTCCCGCCGCGACCCAGGTCAGCCGGACCAACCGGCAGACCACCCTGACCATCAAGGCCAATCTCGCCGGCAAGACGCCGATGCCCGAAGCGCGCAAGGTAATGGAAGAGACCTTGAAATCGATCTCCTTCCCGGCCGGCTACAGCTATTCCTTCGACGGCAGCGCGTTCCAGGAGGACGACGATGCCACCAAGCAGATGATGTTCAACCTGCTGATCGCGCTGGTGATGATCTACGTGGTGATGGCGGCGGTGTTCGAGTCGCTGTTGTTCCCGTCGGCGATCATGAGCGGTGTGCTGTTCTCGGTGTTCGGCGTGTTCTGGCTGTTCTGGCTCACCGGCACCACCTTCGGCATCATGTCCTTCATCGGCATCCTGGTGCTGATGGGCGTGGTGGTGAACAACGGCATCGTGATGATCGAGCACATCAACAACCTGCGTCGGCGCGGCATGACCCGGACCGAGGCGCTGGTGGAGGGCAGCCGCGAGCGGTTGCGGCCGATCCTGATGACGATGGGCACCGCGATCCTGGCGATGGTGCCGATCGCGCTGGCCAGCGGCAGCACCAACAACGACATGCCGGCCTACTATCCGATGGCGCGCGCCATCGCCGGCGGCTTGGCGTTCTCCACCGTCGTCAGCTTGTTGTTCCTGCCGACGATCTACGCCATCCTCGACGACCTGAAGCACGGCAGCGCCAACTTGGTGCAGCGCGCGCGCCGCCGTCGAAGCTCGGCCCCGGCCGCCGCCGTGGCGGCATTGAACGCCGGCGACGGCACATCGGCCTGACGGAAAGATACGACCGCATGAGCGCATCCGAAGCATGAGCATCGCAGAACTGAGCATCAAACGGCCGGTCACGGTCATCATGCTGTTCGTGTCGATGGTGGCGATCGGCCTGATCGCCTCTTTCCGCCTGCCGCTGGAATCGTTGCCGGACATCTCCTATCCGGGCGTGTTCGTGTCGATTCCCTACGCCGGTTCGACGCCGGAGGAAGTCGAGCGCACGGTGCTGCGTCCTGCCGAGGACGCGCTGGCGACGATGCCCGGCATCAAGCGCCTCACCGGCCGCGCGAATGCGGAAGGCGCCTTCATCGGCGTGTTCTATTCGGACTGGGACACGAATGTGCAGATCGCCGCCTCGCAGGCGCGCGAGCGCTTGGATGCGATCCGCGCCGATTTGCCGGACGATCTGCAGCGTTACTTCGTCGGCAACTGGTCGTCGACGGACGAACCGGTGCTGCAGGTGCGCTTGGCGGGGAAGATGGACCTCACCGCCGCTTACGATCTGATCGACCGCGAATTCAAGCGCCGCCTGGAGCGTATTCCCGGCGTCGCCAAAGTGGACGTTTCCGGGGCTTCGCCGAACGAGATCGAAGTGGCGATCGACCCCGATCGCCTGGTCGCGCACGGCGTGAGCCTCAACGAATTGACGACGCGGCTGCAGACGGTGAATTTCTCCGTCTCCGCGGGCCAGATCGAAGACGGCGGACGCCGCTTGCGCGTGCAACCCATCGGCGAAATGAACGATCTGCTGCAACTGCGCGACTTGGTGATCGGCCAGAACGGTTTGCGCCTGGGCGACATCGCCCAAGTCCGGTTCAAGCCGGAGCGGATGAACTACGGGCGCCGCTTGGACGGACGCCCCGCGGTGGGGCTGGACATCTTCAAGGAACGCAACGCCAACTTGGTGCAGGTGTCGCGCACCGTGCTGGCGGAGATCGAGAAGATCCGGCACGAGCCGGCGCTCGGCGGCCTGCAAGTTCAGGTCACCCAGAACCAGGGCGAAGAGGTCACCAGCTCGCTTTCGCAGCTGGCCGAGGCGGGCGCGATCGGCCTAGTGCTGTCGATGACGGTGCTGTTCTTCTTCCTGCGCCATTGGCCGTCGACGCTGATGGTGACCCTCGCCATCCCGATCTGCTTCATCATGACCCTGGGGTTCATGTACTTCGTCGGCGTCACGCTCAACATCCTCAGCATGATGGGCTTGCTGCTGGCGATCGGCATGCTGGTGGACAACGCGGTGGTGGTGGTGGAGAGCATCTACCAGGAACGCGAGCGGATGCCCGAGCAGCCGCGCCTGGCCTCGGTGATCGGCACCCGCCATGTCGCCATCGCGCTGTCGGCGGGCACGCTGTGCCACTGCATCGTGTTCCTGCCGAACCTGTTCGGCGAGACCAACGACATCAGCATCTTCATGACCCAGATCGCGATCACCATCTCGGTGTCGCTGCTGGCGTCGTGGCTGGTGGCCGTAAGTCTGATCCCGATGCTGGCGGCGCGGATGAAGACCCCGCCGGCGGTACGCAGCGATAGCGGCTTGATCGCGCGCATGCAGCGCGGCTACGCGGGCTTCTTGCGCTGGACGCTGGAACACCGCGGCTGGAGCGTGCTGGGCATCATTTTGATCGTGGCGGTCAGTTTCGTCCCGGTCACCCAGGTCAAGATGAACATGTTCGGCGGCGACGACGGCAACGAGGTCAACATCCGCTACCAGTGGAAGGGCAGCTACAGCAAGGAGCAGATGCTGGAAGAAGTGCTGCGGGTGGAAAATTATCTGGATGCGAACCGCAAGCGCTTCAATATCGTCCAGCTGTTCTCGTTCTACAGCGAGGAAGGCCGCGGTCGCACCCAGATCACTTTCGATAAGGAGAAAGTGAAGGAAACCAAGCCGCTGGTCGACGTCATCAGCAAAGAATTGCCGAAATCGGCGCGGCTCGACTTGAATTTCGGCGACCAGGGCGACGGCGGAGGCGGTGGCAACGGCCAGGCGGTGCAGGTGCAGTTGGTGGGCGATTCCACGACCAGCCTGGACGAGTTGGCGCAGGAAGTGATTCCGATCCTGTCGCGGCGTCCGGAACTGCGCGACGTGCGGGTGGAGAACGGCGACCGCAACAGCGAACTGAACGTGCGGGTCGACCGCGAGCGCGCGGCTTCGTTCGGTTTCAGTTCGCAGGAAGTGTCGCGCTTCGTCGGCCTGGCCCTCCGCGGCGCGCAGCTGCGCGAGTTCCGCCGCGGCGATACCGAGGTGCCGGTATGGGTGCGCTTCGAAGGCGCCGACGATTTCGGCCTGGGCGACATCGCGGCTTTCACCGTTCGCTCGCCGGACGGCCGCACGGTGCCGCTGCTGAGCATGGTCGACGTGAAGGTGCAGCCGGCGGCGAACGCGATCGAGCGCACCAACCGCCAGACCACGCTGACCATCATGGCCAACTTGGCGGGCAAGACCACCATGCCCGAAGCGCGCAAGGTCATGGAGGACACTTTGAAGAATGTCGCGTTCCCGGCCGGCTACCGTTACAGCTTCGACGGCAGCGGTTTCGAACGCGACGACGAAGCCGGCAAACAGATGCTGTTCAACCTGGCCATCGCCCTGGTCATGATCTACGTGGTGATGGCGGCGGTGTTCGAATCGCTGCTGTTCCCGGCCGCGATCATGAGCGGCGTGGTGTTCTCGATCTTCGGCGTGTTCTGGCTGTTCTGGCTCACCGGCACCGAGCTGTCGATCATGGCCTTCATCGGCATCCTGGTGCTGATGGGCGTGGTGGTGAACAACGGGATCGTGATGATCGAACACATCAACAACCTGCGCCGGCGCGGCATGACCCGCACCGATGCGCTCGTGGCTGGCGGTCGCGAACGCCTGCGCCCGATCCTGATGACGATGGGGACCGCGATCCTTGCGATGATCCCGATCGCGCTGCAGACGCAGACCGCGGACAACATGCCGCCTTATTACCCGATGGCGCGCGCCATCGCGGGTGGGCTGGCGTTCTCCACCGTGGTCAGCCTGCTGTTCTTGCCGACGATCTACGCGATCTTGGACGATCTGCGATTGGGCAGCAGTCGCTTGATCAAGCGCGCCCGCGGCCAGCGCGGTGTGCCGGCTCAGGCCCTCGCCGCGATCAACGCGGAGTAATGAAAGCCCCTCTCCCACCGGGAGAGGGGTTGGGGTGAGGGTTCGGAGAAGTTGCGGGAGTTCCAGCGGGCATCACTTCGCCGAACCCTCATCCGCCCCTTGGGCACCTTCTCCCGATGGGAGAAGGAAAAAGCTCAACCGAACAACTTGCCCAGCATCCTGGCGCCGCCGGTCCATACCCCGATCGCGGTGCCCAGGCTGGTCAAGAAGAAATTCAGCAGCACGCGCGCCACGCGATTGCGCCACCAGCCTTTCATCGTCTGCACGTCGTCGCGCAACGCCATGAAATCGGCGTAGGTGGGTTTGCGCACCCAGGCTTCGACCAGGGCGCTGATCGTGCCCGAAGCGAGCGCCGGGTGCAGCGGCGTGACGGGCGAAGCGATGAACGCGGCGACGATGCTCAATGGATGGCCGCCGGCCAACGCGCAGCCCAATGCGCCCAGACCGCCGGTCCACAGCACCCAATACAGCACCAGATCGGCGCCCACGTCGACGCCGCCGCGCCAGAAGCCCCAGGCGAAGCCGCCGAGCACGAAGGCGGCCAGCACGATGGTGAACCACGGGATGGAGGATTTCTCAGGCAGGGTTTCGAGTTCGGCGACCACGCCGGCCGACGCGGCGGTGTCTTCGCGCAGATGCTTGGTCAGGCCCGGCAGGTGTCCGGCGCCGACCACCGCCAGCACGTCGCGCGATCCGGCCGGCATCGCGCGCAACTTGGCCGCCATATAGCGGTCGCGTTCGTTGATGATGGTGTCGTAAAGCTCGGGCGTTTCGTCGGCGAATTCGCTGAAGCTGGCTTCCATCAGATCGCCTTGCTTGAGCTTTTCGATTTCGTCTTCGCCGACTTCTTCGTCGGCGAACAAGCCGGCGAACAGTCCGGCGGCGACTTTGGCCTTGCGCCAGAAACCCAGCCGGCCCAAGGCGCGCTTGAAGGTCAGGCCGACGTCGCGGTCGATCAGTTCCAGCGTCAATCCGCGCGCTTCGGCTTCTTCCGCGGCGGCCTTCAATTCCGCGCCGGGTTCGATGCCGAGTTGTTCGGCCAATCGGCGTTGGTAGGCGGCCAAGCCCAGGTTCGCCGCGAACAAGGCGGTCTTGCCTTCGCGCAGCACCTTGACCAGATCCAGCCGCGCCAGCGCATCGGGGTCGGTCAGCGCTTGCAGGCGCTGTTTGTCCAATTCCACCGCGATCGTGTCGTAGCCGCCGCTGTCGATGGCCGCGCGCACCGCATCCACGCTCGCCTTCGATACGTGCGCCGTGCCGAGCAAGGTGTAGCGCACGCCGTCGCGTTCGACGATCGCGTGCGGCTGGCCGGAAAAAGGATCGGTGGAGGCGGGCGGATCTTGCTCGAAAGTCATCGCGGCGTTCGTGGTGGGCGGACCGCGGCGAAGGCGCCGCGGCCGCGCAGCATAGACGCTCGCGAAGGCCGGCGGCAAAGGCCGCCGGTCATGTTCAGGCGATGCCGAAGGGTAAATTAGGCGTGGACACCACGCGTTCGCCCACCGCTTCGCCGCGCAGGAAACGCAGCGCGGCGGCGATCACGCCTTCGTCCTGGGCGATCCGGTTGTGGCCCAGGCCCTGGGTGCTGAGCAGGCGCGAATCGGGCCAGAAACGGGCGTAGCGCTCGCCTTCGGCCCACGGCACTTCGCGGTCTTCCACATCGTGCACGATCAGCGCCGGATGGGCGATGCGCGGCGCGTTGAAATGGGCCTGGAACGCGTCGAACGAAAAACCGATATGCGCTTCGAACGCGGCGATCATGCGCCGGCCGAGCCGCTGCGGCAGGCCGACGAAGCCGGCGAAGCGCATCGCGGCGTCGACCGGATCGGCCGCCGGCGCGATCAGCACCGCGCGTTCGGCGGGCAATCCGCGCGCCAAAGCGGTGGCGACCGCCGCGCCGCCCAGCGAATGCCCGATCAAGGCCGCCGCGGGCCCGAAGCGGTTCGCCACGGCCTGCAGCGTATTCGCGAATTCGAGCAGATTGCTGCGGTTGCCGGTGCTGAGTCCATGCGCCGGCTGGTCGAACGCCACCACCGCGTAGTCGGCGCCCCGGAGGCGGCCGATCCAGGGGAGGAAGCGCGTGGCGTGGCTCGACCAGCCGTGCGCAAGGAGAACGTAGGGCTGCGTTTGCGGATCGCCCCAGACATAAGTGTGGATGCGGTGGCCGTCCAATTCGAAGCTGTCTTCGACGGCGTCTGCGCTGGGCGTTTGGGCGGCGCGTGAGCGCGAGCTGGCGAAGGGCGTGCAGAACAAATCGCCCGCGCGGCGCACGGTCGCTGCGGCATCGAACCAACTGCCGAGCCGAAACGTGGCGCGCAAGCCCGCCATCTGCAGAGTGGATCGAACGGTCGTGCTAATTTTGGACATTGCTGCGGACATGACGGCACCTCATCGGAAGATCAGGCGGTGGGGGAGTGGGCGGCGATCCAGCGCTCCAGCGCGGTATCGCCATGGCGTCGGGCGCGTTCGTAACCGAACAATCCCGCCTCGTGGAGCATGGCGAGCGGGATCGCGTACAGCTCGAAAGCGTATTGATCGGTGTCGCCGTCGCGCAGATGGCCGGCGTCGATCGCCAGTTGCGCGGCGCGCTGCAGCTCGGTGCGCCAGCGTCGTTCGTTCTGTTGCACGCGGTCGCGAATCGGGCCGGGGCGGTCGTCGTATTCGCTGACCGAACCGACGAGCACGCAGCCGCCGGCGGCCATCCGGCCCCATTCGAACCAGTTGCGCATGATCGCGCGCAGGCGCGGCAGTCCGCGCGGCTCCTTCAACGCGGCGATCAGCACCGCCTGGCCGAAACGGATCGCGGCCGATTCCAGCACGGCGAGCTGTAGGTCCTCGCGCGAACCGAAGTGGGCGAAAACGCCGCTCTTGGACATACCCACGGCCTGGGCGAGCGGGCCGATCGACAGGCCTTCCAGACCCGTCTGCCGGGCCATGTCGTAGGCTTGGTCGATGATGACTTCGCGGGTGGCGGCGCCTTTCTGGGTGGCGGTCAGCATGTTCATGAGCGGAGAATAGCACGACCGTTCGTTTTTTATTTGACCGTTCGTCGGTTAGTAAATCTCATCTAGATGAGAGACCGGCCTAACGACAGAGGAGGAGCGGGCATGCACCGCGCGCAAATAACCGACGTAGCGCATCGCATATTTATTGCTCGCAGGCGCCTCGGCCTGGATTTTGTGCCAGTAGTCCGCAAATCCGATTTTGCGGAGCAATTTCGCGTATTCACGGAATTCGCGCGGAACGTTTCCGGCGATCAGCATGTCCACGATTCGCTTCCTGAGTCGCGCTTGAACGGCCGCGGGCAGATCCGCTTGTCGCATCGCTCGGGCGACATGCGATTTCAACGCTCTTCCGAAAGTGAACTTCGAATCCTCTTCCATGAATTCAGCGCCGATCACGATGCAAGCCGCATCGCCGGATCTGATCCCTGCGATCACCTTGTCCATGACCGGATAAACCCATTGGGTGTCGCGCCACACGTGCTCTTTCGGAGTGAGGTCCAGCGGCTCCGAAACCGAGAAGCGACCCACATAGTCCGCATAACGCGCGAGAATCGCCAGCCGGGTCCACCGGCCTGTTCCGTTATAGTCGATGACGCGCACGGACGCGATTGATCAGTCGCGGTAACGCTTCAGCAGATCGCCGTACGCATCGATGCGCCGGTCGCGCAGGAACGGCCAAATGCGGCGCACGTGTTCGCTGCGTTGCATGTCGACTTCGCACATCAGCACTTCGGGTGCGTCTTGTCCGGCTTCGGCCAGGAATTCGCCTTGCGGGCCGAGCACGTGGCTGGAGCCCCAGAAGCGGATGCCGGACGTGCCCAGCGGCGAAGCTTCGTGACCGACGCGATTGCACGACAGCACCGGCAAGCCGTTGGCGACGGCGTGGCCGCGGTGGCTGAGGATCCAAGCGTTGCGCTGACGGTCCTTCTCGGCTTGTTCGTCGTCCGGATCCCAACCGATCGCGGTCGGATACAGCAGCAGTTCGGCGCCGGCCAAAGCCATCAGCCGCGCGCCTTCCGGATACCACTGGTCCCAGCACACCATCACGCCGAGGCGGCCGACCGAGGTGTCGATCGGTTCGAAGCCGATGTCGCCGGGCGTGAAGTAGAACTTCTCGTAGAAACCCGGATCGTCGGGGATGTGCATCTTGCGGTACTTGCCCGCGGTGCTGCCGTCTTTTTCGAACACGACCGCGGTGTTGTGGTACAGCCCGGTCGCACGTTTTTCGAACAAGGAGCTGACCAGCACCACGCTGTGCTGCTTGGCGAGTTTGCCCAGGCGTTCGGTGCTGGGGCCGGGAATGGTTTCGGCCAAGTCGAACTCGGCCACCGATTCGTGCTGGCAGAAATACGGACCGTTGTGCAGTTCCTGCAGCAGGACCAGTTTCGCGCCTTGCTTGGCGGCTTCGGCCACGCGCTGTTCGATCACGGCCAGGTTCGCCGCGGCGTCGCCATGGTTCTTTTCCTGGATCAGGGCGACGGGCAGGGTGGTCTTGTTCATGGATGCGTTCATGTTTCGGAGTCCGACCAGACGGCCAATTCGTTGCCCGCCGGGTCGCGGAAATGGAAACGGCGGCCGCCGGGAAAGCTGAAGATATCGCGGATCAAGGCGCCGCCGGCGGCGATCGCTTTGTCGCGCGCCTCTTCGAGCCGCGAAGCATAGATGACGGCCAGCGGCGCGCCGGGCCTGTGCGCGGGATCGGCATTGAGCCCGGCTCCAAGCCCGCTGTCGCGGGTATCCGCGTAGTCGTCGCCCCAATCCTGCCAGCGCCAACCGAAGACGGTGCGGTAGAACTCGCTGGCGCGCGCGACATCGGTTTCCGAAGCGGCCGGAAATTCGATGAAGTCGATGCGGTTCTCGCGGCCGGCCATGCTCAGGCCACTAAACCCAGCGGCAACTGCATGGTGATGCAGTGCAAGCTGCCGTTCTGCCAAATCAGCGGACGGCAGCGCACCTGCACGATTTCATGCGCGGGGAAGGCCTGCGCCAGCACACCCGCGGCCGCAGCGTCGGCGGCATCGCCGTACGCCGGCATCAGCACGGCGCCGTTGACGATCAAGAAATTGGCGTAACTGGCGGCCAGGCGTCGGCCGCCGTCGACGATGGGCTTCGCCCAGGGCAGCGGAAACAGCCGATACGGCGTGCCGTAAGCCGTGCGCAGCGCGGCGATTTCGTCCGCCATCGCCTTCAATTCTTCGTAATGCGAATCGGCGGGATCGTCGCAGGCTTGGAACACGATCGCATCGGGCGCGGCGAAGCGAGCGAGGGTATCGACGTGAGCGTCGGTGTCGTCGCCTTCCAAATAACCATGGTCCAGCCACAGTACGCGGTTCTGCGCCAGCCAGTCGGACAGTTTCGCCGTCAGCTCATCGCGTGTCTTTTCCGGATGGCGTTCGTGCAGGCACTGCCAAGTCGTGAGCAGCGTGCCTGCGCCGTCGGTGTCGATGGCTCCGCCTTCCAGCGCGAAATCGATGGCGCGCGTTTGCGCATCGCCGAACACGCCTTTGCTGTGCAACGCTTCGATCAATTGATCGTCGCGGCTCGCCTCGAACTTGCCGCCCCAGCCGGTGAAGCGGAAGTCGAGCAGCCGGAAGCCGTCTTTGCCGCGCAGGCTGATCGGGCCGGAATCGCGCAGCCAGGTGTCGTCGTACGGCACTTCGACGAAATCCACTCGCGACATGTCGATCCGCACCGAGGACAGCCTTGCGCGCGCATACGCCTGCACGTCGTCGTCCGCGACGCATACGATCGCGCGTTGAAAGCGGGTGATCGCCGCCACCAGCGCAATGTAGGTCTCTTCGACTTCGGCCAGGCGCTCGGCCCAGTCGGTGCCTTCGTGCGGCCAAGCGATCAGGACCGCGGATTGGGGCTCCCACTCCGCGGGGAAACGCAAATAATCAGTCATTCCGATACTTAACGAATAGCGGGTTTCGGACCGATCTCGTTCGGCGCGGCCTGCACCGCGACCGCGTCGATCACTTTGTTCTTTTCGAAGTAGACGACGAAGCTGGGGTAGGTCCAGCGGTTGATCGTCGGCCATTGCCGCTTCTGGCCGCCGCGCGGATCGAGCTTGCCGCTCGGCGCGCCGTAGCGGGCTTCGACCTGGGCCATGGTCATGCCGCGGGCCGGCATCGCCGCCATATTCTCCTGGCGTGTGCGGTCGATCAGCAATTTGTCGGCCGAGGCGGCGCCGGCGGTTGCCAGCAGCAGAGCGAAGGCTAGCGGACGTGCGATGCGGTTCATGACCCAACTCCCTCGGTTTGGACGCCGGATTGTAGGCGCAAGCCGGCGCGGGAAAACAAGGAATCGACGGCCGGAAACGACGAAGGCCGCATTGCTGCGGCCTCGGTCACGCTTCCGATGCGTCCGGAGACGCAGGAATCGTTGGGGCTTCTTAGCGCTGACGCGCCTTGAAACGCGGATTGCTCTTGCAGATCACGAAGACCTTGCCGCGGCGGCGGACCACCTTGCAGTCGCGGTGACGGGCCTTCGCCGACTTCAGGGAGGACAGGACCTTCATGACACACCTCGGCGGAAAAGTTCGACATTATGCTGGCTTTTCCGAATGCGTTCAAGAGGTTGCGGCTTGCCTCTAGAATGGCCCGAACCCGGAGGAGAAAAGATGGCCAAGACCGTACCCGTTCTGACCATCGACGGGCCTTCCGGCTCGGGCAAAGGCACCATCAGCCGGCTGGTCGCCAACCGGCTCGGTTGGCATTACCTGGACTCCGGCGCTCTGTACCGGGCGGTGGGTCTGGCCGCGGCCTGGTCCCAGGTCGACCTGAGCGATGCCGAGCACGTGGCCGCCTGCGCCGAGCGCACCGAGATCCATTTCGAAACCGGCGAGGGCGGGGCCGAGCCGCGGGTCATCGTCAACGGCAAGGACGCCACCCATCAACTGCGGATGGAAACCGCCGGGGCGGCCGCTTCGGCCATCGCCGCGCTGCCCGCGGTCCGCGAGGCCCTGCTGGACAAGCAGCGGGCCTTCCGGCAGCCGCCGGGCCTGGTCGCCGACGGTCGCGACATGGGCACGGTCATCTTCCCGGACGCCCGCCACAAGGTCTTTTTGACGGCCAGTGCCGAGGAAAGAGCCGAAAGACGCTATAAGCAGTTGAAAGACAAAGGGGTTTCCGTTACATTGGACGGTCTGCTGCGCGAGATTCTCGCCCGCGACGCCCGCGATGCGGAACGCGCGGTGGCGCCGCTGCGACCGGCCGAAGACGCCGTCCGCATCGACACTACCGGCCTTCCCATCGACGAGGTGGTCGCACGCGTCCTGGCTTTGCTGCCGGAACGCTGACGCGAATCCAGCGCCGCAGAAAAGCCCCGTGCGGAAAGATCCGCGCGGATTTTCCATCCACCACAACACTCCCGGCCACACGCATCCCGCGCAGGCCGATAACGGGTGGACCGCGCCGCGTCCAAAACACGCAGCCGGTCTGTGTCCAACCGAGTAATCAGAAATGACTGAATCTTTCGCAGAACTGTTCGAACAGAGCCAGACCCAACTGGCCAAGCTGAAGCCGGGCTCCATCGTCACCGGCACCGTCGTCGAAGTGCGTACCGACGTGGTGGTGATCAACGCCGGCCTGAAGTCCGAAGGCATCGTGCCGATCGAACAGTTCCGTAACGACGCCGGCGAAATCGACGTCGGCGTGGGCGACCAGGTCAAGGTCGCGCTGGACTCCATCGAAAATGGTTTCGGCGAAACCGTGCTGTCGCGCGAGAAGGCCAAGCGCGCCATGGTGTGGGACGAGCTGGAAGAGGCTCTGAACAACAACGAGACCATCACCGGCCGCATCAGCGGCAAGGTCAAGGGCGGCTTCACCGTCGACATCAAGGACGTCCGCGCGTTCCTGCCGGGTTCGCTGGTGGACGTGCGCCCGGTCCGCGATCCGGTGTACCTGGAAGGCAAGGAACTCGAGTTCAAGCTCATCAAGCTGGACCGCAAGCGCAACAACGTGGTCGTCTCCCGCCGCGCGGTGGTCGAGAGCGAGCATTCGGAAGAGCGCGAACAGCTGCTCGAGAAGCTGCAGGAAGGCGCGATCCTCAAGGGCGTGGTCAAGAACCTCACCGACTACGGCGCGTTCGTGGACCTGGGCGGCATCGACGGCCTGCTGCACATCACCGACATGGCCTGGAAGCGCGTGCGCCATCCGAGCGAAGTCGTGGAAGTGGGCCAGGAGCTCGACGTCCGCGTGCTGAAGTACGACCGCGAGCGCAACCGCGTCAGCCTGGGCCTGAAGCAGCTGGGCGAGGATCCGTGGGACAACATCGCGCGCCGCTACCCGGCCAACACCCGCGTGTTCGGCAAGGTCTCCAACGTCACCGATTACGGCGCGTTCGTCGAGATCGAGCCGGGCGTGGAAGGCCTGGTCCACGTGTCCGAGATGGACTGGACCAACAAGAACGTCAACCCGTCCAAGATCGTGCAGGTCGGCGACGAAGTGCAGGTGATGGTGCTGGACGTCGACGAAGAGCGCCGCCGCATCTCGCTGGGCATGAAGCAGGTCTCGTCCAATCCGTGGGAAACCTTCGCCGCCATCCACAAGAAGGGCGACAAGGTGTCCGGCCAGATCAAGTCGATCACCGACTTCGGCATCTTCATCGGCCTGGACGGCGGGATCGACGGTTTGATCCACTTGTCCGACATCAGCTGGAACTCCACCGGCGAAGACATCGCCCGCAACTTCAAGAAGGGCGACACCCTCGAAGCGGTGGTGCTGGCGGTGGATCCGGAACGCGAGCGCATCAGCCTGGGCGTCAAGCAGCTGGAGCAGGATCCGTTCGGTCAGTACATGGCCGGCAACCAAAAGGGTTCCGTGGTCAAGGGCAAGGTCAAGGAAGTGGACGCCAAGGGCGCGACCATCGAACTGGCCGACGGCGTGGAAGGCTACGTCGCCGCCCGCGACATCGCCAAGGAACGCGTCGACGACGCCACCCAGCACCTGAAGGTGGGCGACGAAGTCGAAGCCAAGTTCATCGGCATGGATCGCAAGGGCCGCACCATGCAGCTCTCGATCAAGGCCAAGGACGAAGCCGAAGTGCAGGAAACGCTGGCCGAGTACAACCGTGCTTCGAGCGACGCTTCCAGCGGCACGACCAAGCTGGGCGCGCTACTGCGCGAGCAGCTCGGCAGCAAGGCCGATTCCGAGTAAGCCTCGAATGGACGGTCCGGTTCGCCGGACCGTCCTCGGCTCCGAGCCTGCGATGCGGTGCCCATGACCAAGTCCGAACTGATCGAAATACTCACCCAGCGCCAGGCCCATCTGAAGGCCGACGACGTCGACCTCGCGGTCAAGTCGTTGCTGGAGATGATGGGCGGTTCGCTGTCCGAAGGCGGCCGCATCGAGATCCGCGGCTTCGGCAGTTTTTCCCTGCATTACCGGCCGCCGCGCACCGGCCGCAATCCCAAGACCGGCGACGCCGTCGCGCTGCCCGGCAAGCACGTGCCGCATTTCAAACCCGGCAAGGAACTGCGCGAACGGGTCAGCTCGGTCGAGCCGCAAGCCAGCGAAGACTGAGCGTCCGCGCACCGTTATGCGGCGCTATTCCGCCGGGGTTGCCGTACGTCGGCTAAGCTAAGCGCCGTTTCCGGAGTTCCCGCGCATGCGCCTGATCCGCCTACTCGCCGCTATCGCCTGCCTCGTGGCCGGCATCGCCGTGGGCGCGTTGAATCCGCAACCGGTCGCCCTGGACTTGGGCTTCGTTTCCTTGCGCGCCGGCTTGGGCGTGATCGTATTGGCCGCCTTGCTCGGCGGCGTGATCTTGGGCGGATTGATCCTCACCGCGAGCGTCGTGCTGCCGCTAAAGCAGCGGCTGCGCCGCACGACGGCGAACGCGCCGGCCAAAACCGACGAGGGACGATGAGCGATGATGGCCTTCGTCAACGAATGGTTCTGGTTCTTCCTGTTGCTGCCGGTCGCGGCGCTGACCGGCTGGATCATCGGCCGCCGCGGCGGCGAACGGCATAGCGATAGCCAAGTCAGCCGCCTGTCCACCACTTACTTCCGCGGCCTGAACTACTTGTTGAACGAGCAGCCCGACAAAGCCATCGAGCTGTTCCTGCACATCGCCGAATTGGACAAGGACACGTTTGAAACGCAGGTCGCGTTGGGCCACCTGTTCCGGCGCCGCGGCGAAGTGGATCGCGCGATCCGGCTGCATCAAGGACTGGTGCAGCGCTCCGATCTCAACGATCAGCAGAAGGTGCAGGCCTTGCTCGCCTTGGGCGAGGATTACATGCGCTCGGGCCTGCTCGATCGCGCCGAAACGGTGTTCAGCGACCTGGCCCGCATCGACCAGCGCGCGCCGCAGGCGCTCAAGCATCTGATCGGCATCTACCAGGCCGAACGCGATTGGGCCAAGGCGATCGAGAACGCCACCCGCTACGAAGCGGCCACCGGCGAGCCGATGGGCAAGTTGATCGCTCATTTCGAATGCGAACTGGCCGATCGGCTGCGCGCGGGCGGCGACGTCGCCGGCGCGCGCCAGGCGATCGCGCGCGCCTACGCGGCCGATTCGGACGCGGTGCGGCCCGGAATCATGGAAGGGCGCATCGAAGTCGAAGCCGGCGACGATGCGGCCGCGATCCGCGCCTTCGAACGTGCGGCGCGGCACGATCCGGACTATTTGCCCGAAATCATGCCGGCGTTGCTGGAATGCTATCGGCGGGTCGGCGACGTGCCCGGCGCGCGTTCCTTCCTGACCGAGATGAGCGAACACTATCGCGGCGTGGCGCCGGTGCTGGCCTTGACGCGATTGGTGGAAGCCGACGAAGGCGTGGCCGCGGCGCGCAGCTATCTCGCCCGGCAATTGAAGGATCGGCCCTCGGTGCGCGGCGAAGCCGCATTGATCGATCTGACTTTGGCCGAAGGCACCGATCCGGAAGCCACGCTGCACGATCTGAAGCACATCACCGACCAATTGCTGGTGCGCAATCCGAGCTATCGCTGCAACCGTTGCGGCTTCGGCGCGCGTTCGCACCACTGGCAATGTCCCAGTTGCAAGGAATGGGGCACGATCAAGCCGCTGCTGAACTACGCGGTGGTCTGATGCCGGTCGCCGCTTGGCTGGCGCTGCATTTCGGCATCGGCGCGCTCGGCACTTGGATCGCCAGGCGCTATGCGCTGCGCGCACGATTGATCGATCAACCCGGAGAGCGCCGCAGCCATACCGCGGCGACGCCGCGCGGCGGCGGCGCGGCGATCGTCGCGGCGATGCTGGTCGCCGTTGCGGTGGAGATTGCGGCCGATCTGCAGGGCGCGGTGCTGCCCGCCGCTTTCGCCGTTGGGCTAATGCTGGTGGCCGGCATCGGCGCGATCGACGACCACAGACCTTTGTCGCCTTGGTTGCGATTGGGCGTGCATGCCGTGGCCGCGGCCCTGCTGGCCGGCGGTTTTTGGGCGGCTTACGGCGACCCATGGCTGACGTTAGGGGCCTTGGCGCTAGCCATCGGGCTGACCAACGTCTGGAACTTCATGGACGGGATCGACGGCCTGGCGGCCAGCCAGGCGGCCCTGTTCGCGGCGGCAGCGGCCGCATGGCTGCAGGGCCCCGCGCAATGGCTGGCGCTAGCTTTGTGCGCCGCCTGTTGCGGCTTCCTGCCGTTCAATTTCCCCCGCGCCAGGATCTTCCTCGGCGACGTCGGCAGCGGGGCCCTGGGCTATGCCGTGGCGGCGCTGTGTCTGGCGGTCGCTGCGGAAGCCCGGCCCGGTTGGGCGTTGTCCCTATTGCCTTTGGCGGCCTTCCTCGTAGACGCGGCGTTGACATTGGTAAGGCGGATGCTGCGCGGGGATCGCTGGTGGACGCCGCACGTGACGCATGCCTACCAAATAGGGGCTAGGAAAGGTGGACACGTGCCGGTCACGTTGATGTACGGCTTATGGACCGCGATCGGCATCGCACTATGGTGGTCGTTCCGGGCCGAAAATGCCGTCTTTATTACAATGGTCTTGTTGGCCTGGTATACCCTTTCGGGTTTGGTTTGGCGCGGGCTGCGCCGGGAAGACCGTTTGACGGCCGTTGGCGGTGGGATTTCAAAGGACAAGGAATGAAGGATTTTCGTGACCGTTTGAGCGCAGGATTGCCGCGTCTGGCGGTGGTCGCGCACGATCTGGCCATGGTGTGGCTGTGCTGGACCGGCCTGCATTGGGTCAGGTACGGCTTCGCCGCTAATCCGCCGCCGATGTCCTTGTGGTCGACCCAGATCGCGATCGTGCTGGTCGCCCAGGGCTTGGTGTTCTGGCAGGCCGGCTTGTATCGGGGCTTGTGGCGGTTCGCGAGCGTTCCGGACCTATGGAACATCGTGAAGGCCAGCCTCATCGGTTTGCTTGCGATTTCGCTGGGACTGTTCATCTACAACCGGCTCGATCCGGTGCCGCGCGCCGTTCTGCTGGGATACCCCTTCGCCTTGATCGGCCTGCTGGGCACGCCCCGCCTGCTTTACCGCGCTTGGAAGGACGCCACCAGCGAGCGCACCGGGCGCAGTTCGGTGCGGACGCTGATCCTCGGCGCCGGCGAAGCCGGCGACGCGCTGGTGCGCGATTTGCGCCGCTCCGGCGCTTACCAGCCGGTAGGCTTCCTGGACGATGCGCCGAAACTGCACGGCAGCAAGCTGCACGGCGTTCCGGTGCTCGGCAGCATCGGCGACGTGGTCGAAATCGCCAAGGAGACCTCGGCCAAGCTGCTGGTGATCGCCATGCCGGCGGTGGACGCCAGCGAAATGCAGCGCGTCGTCGCCGCTTGCGAACGTACCGGCTTGCCGTTCCGCACGGTGCCGCGTTTGGAGGACGTGCTGGTCGGCCGCTCGCTGCCGGGCGAGCTCAAAGAAGTCGCGATCGAAGATTTGCTCGGCCGCAAACCGGTGTTGCCGGATTGGAAAGCGATCCGCAGCTGGCTGGGCGGCCGCTCGGTGATGGTGACCGGAGCCGGCGGTTCGATCGGTTCGGAATTGTGCCGGCAGTGCGCGCGCCACGGCGCCCAGCGCATCGCCCTGGTCGAGATCGACGAACTATCGCTGATGACCATGGAAGCGGAGTTGCGCCGCGACTTCCCGAATCTGGAATGCGTCGCGGTGCTGGGCGATTGCGGCGATCCGGCCGTCATCAACCACGTGCTCGCCGAAGCCAAGCCGGACGCTTGTTTCCATGCGGCCGCCTACAAACAAGTGCCGCTGTTGGAAGCGCAACTGCGCGAGGCGGTGCGCAACAACGTGCTCGCCACCGAAACCGTGGCTGCGGCTTGCCGCGATGCGGGCGTGGGCACCTTCGTGCTGATTTCCACGGACAAGGCGGTGGATCCGGCCAACGTGCTCGGCGCCAGCAAGCGTTTGGCGGAGATGGTCTGCCAAGCCATGGCCGAACAGCGCAGCACGCATTTCGTGACGGTGCGCTTCGGCAACGTGCTCGATTCTGCGGGCAGCGTGGTGCCTTTGTTCCGCGAACAGATCCGCGTCGGCGGCCCGGTGACGGTGACCGATGCGGAAGTCACGCGCTATTTCATGACTATTCCCGAGGCTTGCCAGCTGATCCTGCAAGCCGCCGCGATCGGTTCGCACGAAGCGATCTACACCTTGGACATGGGCGAGCCGGTGCCGATCCGCTTGCTGGCCGAGCAGATGATCCGGCTGGCGGGCAAGCAGCCGGGCAAGGACATCGCGATCGTCTACACCGGCCTGCGTCCCGGCGAGAAGCTGCACGAGACGTTGTTCCACGCCGACGAACGCTATCGCCAGACCGCGCATCCCAAGATCCTGCAGGCCGAAGCGCGCAGCGTGATCGCCGATCAGGTAGTGTCAGCGCTGCGCGGCATGCGCGAGGCCACCGCGCGTTACGACCAAATCGCCTTGGCCCAAGCTTTGCGCTCCGCCGTGCCGGAATTCCAGCCGGCCCAGGAAGTGTCCGAGCCGCATGCGGCCACCATCGTCCCATTCCCGGCGCGAGAAGCGCGGAGGATCTGAAGCAGTGCAGCGCATCCGCAAAGCGGTATTCCCGGTGGCCGGCCACGGCACGCGTTTCCTTCCCGCCACCAAGACCGTGCCCAAGGAGATGCTGCCGATCGTCGACCGTCCGTTGATCCAGTACGCGGTGGACGAAGCGATCGAAGCCGGATGCGACACGCTGATCTTCGTCACCAACCGCTACAAGCACGCGGTCGCGGATTATTTCGACAAGGCCTACGAGCTCGAACACAAGCTGGAGAAGGCGGGCAAACACGAACAGCTCGACCTGATCCGCAACGTGCTGCCCGAGGGCGTGCGTGCGGTGTTCGTGACCCAGGCCGAGGCTTTGGGATTGGGCCACGCCGTGCTGTGCGCCAAACCCATCGTCGGCGATGAGCCCTTCGCGGTGCTGTTGCCCGACGATCTCATCTGGAACCGCGGCCCGGGCGCGCTGAAGCAAATGGCCGATCTGGCCGAAGCCAGCGGCGCCGGCGTCATCGCCACCCAGGACGTACCGCGCGATCAGACCGGCAGTTACGGCATCGTCGCTACCGAAGGTTTTTCGGGGCGCAAGGGCCGGATCACGGCGATGGTCGAAAAACCCGCGCCGGAGGACGCGCCGAGCACGCTGGCCGTGGTCGGCCGCTACATCCTGCCGGGCAGCATCTTCGAACTGCTGGAAAACACCACGCCCGGCGCCGGCGGCGAGATCCAGTTGACCGACGCGATTTCGGCGCTGCTGAAGCAGGACGAAGTGTTGGCGTATCGCTTCCAGGGCACGCGCTTCGACTGCGGCACGCATCTGGGCTTGATCGAGGCCACCATCCGTTATGCGCTCGACCACGAAAAGCTGAGCGATGCGGCGACGCAGCTGATGCAGAACGCGCTGAAGGAACTCGGCGTCATCGATCTGGAGTAGGGCGTGGCCGAACCGATCGAATGGGCCGACTTCGAGAAGGTCCTGATTTGCGCCGGTACCGTGCTGAAGGCCGAGGAATTTCCGGAAGCGCGCAAGCCGGCGTGGAAGATCTGGGTCGATTTCGGTCCGTTCGGCGTCAAGAAGACCAGTGCGCAGATCAAGGCGCTGTACTCGGCCGAGGAATTGGTTGGAAGGCAAGTGGTGGGCGTGATCAATTTTCCGCCCAAGCAGATCGGTCCCTTCGTTTCCGAGTTCCTGCTCACCGGGTTTCCCACCGAAGAAGGCGTGGTGTTGACGGCGATCGAGCGGCCGGTGCCGAACGGGACGCGCTTGGCCTGAGCGGGCGGCGCATTACCGAAGTTTAATCCTGCGGAAATCCGGCGGCGAAGCCGCAGCGACGACCCTGGCCGCGTGGTCGACCGGACCACGCTGCCGGAGAATCCGTATGCGTCGATTCGCTCTGCCTCTCGCCGTTGCGTTCGCGTTGTGCAGTCTCGGCGCCGCTGCGTCCGCGCCCCAAGCCGCGGCGCCTCAGTCCGCCACGACAGCGGCGGCCAAGCCGGCGCCCGCCAAGCCCGCAGCGGCGCATTGCCGCGACGCCAAGGGCAAGTTCGAATCCTGCGCGAAGCAGCAGGCACCGGCCAAGCGTTGCCGCGATGCGAAAGGCAAGTTCGCCGCGTGCCCGAAATAAGCGGGATCGGATACGAAAAAAGGGCGGCCTAGGCCGCCCTTTTCGCATCGAGTGGTCGCGTCGGACTACAGCGCTTCGAAAATGCCGGCTGCGCCCATGCCGGTGCCGATGCACATCGTCACCATGCCGTACTTCTGCTGGCGACGGCGCAGGCCGTGGACGATCGTCGCGGTGCGCACCGCGCCGGTCGCGCCGAGCGGATGGCCTAGCGCGATCGCGCCGCCGAGCGGGTTGACCTTGGACGGATCCAATCCGCTGTCGCGGATCACCGCCAGCGCCTGCGCGGCGAAGGCTTCGTTGAGCTCGATCCAGTCGATCTGGTCCTTGGTCAATCCGGCTTGCTTCAACGCTTTGGGAATCGCCGCGATCGGGCCGATGCCCATCACTTCCGGACGCACGCCGGCGACCGAGAACGAGACGAAGCGGGCCAGCGGTGTCAGGCCGTAATCCTTGATCGCCTGCTCGGACGCCAGCAGCACGGCCGCGGCGCCGTCGCTCATCTGCGAAGAGTTGCCGGCGGTGACGGTGCCGCCGAACTGGCCGTTGCGGAACACCGGGCGCAATTTCGCTAGGCCTTCCAGCGACGCATCCAGACGCGGGCCTTCGTCGTTTTCGACGAGCTGCTTCTTCAGCTGCACCACGTTGCCGATCAGATCCGGCACATGCGAAACCACTTCGTACGGGGAAATTTCGCTCTTGAATTCGCCGGCTTTGATCGCGGCCAGCGCCTTCTGGTGCGAGGCGAGGGCAAAGGCGTCCTGATCCTCGCGCGAAACTTTCCATTCCTCGGCGACTTTTTCCGCCGTGATGCCCATGCCGTAAGCGATGGCGACGTGGTCGTCGTTGAACACGGCCGGGCTCAGCGCGACCTTGTTGCCCATCATCGGCACCATCGACATCGATTCGGTGCCGCCGGCCAATACCAGATCGGCGTTGCCGAGCCTGATCTGATCGGCGGCCAGCGCGACGGCTTGCAGGCCGGAAGAACAGAAACGGTTGATGGTCTGCGCCGCGATCGTGTTCGGCAGCCCGGCCAGCAGCACGCCGATGCGCGCCACGTTCATGCCTTGCTCGCCTTCGGGCATGGCGCAGCCGATGATCGCGTCCTCGATCCGGTTCACGTCCACGCCCGGCGCTTGCGCGACTACGGCCTTCAGCACGTGCGCCAGCATGTCGTCCGGGCGGGTGTTGCGGAACACGCCCTTGGGCGCCTTGCCGACCGGGGTGCGGGTGGCGGCGACGATGTAGGCGTCTTGGATTTGCTTGCTCATGGTGTCTGTCCTGTGTCGTCGTCGCTTAGTTGCGGAGCGGCTTGCCGGTCTTCAGCATGTGCGCGATGCGTTCCTGCGTCTTCTTCTGCTGCGCCAGCTCGACGAAGTGCTTGCGTTCCAGCTTCAGCAACCACTCTTCGTCGACCAGCGCGCCGCGGTCGATCTCGCCGCCGCAGAGCACGGTGGCGATGCGGGTCGCGATCTCGTAGTCGTATTCGCTGATGAAGCGGCCCTCCAGCATGTTGACCAGCATCATCTTGAAGGTCGCGATGCCGACGTCGCCGGCCACGGCGATGCGGCGCGCCGGCAGCGGCGGGCGATAGCCGCTTTCGGCCAGCGCCAGCGCTTGTCGCTTGGCGACGTACAGCAATTCGTAGGCGTTGAAGACGACCTTGTCGGTGTCGCGCAGCAAGCCCAGTTCTTGCGCCTCGACGGCCGAAGTCGAGACCTTGGCCATCGCCACGGTCTCGAAGTAACGCTTCAGCTGCGCGAACACGTCGCCGCCCGGGCCCGCGGCCTGCGCAGCGCGCACCGCGATTTCCTTCAAGCCGCCGCCCGCGGGCAGCAGACCGACGCCCGCTTCGACCAAGCCGATATAGCTTTCCAAACCGGCGACGGTCTTGGCGCTGTGCATCTGGAATTCGCAACCGCCGCCGAGCGCCAAACCGCGCACCGCGGCGACGACCGGCACCAGCGAATACTTGATCCGCTGGCTGGTCGCCTGGAAGTTGGCGACCATCGCTTCGAAGCCTTCGACGTCGCCGGCTTGCAGCAGGCCGAGCGCGCCGGCCAGATCGGCGCCGGCGGAGAAGGGTTCCTTCTGCTGCCAGATCACCAGGCCTTTGAAATCTTTCTCGGCGCGCGACACGGCTTCCTGCAAGCCGTTCAACACGTGATCCGAAACGGTGTTCATCTTGGTCTTGAACGACACGACCGCGATGCCGTCGTTGTCCGTCCACATCCGGATGCCGTCGTTCTCGAACACCGTGTCGCCCTGCGGGAACGACTCGCCCAACAGCGGATCCGGGAAACGCTGGCGCTGGTAAACGGGCAGGGCAGAGCGCGGCAATTTCGCGTTCTTGACCGGGCTGTAGCTGCCTTCCGCGGCATGCACGCCCTCGCGGCCGTCGAACACCCAATCGGGCAGCGGCGCGCTGCTCATCGCCTTGCCGGCGACGATGTCGTCGGCGATCCACTGCGCCACCTGTTTCCAACCGGCGGCCTGCCAAGTTTCGAACGGACCCAGCGACCAGCCGTAGCCCCAGCGGATCGCCAGGTCCACATCGCGCGCGGTCTCGGCGATGTCGGCCAGGTGGTAGGCGCTGTAGTGGAACAGATCGCGGAACACGGCCCACAGGAATTGGGCCTGCGGATGCTTGCTTTCGCGCAGCTTGGCGAATTTCTCGGCCGGGTTCTTGATCTTCAGGATCTCGACCACTTCCGGCGCCGCCGTGCCTTCGGCGACCCTGTAGTCCTGCGCCTTCAGATCGAGGACCTGGATGTCCTTGCCGACCTTGCGGAAGATGCCGGCGCCGGTCTTCTGGCCCAGCGCGCCCTTCGCGATCAGCGCTTCGAGCCACTTCGGCGACTGGAAGTACTTATGCCAGGGATCGTCCGGCAGGGTGTCGGCCATGGTCTTGATGACGTGGGCCATCGTGTCCAGACCGACCACATCCGAGGTGCGGTAGGTCGCCGACTTCGGCCGGCCGATCAGCGGGCCGGTGATCGCATCGACTTCGTCGAAGCCGAGCTTGTGTTCGGCCGTGTGATGCACGGTGGCGAGGATCGAAAACACGCCGATCCGGTTGCCGATGAAGTTCGGCGTGTCCTTGGCGTAGACCACGCCCTTGCCGAGCGTGGTGGTGAGGAAGGTTTCCAGGCCTTCCAACACGCCCTTGTCGGTGGTCTTGGCCGGAATCAGCTCGGCCAGATGCATATAGCGCGGCGGATTGAAGAAATGCACGCCGCAGAAACGGTGGCGCAGCTGTTCCGGCAGCACTTCGGCCAGCTTGTTGATGCCCAAGCCCGAGGTGTTGCTGGCCAGCACGGTGTGATCGGGCACGAACGGCGCGATCTTCTTGTACAGGTCCTGCTTCCAATCCATCCGTTCGGCGATGGCCTCGACGATCAGATCGCAATCGCGCAGCAGTTCCAGCCCCTGGTCGTAGTTGGCCGGGACGATCGCCTCGGCCAGCGCCTTGCTGGCGAGCGGGGCGGGGCTGAGCTTGCCCAGGTTGGCGAGGGCCTTCAGCACGATGCCGTTGGGGCCGCCTTCCTTCGCCGCCAGGTCGAACAGCACCGTGTCGACGCCGGCATTGGTTAAGTGGGCGGCGATCTGGGCGCCCATGACGCCGGCACCGAGAACCGCGGCGCGGCGGACGAGTAGTTTCTCAGACATCGCTTCTATCCGTTTGATTGATAAGGATGGACGGCCCTGAAAAACCGGGCCGCGAGATCATTCCGCGCCGAGGCCGGCCGCCGCGAAGCGGACCAGTTCGCGCGCCGCGCGCTGGCAATGCGCCTGGTCGCTGCCGCCGCCCATGCGCTTGTTGTGGCCGAAGTCCGCCATGGCATAGGTCAGGGCGCCGGCGACGAAATCCAGGCGCCAGGCCAGGGTTTCGCGCGGCAGGTCGGGCACGCAGGCGGCGACGGCCTTGGAGAATTCGCGCATCACGTGGCCGTAGTGCTCGGACACGAACTGGCGCAGGCGTTCGTCCTTCTCGGCGTAGGCGCGGGCCAGTACGCGGACGAAAGCCGAGCCGCCTTGGCGGTCCAGGCTCAGGGCCAGGGCGGGTTCGATGAAGGCGGCGAGCACCGCCTGCAGATCGCCGGGAGTGCGCTCCCGAGCTTCCTTCAAGGCGCTCAAGCGGCGGTCTGACAGCTCGTCCAGACGCCGCCGGAACACCTCGTTGATCAGGTTTTCCTTGCTGCCGAAGTGGTAATTGACGGCCGCGATGTTGACGTCGGCGCGGCTGGTGACCTCGCGCAGGGACGTGCCGGCGAAGCCTTGCTGAGCGAACAGCGATTCGGCCGCGCCGAGGATGCGGTCCTTGGTGTTGAAGTTGGTGCCGGCCATGGCTCAATCCCCCGATTGAATTAGTCGATTCAAACGAATGATTGAAAGATGCACGATCCGGGCCAAACGGTCAAGGGGCGCAAAACCGGCCAAGGGCCGGTGTACGCCGGATGACGCATCCGTTAAAATTCCCTTCGAAAGTGTGTCTAACCCCGCGTTCGCACGCGGATTTTTCGTGATAACCTCGGGTCTTGTTCAGCTGCAAGGGGCGGCTGGACGGCCCACGCACTGGAGTTCATCCACATGGCGCTGGAGCGCACCCTGTCGATCGTCAAGCCCGATGCCGTCGCCAAGAACGTCGTCGGCGAGATTTATTCGCGTTTCGAGAAAGCCGGCCTGAAGATCGCGGCCGCGAAGATGAAGCACCTGTCGCGCAAAGAAGCGGAGGGTTTCTATGCGGTGCACCGCGAACGTCCGTTCTTCAACGCGCTGGTCGAGTTCATGTGCTCCGGCCCGGTGATGATCCAGGTGCTGGAAGGCGACAACGCCATCGCCAAGAACCGCGAGCTGATGGGCGCCACCAATCCGAAGGACGCCGCGCCGGGCACGATCCGCGCCGACTTCGCCGATTCGATCGACGCGAACGCCGTGCACGGTTCCGACGCCGCGGAAACCGCCGCGGTCGAGATCGCGTACTTCTTCCCGTCGACCGAAGTGTACGCACGTTGATGTCGAAGTGAACAACGCGATCGCCAGCAAGCAAAACCTCCTCGAGCTCGACCGCGTCGGGCTCGAGGATTTCTTCGAGCGCACGCTCGACGAAAAGCGCTATCGCGCGCACCAGGTGATGAAGTGGATCCACCATCGCCACGTCACCGATTTCGCCGAAATGACCGATCTGGGCAAAGCGCTCCGCGCCAAGCTCGAAACGCACGCCGAAGTGCGCGTGCCGCAGATCCAGTTCGAGAAGCCTTCCGCCGACGGCACCCACAAATGGCTGCTGGGCATGGACGGCAGCAACGCCATCGAAACCGTCTATATCCCGGATAAAGGCCGCGGAACCCTGTGCGTGTCGTCGCAGGTGGGCTGCGCGCTCAACTGCCAGTTCTGCTCGACCGCGACGCAAGGCTTCAACCGCAACCTGTCCACCGCCGAGATCATCGGCCAGGTGTGGGTGGCGGCGAAGCATTTGGGCAACGTCCCGCACAAGCAGCGCAAGCTCACCAACGTCGTGATGATGGGAATGGGCGAGCCGCTGATGAATTTCGACAACGTCGTGCGCGCGATGAGCGTGATGCGCGACGACCTGGGCTACGGCCTGGCCAACAAGCGGGTGACGCTTTCCACCGCCGGCATGGTGCCGATGATCGACAAGCTCGGGGAAGTGAGCGACGTGTCGCTGGCGGTGTCGCTGCACGCGCCCAACGACGAGCTGCGCAGCGAATTGGTGCCGCTCAACAAGAAATACCCGATCGCCGAATTGATGGCCGCCTGCGAGCGTTACGCGCGGCGCAAGAAGGGCGAGTCGGTCACCTTCGAATACACGCTGATGAAGGGCGTCAACGACCAGCCGGTCCACGCGAAGCAATTGGCGCAGCTGATGCGCCGCTTCGACAACGCGCTGCAGATGAAGGACGCGGCCAAGGTCAACCTGATCCCGTTCAATCCGTTCCCGGGCACGCGCTTCCAGCGCTCGTCCGAAGCCGACATCCGCGCGTTCCAAAAGTCGTTGCTGGATGCGCACGTGCTGACGATGGTCCGGCGCACCCGCGGCGACGACATCGACGCCGCCTGCGGCCAGCTGAAAGGCCAGGTGACCGACAAGACCCGGCGCCAGGCCGAATTCCGCAAGAAACTCGAAGCGCAGGGTGGGGGGAAGGTCGGTGAGGCGGCATAGCGCTCTCCTGCTCCTGGCCCTGGCTGCTGCTGCGGCGCTGCCGGCGTGCAGCCGCCTGACCTTCATCAAGCCGAACTACAGCGGCGGCAAGTACCGGGAACTGCAGACGCCGCCCAACATCCGCGACAGCGCCCAGGTGAAGCAGCGCATCAGCGCCCGCGAAAGGTTGGGCTTGGCCGCGAACCGCGTGCGCAGCGGCGAACTGGACGAAGCCGAGCGCGAGATCCGCACGGCGCTGAAGGAAGATCCGCAGTCGGCGGAGGCCTTCACTTTGCTTGCGGTGGTGGAAAGCAAGCGCGGGCGCAGCGCCCAGGCCGGGCAGCATTACCAGCGCGCGGCCGAACTCGCCCCCGACCGCGGCGCCGAGCTCAACAACTACGGCGCCTGGCTTTGCGCCAACGGCCGCGCCGAGGAAGCCTTGGGCTGGTTCGACCGGGCGGCGGCGATCCCCAATTACCCCGAACGCGGCGCCGCCCTGGCCAACGCCGGCGCCTGCGCGCAGCAAGCCGGCCAGTCGGCGCGCGCCGAACGCGATCTACGCAAAGCGTTGCAGTCGGACCCGAGCAATCCGGTCGCCCTGGCCGCCATGGCCGAGTTGGCTTACGGCAAGGGCGAATACTTCGAAGCGCGCGCTTTCTCCGAGCGGCGCCTGGCCGCGGCTCCCGCCAATCCGCCTTCGTTGCTACTAGCGTCACAAATCGAAAACAAACTCGGCGACAGGGCTGCCGCCGATCGTTACGTTCGCCGGCTGAAACAGGAGTTCCCTAAGGCCGGCACCGCGAACGCAGTGGAAACACGACGACCATGAGCACTCAAGAACGATCCAGCTCCCCACCGGCCGGCTGCGGTGCCCGCCTGCGCCACGCGCGCGAAGCGCAGGGCTTGCGCCTGGAAGACGTCGCCTCGCGGCTGAAAATGCCGCTGCGGGTGGTGCAGGCGCTGGAGAACGACGATTGGGAGCGGGCCGGCGCGGCGGTATTCGTGCGCGGCCAATTGCGCAGCTACGCCAAGCTGCTCGGCATCCGGATCGACGACGCCATCGAGATGGCGGGCGTGCAACGGGTCGAGCCTTCGGAAATCGTCAGCCACGTGCACACTCCGCCGCTGCAGCGCCTGTTCGAACAGGTGGCGCGCCGCGCGGTGTACGTGGTCATGACCGCGGTGATCGTGGTGCCGGTGTGGATGATGGCCACGCGCGGTCCGCTCAGCCTGCCGCAGGACAACGCCGCCCGCTTGGATGCGCCCGCCGGACGCCAGGCATCGAAAACGACGCAGGAAAACCAACGCCCCGCTGCGCCGGAGCGCGCGCCCGTGGTGGCCTCGCTGGCCTCGCTGCCGGCGCAGTCGGCGTCGGCGCTCAGCCTGCGCATGAACGGCGACAGCTGGGTCGAAATCGTCGCGCCCGACGGCCGCACGATCGAACAGGGCCTGGTCGCTTCGGGCAGCCAGCGCCATTACGGCAACGGCGAAGTGGCGCGGATGGTGATCGGCAACGCTACGGCCGTGGAAGTGCTGCAAGCGGGCCAGCCGGTCGATCTGGAGCCGTTCCGGCGAGCCAACGTCGCGCGCTTTACGGTATCCTCTGACGGTTCCCTGGCGCCCGAATGAAGTTCCGGCCGGCTGCGGCCGCCGTCTGATCCGATCCGCCAGGGGCGCGAATGGCGGCCCGCTCGCGGGCCGTACCCCTTTTGAACGACCCGCGCGCAGGCGCGGGCGAGAGAACGCATGGCGATCGACGATCTGCTCGACGAGCACGAACAAAGCGAAAAAGTCCGCGGTTGGCTGCAGAAGAACGCGCTGAGCCTGATCGGCGGCGTGGCCCTGGGCCTGGGCCTGATCGGCGGCTGGCAGTGGTGGCAGAAGCGCACCCAGGACGAACGTTCTTCGACGAGCGCGCGCTACGCCGAAACCGTCAAAGCCATCGGTACGGATCTGAACAAAGCCAAGACTTCCGTGGCCGGTTTGCCGGTGGGCAGCGAATACGCCGCGCTCGCCTCGCTGCAGTTGGCGAAGGCGCAAGTGGATGCCGGCAAGCGCGACGACGCCATCGCGACCCTGCGCGGCATCAAAACCGAAGATCCCGGCATCGCCGGCACGGTCTCCCAGCGCCTGGCCCGTTTGCTGACCGATGCGGGCAAGCCGAAGGAAGCGCTGCAGCTGCTGGCCGACGCGAACGACGCCGGCGGATTGGAAGCCAAAGGCGACGCTTACGTCGCTCTGGCCCAGCACGACGCCGCGCGCGAAGCCTACGCGCGGGCTTTGACCTTGCTGGATGCCGGCTCGGCCGATCGCCGCCTGCTTGAACTCAAGCTGACCGATGCCGGCGGCTCACCCTCCAAACCGGGCGGCAAGACCTGAGACACTGGCGGCCGTTCGCGGCGCCGCCGGCCGGCTTCGAGTCGGCTATCAATCAAGGAACACCGATCCGATGATCCAAGCCCAATCCTTCCCAGGCGCTTTCCTCAAGCGCGCCGCCATCGCCGCTCTGGTCGTGTTCGCCCTCGGCGGCTGCACCACCATCAAGGGCTGGTTCGGCGGCAATAAGAACAAGCAGAACGAGCCGGCGGAGCTGACCGATTTCACCGCCAGCGCGCAGGTGTCCAAGCTGTGGTCCGCGCAGGCGGGCAAGGGCGAGAAGCGCTTGGGCGTGCGCCAGCGTCCGGCGGTCGCCGACGGCCGCGTGTATGCAGCGGCGGTGGAAGGCGGCGTGCGCGCGTTCGATTTGCGTAGCGGCAAGCCGGTCTGGCATTACGAATCCGAACTCCTGCTCGGCGGCGGCCCCGGCGCCGGCGAAGGCCTGGTGGTGGTCGGCGGCATGGAGGGCGACGTGATCGCGCTCGACGCCGCCACCGGCGCCGAAAAGTGGAAGGCCAAAGTCAGCAACGAAGTCATCGCCGCGCCGGCGGTCGGCAACGGCCTGGTCATCGTCCGCGCCAACGACGGTCGCGTCAGCGCCTTCGATGCCGCCACCGGCGAGCGCCGCTGGTTCTGGAGCAAGGAACTGCCGGTGCTCACCGTACGCGGCAACGGCACGCCGACGCTGGGCCCGGGTTACGTCTTCATCGGCAACGACGACGGCACGGTGACCGCGCTCTCGATGAGCGACGGCACCGAACTCTGGACCCAGACCGTGGGCCAGGCCGAAGGCCGCAGCGAACTCGAGCGCATGGCCGACGTCGACGGGCCGCCCGTGCTCGACGGCACCACGCTGTACGCGACCAGCTACAAGAAGGAGACCCTGGCGATCGACGCGCCCAGCGGGCGTCCGCTGTGGACCAAGGACAACGGCGGCGTCGGCGGCCTCGGCTTGGGCGCGGGCAGCGTCGTAGTCGCCGATCCGGGCGGCACGGTCTGGGCTCTGGACCGCTCGAGCGGCGCCGCGATGTGGCAACAAGCCGGCCTGGTGCGGCGCAATTTGAGCGCGCCGGCGGTGCAGGGCGACTATGCCGTAGTCGGCGATTTCGACGGCTACGTGCATTGGCTGAAGCTGTCCGACGGCACCTTCGCCGCGCGCTCGCGCGTCGGCGGCGATCCGGTGTTGGCGCAGCCGGTGGTCGCCGACGGCATCCTGATCGTGCAGAACACCGAAGGCGAGTTGACCGCGTTCGAGGTCAAATAAGCGCCATCGGCCAGCGAAAAGTTGGCCCCATCCCGCGGCCCCGGGTAGTCTGCCTGCCCGGGGCCGAGTTTTTATGCCTCCCCGTTAACCGAAACCGCATTCCGAACCCATGTTGCCGCTAGTCGCCCTGGTGGGCCGTCCCAACGTCGGCAAGTCGACGCTCTTCAATGCGTTGACCCGCAGCCGCGACGCGCTCGTTCACGACGAACCCGGCGTGACGCGCGACCGCCATTACGGCGTGTGCCGCTTGAACGAAGCGCGCCCGTTCGTGGTGGTGGATACCGGCGGCATCGCGGGCCAGGAAGAAGGCCTGGCCGGCGCGACCGCGCGCCAGTCGCGCGCCGCGGCGGGGGAGGCGGATCTGGTGCTGTTCGTGGTCGACGGCCGCGAAGGCGCCTCCTCGCTGGACGACGACATCCTGCAATGGCTGCGCAAGACCGCGCGGCCGGTATTCCTGGTGGTCAACAAGACCGACGGCCTGGATTCGCGCACGGCTTTGGCCGAGTTCTCGCGCTACGGCTTCGCCGATGTCTTCGCCGTGTCGTCGGCGCACCGCCAGGGCCTGGACGAGCTGCTCGCGAAGGTCCTGGCCAAGTTGCCGGCCGACGGCGATGCGACGATCCTCGACGACGATCCCGAGCGCGTGCGCATCGCCTTCGTCGGCCGCCCGAACGTCGGCAAGTCGACCTTGGTCAACCGCATTCTGGGCGAGGAGCGCATGATTGCCTCCGAAGTCGCGGGCACGACGCGCGACTCCATCGCCACGGACCTGGAACGCGACGGGCGCAAATACCGGTTGATCGACACCGCCGGCATCCGCCGCAAATCCAAGGTGGAACAGGCGGTCGAAACGTTTTCGATCATCAAGACGCTGCAGTCGATCGAGCACGCGCAGGTCGTGGTGATCATGCTCGACGCCGCCGAAGGCGTCACCGAACAGGACGCCAGCGTGCTCGGCGCCGTCCTCGACGCCGGCCGCGCCCTGGTGGTGGCGGTCAACAAGTGGGACGGGCTGAGCACCTACCAGCGCGAGCAGGTGGAAGCGCTGCTGTCGCGGAAATTGGCCTTCGTGACCTGGGCCGAAGCGGTGCGGATCAGCGCCAAGCACGGTTCGGGCCTGCGCGAACTGTTCCGCGCCATCCACCGCGCGCACGCTTCGGCGACGCGCCAATTCGGCACGTCCGAGATCACCAAGGCCCTGGAAATCGCCTACGAGGCCAATCCTCCGCCGGTGGTTCGCGGCCACATCGCCAAGCTGCGCTTCGCGCATCCGGGCGGCGAGAATCCGCCGACCTTCGTCGTCCACGGCTCGCGTTTGCGCACGCTGTCGGACACGTACAAGCGCTACCTGGAGAATTTCTTCCGCAAGCGCTTCAAGCTGGTCGGCACGCCGGTGCGTTTCGTGTTCAAGGAAGGCGAGAATCCGTACAAGGACAAGAAGAACGTGCTGACCGACAAGCAGGTCGCCAAGCGGCAGCGCATGATCCGGCACATCAAAAAACGCGGTAAGTGAGCCTGTCGGTCTGCACCTTTTTTGTCGGAGCGGCTTTAGCCGCGATCTTTTTCCGCCAGACCGCAGCGACCCGCGGAAGAAAGTTCGCGGCTAAAGCCGCTCCCGCAAAAACCGCGAGCGGAAGGACATGATCGCTTCCGACGTCACCCTTGGCCTGATCGCCGGCGGACTCGCCACCCGGCTCGGCGGGATCGATAAGGCTTGGCTAAGCCGCGACGGCGAACCGCAAGTGCGGCGCCTGATCCGCATCTTCGCGGATCGCGTCGGTAGCGTGCTGATCAGCGCCAACCGGGGCGCATCGCGATATTCCGATATCGGCCTGCGTACGGTCCCCGATCGCGTGCTCGGCATCGGCCCGCTCGGCGGCCTCGACGCGTTGGCGCAGGCTTGCGCCAGCCCTTGGCTGCTGACCTTGCCGGTCGACACCGTTTCGGCGGAAGGATCTCTGCTGCCGCCGTTGGCTGCGGCCGGCGATCGCGGCGCTTATGCCCGCGACGACGACGGCATCCAGCCATTGATCGCCTTGTGGCCCGCGGCCGCGCTGCGCGACGCCGCCGCACGGGCCGTCGACGCGGACGAATACGCCATCCATGCGCTGCAAACGCGGCTGAATATGGCTTGCGTGGCGTTCCCCGGCGTACGCTTCGGCAATCTCAACACGCCCGACGATCTCGCCGCCGCCGGCATCGACCCGCCATGACCGATTTTCCCGTACGCATCGCTTTCGACGAAGCCCGCGCCATCATCGAGCGCATCGGCTCCGAACATCGTCTGCCGAGCGAACAGATCGCGCTGCCGCGCGCGCATGGACGCGTGGCGGCGCAGGATGTCGTGGCCGCGATCCCATTGCCGCCGTTCGACAACTCGGCGATGGACGGCTACGCCTTGCGCCACGCCGATCTGCGACCCGATGGCGAAACGACGCTGCGATTGACCGGCGAACAATTCGCAGGCCCGTCGCTCGATTTGCGCGTCGGCGCGGACGAGTGCAGCCGCATCACCACCGGCGCGCCGATGCCGGATGGCGCCGATACCGTCGTCATGAAGGAAAACACGGCGATCGAAGGCGACCGCGTGCGCGTGCTCGTCGCGCCCAAGCCGGGCGCGCACGTGCGCCGCGCGGGCGAGGATACGCGCGTGGGCGAGACGGTCCTGCGGTCCGGACAAGCGTTGACGCCGTCGCGGATCGCCTTGGCCGCATCGATGGGCTTGGCCGCGATCGATACCGCCCGACGCCCGACCGTGGCCGTGTTCACCACCGGCGACGAGCTGGTCGAACCCGGTCTGCCGCTGCGGCCGGGGCAGATCTACAACTCCAATCGCGAATTGCTGATGGGGCTGCTGCGCGCCGACGGCTTGGAGCCGACCGCGTGGCCTACCTTGCCGGACGAGCCGGCGCGGATCGAATCGATGCTGCGCGATGCCGCGCAAGCGTTCGATCTGGTGATCACTTGCGGCGCGGTCTCCGCCGGCGAGAAAGACCATATTCCCGCATTGCTGCAAACGCAGGGCCGCGTGCATTTTTGGAAAGTGCGGATGCGCCCCGGTATGCCGCTGCTGTTCGGCGAATTGGAAAACGCGATGTTCCTGGGCTTGCCCGGCAATCCGGTGTCGGTGCTGGCGACCTATCTCACCTTGGGCCGCGGCCTGATCGACGCGATGCAGGGTAGGGCGGAACCTCGTCCGCGCTTCTTTGCGCGGCTCGCAGCGCCGTGGCGCAAGACCCACGAGCGGCTCGAATTCCTGCGCGGGCGCCTGCGATCGGCCGAAGACGGCGTTTTGCACGTCGAACCGAATCCCGCCGACGGTTCGCACCGCATGCGCGCGGCGGCCGACAGCGATGCGCTGATCATGCTGCCGGAGAAGGTTCAGGAGTACCCGACGGGCGGCGTAGTCGAAGTCCTGCCGTACTAGCTGCTTTGTAGAGCGGAGCTTGCTCCGCTGCTTTTCGCTCAGGTACGAGACTAAGAGCAGCGGGGCAAGCTCCGCTCTACAAAGCCGAGCCGATGGCATTCGACCGGCCCGGCAGCGGAACGAAGCGGCCCGCATTCCACGACGACGCCGAGCCGCTTTGGCGCGATAATCCCGCCATGAGCATCCCCGAAATCGATCCGCGCGAAGCCCGTGAACGACTGGCCCGCGGCGCGATCCTGATCGACGTCCGCGAAGCGCACGAACGCGCCCTGGGCATGGCCGAGTCGGCGCGCGGCATCGCCAAAGCCGATTTGGAGGCCGAGCCGGGCGCCTATCTGCCCGATGCCGACGCGGACATCCTGCTGATCTGCCAAAGCGGCGCGCGTTCGCTGCGCGCGGCCGAAGAGCTGTCGGCGAAGGGCTACTCGCACGTGACGTCCATCGCCGGCGGCACGACCCGTTGGGCCGCTGAAGGCTTGCCGCTGTCGAAGCCGGCGGACGGTATCGATCAAGATTTCCACGAACGCTATTCGCGCCATCTGCGCCTGCCGGAAGTAGGTTTCGAGGGCCAGAAAAAACTAGAAGCCGCGCGCGTGCTGCTGGTCGGCGCCGGCGGGCTAGGATCGCCGGCCGCGTACTACTTGGCTGCGGCCGGCGTAGGCACGATCCGCCTCGCCGACGACGACGTGGTTGACCGCAGCAATCTGCAACGTCAGATCCTGCACACCGAAGCGCGGATCGGCGTCGCCAAAGTGGAATCCGCCGCCGCGGCTTTGGCCGCCTTGAATCCGCGCACCGTCATCGAAGCCGTGGCGGAGAAGATCACCAGCGAAAACGTCGAGCGTCTGCTGGAAGACGTGGACGTGGTGATCGACGGCGCCGACAACTTCCCGGCGCGCTATTTGCTCAACGACGCTTGCGTGAAGCTCGGCAAGCCGCTGGTGTATGGCGCCGTGCATCGTTTCGAAGGGCAGGCGAGCGTGTTCGATGCCGGTCGCCATCGCGGCGAGGCGCCGTGCTACCGCTGCCTGTTTCCGGAGCCGCCGCCGCCGGAAGCCGCGCCCAATTGCGCCGAGGCCGGCGTGCTGGGCGTATTGCCGGGCGTGATCGGCCTGCTGCAGGCGACTGAGGCGATCAAGTCGATCCTCGGCATCGGCGAGCCGCTGACCGGCCGCTTGCTGCATTTCGACGCTTTGTCGATGCGATTCCGCGAGACCCGATTGCGGCCGGATCCGGCATGCCCGATCTGCGCGCCCGGGAAGCCGTTTCCGGGCTATATCGATTACGCGGCGTTCTGCGCGGGCGGGTAAGGCAAAAGCAGTCGAGCAGGCTCGACTCTACGGTCAGGCCTTACGCGGCGTTCTGCGCGGGCGGGTAAGGCAAAAGCAGTCGAGCAGGCTCGACTCTACGGTCAGGCCGCGGCGACCGCTTCGATCTCCAATAGCCAGGCTTCGTCGTAGATGCCGGCGATGATGATGGTCATCGCCGGTTCGCGATCGCCCAATATCTCCTTGCGCAGACCGGCGCTCTTCGCGATGAGACTGCGGTCGGAAAGGAAAATGGTGAATTTGACCAGGTTGTCGAACGTCATCCCGGCCGCTTTCAACTGACGCTCGATATTGGACCAGGCCAATCGATATTGGTCGCGATAGTCCGCGGGCACCTTGTCGTCGGCATCGGCGGGCACTTGTCCGCTGATGAAGAGCAGGCGGCTGAAGCTGGAGACTTCGCAGGCTTCGGCGTAGTTGTAGCCGGTGGGATTGATCGATCGGGTTTTCATCGGCGGATTCGATGCGCTGGCGGGCAGGCCCGCCGCGAGCAGCGCCAACGCGGAAGATCGGCAGAATTCGCGGCGCTGCATGGGCTTGCCCGGGACGAGAACGTGTTCTTATGCTGGCATGCGCCGCCGAGCGCCGCCGCCGCCATTCCGGCGGTTGTCGCCGTCTTTTTTCCGGATGCCTATGGACGATTTGGATCGACGCCTGATCGGATTGCTGCAACAGGACGCGAGCCGTCCGTTGAAAACGCTGGCCGCCGAAGTGGGCCTGGCGCGCAGCAGCGTGCGCGAACGGATCGAGCGGCTGGAGAAAGCCGGCGTGATCCGCCGTTACACCATCGATGTCGCCGTGCCGGAAGGCCCGAGCGCCGTGCTGATGGTGCGCTTGGCGCAGACGCCGTTGCCGTCCGCGGTGAATGCGATCGTGGCGATGCCGGAAGTGTTCCGCTGCCGCTCGCTGAGCGGCGACATCGATCTGCTGGTGGAAGTGGCCGGTGCCGACATAGCCGAGATCAATCGCATCCGCGACCGGGTCGCGGGCGTGCGCGGCGTCACCGATGTGGTGACCTCGTTCGTGCTCAACAGGGACAAGGACGCGGCGCGCTAGCGCAGGAAGTCGGAAAGCGCCTTGCCGTAGGCCGGATCGTCGTTCAAGCCGTTGTGCCCGGCTTTCGGCAGCATTGCCACTTGCGGCGGTTTGCGCAGGGAAGCGATCAACCGAGCCGTGTTGGCGGCGGGAATCACTTCGTCGCGTCCGGCCTGCACGATCAGCAACGGACGCTCGTAACGCTTGAGATGCGATACCGAGTCGTAGCGGTCGCTGCTGAGCCATTTCACCGGCAGCCACGGATAATGCGCTTGGCCCACGTCGGCGAGGCTATCGAACGGCGTCACCAGGACCAAGCGGTCGACCGGCCGTTTCGATGCGACGTAAGCCGCCACGCCGCTGCCCAAGCTGCGGCCGACGACCGAGACCGGTTGCCCGGGATGCTCGGATTGCGCCCGGTCGAACACTGCCAGGGCATCTTCGAAAATCGCTTGTTCGCTGGGACGTCCGTCGCTGGCGCCATAGCCGCGATAGGCGACCAGGTAGGCGCTCCGGTCCGGGAACCAGCGCGCGAAATCCTCTCGATTGTTCTGGATGCTTTCGCCATTGCCGCCGAAGTAGACGATCGCTCTCGTTTTGCCGGGACTGACGATCCAGCCGCGCAGCGTCGCGTCGCCGCGGTCGAGCGAAAAATCGGTTTGCGCTGTGTCCACCCGGGTGAACTGCGGGTAATAGATCACGTCGCGTTGCTTGAAATACATCAGCGCGCAGACGCCTGCGTAGCCCAGCGCGAGCAGGGCCAGCAACGGCCACACGATTTTCATGCCGGTCCCGCTTTCGGATGCGCGCGTTGCGCGACTTCGAACGCCGCCAACTGCTCGGATGTCGCTTCGCGCTGATGCCGCGATTTCCATTCCGCGAACGGCATGCCGCAGATCGCTTCGCGCGCCTCGTCCTTGCTCATCGCGATGCCGCGCGTCTCGGCGGCTTCGCGGTACCAATCGGAGAGGCAATTGCGGCAGAAACCGGCCAGGATCATCAGATCGATGTTCTGCACGTCCGGACGGTCCTGCATCAGGTGCTGCACGAGGCGGCGGAAAGCGGCGGCTTCCAAAAGCGTGGTTTCGTGGTCGGTCATGGCGCAATCCTGCTTTTCGTAGAGTCGGGCCTGCTCGACTGTTTTTGTTCCTCCACACGTCTAAAAAAGCAGTCGAGCAGGCTCGACTCTACAAGAGCAGCGACGGCTTTCGCTGGGGTGGCGGAACGGGGACAATAGCGGCCTTCGACTCTATCGCAGCGCACACCCAACCGCATGCCCGCAAAGATCCTGGACGGCAAACGCATCGCCGACGACCTGCTGGCCGACCTCAAGCGCCAGGTCGACGTGCGAACTGCCGCCGGCAAGGCGCCTCCCGGACTGGCGGTGGTGCTGGTGGGCAGCGATCCGGCCTCGCAGTCCTACGTGCGCAACAAGCGCCGCGCAGCGGGCATCGTGGGTATCCGCGCCTTCGATTTCGACTTGCCGGCCGGCACTACCGAGGCCGAGCTGCTGGATTTGATCGACCGCCTGAACGCCGATCCGGCCGTGCACGGCATCCTCGTCCAGCTGCCGCTGCCGGGGATTCCCGATGCGACCCGGCTGATCCACCGGATCGACCCGCGCAAGGACGTGGACGGCTTCCATCCCGAAAACGTCGGCCACCTGGCCCTGCGCCAGTTCGGCCTGCGGCCGTGCACGCCGCGCGGCATCACGACGCTGCTGGCCTGGACCGACCGGCCGGTGCGCGGGCAGTCGGCGACCATCGTGGGCGTCAGCAACCACGTCGGCCGGCCGATGGCGCTGGAATTGCTCATCGCCGGCTGCACGGTCACCAGTTGCCACAAATTCACGCCGCCGGACGTGCTGCGCCGGCATATCGGCGAGGCCGACATCCTGGTCGTCGCGGTCGGCAAGCCGGGGCTGATCCCGGGCGACTGGGTCAAGCCGGGGGCGGTGGTGATCGACGTCGGCATCAATCGGTTGGAAGACGGGCGCCTGGTGGGCGATGTCGGCTTCGCCGCGGCCGCCGAACGGGCCAGCTGGATCACGCCGGTGCCGGGCGGGGTGGGGCCGATGACGGTCGCCACACTGATGCAGAACACGCTTGAGGCGGCCGAAGCCGCTGGTTCTTGATTGTGTGGGAGGGGCTTCAGCCCCGACAATTCCCCGTCGGGGCTGAAGCCCCTCCCACACAATCGAACGCAGGAGCGGAGAAGGGCATTCCCGAGGTACAATGGCGCGCTTCTCCCCTCCGGACCGCCCATGCTGCGTATCCAGGCTGAAGCGCTCACCTACGACGACGTCTCCCTCGTCCCCGCGCACTCCACTGTCCTGCCCAAGGACGTCTCGCTCGCGACACGTCTCACCCGCAGCCTGCGCCTGAATCTTCCGATCGTCTCCGCCGCGATGGACACCGTCACCGAGGCGAGGTTGGCGATCGCGATGGCCCAGCTCGGCGGCATCGGCATCATCCACAAGAATTTGTCCTTCGAACAACAAGCGGCCGAAGTCGCCAAGGTCAAGAAATTCGAAGCCGGCGTCATCAAAGAGCCGTTCACCGTAGGCCCCGAAACCACCATCGGCGAAGTGCTGAAGCTGACCCGGGCCCGCAACATCTCCGGCGTGCCGGTAGTCGACGGCGGCCAGTTGGTGGGCATCGTCACCGGCCGCGACATGCGGTTCGAGAGCAAGCTCGACGATCCGGTCCGCCACATCATGACCAAGAAAGATCGCCTGATCACCGTGCGCGAAGGCGCCGCGGACGAAGAGGTCATCCAACTGCTGCACAAGCACCGCATCGAGAAGGTGCTGGTGGTCAACGATGGGTTCGAGCTGCGCGGGCTGATCACGGTCAAGGACATCCAGAAGAAGCGCGACAATCCCAACGCCGCTTACGACAGCAGCGAACGCTTGGTCGTGGGCGCCGCGGTCGGCGCCGGCGGCGACACCGAGCGGCGCATCGAAGCGCTCGCCGCGGCCGGCGTGGACGTCATCATCGTCGACACCGCGCACGGCCATTCGCAGGGCGTGATCGACCGCGTCGCTTGGGCGAAGAAGAACTTCCCGCAGTTGCAGGTGGTCGGCGGCAACATCGTCACCGGCGATGCGGCCAAGGCTCTGGAAGACGCGGGCGCGGACGCGGTGAAGGTCGGCGTCGGCCCGGGTTCGATCTGCACGACGCGCATCGTCGCCGGCGTCGGCGTGCCGCAGGTGACCGCGGTGTCGATGGTGGCCGAAGCGCTGCAGGACCGCATCCCGCTGATCGCCGACGGCGGCATCCGCTATTCGGGCGACATCGGCAAGGCCATCGTCGCCGGCGCGTCCACGGTGATGGTCGGCGGCTTGTTCGCCGGCACCGAGGAATCGCCGGGCGAAACCGAACTGTTCCAAGGCCGCAGCTACAAGAGCTATCGCGGCATGGGCTCGCTCGGCGCGATGGAGAAGGGCAGCAAGGACCGTTATTTCCAAGACGCGAGCGACGCCGACAAGCTGGTGCCGGAAGGCATCGAAGGCCGCGTGCCGTATCGCGGGCCGTTGAGTGGCGTGGTGCACCAGTTGGCCGGCGGTCTGCGCGCAACGATGGGTTATGTCGGCTGCGCGACGATCGAGGAGATGCGCAAGAAGCCGTCGTTCGTGAAGGTGACGGGCGCGGGGCAGAGGGAAAGCCACGTGCACGATGTGCAGATAACGAAAGAGCCGCCGAATTATCGGATGGGCTGACCGGCGCGAAACGCACCGGCGGCTCTCCAAGCAGCAAGGATCGTGTATGCCTGAGCTATCGAGTCTGGTCGGCTTCTCGTTGATCGCGCTCGGCATGGTGCTGACGCCCGGTCCGAACATGATCTACCTCGTTTCGCGCTCGATCTGCCAAGGCAGGACGGCAGGCATGGTGTCGCTGGCCGGCGTCGCGGCGGGCTTCGTGTTCTACATGCTCTGCGCGGCGTTCGGCATCACCGCGTTGCTGATGACCGTGCCTTACGCCTACGACGCGTTGAGGTTCGCCGGCGCGCTGTATCTGCTGTGGCTGGCATGGCAGGCGGTCCGGCCCGGTGGGCGTTCCTCGTTCGAGGTCAAAGCATTGCAGGCGGATAGGCCGCGCAAGCTGTTCGCGATGGGTTTTCTCACCAATCTGCTGAACCCCAAGATCGCAGTGGTCTATCTGTCGCTGCTGCCGCAGTTCATCGATCCCCGGCACGGGAACGTGCTGGGGCAGACGCTTGCCCTGGGTGCGTCGCAAATCGCCGTGAGCGTTTCGGTGAACGCGCTGATCGTGCTTACCGCCGGCACCGTCGCGGGATTCCTGACCGGGCGTCCGCTATGGGCGGCGACGCAACGTTGGCTGATGGGCACCGTACTCGCCGGATTGGCGGTACGAATGGCGACAGAAGCCAGGCGCTGACCAATTTCCTTCCTATCTTCCAGCCCGCTGGAAAGAACACAGACGCATGACCGACCTGCATAGCGACAAGATCCTCATCCTCGACTTCGGCGCGCAGTACACCCAGCTGATCGCCCGCCGCATACGCGAGATCGGCGTCTACTGCGAAATCTGGGCCTGGGATCACGACCCCGCCGAAATCGCCAAGTTCGGCGCGAAAGGCATCATCCTCTCCGGCGGTCCGGAATCGACCACCGAATACGGCGCACCGAGCGCGCCGCAACAAGTCTTCGACAGCGGCCTGCCGTTGCTGGGCATCTGCTACGGCATGCAGACCATGGCCAAGCAGCTCGGCGGCGACACGGAGTCGGCCGATGCGCGCGAATACGGCCATGCCGAAGTGCAGCTCGTCGCGGCGGACCGCTTGTTCGAAGGCCTGAAGGACCACCCCGGTTCGCCGCCGCGGCTTGACGTATGGATGAGCCACGGCGACCACGTCTCGCAGGCGCCGCCGGATTTCGTCGTCACCGCCAAGACCGATCGCGTGCCGGTCGCCGCTTTCGCCAACGACGACAAGCGCTGGTACGGCGTGCAGTTCCATCCCGAAGTCACCCACACCAAATCCGGCCAGGAAATCCTGCGCCGCTTCGTGGTCGACATCTGCGGCTGCGAAACCTTGTGGACGGCCGCCAACATCATCGAAGACCAGATCGCCCGCGTGCGCGAGCAGGTCGGTTCGGACGAGGTGATCCTGGGCCTGTCCGGCGGCGTCGATTCCTCCGTGGTCGCCGCGTTGCTGCACAAGGCCATCGGCGACAAGCTCATCTGCGTGTTCGTCGACACCGGTCTGCTGCGCTGGCAGGAAGGCGACCAGGTGATGGCGATGTTCGCCGAGCATATGGGCGTCAAGGTGATCCGCGTCGATGCGCACGAGCGCTATTTCGAAAAATTGAAAGGAGTGGCCGATCCGGAAGCCAAGCGCAAGATCATCGGCAACCTGTTCGTCGAGATCTTCGACGAGGAATCGCACAAGCTGGCCAACGCGAAGTGGCTGGCGCAGGGCACGATCTATCCGGACGTGATCGAATCGGCCGGCAGCAAGACCGGCAAGGCGCACGTCATCAAGAGCCACCACAACGTCGGCGGCCTGCCTGAGACGATGAAGCTGGGCCTGGTCGAGCCGTTGCGCGAATTGTTCAAGGACGAAGTGCGGCGCCTGGGCGTCGAACTCGGCCTGCCGCGCGAAATGGTCTACCGCCATCCGTTCCCCGGCCCCGGTTTGGGCGTGCGCATCCTGGGCGAAGTGAAGCCCGAGTACGCCGAACTGCTCGCCAAGGCCGACGCGATCTTCATCGAAGAGCTGCGCAAGGCCGATCTGTACGACAAGACCAGCCAGGCCTTCGCCGTGTTCCTGCCGGTGAAATCCGTGGGCGTAGTGGGCGATGCGCGCGCCTACGAATGGGTGATCGCGCTGCGTGCGGTCGAGACCATCGATTTCATGACCGCGCATTGGGCGCATCTGCCCTACGATTTCCTGGGCCGCGTTTCCAACCGGATCATCAATGAATTGCGCGGCGTTTCCCGCGTGGTTTACGACATCAGCGGCAAGCCGCCGGCGACGATCGAGTGGGAGTAATAGGCGGCTCGGATTAAGTTGTTATTTGCTAATAAATACAATTATTTACGAATATAAGTTAGAAACGTCCTGAGCACGGTCGATTTTCGAAAAGCTCGCTCGTCGCCTCATTAAGAGACGCCAATGGGGCGGGCTCAAACCAGGAGAAAGACGATGCGAGTCATGGTGTTCGTTAAAGCCGCCGAAATCGGCGATATGAAGGACCCCACGCCGGAAGACCTCGAAGCGTTCGCCGCCATGGACCGGTTCACCGAAGAGCTGGTCAAGGCCGGCGTCTTCGTTGCCGCGGCCGGCCTGAAGACCGGCGCGGATGCCAAGCGGATCACCTACGATGGGACCGAGCTGGCGATCGTCGACGGACCGTTCGCAGAGAGCAAAGAACTGGTCGCCGGCTTCTCGATTTGGCAGGTCCGTGACATGAACGAAGCCCTGGCCTGGGTGAAGCGCGCGCCGCTGACGGCGGACAGCATCATGGAAATCTTTCCGTTCTATGAGGCCGAAGATCTGGGCGGGTTCGTGACGCCCGAGGAACTCGCGACGCCCCGAAGCGGCGAACGCGGGAAGCTCGGCGTCGCCTGACATCGAACGGGCCAGGCTCATTGCGAGCTTGGCCCGGTCGTGCGCCAAACGAAATCACAGGATTTCGTGCACCTCGTATCGAACGCCGTCGGGTGTACGGCCGCCCTGGGCCACCGCCACGATGCCGTTGATCCAGCCGTACCGGCCTGCAGCCGTTTCGAAGTAGGGCGTGGTGCGCAGGTAGTATTCGGATCGGTCCACTATCTCGCCGCGGCCAAGGCGTTCGTCGACTTCGGGCGACGCGCGGCGAACGCCCCTATAGGTCATGAGAATTTGCGCGTCGTCGTCGGTGATGAGCAGAAGACGCACATCCTGCTGATAGGTGCCGTCCGACCTCATCAGCAGCAGATCCGAGCCGATGAGCGGGGAAACGCTGCCCTTCAGCCGGTCGCCCTCGAAGGAGCCGCCCGACACGGGGAAGATGCGGCGGCCGCCCGCAGGCGTTCGGCCGAGTTCGATGCTCGGGTGCAAATGTATGGTTAGGTCGAACAAGGGGCGGGATTCCAGAGGCATCGGCCGATTCCTGACAAGATGGGAGCGTCACACTGCCATCGGATCGCGGACGCGCAAAACGCGCATTGCTCGCGATGACCACAAGGATTTCTTGAGATGCGTCCTGCATTGGAATCGCTGCGGATATTCGCCGAGTGCGTCAGATGCGGCAGCTTCGCCGCGGCCGCCGAAAGCTTGTTCCTCACGCCCGCTGCCGTCAGCTTGCGGATTCGCACGCTGGAGAAGGAACTCGGCAAGGCCCTGTTCGTGCGTCGGGGTCCGAGAGTCGAACCGACGAACGCGGCACTGGCGTTGGCGGCGCGCATCGATCGCGCGATAGGCGACATCGATTCGGCGCTAGGCGAATTCCATCGCGCCGGGCCCCTCATCCGCATTACCGCGCCGCCCAGTTTCGCATCGCGTTGGCTGGCGCCCCGCTTGGCGCGCTATCAAGCCGAGCATCCAGATGTCGCCATCGAGTTGGATGTGTCCATGGATATCCGGCCGAAGGACGCCTTCGACGTCGCCATCCGCACCGGCACCGGATCTTGGCCGGGGTTCGACGCGCGCGCGCTTTTTCCGGTCGATTTGACGCCGATGCTGTCGCCGGCGCTGGCCGGTCGTCGCAACTTCGCCCAAGCGTCCGATCTGGCGGAACGGGTCTTGCTGCCGCATCCGGCGTGGCCGCGATGGTTGCAAGAGGCGGGTCGCGCGAACGATGTGCCGTTTCGTTACTCCACGATCGAATATCCGAACCACGAGCTCAATGCCGATGCGGCGATGGCGGGCGAAGGCGTCGCGCTGCTTCCCAGGAGTCTGTTCGAAGCTTCGTTGGAAGACCGCAAACTTTTAGCGCCGTTCGATCACGTGCTGGCCGACGATTGGCATTTCGCCTTGCTTCACGACGGAGAAACCCGCCGGGAAGCGACGGCATTCGTGGATTGGCTGAGCGCCGAAGCCGAGCGCCACCGCGGCCGCTGAACTCTCGGCCGGGGCGGGGCGGAGCTCGCTCGCCGATGGGACGCTGCATTGCTTAAATTAGTATTGACTAATCAATAAGTATCGACTAATTTATTGGTCATGCTCGAAGCCGCCGCCCTCAATACCGTGATGCGAGCGCTCGCCGACCCCACCCGGCGAGCGGTCTACGAACGCATCGTCGGCGCGGAAGAAATCACCGTGGCCGAACTGACCCGGGGCAGCGGGGTGACCCAAGGCGCCGTGTCCCAGCACCTGAAATCCCTCAGGCAGGCCGGTCTGGTGATCGAACGTCCGGAGGGCAGGCACGTCTACTACCGCGCCCAGCCCGACGGCTTGGCGCCGCTGGTGGATTGGATGGGCCACTACGGCGTCTTCTGGCGCGAGCGCTTCGCCGATCTTCGCAACCTACTCAAGGAAATCGACCCATGAACACAGCCTTGGCGACCGACACGGCCGAGATCGTCGTCGACGAGACCTTCCCGCATTCGCCGGAAGTGATTTGGAAAACGCTTACCGACGGCGAACTCATCGCGCGCTGGTTGATGCGCCCGATCGGTTTCGAAGCCGTGCCCGGCAGCCGCTTCATGTACCAGACCACGCCGGCGGGCGAGTGGGACGGCGTGATCCTATGTCGCGTGCTGGAAGCCGTGCCGAACGAGCGCTTGGTCTATTCCTGGAAAAGCGGGCACGAAAGCAACGTGGGTTACGGGTCTCCGCTGGAGACCGTCGTCACCTGGACCTTGAGCGCCGTCGCCGGCGGCACGCGGTTGCGCTTGGTCCATTCGGGCTTCGTGACGCCGCGGAACGATTCGGCGCTGAAGACCATGAGCGAGGGCTGGAAGAAAGTGGTGCCCGCGCTCGGCGCCATCGCTGGCGAGCAGACGCAGCGTTGAATCCCGCGGTGCCGTACGGCGCCGCCCCTGACTAACGGAGAACACATGAGCCAGCCATACACGGGCGGGTGCGCCTGCGGCGCGATCCGCTACCGCATCGCCGACGAACCCCTCGCCATGAACGACTGCCAATGCCGCCAGTGCCAGCAGCGCAGCGGCACCGGACACGGTTCCTATTTGACGTTCGCCACCCAAGACCACGTCGAGGTGAGCGGCGAAGCGACGGTTTGGCAGGCGACCGCCGACAACGGCAACGTCAAATCGCACGCCTTCTGCCCGACCTGCGGCACGCCGGTTTATCTCACTTTCTCCGAAATGCCGACCGCGTTCACGATCCACGCCGGCAGCCTGGACGACCCTGCGCAGTACCGCCCGCAGGTGATCACTTTCGCCTCGCGCGCGCAGGCTTGGGACCGCGTCGATGCCGCCCTGCCGAGCTTCCAGAGAATGCCTCAGGAAGGCTGAGCCAATGGGCGTTTCGGGGATTCACTTCACCGCGCCTAATTGCTTCATCAGGCTCAGTTCGTCGGTCACGCGCCAGTGCTCGACGATGCGGCCTCCGCGGATGCGTTCGATGTTGATCTGATCGACCGCTATCCGCTTGCCGGTCGGCGCCAGGCCGAACAAATCGCCGCGATGGGTGCCGGTCATGCGCACCCGCATCACCACCGTGTCGTCGGTGGCGACGATGTCGCGGATCTCGTAGTGCAAATCGGGAAAAGCGCGGCGGATGGCCGATATGATCGGCTTCAACCCGGCGGGGCCGGGCGGCGGATTGGGCGTGCTGGGCGTGTGGTTCACGTATCCGGGCGCGAGCAGTCGGTCCAGCGCATCGAGATCGCCGCGGTTCCAGACTTCCTCGAAATAGCGGCGGCCGAGCGCGATATTGCGTTCGGCGGCGGAGGCGCCGGCAGCCGGCGTTTCGGCGGCGACGGCTGCGGACCCGCTCGCGGCCAGAGCCGCCGCGATCAGCAGCGGTACGGTTGGAAGCTTCATTGCTCGTTCTCCGATTTTTTGCGATAGACGCATCCTGCGCCTTGAAAACCGCGCGATGAACCGCACAACGGCGCAAGCCGGGTTTGCAGGAACGTGCAAGCCGGCCCCCGGTTCGACGCGCGCCTCTTTCTGTATGCTTGCCGGCTGCGGAGCGCCGGCGTCGGCCGTCCGCCCCTTCTTGAGGAATACGCGATGTCCTTGTCCCTTTACGAAGTTTCGGTCCCGGCGCTGATCCGCGGCCTGGAAAACCTGTCCCGTCAGATCGATAAAGCCGCGGCGTACGCGCAGGAAAACGGCCTGAACGGCGACGAATTCGTCCAGGCGCGGCTGGCGCCGGACATGCTTTCGCTGGCCGGGCAAGTGCAGCGCGCCAGCGACACCGCCAAGTTCGGCGGCGCGCGCCTGTCGCAAGGGCAGGCGCCGAGCTTCGCCGACGAGGAAGCCACGCTGGACGAGCTGAAGGCCCGCATCGCGAAAACGGTCGACTACTTGCGCGGCGTGCAGGCGAAAGACGTCGACGGCGGCGACAAGCGCGAGATCCGCTTCAAGGCCGGCCAACGCGAACTGCAATTCGTCGCCGACGACTACGTGCGCAATTACCTGCTGCCGAATTTCTATTTCCATCTGACCACCGCTTACGGCCTGCTGCGCCATAAGGGCGTACCGCTGGGCAAGCTGGATTACCTGGGCAATATCCAGGCCGCTTGATCGCTCGATGACCGAACTCGCGCCCGAAAACGACGACGTCCGTTGGATGCGCCAGGCCCTGGCGCTGGCCGAGCGCGCCGAGCGCGAGGACGACGAGATCCCGGTCGGCGCCCTCGTCGTCGACGCGGACGGCGCGATCGTCGGCGAAGGCTGGAACCGCAACATCGCCGAAACCGATCCGTCCGCGCATGCCGAAATCGTCGCCATGCGCCAGGCGGGCAGGGCGTTGGGCAATCATCGCCTCGTCGGCTGCACGTTGTACGTCACTCTGGAGCCTTGCGCGATGTGCGCGATGGCGATGGTGCATGCGCGCTTGGCGCGCGTGGTCTACGCCGCTTCGGATCCGAAAACGGGCGCCGCCGGCAGCGTATTCGACCTGTTGGCCGATCCGCGGCACAACCATCGCGTCGAGGTCGTCGCCGGAGTGCTGGCGGACGAAGCCAGCGCGCGGCTCATCAATTATTTCCGCCGCAAGCGCGGTAAGCCGCCGCTCTAAGGCTCTTACCGCTCCCCTTGAAAAAAGGGGCAGTGGATTTGCTGTTGCTTTGCTTAATCCCCTTTTTCAAAGGGGGAAACAGCAACAGCAACGGCAGATGTTCAATCCGCGGCGAGTTTGTCTGCCTCCGCGTCGAGCTGGTGCTCGCGCTTGCGCATCCGCGCGATCGCGTAGCGGTGGTCCATCTCTTCGTTGATCGCGCTCACCGCCAGCGTCGACTCGCGCGCCAAGCATAGGCTGGCGGCGAACAGGGCGAGCACGCCGAGCACCGCCATGATCGTGGGCAGCATGCCGAAGCGGTGGTCCAGCACCGCGTCCGCGGCGATGCTCAGGCTGGTGCCGACGAAGCAGCTGATCGCGCCGTACAGCAACTGGCTGCCGCGCAGGATCAGGATGCTGCGGGTGCGCTGGATCGAAATGCGCTGCTCTAGGATGCCGCGGTATTCCGGATCGGTGGTGTCCTCCAAATCCTTCAGCACCACGCGCAGCCGGTCGATGACCCGCGACAGCCGATTGTTGGCCGACACCAGCAGGGACGCGGTCGCGGTCAGGAAGAACGCGGGCGCGAGCATCGCGGTCAGCACCGCATAGTGGACCAGGGCGGCGTTGGTGGGCATGGTTCCTGAAAGGCCTGGGCGCTGGGCTATGATGCCGCGACCCGACCGCAACCGCGAGCCCCATGACGGCGAACCAAGAAAGAGAAGGCCGGCTGATCTGGATCGACCTGGAAATGACCGGATTGGACACCGATCGGGATTCGATCCTGGAGATCGCCACCGTCGTCACCGATTCCCAGCTCAACGTGCTGGCCGAAGGGCCCGAGTTCGCGATCGCGCATCCATTGTCCGCGCTCGAAGCGATGGACGAGTGGAACCGCAACCAGCACGGAAAATCCGGCTTGTGGAAGCGCGTGCTGGAAGAAGGCGTGACGATGGCCGAAGCCGAACGGCTGACGCTGGATTTCCTGCGCCAATGGTTGAATCCCAACCAATCGCCGATGTGCGGCAACTCGATCTGCCAGGACCGCCGCTTCCTGCACCGGCAGATGCCTGCGCTGGAGAAGTTCTTCCATTACCGCAATCTGGACGTCAGCACGATCAAGGAATTGGCGCGGCGCTGGGCGCCCGATGTACTGTCGGGCGTGCGCAAGGAATCGGCGCATACGGCGCTGAGCGACGTGCGCGATTCGATCGAGGAGTTGCGGCATTACCGCGCGGCGATGGGGAAATTCGCGGCGCAACCTTAAAAGCCGTCATCCCGGCTCAAGCCGGGATGACGCTGTGAGAGTTACGTTGCGGCCTTAGCCTTAGCCAACTTCAGCCAGGTATCGACCACCGTATCCGGATTCAGCGATACCGACTCGATCCCTTCCTGCATCAGCCACTCGGCCAGATCCGGATGGTCGCTCGGCCCTTGTCCGCAAATGCCGACGTACTTGCCCTTGGCCCGAGCCGACTTGATCGCCATCGACAGCAGCTTCTTCACCGCCGGGTCGCGTTCGTCGAACAGGTGGGCGACGATGCTCGAATCGCGATCCAGGCCCAGGGTCAGCTGAGTCAGGTCGTTGGAGCCGATCGAGAAGCCGTCGAAGATCTCCAGGAACTCGTCGGCCAGCAGCGCGTTCGACGGCACTTCGCACATCATGATGATCTTTAATCCGTCCTTGCCTTGTTCCAGGCCATTCTTTTTCAAGACTTCGACGACCTTGCGGCCTTCGTCCAGCGTGCGGACGAACGGGATCATCACCCACAGATTGTCCAGGCCCATCTCGTTGCGCACTTTGCGCACGGCCTTGCATTCCAGCGCGAAGGCTTCGGCGAAAGACGGGTCGACGTAACGGCTGGCGCCGCGGAAGCCGATCATCGGGTTCTCTTCGTGCGGTTCGAAGTTCGAGCCGCCGATCAGGTTCGCGTACTCGTTCGACTTGAAGTCGGACAGGCGCACGATCACCGGATTCGGCGCGACCGAGGCGGTCAGTGTGGCGATGCCTTCCGCCAGGCGGTCCACGTAGAAGCTCACTGGATCCGCATAACCCGCGATCTTGGCGTCGATCTTCTTCTTGGTCTCCGCATCCTGCTTGGCGTACTGCAGCAGCGCGTTAGGATGCACGCCGATGTGCGCGGCGATGATCATCTCGAGCCGGGCCAAGCCGATGCCGGCGTTGGGCAGCATCGCGAAATCGAAGGCGCGTTCCGGGTTGGCCACGTTCATCATGATCTTCAGCGGCGCCGGCGGCATCGACGACAAGTCGGTGGTGATCCGCTCGAAGGGCAGGGTGCCGGCGTAGATGAAGCCGGTATCGCCTTCCGAACAGCTCACCGTCACTTCCTTACCGTCGGCGATGGTGTCCAGCGCATTGCCGGTGCCGACCACCGCGGGTACGCCCAACTCGCGGGCGATGATCGCCGCGTGGCAGGTGCGGCCGCCGCGATTGGTGACGATGGCCGAGGCGCGCTTCATCACCGGCTCCCAATCGGGATCGGTCATGTCGGCCACCAGCACGTCGCCGGGCTGGACGCGGGCCATGTCGTCGAGCGAACGCACGACGCGCGCGACGCCGCTGCCGATCTTCTGGCCGATCGCGCGGCCTTCGCAGATCACCTCGCCGCGTTGCGACAGGTGGAAGCGCTCGATCTGGGTCGCCTTGGCGCGCGACTTCACCGTTTCCGGACGCGCCTGGACGATGAAGAGCTTGCCGCTGACGCCGTCTTTCGCCCATTCGATGTCCATCGGACGCTCGTAGTGCTTTTCGATGGTCAACGCCTGGCGCGACAGCTCCTGCACGTCTTCGTCGCTGATCGAGAACTTGTTGCGCAGCTCGCCCGGCGTATCTTCGTTGCGGACGCGCTCGCCAGGCTTGTCGGAATACACCATGCGGATCTGCTTGGCGCCGAGCGAGCGGCGCAGGATCGCCGGCTTGCCTTGCCGCAGGGTCGGCTTGTAGACGTAGAACTCGTCCGGATTCACCGCGCCCTGGACGACGTTCTCGCCCAAACCGTAACTGGCGGTGACGAAGACCACATCGCGGAAGCCGGATTCGGTGTCCAGCGTAAACAACACGCCGGAAGAACCCACGTCCGAGCGCACCATCAGCTGCACGCCGGCGGACAGGAACACGTCCTCGTGCTTGAAGCCGTGATGGACGCGGTAAGCGATGGCGCGGTCGTTGTAGAGGCTGGCGAAGACTTCCTTCACCTTGCGCACCACGTCTTCGGCGCCGGTGACGTTGAGGAAGGTTTCCTGCTGGCCGGCGAAGCTGGCGTCGGGCAGGTCTTCAGCGGTCGCGGACGAACGCACCGCCACGGCCACATCGCCGCCGCCGTTCTCGGCGCACAGCTTGGCGTAGGCGCCGCGGATGTCCTTGTCCAAGTCCGGCTGCAGCGGCGCGTCGATCACCCAGCCGCGGATTTCCTTGCCGGCCGCGGTCAGCGCCGGCACGTCTTCCACGTCCAGCTCGGCCAGGCGGTCGAAGATGCGCTGGTGCAGGTCGTTGTGGGCGATGAAGGCCTTGAACGCGTCCGCCGTGGTCGCGAAGCCGCCCGGGACCGACACCCCCAGCTTGGCCAGATGGCCGATCATCTCGCCCAGGGACGAGTTCTTGCCGCCCACTTGGGCCAGATCGGTCAATCGCAGGTCGTGCAGCCACAGGATATTGGCGCTCAAAACAGGCTCCAGGTCGGAATTTTGGGCAGGAAGGGGCGGGCAGGGCCGGCCGAAGTTGTTATTTTAGCAACCCGGCCCGCCGCGGCGCCTGTACCGACCTTCAGGAAAACGTTTTCCCATGGCCATGACGCGTCCGGTTTTCTATGTTTCCGACGGCACGGGCATCACCGCCGAGACCATCGGCCACAGCCTGCTGACCCAATTCACCGACCACCGCTTCGTTACCGACCGCATTCCCTTCGTCGATTCGCCGGAGCGCGCGCGCGAAATCGCGGGCCGGATCCGCGATATCGGCCTGTCGCACGGCACCCGGCCGATCGTCATCAATTCCTGCGTGGATCCCCAGCTGACCGCGCTGGTCGCCGAAAGCGGCGCGTTGATGTTGGATGTTTTCGCGCCATTCATCGAACCGCTGGAGCGCGAGTTGGGCACGCAGCGCTTGTCTCGAGTGGGCCAGGCCCACGGCATGGCCGATTTCGAGACTTACCACCGCCGCATCAACGCGATGAACTTCGCGCTGACCCACGACGACGGCATCGCTACGAGCTACGAAGACGCCGATGTGGTCTTGGTCGCCGTCTCGCGCGCCGGCAAGACGCCGACTTGCGTCTATTTGGCCCTGCATTACGGCATCGCCGCAGCCAATTATCCGCTGACCGAGGAAGACCTGGAGCACGATAGGTTGCCGGCTCGGCTGCGCAATTACCGCCAGAAGCTGTTCGGACTGACCATCGACCCGAATCGGCTGCAGCAGATCCGCCAGGAACGGCGTCCCAATTCGCGTTACGCCCAGTTGGAGACCTGCAAGCGCGAAGTCGCAGCGGCCGAAGCCCTGTTCAGGGCCGAGCGCATTCCGGTGTTGAGCACCACTAATACCTCGATCGAGGAAATCGCCAGCAAGGTGCTGACCACGCTGGGCATCCATCGCGAGATGTACTGACCGAGCGGAACCGCCCGTTCCTGCTTTGTAGAGCGGAGCTTGCTCCGCTGCCTTTCGGGCTGGAGAAGCAGCGGAGCAAGCTCCGCTCTGCAAAGCAAAGGCGATGTCGGACAAACGAAAAGGCCGCCCGGAGGCGGCCTTTTTTCGTTTCGCGAAGGACTACTAAGCTACCGCCGTAATGCGATTCCGTCAATGCTGCCGCGCGCAAGATTTCGCGTGTAGCATCGGCCCATGCGCACCGCCGTGCTCCGCCGCAAAAGCGTTCCCAGAATCGGCCGTTTCGGCTGGCTGATGGGTTTGTACGCGGAAAACCATTCGAAGCTGACGCGCCTGTTCGAACCGGGCGATTTGGCCGAAGGCGGATACCGCTCCAGCATCGGCGACGGCTTGGATCTGCAGCTCGACGTGATCGAACAGCATCGCTTCACGGTCGAATTGCGCCTCACCTACGGTTTGGCCGATCCGCTCACCGGCGAACCGGATCCGTCCGCATTCGTGCGTTTGTATCGCGACGCGCGCCAGGCCGAGGCCACGCATTGCTACGTCGGCCGCCGTTGGCAGGACGTGATCGGCATGTATCCGCCGCCGGACGCGGTGATCGGCCATCGTTTGCGGATGAACACTTTCCTGGGCAAGTGGCTCGACTATCTGGCCGAGCGCGGCCATGGCGTGGCCACGCTGCAGCGCATTCCGTAATCGGCGAGCCGGCGGCCTTATTTTTCGGGCAGGCTAGAGACCACTTTTCCGGCGCCGTCCAGGAATTCGAGCTTGGGCGTGCCGTCGGCCGCGACCTGCATCCTGATCCGCGCCTTACCGGCGATGTCGCTCATCACCAGCATCGTCGAATTGTCTTTTCTTTTACCGAGAAAAAGGCGCTCGGACGTCAGTCCGCCTCGGGCGAACATCGCCTGCACGGCGGCTTTCCGCTCCGCTTCGGGCAAGCTTCGCGCCGCCTCGTACTGGGCCGCCTGCTCGTCGATGGTGACGTTAGGGCGGTTCCACATTTTCATCCCGGTTTCGTACTCGCCGCTTTTGTCCTCGCTGTAATAGGTCGCGAAGATCTGATCGTTGCGGAGCTTGTCCCAAGACATCCAGCCGCTTTGCCCGGCGCTGCCGTCCTTCTTCGCGCTGTTGTCGCCGAAGACCAGGCCGCCCATTTCGTCGCCGAGGTGGTTGAAGAAGATGATGCCGGGCGGGCGCGGCCCGTCGCGCTTCAAGGGCTTCCCGTTGAGTATTCCCGGGTGCTGGCGCGCTTGGTTGGAAATCGCCATCCGCAGAGTTCCGTCCTGTTCGACGATGTTGATCCGCTCGACGTCGATTTCGGCGAATTTCTGCTTCTGCGCGGCGAATCCCGTCAGCAGGAAGAGCCCGCATAACGCAATCATGGCGCCGCACAGCAGCTGCAAGCGGAATACCTTCTTTTCCAATCCGATCAGTTTTTCGTCCATTCCCCTGCGCCCTGTTTTATTCGCCCGGCATGCGTTCCAGCTCGGTCCAGTACGGATAGATGGCCATGTGTTCCGAGGTGAGGCGGTAGGCGACGATTTCGCCGTCGATGCGGTCGCCGCGCAGCTTCAGTCCCAGCGACAACTGATCCAAGCGTTCGCGACGCGTATCCGGGCTGTCGACGTCGCCGTGGCTTTCGCCGGAAATCAAACCGTCGATCAGGCCGAAATCGGCGATGGGACGCGCAGCGCCGCCGTCCACGGACAGGGTGCCGGTGCCGTCGGCCGCGATGGCGAGCGTGATCGGCACGCGTTTGCCCTGCGCGAGCATCGTGCCGCGCCATTGTCCGCGGTAATCCTTCACGGGTTGCAGCGGCTGCAACGGCGAATTCGGCGTGGAAGGCAATTCAGTCCAGCTCGGCACGACGGTTTTCAGCAGCCGATCGCGCACGCCGTCGATGAATCCTTTCGGCCCGCGCCGGTTGCTGAGCACGATCACGGCCGCATCGGCCGAAGGCACCAGCACGAATTCGGCTTTGACGCCCGACTGGCCGCCGCCGTGGTACAGCACTTCGGCCCGCTGCGGTTGGCGCAGCACTTGCCAGCCCATGCCGTAGAAATAGCCGCCCGGCGCGACGGTGGTTTCGGGCCGATGCAGTTCGTCCAGCCGCGCTTTGTCGAGGATCATCGCGGAAGCGTCCAGGCCCCGACCGCCGAGGTGGAGCATGGCGAAGCGGGCCAGGTCGTGCGCGCTGGCGTACATCTCGCCCGAGCCTGGCGTAGCGGTCGTGTAGAAGGGCAGGGGTTTGCCGTCGTCGGCGTAGCGCATGGCCATCTCTGCGCGGCGCGAGAGGTCGGTGTCGAAGAAGCTGTCCTTCATGCCCAAGGGTTTCAGCACATGGTCGCGCAGGTATTCGCCGAATTCCTGTTTAGATTGCCGCGCCACGATCTCGGCCAGGATGCCCATCCCCAAGTTCGAATATTCGTAGCGTTCGCCGACCGGGGCGACCAGATGGCCATAGTCGCGGATCAGTTCGGGAATCGTGGGCTGCTTCGCGCGGCCGTTTTCGGGATACATCGCGAAGAACGTCGGCAGTCCGGAGGAATGCGTCGCCAGCCTGCGCAAGGTGGCTTCGCGCGATGGGCCGTTCGCATCGACGATCTTTTCCGCGCCCAGATAGTCGTTGGCGGGGCGGTCCAGATCGAGTTTGCCTTCCGCAGCCAACCGCATGAGCGCCGTGGTGGTGAACGGCTTGGTCGTGGAAGCGATGGAAAACGCGGTATGCGCCGTGGCCGGCTTGCGCGCGTCGCGATCGGCCCAGCCGAAGCCTTGCTCCCAGACGATTTTGCCGTCCTTGACCAGGGCCGCCGACACGCCGGTGAGCCGGCCGGCGGCGATTTCCTTCTCGATGTCGGCGCGGATCGATGCGTAGGGATCCGGTTTGGCGGCCTGGGCCGCGAGCGCGGCCGGCGCGAACAGCGCGGCGCTGAAGAGAATGCAAAGCAGGCGCAGCCTGCGTGCGGTGCTCATCCGGCTTCCTTATTTGCGATCGTCGCTGATGGGATGCATCGGCGCAGCAAGCCGTTTAAACGAGCCGTTTAAGCGAGCGAGCCGCTCAGGCGCGCGCGGCAAAAAAAAGAAAGGGCCCGGTTTCCCGAGCCCTGAACTCTGATCAAAAGTTGGCGTCCCCACGGGGATTCGAACCCCGGTCGCTACCGTGAAAGGGTAATGTCCTAGGCCTCTAGACGATGGGGACGCTGTGTAACCGGTAAACGGCGGCGAGGCTGCCGCAGTATCCTTCTAAAACTTGGTGGAGCCAGGCGGGATCGAACCGCCGACCTCCTGCATGCCATGCAGGCGCTCTCCCAGCTGAGCTATGGCCCCACGGGCTGGAAAGCGCGAAATTTTAACGGGCTGGGTTTCGCAGCGTCAAGCTAAAACCAAAAACGGAAGCCGGCGACCCACCGGCCTTCGCTGCGGTCGCCGCCGTGGGCCTCGGCCAGATCCGCGGTTTCCCCGAACCGGCGCGTCCAGACGTAGCCGAAATAAGGCGCGAATTCGCGCCGGAATTCGTAGCGCAGGCGCAATCCGAACTCGGCGCTGCTCAAGCCGCGGCCGATGCCGTTTTCCGGGTCGTCTTTCGAGTAAAGGTCGGCTTCGAGTTTGGGCTGCAGGATCAGGCGGTTGGTCAGCAGCAGCTCGTATTCGGCTTCCGCGCGCGCGGCCAAGCGCCCCGATTCGCCCAGATAGGCGGTGGCGGCGACTTCGAACTTGTACGGCGCCAGCCCCTGTACGCCGACGGCCAGCCAATCGCGCGGACGGCCCTCGCCGAAGTCGTGACGCAGGCCGACCATCCGGTCCCACCACGGGCCGGTGGCATGGCCCCAGAGCAGTTCGACGTCGCCGTGTTCGGTGCGGCCGTCGCGGCGTTCGCCTTCGCTGCGCAGCCAAACGCGGTCGTTCACGCCGCCCAGCCAGCCGCGCAAGTTCCAAGCCAGGCCGGCGTCGCCGCTGCCGTCGGCTTTGTCCTGCCATTCCAATTGATCGAACTGGAGCATGCCGATCAGCGGGTCGTCGTCCATGTGATCGCGCATGTCCATGCCGTGCAGATCCGGGAAAGCGGCGGCGCGCTCCTCGGCGGTCGGCGGGGGCAGGGGAGAGAGTTGCGCAGGTTTGCCTTGTTCGGCGGCCGGCATCGTATGGCCCATTTGCGAATGGTCCATACCGGCGTGGCCTTCGTGTTGGGCGAAGGCCGATCCCGACAACAGCATCAGCAAACTCGCGAAAACCGCTGTTCCCCCCTTTGAAAAAGGGGGGTAGGGGGGATTTGCTTTGGCTTTGGCTGTCCGAGCAACATCAAAAGCAAATCCCCCCTTGCCCCCCTTTTTCAAAGGGGGGAACGGCGAACGCGGGGTCGCGAAGACCGGATGGCTCATACATCCACCCGCACTTCGCGGAACATGCCCAGCTCCATGTGCAGCAGCATGTGGCAGTGGTAGGCCCAGCGGCCGAGCGCGTCGGCGGTGACGCGATAGCTGCGGACGTGGCCCGGCGGCACGCTGACGGTGTGTTTGCGCACGTGGAAGCCGCCGTCGGCGTCTTCCAGATCGCTCCACATCCCGTGCAAGTGGATCGGGTGCTCCATCATCGTGTCGTTGACCAGGACGATGCGCACCCGCTCGCCGTAATTGAGCCGCACCGGTTCGGCTTTGGAGAACGGAATGCCGTCGAAACCCCAGGTATAGCGCTCCATATTGCCGGTCAGGTGCAATTGGATTTCGCGGCCCGGATCGCGCCCGTCCGGATCGTCGAACGCGCTCTTCATGTCGGCGTAAGTCAGCGCGCGCCGGCCGTTGCCGCGCAGGCCGATGCCGGGATCGTCGAGCGCGCGCGACGGCGTCATCGTTTGCATGTCGACGGCGGGATTGCCGGTTTCGCCGGCCGGATGCGCGATCATCGCGCCGCCCATGGCCTGCGCGCCGTGGTCCATCTTCATGTTCGCGCCGCAGCCGCCTTCCATGCCTTTCATTTGCGACATGTCGTGGCCGCTATGGTCCATGCCCGACATCGACATGCCGCCATGCCCCATGTCCGCCATGGTCAGGATCGGCCGCGGATCCAGCGGCGGCACCGGCGCTTCCAGGCCCATGCGCGGAGCGAGCGTGGCGCGCGCGTAGCCGCCGCGGTCCATCGCCTGGGCGAAGATCGTGTACGGCTGTTCGGCGGGTTCGACCACCACGTCCAGCGTTTCGGCCACGCCCAGCCGGAATTCGTCGACGCTCACCGGATGCACCGGTTGGCCGTCGGCGGCGACCACGGTCATCTTCAGGCCGGGGATGCGCACGTCGAAGAACGTCATCGCCGAGCCGTTGATGAAGCGCAGCCGCACTTTGTCGCCGCGTTCGAATAAAGCGGTCCAGTTGGCCGCCGGCGGCGCGCCGTTGACCAGGTAGGTGTAGGTGAGCGAGGTGACGTCGGCCAAGTCGGTCGGACTCATCCGCATCCCGCCCCAGGCCTTGCGGTCGGCGATCGCCGCGCTCAAACCGTCGCGTCGCGCATCGCGCACGAAATCGCCGACGGTGCGCTTGTGCAGGTTGTAGTAATCGGCCTGTTTGCGCAGCTTGCGGACGATGGCGTGCGGGTCTTCGTCGCTCCAATCCGACAGCAGGATCACGTGATCGCGATCGGCGTCGACCGCATCCGCGTCGCGCGGCTCGATGACGATGGCGCCGTAGACGCCGACCGCTTCCTGCAGGCTCGAATGCGCGTGATACCAGTACGTACCCGCCTGGCGGATCTGGAATCGATACAGATAGCTTTCGCCGGGCCGGATGCCGTGGAAACTCAGGCCCGGCACGCCGTCCATGTTCGCCGGCAGCAGGATGCCGTGCCAATGCAGCGAAGTGTCTTCGTCCAGCCGATTGGCCACGCGCAACTCGACCGTGTCGCCTTCGCGCCAGCGCAAGGTCGGCGCCGGCAGCGTGCCGTTGACGGTTTTCGCCCAGGCCGGGCGGCCGGTGAGGTTGACCGGATTCGCGCCGATCGAAAGTTCGAAGCGCGTGCCGCGGAGTTCGGGGACGGCGCCCGCCGAAGTCTGTGCGCGGCCGTTCCTGGGCCAGGCCGCCAGCAAGGGCAACGCCGCCAGGCCGGTCACGAAGCGGCGGCGCTCGGTGTCGATGCGATAAAGCTTTTCGGTCATGCGCTTAGGAAGCCTTTTTGATGTCGTGAGCGAGCACGGCATCGATGATCGGGCAGCCCTGCACCGGCCCGGAACCCGAACATTGCTGCACCAGCCGGCCCAGGCTGTCGCGCATGGCGGTCAGTTGGGCGATCTTCTGTTCGATGTCGTCCAGCCGGTTCCTGGCCAACGACATCACCTCCGCGCGCTCGCCGGCGCGGTCGGAAGCCAGGCGCAGGAGCTCGCGCGTTTCGTCCAGAGTAAAGCCCAACCCCTTGGCTCGCCTGATAAAACGCAGGCGTTCCAGATCATCGGGCCCGAAAGTCCGGTAGCCCGAAGCCGTACGTTCCGCGGCCGGCAGCAACTGCAGCCTTTCGTACAGACGGACCGTATCCACGCCGACGCCGGCCCGATTCGCGACTTCACCGATACGCATGACAGCCCATCCAGCAGGGGGAGGGCGCTAGTTTGAACCCTGGACCCGAGTCCAGAGTCAAGATTGCGTGATTCAGGCCTTCTCGCGCAGCCGGTGGCTGTCGCCGGCGCCCAGATCCAGGCCGTAGACCCGTCGCGACGGGAAGCAAGCTGGTATTCGTCTCGGGCCAGGAGCCGTAAGACATCAACGGCAATCTCGTCGGCCATGGTGATCTTGCGGCCCAAGCGCCAGGTGTACGCCAATCTCGGCCGAGCGCTTGCCGCCGCCGACGCCGGTCCCGAGCATGTCGCAAGAATCACGATCTACGTCGTCGATTACGAACGCGACAAATGCTCGGTGTGGCGTCGCTGTCTCCGGGCTATCTGATCGAGGTCGTCGTCGATTAATCGCGCGATCGAGTACGGCCTGAGGGCGTTGGGAGCAGGCCGCTGGCCTGGAAGCCAGTCCCAGGGCCAGTTTCGTAATAACATAATATACATTATGCGAAATTGTGGAGGTACGGGCTAAGGCTGCTTCGGCTCGTCCTGGGGGCTACCTACCAACGGATTAGGAGGGGTCGCCATGATGGAGCGTCCGCCCTGCTGGCCTGAGGGCCGCCCGTGCCCGAACGCCTGCGCTGAGCAGCGCTACCAGCGCGTCGTCTACAACCACACGCCGCTTTACGGGCCCTGGGCCGGCTACCGGTTCGCCGGCGCCGACCTTGTGGCTCCGGATGGCCAGCGGATTGACGAACGCCGCATGCAAGGTCTGCTATGGCGCGACGCCATGGAATTGCGGCGCGCTGGCTTGGCTTCTCGCCGGCAAGCTGAGCGCCGACGGCCGGTCAAGGTCGTAATTGTCGATTTTCAAGACTACCGAGAGAACGGCGTAGCTGCTGCCTAAGCGGCAAAGAACGCATGGGCCTTTGTGTATACGTCGCCTACAGCCTGACTTTTTTCTTCGTCAGTTAATGACGACATGATCATAGCTAGTGCGATTCCGAGCTGAGCAAAGGCAACCACATTCCCTAGTACGGGCTTCAGCTCCATGAAATCTATATCAGTGTCGCCAATCATGCCGTTAGCTTCGTAGAGCTGCATTAGAGCAGTCCCACCATGCGATACGTCGGATAATGCAGACCAATGACCTTGTATTGTCTTGGTAAATTTATCGTTCCACTTGTAGTGAGTCTCTACAGAAGCAGCCATCTCACTCAGATACATATTGCGCTTCTTACCACTAGTCCCGACAACCTTAGGCATATGACCATCAGAGTAGAACCTGTCTAGCTCTGCGTCAGTGGCAGGCGATGCGTAGTATGCCGCACGAATAAAGTAGTCAATTTGCGAGCGATGCAAAATGGTCGCAGGAAACCACGAGCTACGCAGTTCTTTCGAGAGTACAAAGCAGAACGTGCGGGCCTGCTCAAGGGAACCAACTAGTAGCGACAGCGCCACATGACTCCGCTTGTTAAGGACAATCTTTAGCGAATTAATCGACGGAACAACCTCACATATCAACCTGCGAGCGTCCTCGGCTTTTTGAGCAACAAGCTCTACGGCTTCATCATCAGTCATAAGGTTAACGCTTCAATTTTCCTCTTTAAAGCTGCTAGGTCTTCATCCTGCAAAGACCAATTCATTACGTTATGCGGACCTTTGTAATAGACGAAGCTAGAGTCTTGACCATGCTTTCGTATGTGACCGACAGTTTGCCCGTTCGCGATAACAGCGATAGACCATCCACCTAACAAGTCTTGCTCTTTATATTGAATCATTTGAACCTCTTTCGGTCTATTTACAAGCACGCCGTACATTTTCATCAAGCTGCTGCAGCAAGTCATACGTGCGTCGCATGCCAACTGATTTCAGAACAGATTCACGGTAAGCCTTTGCCGACTCACAAGCAGCACCACGGCCATCGTTCGGAATATAAGCCGCTTGCGCATTATTTCCATAGGAAGCGCGACGCTGGTCGATCTCGTGCTGTGTTTGTCGCGTTTCTTCCGCCAGTTTTGGGTTGTAGCGAACTGGCGCATAGGTCTTTACATCGGTCGTTGTCTGGCCACGCTCACAAGGTTCGGTTTGGTAGATAACCTTTCCTTTGGCGTCCTTACATTTAACGATGACGGTCTGAGCCCAAGCCGGGCCTACGCCAATCGCCAGCAGTGCCGCGAATGCGATTCCCTTCATGCCCCACCCCCTCGGCCGGGAGGATACTCCCGGCCGAGCCTCAATGCTTGAGACGGGACGGCCCCACCCTACCCCTATGCTCCCTGAAGAATTCCACTGGGACAGCCGCTGGGGCCGCCCAACGCTGTACTACCGGCATCACGCGATTGCCGATATGCGGACGCATGCAAATGGCTTTTTCGTGGTGATTGGGTGGCAGCGCAAGACGCACCAGAACATCAGCTGCCAGCCTCACTCATCCACCCGAACTTCGATATGCGAAAAGTGCGCAGCAAGATCCCGTGCCCACTCTTGTGCATCGTACGGAACCGAATTTTCTTCGGGGAAATCGAGCCGCCCGCCGTCTCTCCGGTAGATGAGCACCTTGTCGCTGCTTTCGCTGCGGCGGTTCACGACAACTCTCGCCATTTCGTCCAGCGATACGCTGCGGGTGTTCGCCGACAACGTGCTGTCCCCACCAGAACAGCCGCCGTCCGGCGACGTCCAGGCGGCTGCCCCATTCCCGGTTGCGGATCAACGCGAGTACGCCGCCCAGGGTCGCCAGCACGCCTATGCCGAAAGCGATAGGCACCAGCCAGGGCGCGCATTCGCGGCCGCTTTCGTCGCAATTGCTGGCGGGGTCTACCGTGGCGCCCGCGTAGAGGAACACCAAGCCGACAATAAGAAGCGCATAGATGCGGAAATCCCGCCTTGCCGACATGGCGTGTTCGAGCTTCTTCATACCTATGATGTTCTGCACGCTATCGTGCTTTAGGGGGTTGGAGGTACTTTTGCTTTGCTGCGCAGCGATAGGCAGTAGCTGATCGTCACCAGTATTCCCAGTATGACGGCAGCTGAACCTCCCACTACTGCTATCTGCGTTGGGGCAAACACCCATAAAGCTGCGTAGATGAGCCCACTTAGTGCCATGGACCAGCCTCCGACTCGTGTGGCCTGGCGTGCCCAAGGGTTGGGGACGAACCTTTTGGGCATTCGGTTGCCGAACCAAGCAACCATCAAGCCTATAGCGCACATGACGATTCGCGTGACCGTCTCGGCTTCTATATAGCCCAGCTTGCGCGCGTAAGTCGATGCAAGCGCGATCACCACGATGCCGACGCCCCAAGCGAGGTTTGAAGCCAACTCTTTGTTCATCGTGCTCTCTCCTTCTTAGACTTCGGTTTCTCGGCACCAACGCCGAAGGAATGAACGAAGCCGAGCAATGCTTCTTCCAGCACCGACAGCTTCAGGTGGTAGATGACGGACTTCCCGGTCTTCTCAGCGTGGATCAGATCGGCCTCCTTCAGCACCGAGAAGTGGGCAGACATCGTCGGCTTGGAGACGTCAAAGTGGCCGCTTAGCTCCCCCGCGCTCAGTGGGCCTTCACGCAAGAGTTGCAGCACCTGTCGTCGGGTAGGGTCGGATAAGGCTTTGAATACCTGACTCATATTGCGATAATTAGCTAATTATCGAATTGTGTCAAGTGCATTGATGAGGGCTGGGATGCTTAGCCCTTTGGGCCACGGCTAGTCGACAGCCGAAGTCATGACTTTTTGAACGATCTTCCAGGTCCCGCCGATCTTCAAGCAGGACAGCATGTCCGTGAAGCGGCGCGGCGGTATCCGTAGCTTCAACTTCAAAAGCGCGAGTTCGCTTTCGGCGTCGATCGATACGATTTCGTCCTGGCGTTCGAGGCCCTGCTCCTTGGGCGCTTTGATCGTGCGGACGGCCGCCAGCCATGCCGCGATCGGAATCGAGGCCGCGTCCCCATCCTCGCCGATCTTCGTGACGGAACTCGCCGGGTGGAAAATGGAGGCGAATTTGTCGGCGTCCATTTCGTAAGCGGCGTCGAAATAGGTCTGCGCCAACGTGCGCAGATCGTGCATGTCGTTATTCATGGCCTTCCTAAGCGATGTCTTGGGACTCCCGGAATCCTATGGCAAGGCATCTGATGAAACTAGGCGTGTTGCAGGCAATGCCGTTATGAGCCAAATTCATGGTTCATGAAAAACGAACTCAACGAACTCGCCACTTTCGCTGCGGTCGCCAGCGAGCGGAGCTTTACGCGCGCGGCGTCGAAACTGGGCGTCTCCCAATCCGCGGTCAGCCACGCGATCCGGGAGCTCGAGCGGCGGCTTGGGTTGCAGCTTCTCGCCCGTACGACCAAGAGCGTCGCGCCGACGGCCGCGGGGGCGGCGCTTTTGGAGTCTCTATCCCCGGCGCTGGAACAAATCGCCCATGCCCTCGACCGAGCCCGAAGCCTTCGCCGCCGGCCGGCGGGACGCTTGCGCATTGCGATGTCCCGATCGGCCGCCGTCATGGTGCTGTTGCCGCGGCTCGCGGCGTTCGCTGAGGCCTACCCCGATATCGCTCTCGATGTCGTTACCGTCACCGGCCCTGTGAATCTCGTTGCCGGCGAGTTCGATGCAGGCATCCAGCTCGGCGAATTCATTCAAAAGGATATGGTCGCGGTCCGCGTCACCCGCGAATTGCGGTTGGCGGTGGTCGGTTCGCCCCGCTACTTCGCTGCGCGAAGCATTCCCCGCAGGCCCAAGGATTTGAACGAGCATCGATGCATAGGCCTGCGCCTTCCGGGCGGTCCCTACCGATGGGAGTTTCAACAAGCACGAAAGGCGGTCACGGTCGGCGTGAACGGCCCGCTCACGGTCGACGATACCCATCTGGCGATCCAAGCCGCGCTCGCCGACGTCGGCATCTGCCTGGCGTACGAAGAACAAGTCGCCGAGCATGTCGCGAAACGGCGCCTGGTGCGCGTACTGGAGGATTGGACTCCGCCGTTTCCCGGTTTCTTCATGTATTACCCGAGCCGCCGGCATCAGCCTGCTGCACTGTCCGCGCTCGTGGAGGCACTGAGATTGCCTTGAATCTCAAGACTAACCGCATCGCAGCTTCCGATCGAGACCCCGATGACTCGGATCCGCCATGTGTCGACCTAACGCGGACGCCGCCGTACGATGGATCGATCGACCGGAGCCCAACGATGTCGCTCGAATGCATCAACCCCCAAGATTTGCCCACGCCGGAAACCTACTCGCACGTGGTCGTCGCAACGGGAAGCAAACTGGTCTTCGTCTCGGGCCAGGAACCCGAAGATCTGCAAGGCAATCTCGTCGGCCGCGGCGATCTGGCGGCGCAGGCGCGGCAAGTATTCGCCAACCTCGGCCGCGCGCTGGCGGCGGCTGGGGCGCAACCCAGCCAAGTGACTATGCTCACCATTTACGTGGTCGGGCATAAGCGGGAGTACCTGCAACCGATCGAGGATGCGCGCGTAGCCTTGTTCGGCGAGCACAAGCCGGCGGATGCCTTGATCGGGATCGCGACCCTGTCCAATCCCGAATATTTGATCGAAGTGGCCGCGATGGCGGTGGTCTGACGCGACGCTGTTGCTGTTAAGCCGTCATTCCTGCCTTCGCGGTAATGACAGCATAAAAAACTATGCGGGAATGAGCCGATTGGAAAAATGCAGCGAAGCGAACGGAAATTCCACCGTGCCCCAACGTTGCAACGCGCGAAACAACTTTTCGTAATAGCCGCGCTCGTAGGCCGAAGGCGTCACCCACCAACTGACGTCGACGTCGTGCTTGGCCAATGCTTCCGAAAGCGGCGTACGTTTGCCGAGCGGGTAGAAATAGCAGCAACCGATGTATTCGCCCGCACCGGTGTGCACGGCATAGCCGAAGGAATAGCCCTCGCGGAACTCGCACTCGTGCCAAACCAGGTCGATGTAGTTCCCTTCCTCGGTCACCGCCTCCGTCGGCCAGCCGCCGCCGCGGGTGCGGTTGATCAAGTCGAGGCTGGCGTTGATGCCGGCGACGTCCTCGCGCAAATGTTCGCGGCTGAGCGCGTTGGCCACGATGTCTTCGTATGTCAATCGGGTCGGCGCGGCGAATCTCGCGGGCAGCGCGATGGGTTTCATCAGCCCGGTGTAGTCCACATTTCCCTCCTGGTCGAATGCCGGATGCACCCGCAAGCTTAGCGGCATCCGGCATTCCGATCATTCGGCGACCCGGACCACCAATTTGCCGAAATTGCGGCCCTGCAACAGGCCAATGAAGGCTTCGGGCGCGTTCTCCAGCCCGTCGACGCGGTCCTCGCGCAGTTTCACCCTCCCCTGCTCCACCCAAGCGCCCATTTCGCGGCGGAAGGTTTCGAAACGCTCGCCGTAGTGGTCCAGGATGATGAAGCCCTGCATGCGGATGCGCTTTTGCAGCAAGGCCGACATCAGCAGCGGCGTGCGGTTGGGGCCCGGCGGCAGCGCTTGGTCGTTGTAATGCGAAATGAATCCGCAGACGGGCACTCGCGCGCCGACGTTCAGCAAAGGCAGGACCGCGTCGAAAACTTCGCCGCCCACGTTTTCGAAATAGGCGTCGATGCCGTCCGGGCAAGCGGCCGCCAATAATTCGGCGAAGCGCGGATCGCGCCGGTCGATGCAGGCGTCGAATCCCAATTCTTCGACGGCATAACGGCACTTGTCCGCGCCGCCGGCGATGCCGACCGCGCGTGCGCCCTTCAATTTCGCGATCTGTCCGACCGCGCTGCCCACTGCGCCCGTCGCCGCGGCTACCGCTACGGTTTCGCCGGGCTTGGGCTCGCCGATGTCGAGCAAACCCACATGCGCGGTGAAGCCGGGCATGCCCAGGCCGCCCAAAGCCAGCGACGGCTTCGCCATGTCGCCCAACGGCACCAGATCGGATCCGTCCGACAAGGCGTAGTCCTGCCATCCCGCATTGCCCAGCACTAAGTCGCCGCTGCCGAACTTGGGATGCTTAGAAGCGACGACGCGGTTCACCGTGCCGCCGGCGATGGGCGCGCCGATCGGGATCGAGGTCGTGTAGATCGGTGCGACCGGATCCATCATGTTGCGCATATAAGGATCCAGCGACAGATACAGTGTGCGCAGCAGTACTTGGCCTGCGCCCGGTTCGGGAACGGCGGCTTGCTCCAAGCGGAAGTCGCTGGGCTTGGGCAGGCCGTTCGGACGGGCGGCGAGAACGACACGGCGGTTGATGGTATCGGTAGAAGGCATGGGAATCCTGGAATGAGAGATGCGCCGGCGCTGTTGCGCCGGCGATCGGGTTTGAGGGTGATCCTCTGCGGTTGGGTTAGTGGCGCGCAGCGTCCGCGCTTTGCTTCAGCTCGACGGCGATGCCATGGGCTTCGGTTTCGCCGATATTGACGGCCGCGTGGGTCGTTTCGTCGCGCCACACCGTGTCGCCGGCTTTGACCGTCGCTTCGACGGACTTTCCGTCGGGCGACGAACTCAAGAACTTGGCGTCCGAGAAATAGTGGACCACGCCCGCCGGGTGGCGGTGCATGGGCTCGCTTTCGCCGGGTTTCAGCCGATATTCGAGGACGCGTACTTGATCGTTGTCGATCAGCACCTTGTAGAACTGCGGCGACTGCTTCACCGGGTCTTCGTAGGTTTCTTGCGCGGCGAAGGCCAGCGAGGTCAGCAGGATGCCGGCGGCTAGGCCGGCCGAGGCGTAGGCGATCTTGGTCATGGGCAGGTTCGGCGATGCGTTCGCGCGACGATAACCCGCGACGGGGACAATTCGGCATCGACGGATGAACCACAGAGTTGCAGCCATATGTTCGATGGTTTCGCATCGGCCGAGATCGATACCGGCGAAACGACGGTCTTCGTCCGCCATGGCGGATCGGGGCCGCCGTTGCTGCTGTTGCACGGCTTCCCGCAGACGCATGCGATGTGGGCGCGAGTCGCGCCTGCGCTCGCGCAAGCCTTCTCCGTGGTCTGCGCCGATTTGCGCGGCTACGGGCGCAGCGGCTGCCCGCCGTCCGATTCCAAGCACGCGCCGTATTCCAAGCGCGCGATGGCGCAAGACATGGCGGATGCGATGCGGCGATTGGGCCACGATCGTTTTGCGGTGGCTGGCCACGACCGCGGCGGCCGGGTCGCATACCGGCTGGCTTTGGATCATCCGAAACGGATAGCGGCATTGGCGGTGCTGGATATCGTGCCGACGGAAGACGCATGGCGGCTTGCCGACGCGCGCTTGGCGCTGGCCTTCTGGCCATGGTCCCTGCTCGCGCAGCCCGAACCGCTGCCGGAGCGATTGATCGCCGCATCGCCGGAAGCGGTGATCGACGATGCCTCCCAGCAATGGGGATCGGAAGAAGAGGTCTTCTCGCCCGAAGCGCGCGCGGCATACGTCCAGGCTTTGCGCGATCCGGTCCGCATCCATGCCATCTGCGAGGAATACCGGGCCGCCGCGACGCTGGACCGCGAACACGACAGCGAAGACATGCGCCTCGGCAACCGCATCGCCTGCCCGACATTGGCGTTGTGGAGCCGTAACGGCGCGCTGCAGTCCTGGTACGAGTCGGAAGGCGGCCCGCTCGGACTGTGGCGACGCTGGTGCGACCGGGTCGAAGGCGAAGCGGTCGATGCCGGGCATTTTTTCCCCGAGGAGATCCCGACGTGGACTGCGAAGCGTTTAGCGGATTTCTTTCAGTGCGAGCTTCGTTGATACCAGTCCAGCAGCGCCGTCGGCAGGCAGTCTTGCAGCGGCAGATCCAAAGTGCGGTAGGCGTCGAGCGTGTCCAGGGCGTTTTGGCGGACGGTGATCATCTCCGGTCGATCCAGCGCATCCGGATCGCCCTGCACGCCTTCGAGCAGGGCGCAAGCGCGCGAAAACAGCAGATCGCGCTGCGCGAGCAATCCGTCGCGCAACCACGCGCTCAAAGGGCGATGGACGATGCTGCCCTGCCCCGCTAGCCGTTCCATGTCGGCGGTCAGCGCGTCGTAGGCGCCGCGGTACCACTCGGTGTGCCCGCCGGCGGCGCGGCGGACGGTCAACGGCGCCGGCGCATTGTGTTCGGCCAATGCGCGCCTGAGCCGCAATTCCAGGGCTCGCGCTTCGGCGACCGTATCGGTTTCGATCAGGAAGCCGCGGTCCAAGCCGAAGAATTCGTAATAGCGCGGATGCAGGGTCTGCACGCGCGCGAGCGGATCGCGCGAGAAGCCGAGCTTCAGCAAGTCCTCGTAGGCGCAGGGCAATACATAGACATAAGACAGGCCTTCGCTACCGGCGGAGCCTGTCTCGGGCGCGGAGGAACGCAGGTACTTCATGCGCACCCATATTAAGCATCGAGCCGGTTTATTGCGTGTAACGGTTTAGTCGCGGATGCGGGTATCGACCGCGATCCAATTGGATTCCCACGTTTCCCCGCCGTTGTCCGAATACGATTGTTCGAAACGGACCGAGTCCGCGCTGATGTCCGAAATGACGAACCGCACCAGAATCGTGCGGCCGCCGAGGGTGTCGGTGCCGTAGAACACACCGCGGCCGTTCTCGAATCCGCCGAATACCGGCGACGTCAGCATGCCGTCGCGGGCATTGGCGAAGTTCAGGCTCCACTGGCGGGTCTCGGGGTTGTACAGCCGCCATGAGGCGCCTTCGATGCGTCCCGCCGGGCCTTGCACGTCGAGTTCGACCATATTCGCGCGGCCGTTCAAAACCTTGGTGACGACCGATGTGCCTTCGTACTCGACCCACTCGTCGGACCCCGACAACGGCCGCAAACGGCGCTTCAGCTGCGTCTTCCACTTGCCGAACTCGAAATCGAAGCCGTGTTGGCCGTCGGTTCGAGCGGACGCTGCGGCAGTCGCGGATTGCGGCGCGTTTTGCGCCGGCGCCGCTTGCGGATGCAGGGCGGCGGCCAAGGCGCAGGCCGTCAGAGCGTTGCGGATATGGCGAAAGTCGTGGCTCATGGCGTGCAAGCGAAAGAGTGACCGAAGATTCTACGGAGCGGGACGCTCGCTTTCGATGACCGCTTGCTAGCGTTCGCGCCTAGGGAGAGCGGAGCCAATGCTGGGCCATATTGCAGGCGGCAACTGAGCCAAAGTCCGCGGCCCGCGCAGTCAGTCGCAAGCCCGCCGCAATGCGGCGCGAGCCAGCAGCCGCGTCGAGTCCAACGTCGGCAGCGGCGAATTCGCATCGTCGATGATCAGCGGAATCTCGGTGCAGCCGAGCACCACCGCATCGCAGCCTTGCACCTTCAATTCTTCGATGACTTTTTGGAAATAAGCCACGCCCCCGGGCTTGAACACGCCGCAGACCAGCTCATCCATGATGATGCGGCCGATCTCGGCGCGATCGGCCGCATCCGGACGCACCCACTCCAAGCCGCGCGCGGCCAGCTTCTCCGGGTAGACCTCGCTGTCGACCAACCAGCGCGTGCCGGTCAAGCCGAGCCGGCGATAACCCCGCCGCACCGCTTCGTCGGCGACGACTTCGGCGATGTGCAACCACGGCAGCGGCGAGCGCGGCAGCACGTGCGGCAGCGCCTGATGGATGGTGTTGTCGGGGCAGATCAGGAAATCGGCGCCGATCGCCGCGAGCTTGTTCGCCGAGGCGAGCATGAGTTCGCCGACGCCGGCCCAGTCGCCGCGGTCCAGGCATTCGACGTAATCGGCCAGCGGCGGCGTATGCATGGAAACTTCGGGGTGCCCGTGCGGACCGAGCCGTTGCGCGCCTTCGGCGCAGATCGTGCGATAGCAGAGCGAAGCGCCTTCGGCGGAACAGGCGACGATGCCGATATGTTGGGTCATGGGGCTGCCGCATCAGGGAGTCCCAGCCAGATAAGGCCATCCTATTCCCAATGCAAGCCCTCGCTTTTCGTAGGAGCGGCTTTTGCAGCTAGCTCTTTTCTTCAAATCGCGGCATTGCGAGGATTTGAGGGAAAAAGCTCGCGGCTAAAGCCGCTCCTACAAAAAATCAGTACGACGTCGGCAACCGGGCGGTCAGCGTCACATCCGGCGTATCCCGCGTCACGCCTACGCCCAACGACAAATTCAAAGTGCTGCGCTCGTTGTAGCGATAAGACGCGCCCAGCAGCAGGGTGCCGAGCACGACGCGGACCGAGCCGGGCGCATCCTGGCCGTTCTGCCGGGTCTTGCCGACCAGGCTCTGGTCGTAGCCCAGGCTGATCGACGCTTTCTCGTTCAAAGCCAGGCCCATGCCGACGTTGAATCCGAAAATGTCGCCGGCTTCCACCTTGCCCAACGGTTCCTCGGCGCCGCCCAGCACGCGCCGGCTGACGTTGTCGCGCGGGAAATTGTGCAGATAGCTGAAGCTGCCGAAAAACACGACCGGGTCGGTTGGATACAGCCAGGTCACGCCCGGCTGCAAGGCGTCGAAACCGGTGCCGGTGGGCAATTCGAGCGGCAAGCCGGTGCCGGTCGCGTTGCCGACGCAACGGGTGACGCAATCGGTGGTGACTTCGAACAAGTCCTTGCCGGTGCGGCTCTTGTAGCGCAGCCAACCGACCCAGAACGCTTGGTCCGGGCCGCCGCGGTTGAGCTGGTAGCGCGCGGTCACTTCCACGTCGCCCAAGCCGTGGCCTTTGGCGTCGAACACGCGGTCGACCGCACTGCCGGTGAAGATCTCGCGGCTGATGGTGTCGCTGCTGGTGTAGACGTAAGGCAGCCTGGCTTCGAGTTCGAAGCGATCGCTGAGACCGTAGCGGCCGGTCAGCGTGGCGATGCCGGACGTGGTTTTCACTTGGCGCACGTCGATCAGGCCGATCAGAAGCGCGGGTATGATGGTATAGCCGACCAGCGCGACGCGGTCGTTGGACCAATAGCCGAATTGCAGCGACGGCTCCAGTACGAAACGGCCGCGCGGCGTCAGCACGCCGGGTTGGTCGAAGATCCGCGCGACTTCGGGTGGACGGGTTTCGGTTTCGGGTGCGCGACCGACGGGTTGTGCGGGCGCTTGTTGCGTCGGCATCGGATCGTCCGGCTTCGGGGCTTGGGCGAGAGCGGGATCTTGCTGGACGATCCCCGCCCCTCCCCTGCCCCGCGCGCCGGCCAAGCGCTCTTCGTTCAAAGCGCGCTGTAGCTCGGCGACGCTGCTTTCCTGTTCGGTCATCGCCTGGCGCAATTGTTCCAGCTTCACGGTTTGCGCATCGATCTGCTGCTGCAAATCGTCCAGGCGCGATGCGGAGCCGGTCTGCTGCGCGGCGGCGGCGGCGCTGGCCGACGCCAGCACGATGGCGATAGCGAGACGAATAGGCTTCATGGCGACCCCGGTGCGGCGATCAACGCGTCCTGCATGGCCGCTTGCGCGTTCAAATCCTGGAACAGGCCCAGCGTATTGACGCCGATGTCGAGCGTGGTCGTGACGCGGATGTCTTGTCCGTCGAGCGTGTTCTGGATCACCAGACCGCCGCCGGGCACGGCATCGGCGCGATTGCCGTCGCCCAGTTGCAGCAATCGACCGCGCTGCGCCTCGGCCAGCGCTTGCGCTTGTTCGGGCGTCATCGCGGCGATATTGGGAATGCCGACTCGCGTGCTGGCGACCAGTTCCCCGTTGACGTACACCACGCGAGCGAATCCGAACGAGGCCTGCAGGCCCGACGGCAAATCGAAACCGCCGCGCGAGGTTTCCAAGCGATCGAAAGCGACCGGGCGACCGAATGCGGCGCTGGTGTCGGCTTCTTGCGCGAATACGGAGCATGACCAAACTGCCATCAAGAGCAGCCAGCTGGATGTAGCCCGGGTGGAGCCACAGGCGATACCCGGGAAGGAGTCGCGGCGTGCTCCCGGGTATCGCTTCGCTCCACCCGGGCTACGTTCGATACGCATTCGCGGTTCGGTGGCCATGCTGCGCCTCAAATGTCGCCCGGCCCGCGACGCGGCATGACGATGTTCTGCAGGCCGCTGCGCTGGATCGCCAATTCGAGCGGCGCCGCCGGTGCGGCGCGCCAGTCGCGCGATGCGTTGAAGCTGGCCAGCTCGCGCCGGTTGTGGACCACGAACAGCACGCGGCTGTCCCATAGCTTTTCGAAGCGCGCACGCGGCAATGCGCGCGTGCCCATCGCCGGATCGCCGATCAGCACGCGTCCGTTGCGCAAGCCCTTCACCACCACGAAATGCTTGTAGCCGCGCTCGTTGAGCAGCACGATCGCCGGCAAGCCTTCTTCGGCCAGCTTGTCCAGCGGCAGTTCGAAACCGTCGGCCTGATAGCCCAGCGTTTCGAAATAGCGGCGCATGTCCAGCAGCGAGAAGCCTTCCTGGCGGATCTTGGCCTGATCGCCATGGGCGTACATGCGCATGAAGACTTCGGTCTCGGCGACCGGTTGTCCGTATTGGTAGGTGAGCAGCGTCGCGACGGCGGCCGAGCCGCAACTGAAGTCGTAACGCTGGCGGATGGTGGTGCGGAAGCGCGCTTCTTTCAGGCTGGTCAGGCGCACGGCGTACGCGCCGCCGTCGGCGCGCACTTCGGCGGTGCCGGCCTGTGCGGCTCCGGCGATGCAGGCCGCCAGCAAGGCGGCCGGTGCGCCGATTTTCATGGATTGGATCCGGCGAATCGCACGTCGACGACCATGCCGTTTTGGATCAGCACGTTCGAACCGCTGTTTTGGATCACCGTGGCGATGCCGCTGGCGTTGGCGAACGCGCCGCCGTCGAGGACGTTATCGCCGCTGGCGATGTTCTGCGCGGTATTGCCGTCCAATTGGCCCTGGATATCGATGTTGTTCTGGGTCCAATCGTCGTCGCCGCCGCGCAAGGCGTCCAACGCAGAGGGATCCATCCGCCGGCCCAAACCCGGCACCGGTTGCGCATTCGCGGAAGGCGCCGTTTCTGGAGCGACGGTTTGCGGATCGACGGCCATCGCCGGATCCGCCGACAGCCAAGCGCAGGCCGCTGCGGCGGCAAGCGGGAAAATTCTGGATACGGGCATGGGCCTACTCCTTCGCCATGCGTGCCGCGCCGTTCGCGCGATGCGCGCGGACGAACGCGCGATGCGCCGCGCAAGGCCGGAGCCCTGCGCGGTGCATCTGGTCGAGCGCTTTACGGAGCGCTGGGTCCGACAGTCAGGTTGGCTTGCACGGTCACGCCCTGCTGGATCAGCGAGGCGAAGCCGCTGTTCTGGGCCGAAACCATGATGCCCGCGGCCGACTGGCCGGCGCCGGTCATGTCGTTGTGCATGTCGAACACGCCGGCATCGACCACGCTGCTGCCGCCCGAGCCGCCGCTGCCGCCGGACGCGCCATTGCCGGCGCCGCCCGATCCGGAGCCGCCCGCGCCGCCCATCGCGGTGGACGATCCGCTGGTGCCGGTGCCGTCGCCGCTGGTGCCTGCGCCGCCGGTGCTGCTACCGCTGCCGCCGGTGGAATCGCCGGCACCGCGTTCGCGCGAGTTGCCGCCGCTGTTGGAGCTGCTGCCGCCACCGGCCAGGCTGGCGCCGCCGGCATCACCGCTGTAGCTGCCTGCCGCACCGCCAGGGCCGCCCACGCCCGCACCGCCCACGCCGGCGCCCCCTGCACCGCCGCTGCCGCCATTGGCGTTGCCGTTGTTGGTGGCGTAGTTGCCGATGTCGCGGGTACGGATGTCGGTCACGTAGCCGTCGAGCTGCGTCGTGGCGATCGCCTGGCTCGAGTTGAAGGAGTTGGAGAACGTCGAAGTGGCGGTGCCACCGTTATTGGCCGCCGCGGTGCCGTAGCCGGCGCTTTCGGCGTAACCGTCGTTGTTGCGGTTGTCGCCGCTGCTGCTGTTGGAGTTGTCGCTGTTGTCTTCTATGGCTATTTGCAGATTGCGTCCCGGCCCGTTTTCGGTGTTTTGAGCTTGGGCCCAAGCTTGTCCGGTCATGCCGATGCCGATGAGCACCGCGGACGCCAGGAAGGATTTACGGATATGCATATCGAGTCTCCTTGCACGCCGTCCGGGCACACGGGGGTGGCGCTCGCATACGACGCACAGGCAGGCATGCATTACTGATGCCTTAGTTCATTAATATTCCGTAAGGTATTGCTACTGTTAAGAAAAATTGGTTTATGAAAGTGGCGGCCGTGTGAATTTGAAAGCCGGATGCCGCGCGCGGACTTCTAAAACGTATCGGCAGGGATACGGCGTGGCCATCCGGCTGTCCGCCTGAATGCGCTTCGGCCTGCGCCGACGCGTCGCGAGCCGCGCTAGACGCGCTCCAAGCGATAGCAGCGAAACGTTTCAGGCGCGCAACAGCGAATCGGATGCGCGCTTCAATTGCTCGTCGATTCGTCCAAGATCGGACGACTCCAGCCATCCCGCATCACTGGCTGGTCGCGATGCAACGCCTCGGCGCGTTCTCGGCCACAGCCTGGACCCAGCCGTTGCTGCGGCGGTGGCCGACCGTGCCGGCGATGCAGGCCGTGTGCGCACGTCGGCGGTTGGCTTCGATCAGACCGGGCAATCGCGGCAGCGCTGCCACGGCATCGGATTCGTCCGCCGCCGTCGATGCATCGGAATTTTGCGAGGTCGTGGTGTTCGCGGCGGTCGACACGCCGGCGAAAGAAACGCTGCGATTCTGCGCGTGCAGATAGGCCAGCGCGAACAAGCCGAACAGCAAGGCGCCCAGGAAGACGCCCGCGGCCACTGGCAAGGTCTGTTCCCAGGGCGATCCTCCGCGGGACGCGAGCGCGCCCCGTGGAGTCGCTGCGGCGCCATCCCGACTCATGCCCCGCGTTCGCCGCGGCCCAGCCATCCAGCGATGGCGGCGCCGGCCAGCAGCCAGCCGATCACCTGCTCGAGCAAGGCGCCCACGGTGAAGTCCACCGGGAATAGATACCAATTCCAATACGGCACGCTGATCGTCAACCACGCGAACAATCCCAGCGCGCCGGCGATCAGCACGCGCTTGCCGAATCCGAACGCGCCCAGCGCGAGCACCCAAGCCGCGACGAAGGCGGCGATGAAATCGGTGACGAATTGCTTGATCAGGTTCGGGACCATGTCGACGAGCGCCGGGTTGCCTTCGGGCTTGTAGACCACGAATGCGTACGGGCTGGACTTGTATTGTTCTTGGAACGCCATCCTCGCCTTCTCGTCGGCCCATTGTTCGGGCGACATGCCCGGCAGCATGTACACGCCGCCGCCGTCGGTGGCCGAGGCCTGTAGCGCGGCGATGGCCGTTTCCTGCCCGGACGCGGTCTTCATCCCCATTTCGCCGAGCGGCAGCGCCATGTGCGCGACCGCCTGCCATACGAACATCACGATGCCGCCAACGATCGCTGCGATAAGCAAACGCATCTGCGCCTCCCGTGTGGATGTTCCTGCGTCGCGGAGCATGCGCTCGCCGATCTTGGCCGGCAAGTCTGGGGCGTCTACCTGTCCGGGTTCGTCCGGCCACGTCGGTCTCAAGCGAAAAACCCTAAAATCAAGCGCTTGGAGAGCTATCATCAAGTGAATTGACGCTGGCTAATCCGCACGCTCCGTCCGAATTCGCCCGTAACGCGAGCCGTTCGGATGCGGCATTTGATTAACGGTCGATGCACGGTGCCGTCGCGCACGGGACGCGCGGCTCGCTCGCGCATATAACCTAGCGGCATCCATGAGCATCGTTCGGTATCGTTTCGGGGAGTACGTACTGGATTTGGCCACGCGCGAACTGCGGCTTCGCGGCGAAGCCGTGGCCCTGCCCGCGCGCGTGTTCGAATGCCTGGTCTGCTTGATCGAGCATCGCGACCGTGCGGTGAGCCGCGACGAATTGGTCCAGGCCGTGTTCGGGCGCAGCGACGTGTCGGACGCGCAGCTCGCCCAAATCGTGCTGCGCGCGCGGCGCGCGGTCGGCGACGACGGCCACGAGCAGCGTTCGATCCGCACCGTGCCGCGCTACGGTTTCCGTTGGTTGCTGGAAACGCGCGCCGAGCAAGGCGAAGCGGCGGAGGCGCCCGCTGTCGATGCGGGTACCGCGGCGGCGCCTGCGCATGCTCTTAGCCGCGGGCGTTGGCCGCTCGCCATCGCCGCAGCCGCGGTATTGGCGCTGCTGTCCACGTTCGCTTGGTGGACGAATCGCGGCAGGCCTACGGCCGCGCCGGCCGCGAACATCGCTGCGCCCGTCTCGTCGGGCCGGACGATCTTGGTATTGCCCAGCGACGTCGAATCTTCGGACGAAGCGGCCTGGGCGAGATTGGGGTTGATGGATTTCGTCGCCGACCGCCTGCACCGCGCCGGCTTGCCGGTGTTGTCCAGCGAAGCCGTGCTCGGCGTGCTGCGCGAGCAGAAGAAGGATGCGGCGACGCTGCGCCGCGCGACCCGCGCGGCCTGGATCGTCGACAGCCGCGCGCGGCGCGTGCCGGCCGGCTGGGAAGTGGTCTTGAACGCGATGGACCGCGACGGCGTGACCCAACGCGGGCAGGCGCAAGACGCCGAACTGTTGCAAGCCGCGCGGATGGCGGCCGACCGCCTGGCGCCCGCGCTGGGCGGCAGCCTGGCCAAGGACGAGCTGGCAGAGCCCGCGCTGGCCGAGCGCCTGCAGCGCGCGCGTGCGGCGATGCTGGCCAACGAGATCGAAACCGCGCGGCGGATCCTGCTGGAAGCGCCGGAGCTGCAGCGCTCGCAGCCGCGGCTGCAATACCAATTGGCGCGAGTGGATTTCCGCGCCGGCGAATACCGGCGCGGCCTGGCCACGCTCGACCAAGCTTTGGCCAGCGACGAGGCCAAGCGCGATCCGGTGTTCAACGCGCGCCTGCTCAACGCCCGCGGCGCGATGCTGATCCGCTTGGACCGCTACGCCGAAGCCGAACAGGCCTACGACCTGGTCATCGCCACGCTCGGCAAGGGCGACCATCCCGCCGAAGTGGGCCAGGCTTTCAGCGGCCGCGCGGTGGCTTATTCGCTGCAGAAGAAATACGACCTGGCGCTGGCCGATCTGGGCCAAGCGCGCGTGCAGCTCGCGAACATGGGCGACGCGCTGGCGGTGGCACGGGTGGACGCCAACCTCGGCATCATGGAAGTCGACCGCCGGCGCCCGGCGCACGGCCTGCCCTATCTGCAGAAGGCGGCCGAGGATTTCAGCTCGATGGGCGCGGTGAACGAGCTGGCCACCACCCGCAAGATGCTGATGGCGGTGCACGTGGCGATGTTGCGCACCGATCTGGCCCTGGCCGAAGCCGACCGCGCCTGGGCCATGCTGCCGCGGGTGCGCGATCCGACCCAGCGCGCGGAGCTGATCCTGACCCGGGCCGAGGTGCTGATCGTCGCCGGACGCTTGCGCGAAGCCGGCGGCCTGTTGGCCATGCCGGAAGCGGCGCAGGAAGTGCCCAACGATTTCGGGCGCCTGGAATATCTGAAGGTGGACCTGGCCCGCCGCGCCGGCGAGAACGCGCGCGCGGTGGCGATCGCCGATGCGGCGCTGCGCGACTGGCCGGCCGACCGCAATCCCTGGTTGCGCGCCTGGATGCTGTATCGGCGCGAACAGGCCGCGCTGCAGAGCGACTTGCCCGACCGGGCGAACGCCGTCGCGGCGTCCGGCGACGATCTCCCGGCGCGGCTGGCCGCCGCCAGCCTGCAGCGGGCGCGCGGCGACCGCATCGCGTCGGAGGCCGGTTATCGCTCGGCCATCGCGATGGCCGAGCAGGCGGGCGTGCCGGAAGAGGTCGCGATCGCCGTGCAGGCCTATGCGCCTTGGCTGCTCGAACAGGGCCGCGTGGCCGAAGCGGGCGCGATGATCGGCCGGATCGCGCCCTGGGCCGAGCACGATTTCGACGTGGCCGTGCTCCAAGTCCGCCTGATGCGGGCGATGGGACAGCGCGGGCAATGGCGGTCCGCCTTCGAACGCGCCAAGCGGTTAGCGGGCGAGCGTTCGATTCCGGCCGAGTTGGATCCGACGCAGTCCGCGCAACGCGAGTGACGCGTTTCACCGAATCGGCGCCGTCAAACGCTCTGTAATGCGATCGTCAAAGGATTGGAGTGACGCGCGCGGGGGCCGAGCGCAACGTCGGCCGGTCGTGCCCCCGCACGACGATGCCCACCGACCTCCCTGCCCCCAGGAGCCCTGCATGACCCGCACGTTGCTCGCTGTCGCGCTGCTGTCCGCTTTCGTCCTCCCCCCTGCCGCGCACGCCGCGAGCTCCCCCGAACCGGTCAAGCTGGACCTCATCCGCGGCGGTGCGGTGACCGGCGAGCTGATCGTCGACGGCCGTTACGTCCACATCCCGACCGGCCGGGTGCTGGCGACCTGGGACTACAACGTGCCGACCGCGCCGCAACGGATCGCCAGCACCGAACCGGCCGGCGGGCCGATCATCTCCACCACCCGGCAAGGTCAATATCTGTATGCGGCTTGGCGCGGCTCGGACGGCATCAGCGGCGTGGCCGTCTATTCGCTGGCCAACCCCGCCGCGCCCAAGCTGGTCGCCGACACCCACGACTACAACGACGCCGACAACAAGTTCATGGTCGGCATCGTCGCCGCGAACGGCCATCTATACCTGTTCGACAACAACCACGGCCTGTACGTCGGCGATCTGAGCGATCCGGCCCATCCGCGTTTCGTGCGCAGCGCGATCGAAACCGTGCCGGTCCAGTACACGCAGATCAAGGCCTTCGGCAACCAGATCCAGGCCAGCGGACGCACCTGGTTGGGCACCGAGGTGGCACTCCATGTCTACGACGTGAGCAATCCGGAAGCGCCCTACCTGCTCAGCGCGCACCAGGTCGACGGCTTCGACAGCTTCAGCCTCAATCTAGCGCCGGGGATGGCGATCGGCATCGGCAATCAGCTGAGCCTGTTCGACACCAGCGATCCGAGCCAGATGGTGCGGCGCGGTTGGATGGACGTTCCGCCGGCGACGCGCGGCGCGCGCGTGGGCTCGTATTTCTACTCCTTCGGCTGGGGCGATGGGATCGACGTGTGGAACGTCGGCGACATCGATCATCCGCAATCCGCCGGGCATCTGGATATTTTGACCTTGGGCGGACGCCACGCCGCGGGTCTGGGCACCACGAATCTGCTGCTGCAGACCGATACCGACCTGATGCACACCATCGACATCCGCACGCCCGGCAAGCCGCGCCGCACGGCCACCGGTTGGATCCCGGCCGGCGTCGATGCGCGCGACGTCGCGATGTACCGCGGCAAGCCGGTGCTGGTGCAGCCGAACTACGGGCTGACCATCAACGACGCGGTCACGCTCGCTCCGCTCGCCCGCTTCGAAGCGCGCGCGCCTTTCAGTTTGGAAGACCGCAGTTTCGAGCAGGTCGATGTGGTCGGCGACCGCGCCTATCTCGCCGCTTGGGGCGCGGGCGTGTTCGCGGTGGACCTGACCAATCCCAAGGCGCCGAAAGAATTGGGCAGCTTTCCGTTCTGGGGCGCGGCCGTGATGGATGTTGAAAGCCATTACGCGTATGTGGCGAAATGGACCAACGGCGGCCTGTTCGGCGTGCTGGACGTCGCCAACCCGGCGGACATGAAACTCGTCTGGTACGAGGGCCTGGTCGGCCAGCCCTATCGATTGAAGGTCGCCAACGGCCACGCCTTCATGGCCGAAAGCGCCGAGCCGGGCACGACTTCCGGCGGCGTGCGCATCTACGATCTGGCGCGTCCGGACCGGCCGCAGCAGGTGGCGCACATCAACCAGAACTGCGGCAACGCGTTCGATCTGTCGGTCGATGCGGAATTGTCGCTGGTCTACGTGGCCTGCCAGAACGGATTGCAGATCCTGGACGTGTCCAATCCCGCCAAGCCGGTCGTGGCCGGGCGTTACGGCATCGACAACGGCGAATTCGTCTTCCAGTTCCAAAAGGTGACGCATCGCGGCGACCGCGCTTGGTACGCCGACGACCGCAACCTGCGCGAATTCGACGTTTCCGATCCGACCAAGCCGAAACAGCTGAAAGCTACCTCGCTCGCCCATCGCAGCCCGCAGCGCCTGTTCGCCGATCCGAACAGCGGCCGCGTCTACCTGCTCGGCGGCGAGACCGGCGTGCACGTGTTTTCCACCACGCTGCCGCGTCCCGGCGGCGGCGATCCCGGAACCAAATTGCCTGTGCCGAGCAGGCCCTGAGTCTCGCGGGGCGCGCGGTTTCTTTCCCTCATGTCGGAGCCGCGCGTCCCGTGAGCTTTTTTCTGCGTCCCAAGCAAATTCTCGTAGAGCGCGGCTTGCCCCGCTGCCCTTCGTTTCCGCCTTTCGTCGGCGTCTCGCGATCGCAGAAAGGATGCGGAGGCGGCGATGCGAGCTTCGACGCGCCAAGGCAGGCCTCGTCGCATGATCCGGAGGAAGCGGCGGGGCAAGCCGCGCTCTACGAAACCGGGATTCCCGGTTCGGCATGATCCGCTTCGTTTTGTAGAGCGGAGCTTGCTCTGCTGCATGCTTGTGCTTTTGTGGGAGCGGCTTCAGCCGCGAGCTCTTCCATCAAACTCGAAATCGAAAAGCTCGCGGCTGAAGCCGCTCCCACAAAAGGGCAACAAGCGCGGTCTCCGCTCGTTTAAGCGGAGACCGTTCGAGTCGGTTAGCGCGAGCCGCTCAAGCCCTGCGCGGCCGTTCGGCGCACGCGATCCATCGCCTTGTCCTGCACCGGCTTGGGCTTGCTTTTCTTGGCGATGCCGCGCGGATCGGCGCCCGCCACTTCGGACACCACGACGATTTCGTTGTTGGCGGTGATGTCTTCGTTGGTCGCGGTGCTGGCCAGCGCGATGGCCACCAACGGCTGCGGCCATTCGCCGGATGCCGGCGCCGTCGCGTCGATCTTGATCGCCACCGCCGGACGCGGAATCTTCGGATTGGGATTCGCGCGCAAGGTACCGCCCGCCGGCGCGCACGAGAACGCATTGCCCGACTGCTCGCAACGCCACGTGCCGGATTGGTTCGATTGCGCGATCTGCCACTTCTTCACCGCGACGCCGGGCGGCAATTCGGCTTCGATGCCGACTTCGGTCGCGGTCAAGGTCCCGGCGTTCTCCAGCCACAGCAGATAATTGAAATCGCCATGGCCGGCGACCTTCGGTTTGGACACCGACATCTGCAGCGACAGGTCCGCGTACGGGCCCGGCGTCGGCGTGTAGACCTCGGCGATCGCCAGCGGCGGCTCCCACGGACGCACGCCGCCGGCGACGAGCACGCGGCCGTCGTGCAGCACCGCCGTCGCCGAGCGCGCGCGGCCCAGCTGCATGTTCGCGACCACGGTGAACTTGCCGGTGACCGGGTCGTAACGCTCGGCGCGGCGCGTGCCGCCTTCGTCGGTTTCGCCTGCGGTAAACAGCACGCGGCCGTCGGGCAGCGGTGTTTGCGCATGGTCGGAGCGCGCCCAGGTCAGATCGTCGGTGCGCGAGAACGTGCCTGCGGCCGGATCGTAGAGCTCGCCGTACGGACGCCAGACCCCGTTGTCCAGGCCGCCGCCGACCAGCACCTTGCCGTTTTCGAGTTTCGATGCGGTGGCCATGAAGCGCGGCGCTTCCAGGCCGCCGGTCGCGGCGAATTGGCCCGTGGCGGGATCGAAGATTTCCGCCGACGCCACGCTCCAGGCATCGGTGGTCAGGCCGCCGACGATCAGCACCCGCCCATCGTTCAAAGTCGTCGCGGTATGGCTATTGCGCTCGATCGTCATGTCGCCGGTGCGGGTGAAGCGATTGGTCGCCGGGTCGTAGATGTCGGCGCTGGCCAAGCGCTGCCCCGCGCCCCAACCGCCGGCGACGAGGACGCGGCCATCGGCCAACAAAGTCGCGGCATGGAAATAACGCACGCCGCTCATGTCGTTGGCGGTGCGGGTGAACTTACCGGTCGCCGGGTCGTAAACCTCGGCGCTGGCCAAGGCGATGGTTTGCCCGTCTGCGTCTTGGCCGATGCCGCCGGTCAGCAAGACGCGGCCGTCGGCGAGCGCGGTGATCGTGGCGTTGCCGTCGCGGCCGGCAGTCATCGAACCGGTCGGTAGGAACGTGTTCGTTTCCGGGTCGAAAAGCTCGGCGGTGGCCAGGTATTCGCCCCAGCCTTGATCGTTCAGGCCGACGCCGCCGACGACCAGGACTCGACCGTCGGGCAAGGTGGCGGCCATCGCCATGTCGCGGCCTTGGCGCAGGTCGCCGGCGCGGACGAAGCCGGTGGCCAAGGCATCGGCGAAGGGGATCAACAACAGCAAGAGCAGCGGGATCAGGGCAACGAAGCCCGTCCATAAAGCGCGGACGATTTGCTTGGTTCGCATGGGTCGCCTCCAGCACGGTGGGACGGCCGCGGGGGCGCGGGCCGGTCCGCCACGCTGGAACGCCGCGCCGCCGGCGGCATTCCCATCGCGCTACGAAGGCTTTCCGATCGTTTTATCCGCTACACCGGCGGCCGTATCCATGCCGCCGTACGGGCGCCGAGCCAGACCAGAAGCAAGCCGGCGACCAAGGTCGCGGCCAGATAGCCCAGCAACATTCCGCTGCGTTGCGAGCGGGCGAACAGCAGGCATTCCAGCATCAGCGCCGAATAGGTGGTCAGCCCGCCGAGCAGCCCCACGATCAGGAATGCGCGCCAGTACAGCGCCGAGGGTCCGCGGCTTTCCAGCCAGACCGCGATGTAGCCGACGGCGAAGGAACCGATCAGGTTCGCCGCCAGCGTGCCCCAGGGGAAGCCGTCGCCGAGCCGGCGCAGCAGGAAACCGCCCAGCCAGAAGCGACCCGCGGCGCCGAGTGCGCCGCCGGCCATGACCAGCATGAGTTGTTGCCACCAGATCGCGGGGTTCATCGCGCGTCTCCAACGAGGACCGGCTTTTGCAGGGATGCCTTTTGTGGGACCGGTTTTTGTGGGAGCGGCTTTAGCCGCGAGCTTTTTGCTGCAAGCTCGCGGCGTGAGGGAAAGAGCTCGCGGCTAAAGCCGCTCCCACATAAGCCCGGACCACGAGAGAGGTTTATCGAAAAAGATCGATGAATCATGAACTTGCCCTTCATTATTGAAATGATTCGGAAGGGCGAACGTCTACCGCCCTTGCTGGGTCCGGTAGGCATCATCAGCGGGCTGCGAAGCCGGCGGTTCGGGGAGGAATGCCATCTCCCATGCGGATCGATTATGCCTAGCGCTCGCGCGCGGCGCGAGCGCGTGCGGCGCGCAAGGCGTCGAGCTTTTCCTTCAGCTTGATTTCCAAACCGCGCTCGACCGGTTCGTAGTACACCCGCTCGCCCATCGCATCCGGAAAGCCGGTCTGGTCCAAAGCGATGCCGCCGTCGGCGTCGTGGTCGTATTGGTAGCCCTTGCCGTAGCCGAGCTGTTTCATCAGTTTCGTCGGCGCATTGCGGATGTGCATCGGCACGTCCTGCGTGCCGTATTCCTCGACATCGCGCTTGGCCGCCTTGAAAGCCACGTAGCCCGCGTTCGATTTCGCGGTGCTGGCCAGGTAGATCACCACCTGCGCCAGCGCGAGATCGCCTTCGGGACTGCCGAGCCGGTCGTAGGCGTCCCAGGCTTCGGTGGCCATCTGCAAAGCCCGCGGATCGGCCAGGCCGATATCTTCCACGGCCATCCGGGTCAGCCGCCGCGCGAGATAGATCGGATCGGCGCCGCCGTCGAGCATGCGCGCGAACCAGTACAGCGCGGCGTCGGGATTGGAGCTGCGCACGGATTTGTGCAGGGCCGAAATCTGGTCGTAGAACTGTTCGCCGCCTTTGTCGAAGCGGCGGGTGCGGTCGGCCAGCACTTGGCGCAAGGTGTCTTGATCGATCTCGCCGCCCTCGCCCGCCAATTCGGAGGCGATCTCCAGCAAGGTCAAGCCGCGACGTACGTCGCCGTCGGCCGCGCCGGCGATTTCGGCCAACGCTTCGTCGCCGATGCGCAGGCCGCGGCCGCCGAGGCCGCGTTCTTCGTCGTGCAAGGCGCGGCGCAAAGCTTCGGCGATGTCGTCGGCCGAAACGGCCTCCATCACGTGCACGCGGCAGCGCGACAGCAGCGCCGAATTCAATTCGAAGGACGGATTCTCGGTGGTCGCGCCGACGAACAAAATGGTGCCGCGTTCGATGTGCGGCAAGAACGCATCCTGTTGCGCCTTGTTGAAGCGGTGCACCTCGTCGACGAACAGCACCGTGCGCCGGCCTTCGGCGAAACGGTGGGCGGCCTCGGCCAACACCTGGCGCACTTCCGGCAGGCCGGACAACACCGCCGAGATCGCGCGGAATTCGGCGTCGGAATATTTCGCCAGCAGCAGGGCCAGCGTCGTCTTGCCGCAGCCGGGCGGGCCCCACAGGATCATCGAATGGACGTGGCCCGATTCGATCGACGCGCGCAGCGCCGAACCGGGCGCGAGCAAGCGGCGCTGGCCGACCATTTCGTCCAGCGTCTGCGGGCGCATGCGCTCTGCGAGCGGGCGCAGCGCGTCGCGGTCGACGCTCAGCAGGTCTTCGGATTCGTTCGGCTGGGGTTTGCGCTTGGCCACGGCCGCATTCTAGCGCTGGGCTGTTAAAGCTCCCTCTCCCATCGGGAGAGGGTCATCCGCCCTTCGGGCACCTTCTCCCGATGGGAGAAGGGGAACTCACCGCTCCTCGCCGATCACGTCCACGCCCTGCGGCGGCTTGTAGGCGAACGTGCCGGCGGCGAACGAAGGGTTGCGCTTCCAACCGCTGAAGGCGATTTCGGTGCGTTGGCCCAAGGCGTCGACGATTTGCATCTTGGCCAGGCCGCCTTGGCCGAAACCGAGTTTGGCGGACTGGAAACTGGCTTGTTCCTCGTTCTTCGGCGACAGCAGCAGCCATTCCAGGCCGTCGGCGTCGCCCGCATCGGCGACCCTGAAATCGCGGTCCAGCTTGCTCGGATCGATCAACGCCGCGAGCGGGCTGTTCTGTTCTTCCACGCCTTGCGGACGCACCGTCACTTGTTGCAGGTCAGGATCGTAGACCCACACCTTCTTGCCGTCGGCGACGATCAGCTGCGGATGCGGTTGTTTGTATTCCCAGCGGAACAGGCGCGGCGCCGACAGCGCGACCCGGCCGCTGGTGGTTTCCTTCAATTTGCCGTTGGCGTCGAACACTTTCTGCGCGAACTGGCCGTCCAAGCCCTTCAGGCCGCGGGCGAAAGCGTTGAGATCGTCGCGGGCCGAAGCCCATGCGGCGAGCGGGATCGTCAGCGCGGCGGCGGCCGCAAGCAAGGCGATGCGTTTCATGGCGGATCTTCCGGATGCGATGCCGGCAGTCTGCAAGCGCCCAGCTGAATAGGGCCTTCTCAGGGGCCCTGCAGCAGCCGGCGCTTGGCTTCGGCCTGGATTTCCAAGCCTTCCGGCGAGGCTTCGCCCTTGCGCGGCCGCGCACTGGTGGCCCGCAATTCGTCCGCGGTCGCGCAGTCGGCGCAGATCGCTTGCGCGCTCAACGGCGCCGCGACGATCGGGCCGGATTCGATCATGGCCGGCATCGTCGCTGCGGGGACGGCGGCGGGCAGCACGGCAGGATCGACCGGAGGCGATACGGGGCTTGCGAGGGGGACGATCGGAGCGGCTACGGAAGGCGCGGGCTGCACGGAAGCCAGCATCGATGGCTCCTCGATCCGCATGGCGGGCGTTGCCGGAGAAGCCGACGGAAACGCGTTCGCCGTCGGCGAAGCGGACGGCGCGGAAACTGCGATTACGACCGCTGCAGGAACGATGGCGGCCTGTGCAACGGCCGGTGCGGTGGTGGTCGCCGGAAGCGGCGCTGGCACCGGTGCCGCGACCATTGGCGTGGATGCGACGGGGAGCGGTGCGAGCGGCGTTACCGGTGCGGGTTTCGATGCAGCGACGGACGACACCATTGAAGTCGGGCGTTGCGGAATCGGCCCGGGGGACGTCGTTACCGCCGGCATCGCCGCCGGCGCTTCCTCGCTGATCGTGATGGTCGGACCGCTTACGACCGGTGGAGTCGCCGTCACGGCCGGCGCGAGTGGCGGCAGGCTGACGACAGGCTTCGGCGTCGCGATCCGGGTCGACGGATCGTGGACCGGACCTTCCTTCTTCCAACGCAGCCAAGTTTGAGCTTGGGCTTGAGGCGTCGACAAACACGCAGCCGCAGCGAGCGCGACGGCCGGCAACCATCGGATGGTGCGCATGTTGTTTCCCCGGTGACGCTCCCCCGTCGCCGGAGCTTAGCCCTTCGGCGGCGGCGGTGCCAGCACGCTGCGGTCGCCGTTGTGCTCCGGCGGCGAGACCACGCCGGCGGCCTCCATGGCCTCGACCAGGCGGGCGGCGCGGTTGTAGCCGATCTTGAGCCGGCGTTGGACGCCGGAAATGGAGGCGCGGCGGGTCTCGGTGACGATCCGCACCGCCTCGTCGTACAGCGGGTCGCTCTCGTCCCCCGCCCCGCCGCTGCTCTCAGGCAGGCCGGTGGCGCCGACGACGATGCCCTCGCCCATCGACTGCACTTCCTCCAGCACGCCTTCGATGTAGTCCGGGCCGCTGCTGCTCTGCTTGAGGTGTTCGACCACGCGGTGCACTTCGTCGTCGCTGACGAAGGCGCCGTGCACGCGTTCGGGCATCGCCGTGCCTGGCGGCAGATAAAGCATGTCGCCGTGACCGAGCAGCGTCTCCGCGCCGGATTGGTCCAGGATCGTGCGCGAGTCGATCTTGCTCGACACCTGGAACGCGATGCGGGTCGGGATGTTGGCCTTGATCAAGCCGGTGATCACGTCCACCGACGGACGCTGCGTGGCCAGGATCAGATGGATGCCGGCCGCGCGCGCCTTCTGCGCCAGGCGCGCGATGAGTTCTTCGACCTTCTTGCCGACGATCATCATCATGTCGGCGAATTCGTCGATGAAGATGACGATGAACGGCAGCGTCTCCAGTTGGCGCGGCGCTTCGCCCAACTCCGGATTCGGCTTGAACAACGGGTCCATCATCGGCTGGCCGGCGTCCTGCGCGTCCTTCACCTTCTTGTTGAAGCCGGCCAGGTTGCGCACGCCGACCGCGCTCATCAACTTGTAGCGGCGCTCCATCTCCGCCACGCACCAGCGCAGGCCGTTGGCGGCCTCCTTCATGTCGGTCACGACCGGCGCCAGCAGATGCGGGATGCCCTGGTAGACGCTGAGTTCCAGCATCTTCGGGTCGATCATCAGCATGCGCAGGTCTTGCGGGCCGGCCTTGTACAGCAGGCTCAGCACCATCGCGTTGACCGCGACGGATTTGCCCGAACCGGTGGTGCCGGCGACCAGCAAGTGCGGCATGCGCGCCAGGTCGGCGACCAGCGGGCGTCCGGCGATGTCCTTGCCCAGCGCCAAAGTCAGATGGCTGCCGGACTTGTCGTATTCCTTCGAACGCAACAGCTCGCTCAGGTAGATCATCTCGCGGTGGGTGTTCGGCGTTTCCAGGCCGACCACCGACTTGCCCGGGATCACATCGACCACGCGCACCGATTTCAGCGACAGGCCGCGGGCGATGTCCTTGTCCAGCGAGCTGATCTGGCTGACCTTCACGCCCGGCGCGGGTTCGAGTTCGAAACGGGTGATCACCGGGCCCGGATAGGCGCCGACCACCTGCGCTTCGATGCGGAAGTCGCGCAGCTTGAATTCGATCTGGCGCGACAGCGTCTCCAGCGTTTCCTCGCTGTAGCCCTTCTGCTGCGGTTTGGGGTCGTCGAGCAAGGCCAGCGGCGGGATGCCGGAGCCGTCGCCGACATGGAACAGCGGGATCTGCTGCTCGCGCTTGGCGCGGTCGCTCTTCTCCACTTGCGCCGGCGCGGGCGGTTCGATCTTCACCGGAGCGCGCTTGGCGCGCAGTTCGGTTTCGACTTTGCGCGATTCTTCGCGCTCCTCGCGGTACGCCCTCGCCTCTTGCCATTCCACCGCTTGCTGCGTGCCGCGGCGGAACAGCCCCGGCAAGGCCAGCGCCCATTGGCCGAGCTTGTCCATCACCGCCAGCCAAGACAGGCCGGTGGCCAAAGTGATCGAAGTGAGGAACAGCGCCAACAAGAAAAGGTTGCTGCCCATGACCCCGAAGCCGGCCATCAGCGATTTGCCGACCAGACGGCCCAGAATGCCGCCGGCGCCGGCCGAAAAGTTTTCGACCAGCCCGATCCGCAAATGGAGCAATCCCGCCGCCGAAATGAGGAATCCCACGATGCCCACCAAGCGCAGCGCCGGACCCAGATCGGCGCCGCCGTCGCCGTCCACGTCCATGCCGAACAGCGCGATCCAGGCGATCACGCCCAGCATGATCGGCAGCAGGTAGGCCACATAGCCGCAGAAGGTGATGAGGATGTCGGCGGCGTAGGCGCCGACCAGCCCACCGACGTTATGCAACTCGCCGGTCACGCTGCCCTGATGCGACCAACTGGGATCGTCGGGCGAGAAGGTGAACAAGCTGGCCACCAGATAAAGCAACACCGGCGCGATCAAAATCAGCGCGATGTCCTTCATCAACCGCTGGCGACGCGGGTTCGGCACCGCGGGTTGCGGTGCGGCGGCGGGCTTGCGCGACTTCTTATTGGGTTCGGAGATCGGGCGTGCCACCGTGCGTGATTACCTGAAGAAAATCCTCTAGAAGCTTGATACTACGTTATTTATCGCTCCGGGCGAAGCGCCGGAGCGACCGAGGTCAGGCCGGCGGAATCGATCCTTACAGCTTCATCCCCTGCAGCGCAGGATGCACCAATTTGCCGCCTTCCACATTGATGCCCTTCACCAGCGCCGTATTGTCGCGCCAGCTGCCCGAAGCCAGCTTGTTGACCCAAGGCAGGATCGCCGCGCAGATCGCCTGCGACGAAGTCTGCGGCACGGCGCCGGGCATGTTGGTGACGCAGAAGTGGGTGACGCCCTCCTCCACGTAGGTCGGTTCCTTCCAGGTGGTGGCGCGCGAGGTTTCGAAGCAGCCGCCCTGATCGATGGAGATGTCGACCAGCACGCTGCCGTCCTCCATGCCCTTGATCATTTCGCGGCTGACCACGTGCGGGGCGACCGCGCCGGTGACGAGCACGGCGCCGATCACCAGGTCGGCCGAAGCGACTTCGCGGGCGACCACGTCTTCGTACGGATACAGCGCGGTGACGTTGTTGCCCAGGCGCATCATTTCGTCCATGCGATCCTGGCGCTTCTCGAACACCACCACGTTGGCGCCGCCGGCCGCGGCCAGCGCCGCGGAATTGCCGCCGGCTTGGCCCGCGCCGAACACCACTACCTTGCCGCGCTCGGTCGACGGCAGGCCGCCGAGCAGCTTGCCCTTGCCGCCCATGGGCTGGTGCAGCAGATGGGTGCCGACCTGGATGCCGATCTTGCCGGCGATGATCGACATCGGCGCCAGCAGCGGCAGGTCGCCGTTCTCCAGTTCGACGGTTTCGAACGCGACGCCGGTCAGGCCGATGTCGAGCAGGCGCTTGGTCAGTTCCGGCAGCGGCGCCAGATGCAGATAGCAGAACAGCAGGTGGTCTTTGCGCAGCAGCTTCAGGTCGCCTTCGATCGGCTCCTTCACTTTGACGATCAACTCGCCCTTGTCGTACAGCGCGGCCGCGTCGGGCGCGATCTTCACGCCCAGCGCCGTGTATTCGGCGTCCTTGAAACCGGACTTGATGCCGGCGTCCTTTTCCAGCCAAACCTCGTGACCGCGCTTGACCAGGTCGCCGGCGGCGGCCGGCACCAAGGCCACGCGGCCTTCGAGGGTCTTGGTTTCCTTGGGTACGCCGATACGCATCTTCGTTCTCCGTCGCCGGCAGGGCCGGACTCAATCGCCCGAAATGCGGGCGCCACATGTTGAAAACCCGCGCAGGGTTGCGCGGGCCGTTGCTGTACTCGTGCGCATGCCGCGGAAGCCGTGCGGCGGTACGCAATGTTGCGGAGGACGCGCCTTGATAAGCGGGGCCGCGGTCGCCAAGCTATGGGTTCCGCCGCGCCGCCGTTTCCGACGAAAAACCTCGTCCAAAGCGCGTTCCATTCCGCCCGCGAGTATACATGACCCCCTCTTCTACCAGTTCGCCCAAGCACTGCCGCCTTCTGATCCTCGGTTCCGGCCCCGCCGGCTGGACCGCCGCCGTCTACGCGGCCCGCGCCAACCTGAAACCGGTCGTCGTCACCGGCCTGCAGCAGGGCGGTCAGCTGATGACCACGACCGAGGTCGACAATTGGCCCGGCGATGCGCACGGATTGATGGGGCCGGACCTGATGACGCGGATGCAGGCGCACGCCGAACGGTTCGAGACCGAGACGATTTTCGACCACATCCACAGCGCCGACCTGTCGCAACGCCCGTTCCGCTTGAAGGGCGACAACGGCGAGTACACCGCCGACGCCTTGATCGTGGCCACCGGCGCCACCGCCAAATACCTGGGCATCGCTTCGGAAGACCATTACAAAGGACGCGGCGTATCGGCTTGCGCGACTTGCGACGGCTTCTTCTACAAGGACCGCGACGTGGCGGTGATCGGCGGCGGCAACACCGCGGTCGAGGAAGCGCTGTATCTGTCGCATATTTGCCGCAAGGTCTACCTGGTCCACCGCCGCGACACGCTGCGTGCGGAGAAGATCATGCAGGACAAGCTGATGGCCAAGATCCAGGCCGGCAAGATCGTGCCGGTGTGGCACCACACGGTCGACGAAGTGCTCGGCGACGATGCCGGCGTCACCGGCGTGCGGTTGCGTTCGACCTTGGACGAGTCCACGAAGCAGCTCGAGATCCACGGCTTGTTCGTCGCGATCGGCCATACCCCGAACACCTCGTTGTTCGAGGGCCAATTGGCGATGAACAACGGTTACATCGAAATCCGCTCCGGCCTGAGCGGCGGCGCCACCGCCACCTCGGTGGCCGGCGTATTCGCCGCGGGCGATGTGGCCGACCAGCATTACCGCCAGGCGATCACCTCCGCCGGCTTCGGCTGCATGGCGGCGCTGGATGCGGAGAAGTTCCTGGACAAGGACGCTTGATCGGGTCGGCGATCCCCACCCGTTCGTCATTCCGGCGAAAGCCGGAATCCAGGCCGACGCATCGGTTACATCGCTACGGCCTTCGATTCGCAAGCCTCGGCTTCGGCGCGGGCTCTCCCCGGATCCCGGCTTTCGCCGGGATGACGCGAGATCGGTAACTCGTATGCCCACCGCCCGCATCGTCGGCGACATCGGCGGCATTCCCGCCGAACGCTGGAATGCGCTCCACGACGGCCGCAACCCGTTCGTCTCGCACGCCTTCCTCGCCGGCTTGGAAGAGCACGGCTGCCTGCGCGCCGACTGGGGCTGGACGCCGCAACACCTGACTTTATGGGAAGGCGACGAACTGCTCGCCGCCGCGCCCGGTTATCTGAAGACCAATTCCCACGGCGAATTCGTCTTCGACCACGCCTGGGCGCACGCCTACCAGCGCTACGGCCAGGACTATTTCCCTAAATACCTGTGCGCGGTGCCCTACTCGCCCGTCACCGGCCCGCGCCTGCTCGCGCGCGACGGCCAGGGTCGTCGCCAACTGCTGGCCGCGATGGCGCACATAGCCGACGGAAAGCAGCTGTCGTCGGCGCACATCAATTTCCATCTTGAATCCGAAGACGAAAGCTTCGGCGAAGGCTGGCTGCCGCGCATCGACGTGCAATACCACTGGCGCAACGACGCCGGCTGGCGCGGCTTCGCCGATTTCCTGGGAGCGATGGACCACAAGCACCGCAAGAACATCCGTCAGGAACGCGCCAAAGCGCTGCGTACCGGCGTCGGATTCCGGGTCGTGCACGGTCGCGATGCGAGCGACGACGATCTGGTCGCGATGTACGGCTTCTATCTGCAGACTTTCGCCGAATACGGCAATTCGCCGGCGCTGACCTTCGGGTTCTTCCGCCACCTGGCCTCCGCGCTGCCCGAAAGCTTGGTGATGTTCCTGGCCGACCACGAAGGCGAGACCATCGCCGGCGCTTTGTGCCTGCGCGGCGGGGACACGTTGTACGGCCGTTATTGGGGTTCGACCCGCGCCTTGCCGGGATTGCATTTCGAAACCTGCTACTACCAAGGCATCGAGTACTGCTTGCGCCAGGGCTTGCGCATTTTCGAGCCCGGCGCGCAGGGCGAGCACAAACTGGCGCGCGGTTTTCTGCCGACCTTGGTGCGCAGCCGGCATTGGATCGCCGATCCGGATTTTTCCCAGGCCTTGGCCCATTGGTGCCGCGAAGAGGCCGAATCGGTGCGCCGCTATGCCGCCACGCTGACAGCGCACTCTCCTTTCCGCGGGTAACCCTGCTTTGTAGAGCGGAGCTTGCTCCGCTGCTTTGCCTTCGTACGGAGTGGCTTTAGCGGCGAGCTTCGCGACATCGCTGCGATTTGAGGAGAAGAGCTCGCGGCTGAAGCCGCTCCTACAAAAGACCCGGGCGGTTGCGCTAACGTTCCCGTGTGGCCTTCCGCATCCGCCAACTCGATCCTTCGCCGGACGCTCCGTTCCCGCCGGTCGAGGACGCGCTGCGCGAACCCGACGGGCTGTTGGCGATGGGGGGCGATCTGTCCCCCGCTCGCCTGTTGAACGCCTACCGCCATGGCATCTTCCCCTGGTATTCGCGAGGCCAGCCGATCCTGTGGTGGAGTCCGGATCCGCGCATGGTGTTCCGCACCGACGGCGTGCGGCTGTCCTCGCGTTTCCGGCGCGACCTGAAGTCTTCGACCTGGGAGATCCGGGCCGACACGGTTTTCGACGAGGTCGTCGCCGCCTGCGCGCAAACGCCGCGCCGCGGCCAGCGCGGCACCTGGATCACCGCCGAAATGCAGGCCGCTTACAGGGAATTGCACCGGCTGGGCCATGCGCATTCGGTGGAAGTCTTCGAAGGCGCGCGTCTGGTCGGCGGCATCTACGGCGTGGCGGTCGGGCGCATGTTCTTCGGCGAAAGCATGTTCAGCGCGGTTTCGGGCGGATCGAAAGCGGCGCTGGCCGGGCTCGCCCGAGGCCTGCAGAGCTGGGGCTGGGCGCTGATCGACGCCCAAGTGGAAAGCGAGCATCTGCTGAGCCTGGGCGCGGAGGCCTGGTCGCGGCCCGTGTTCATGGCCGAACTCCGATCGCGAGTGTCCCAGCCGCCGCGCGAGGGAGCCTGGACACAGGCGTTCGGGACGATCCCCGCCCGCTTGCTCGCAGGCCCTCCGGCATCTCCGCCCCAGATTTAACGTTTTCTTTGCCTGCCCAGGCACCGCGTGGCAGAATGACCGGCTTCGGGCGCCCCGTGCCCGGCACTTTCAGGCAGCAACAGGACGCATGGCGAAAGACGACGTCATCGAATTCGAAGGCACAATTTCCGAAACCCTCCCGAACACGATGTTCCGGGTGAAGCTGGAGAACGGCCACGAGATCATCGCCCACATCTCCGGGCGGATGCGCAAGAACTACATCCGCATCCTCACCGGCGACAAGGTCAAGGTCGAAATGACGCCTTACGACCTGACCAAGGGCCGCATCACCTACCGGATGAAATGATGGCCGGCGTGCGAGCCCTCAGGTTCGCACCCGCCGCGCTCCTGGTCGCGGCCGCCTTGGCCTGTACGGCGACGCAAGCGCAGACGACTTATCGATGGACGGACGCCAAAGGCAACGTCCACTACACCGACAGCCCGCCGCCGACCAGCGCCAAAGACGCGCGCACCGTCGGTCCGCCCGATCCGACCGCGCCGCGCGACCTGACCAAGATCCCGCGCGTGCAACCGGCCACGCCCAAGATCGCCGCGCAGCCCGCGCCCGCCGTCGGTCCACCGCCCGAGCCCGCGATCGCGGATGTGCAGAAGCAGTTGGAACAGAATCGCGAATATCTGCGCAAGCAGCGCAACGCGAAGACGCAAAAGGAACGCGCGATCCGCGATGCGGAGCAATGCACGGCTTGGTACAAGTCGCTTGAACGCGTGGAAGCGGCGGAGAAGCAGACCGGGCCGAAGCAGCCCAATGCGGCCGAGTTGAAGGATTTGGCGCAAACCAAGGCCGAGTTGCAGCGGAATATTTCCGCGCTCTGCACGCGCCCTTAAGCCTTCGCCACTGCGAAAGGACGCGTCGGCTTCATCTAACAATCAATCGTTTTTCTGAGCCGCCGTTCGAGCTCGGAAAACATGCCGCCCGTCCGCAGCCGTTTCGAAAGACTCAGCCGCGAAAATCCGGGCGTATATCTTTGGCCGGCGGCGCGCGCCGCACGCTGAGGGGAAGACAGCGCTTCCATCGAGTCATTACGAGGCCTTATGAAGAAGATCCCGACTCTCCTGTCTTGCGCTTTGTTCGCCGGATCCGCCTTGCTCGCCGCCGATGCCGTCGCGGGCGATCACGCTCTTTCCCCTTCGGCGGCATGCAAACCCGCCAGTTTGTTCGAGCTATGGATCGCCCCGCCCAAGGAGTGCCGTAGGGGCAAAACCAGCGTTTGGCAGGGCGTGTTGAACGTTTTCGGGCAGTGACGATGGGATAAGAGCAGAAAGCGGGCCTGGCCCGCTTTCTGTTTATCCCGAGTATCCGAAAGCAAAAAAACGCCGGCGATCGCCGGCGTTTTTTCTTAGCGCACCGTCGCCGGCAACAACTTCTCCGGCTCGGCCTGCGCATCCACCACCAGTTCGCCGTCGCTCACGTCGATGCCGACCTTGCCGCCGCCGACCAGCTTGCCGAACAGCAGTTCGTCGGCCAGGGCGCGCTTGATCTTGTCCTGGATGACGCGGGCCATCGGCCGCGCGCCCATCAGCGGGTCGAAGCCGTGCTGGGCCAGCCAGTCGCGCGCGGCCGGGGTGGCCGACAGCGACACGTTCTTCTCGTGCAGCTGCACTTCCAGCTCGATCAGGAACTTGTCCACCACGCGCAGGATGTGGTCGAAGCCCAGCGCCTGGAACTGCACCACCGCGTCCAAACGGTTGCGGAATTCCGGGCTGAAGCTGCGCCGGATCACTTCCATCGCATCGGTGCTGTGGTCCTGCTGGGTGAAGCCGATCGTACGGCGTGCGGCTTGCGCGGCGCCGGCGTTGGTCGTCATCACCAGGATCACGTTCTTGAAGTTGGCTTCGCGGCCGTTGGTGTCCGTGAGGATGCCGCGGTCCATCACCTGCAACAGGATGTTGAAGATGTCCGGATGCGCCTTCTCCACCTCGTCCAGCAGCAGCACGCAGTGCGGTGTCTTGACGATCTTTTCGGTGAGCAAGCCGCCCTGGTCGAAACCGACGTAGCCCGGAGGCGCGCCGATCAGGCGGCTGACCGAATGCGGCTCCATGTATTCGGACATGTCGAAGCGGACCAATTCGATGCCCAACTGCAGCGCGAGTTGCTTGGTCACCTCGGTCTTGCCTACGCCGGTAGGGCCGGCGAACAGGAAGTTGCCGATCGGCTTGTCGGGATTGCCCAGGCCCGAGCGCGCCAGCTTGATCGCCGACGTCAAAGTCTCGATGGCCGGATCCTGGCCGAAGATCACCATCTTCAGGTTGCGCTCCAGGTGCTGCAGCACGTCCTTGTCGGAAGCGCTGACCTGCTTGGCCGGGATGCGCGCCATCTTGGCGACGATGGTTTCGATCTCTTCGACGTCGATGATCTGCTTGCGCACGTCTTCGGGCAGCAGGCGCTGGCGCGCGCCGGCCTCGTCGATCACGTCGATCGCCTTGTCTGGCAACAAACGGTCGCCGATGTGCTTCACCGACAGATCGACCGCGGCCTTGATCGCGTCGTCCGCGTAGCTGACGCCGTGGTGTTGTTCGTACTTCGGCTTCAGGCCTTGCAGGATTTCGACGGTTTCGCCGACGGTCGGCTCGACGATGTCGATCTTCTGGAAGCGGCGCGCCAGGGCGCGGTCCTTTTCGAAGATGCCGCGGTATTCCTGGAACGTGGTCGAACCGATGCAGCGCAACTCGCCCGAAGCCAGCATCGGCTTGATCAGGTTGCTGGCGTCCATGGTGCCGCCCGACGCGGAACCGGCGCCGATGATGGTGTGGATCTCGTCGATGAAGAGAATGGCGCCGGGGTGCTTCTTCAGCTGCGCCAGCACGGCCTTCAGGCGCTTTTCGAAATCGCCGCGATACTTGGTGCCGGCGACCAGCGCGCCCAGGTCGAGCGCGTAGATGGTGGCATCGGCCAACACCTCGGGCACGTCGCCTTCGACGATGCGCTTGGCCAGGCCTTCGGCGAGCGCGGTCTTGCCGACGCCGGCTTCGCCGACGTACAGGGGGTTGTTCTTGCGGCGGCGGCAGAGCACCTGGATGGTGCGTTCCACTTCGTCGGCGCGGCCGACCAGCGGATCGATCTTGCCTTCGCGGGCGAGATGGTTGAGGTCGCTGGCGAATTCGCTGAGGGCATCGCCCTTGTGCTCGCCGCCCTCGCCTTCGCCGGATTTGGCTTGCTCGTCGCCGCCCTGGGCGGAATCTTCCTCGCCGCCGAGCTTGGCGATGCCGTGCGACAGGTAGTTGACGACGTCCAGCCGGGTCACGTCCTGCTGATTGAGGAAATAGACGGCGTGCGAATCCTTTTCGCCATAGATCGCCACCAGCACGTTGGCGCCGGTGACTTCCTTCTTGCCGGAAGATTGCACGTGGTAGACGGCGCGCTGCAGCACGCGCTGGAAGCCGAGCGTGGGCTGGGTGTCGCGGCCGTCGTCGTCGGTCAGTTTGGCGACCGAAGTGTCGATGGCCTGTTCCAGCTCGCCGCGCAGGCGGCCGAAGTCGGCGTTGCAGGCTTTCAGGACGGCTTCGGCCGAGGGGTTGTCCAGCAGGGCCAGCAGCAGGTGTTCCACCGTCATGTACTCGTGGCGCGCCTCGCGGGCGCGCTTGTAGCACTGGCCGATGGTGTGTTCGAGGTCTTTCGAGAACATGGGGCGGATGCCTCCGTTACGACTGCTGCCCTATCTGGGGACGACCTTACGCCTTTTCCATCCAGTGGTGGGAGGGCTCGCGGCGGAGGTCCAGCACCGGCCCATACCGGTTCCATGAACCTCAGCCCCGAGCTAAGCCTTTTCCATCGTGCACAGCAGGGGATGCTGATGCATACGGGAGAACTCGTTCACTTGGGCCACTTTCGACTCTGCCACCTCGCGGGTGTAGACGCCGCAAACGCCGCGGCCGCGGGTATGCACGTGCAACATGATCTGGGTTGCTTTTTCCAGATTCATCGCAAAGAAGCTGACAAGGACTTCGACCACGAAATCCATCGGCGTGTAATCGTCGTTCAGCAACAGTACGGAATACAGCGGCGGCCGCGCCGTTTCCGGCTTGGCCGTCTCGACGATGGCGCCGTGGTCGCGGCCGTAATCGGCGCCGTTTTGGTCGGTTTTCTTGGGCATGGGCTCGATTATACGAACGCGGTTCCGGGCGCGTCGTGGACGCGGGCCCCCTCGAACAAGGAAAATGGGGGCGTGATCGAATCCGACAAGTTCCTTCCCCGCCGCCGAGGAGGCCGCGCATGAGCTATCGCGAAGGCCGCTTCTGGCAGCCCGACGTGACCGTGGCCACGGTGGTGGTGCGCGAAGGCCGGCTGTTGCTGGTCGAAGAACGGGTCAACGGCGGACTGGTATTGAACCAACCCGCGGGCCATTTGGAGCCGGACGAAAGCCTCGAACAGGCCGCGTTGCGCGAGACGCTCGAGGAAACCGGCTGGGACGTGCGCCTGACCGCGTTCGTCGGCGCGTACCAGTGGAAGGCGCCCGCCAACGCCGATGGAAGCGGCGGTCGCCATTACCTGCGTTTCGCCTTCGCAGCGGACGCTGTGTTCCACGATCCGCAACGTTCGCTGGACGAGGGCATCGTCCGCACCCTGTGGCTGACACCGGCCGAACTGCAGGCGGCCGCGCCGCGCCACCGCAGTCCGCTGGTGTGGCGCGCGGCGACCGATTACCTGGCCGGCCGGCGCTACCCGCTGGCCTTGGCCCAGCACGTGGCATGAGCGCGCCGCGCACCATCGTCGGCGTCTCGGGCGGGGTGGATTCGTCGGTCGCGGCCTTGTTGTTGCGCGATGCTGGCGAGCCGGGCGCGGGCCTCTTCATGCAGAACTGGGCCGACGACGGCAGCGGCGATTGCCGGGCCGAGGACGACCGCCGCGATGCCGTCGCCGTTTGCGGCCGGCTCGGCCTGCCGATCCACTTCCGCGATTTCTCGCGCGAGTATTGGGACGGCGTGTTCGCGCATTTCCTGGCCGAATACGCCGCCGGGCGCACGCCGAATCCGGACGTGCTGTGCAACCGCGAGATCAAGTTCAAGCATTTCCTGGACGCGGCGCGCGAACTGGGCGCCGAACGCATCGCCACCGGCCACTACGCCCGGGTCGAGCGCCGCGGCGACGGCTGGGCGCTATTGCGCGCGGCCGATTCGGGCAAGGACCAGAGCTACTTCCTGCACCAGCTCGGCCAGGAACAGCTGGCCGCGACGCTGTTCCCGCTCGGCGGCATGCTCAAGCGCGACGTCCGCGCCCTCGCCGCTCAAGCGCAACTGCCGACCGCCGAGAAGAAGGATTCCACCGGCATCTGCTTCATCGGCGAACGCGATTTCCGCGAATTCCTGGCGCGCTATTTGCCGGCGCGCGAAGGCGAAATGCGCACGCCGGATGGGCGCGTCGTCGGCACGCATCCGGGCGTGTTCTATTTCACTTTGGGGCAGCGCGAAGGCCTGCAGATCGGCGGCGTGCGCGGTTTCGAAGCCGCGCCCTGGTACGTCGTCGGCAAGGACGTGGCCGGCAATGTGTTGTACGTCGATCAGGGCGCCGACAGCCGTTGGCTGCAATCGCGGACGCTGTGGTCCGAGGCCGCGCACTGGATCGCCGGCGCGCCGCCGGCGCAGCGCTTCTCCTGCACGGCGCAGACTCGTTACCGGCAAGCGGCCGAACGCTGCGAGGTCGGCGTCCGCGACGACGGCACCTTGGAAGTGCGCTTCGCAGACGAACAGCGCGCCGTCACGCCGGGCCAATCGCTGGTGCTGTACGACGGCGAGGTCTGCCTGGGCGGCGCCGTGATCGCCGAAACCGACGCCCCTCTGGAAATGCGACTCAACCAAGCGACGCGAAGGAACCACGCGGCATGAATCCGGCGATACAAGAGCGCGTGCTGGCCCTGGCCGGCATGGCCCAAGCGCTGCAGCAGGTGCGTCGCATCGCCGAAACCGGCCAGTCCGATGCGGCCGTGGTCGCCACCGCCATCGAGAGCGTGTTCCGGATCGACGCCGACTCGCCGTTGGCGATCTACGGCGACGCTTCCGCGCTGCAGCCGGGGCTGCGCCTGGTGCGCGACTATCTGAGCAACGCGGTCGACGATCCGCTGCTGCCCAAGCTGGCTCTAGCCGTGCTGCAGATCGAACGCCGCTTCGTCGCCGACGGCGACGCCGTGCGCCAGGTGCAGCGCGGCATCGCCGCGTTGGCCCCGGCTTCCGAACGGTTGGGCAGCGCGCATCCGGACATCCTGGCCGGCCTGGGTAGTTTGTACGCGGAGACGATCAGCCAGCTGCGGCCACGGGTGATGGTGCAAGGCAATCCGCATTATCTCGGCCAGGCCGGCGTGGTCGCGGAGATCCGCTCCATCCTGCTGGCGGCGCTGCGCTCGGCGGTGCTGTGGCGGCAACTGGGCGGCAGTTTTTGGGATTTTCTGTTGCGGCGGCGAGACATGCTGGAAGCCGCAGGCGGCTGACTGCCCGCTTTTCGTAGGAGCGGCTTTAGCCGCAAGCTCTTTTCGGCAAATCGCGGGTTTAGTCGGTGTTCGCGAGAAAAAGCTCGCGGCTAAAGCCGCTCCTACGAGAAGCCAAGGGCGCCATACGACCTAAGTCCAAAGCGCATGGAAGCTGCGCCGGGACGCCGCTTCCGGCATAATAACGGGGCTAACCGCGGTGTTTTCCTCCCGCCCTCCCCGCCATACCGCCAGGAGCCTTCATGGCCGACTCCTTCGCCACCCGCGCCCGACTCGACGTCAACGGAAAGTCGTACACCTACGCCAGCCTGCCGAAACTCGGCGAGCGCTTCGATCTGGGTAAATTGCCCTACTCGATGAAGATCCTGCTGGAGAACCTGCTGCGCCACGAAGACGGCGGCATCACGGTCGGCAAGGAACACATCGAAGCCGTGGCCCAGTGGAACCCGAAGGCCGAGCCGGACACCGAAATCGCCTTCATGCCGGCCCGCGTCGTGCTGCAGGACTTCACCGGCGTGCCCTGCGTGGTCGACCTGGCGGCGATGCGCGACGCGGTCACCAAGCTCGGCGGCAAGCCGTCGCAGATCAATCCGCTGATCCCGTCCGAACTGGTCATCGACCACTCGGTGCAGGTCGACGTGTTCGGCCGCCCCGATGCGCTGGACTTGAACGGCAAGATCGAATTCGAACGCAACAAGGAACGCTACGGCTTCCTGCGCTGGGGCCAGAAAGCTTTCGAGAACTTCAAGGTGGTGCCGCCGAACACCGGCATCGTTCACCAGGTGAACCTGGAGAACCTGGCACGGGTGGTGATGGAACGCACCGTCGACGGCGAAAACTGGGCCTTCCCCGACACGGTGTTCGGCACCGACAGCCACACCACGATGATCAACGGCATCGGCGTGCTCGGCTGGGGCGTCGGCGGCATCGAAGCGGAAGCGGCGATGCTCGGCCAGCCTTCGTCGATGCTGATCCCGCAAGTGGTCGGCTTCAAGCTGACCGGCAGGCTGCCGGAAGGCACCACCGCCACCGATCTGGTGCTGACCGTCACCCAGATGCTGCGCAAGCTGGGCGTGGTCGGCAAGTTCGTCGAGTTCTACGGCGACGGCCTGCAGCACCTGCCGCTGGCCGACCGCGCCACCATCGCCAACATGGCGCCGGAATACGGCGCGACCTGCGGCATCTTCCCGATCGACGCCGAATCGTTGACCTATCTGCGCTTGTCGGGCCGCAGCGAGGAACAGATCGCGTTGGTCGAGGCTTATGCGAAGGCGCAAGGTTTGTGGCACGACGCGAATTCGCCGCACGCCGAATATTCGGCCACGCTCGAACTGGACATGGCCGATGTGCGCCCGTCCCTGGCCGGCCCCAAGCGTCCGCAGGACCGGGTGCTGCTGGAGGACGTGCATAGCAACTTCAAGGACAGCCTCGGCCCGCTGATCGCCAATCGCAAGCCGAAAGGCGTCGGCTGCGCGATCGAGGAACTGAAAGGCGAAGGCGGCGCCCAACCGCAGGCCGAACATCTGGCCGCCGAACCGGTGTCCAAGATCCGCATCCAGGACCAGGACGCCGAACTGCGCGACGGGTCGGTGGTGATCGCCGCGATCACCTCCTGCACCAACACATCCAACCCGGCGGTGATGCTCGGCGCCGGCCTGCTGGCGCGCAACGCCAACAAGCTCGGATTGAAGGCCAAGCCGTGGGTGAAGACCTCGCTCGGCCCGGGTTCGCTCGTGGTTACGGATTACCTGAAGAAAGCCGGGGTGCTGAACGATCTGGAAGCCCTGGGCTTCTATGTGGTCGGTTACGGCTGCACCACCTGCATCGGCAATTCCGGCCCGCTGCCGGACGAAGTGTCCAAGGGCATCGCCGAGAACGAATTGGTGGTCGCTTCGGTGCTGTCGGGCAACCGCAACTTCGAAGGCCGCGTGCATCCGGAAGTGAAGGCGAACTATCTCGCCTCGCCGCCGCTGGTCGTGGCGTATGCGTTGGCCGGTACGGTCAATATCGATTTGACCACGCAGCCGATCGGCCACGACAAGAACGGCAAGGACGTGTTCCTGCGCGACATCTGGCCGTCGAACAAGGAAATCGGCGACACCATCGCCGCAACGGTCGGTCCGGAACTGTTCGCGCAGAACTACGCGGACGTGTTCAAGGGCGACAGCCGCTGGAACAACATCGCCTCGCCGGACGGCGAGTCCTACCAGTGGGACGGCTCTTCGACCTACATCAAGAACCCGCCCTACTTCGACGGCATGACGATGAGCGTCGGCAATATCGACGATATCCACGGCGCGCGCGTGCTGGGTTTGTTCGGCGATTCGATCACCACCGACCACATCTCCCCGGCCGGCAACATCAAGAAGGATTCGCCGGCGGGCCGCTTCCTGCAGGAACGCGGCGTGCAACCGGCCGACTTCAACAGCTACGGCTCGCGCCGCGGCAACGACGATGTGATGGTGCGCGGCACCTTCGCCAATATCCGCATCAAGAACCTGATGTTCGGCGACGAGGAAGGCGGCAACACGCTGTACTTCTCCAAGAACGGTGGCGCCGGCGAGAAGTTGGCGATCTACGACGCGGCCATGAAGTACAAGGCCGACGGCGTGCCGCTGGTGGTCTTCGCAGGCAAGGAATACGGCACCGGCTCCTCGCGCGACTGGGCGGCTAAGGGCACCAACCTGTTGGGCGTCAAGGCGGTCATCGCGGAAAGCTTCGAGCGCATCCACCGCTCCAACCTGGTCGGCATGGGCGTGCTGCCGTGCCAGTTCAAGGACGGCGAGAACGCGCAGACTTTGGGCCTGGACGGTTCGGAAACCTTCGACGTCGCCGGTTTGAAGGACGGCGCTTCGAAGACGGCGACCGTCACCGCGACCAAGGCCGACGGCAGCAAGAAATCCTTCGAAGTGAAGGTGCTGCTGCTGACGCCGAAGGAAGTGGAGTACTTCCGTCACGGCGGATTGCTGCAATACGTGCTGCGTCAGCTGGCGGCCAAGAAAGCGGCGTAAGCCTCTCCTCTTGCCCGGAAGCGAAAAAGAGCGGCCTAGGCCGCTCTTTTTCTTGTGTAGAGCGGAGTTTGCTCCGCTGCTTTGGTTGTTCGTAGGAGCGGCTCCAGCCGCGAGCTTTTTCCTTCAAATCGCGACGTTGCATCGATTTTTTTGAGAAAAAAGAGCTCGCGGCTGAAGCCGCTCCTACGAAAAGCGGGGCGAAGACAAGAGCAGCGGAGCAAGCTCCGCTCTACACAAGCGAATCAAAGACCGGGTTTCCAGCTGGCGCTGGTCATCTTCCAATCGCCGTCCTCCAGGCGCCAACCGGTTTCCACCTCGTACACCTCGGCCGAATCCGGCAGCAGGCCGCTTCCGCCCGTAGCGGCCGCGGTGAAACGCACGGTGGCATGGCCTTCCTGGACGCGGATGTCCAGCGGCCCGAGCGTGAGGCCCAATTTCTCGTGCCGCATCATCTGCAACGCGGCCATCCGCCGCACGCCGTCCCGGTCCAGTCCTTCCGGCCCGACGAAATCCTCGGCCAGACGCTCTTCGACGACGCCGGCGTCGCGCGCCTCGATGCCTTGCTGCAGTTCGGCCATCGCCTCGCGCAGCGCTTGTTCCGGCGGCGTGCGGGCGCAGCCGAGCACGAGCAAGGCCAGCGCCGCCGCCGCGAACCATGCGCGAGCGCGACCGGATGCGAGCTGGCCCATGAAATCCCCCGATGCGGAAAGCCGGCACGCTAACACGTCCGCAATCCCGCTCAAGGCCATCGCAGCGCGCCTTGCCAGCCCCTAGAGCCTATGCTCCAATCCGGACAGGCGCCGCAGAACGCCATCCGAAACGGACCATGAGATGAGGGGGAAAGCGCCGTGAACCAGGAACGTCCTTGGCTGTCCAGCTATCCGGCCGGCGTGCCCGCCGACATCGATCTCGAGCAGTTCCCGTCGATCGTCTCGGTTCTGGAATCCTCGTTCGACCAGTTCCGCGACAAACCCGCCTTCAGCAACCTCGGCAAGGTCCTCAGCTATGCCGACATCGACCGCCTCAGCCGCCAGTTCGCCGCCTACCTGCTGGGCGAGCTGAAGCTCAAGAAAGGCGATCGCGTCGCGATCATGATGCCCAACTGCCTGCAGTACCCGATCGCCACCTTCGGCATCCTGCGCGCCGGCCTGGTGGTGGTGAACCACAATCCGCTCTACACCGCCCGCGAACTGCGCCATCAATTGCAGGATTCCGGCGCCAAGGCGATCGTGGTGCTGGACAACTTCGGCCACACCTTGCAGCAGGTCCTGGCCGACACCGACGTGAAACATGTGATCGCCACCGGCCTGGGCGACATGCTCGGCTTCCCCAAGGGCGCGATCGTCAACTTCATGCTCAAGCACGTGAAGAAGATGGTGCCTGACTACAGCATTCCGAGCGCGATCCGCTTCAACGACGCGCTGACCCTGGGCCAGCGCCACACCCTACCCGAGGTGGTCATCGAGCCGGGCGACATCGCTTTCCTGCAATACACCGGCGGCACTACCGGCGTCGCCAAGGGCGCCGTGCTCACCCATCGCAACTTGGTCGCCAACATGCAGCAGGCCTCGGCCTGGATCGGCACCAATATGGAGATGGGCAAAGAGATCATCATCACCGCGATCCCGCTGTACCACATCTTCGCACTGACCGCGAACGGCCTAGTCTTCATGAAGTTCGGCGGCATGAACTACCTGATCACCAATCCGCGCGACATGCCCGGCTTCGTCAAGGAGCTGAGCAAGGTGAAGTTCAGCGCCATCACCGGTGTCAACACGCTGTTCAACGGTCTGCTCAACACGCCCGGTTTCGACAAACTGGATTTCTCGCACCTCAAGCTGACCTTGGGCGGAGCCATGGCCGTGCAGCGCGCGGTCGCCGACCGCTGGAAGAAAGTCACCGGCGTGACCCTGGTCGAAGCCTACGGCCTGACCGAAACCTCGCCTGCCGCCTGCATCAATCCGCTCGACCTGGCCGAATACAACGGCGCGATCGGCTTGCCGATCTCCTCCACCGATGCCTGCGTCAAGGACGAGGACGGCCGCCAACTGCCGATGGGCGAAGTCGGCGAGCTGTGCATCAAGGGCCCGCAGGTGATGAAGGGCTACTGGCAACGGCCGGAAGAGACCGCGAACGTGATCGACGCCGAGGGCTGGCTGCACACCGGCGATATGGCCAAGATGGACGAGAAGGGTTACTTCTACATCGTCGACCGCAAGAAGGACATGATCCTGGTGTCCGGCTTCAACGTGTATCCGAACGAGGTCGAGGACGTCATCGCCTCGATGCCGGGCGTGCTGGAGGTGGCCGCGGTCGGGGTGCCGGACGAGAAGTCCGGCGAGGCCGTCAAAGTGGTCATCGTGAAGAAGGATCCCGCGCTGACCGCCGACCAGGTCAAGGCCCACGCCCGCGAGAACCTGACCGGCTACAAGCATCCCAAATACGTGGAATTCCGCACCGAACTGCCGAAGACCAACGTCGGCAAGATCCTGCGCCGGGAGTTGCGGGACGCGCCGCCTGGCGGCGCCTGACAGCGCCGAACGGCGGGACGATTCCGGATCGTCGTGATGTAATAGCGATGCCATCGGGGGCAATGCCAATATGAGGATGCCCCTCGATGCGCTCAACCGACGCCGGCCCCGGCCAGCTGCAGCCGCGCCGCTTTCTGCCCGAGTTCGCGTGCGACACGCCCCGCCATTGGTGCGGCGGCGATCCCGCGCTGACCCACATCCTCAACGCCTACACGCTGCTCGTGCCGGGCAACGAAGGCTATTTCATCCGTGGCATGAAACGGGCCTTGCCGCTGCTCGCCGACCCATGCCGACGCCGGTTGGCGACCGAGTTCATGCAACAAGAAGGCATGCATGGCGCGGCGCACTACCGGTATTGGCGGGTGCTGGAGAACCAGGGATACCGGATCTCCGGCTTCCGTTCGCGCACCGACGCGTTCCTGTACAAGACCTTGGAGCCGATGACGCCCTTCAAGCTGCGCCTGTCGATGATCGCTTGCGTCGAGCACATCAATGCGTACATCGGGCACGAATTCCTGGCGCAGCGGATCCTCGAACCCGCGCATCCTGAATTACGGGCGCTGTTCGAATGGCATTTCGCCGAAGAGATAGAGCACAAGCACGTGACCTACGACCTGCTCGCGGCGATCGCGCCGGGGTACGCACTGAGGCTGCTCGGCGCGACCATGGTGCTGCCCATGTTCTACGGCCTGATCGGTCTGGGCGCGATCTGCCTGCTATGGCAGGACCGGCATCTGTTCAAGCCGGGTACTTGGTGGGCGCTGGGCCGGCACTTGTTCTGGCGGGACCGCATGGTCTGGCGCACGTTGAAGCATTGCCTGGCCTACCTGCGCCCCGGATTTCACCCCTGGCAGCTCGACGACGCGGGGTTGGCGGCCGAGGTCATCGCCCGCTATTCCGCCCCGGGCAGCGCCAGGCTGCGGGAAACCCTAGCCACCGCCGAAATCTAAAGTTCAGCGGCCACGAATGGGTCATTTTTCCCGCGGAATGAACGGCTTCCAAGCGCCGGGCCGGCCCCGGCCCCGGCTTGCATCTTTACTTTGGGTTCAGGTGTAGGATCGTCGCGCGGGCGGCTAGCCCGTCCTTGCCTACTTGATTCTTTACCCTGCCGGAGCCCTGCCATGTCCCTGCTCGAACGCGTTCCTCTGATTCTCGAACCCAATTTGGTCCGCCACGTCACCGACGACGCCGGTCAAAGCGATTGGCTGCATATGCATTCCAGTCCGACCGAGGCCTACCACCCCTGCTTCTCCGAGCGCCTGCTGCAGGAGATGAAACGCGGCCAGGAACGCATCCGCCGCAAGCTGTCCGCCGATTCTGATCCGAAGGCCGGCATCCATCATCTCGTGTTGGCTTCGGACGACGCCAACGTTTTCAACCTGGGCGGCGATCTGGCCCTGTTCTCGCACCTGATCCGCAGTGGCAATCGCGGCCGCCTGCTCGAGTACGCCCGCCTGTGCGTGGAGGTGGCCTACAACTTCTCGCGCCTGTACGAAGACCGCGTGCACAGCATCGCCGTGATCCAGGGCGACGCGCTGGGCGGCGGTTTCGAAGCCGCGCTGTGCTGCCACACCATCATCGCCGAGGAAGGCGCCGGAATGGGCTTCCCGGAAGTGCTGTTCGATCTGTTCCCGGGCATGGGCGCCTACACCTTCTTGACCCGGCGCGTGCCGGCGGCCAAGGCCGAGCGCATGATGCTGGACGCGCGCGTCTATCCGGTCGAAGAACTGCTGCAGATGGGCGTGGTCGACTACGTGGTGCCGAAGGGCGAAGGCCAGGCGTTCGCGCGCGAACTGATCCGCAAGCACAAGCGCATGGGCAACGCACTGCGTTCGATGAACACCATCCGCCAGGCCTGCCAGCCGGTCAGCTTGGACGAACTGCTGGCCGTGACCACCGAATGGGTAGACGCCGCGATGCGCCTGAACGACCGCGCGCTGCGCACGATGGATCGCCTGATCCGCGCCCAGCAGCGTCGGGCGGAAGAAGTCGCGCCACAGGCCATTTCGGCCTAAGCCGGAGCGGTAGTTAGAGGGAGGGGAAACCAAAGGGGATTCAGGGGGACGTCCACACCCGCGACGGGTGTGGTCAGCCCGGCCCGTTAGGAAGCGTCCGGGTGGTTCGGCAGCGAATCCTGGCTGTCCTTGTCGGCGCGCGTCAGGCGCAGCACTTCGTTGCGGCTCTGTTCCGAGACCGCGGCCAGTTGCTGGGTCAATTCGGCGATCAGCCGCGAATGATCGCGCGCCAAGGCTTCGTCCGGTGCGCGCATCACGTGCGAGCAACGCTCCGCGATCCATTGCGCGCCCAGGTTTTCGGCGACGCCCTTGAAGGCGTGCGCCACTTCGCGATAGTCGGACCAGCGCGCAGCGTTGCCGGTCTGGGCCAATTCCGACAGGCAGCCCGAAGCGTCCTTCAAGCATTGCTCGACGAAATCGCGCAGGAAGGGTTCGCCCAAGCCCATCTCGGCCAGTTCCTTCAACACCGCGGGATTGGTCACTGGCCGGATCGTATCGGCCACCGGACGCACCGCCGGCGTCTTCTGCGGCATCATCACGTCGGCGATCGTTTCCAGCAGCCGCCCCACCACCACCGGTTTGGTCAGGAACGCTTGTGCGCCGGCTTCTTCGGCATCTCGAGATGCCTGCGGCGTCGCATCCGCGCTGAGCACGATGATCGGCGTGCGCTTGCCGCCGGCCTGCATGAAGCGCAGCTGGCGGATCACGTCCAAACCGCTCAACTGAGGCATGTGCATGTCGATCACGGCCAAGTCGACGTTGCCGACCTCGATCATGTCCAAAGCCTGCTCGCCGTCGTTGGCCGCCTGCACCTTGTGCCCCGCCCGTTCGAGGATGCGGGTCACCACGGTGCGGTTGGCGTGCTGGTCGTCGGCGATTAGGATCCGCAACGGACGCACGCGCGCCTTGTGGCGGATGAAAGGATCGTCGAAGGCGACGATATTGCCGCTACCTTCCTCGCCCTCGCGCCGCGTTTCGCCGCGACGCACCAGCATGGGCAACCGCACCCAGAAATGGCTGCCGCCGCCGGGGTTGTCTTCCAGGCCGATTTCGCCTTCCAGCAGATGCGCCAGGGTCTTGGCGATGGTGGTACCCAGGCCGGTGCCGCCGAAACGCCGCGTCGGGCCGCTATCGACCTGTTCGAAGGCACCGAAGATGCGCTCTTTGGCGTCTTCGGGTATGCCGATGCCGGTATCGCGCACCGAGAACAGCAACTGCGCCTTGTCGCCTTCGGCGCCGACCGCCTTCACCGTCAGCGATACCTCGCCTTGCTCGGTGAACTTGATCGCGTTGTGCATCAGATTGAGCAGGATCTGGGTCAGGTGCGCGCCGTCGCCGTGCAACAGCAGCGGTACGTCCTTCTCGACGTTCACCTTCAATTCCAGGCCTTTGCCGGTGGCCTGCGGCAGCAGCATCTTCTGCAGCCGCTGGATCTGCTCGTCCAGGTTGAAGTCGGCGTCCTTGCGCTGCAGCTTGCCGGTCTCGATCGCCGAGATGTCGAGCACGTCGTCGACCAGCAACAGCAAGGTCTGAGCCGAGGTGTGGATGACTTCCGCGTATTCCTTCTGCTCGGGCCCCAGCTTGGTGCCGCGCATCAGCTCGGCCATGCCGATGATGCCGTTGAGCGGCGAGCGGAACTCGTGGCTCATATTGGCCAAGAAGCGGGTCTTGGCCGCGTTGGCGCGGCGCGCTTCCTCGGTGACGCGCTGCAGGCTCTTGAGCAGCGAGGACAGATAGCCCGGGATCGCGATCAGGCCGACCCACAATCCCCAAGCCAGCGCCGGCTGCTGGCGCCAGTAGTCGTTGGCCAGGATCACGGCCATGAACCCGCAAGCCGCCACCGCCACCGCCGAGAACAGATAGCGGGTGCCGTAACGCAGACCGTTGCCGATGGTCACCCACATCGTGATCACGTACAGCGGCGCGAGCGCGTCGGCGTTCAGAGACATCAGCACCGCGAGCGTCGTGTTGTCGGCCAGCATGCCGATCCAGCGCCGGGTGTGCGACACCCCGGGCGAGACCACGATGCCGGCGAGCAAACCGAAACCGACCAGGGTTTCGATCGCCATCACCAACAGCATCGGGCCGACGTTGGCGTTGTCGCCGAACTCCTGCAGGCCCCACAGATAGATCAGGATCAGCACGGCGATCGCCAAACGCACGATGGCCTGCCCATGCTCGCTGTCCGGGCGGTGCGCCAAGCGCTGCTTCAAGGCGGACAGCGAGAGCTCCATCTCAGTTCAACCCCGGCCTCCGGTTGCCCGAGAAGCGTTGGCAGATGTCCTCAAGCCTGGCGCGGTTGCGCACCAGGGCGTCTACGCAGTTCGGATCGAACAGGCGGCCGCGCTGGGCGTAAAGATAGGCCAAGGCCGCGTCGATGCTCCACGGGTCCTTGTACGGGCGCGGCGAGATCAGGGCGTCGAACACGTCGGCCACCGCGACGATCCGGGCTTCGATCGGGATCGCCTCGCCCGCCAGTCCGTCCGGATAGCCGCTGCCGTCGTAGCGTTCGTGATGGCGCAGGGCGATGATCGCGCCCATCTGGATGAAGCGGTTCTGGCTGTCGTTGAGCAGTTCGTAGCCGATCCGCGGATGGCTGCGCATCACGGTCAGCTCTTCGTCGTTGAGCGGGCCGGGCTTGAGCAGGATCGAATCGGGGATCGCGATCTTGCCCATGTCGTGCAAGGGCGCGGCCATCTCCAGCACGCGCACTTCGTCCTCGAACATGCCCAAGTGCTCGGCGATCAGGCCGGCGACGTGGGCCATGCGTTCCAGGAAAGCGCTGGTGCCGACATCTCGGTATTCGATGGCGCGGGCCAGGCGCGACAGCGTTTCGCGTTCGCGCTCTTCGACCTCGTGCATGCTCGACAGCAGGCGTTGCTCCAGCGACAGCGCGCGCTGCTTGACGTTCTCGGTCTGCTGGCGCAACTGCAGGAGGTTCTTGCAACGCGCGCGCAGCTCGCGCGGACGCACCGGCTTGACCAGGAAATCGATCACCCCCGCCTCCAGCGCCGCCTGCCGCACCGGCTCGTCGCCGACCACGGTGACCAGCACGATCGGTACGTCGCGGTGCGAGGGCGCGCGGCGGAAGCGGCGGGCGAATTCCAGCCCGTCCATGCCCGGCATGCGGTAATCGAGCAGCAACAAGTCCGGGCGGTTGTGGTCGCACCATTTGAGCGCAGCCTCGGCGTCGCCGAAGTCGCTGACCGACAACGCCGGGGTGATGTCCTCGATGATGTGCCGGAGCATGGTCCGCGCGGAGGTCTGGTCGTCGACAATGACGATATTCACGGAGCTCCCCTGTGGCCCGTCTGCCAGCCTTCCTTGCACGGCGTTCATAATCCCAACATGTTGACCCTGAAGCGGTTCGTCGGCAAGCCCCGGCAGAAGGGGCCGTTACGGGTCGGTTTCAACCCTTCAGGTTGAACGCCGGGAACGCCCGAAAACGGCCTTCGGGGCGTCCAGCATCGCTTCTCCCATCAGAGAAGGTGGCGCGAAGCGCTGGATGAGGGTCGGCGAAGCGAAACGCGGCCGGATCGCGATAAGGACCGTGAGCCGACGGCTTCTATCGCGAGTGTCGAATCCATCGTTTCGCCGAACCCTCACCCCAACCCCTCTCCCGCGGGGAGAGGGGCTCAACCGTCGCTATCACCCCGCTTCGGGGCGCATGTACGGGAACAGCAGCACGTCGCGGATCGAGTCTGAATCGGTCAGCAGCATTACCAGGCGATCGATCCCCACCCCCAGCCCGCCGGTCGGCGGCAGGCCGACTTCCAAGGCGCGGATGTAGTCGGCGTCGTAATGCATGGCCTCGTCGTCGCCGCCGGCCTTGGCGTCGACCTGGGCGCGGAACCGCTCGGCCTGGTCTTCGGGGTCGTTGAGCTCGGAGAAGCCGTTCGCGAGCTCCTTGCCGCCGACGAACAGTTCGAAGCGGTCGGTGATGCCCGGCTCGGTATCCGACTCGCGCGCCAGCGGCGACACCTCGACCGGGTAATGGGTGATGAAAGTCGGTTGGATAAGGCCGTGTTCGACGGTCTTCTCGAAAATCTCCAGCAGCAGCTTGCCCCAACCGTAACCCGCCTTCACCGGGACCTTCAGGGCCGCGCAGTGCCTGGCGAGCGCATCGCGGTCGCGGCAGTCGGCCGCGCTGATCTGCGGATTGAGCTCGCGCACGGCCTCTTCCAGCTTCCAGCGGCGGAAACGCGGGCCGACGTCGATCGCGTTGCCTTCCCATTGCAGCGCGGTGGTGCCCAGCGTTTCCTGGGCGACGTCGCGGATCATCGACTCGGTCAGGTCCATCACCTCGTCGTACGTGGCGTAGGCCTCGTACAACTCGAGCATGGTGAACTCGGGATTGTGCCGAGTGCTGACGCCTTCGTTGCGGAAGTTGCGGTTGATTTCGTAGACGCGTTCGAAACCGCCCACGACCAGGCGCTTGAGGTACAGCTCCGGCGCGACGCGCAGGTACAGGTCCAGGCCGAGCGCGTTGTGATGGGTCACGAACGGCTTGGCGGTGGCGCCGCCGACGATGTAATGCATCATCGGCGTTTCCACCTCCAGGAAGCGCTTCGCATCCAGCCAACGCCGGATCGCGGCGATGATCTTGGAGCGCTTGACGAAGACTTCGCGCGATTCCGGCGTGACGATCAGGTCGACGTAGCGTTGGCGGTAGCGCTGCTCCACATCGCTCAAACCGTGCCACTTGTCCGGCAGCGGGCGCAGCGACTTGGTCAGCAGGCGCAGCGTGTCGGCTTTCACCGACAGCTCGCCGGTCTTGGTCCGCATCAGCGTGCCTTCGGCGGCGACGATGTCGCCCACGTCCCAGCCCTTGAACGCGTCGTAGCGCTCGCCGAGCGCGGCCGACTGCAGGAAGAGCTGGATGCGGCCGGTGACGTCCTGGATCGTGGCGAACGCGGCTTTGCCCATCACCCGCTTGGCCATCAAGCGTCCGGCCAGCGCGACCCGGCGGTCGAGCGCTTCCAAGGCTTCGCCGTTCCACTGCTCGGCGTCGCCGAATTCGGCCTGCAGATCGCCGGCGTGGTCCACGCGCCTGAAATCGTTCGGGAAGGCGATGCCCTGCCCGCGCAGCGCTTTGAGTTTGCCGCGGCGTTCGGCGATCAGGGCGTTCTCGTCGGCGGGCGTCTGCGGGGCGGTTTCGTCGGTCATCGGGAGTCGTTGATGGATTGCAGGGCTTGGCTATTGTGGGAGGGGCTTCAGCCCCGACGCTTTTTTTGATGATGTCTGTCGGGGCTGAAGCCCCCCACAAGATCAAGAGCTCGCGGCTGAAGCCGCTCCTACAAAAACCGAGGGTTGAGATTACACGGCGTCGGAGCGTTTGGAACCCGCTTCCAGGCCGGATTTCAGGCTGGCCTCGACGAATTCGTCCAGGTCGCCGTCCAGCACCTTCTGGGTGTCGGTTCGCTCCACGCCGGTGCGCAGGTCCTTGATCCGGCTCTGGTCGAGCACGTAATTGCGGATCTGGCTGCCCCAGCCGATGTCGGACTTGGTCGCTTCCAGCGCATCCTTCTCGGCGTTGCGTTTCTGGATCTCCATCTCGTACAGCTTGGCCGCCAGCATCTTCATCGCGCGGTCGCGGTTCGCGTGCTGGCTGCGCTCGGTCTGGCAAGCCACCACGATGCCGCTCGGCACGTGGGTGATGCGCACCGCCGATTCGGTCTTGTTGACGTGCTGGCCGCCGGCGCCCGAGGAACGGTACACGTCGGTCTTCAGGTCGGCCGGATTGATCTCGATGTCGATCTTGTCGTCTACTTCCGGCGACACGAACACCGAGGTGAACGAGGTGTGGCGGCGATTGTCCGAATCGAACGGCGACTTGCGCACGAGACGATGCACGCCGATCTCGGTCTTCAGCCAGCCGTAGGCGTAGTCGCCTTCCACGCGGAACGTGGCCGACTTGATGCCGGCGACATCGCCGCCGCTGACTTCCATCAGTTCGGCTTTCCAACCGCGGCTTTCGGCCCAGCGCAGGTACATGCGCAGCAGCATTTCGGCCCAGTCCTGGGCCTCGGTACCGCCGGCGCCGGCCTGGATATCGACGAAGGCGTTGGCCGAATCCATTTCGCCGGAAAACATGCGCTGGAATTCGAGTTTGTCGACGCGGCCGCCGTAGCGTTCGACGTCGTCGACCACCGCTTTGGCGGTCTCTTCGTCGCTCTCGCTTTCGGCCAGGTCCAGCAATTCGCCGGCGCCGGCCAGGCCTTCGCTCAGTTCGCGGATGCCGTTGACCGTTTTGTCCAGCAACGAACGCTCGCGGCCTAAAGCCTGGGCGCGTTCGGGCTGATTCCAGACATCGGGGTTTTCGAGTTCGCGGTTGACTTCTTCCAGGCGCTCGCGCTTGGCGTCGTAGTCAAAGATACCCCCTCAGCGCATCGAGCCGACCGGTCAGGTCGGCGATGCGCTGGCGGATCGGGTTGAGTTCGATCATCAGAGCTGCAACTGCTTGAAAAGGCCGCGAATTGTAGCCGAATCGGCGCGCTTTTGCTCTGTGTAGGAGCGGCTTCAGCCGCGAGCTCTTGCCCAAGTCTTGATGGATTAAGGAGACGGACCGAAAAAGCTCGCGGCTGAAGCCGCTCCCACAAGAAGCTATCGGGGTTTGAGGGCTTCGCGGTAACGCCGGCTGCAGGGTAGTTGACTGCCGTCCTTCAGATAGACCCGGGCGTCGCCGCTGTCCAGCGGCTCGATCGAGACGACCTGGCCCAGGTTGACGATGTAGCTGCGATGGATACGGGTGAAGCTGCGCGGATCCAGCTTGCCTTCGATCCCGGCGATGGTGCTGCGCAAAGGGTAGTCGTGGCCGCGCACCCGCAGGTTGACGTAATTGCTGGCCGCCTGCAGCCATTCGATGTCGTTCGCGGCGACCAGGAATTCGCGGCCGAGCTTGCGGACCAGGAAGCGCTCCGGCCGTTCGATCGGGTCCACCGGCGGGCCTTCGTCCGGAGCGGCCAGCAGGCTGGCCTCGCCTTGCCAGCGCCGGAGCACGAAGCGGTAGCTTTCGATCATCAGCACCATGCCGGCGAACGTGCGCACATCCTTGAGGTATTCGTAGAAGAACTGCCGCCCCCAGTCGCCGAAATCGTAGTCCTGGCCCTGGGCGCGGTAGGCCAGGATCCGCAATGCGACCATGCCGACCACGTGGACGGCCGACACCGCCACGCTGGCCAATAGGTACCAGGGCAGTTGCCGGCGCCAGTTTCCCCACAGCAGCGGGAATCGGCGGCAGAACCATGCGATGGGCAATACCAGCGCAAGCCAGAGCAGGCCGCTGGTCCATTCCCAGACCGCCGGCTCCCAGGCGGCGAAGTCCAGCCCTTCCCGGCGGATGTCCATCAGCACGGTCACGCTGTTGACGATCCCGTTGAACAGAGTCAGTGCAAGCCAGAAGCTGACCTCGAAGGTGCGGCGCCAGGGCAGGAAACGCCGGTAGGCGGAATCGGAGGGGTCTGTCATGTGCGCATTCTAGGGCGCACCGGCTTGGGGACAGCCGTCGTCCGTCCCTGCCATCCGCGATTCGTCCCTGGCGCCTGCTGCGGCGTCCCTTCGCGTTGGCGGCCGGTACGCAGGCGCGAGTCAATCGATGCCGGCTCACGAATGGAGACTGCGCGCCATGCAACGCCGCCACGACCTCGATGCCCTGCGCGTCATCGCGTTCGGCCTGCTGATCCTCTACCACGTCGGCATGGTCTACGTTCACGATTGGGACTTCCACATCAAAAGCCCCTACCAGGCCGAGTGGCTGCAATGGCCGATGATCGTTCTCAACCGCTGGCGAATGCCGCTGCTGTTCGCGATCTCGGGCATGGCGATCGGCCTCTGGCAGCCGGAACGCGCGCCATTGCGCTTCGCTTTGCGGCGCACTTGGCGGCTGCTGCTCCCGTTGGCGTTCGGCATGCTGTTCGTGGTCAGCGTCCAGGCCTATTGCGAAGCGCGGGCGAACGGCGCGGTCGCGCCGGGCTACATCGCCTTCATGGCCCGTTATCTGCAACTGCGCCCTTGGCCCGAAGGCGGCTGGACCGGCGCCGATTTCGGCGTGACCTGGAACCATTTGTGGTATCTGGCCTACCTGTGGGTCTACACCATGATCGTGGTGGCGCTGCAGCCCGTGCTGAACTCGCGGCCGGGCCGTCGGGTGCAGGCTTGGTTCGGCGGCCGGGCGCGGTTATGGCCGTTGTTGTCGCCGGCCGCATTGCTGTTCGCCTACCTCGTCTGGCTCAAGCCCCGGTTCCCGGACACGCATGCGCTGTTCGACGATTGGTATCTGCACGCCGAATTCTTCACCGTCTTCCTGCTCGGCTATCTGGCGGTGCGCAACGAGGAATTCTGGAACGCGTTGCGGCGCCTACGCTGGCCGCTGCTCGCGGTGGCGGTCGCGTCGATCGGCGTAGAGCTGTCGCTGAAGGCGTTAGGCATCCTTTTCGACGGCAAGGAAATCGCGGCATGGGCGCAGCATGTGCCCTGGTACGGCATCGAACGCGCCGCCCGCGCGATGTACACCTGGTCGGCGCTGCTCGCGATCTTCGGCTGGGGCTATGCCCTGCTCAACCGTCCGTTCCGCTGGTTGCCCTACGCCACCGAGGCCGTGTATCCCTGGTACATCCTGCATCAGAGCCTGATCGTGCCGCTGGCTTTCGCGCTGATTCCGTTGCGGCTAGGGCCCGTGCTGGAACCGGTGCTGGTGCTGGGTGGCACGATCGCGGGCTGTCTGCTGCTGCACGAGTTCGTCATCCGCCGCATCGGCGTGTTGCGGCCCTTATTCGGGCTGAAGCGGAGGCCGCCGCGCGAAGCCTTGCGCGAGACCGTACAGAACGCGTGATCGCTCCGGTCTCCGCAGACTCGCTGCGGAGGCCGCAAGCGCGGCTAATCGACCACGAACTCGCCGACGAGGATCGTCTCTTTCTTGTCTTTCAAGCGCATCGTCACCCTTTGATCCCGTTGTTGCGGCGAGCCGAAGCCCGTGGTGAGTTGCAGCTGCAACGTAGTCGCGCCGGTCACGATCTGCTGGCGATCGCCGAAGAAATTCGCCTCGACTTTGTATTTGCCCGGCTTGGCGTCGCGCAGCACGAATTCCTCTGGGCCGTAACCGCCGGTGAAGTCGGCCGACATCGCGCCGCCCTGGTAAGTGGCGCGATGGCCGTAGAAGCACTTCTCGCCGTTGGGATCGGTCACCCACAAATCCATGTCGCTGTTGTCGCTATCCCAGGACAGCACGGCGCGCAGGTCGAGCGGCAGGTTCCTCAGCAAACGCGGATCGATGCGGCGCGCATCCACCCGATCGCCCGCTTTGGCGACGACCGCATTGAGTTCGGCCAGCGCCGTTTGGTCGATGCCCGGAAAACGACCGTCCCAATGGCGCGAAGGTATTTCGTACAACATGTCCACGGCGTCCTGGTCGCGGCCGACCGCCGCATAAGCCAGGCCCAGGTCGCGGAAGCTCTGCGGCTCCTCTTCGCCCCAGCGCAGCACCTGCTCGAACACCGGAACGGCCAATTCGGGAGCGTCGGCTTGCATCAAACGGTAACCGAGGATGCGCAGCACGTGGCGGTTCTCCAAGTCCATCTCGGCGAGGTTCGACAGCACCCGCAACGCGAGTTCGCGTTGCCCTTTCTCGATCAGGACGTCGGCCGCGTCGAGATAGAAGGCCGAACTCGTCGCATAAGCGGCGCGTTCGTCCAGATACACCGCATAGACCCGATCCGCCGGAGCGGCGCGCAATCGTGCCGCGTACGGCGAATCCGGTTGCCAGGGTCTCAGGACGATCGCCGCTTGTGCGACTGCCGATTCATCGTCCGCGACGCCCGGCGCCATGAGCGCAACCGTTTCGGCTCGTTCGCCAGTGACCACGACCGAGTCCAGACTGGCGGCGTCGGCGGCGATGGGCGCCGGCGCCGGCATCGGCTGCGCCTGTCGTCTGGCGCTCAGATTGGCTTGCGCTTCTTCCTTCGACTCAAGGTTGACCGCCGGCAACGGTCCTTTCGGCCATTGCTTCTCCCACCAGGCGATCCGCTGCTCGAAGCCGGCCACGGCGCTTTCGATCGCTTCCCCGGCCGCTTTGCGCTCGGCGCCGTCCCTTTCCGATCGCAGCCGTTCGTATTCGGCGCGATAGCGTGCCGGCGGCGCGATGCCGTATTCGGCGTAGTCCGTAATCGCATCCAACACGATCAGCGAGGTCTCGGAGGTGACGATGCCGAATTCGCCGCCCAGCCGCTCGATCTCTTTCCGATGCGCGTCGGGCTGCGCGCTCAGCTCGCGGATCTTGTAGGACGCCCACAGCCGCCCGGCCAGATCGCTCTGCGGCGCACGGGACGACACGGGAATGCGCAGCATTCGCTCGCGGCCGGCATCGCGCACCGTCAACGACAGCGTCGCTTCGGGCGACGTCAATTTTCCCGCGACGCGAAGCACGCCTTCTTCGGTATCGCGGGTTTCGGCGGTCAGATCCTGCGCGCCGACGGCGTCCATCCCCAGCAAGCGCGGGCCGTCTTGCAGCAGCCGCCGCGCAGCGGCGTCGATCTCCGCCGGCGAGCGCCAGCGCACCAGTCGGCCGCCGTTGACCTCGGCCAATGCGGCCATGGCATCGTCGTCCGCAGCGGCGCCGGCCGAGTTCAGCACGTATAAGCGTTGCCGCTTGTCCAATTGCGGAAACGTGCGTTTGCCGTAATTGATTAGGCCATCGCTCACCAGCACATATTCGTCCGCGTCCGCCAGCACCGGCCAGTCCGCCAGCGCGCTGGCGCCGTCGTAGGCGGTCGTGCGCAGCGCGGCTTTCAATTCCGGCCAGGCGCCGCCGCGAACGCGGAAAGCGATCGGCGCCTCGGGCCGGTCGCGCAAGCGGATCAAACGGACTTCGGCATCGACCAGCGCGGCGAAATAACGGTCCAGCAGCGCCATCTCGCTGCCGATGTCGCGTTTGGAAGCCGATGCGGAACTGTCCCAAAGCAGCACCACGGTCTTGGGCATCGTCCGCGCCGCGCTGGACGAAGCGACCGGCACCTCCGCGAAGAAATAATGGTCGCCGCCCAGCGCTTGAGCGTAAGCGCGCGCGGCGTTCGGCAACGGCATCAGCAGGCTCAAGCCCGTCGACGGACGGAAGGCCTTTCTTTCGATCAAGGCTGTGTAGCCTTCCGCGCCGCGCTTGAAATCCAGGTCGGCGAAAGAACCGGTCACGCGCGGCTTCACGCCGTCCGGCGTCGTGATGCGCAGGCTGAAGGCATCGACGGTTTCGGCCAAATGCAAAGGCAGATCCAGCCGCAAGCCTGCGGTGTCGCGCCGCATGGCCTGGGACAGTTCCAAACGCACATGGCGTGTGCCGCGCGCGGGGATGGGATAGATACGCAATTTGAAGTGATTGCCCACCGTCTTTTCCAGCAGCGCGGGATCGACGCGGCGGCGCTCCACCGCTTCGAACACCTGCCGTCCCCGCGCCTTGGGCACGGGCACCGCCGGGCGCAGGTCGCCGTCGATATCCAGGGCGAAGCCTTGGATCTGTTGCGAGGGCTGCAGCGGGAACTGCAGCTCGCCTTCCAACTGCCTACCGTTCGGATTGCGGAAAACCAGGTCGACCGTGGTCCGCGCGAAGCCGCCGGCGATCGCGGTGCGCATCTCCAGCGATTCCAGCCGGATCGGAGATTCGGCGCCGCGAACCGCGAGCAAGGGAGGAGGAACCAGAGCGCGCTCTTGCGGATGCAGCGGAGCGCTGATCCCGCAGAAAAGCAATGCGGCGAGCAGCAGACGGATCGATGAGGCGGCCATGGAACCCCTGAAGTGTCGGTGGACCTGCCATCGAACGGCCGGACGCCGGGTTCGGGGCTAAGCCGAGTGTCTCCGAGCGCTTCGGGTTGCGCCAGAGGGCGCCGCTCAGGCCGGCTCGGCGTGGACGATCACCAGTTGGATCGCCTGGCCGCCGCGATAGTCGTCCGGTTCCAGCCGGTACGCGATGCGCAGCCGTGCGGCCGGTTCCGCGCCGTCCCAGCCGCCGAAATGGATGCCGTTCAATCGCAATGCGCCGCGCCCGAGTTCGACCTTCAGATGCTTCTCGCCGACGACGCGCCATGCCAGCACATCGAATTCGCCGTCGAACACCGGTTCTTGATAGCCCTGCCCCCAAGGCCCGCCGTCGCGCAAGGCGACCGCGTTCTCCCGCGTGAATTCCGTGCCGTCCAATTCGCCGTCGCTCAGCACTTCGTCCATCAGCATCTCGGGCAGCAGCAGGCGTTCGGCCGCCGCGGCGAAAGCCGCGCGGAACGCATCCAGCGACGCCGCCTGCAGCGACAGGCCCGCCGCCATCGCATGTCCACCGAAACGCTCGATCAGTCCCGGATGCGCGGCATCGACGGCGGCCAGCGCATCGCGGATGTGGAACCCCGGAATCGAGCGCGCGGAGCCGCGCAACGAACCGCTGCCGGGTTCGGACGGGGCGAACGCGATCGTCGGCCGATGCGTCCTTTCCTTCAATTTCGATGCGACCAAACCGACGACGCCGGGATGCCACTCGCCGTCGTACAGGCAAAGCCCCGCAGGCATATTGCCGTGGGCGATGCCGGCGCGCTGCAGCAAGGCTTCCGCGTCGTCGACCATGTTCTGCTGCAAGCCTTGGCGTTCGGCATTGATGCCGTGCAGGATTTCGGCGAGCTCGCGCGCTTGCCGCGGATCGTCGCTGAGCAGGCATTCGATGCCCAGCGCCATGTGTTCCAAGCGCCCGGCCGCATTGATCCGCGGCGCCAACGCGAAACCGATGTCGCTCGCCGTCAAACGCGAAGCCTCGCGGCCGGCGACTTCGATCAAGGCGTTCAAGCCTGCGCAGCCTTGACCGGCGCGCAATCGCCGCAAGCCCGCCGACACCAGGGCGCGGTTGTTGGCGTCCAGCGGCACCAGGTCGGCGACGGTGCCGACGGCGACCAGATCCAGCAGCGCGGCGAGATCGGGCTCGGAAGGAAGCCGGTCCGCTTCGCGCAAAGCCCGCCGCACCGCCAGCAGCACGTAGAACATTACGCCCACGCCGGCCAGCATCTTGCTGGGGAAGGCATCGCCCGGCAGGTTGGGATTGACGATGGCGTCCGCGGGCGGCAAGCGTTCGCCCGGCAGATGGTGATCGGTCACCAAGACCCGCCAACCGCGCGCTTTGGCCGCGGCGATCCCGGTGTGGCAGGCGATGCCGTGATCGACGGTGACCAGCAAGTCCGGCGACAGCGCCGCCAATTCGTCGACCAACGCGACCGACAGGCCGTAGCCGTGCACCATGCGGTTCGGCACCGCGTACGACACGTGGCGTGCGCCGAGCATGCGCAATCCGCGCACGCCTACCGCGCAGGCGGTGGCGCCGTCGCAATCGAAATCGCCGACGATCACGATATGGCGATCGTTCGCGATCGCATCGATCAGCAAACCAGTGGCGGTCCCGAGGCCGCCGAGCGCGTCCGGCGGCAACAAATCGGCCAAGCGCGGCCGCGCCAGGTGCAAACCGTACGCGCCGCGAGCGGCATAAATGCGCCGCAATAGCGGCGGCACGCTATCCGGCCAATCGCTACCGGGTTCGCAGTCTCTGCGGCGTATCGTCCGCACCGATTTCATTCGCCGAAGCGCCGCTGCGGCTTGCGCCAGAAGCGCCAGCGTTGGCCGCGGCCGAAGCGGTAGGCGCGGCCGTCGGCGAGATCGATGTCCAGCGCTCCGATGCGGCCCGCGGCGAGCGACGCCAAAGCCGGCAGCAGCCAATCTTGCTGCAATCGGGCCAGGTCGCGTTCGCCGTCAAGATCGAACGCGGCATCGCCTTCCGGTTCGGTCCAGCGCGCGGGCAAGGAGCTTGCAGCGCAAGCCGGCCGCGCCAATGCGACGGCGCTTTCGTCGTCCGAATGCAGCGCGGAATGCGCACTGGCGACTCGGTCGGGCAGCACGCCGCCGCCCCAAAACCACAAGGAATTGATCGGCGCCCTGCCCCGGCGCGCGCGCTCGGCGTTCCAGGGATGGTTGTGCAAGACGACTTGGGCCTCGCTCAACAACGCGCGCCAGCGGCGCCCGTCGGGGCCGGAAGCGAGGTGTTCGAATACGTCTTCGCCGAGAGCCTGCGCAGGATCGGCGAAATCCGGCAGCTTCGCTTCGCGCGGCAGACGCAAGTACCAGCGCGCGGGAACGGGCGCGTCGATCGGGAAGCCCGCATCGCCGAACAAAGGACGCAGCGCGGGCAACAAGGCGTCGCGATCTTCGGCGCCGACGCCGAGCGCGTCGCCGTAAGCCAGCAAGCGCGCGCCGTTGATGTCCGGACGGATATGCACAGGATCGGCGCGCAGCCACGCCGAGCCGGCCGCGTCGCCGACGTCCGTTTGGCGGGCGAGCGCAGCGATCGGCCAATGCTTAGGCGTCGGTTCGAAATGCCGCAGCAGCTGCGCGCGGCGGCCGGGCTTGTTCGGCGGCGCCCGATCGGCGCGGCCCAAGGCGCGGGCGGCTTGCTCCTGCAAGGATTGCTTTCCGAAGCGGTGGGCTTCGGGCAGCAGCAAGGCAACCCGCGCTGCGTTCACTCGGCCAAGTCTTCGTAGCCGGACAGCGCGTACAGGACAGGAGCGTCGTTCCGGTATTTCGCGCGCAGCTCGCGCAGTCGCCGGTTGCCGCCGGCGCAGGTTTGCCGGATCGCTTTGTCGAGATAGGCCTTGCGTGCGGCGTCGTAGGGCTCTTCGCCGAGGAAGTGCTCGCATTCCTCACGCCGCTTGACGAAAGCCGCGGCGTCGGCAGGCAATTCGCCGGTGTACAAGGACGGCACGCTATCGAGTTCGACACGTGCTTGTTTCAGCCATCCGCCGTACTGCTTGCCGTCGTTCTTGCCGATGAAGACGACTTGAACCCAGCCCGGCATCACCAGCCGCACTTCGAGCGGATCGCCTGCGACCACGAAGCCCTTGCGGACGCAGGACGCATGCGGTGCGGCGTGGAAATAGGCGCGGCCCTTGCCGACGACCTTGCCGGACGGTGCCGGCCGGTAGTCAGGGGCATTCGCCGCAATGCGTCGCGAGATGGCCGCGCAATCCACAGGGCCCGCAGCAGCCGCATCCGCGATGCCCGCGAAACACAACGCCGCCGCCAACCAACCGCTCATGCCGCGGAACGCCATTACGCCGCCTCCTCGCCGTTCAGCCTTGGTAACTGACGCCGACGATCTCGTATTCGCGAGTGCCGCCGGGCGCTTCGATGGTGACGCTATCGCCCTCGTGCTTGCCGATCAGCGCACGCGCCACCGGCGAGGAGATCGCGATCAGCCCCTGCTTGATGTCGGCTTCCAGGTCGCCGACGATCTGGTAGCGCTTCTCTTCGTCGCTTTCCACGTCGGCCAGCACCACGCTGGCGCCGAACACGATCTTGGAGCCGGCATTGAGCGTGGCCACGTCGATGATCTGGGCGTGAGACAGCTCGGATTCCAACTGCTTGATCCGGCCTTCGATGAAGCCTTGCTGCTCGCGCGCGGCGTGGTACTCGGCGTTCTCCTTCAGGTCGCCGTGCGCGCGCGCTTCGGCGATGGCGGCGATCACCGCAGGCCGCTTGACCGACTTCAATTCTTCCAGCTCGGCGCGCAGACGCTGCGCACCTTGAGTGGTGATGGGTGCCCTCATGACGCTTCCAGTTCCTTGTGCAGTTCCTGCAGCGCCCAGACCGGGCCGCTGCCGCGATACTCCAAAGAATGCAGCAAGGCTTTCGCGCCGGCAATGGTGGTCGAATAGGTGACCCGCTGCTGCAGCGCCTCGCGCCGGATCGAGAACGAGTCGGCGATGGCTTGCTTGCCTTCGGTAGTGTTGACGATGTAGGCGATTTCGCCGTTCTTGATGAGGTCGACGATGTGCGGGCGCCCCTCGATCACCTTGTTGATGCGCTCGCACGCCAGGCCGTTGTCGTGCAGCCACTTGGCCGTGCCGGCGGTGGCGACCAGGGCGTAGCCGCGGGCGATCAGGTCGCGGGCTACGGGCAGGACGCGCGGCTTGTCCGGGTCGCGCACCGAAACGAAGGCCTTGCCCTGCGTCGGCGGCGCCTTGATGTTGGCCGCCTCCTGGGCACGCGCGAAGGCGGCCCCGAAGCTGCGGCCCACGCCCATCACTTCGCCGGTCGAACGCATTTCCGGGCCGAGGATCGGGTCCACGTTCTGGAACTTGGCGAACGGGAAGATCGCTTCCTTTACCGAGAAATAGTCGGGCACGATCTCTTTGATGGCGCCCTGCTCGGCCAGGGTTTTGCCTGCCATGCAGCGCGCTGCGATCTTGGCCAGCGGCATGCCGGTGGCCTTGGACACGAACGGTACGGTGCGCGAGGCGCGCGGGTTCACTTCCAACAGATAGATGGTGTCCTCGCCCTCGCCGTCCGACTGGATCGCGAACTGGGTGTTCATCAGCCCGACCACGTTCAAGGCCTTGGCCAGCGCGACGACCTGTTCGCGCAGCCGGTCCTGGGTGGCGGCCGACAGCGAATACGGCGGCAGCGAGCAGGACGAATCGCCGGAATGCACGCCGGCTTCCTCGATGTGCTCCATCACCCCGCCGATCAGCACGTTGCCTTCGCGGTCGGCGATGATGTCGACGTCCACTTCGACCGCGTTGTCCAGGAAGCGGTCGAGCAGCACGGGCGAATCGTTCGACACCTTCACCGCATCGCGCATGTACTTGGTCAGGTCAGCATCGGCGTGGACCACTTCCATCGCGCGGCCGCCGAGCACGTAGCTGGGGCGCACGACCAGCGGGTAGCCGATCTCGCGGGCCAACGCCAAGGCTTCGTCGGGATTGCGCGCGGTGCGGTTGGGCGGTTGCTTCAAGCCGAGCTTTTCAACCAGCTTCTGGAAGCGTTCGCGGTCTTCGGCCAGGTCGATCGAATCGGGCGAGGTGCCGATGATCGGTACGCCGTTGGCTTCCAGCGCCTGCGCCAGCTTCAGCGGCGTCTGGCCGCCGTATTGGACGATCACGCCCTTGGGCTTTTCGAGTTCGACGATTTCCAGCACGTCTTCCAGCGTCAACGGCTCGAAGTACAAGCGGTCGGACGTGTCGTAATCGGTGGAGACGGTTTCCGGGTTGCAATTGACCATGATGGTCTCGAACCCGTCCTCGCGCAGGGCCAGGGCGGCGTGCACGCAGCAGTAGTCGAATTCGATGCCCTGCCCGATCCGGTTCGGGCCGCCGCCCAGCACGATGATCTTGTCGCGCGAAGTCGGCTGCGCTTCGCATTCGTCCTCGTAGGTCGAATACAGGTAAGCGGTGGTGGTGGCGAACTCGGCCGCGCAGGAGTCCACGCGCTTGTACACGGGACGCACGTTGTGCGCTCGGCGCAGCGCGCGCACGGCTTTTTCGTCGGTACCCAGCAATTGCGCCAGGCGCGCGTCGGAGAAACCCATACGCTTCAGTCGGCGCAGGCGCTTGGCGTCGAGCGCATCGAGACCGTTCGCGGCGACTTCCGTTTCGGTGGCGATGATTTCTTCGATCTGGTCCAGGAACCAGGGGTCGACGAAGGACAACGCATGCACGTCTTCCACCGACATTCCCGCGCGGAAGGCCTCGGCCAGGTAGAACAGCCGCTCGGGGCCGGCTTCCTTCACTTCGCGCCGCATCGTCGCGAGATCGTCGTCGCTGGCCAAGTCCAGGCCGGTCGGATCGAAGCCGACCTTGCCCGTCTCCAGTCCGCGCAAAGCCTTCTGCAGCGATTCCTGGAAAGTGCGGCCGATCGCCATCACCTCGCCCACCGACTTCATCTGCGTGGTCAGGCGCGCGTCCGCGGCGGGGAATTTCTCGAACGCGAAGCGCGGGATCTTGGTGACCACGTAGTCGATGCTGGGCTCGAACGAGGCCGGGGTCAGGCCGCCGGTGATCTCGTTCTTCAATTCGTCCAGCGTGTAGCCGACCGCGAGTTTCGCCGCAACCTTGGCGATCGGGAAGCCGGTGGCCTTGGACGCCAGCGCGGACGAGCGCGACACGCGCGGATTCATCTCGATGACCACCACGCGGCCGGTCTGGGCGTTGATGCCGAACTGGACGTTGCTGCCGCCGGTGTCCACGCCGATCTTGCGCAGCACCGCGATGCTGGCGTCGCGCAGGCGCTGATATTCCTTGTCGGTCAAAGTTTGGGCCGGGGCGACGGTGATCGAGTCGCCGGTGTGCACGCCCATCGGGTCCAGGTTTTCGATGGAGCAGACGATGATGCAGTTGTCCGCCTTGTCGCGGACCACTTCCATCTCGAATTCCTTCCAGCCCAGCACGGATTCTTCCACCAGCACTTCGTGCACCGGCGACAGTTCCAAGCCGCGCTTGACGATGTCCTCGAACTCTTCGCGGTTGTAAGCGATGCCGCCGCCGCTGCCGCCCAGGGTGAAGCTGGGGCGGATGATGGTGGGATAGCCGACGCGGCCTTGGATGTCGACCGCCTGCTCGAAGCTGCGCGCGACCTCGGCCTTCGGACATTCCAGGCCGATGTCCTGCATGGCGACGCGGAACAGCTCGCGGTCTTCGGCCATCCGGATCGCGTCGCGCGAGGCGCCGATCAGCTCGACGCCGTACTTCTCCAGCACGCCGTGGTCGGCCAGGTCCAGCGCGCAATTCAGCGCGGTCTGGCCGCCCATCGTCGGCAGCAGCGCATCGGGCTTTTCCTTGGCGATGATCTTCTCGACCGTCTGCCAGTTGATGGGCTCGATGTAGACCGCGTCCGCCATGTTCGGGTCGGTCATGATCGTGGCCGGATTGCTGTTGACCAGTACCACCCGATAGCCCTCGTCGCGCAGCGCTTTGCAGGCCTGCGCGCCGGAGTAGTCGAACTCGCAGGCTTGGCCGATCACGATCGGGCCGGCGCCGATGATCAGGACGGTTTTGATGTCGGTACGTTTGGGCATGTCGTCCTCTAAATATTCTTAAGCGCCGCCGCGCCGCGTATTCATTGCTCGGGCCATTCGATCCCGCATCGCTGCGCGGCCCGCTTGCCGAAAGCCTCGGGCATCGGCATATCCGGGAAATCCTTCTTCAGCACCGCCGCGGCCGGGCTTTGCATGAAGGCGGAGATATCGGCCTGCTCGGCTTTCGACATCTGGTCGATCGCCGAAAACGGACTCGGCGCCGCGACGCCTTTCAGCTTGGCGTCCACCGCCGCGCGCATCAGTCCGGTGAACTTGTCGCCGCCGGCGGTGCGACCGAAGCGCAGCCACGCGCCCGTGGTTTCGCTATCGGCGAACAGGGTTTTGAACGCGTTGCGCAATTCGGCGTCGACCTCGGGCGTCAAAGCTCCGATCAGGCAGGATTGTTCCTTGGCGTCGTATTTGCCGAACTGCGGTTGCTGGCGGAAACTGCCGTCCACCACGGCCCGCGTCGTCGCCGGTCCGAAGCCCAGCAAGTCCCGCACTTGCGCGATCTCGGCGTCGGTGGGCGTTTGCGCAAGCGCGACCGGCGCGATGCACAGCATCGTCGTTACGCCTAGGGCCGCCATTTTGTCGATCCGGATACGCATCCGCATTCCCTCTCAGTACCAACGGTTCTGCCACCGCTCGGGCGGCAACCAGATGATCTTGTTCGCATCGCCGGCGCCTACGCTGCCGGCGCGCACTGCATCCAGCACCTCGGCCTGCATGGCGTCCCAACTGTCCGCCCGCGTGCCGATCGCTGCGCCGATCCGGTTGTTGTGCGCATCCATCGCCCGGCTGTCGTTGCCTACGCCGCCGCGTTCCATCACCGCGGTGACCCATTCGACCCAGCGCGGCGTGGCCGTATAGGCGACGGTCGCGCTGGCGAGCGTGTGCCGATAGGCGTCCGAAGGGCCGTTGCGGCCGCCGGGCAGATCGGCGGCGAACCAGTGGGCATAAACCGTGGCGAAAACGAAAGCGGGATAAGCGGCAAGAACCGCTCCGACGATAAGTACGCGACGAAACCAACGCTTTCCCGCGCCGTCGTTCCCGCGAAGGCGGGAATCCAGCGACTTCCGGGCAGCGGTCGCGGAATGGCCTGAGAGCGAAGACACTGAATTCCCGCCTTCGCGGGAATGACGGCTAAAAGCAAAGCGGGCGGTGAGTCCGCTCAGCCATTGGCCGATCCGACCTTTCACCTGCTCGCCTCCATCGCCCCGACAAACCGGTCGAACAGCGGCGCCACATCGTGCGGACCGGGCGAAGCTTCCGGATGTCCCTGGAAACTGAAGGCCGGCGCATCGGTCAAGGCGATGCCCTGATTGCTGCCGTCGAACAGCGAGCGGTGCGTGACCCGGACGTTGGAAGGCAGCGTCGATTCGTCCACTGCGAAACCATGGTTCTGCGAGGTGATCATCACCCGGCCCGTGTCGAGGTCGATCACCGGATGGTTCGCGCCGTGGTGGCCGAATTTCATCTTCAGCGTCTTGGCGCCGATGGCCAGGCCGAGCAGCTGATGCCCCAGGCAGATGCCGTAGGTCGGGATCTTCTTGGCGACGAATTCGCGGATCGCGGCGATCGCGTAATCGCAGGGCTCAGGATCGCCGGGGCCGTTGGACAGGAACACGCCGTCGGGCTTCATCGCCAGTACGTCGGCGGCGGGCGTCTGCGCCGGCACCACCTGCACATCGCAACCGCGCTCGGCCAGCATGCGCAGGATGTTGCGCTTCACGCCGAAATCGTAGGCCACCACCTTGAACCGCGGCGCGGCGGCCGCGAATTCGTTGCGATCCAAGTCCAGTTGGCCTTCGCGCCAAGCGTAGGGCTCGCGGACGCTGACCACTTTGGCCAGATCCATGCCCTTCAGCCCCGGAAACTTGCGCGCGGCTTCGATGGCCTTGTCGGCATCGATCTCGCCGGCCATCAGCGCGCCGTTTTGCGCGCCGCGATCGCGCAGCAGGCGGGTCAGCTTGCGGGTGTCGATGTCGGCGATGGCGACGATGCCGCGCGCCTGCAGCCATTCCGGCAGCGAAACCTGGCTGCGCCAGTTGCTGGGCCGGCGCGGCACGTCGCGCACGATCAGGCCGGCGGCCCAAGTCTGCGCGGCTTCGTCGTCCTGGCCGGTGCAGCCGGTGTTGCCGATGTGGGGATAAGTGAGCGTGACGATCTGCCGGGCGTAGGACGGATCGGTCAGGATTTCCTGGTAGCCGGTCATGGCGGTGTTGAACACCACCTCGCCGACCGATAGGCCGGGCGCGCCTACGGAAACGCCCTCGAAGACCGTTCCGTCTTCAAGGGCCAGGATTGCGGGCTGGGTCACAGGGCTTCGCCTACGTCAGGTTGCAAGAAACCGCCGAAGCGGTCTTCAACCGGTCCGGAGGCGTGTGGTTCAGGCGAGCGGGAATGATACCGGGATGGGCGCGAGGATGCCAGCGAATGCTCTTGTGACAGGGGCTCAGCCCCGACAGGCCCAGTCGGGGCTGAAGCCCTCCCACAAGAGCTACAGCAGATCGCGGAGGCGATAGGCGCCGGCCGGCCGGCCGTGCAGCCGCACCGCCGCATGCAAGGCGCCGCGGGCGAAGATGTCGCGGTTGATGGCGCGATGGACCAATTCGATGCGTTCGCCTTGGCCTGCGAACTGAACCAGATGTTCGCCGACGATGTCGCCGGCGCGCAGGCTGGCGTAACGCGGTTGCGCGCCGCCCTGCTCCGCCGCGGCGCCCAGCGCCAAGGCGGTGCCCGAAGGCGCGTCCTTCTTGCCGTTGTGGTGGGCTTCGACGATGTCGCAATCCCAGCCCGGCAGAGCGGAAGCCGCGCGCTCGACCAGTTCGGACAGCACGGCCACGCCCAGGCTGAAATTGGCGGCCGAAAGCAGAGGAATACGCTCGGCGGCGATGGCGATCGCCGCGCGCTGGGCCTCGCTCAAGCCGGTGGTGCCCGATACGAACGCCGCACCGCGTTCCGCGCACAAGGCCAGGATCGGATCGAAAGCTTCGGCCAGGCTGAAATCGACCGCCACGTCGAACGCCGGCACGCCGGACAACTCGTTGGCCGCGAATTGCGGAACGCCGTCGACGACGCGCTGGCCGACCTTGCGCGACACCGCGCCGACGACGGCGCAATCCTCGCGTTCGGCGGCCAGGCGCATCAAGGCTTGGCCCATGCGGCCGGAGGCGCCATGGATCAGCAATTTAACGGGTTCGGTCATGCGTGCAGGCTAGCCGTACCCGCCAAGTCCGACAAGAGCCGTTGACTTTGTAGGAGCGGCTTCAACCGCGAGCTCTTCCTATCAAACCGCGGCGATGTCGCGATTTGGAATAAAAACCCGCGGCTGAAGCCGCTCCTACAAAGAGCCGACTAATCGCCTTGGTCGGGGTCCCGCGACACGGCGATGTTTTCCGGCTGCGGGCCGGTCGCGAACGCGGCGCGCATCTTGCCGTCGTCGCGCAGGCCTTCCCACTTCGCGACGACCATCGTCGCCACGCCGTTGCCGATGAAGTTGGTGATGGCGCGCGCTTCGGACATGAAGCGGTCCACGCCCAGCACCAACGCCACGCCTTCCACCGGCACTTTGCCGCCCAACGCGGCCAGGGTCGCCGCGAGCGTCACGAAGCCCGAACCGGTCACGCCGGCCGCGCCTTTCGAAGTGAGCAGCAGCACGGCGATCAAGGTCAATTCCTCGCCCAGGCTCAAGTCCACACCGACGGCTTGGGCGATGAACACCGCCGCCATCGTCAAGTAGATGCAGGTGCCGTCCAGATTGAACGAATAGCCCGTCGGCACCACCAACCCGACCACCGCGCGGTCGCATCCGGCGTCTTCCAACCGTTTCAACAACCGCGGCAAGGCCGATTCCGACGACGACGTGCCCAGCACCAGCAGCAATTCGCCGCGGATGTATTTCAGGAACGCCCACAACGAGAAGCCCGACAGCCTGGCCACCGCGCCGAGCACGACGAATACGAAGGCGAAACAGGTGATGTAGACCGCGAACAGCAGCCAGCCCAGCGACGCTAACGAACCGACGCCGAACTTGCCGATGGTGAAAGCCATCGCGCCGAACGCGCCGATCGGCGCGAGCCGCATGATCATGCCCACGATGTTGAAGAACATCTGCGACAAGCTTTCTGCCGTTACGAGCAAGCGCTCGCCGAGCCCGCCCATCCGGGTGAGCGCGATCCCGGCGAGGATCGCCACCAGCAGCACCTGCAGCAGCTTGCCTTCGGTGAAGGCGGACAGGAAATCGTGCGGGATGATGTCCAGCAAGAACGCGACCGTGCCCTGCTCGTGCGCCGCCTTCTGGTATTGGGCGATGCCGGAAGCGTCGATCTGCGCGGGATGGATGTTCATGCCCGCGCCGGGCTTCAAGGTGTTGGCGACCACCAGCCCGATCACCAGCGCCAGCGTGGTCAGCGCTTCGAAGTAGATCAGCGCCTTCAGCCCGATTTTGCCGACGTGGCGCAGATCGCCGATCTTGGCGATGCCGGCGACGATGGTCAGGAAGATCACCGGCGCGACGATCATCTTGACCAGCTTGATGAAGCCGTCGCCGAGCGGCTTCATCTTCGTGCCTAGCTCGGGCTGGAAGTGGCCGAGCAGGACGCCGATCGCGATCGCGACCAGCACCTGCAGATACAGGTTCTTCCACCAGCCCTTGGCCATGCCGCCCTCCCAGACGAACGGGCCGAGCCTAGCATGGCGCCGCGGTTACGCGGGTCGCCGCGGGGCTTTGGACGAAGGCAGCAAAGAGAAGGGAAAACGCCTGCGTTCCGCGGCGTCGATCCGGTCCTGCAACGCGTTGATCTCGACGCAGGTCTTGGCCAGGAAAGCGTCGAACGCGGCTACCGGATGGCTCCGAGCCAATGCCTTGTGCTCGATCGCGTCCGTCGGCAAGCCGATCCGGCGGTCGTCGTCTCCCAACGTCGCCGCTTCGTCGCCGTCGCCGGCCGCGTATTCCAAGGCGAACCTGAGCAGGTCCTCGTCGCCGAGCCGATAGCCCCGGGACCGCACTTCGCACGCCAAGACGTCCCAATGGAAGCCTTCGTTCGGCAGGCGGTCGCGCTTGATCGACAAGGTATGGCTGCCGATCACCGCTTTCTGCATGAGCTGATCGCTGCTGCGCACCGGCACGTGCAGCAGTTCGAGCCGGACTTCGGCGCCGGCGGCGCCGACTAATGCATGGTTGCCGGGCTCGAGCGTGCAATCCTTGGCCAAGCGGTTCGGAATGACGGCCTTGTAGTACTGGGCCGGTTCGTGTGAACGCAGACGGAAGTTCGCATGCAGCGGCGCGTCGGCGCCGAAGTAGTCGCCCGAGACGGGCACGAACGTGCGCCAGGGCATCTTGCCGTAGCGATCATGCCCCAAGGAATCGGCCAGGGATTCGAGCCAGGAAGCGGGCGGCGTCAGGAATTCATCCGCGTCCAGCGGCACGATGAAGTCGTACTTGCCGGTGGCGGCCGCATCGCGCACCAGGCGGGTGAGCGTCTGCGCCTGCGTCTGCTGGATGCCCTTGAACGGCACCACCGTGATCGGATGTCCGGCGTCCTTGAGTTTCTGCAGGATCGCCGTCGTACCGTCGCTGCTGTCGTGATCGACGATGTAGAGATGCTCGAAAGCGCGCAGATTGATCCTGACGAACAGCTCGATGATGTCGCCTTCGTTCTTCACCATCGAAACGGCGGCGGCTTTCATCGCGAACGGTCCTCGGTCAGGAGGTCATACGATCCCAGAAACCCTTGACGCCGTCCATGAAGGTGCTGGACTTGGGCGAATGGCGGCGCGCGCCGTCGCCGACGAAGGTGGCTTCGAACTGTTCCAGCAGCTCGCGTTGCTGCGTGGTCAAGTTGACCGGCGTCTCCACCACCACTTTGCAGTACAGATCGCCCGGGCTGCGGCTGCGCACCGATTTGACGCCCTTGTCGCGCAGGCGGAATACCTTGCCCGTTTGGGTTTCGGCCGGAATCCGTATCTCGGCCTCGCCGTCGAGCGTGGGCACGCGCACGCTGTCGCCCAGCGCGGCCTGGGAAATCCGGATCGGCACTTCGCAATGCAGATCGTCGCCGTCGCGCTCGAAGATATCGTGTTCGCGGACGCGCACCTCGACGTACAGATCGCCCGGCGGCGTGCCCGGCGGACCGGCTTCGCCTTCGCCGGACAGGCGGATGCGGTCGCCGTTGTCGACGCCGGCGGGAATCTTCACCGACAGCACTTTGTCCTGCTCGATGCGGCCGTTGCCGTGGCACTCCGCGCAGGGATTCTTGATGGTCTTGCCGCGTCCGCCGCAATGCGGGCAAGGCTGCTGCATCGAGAAGATGCCGCGCTGCAGGCGGACTTGGCCGTGGCCATGGCAGGTGGCGCAGGTTTCCAGCTTGCCGTCTTCCGAACCGGAACCCTTGCAGTGCTCGCAAGCGGTCAAGGTCGGGATTTCGATGCGCTTTTCGATGCCGGCGACGGCTTCTTCCAGGTCCAGCTCCATCACATAGCCGATGTCGGCGCCGCGGCGCGGACCGCGGGCGGCACCGCCGCCGAAAATATTGCCGAAGATGTCGCCGAAAATGTCGCCCACGTCGCCGAATCCGGCCGGGCCGCGGTTGCCGCCACCCATGCCGTGCTCGAACGCGGCGTGGCCGTGCGCGTCGTACATGCGGCGCTTGCCGCCGTCGGACAGCACTTCGTAAGCCTCTTTGCATTCCTTGAACGCGGCTTCGGCTTCCTTGTCGCCGGGATTGCGGTCCGGGTGGTGTTTCATGGCGCAGCGGCGATAAGCCTTCTTCAGCTCCTCATCGGTCGCCGTGCGCGCCACGCCCAGTACTTCGTAGTAGTCCCGCTTGCTCATGCGTCTCTTTCTTCAGCTCGCGCCGCTCAAGGAGCGACGTAAGGTCCTTTGGTTTCGCCCCAGCCCCATTGCGGCATCGGCGCGTCTTCGGTTACTTCGGCGCCCGGCTGCGAATTGATCACGGCCAAGCGGGTGCCCCATTCGATGTAGCCGACGAAGGCGGAACGGAATTCCGGGTCGTCCGGCAATCCGATGTCGTCGCCCGAGTCGATCAGCAGCTCCACCCAGCGGCGGCGCTGCTTTTCCTGCAAATGCCGGTTCAAATGGTGCCGGATCATCTCCGCATGTCCGCCGTGTTCGTCCGAATACGCCTTCGGGCCGCCGAACACTTCGGCCAGGAACTTGGCCACGTGTTGCGGATGCTCCGGATCCATCCGCACGAACACCGGCTGCAGCAGCGGATCGGCCTTGACCTTGGCGTAGAACACATCGGTCAGCTTCAGCAGCGCCGGCATGCCGCCGGCCCAGTCGTACAGGCTGGGCGGCGCGGGATTTTCCGGTGTCTCGTTGGCCATCGTGCGATCCGTTCGCCTCATAGGCTGGGAGGACTCAAAAGAAACGGGAGCACGCAGCGGACCACGTCTCCCGTTTCCTCATGATAAGCCTGCGGCTTACTTCTTCTCGTCGTCCTTGACCTCGGTGAACTCGGCGTCGACCACGTCGTCGCTCTTCGCCGACGAAGCGCCGGCGTCGGACTCGGCGCCCGGCTGCTGACCGGCCGCCGCGGCCGCGTACAACGACTGCGCGGCTTCTTCCAAAGCCTTCGACTTGGCCTCGATCTGGCCCTTGTCGTCGCCCTTCATCGCGGTTTCCAACTCGGCCAGCGCCGCTTCGGTACGGCCGATGATCTCGCCGCCGACCTTGTCGCCGTGTTCCTTGATCGCGGTGCGGGTGCCGTGGATCAGGGCGTCGGCCTGGTTGCGGGCGGTGACCAGCTCGTGGAATTTCTTGTCTTCCTCGCGATGCGCTTCGGCATCGCTGACCATGCGCTGGATCTCTTCGTCCGACAGGCCCGAACCGGCCTTGATCTCGACCTTCTGCTCCTTGCCGGTCTTCTTGTCCTTGGCGTGGACGTGCAGGATGCCGTTGGCGTCGATGTCGAAGGACACCTCCACCTGCGGCATGCCGCGCGGCGCCGGCTCGATGCCGGACAAATCGAACTTGGCCAGCGATTTGTTGTAACGGGCCTGTTCGCGCTCGCCCTGCAGCACGTGCACCGTCACCGCGGACTGGTTGTCCTCGGCAGTGGAGAAGGTCTGCGAAGCCTTGGTCGGGATGGTGGTGTTCTTTTCGATGATCTTGGTGAACACGCCGCCCAGGGTTTCGATGCCCAGGCTCAGCGGGGTCACGTCGAGCAGCAGCACGTCCTTGACGTCGCCGGCCAGCACGCCGCCCTGGATCGCGGCGCCCAGCGCCACGGCCTCGTCGGGGTTCACGTCCTTGCGCGGTTCCTTGCCGAAGAAGTCGGCCACGGCCTGCTGTACCTTCGGCATGCGAGTCTGGCCGCCGACCAGGATCACTTCGCTGATTTCGCTGGCGCGCAGGCCGGCGTCGTTCAGCGCGATCTTGCAGGGTTCGATGGTCTTCTTGATCAGATCGTCGACTAGCGCTTCCAATTTGGCGCGGGTCAGCTTCAAATTCAGATGCTTCGGGCCGGAGGCGTCGGCCGTCACGTACGGCAGGTTCACTTCGGTCTGCTGCGAGGACGACAGTTCGATCTTGGCGCGTTCGGCCGCGTCCTTCAGGCGCTGCAGGGCCAGCGGATCCTTGCGCAGGTCGATGCCCTGCTCCTTCTGGAACTCGTCGACCAAATAATCGATGACGCGCTTGTCGAAATCTTCGCCGCCCAGGAAGGTGTCGCCGTTGGTGGCCAACACTTCGAACTGCTTCTCGCCGTCGATGTTGGCGATTTCGATGATCGACACGTCGAACGTGCCGCCGCCCAGGTCGTACACGGCGATCTTGCGGTCCTTGTTGTCGCCCTTGTCCAGGCCGTAGGCCAGCGCAGCCGCGGTCGGCTCGTTGATGATGCGCTTGACGTCCAGGCCGGCGATGCGGCCGGCGTCCTTGGTCGCCTGGCGTTGCGAATCGTTGAAGTAAGCCGGCACGGTGATCACGGCTTCGGTGACGGTCTCGCCGAGGAAGGCTTCGGCCGTCTTCTTCATCTTTTCCAGGATGCGCGCGGACACTTCCTGCGGCGACAGCTTCTTGCCGTCGCTGGTCGCGACCCAGGCGTCGCCGTTGTCGTGCTCGACGATCGCGTACGGCACCAGGTCGAGGTCCTTCTTGACCTCGGCGTCGCCGAACTTGCGGCCGATCAGGCGCTTGACCGCGTAGAACGTGTTCTTGGGATTGGTCACCGCCTGGCGCTTGGCCGAGGCGCCGACCAGGACTTCGCCGTCCTTGCTGTAGGCGACGATGGAAGGCGTGGTGCGGTCGCCCTCGGAATTCTCGATGACGCGGGCCTTGCCGCCTTCCATGATCGCCACGCACGAATTGGTCGTGCCGAGGTCGATGCCGATGATCTTACCCATGGTGTTGCTCCCTCTCTGAATCTGAATTTTTGGGGCGGTTTGCCCGCCGATGTCGGTTATTTGGGGCCTGGACGCAGGCGTTCAAGCGCCCCGGCGCCGCTTTTGTGGGAGGGGCTTCAGCCCCGACTGCCATCTGTCGGGGCTGAAGCCCCTCCCACAAGAGCCAAGCCTCAATCGTGTTTGGCCACTACCACCATGGCCGGGCGAAGCAGCCGATCGTTCAGCACATAACCCTTCTGGAAGGTCTGGACGACGGCGCCGGGCGGTACGCCCTGGGCATCGATCGCGCTGACCGCCTGGTGGCGTTCGGGATCGAAACTGTCCCCAGCCATCGGCGCCACCTCGGCCAGACCGTTGGCCTCGGCCACCTTGTGCAACTGGCGCAGGGTGAGTTCGGCGCCGGCGCGCAGCGGGTCGTTTTCCGGGGCGTTCTGCAGGGCCGCCTCCAGGCTGTCGAAGACCGGCAGCAGGTCGGCCAGCAGGCGCTCGTTGGCGAATTTGCGGGCCATGTCCAGGTCGCGGGCCAAGCGCTTGCGCTGGTTGTCCAGATCGGCGCGCTCGCGCAGGGATTCGGCGCGCAGCTGCTCCAACTCGGCCTTCAGGCTCTCGATAAGCCCGTACAGCGGGTGATCGGCTTCCAAAGCGGCTTCGGCCGCCTGTTCTGAGGTTTGTTCGTTCGAAGTCATCGCGGGTTCCGGGGCGGTCGTCCTGCCGCCTGCCCCCCACCTATGAGGGTTGGGAGCCCGGATTCAAGGCGGAGCCCAACGCATCGGCCGCCGCTTGGACCACCGGGATCACCCGGTCGTAGGCCATCCGCGTGGGGCCGATCACGCCCAGCACGCCCAGAACGCGGCCGCCGGAGGTATACGGCGCGGTCACCAGCGAGACGCCTTCCAGCGGCGCCAATCCGGTTTCTTCGCCGATGAAGATGCGAACGCCCGGCGCATCCACGGTGCGCTCCAACAGCTGCAGGATCTCGCGCTTGCGGGCGAAGGCTTCGAAGAGGTCGCGCAAGCGGTCCAGGTCGGACAGGTCTTGGACGCCGATCAAGCGGGTTTGGCCGGCCAGCAGCATGTCCTCGGCGCCGGGCGCCAAGGCCTGTTCGGCCAGTTCGGTGGCCTGGGCCAGCAACAATTCCATTTCGCTGCGGGCGCTGCGCATCTCGTGCAGCAGAGTGGCGCGGATGTCGGCCAGCGGCCGGCCGGCGAAATGGGTGTTGAGATAGTTGGCGACGCGCTCCAGTTCGGCCGGGCCGTAGGCGCGGCGGGTCTGGATGATGCGGTTCTGCACATCGTTGTCGGCGAACACCAAAATCGCCAGCACCCGCTGCCCGTCCAGCGGCAGGAAATCGATGTGCTTGAACGCGAACTGGCCGCGCTGCGGCACGCTGACCACGCCGACGAAATGGGTCATCGCCGACAACAGCTCGGACGCGTTGCCGAGCAGGTTCTGGGTGCCCGCCCCCGCCGGCAATTCGCTGCGCAACCTCGAAAGCTCGCCTTCGGCCAAAGGCTTGACCTGCAGCAGGCTGTCGACGAATACGCGGTAGCCCTGCACGGTCGGCACCCGGCCGGCCGAGGCGTGCGGCGCGCTCAGCAGGCCGCTGTCCTCCAAGTCGGACAGGATGTTGCGGATGGTGGCCGGGCTGACGTCAAGCCCCGCATGCTTGGCCAGGGTTTGCGAACCGACCGGCTCGCCGTCGCGGATGTAGCGCGCGATCAGCGTGCGCAGCAATTGCCGGGCGCGCGGGTCGAGAGGGCTGTCGTCGGCGAAAGGTCGGCTCACGGAGGCGATATAAGCCGCGGAGCCGGCGCGCGCAAGCCGCGGAGTCCGTTCAACCCAGTTCGCGCGACGAACGGGCGCCGCGGCCGCGCAACCAGTCCGCCAAGTCGCCGGCGTCGCTTCTGAGCGCGGCGTCGAGCGGCGTCATCGGTTCCCAGGACGCGATCCAATTCAGTTCCGCTCCGCGATCCAACAGGTATTCGGCGCACTCGCGGCGGTCGCCGTGGCAGGCGCCCCAGAACGCGCAGGAAATGTCCTCGGCTTCGGGCGGAGGCGAAGTTTCGAAGCGCGCCCGGATCCGGTCGAGCAGGCCCATCGTCGCCTCGTCGACGATATTCGTTTTCGCGCCCCGCTCGACCAGCCGCGCGGCCGCTTTCCATTGCCGGAAAGCGCGCGCGTCGGCCAACGGCGTGCCGCCGCCGATCACCGCGCCCGGCGCTTCGATATCGGCGCCCGCGTCGAGCAAGGCGTCCAGCGCCGCGACATCGTCGCAGCTGGCTGCCCAATGCAGCGCCGTCTCGGCGTGCGCGCCGGCGAAGCGCGCATCGACGTCGGCCCCGGCCCGCACCAGCTCGGCGATGGTTTCGGCGACGCGCGGAAAGTGGCCGGGCCAATCGGTGGCGATGTGCAGCAGCGAACGCTCGCCGCGACCGCAGTTCGTGCCGTCGCTGACGATGCGCGCGGTCGCCAGACCGGGGTTGTCCGCCAGCAATCGCCGCAGCGCCGCCGCATCGCCGGCCTGGATCGCCCCGAATGCGGCGAGGGCCAGCGGTGCGTGGTCCGGAATGGGGTCGGCGATCGTCATGGGCGCAAGGTATAGGCCGATGCGGCCTTGTCGCAAGTTTCGCGACCCGCGCATGGCAGGCTGCCGAACCGCACGGCACAATTGCACCCATGCTGACGCTCCTGTCGATCAAAGACTTCGCCGTGGTCAAGGCCGCCGAACTCGAATTCGGCCCGGGCCTGACCGTGATTTCGGGCGAAACCGGTGCCGGCAAGTCGCTATTGGTCGATGCGCTGGGTTTTTTGTCCGGCTTGCGCGCCGACAGCGGCATGGTCCGCCACGGCGCCGAGCGCGCCGAACTGAGCGCGCAATTCGACCTGGCCGACACCGCGCCCGCCCGCGACTGGTTGCGCGAGCAGGAGCTGGACGAGGGCGACGACTGCCAACTCCGCCGCACCCTGCGCGCCGACGGCGGCTCCAAGGCCTGGATCAACGGCCGCCCGGCGACCCTGGCCCAGCTGGCCGAGTTGGCCGGCTTGCTGGTGGAAATCCATGGCCAGCACGAACACCAGGCCTTGCTCTCCAAAAGCAGCCAATTGGCTTTGCTCGACGGCTATGGCGGCCATGAAGCGGCGTTGGACGACGTCGCCGCCGCCGCTGCGCAATGGAGCACCTTGCTGCGCGAGCGCGAGGCCTTGTCCAAACAAGGCGACGTCTCCGATCGCATCGCCTATCTCGAACACCAATTGGGCGAACTCGAGCGCGAATCGCTGGCGCCCGAGGCCATCGCCGAACTCGGCGCCTCGCACCGCCGCCATGCCCACGCCGCGGCCTTGATCGCGGCCTGCGATGCCGCTTTCGCCCGCCTCGCCGGCGAGGACGCGCCGTCGATGGCGCGGCAGTTGCAGCAAAGCCGCATCGACCTCGCTCGCGTGGCCGAACACGAATCCCGCTTGACCGACGTGGATGCGCTGCTCGACGCCGCCGCGATCCAACTGGACGAAGCCGCCGCTCTGATCGAGCGCATCCGCGAAGACCTGGACGTGGACCCCGAGCAATTCGAAGAGATGGAGCGCCGGCTGGGCCGCATCCACGACTTGGCCCGAAAACACCGCGTCGCGCCGGAACAACTGGCGGTGCAACAAGAAGCCTTGGCGGCCGAACTCGAATCCTTGCGCGGCGCCGGCAAGCGCGTGGCGGCGCTGGACGGCGAAATCGAATCGGCCCGCGGCCGATGGCGCACGGCGGCCGATGCGCTTTCGAAAGCGCGCGCCAAAGCCGCCAAGGCGCTCTCGCGTTCGACCACGTCCCTGATCGGCGAATTGGGCATGGGCGGCGGCAAATTCGAAGTCGCGCTGGAGCCGCAGAACGGCGAGCGGCCCGACGCGAACGGCGCCGAACGGGTCGAGTTCCTGGTTTCGGCCAACGCCGGTCAGCCGCCGCGGCCGTTGCGCAAAGTCGCTTCGGGCGGCGAGCTGTCGCGCATCTCGCTGGCGATCGAAGTCGCCGCGCTCGGCGGCGATCTGGTGCCGACGATGGTGTTCGACGAAGTCGACTCGGGCATCGGCGGCGCCGTCGCCGAGATCGTCGGCCAAAAGCTGCGCGCCTTGGGCGGGAAGCGGCAGGCTTTGTGCGTCACCCATTTGCCCCAGGTCGCGGCGCAGGGCCATGCGCACTACCGCGTCAGCAAGGCGGCCAGCGACGGCGTCACCCAAAGCGCCGTGGAGCGCCTGGACGCCAAGCAGCGCGGCGAGGAATTGGCGCGCATGCTCGGCGGCGTGGAAGTCAGCAAGGAAGCACGCGCAGCGGCCAAGCGGCTGCTGGACAACGTCAATTGACGAAAGGAAATCCCTTGGACACGAAGATCCACAACCCGAGCGCAGGCGTCTACGCCGCTACTGACGATTACGTGCACGCCATCGAAGTGCTCGACCCGCAACGGTTCCTGTTCGTCAGCGGCACGATGGGACTGGATGCGGACGGCATCGCCGGCGCGACGCTGGACGATCAGCTGCGGCTGATCTGGTCGAACCTGCGCGCCATCCTCGCCAGCGCCGGCATGACCGTCGACAACATCGTCAGGCTGACCAGCTATTTGCGCGATCCGGCCTATGCCCAAGCCAACCAGGACGCGCGCATCGCCGCGCTCGGCGAGCGCCGCATACCGACCACCGCCATCGTGGTGCAAACCTTGTCGCCGGATTGGCTGGTGGAGATCGAGATCGTCGCCTCTGCATAAGGCGTGTGGCGTCCGTCTCAAGAGCGGGCTTGTGGGAGCGGCTTTAGCCGCGAGCTTTTCCCGACCAAGCGATCTCTCGAAAAGAGCTCGCGGCTAAAGCCGCTCCCACAAAGAACAGGTCGCTAGCGCTTCTTGCGGACGTACAGCACCAGCGAATGCTCTTCCAGCAGGTAACCGTGCCGGGCGGCGATTTCGTGCTGCAGCTTCTCGATCTCGACGCTCTCGAATTCGATGATCTTGCCGGTATCGATGTCGACCATATGGTCGTGGTGGCCGCCGCGGTCGAGCTCGTAGACCGCGTGTCCGCCTTCGAAGTTGTGCTTCAGCACCAGCCCGGCCGCCTCGAACTGGGTCAGCACGCGATAGACCGTGGCCAGGCCGATCTCCTCGCCCTCTTCCAGCAGGTGCCGGTAGATGTCCTCGGCGGTCATGTGGCGCGGCTTGGCCTGCTCCAGCAGCTCCAGGATGCGCATCCGCGGATGGGTGACCTTGAGGCCGACCTTGCGTAGTTCTTGCGATTCCATCAGCACTCCGGGGCGCGGTAACCAGGGATGAACGCGATGGCTGGCGCGGGCGGGTCCGCGTGGCTTCGGTGTATTATCGCCGGAATCCGTCCCGCCGCGAACCCTGAATGCGCAAGCCGATCCAAGCCGCCCTCCTCGTCGCCCTCGCCGCGCTGACCGCGGGCTGCGGCATCCTGTACCGGCAGCCGATCTATCAGGGCAATCTGCTCGAGAAGACGGCGGTCGATCAGCTGCAGCCCGGCATGAGCAAGCAGCAGGTTTCCGCGTTGCTCGGCTCGCCCTCGATCGCCGACCCGTTCCACCACGAACGCTGGGACTACACCACCACCCAGCGCATCGGCCGCATCGGCAAGACCGAGATCAAGAACCTGACCGTGTATTTCGAGAACGATGCCGTGGCCAAGTGGGAAGGCGAATATTTCCCGGAACAGGACGACAAGCTGGCCAAGCTGGCGCCCAAGCAGTTCGGCTACAACTTGAAGAAAGACGACAAGAAGAAGGGCCGCCGCTAAGCCCCGCTTTTCGTAGAGTCGAGCCTGCTCGACTGCTCTTGGTCGGTGAACGGAAGAAAAGCAGTCGAGCAAGGCTCGACTCTACAAACGCGATTCAGGCCTTCCGTGCCCTTTTGCGCCTAGCGTCCTTGGGATCGGCCTGCAGCGGCCGCAGCAACTCCACACGGTCTCCGTCGCGCAATGCGGTACCCGCCTCCGCGCGCTGGCCGTACACCGCGTAACCCGATACCTCCGACAAGCCGTCCCAGCCGGCCGCCTTGACGGCGTCGCGCACGCAAGCGCCTTCGGGCAGCTCCAGCCGCACCGATTCGGCCTTCCTCGGCCACGCCAGCACAACTTCGACCCTCATCCCGGCCTCAACCGCGATCCGCCGTGCGCACGAAATCGTCGACCATGCGGTCGGCCAGCCCCTGCATGCCCATCGCCAAGGCCGGCGCCATCAGCTTGGACGCGGCTTCGAAGGCCAAGGTAAGCGTCACTTTGCAGGCGGACTCGTCCAGCGCGTGGAATTCCCAGCGCCCGCCCAGGCTCTTGAACGGCCCGTCGCGCAGCGTCATATCGATGTGGTGCGGCGGCGAGAGCGCGTTTTCGGTGACGAACCAGCTGCGGAAGCCGCCCAGCTTCAGGTCCAACCGCGCCACCACGCGCCGCTCGTCCGCTTCCAGCACCTGCGCCGCTTCGCACCACTCGAAGCGGCGCGGATAGGCGGCGATGTCGTTGACCAACGCGAACATGCGCGCGGCGGAGTGTTCGACCAAGGCGGTACGGCGGATGGTGGGCATGGCGGGAAATTAGCGCGCCGGCCCCCCATCGGGGACAATGGGCACGATGAGCAAGACCACGAACAAGAAGACAGGCAAGGATAAGGCAAACGGCGGCGGAACGATCGCGCTGAACAAGCGCGCCCGCCACGACTACCAGCTCGAGCAGCGCTATGAGGCGGGTTTGGCCCTGCAAGGCTGGGAGCTGAAGTCGATCCGTGCCGGCCGCGCCAACATCGTCGAAGCCTATGCGATGGTGCTCAAGGGCGAGCTGTTCCTGATCGGCGCGCAGATGACGCCGCTGATTTCGGCCTCGACCCACGTCGTCGCCGACGCTCATCGCACCCGCAAGTTGCTGCTGCATAAGCGCGAGATCGATCACCTGATCGGCCGCGTCCAGCGCGACGGCTACACCCTGGTGCCCACCGCGCTGTATTGGAAAGGCAACAAGGTGAAGGCCGAAATCGCCCTGGCCAAGGGTAAGCAATCGCACGACAAGCGCGAAGCCGCCAAAGAGCGCGATTGGGCGCGCGACAAGCAACGGTTGATGCGGCGGCACAACAAGGACGCTTGAGCCGCTTTTCGTAAAGTCGAGCTTGCTCGACTGCTGTCGCGACGGAACGGAAATAAAAGCAGTCGAGCAAGCTCGACTCTACAAAAGAAAAGCTATTCGGGTTCTCCGGGCAGCGTGAACTTGAACGCCGCTCCTTTGCCCGGAGCGCCCTCGGCCCGGATCGCGCCCCCGTGCCGTTCGACGATTCGCCGGACCGATGCCAGCCCGATCCCGTGGCCGGCGAACTGATCCTGGCTGTGCAAGCGCTGGAACGGGCGGAACAGCTTGCCGACGTATTCGGTCTCGAAACCTGCGCCGTTGTCGCGCACCACGAACGTCGGCGGCTCGCCTTCCCCTTGCGCGGGCTCGGCGAAGAACTCGATCAGCGGCTCGGCGCCGTCGCGGGTGAATTTCCAAGCGTTGCCCAGCAGATTGCCCAGCAGATTGCGCACCAGCGGCGCATCGCCGTAAGCCTGCAGACCGGGTTGGATCGCGACCGAAACCTTGCGCTCGGGCTCGGCGGCGCGCAATTCGGCGATCGTGTCTTTAGCCAGCTGGCTCAAATCCAGCGGCGTGCGGTTGAGCTGGCCGCGGCTGAGCCGCGCCATCTTCAGCAGCGCGTCGATCAAATCGCTCATCCGCGAGGTGGCGTTGCGGATCCGCGTCAGATAATCGCGCCCGGCTTCGTCCAGGCTCGATTCGTAGCGCTCGGACAGCAACCGGCTGAAGCCTTCGATCGACCGCAACGGCGTGCGCAAATCGTGCGAAATGCTGTAGGCGAAGGATTCCAGTTCGTTGTTCGCCGCGGTCAACTCACGGGTGCGCTGCACGACCCGCGTCTCCAGGTTCCTGTTCAGGGCGCGCACTTGCGCTTCGGCGCGCAGGCGATCGGTCGCGTCCTCGACTTGCACCAAGCGCGCGATGTCCTGGCCGACGTTGCCGGGCACCGGCGCATACGTCAGCTGCGCGTAGCGCAATTCGCCGTCCTCGCGGCGCAAGCGGCGCGTCGTGCGGTACACGCCCTCGGCCACGGCTTCCATTTCGACGGTGCGGATGGGGTCGCTGGCGTCGTCGAACAAGGAGGAAAACGGCACGCCGGCCAAGCTGGCCGGATCGCGGTCCATGATCGCTCCCAAGGCGGGATTGGCTTCCACCACCCGCCCTTCTTTATCTAGCAAGGCCTTGCCTATCGCCGAATACACCATCGCCATGCGGAAACGCTGTTCGCTGCGTCGGTAGTCCTCGGTGAGCTGGGCCGCGATCTGGCGCGCGCGGTTCTCGGTCCGCGCCAGGAGCATCGCCAGCCAGAACAGCAGCAGCGATATCAGCAGGCCCACCGCCAAGGTCGTACGCAAGCCGGCCAGCCTGGGGCTCACCACGTCGACCGGGGCGGAACGGAAGTCCATGCGCCAGGTCCTGCCGTAGATTTCCACCGGCAGGCTCGAGACGAAAGCCGGGTCCGCGCTCGGTTCTTGCCGCTCGTCGGCGTACAGCAATTGCGGCGTCGCGCCGCCGATGTCGTACAGCTTCAGATCGATGCCGCCGTAGCGCTCGCGATAAGGCAACGCCGCGCGCACGAACTGCGGGATATGGAAGGGGACGTAAACCCAACCGCGCAGCGATTCGCGGCGGGCCGCGACGGTGATCGGAAAATCGCCGATCCGGTAGATCGGCGCGTACAGCAACAGTCCGGCCTGCTCGCCGCTGCCGCCGTAACGATCCTGCTGCAAGTGGACCGGGCCGGACAATTTCGCCTTGCCGCTGTCGCGGGCGGCGAGCATCGCCTCCCGGCGCACGGGATCGGCGAACATGTCGAAACCGATCACGCTGCGGTTCTCCATCGACATCGGCGCCAGATAAAGCACCGGCCCGTAATAAGGGCGGATCCCCGGCGGCTGCAGGCGCAGCAATCCGTAACCGGCGTCGCGGCTGTCGATCTGCAGTTGGCGGAATCCTTCCGGAGTCACGTAAGGCGCGAAACCCATGCCGAGCATGCCCGGGAAGCGTTCCTGGACGTCCAAGCCTTCGACGAAGGATTGCCATTGCTGCGGACTGGGCCGCACCGTCGAGAACACCGAAGCGCTGCTGCCCAGCGCCAGTTCGTAATTGATCATCCGCTGCTGCAGCAACGCGGCGATCTGCTGGGTGCCGGCGATGAAATCGGCCTCGGCTGCTCGCAGCTCGCGCTCGTAGGCGTTGCGCCAGAACACGATCACCGAGGCGACCGATCCGATCAGCACCAGCAACGCCAGCAGATAGCCCCGGAACGGCGTGACCGGGATGCTGCGCCCGTACTGCGGCAAGGACGGCGGCGGGACCGAGGACGGCGGACGGGGATCGGAATTCATCTTGCGGCCAAGCATAGGCGGTGAACGGGCCCTATGCGCGTTTTCGCGCGGCCCTTGAGACGGCCCGGGCAAGCCCTATACTGGGCGGGTCAGCGTGATCGACATTCCCGGGGGTGCACTGGCTTCGACGGGGGTCGCGAAATCGCCTGGCGCATGCCGAGGGGGTAGCTTTCCTCGTTAATCCAGCTGCAAAACTCTAGTTGCCAACGACGACAACTACGCTCTCGCCGCTTAAGGCGTAAGCCCCGAACCGACTTGTGTCCGTGCTCGTCGGTGTAGGGTCACTATCACGGAATCGATCGCGGCGGCGACCCGCCAACCGCGGTTCAACCTTAGCGGGTATGTGCCTGGGTGTGCTTTGCGCGCCGTGTTGCCCAGGCACGAGAACTAACGGCGCGCTAAGCATGTAGTGCCGGGGATGGAGTGCCTTCGGACGGCGGTTCGATTCCGCCCACCTCCACCAACAAAAAGGCCGGAATTCAGCAGATGCTGGGTTCCGGCCTTTTTTCTTGCCAATGGCTATGCGCTCATTTCCGCGCTCGCCCGGCTGGAAAGCTGCCGTAGGCCCGCTTGGTCGCGGGCTGCGGTGCGGGCATCGGATCCATGCCCCGAACGAGTTCGTGCAGGTTCACGCGCACGAGTTCGGCGACGCCCGCCATGTCCAGCATCGCGGTCGCCTTTTTTTCGATCGCGGCGCTATCGAGGTAAACCTCGTCGCCGACCTTGAGCGGACGCTTGGTGCTGCACAGGCGGATGTCGAATCTCAGCGAGCTGGTGCCCGACTTGCGCCAGGAGGCCCCCGGACTGAGTTTGCTCAGCATGGCGCTGTCGAGGCCTACCGAGACTTCTTGGCCGTCGATGGCAGTGCACAGCCCTATGCCGATGTCGTAGCTCATCGGATTCTCCTGCGATTCAGTGGTGCACAGCGCTGACGGAGCCAGAGAGCCTCGTCTCGCCCATGAGGTCGCGCAGCCTTTGTTCGATGGCCGGCAAATCGGTCATACCGGCCGGGCCGTGCAATAGATAGCTCGGCTTTTCCGTCGGACCCGTGCGGAACGTCTGCCGGGTCACGCTCACGTCGCTCGAGCCGCACGCCTTGGACCACAGAGAGCGCAAGCTTCTGGGGCCGATGCTCTGTCCCGTATTTAGGCGCAGCTTGAATAAGGGGACGTGCTTGTCCAACGGCCACTCCGAAAGCGGAGGGCCAGTATGCGCCTGTTTGGGGGTGAAAGACCGAAAACGTTCAAAACCGGCCATCCCCCCTCATTCGATCGGCCGCAACAGCGATCCGAACGTCAGATAGAACGAATCCAGGTCCAGATCGTTGCGCCCGTAGCCGAGGAAGATGGGCCCCAGCGGCGTCTGCACGCCCAGGAACACGCTGCCCGCGGCGATCAGGCTGCCGCCGTCGATCTCGTCGCGATCCTGGAAGGCGCCGCCGTATTCCAAGCTGCCGCCGATATAGGCCGGCACCGAGAACAACGCGTCGAGCCGGCCGAAGCGGCGGTAGTACACCGCGCGCGCCAGGACGCTGTGGTTGCCGATCACCTCGCGCTCGCCGAAGCCCGAAAGGTTGGCCAGCCCGCCCATGAAGCTGGTGGTGCGGATGGTTTCCGGCGTGCCGAAGACGGTCTTGCCGCGCAGGCCGAGCAGCACGGTGTGGCGGCCGTTGCCGAGCGCCTTGTCCCAGGCGAAGTTCACCACGTCGCCGTCGTCGTCGCCGCCGAGCGCCGAACTGGCGCGCAAGTAGGTCAACTGGCTACGGCTGCCTTGCGTCGGGAACTGCACGGAATCGAGCGTATCGCGCACGGCGCCGATGCCGTAGGCGCCCCAGTCGTTGCGCGCGCTCGCCAGTTGAGCGCGATCGCCGATCTTCGGACTCAGCCAATCCCGGCCGGTTTCGGCGCGCAGGAACCACTGCCATGTCGGCGTCGGCAACCAGCCTACTTCGAATCCCGCCGTCGCTTCGCGCACTCGGAACTGGGCGAAGGTCCTGCCCGGTTCGAACGACAGCGGCTGATCGAAAGCGCGATATTGCAGATACGGTTGCGCCAAGTATTGCCCGCGCGCGCCGAAGGGTTGGCGCAGATCCAAGCGCAACCCGCCTATTTCGCCGGCCTCCAAGCGCCCGCGCAATTCGCCGCCTTTCTCGTTCAAGCCGGTCAAGCGCGTTTCCACGTTCAATTGGTAGTTGCTGCGTCCGGAAAAATCGTCGCTCAACGACAAGCCGGCGCGCCAGAACAGTGGCCCCCAAGCCTTGTCCTCGGGGACGATGCGCAAACCGGTCTCGCCGTCGCGCCGCACCAGCTGATAGCCGATGCGCTGATAGTCGCCCGCGGCATAGGCCGTATTGATGTCGGTTTCCAGCGCGGCGGTGTCCAAGGGCTTGCCGGCGAGATTCGACAAACGGTTGCCGACCTGCGCCGCCGTCCGGCTGCGTTGTCCGGCCACTTCCAGGAAAGCGATCAGCGGTGGATCGAAATCGCGGCGCCGATGCCGTTCGCGCCAGACCGTGTATTCGGCTTCGGATACCGATAGCCCGCGCAGTCGTTCCAGCATAGCCTCGGCCGCCGCCTGCCCCATCGGCACGCTCGCCATCGCCCGGTCGAAGCTGGCGCTGCCGATGTCGCCCAGCTCGGGCTTGATCAGGATGTCGTTCTCGCCGAGCGTCGCCAATTGCTCTTGCGTACGCCGCACCATCAAGGCCGACAGGGTCTGCAGCGTGATCGCCAGCGACGAGGTCAATTTTTCCTTCGGCAGCAAACCCGCGCCGACGTCGACCGCGATCATCCGGTCCGCGCCCATGCTGCGGGCCAGCGAAATCGGCACGTTCTCGACCACGCCGCCGTCGACCAGCAAGCGATCGTCGTAGTCCACCGGCGCGAACACGCCGGGCACGGACATCGTCGAACGCGCGGCCAGGGCCAGGTCGCCGCGATCGAATACGACGCCCTCGCCGGTGCCGATATCGGTGGCGATCGTACGGAAGGGGATCGGCAGCGCGTCGAAGCTTTCCACGCCGGAAACCGGCAGGAACAACCGGCGCAGCAGCAGTTCCAATTGCTGTCCTTGCACCGCGCCGGTGGGCATGCGCAGCTTGCCGTCCTTGCCCAGGCCGATTTCGCCGACCAGCAGATATTGCATCTCGTCGCGCTTGCGCGGCATCGACGCCAGCGCTCGCGGCGGCTGGTCGCGCAGCGTGCGGCCCCAGTCGATGCTGTCCAGGATGCTTTCGATTTCGGTGGCGGTATAGCCGGAGGCGTACAGCGCACCGACGATGCCGCCCATGCTGGTGCCGGCGATGCAGTCGATCGGGATGCGCTCGCGCTCGATCACCTTGAGCACACCGATATGCGCCGCGCCGCGGGCGCCGCCGCCGCCGAGCACGAGACAGGTTTTCGCTGCCGCCGGCGCGCTCGCGGCCAACAACGCGCCGAAAACCGATGCCCTCGCCCAAGCCGCCATGCCCATCGCTTTCCTCGCCCGCATCCGTGTCGGGCGAAGTATGCCGCCGGCGCGATTCGGGGGCTACCGGCTCGCCGTCTTCCTGCGCAACGGGTGAGCCTCGGTGTTGAAGACGATGGCGTCGAAATCCAGCTTTTCCGCCGGCGCGAACAGCAGGTAGTAGTACTTGAAGGTTTCCGCGAACAGAAAACTCTCCATGGAATCGTCCTTCTGCATCGTGCGCACGTCCTTCAATGCAGCATAACCGTCTTTGGTACGGCAATGCTTCACGAAATCCTCGAAGAATTCGCGGCCCATGGCGCGGTACTCGGCGTCTCCGGTCAGACGATGCAGGTAGTAAGCCGACTCGACGATTTCCGGACGCAAGTGGTACGACCCCGAGGTGACCTTCATCGTCGAATAGTCCAGCGCCTCGGGTTCGATGCCGTGCAGCCGCCACATCTTCAGCCCCGAATTCTGCAAGCGACGGGCGCGGTCCAGATCGCCGCCCAGCGCCAGCAATGCCGGCATGAACGCATCCAGCGCACCGTAGCGGGTCGCGCTGCGCTTGCCCGTCGCCATATCGGCGCGGCCGTACCACAGCTCGCCGTCGCGCACCTCGTCGGCCAAGTAGCGGTTGACCGCGGGAATGCTGTCGTCCCACATTTTCTTGCAGTCGGCGTCGCCGAACAGCAGCCAGCACTTGTAGAGGTATTCGTAGTAGGAATCGATGCCGCCGCCGATATGGCTGTCCGTTGCCGTCCATTCGCCGGTTTCGACGTCGATCGCCGCGCCGACCAGGCCGATCTTGGAACGGCGCTCGTAGGTGGCGACCAGCGCGCGCTTGGCCTTGTCGTAATACACCGGATCGCCGGTGAGTTTGCTCAAAGTACCGAATTCCAGCAGCAGTGTGCCCGTCTCGGCCGGATTGCTGACCTTGCCGCTGACCTTGCCCGTCCGCAGATTGACGTGCGTATAGGGCAAACCGGTCTTGGATTCGAAGACCGGCAACAGGCGCTTGCCCAAGTCTTGCGCGAGATCGAGCAGACGCTTGTCTCCGGTCATCTCGTAACCCGAGAGCAGGCCGCCGAGCAGGCGGATCGTGATTTCGAAATTCTGCACGTTCAGATCGCGGTCGAAGGACAGTTTCGTCGCGATCAGCTCGCGGGCTTCCTTCGCTTCCTGGTCCAAGCCCATCAGGATCAGCGTGTCCAACGCGTCGACCGGAGTCATCAGCAAGGATTCGCCGTACCAATCGTGAGGTTTCCCGCTGAGCGGTTTGAGCGCGTCATGGCCCCAGGCCTGGCGTTTATAACCCTGCCAGGCGTGCCGGGTTTCGGCCTTGACGCGTTCGGCCAGCTTCGCGGCTTGGGCATCGCTCATCGCCGGTTCGGCGGCCGGCGCCTTCATCGGAACGAGCGCCAGCGCAAGGAAAGCCAGTGCGCTCAAGAAAGTCGCTTTCATCGCGTTCTCACCTCGGGTGGTTGTTCAGCCAGCGCAAGCTCAGGCCGCGCTGGAGTTCGTCGAAGGACGCCGGAGAGGAAACCGTCAGCGATACGGTTTCGCCGGGCAATAGGTCGAAGGCGTTGTCGGAAACTTCGGCATCGAGATTTCCGAAATCCATCCACAGCGCACGGACGAGCCCTTGCGTCGCCGTCAGCCGCAGGCGATGGCCGGAGGCCGTCTTCTGCCATTCCTGCTTTACGGCAGCAGACGGATAAACCAGCGTCTTGGCGGCGCCGAAATAGACGATGCGCCGCGAAACGGGGCGGCCGTCGACGAGCAGTTCGAATACGGCCGCGGTACTGCGCGGATCCGCGTTTCCCAGCAGGTCAGCATCGCGGTATGCGGCAATGCGCGTCGCCGACGACGGCGCCAAGGTCGCGGGCTTGCGCTCGTCGCGATACGTCGTGCCGTCGAAGCCGAGCACGCGCAACCGCAGTTCGCCGCGTACGGTGCCTGTCCGGTCCGACACCAGGGTCACTTCGGTTTCTCCGTCCCTGCGCAACGCCGCTACGGCCAGGTCGGCGTAGAAACGCCTGGCGTGGAAATGCAGCGGCTTCCAGCGGCCGTAATAGTCGATGCTGGACCAGGAAGCGCCCGGCCAAACGTCGTTGAGCTGCCAGTAAAGCGAACCCATCGTCCACGGCCGCGAGGCGCGATGGTGCAGCGCCGCCAATTCGATGCCTTCGGCCTGCAGCGTCCGGCTCAGATAGACGAAATCCTCGAAATCGCGCGGCTCGCCGTATTCGGCGCGGATGTAGTGCAGCAAGCGCTGGTTGCCGTCGCCTGCCAGGAACTTCTGATGGGCACGGATCACGGGCGAATCGATCCGCAAGTCGTCCGCGCCGGCGAAACTGCGGATAGTGCTCATTTCCGGCCACGCTTGCAGTCCGTATTCGGACATGAAACGCGGGGTTTCGCTCAGGTAGTTTTCGACCGGTTCCGAGCCGGCCCAGACCGCCCAATAATGCTTGTCGCCGTTGTCCGTATCGTTGCTCGGCCCGTCGAGATCGTTGCTGGGAGAGCTCGACCAATACGGCACGCCGCCTCCTTCCTGCGCCACCACCTCGCGCAGATCGCGACCGAACAGTTGTTCGTAGCCCGCCCAAACCTTCGCGGCGAATGCCGGATCGACTTCGTCGAGTTTCTTGCCGTTGCCCCAGTCCTTCCAGGCTGTCTCTTCTTCGTTGTTGCCGCACCAAAGCACGATGCTGGGATGGTTGCGCAAACGGCGCAGCTGATCGCGCGCTTCGGCGCGGACGTTGGCGCGGAAATCCGGATCGTAGCCGGGCTGCATGCCGCCGCCGAACATAAAGTCCTGCCAGACCATCAGCCCTAGTTCGTCGGCCAGCTCGAAAAACGCGTCGCTTTCGTAGTAGCCGCCGCCCCAGTTGCGGATCATGTTCATGTTCGCATCGCGGGCGGATTCGAGCACGCGGCGAAGCTGCGCCTGCGTGACCCGCGCCGGAAAGGCATCGAACGGAATGGCGTTGGCGCCTTTGGCGAAGACCGGGATGCCGTTGATCACGAAGGCGAAGCCCCTGCCCCGCTCGTCCTTGTCGCGGCGCAGCTCGACGCTGCGCAAGCCCGTACGCAGGCTGGATTGCGCGCGATCGCCGCCCTGACCTTCCGCTTCGACGGAGAAACGATACAAGGCCTGCTTGCCGTAGCCCGCCGGGTACCAACGTTGCGGGTGCGCGATCCGGATCGGGATCGAAATACGATTGAGGCCACGCTGCAGGGCTTTCCGTTCCTTGCTCGTTTTCGCGGTCTTGCCGTCCGGATTCGCATATGCGATGCGAATGGCCGTTACGGCCGCCTGTTCGGACTCGATCTCGAGTTCGGCCGTCAACTCGGCGGCATCGGCACCGACCTTGTGTTGACGGATGTGGAAATCCGCGATCCGCAGTCCCTCCCAGCTTTCCAGCCGCACCGGCCGCCACAGGCCAGCGGTGACGTAGCGCGGACCCCAGTCCCAACCGTAGTGGTAGCCGGGCTTGCGCGCGAAGTTCGCGGTCATCGCGTCTTTGGGCTCGTCGCCGTAGGGCGAAGGATAGTTGCCTGCGAGCTTGTGCGGCATCGCCTGCACTTGCGGCAGCAGGCGCCGGATCGGCGAATCGAAGACGACGCGCAGCTCGTTGCCCCGCGCTTTCAACTTGCCCTGCACGGGAATACGCCAAGTGCGATGGCTGTTGTCGGCCGACAACAATTTCTCGCCGTTCAGACCGACCTCGGCGAAGGTGTCCAACCCTTCGAACACCAAGTCGACGCGCGCGCGCCGCAACGTGGCGGCATCGACGTCGAAGCGCGTCTCGTATTCCCAACGCGCCAGGCCTATCCACTGCAAACCCGCCTCGGGCGCCCCGGCATAAGGATCGGGGATCAAGCGGTTGGTCAGCAGATCGGTATGCACGTGGCCGGGTACTTTCGCCGGATGCCAGGCCGCAGCTTGCGCATGTTCGACCGCCGAGTGATCTTGCGGCGACAAACGAAAACGCCAACCGTTTTCCAGCGGCGTCGAGACCCATCCAGTCGCATCGGCGCCGGGCGCGATCAGCGACGCCAGCGCGGCCAAAAGCCAACCGAGCCTGCGCGCCGAGGCCATGCGGCTACGTCTTCCGCAGCACGTTCAGCACCTCGTAGCAGGCGCCCATCGTGTGGTAATCGGTTTTGCCGGCCGGGCTCTTCTCGTCGCCGTATTTGCGGTTGTCCGCGTCGAGGATGCGGTACCAAGCGCCGTAGCGATGGTCGACGAAATGGCGCCAGGAGTACGCCCATAGCTTTTCGTACCAATCCCAGTAGCCCGCTTCGCCGGTGCGCGCGGCCAACAACGCGGCCGCGGCCAGCGATTCGGCCTGCACCCAGAAATACTTGTCGTCGTCGCAGACGGCGCCTTCCGGGTCGAAGCCGTAATACATGCCTCCGCGCCGCTCGTCCCACGAACGCGCCAATGCCGTATCGAAAAGATGGCGCGCCTTCGGCACCAGCCAATCGGCTTGGACGTGGCGGTCGAGGATCAACAGCAATTTGGCCCATTCGGTCTGATGGCCCGGCTGAAAGCCCCAAGGCCTGAACAGGTGCTTGGGATTGTCGCGGTTGTAGTCCCAGTCGACGTTCCAATCGCGGTCGTAATGCTCCCAGACCAATCCGCCGGCCTTAGCGGCTTGTTGCCGCGTCATGCGATCGGCGAGTTGCAAGGCGCGATCCAAATAGCGCTTATCACCGCTGGCTTCGAAGGCCGCCAGCATCGCTTCGCACATGTGCATATTCGCGTTCTGGCCGCGGTAATCCGAAAAATTCCAATCGGCGTCGGCTTCGTCGCGGTATAGCCCCGCTTGCCCATCCCAGAACCGCTCTTCCAGCAGGCGCCAAGTTTCGTCCATCCAGGGCGCCGCTTCCCTGATGCCGGCCTTCAGCGCGGTCGAATACGCCAGCAGCACGAAAGCGACGCCGTAGCAGTGATTAGTGCGGTCTTCGGGAGCGCCGTCGCGCAACGTCCAAGCGTATCCGCCGCTCGCAGGGTCGCGGTGCGCCTGCCGCAAGTAATCGAGTCCGTGTCTAGCCGCAGCGAGATAAGCCTCGTCGCCGAACTCGCGGTAGGCCATCGCATAGTTGAAGACGAAGCGCGTGCTGCTCACCAGATGGCGATGGCTGGCGTCGTATACCGCTCCGTCGTCCTTGAAGTAGTGGTAGAAACCGCCCGCCGGATCGATCGCGCGCGGGTGGTAGAACGCCATCGTCCGTGCGACATGGGCGCGCAAGAAGGCCGGCGAACGGAAATCGGGCGCGGGAATATCGGGCGTGTTCATGGGGATCGGGTATCCAGCAAGGCCTGCACGTCGGCCAGCTTGGGCATCGCGGCGAAAGCGCCGTGGCGCGTGACGGCCAGGCCGCCGACGGCGGCGGCGAAGCGTAGGGAATCGACGAATGCGGTCGCGTCGTTCAGGTATTCGTTCAAGCGGGCGCCGTCGACGCCGTCCTGCGCGAGCCGATGCAGCAAGCCGCCCACGAAAGCATCGCCGGCCGCCGTGGTGTCGACGGCGCGCACGCCGAAGCTCGGCAATTCGCCCGAGGCCTTTCGCGTGTGCCAGCGCACCGGCGCTGCGCCATCGGTGATCACGACCGCTTGCGCACGGCCTTGCCACAGCCTCGCGAGCACGGCCCGTTCGTCGCCGGACAAAGCGTCCGCCAAATATTCCGATTCGCTGCGGGCCAGTTTCACTACGTCGGCCGCCTCGAGCGCAGCCCAAAGCCGCGGCCTGGGATCCGCATTGTCGGGCCACAGCGCCGGCCTCAAGTTGAGGTCCATGCTGACCAGCGCGCCGGCTTGGCGAGCCATGCGCATGCCGGCCAAGGTCGCTTCCGCGATCTCGCTTTCGGTCAAGCTGTTCGAACAGACGTGGAAGGCCGCTGCGCCGTCGAAGCACGCCGGCCGGAAATCGGTGGCGCGGAACAGCAGATCGGCCGACGGCGGCCGGTAGAAACTGAAGCTGCGTTCGCCATCGCCGTCGAGGGCGACGAACGCGAGAGCGGTCTTAGCTGCGCCGGTGCGCACGACATGGCGGGTGTCGACTCCGGCATCGCTCAAGCTTTCCAGCAGGAAATCGCCGAACATATCCTCGCCGAGCATTCCGACGAACTGAGCATCGCCGCCCAGATGCGCGACCGCGACCGCGACGTTGGCCGGGGCGCCGCCGGCGAACTGCAGGAAAGCGCGCGGCGCGCCGGAAGCCTGCAGTTGGGCGAGAAAATCGATCAGAGCTTCGCCGAAACAGACGATCGTGCCGGGACGCGTCATGCCTTCGGCGCCTCCGGCGCCAGACGCGAACCGCGCAACCCGTACCAGACGATGTAGGCGTAACACAGCGCCGGCAGCACGAAGGCGTATTGCAGCCCCAAGGTTTCGTTGCCGGTGTTGGCTTGGATGAAGTCGACCAAGTGCCCTTGCAGGAACGGCACCACCGCGCCGCCGAAGATCGCCATCACCAGCAGGCTGGAGGCTTTCGGCACCAACGGGCCGAGCCGGTCGATGACCAAGGTGAAGATGGTCGGAAACATGATCGAATTGAACAGGCCGATCGCGATCACGCTCCACATCGCGAGCGGGCCGGTGCTGAACATGGTGAGCAGCAACAGGCCGATATTGACCGCGGCATACACGCCCAACAGCCGCCGCGGATTGGCTTTGAGCAGCAGCGCCGCGCCGATGAAGCGGCCGACCATCGCCAGGAACCAGTAGGCCGACACGTACTTGCCGACGTCTTCCTTGGCGATGGCGCCGATATCCGGCCGCATCGCGTAGTTGGCGATGAAGCTGCCGATGGCCACTTCGGCGCCCACGTACAAGAAGATGGCCAGTACGCCCCAGCGCACGTGCCGATGCTTGAGCACGTCGGCGAAACGATGCCCGCCGGCGTCGGTGCGCTCGGTAGCCTCGGCATGCGCCGGTAGCCGGAATAGGTATACGGCGACTGCGAGAACGATCAAAGCCAACGCTACGCCCAGATACAGCGGCTGCACCGTTTGTGCTCGCTCAGCCGCGGGCAAAGCTTCGAGCTGTTGAGTGCTGAGATGGGTGGCGCCGAGGATCAGCGCGCCGCCGACCCAAGGCCCGATGGTGTGGCCTACCGAATTGATGGCCTGCGCGAAATTCAAGCGGCTCGGCGCCCGTTCGGGTGCGCCGAGCAGGCTGACGTAAGGATTGGCCGAAACCTGCAGCACGACGATGCCGCTGGCCAAGACGAACAGCGCGAACAGGAACAACCCGTACACGCCCATCTGCGCCGCCGGCAGAATCAGCAGCGCGCCGCCTCCCGCCACGAGCAGGCCGATCACGATGCCGATCTTGTAGCCGACGCGACCCACCACCAGCCCGGCCGGCACAGCCATCACCAAATAGGCGCCGAAGAAACAGAACTGGATGAGCATCGCCTGCCAGTACTTCAGCTCGAACACCGACTTCAGGTGCGGGATCAGCACGTCGTTGAGCTCGGTGATGAAGCCCCACATGAAGAAGATCGCAGTCATGGCGATCAGCGCGATGCGGGTGTCGACGGAAGCCTTGGGGTTCATCGGCGAGTCTTGTTCGTCAGGAATGATAAGTGGACCGACATCACGCGCTGCCCAGCGGCGCGCAGCTGCTCGCACGCGCGAGCAAACGCACCGGAGCGATCGTGCGTTGCGCGGCGCGTTCGGGCTCGCGGATGCGTTGCAACAGCAATTCGGCGGCTTGGCGGCCGCGGGCGCGCGGGTCGACCGCGATCGTGGTCAGCGCGGGCGTCGCCAGCGCGGCTTCCGGAATGTCGTCGAAGCCCGTGAGCGCGAAATCATGCCCCGGCCGGCGACCCTGCGCAGTCAAGCCGAGCATCAAGCCTAAAGCGACGGTGTCGTTGTAGCAGACGGCCGCCGTGGGAGCGTCGGCCGCGCCCGCGAACAAGGCTTGGCTGCTCGCGGCGGCGTCGAGCCGGGTCGGCGCTGTTTCGATCTGCCATTGCGGCTGTGGCGAAATGTCGGCGGCCTGCAGCGCGTCAGCATAGCCCTGCCTGCGCTCGCGGCACGAACTCGAGTCGGCATGGCCGCCGAAAAAAGCGATGCGGCGATGCCCCAGTTCCAGCAAATGCTCGGTGGCCAGGCGCGCGCCATGGCGATTGTCCAACGCCAGGAAATCCCAATGCGCACCCGGCAACTCGCGGTTGAACACCAACACGGGCGCTTGCGTGCCCAAGGCCGATTCCAAGCGTTCGCCGTCGCTGTGTTCGGCCGGCGACAGGATCACGCCCGCCGGCTGGTGCTCCATCAGCGAAGCCAGCACCGCGCGCTCGCGCTCTGGCGATTCGCCGGTATTGCCCAGCAGCACGACATAGCCTTCGGCGGCCACCGCGTCGTCCACGCCGGCCGCGAACTCGGCGAAGAACGGGTTGGACAGATCGTTGATCACCAGCGCGACGCTCGACGAGGTGCGCCGGCGCAGGTTCGCCGCGCTGCGGTTGTAGACGTAGCCTTGGCGCTTGAGTTCGGCCTCGACCTTGGCGCGGGTATCGGCGTGCACCAGCGGGCTGCCGCGCAGCACCAACGACACGGTGGCGCGGGATACGCCGCTGCCGAGCGCGATGTCGGTGACGGTCACGGCCTTGCGGACGTTGCGCGGGTCGCTCATGGCGTCGGTTCCCGCAGCGAGAAGGCGATTACGGTGCTCACGACGCTCGTCCCCATCCATTGGCAGAGGGCGAATCATTGCACGGCGAGGGCGGCGGCTGGGATATCCCACGAGACCCGGCCTCAACGCGGCGCTGCGCAAGGCGATGCCGGCAGATCGGCGGGAACCGTGCCCCAGGCCGTATCGGCATCCTCGGTCAAGCGGAACGCGATCGTCGCGCCGCCGCTCAATGCCGCCCAATCGGTCCAAACTTTTTCGTAAGGCTTGTCTTCGATGCTCGCTGCGGCCACGTACTGCAGCTTGCGGCCGTCCGCGCCGGGCGCTTCGATCCGCAGCGTCCTGCCCTCCCCCAGATCGATTTCGACGCGGGCGAATCGGGGCGTGTGCAGCAGCAGTTGCCCCGTGCCCGGCACTGCGGGATACAAGCCGATCGCGCTGAACAAATACCAGGCCGACATCGTGCCGAGATCGTCGTTGCCGGTAACGCCGTTCGGCGCGTTGGCGAACAAAGTCTGCGCCGCGCGCAGCACGGTCGCGGTCTTGGCGGGCCGGCCGATCAGCGTATACATCCAAGGGGTATGCAAGTCCGGCTCGTTGTTCGGGTTGTAGCGGTATTGGTTGTAGTAGCTGTAAGGGCCGACTACCCAATCCTTTCGCGCCGCGGTCGCGGGATTGGCCAATAGATCGTCGTAGGCGAAGAACGCATCCAGCCGCTTCAAGGCTTGGGTTTGTCCGCCCATGGCTTGCACCAAACCCGGGACGTCCTGCTGCGCCAGCCATTGGTATTGCCAGGCGGTGCCTTCGTGGAAGCCGTGGTCGGAGGCCGGGCTGTAGGCTTCTTTTTCCGGCGTGTACCAGCGCCCATCCAACGTGCGCGGGCGCGGAAAGCCGACGAATCCGCGCGTTTCGTCGCGCACGTCGGCATCCCAAAGCTTGCGCCAATTGCGTCCGCGTTCGGAGTAGCGTTTCGCGTCGCTCGTTTCGCCCAGGGACTGGGCCATTTGGGCCAGCGAGCAATCGGCCAGCGCGTATTCGAGCGTGGCCGAGCCGCCGTGGTGCGGGTCGACGTCCATGCCTTTGGGCTTGAACGCCTTGTCGTATTGCACGAAGCCTTGACGCAGATAGCTTTCGTTGCCGGAACGCCCGCCCATCCGCGATTCCGTCGGCGGCAAGCCGTCGGCGTTCTGTTTCAACGCGGCGTACGCCTGCCGCTCGCTCCCCCGCAAGGCGCCGAAGCGCCACAAATCGACCAGGAAAGGAGTGACCGGATCGCCGGTCATGATGTTGGTCTCGTAGTTGGCGTAGCCCCAGCGCGGCAGCCAGCCGCCCTGCTCTTGGATTTTCAATACCGATGCCGCGATGTCGCGGGCGCGTTGCGGCTGCGTCATCGCCAGCCATTGGTTCTGGGTGCGGTAGGTGTCCCAGAGCGAGAAGAATTCATAGTAGGTCCAGCCGTCGGCGCGATGGACCGCATCGTCCCAGCCGCGGTAGCGGCCGTCGGCATCGCTGCCGGTCAGCGGTTGCAGGAAAGCATGGTAGAGCGCGGTATAGAAGACGGTGCGGTCGCCCGGGCTGCCGCCCTCGATCCGCACTTTGCCCAGCTCTTTGCGCCAAGCATCCTGAGCCTGCGCCTTCATCCGATCGAAGCCGAGCAGGCGGCCACCGCGCATGCCTTCGGCGCGTAAATTGTTGCGGGCGCCTTCGAGGTCGACATGCGACACCGCGCTCACCACGGTCACCGTTTTCGATTTGCGCGTATCGAAGCTGAGCCATGCGCCGTTCGGCGCTTCGTCGGCGCGGCTTTCGCGCGAATCCGGCTCGCCGCCGTCCTTGTCCCAGGTGCCGTGCGCCTGGAAGGGCCGATCGAATTGGAGCCGGAACCAGGTGGTGTAGCGCTTGCCGCCGCAGAAGCTGAGCGTTTCGACTTCGCCTTCTACCGTATCGTTGCCGACGATGCGCAGCGCACTGCGGGTCACGCGATGGCGCTCGTTGGCCTGGCCCAGATTGACCAGCAGGTGGCCCTGCGCGCCGCCGAAGAACGTATAGCGCTCCGCCGCGGCGCGGGTCAGCGCCGTGGCTTCGGCATCGATACCGCCGTAATCGGTCAACCGCGTTCTGTAATAACCGGCCTGCCCGACTTCGCCTGCGTGGCGGTACGAGGATGCGTAGTTCTTCTGATCGAAGCTCTCGACCTTGGCCGTATCGAAACGGCCGCCGGGCCCGATCTTGCCCGTCACCGGCAGCACCGATACTTGCCCGCCCTGCTCCCAGCAACCCGCGCCGGACAGGAAGAAATGGCCGAAGCCGCGGATCTTCGGGTCGTCGTAGCGCCAACCGGAGTAATGCGTGCCGATCGGGCTGACCTGGATCATGCCGAACGGAGCGGATGCGCCGGGGAAGGTGTTGCCGTCGTCTTTGGTGCCGATGTAGGTGTTGACCTGCGCCGCCAGGTCGTCGCCGGCGGCGCTTGCCGTTGCTTCTCCTTTCGGGAGAAGGTGCCCGAAGGGAGGATGAGGATTCGGTTTGCGGTCGGAGCCGCGCGCCGGCGCCGAACCCTCGTCCGGCGCCGCCGCGCCGCCTTCTCCCGATGGGAGAAGGAAAGCGAGCGCCATCGCAAGCATGAGAGCGGCCGAGCCGCCGATGCGGAGACTACGCAAGACAAGGCTCCTTCCGGTTCTGGTCATCGCTTCAGGCTCGGCTGCTCACGATGCGCTCAATTTAGCTTGAGCACGTACTCCAGCGCGATCTCCCGCCCGACCGGGCTGAACAGTCGGCTGTTGTAGAACTCGTAATCCAGCTTGTACGGATCCTTGTGGTTCCAGCCGGTGCTATTGAAGGCGTTGTTGACGTAGAAATTCACCTTCGACCGCTCGCTGAGCTGGTAGCCGACGTTGAAGTTCCAGGTGATCGAAGGCCCGACCCGGCCGAAATAGCGCGAAGTCTGCTGTCGGTAGGTCGGGCTGTTCGGATCGGTGTCCACGCAATCGGCATGGTCGTTCGGCACGCCGCCGTCCGGGAACGGCGTGCAGCCGCCGTACCCGCCTTGCTCCGCCGTCCAGTGGTAGCGCACGCCCGGCACCGAACCGATGCGGTCGCCGTACACGTTCCAATTCCACTTCTGCCCTTGCCAGCTGACGCTGCCGCGGACCTTGCTGCGGATGTCGCGATCGCGGCGTTCGGGATCCGGGTCGGTGCGGTAGGTCTGCTCGCGCAACGAGCGCAGGTTGGTGTAATTCAAAGCGAACTGGAAATTGCCCCAGCGCGCCGTATCCAGCCGGTAGCGCAACGAAGCGTCGATGCCCTCGACGTGCTTCTTGGCGATGTTGATCGGCCCGCGCTCGACCGAAACGATCTGGCCGCTCGCGTCGCGCTTCACGCGCGAGACGATGGAAGCGCAGTATTCGGCCCCGCCCGGATTCGACCATGACAGGTTCGGGTCGACGGTCTTGCCGGTGCGGCAGCCCGCCTCGTCGCGCAGCACCGTGTCCTCGCCGATGTCGCGGATTTCGTCTTCCAGGTCGATCGACCAGTAGTCCGAGGTGATCGACAGATTGTCGATCACGTCCCACACGAAACCGACCGTCCAGGAATTGCCGAGTTCGGAGCGCAGATCGGGCGTGCCGCGACGGTTGATGTCGAAGACATAGAAATGCGGGCTGCCCTGGCCGCAATTGGCGATCAAATAGTCGCCGCTCTGGATGCAGGTGTACGGGTCGGTGGTCTGTACTTGCGACGAGCTCGGCTGCGCCAGCAGATAGTGCATGTCCGGCGCGCGGAAGCTGGTCGCATAGCTGCCGCGCAGCAGCAGGTTGTCGAGGGGCCGCCACTCCAGGCCCGCATTCCAAGTGGATTCGCTCTGGGTGCCGATCGACAGCCGGCTTTCGTTGTCGAAAGCTTTGTAGTCGCCGTAGCGGTCGTAGCGCGCGGCCAAGGTGGCGGTCAGCGTTTTCAGCAGCGGAACCTGGAATTCGACGCCGGCCGAATAACGTCGTCGCTCGCCGCCGCCGCGGTCCACGTTCTGCACTTCGTAATCCAGATTGGCGCGCGGGTCCGGACGCAAGCGATAGCCCTGCTCCGCGGCCTCCACCACCGCGGCGAAGCCGATCGGGCCGGCCCAGCCTTCGAACAGATCGCCGTCGATAGCGAAGCTGGCCTGGTTCACCCAAGACGAGGCCTGGTTGATCGAATGCGCGCCGAACTGGCGGTATTGCTCGGGCGTGAGCGGACTCCACCAGCGCGATTCGTCCAGATCGTAGATCGGCAGACCGTCGGGCGTGGTGCCCAATTGCGGGCCGAGGAAATAGTCTTCGGACTTGTTCCAATCGACGGTGGCGATGTTCTCGCGCACGGTATAGCGCGCACGGCCGATCGACGCTTCCCAATCGAAGCCATCGCCGAAACTGCCGCGCAAGCCGGCGCTCAAATCCCAGGATCTTTCCTTGTTGGAATTGCGCAGCGCGTCGAAGCCGCCGGCTTCGCGCGGCGTGATGTTGCGGATGCCGATCAGGTTGCGGCCGCTGCCGGCATCATGGAACGCGGGGAATTCCGGCCCGCCGGGCAGCACCACCGCCGGCGGCGACGTACCCCAGATGCCTGTCGAATCGTACACGGCCAGATTCGCCCAGGCCTGCAAACCGCCTTCGAAATCCCAGGTGCCGTGCAGATAGCCGGACCAATCCTCGCTGCCGCTGCGCAGAAGCCAGTTGGCGAAATCCGCGCTCAATCCGCAAAGCTGGCCGGTGTTCGTCACCGTACCGCTGTTGCGGTTGTACAGCAGGCGGTCGGCCAAGTAGTACTCGCCGCCGAAGTGATCGCAGGCACCAGCGGGCGGCGCAACGCGATTGCCGGTATCGGCGTCGATCAAGCCGAGGCCTGTGCTCGGCCTGAAACCGACTTTGCGCTGCTCCGGATTCCACGAGGAATACGGCGCATCGCTGGCGTCGTCCATCTTCGGCCGGTCGCGGCCGAACAGCGGTTCTTGCTTGGTGTACTGCACCGCGTACGTCAGGTTCCATTGCGGCCCGCTCTTGCCGCCGGCCCAGGAAATATCGGTCGTTTCGCGCCCGCCTTCGGTGGACGCGCCCATGCGCATGCGGATTTCGTCGCCTTGATAGCCTTGCTTGAGGATCACGTTGACCACGCCGGCGACCGCATCCGAACCATAGATCGCCGATGCGCCGCCGGTCAGCACTTCGATGCGTTCGACCGCGGCGGCGGGAATATTGCCGTAATTCGCGAAATTGCTTTGGCCGCCGTACGGCAGCGGGTAATCGGCGACGCGGCGGCCGTTCACCAGCAACAGACTGCGGCCCGGGCCCATATTGCGCAGATTCAGCGGACTGGCGTTGGGCGTGTGCGAACCCCACTGCACGTCGGCTTCGACCGTGCCGATCGCTTCGTTGAGCGTGGTCAGCGCATCGTAAACGGTGACGAAGCCTTCCTTCTTGATCTGTTCCGCGGTGATCAGCGTCAGCGGCGCAGGGCCTTCGACTTGAGCGCGCTTGATGCGCGAACCGGTGACGGTGACCTTGTCAAGTTGCTTCGCGCCTGCTTCGGCGGACGCCGCCTGGGGCGCTTGCGCCGGCGGTTCCGGGGCGGTCTGAGCCAGCACCGTCAAAGGCGCGAACAGAATCGGCAGGAGCGCTTTGGACAGGGCATTGCGGGTTAGCCTGGGCTGCTGGTTCACGATCTTCCCCTCGCTCGTAAATTCGGCTTAATGATTGGATTCATGCGATTTAGATCGATCTAAATCATCGAGCAAATAAATCCGGCTGCGCCGGACGATCCAGTCCCCCTGTGAACTGGATCGATCTAAATAAATCACGGATACGGCCGGAAGGCATGACGCGGCGCAGCAAGGAGGACCGTGCAATCGCTGGGGATTGCGCTTCGAGCTGTCATTCCCGCGAAGGCGGGGAATGACGATGCGGGCTCTATAGGCCGCGCAGTCTCTCGACTAAGGCGCGGACCACAGCGGCATCGGTCTGCATGCGATCCGGCTCCAAACCGGACAGGCCCTGCTGGCGATGACGCATCGCCGAACGTCGCAGCGACCGCGCGGAGGCATGGAACTCTTGGGCTTCCGAGCGCGCGGCGATCTCGCGGACGTTGTCGACCGTGATGCCCGCGCCGGCCATGACGCGGATGCGCCCTGCCCCGCTGCGTACCGCATCGGCGATGCTCGCCGCGCCGGTCGATGCATCGTTGGCGCCGCCGGAAGTCAACACGCGTTCGCAGCCCAGCGCGACGATGTCCTGCAAGGCTTGCGCGCGGTCGCGGGCCGCGTCGAAGGCGCGATGGAAGGTCGCGCCCAGTCCGCCCGCGGCGGCCATCAACACGCGGCAGGCGTCGGCATCGACATCGCCGTCGGCATCGAGCGCGCCGATCACCACGCCATCGCATCCCAAGCGCACGCAGTGCTCGATGTCGCGGCGCATGGTTTCGAGTTCGACCTCGTCGTACAGGAAATCCCCGCCGCGCGGGCGAATCAAGGCGTAGACCGGGATCCGCAGCTTATCGCGGACCATCGACAAGGTGCCGTGCGAAGGCGTAGTGCCGCCTTCGCCCAGGTTCTCGCACAGTTCGATCCGGTCGGCGCCGCCTTCTTGCGCGGCCAGCGCCGAAGCCAGCGAATTCGCGGCGATTTCCAGCAGCGGCGCGGTCATTTCTGTTCGGTCGCGTAGACCGAACGCGATTCGAGCAGCGCGTCTTGCTTCGCGGCGTCGCAGACCGCATAGACGAAACCCTTGTGCAAGGCGAAGGCGCCGACTTCTCCGTGCTTGTTCAAAGCGAGGAAGCAGACCTGCAAGGTTTTGCTCGCCTGCGGACGCTTGCGCACGACGCGGTCGATCGCTTCCCGGCACGCGTCTTCGGGCGAGCGGCCTTGGCGCATGAGTTCGACCACGAGAAAGCTGGCGGCATTGCGGATCATTTCCTCGCCCACGCCGGAAGCGGTGGCCGCACCGATGTCGTTGTCGACGTACAGGCCCGCGCCGACGATCGGGCTGTCGCCGACGCGCCCGTGCATCTTCCACGCCATCCCGCTGGTGGTGCAGGCGCCGGCGAGCTTGCCCGAAGCGTCGAGCGCGAGCATGCCGAGCGTGTCGTGGTTTTCCTTGTTGCCGGGCAGCTTGGCGCGTTCGGCATTGATCTGCGGCTGGTACTTGGCGGTCTTGAGCCATTCGCGCCAAGCCTTCTCGGCCTCGGGCGTCAGCAGTTTCTCTTTGGCGAAACCTTGTTCGACCGCGAATTGCTGCGCGCCTTCGCCGACCAGCATCACATGCGGGGTCTTCTCCATCACCCGTCGCGCCACCGAGACGGGATGGGCGATGTCCTGCAACGCCGCCACCGCGCCGCAACGGCCGTCGCCGTCCATGATGCTGGCGTCCAACGTCAGCACGCCGTCGCGATCGGGATTGCCGCAGCGGCCCACGGTCGAATTGCACAAATCGCCTTCCGCCCAGCGCGCCCCGGCTTCGACCGCATCCAACGCCGAACCGCCGCCGGCCACGACTTTCCAAGCGGCTTGGTTGGCCTCCACGCCGAAATCCCAGGTCGACACCACCTTGCCTCGCGCTTGCGCGGACGCGGCGCGGACCGCGCCGGGAAGCGCGAGCGCTCCGGCCGCCAGCAACGAGGTCTGCAGGAAATCGCGGCGTGTGGTCATGAAGGTCTCCCGATGGGCGAGCGGATGAGCCGAAACGCGTTCACTCGGCGATCTGGCGGTCCATATGCCAGGCGGCCGCGCCGATCAATCCGTAGCGGCCGTGTTCGATCAGCCACACCGGCACCTGCGCCAATACACTGCGCAACACACCCTTGTTGAGGAAGCGTTCGGCGAAATCGCTGCGCAGCAAGAAGGCTTGGATGTGCGCCGGGATGCCGCCGGCCAAGTAGACCGCTTGCGCGCCGAAGGTGAGGACCAGATCGCCGACGACGCTGCCGAGCAGCGCGCAGAAAACCTCCAGCGCCTCGCGCGCCTGCGCGTCGCTGCCGTCTTGCGCGGCGAGCGCGATGGCGGCCGGATCGGACGTACGCGGAGCGACGCCGGCCATCTCGCACAAGCAGCGGTAGGCGTTCGCCAAACCGGGGCCGGACAGCACGCGCTCGTTGTCGATATGCGGCCAGCGTTGAAGCAGGCGACGCACGATTTCCAGCTCGCGCTCGTTGCCGGGCGCCAGCGCCGCGTGCCCTGCCTCGGTCGGCATCACGCTGGCGCGACCGCCGCGCGAGGATGGCGGCAACCACAAAGCCGCGCCGAGACCGGTACCGGGGCCGATCACCAGCGTCGGTCCCGTCGGCATCGCCGATGCGGGGCCGACGACCAGCGTCGCGGCCGCCGGGTCGATGTAGGGCGTGGCCCGGGCCATGGCTTCGAAGTCGTTGATGAGCGCGACTTCCTCCAGCCCCAGCGCTTGCCGCAATTGCGACAACGACACGCGCCAAGGCAGGTTGCTGTTGACCAAATCGTCGCCGTTCAGCACGCCGGCGATGGCGATGGCCGCGCGCTCCGCGTCGGCGCCGGTCTGTTGCACGAAATCGCGCACGATCGCCGCCAAGCTGGCGTGCTCGGCGCAAACGTATTGGCGGTAATGGAGCATGGCCGCGGCGCCGCCGCCGAGGCCGGGCTGCATCAAAGCGATCCGTGCATGGGTGCCGCCCACGTCGGCGGCGATGAAAGGCCGTTCCCGCGGCGAAGCGCCGGGCACTGCAGCGATTGCGCTCTGAACCATGCGACCCGGGGCCAAGATTTCCTTCGAGGCCATCGTGCCCCGGCGAGCGATTATTGAATATTCCGGCCGATATTCCTATGGCCGGCGGCCGGGCGCGGGCGTACGGGCGCCGGTTAGGAACGGGTTAAGCCCAACGCCGCGTTTCTTATTCTTTTTCACTCCAGGCGCGCCTTTTCGGTATAAAGCCGGGTAGGAACAGGGACGGCACATGCGCTTCGACCAGGTCTATATCACCTCCACCGGCGCCTATTTTCCGGGGGAGCCGGTCGGCAACGACGACATCGATCGCTACATCGCACCGATCAACGCCCTTTCGCCGCGGATCAAGCGCCGCATCTTGGGCGAAAACGGCATCGTCACCCGCCACTACGCGATCGACGATCAAGGACGCAGCACCCACACTTGCGCGGCCTTGGCCGCGAACGCGGTGCGCGCCTGCTTGAACGGCGGCGGCGAAGCCGCGTTGGGCGACGTCGATCTGCTGGCCGCGGCGACTTCGTCCGGCGATCTGATCCTGCCCGGCTTCGCCAATATGCTGCAGGCCGAATTGCGCGCACCGGCGATGACCACCGCCAGCCATCACGGCGTCTGCGCCTCGGGCATGGCGGCGCTGCAGCATGCGGCGCTGGCCTTGCAGCATGGGCAGCATCGCCAAGCGATCGTCGCAACGGCGGAATTCCCGTCGCGCCTGTTCAAGCGTTCGCGCTTCGCGCCTGCAGGTTACGACGCCGATTTCGACGCGCATTTCCTGCGCTGGATGCTGTCCGACGGCGCCGGTGCCTGGCGCCTATCCACGCGGCCCGGCGAAGGATTGTCGTTGAAGCTCGAGCATTTGCACTTGAAATCGTTCTCCGGCGAATTGCCGCTGTGCATGCAGGCGGGCCAGGCGCCCGATGGTCGGCTGTGGGGCGACCATGAGGATTTCACCGCCGCCGACGCCGCCGGCGCGATGCTGCTGCGCCAGGACATCCGCTTGCTGCCGCAGTTGTTCGATGTGGCCACGCACGAGTACGTGAAGCTGGCGCAATCCGGCGCGATCGATCCGGCATCGATCGACCACTTTCTCTGCCACTACTCCTCGGAACGTTTCGCGCCGGTGGTCAAGCAATGCCTGCAGCTGGCCCAGCTCGACATCCCGGAAAGCAAGTGGTACAGCAATTTGAAATTTCGCGGCAATCTCGGCTCGGCCTCGATCTTCACCATGCTCGACGATTTCCTGCGCGAGCGGAAACCGAAGGCCGGCGATACGATATTGCTGTTCGTGCCCGAATCGGGCCGGTTCACCGTCGCGTTCGCGCTGTTGAAAGTCGTTGATGCGGCATCGCCCGCCGCTGTCGCCACCGCAGCGCCCATCGCTGCCGAAGCGCCATCGCCCGTGCCGCTGCCGGAACCGCCGCACGCGGCGGACGACAAGCAATTGCCGGAAGTCGCGCGATTGCTGCGCGAACTCGCTCTGATCTGGCACGACTACCGCAGCCGCGTCTGGCGCACGCCGTTGGTGACCAAGATCTTGGACGGCAGCGTCGGCAAAGCCGATTACGTCGGCTGGATGGAGCAATGGGTGCCGCAAGTGCGCCAAGGCAGTTTGTGGATGCGCAAAGCCGCCGACCATCTGACGCCGAAATACGCCGTGCTGCGCGACACCGTGCATCACCACGCCGACGACGAGCAGTTCGACTACGACGTGCTGTTCGAGGATTACCGCAATGCCGGCGGCAAGGTCGCTTCGCTCGACGAGCTCAAGCGCAACCCCGGCGGCGAGGCGCTGAACGCCTACCTGCACGCCCGCGCCGCGCAGCCCGATGCCTTGGGCCTGCTCGGCGCGATGTACATCATCGAGGGCACCGGCCAGCGGATCGTGCCGGCATTGCTGCCCTTGTTGCGGGAACGGCTGGGCTGGCTGGGACGCAGTTTCAACTTCCTCGCTTACCACGGCGAGAACGACGTCGCCCATCTGCAACGCTGGCTGGCGGCGGTGGAGACGGCGCTGGCGATCGGCGGCCGCGACATCGCCGCCGACATCGTCGATGATGCGCGGCACACGGCCGCGCTCTACGCGCGGCAGTTGGAAATGATCCGCTGACGGAGGCTCGCGTGGGCAAGAGCGAAGATTGGCTGCACGTCGCGCACGATCCGCGCGATCCGAACCCGTGGCTGGCGCTGTATCTGGACGCCAGCGGGCCGCTGGCCGACGAGGTCAAGCGCGCCTGGCTGTCGGACGCGGCTTCGCGCTCGCGCCAATTCGTGTTGCCGGTGGTGCGGCCGCTGGCGCGCTTGGCGATCGTACTGATCCAGTTGCTGAAGATCCTGATGCCGAACGATTTGACTTCGTCGCGCATCCTGCATCGCCTGATCGTTTGGGGCATGAAGACTTTCGTCAGGCCCGAAGCGAATTGGCTGATCCTGCGCCACTTCCATCTGGGCTCGCAGGTGCTGGCCTTCATCGGCGCGAACGCCCTGCCCGGCCAGACGCTGCCCTCGCATCCGCTGAAACCGGCCGACATCGACGCGCTGCGCGACGACGTGTTCCTGCAGCACGACTTGAACCTCTTCAACTTCGTGATCAACCTCAACCGCGCGCTCGGCGGCAAGCCGATCGAGCCGCCCGAGCGGCCGGACTTCTCGATGATCGCGCAGCCCCCGCTGCGGCTGGAGGACATGCCGGACCGCTGGACCAATTTCATCGATCTGCAGACCGCGATCGAGGTGTATACGCCGGTCTACCAATTGTTCCTGACCGACAACGATTTTTGGCGCGCAACCAATTCGCTGCAGCTGGACGAAGTGATCGGGATCTACGCTTCGACCTTGCTGAAGCGGCAGGACTATCTGGTCTTCCTCAATAACAAGCATCCGCTAGTGCCGCTGACCACGCTGCGCGCCGGATTCCGGCTGGTGCTGCATGGGCTGTCGACCGAGATGCTGCATGCGTTGCTGGGCCGGGCTAAGGCCGAGCAAGAAGCGAAAGCCATTTAGACACGGATAAGATCGGATCGATGCGGATAAAGGCGTAACAAATACAAGATATATCCGCCCTCATCCGCTCTGATCCGTGTCAAAAAAGCTCTAAGAAACGGGCCGCACTAGGCCGCCCGTTTCGGTGACGCACTGACTCGATCAGCCCCGCACCGGCACCAGGGTGATTTCCACGCGGCGGTTCTGCGCGCGGCCCGATTCGGTGTCGTTGCTGGCGATCGGACGCGATTCGCCGGCGCCGACGATGATGAAACGGTCGCGCATGATGCCTCGGCTCATCAGGTAGTTGCCCACCGCGTTGGCGCGGCGCTCGGACAGAGCTTGGTTATAGCTGTCCGTGCCGACGCTGTCGGTATGGCCGGCCACTTCGATGATGGTCTGGTTGTATTCCTGCAGCGTGCTGGCGACGCCGTCGAGCACCGAGTTGAACTGCGGCTTCAAGGTGGCGCTGTCGAAGTCGAAGGTGATGCCGCTGGGCATGTTCAGCGTGATGTTGTCGCCCTGACGGATCACGTCGACGCCGGTGCCCTGGGTACGCTCGCGCAGGATGCGTTCCTGGCGGTCCTGATAGGAACCGATCGCACCGCCTGCGAGGCCGCCGACGCCGGCACCGACCAGAGCACGCTGGCGGCGTTCGGTGGCGTCGCTGCCGCTGAGCAAACCGGCCGCTGCGCCGATGGCGGCGCCGATCAGGGCGCCCTTGCCAGTGCGACTCATGCCGCCCTGTTGCTGTTGCGGCTGGCCGTACGGATCTTGCGGGGGCGGCGGTTGGTTGCCGTAATAGCCGCCGCCGGTACTCATGCAGCCGGTCAGCAGCATGCTGCCGGCGACCATCAAACCGATTGCGGATTGCTTGAACAGGTTCATCGTGCCTCTCCTCGTCGCTGGGAGTGAATTCGCGCCGCCAAGCTAATCACGCCCGCGTCACCGGCGGGTGACGGAAGCCCAAACGGCCGCGGCCGCCGACATACGGGGTTCAGCCGCCTTCCAGTAGGGCGGCGGCCGCGACGGAGTCCAGGGAGCGGTCCCAATCGCCCATCAGCGCCAGGTACAGCAGCTTTTCGAACTCGCCGCCGAAGCGGCGGATCACCGCGTCCGGGTCGGGAATCAGCTTGGCGTCGGCGATGAGGCCGAAGTGGACGCGGCCGTTGTAGCTGAGGATCGAGATGCCGATACCGATGGACCCTGTCTGCGGCACCCAGAACATCATTTCGCGCAGGGTGCAGCCGGCCATGTACAACGGTTGCTGCGGGCCAGGCACATTGGTCGCTACCGCACTCGCCTTGCGGCTGAAAAGCTCCAACGCCACCCCTTGCACGGCCGCCGGGGCCATGCCCAATGCCGCTAAAAGACCAAAAGCGACAATGGCTTGGCGCGAGTTCTTCAGCTGGTTCATGCATTCGGCGACATGCTCGAGCCGGCGGATGGGATTGCCCTCGCCGACCGGCAGATCCAGGAACACCAGGCCGAAATGGTTGCCCAGCTTGCGCGCGTGTTCGAGCGGACGCAGGTTCACCGGCACGGTGGCGCGCAGGGTCATGCCGTCGATGTCGTCGCCGCGCTCGAGCATGTAGTCGCGCAGCGCGCCGGCCGCGGCGGCCATCAGTACGTCGTTGACGGTGCAATCGCAGGCCCGGCCCACCGCTTTGACCTCTTCCAGATCCAACGGCGGCGCCCAGGCTACCCGCTTGCTGACGCCGAGCTTGCCGCGCAGCATCGACGGCGGATCGTCCGGCAGCGCCAGCGCGTACAGCAGTTCGCGCGCGATTTCGCCGCCCTCCTTCGCCAGCATCGCGGCCAGGGTCGGGTCGCGATACATCTCCATGCCCTTCTCGATCACCCTGCCGCCGAGCTTGGTGTAGCGCTCGACCGCGCCGACGCGGCGCGCGACGTCGGCCCCGTCTTGCTTGAGCCAGGCTTTGGCCAGGTCGCTGTCCTTGTCCGGTTCGCGCTTGGTGTCGGTCAGCGACAACAGCACCTGCACCAGGGCAATGCCGTCGGCGTAGCTGTGATGGATGCGCGCCACCAGAGCCGAGCCGCCTTCGTACTTTTCGACCAGATGGAATTGCCAAAGCGGCCGCGACTTGTCCAGCGGACTGGACGCGAGCTGGCTGACGAAGCGCTCCAACGATTTCTTGTCGCCGCGGCCGGGCAACGCGGCCAACTGCACATGCCAATCCAGGTCGAAATGCTCGTCGTCCTGCCAGTAGGCGCCGGCCGCGGTATCGACCGCTTTTTGGCGGAAGCGCGAATAGTCCAGAAAGCGTTTTTCGATCACTCCCCGCAAGCGCTCCAGCGACATCGGTTCGGCGAACATCAGCACGCCGGTGATCATCATCGGATTGGTCGCACGCTCCATCCGCAGCCAAGCGGTGTCGACGCGCGACATGGCTTCTTTCTTGCGCGTGGCGCGTTTGCGGCTGGTCGGTTTGGCGTTCTGGTTCGGCATGCCGGTTCCCCGCGACGATGCCGGCAGTGAATCATGCGTGCCGAAGGCGGTCAACGCATGGCGCGGTAAGCGGCCAGCGCACGGTCGCGCCCTTCGGCCAGATCGACGATCGGCTGCGGCGGATAATCGGGCGCGAGCTTGGCGGCGAGTCCCGGTTGCGTCCACGGCGCGAACCGGGCCGGCACCGGCAAGGCTTTCAGTTCCGGCACCCAACGCGCGATGTAGTCGCCTTCCGGGTCGAATTTCTCCGCTTGCGTAGCAGGATTGAACACACGGAAATACGGCGATGCGTCGGCGCCGGTGCCCGCCACCCATTGCCAGCCCAGCGTATTGTTCGCCAAATCCGCGTCGACCAGCGTGTCCCAGAACCAGCGCGCGCCTTCCAGCCAATGCTGGCGCAAGTGCTTGCACAGATAACTCGCCGCGATCATGCGCACCCGGTTGTGCATCCAGCCGGTATGCCAAAGCTCGCGCATGCCGGCATCCACGATCGGCACGCCAGTGCCGCCGCGGCGCCAGGCCTCGATCTGGGCCGGATGGCGCCGGGCCCATTCGAACTTGTCGAAGCGCGCGTCGAGATTGCGCTCGGCCGTCGCCGGAAAATGGTGCAGCAAGTGATGCGCGAATTCGCGCCAGCCCAGTTCGCGCAGGTAAGCGTCGATGTCCGCAGCGGCGCTCGCCGTACGCAGCGCTTCCAATTCTGCGGCCACGCGCCACGGTGCGATCTCGCCGAAATGCAAGTGCGGCGAAAGACGCGACGTGCCGACGCGATCCGGACGGTCGCGCTGTTCGCGATAGCCGCGCAAGGCGCCTTCGACGAAGATCTCCAACGCTTCGTGGGCGCTGGCCTCTCCCGGCGTCCACCGTTCCCAGAAATCCGCATCCCAATCGCGCGTCGGCGCTAAATGCAGCGCATCCAAGGCGACGCCGTCAGGACCCTCGGCGACATCCTCGATCCGCTTCGGCGCGTCCCACGCCGCCGGCAAGCGCCATGCGGCGAGCGCGGCGCGCCAGAACGGCGTGAATACCCGATACGGTCCGTTCTGCTGGGTGCTCAAGCTCCAAGGCTCGAACAGCAGTCCGCCGTTGTAGCTTTCGGCGCGCGCGCCCTGCCCGCGCAACTTCTTCTTGATTTCGGCATCGCGCTTTTCGATCGCCGGTTCGTAGCGCCGGTTCCAGAACACGGCTTCCGCATCGCAAGCCATCAACAAGGTCTGCAGAGTCTGCAAACTGGGCCCGAAGAACAGGCGCAAGCGCGAACCCCGGCTGCGCAGAGCCCCGTCCAAGGCCTTCAGCGAACGATGGCGCCAGGCATTCGAAGCCGCGCCCGGCGCCCACGCGCCCTCTTCGTCGGGTGCGTGGATGTAGATGCAAATCGGCTCGTAGCCTTCGTCCAACGCGGCCCGCAAGGCCGGCTGATCGGCCAAGCGCAGATCGTTGCGGAACCAGACCAAGGCATTGGGCATGGATCATCGTAGCCACAATCCGCTTGAACGGCGCGTGTGCGGCTCCAAGATGCCTGGAAACCCCGTCAGTCTTCGACGAAGCGCACGCGGCGCGTGATCGAGCACGTCAGCTCGTAGCCGATCGTGCCGGCGGCGGCGCCGATGCCTTCGACCGGCAAGCTCTCGCCCCACAGCACCACCGGGTCGCCCGGCTTGGCGTCGGGCTGCGCGCGCAAGTCGATCGACATCAGGTCCATCGACACGCGTCCGACGATCGGCGCCCGCTTCCCGTTGACCAGCACCGGCGTACCGGTGGGCACGTGGCGCGGATAGCCGTCGCCGTAACCGATCGCGGCCACGCCGATCGGCATGTCTTCCGGGCATTCCCAAGTCGCCGAGTAACCGACCTTTTCGCCTTTGCGGATGCGGTTGACGGCGAGCAACCGGGTCGACAGCGTCATCGCCGGCTTCAAGCCGAAATCCGCGCCCGTCTTGCCGTCGACTACCGAAATCCCATAAAGCGCCCCGCCTGGACGAACCCAATCGCCGTGCGCATCGGGCCAGCCGAGCACGGCCGCGGAATTGGCCAGCGAACGCGCGCCCGGCAGATCGGCCGTGGCTTCGCCGAACTGGCGCAATTGCTCGCGCGTCTGGCGGCCGTCGGATGCGCTGCCGGCGAATTCGTCCGAGCTGGCGAAATGGCTCATCAGCACGATCCCGTCGGCGACCGACTTGGCTTTCGACAGGCGCGAATACGCCTCGCGCACGGCCTCGGGCGCGAAGCCCAGGCGATGCATGCCCGTATCGACTTTTAGCCAGCAGCGGATCGGTTCGCCGTCCGATTGCTCCAACATTTCAAGCTGGGCCGGGTGATGGACCACGGTTTCGACGCTCAGCTCGCGCAATTTGGGCAGGTCGTCCGCGGCGTCGAAACCGGACAGCAGCACGATCGGCTGCGACAACCCGGCCGCGCGCAGGCGCTCGGCATCGGAAAGCGCGGCGACGCCGAATGCGTCCGCTCCGCTCAAAGCCCGCGCGACCCGCTCCAAGCCGTGGCCGTAGCCGTCGGCCTTGACCACGGCCATGACCCGGCTGCCGGAAGCGAGCTTGCGGACCTGGCCCAGGTTGTGGCGCAGGGCGTCGATGTGGATGGTGGCGGAAGTCGGTCGGGCCATCCGCGCATTGTAATGAAAAGCCGGCGCGCTTCGGCGCGCTAGACCTGCTCGTAATCGAACCCGGCATCGCGGATGCGCCGGCCGAAGAATTCGCCGTGCGAAGACGCAGTCATGAGATCCAGGTAGAGGTCTTCCGGCACGTCGAAATAGCGGTATACGGCGCCGCCGGCGAACTCGATTTCGAGCGTGCGGCTGTCGGGGTCGTAGCCCACGCTGCGCAAGACTTGCGACTTCACAGGCTCGCGGTGCATGCCGCAAGGATCGCATGCGGGCCTCGAAAAAGGATGAAGGCCAAAAAGGCCTGCCGCAACGGCGCCTCGGGAGACGCCGTACGGCAGGCAACGGCGACGCTCAGTCGCCCTGGGAAGCGGCCATGCGCGCATCCGCTGCGTGCGGCGGACGGCGGATGCGCAGGACATCCGCGCGGCAGACGTCGACGTCGCGGTAAGCAAGGGTCCGGCCGTCGCGGAATACGAAACGGAAGTCGTAGGCGCAACCGTCGCCGGCGATGCGTACCGTGGTCGAATCGCCCCCGCCCCGCAGCGGCGTAACGATGGGCAAGCTTTCGAACGCCTCGTCGCCCCGCGCCGAAACCTGCACCGAAGTCACGCTGTCGTTGGCGCGGTTGACCAGTTGCAAATAACGATGGGCTTCAGCGGCCTCCGCGCTCGCAGCGAGGCACGATGTGAAGACGAAAAGCGCATAAACGGATAAGCGCATGGCGATGCTCCCGGAACCGGCCGCACCAGCGGCCGTTGCCGCATTGGGCTTCGCACGCGCGCCGCTTGCCATCGATCCGGGACGAATCGTAGGCAGCCGACGGCGAATCGTAGCTGCGCCTTTTCGGCCTTTTCAGCGGGCCGCGGCCGTGCTTACATGCCAGCGAACCCGCCGCCATCGGTCCGATGAAAGTCCGCCTCGACGAATACGAAATCGGCTTGGGCCGCTATCTCGCGCTGTGGTCGGTGGTGGGAGTCGTATTCGGCATGCAGGGCGCCGGCCGCGATGCCTTGATCGGCCAAGTTTGGGGTTTCTTCGACTACGTGCGCTGGTCGATCATCCAATGGGGCACTTGGGCATCGCTCGCGCCCTTGGTGTTCCGGCTCGGCGCGCGCCATCCGATCCGCCCGCCGCACTGGCTGCGCAGTTCCGGCATCCATATCTTGCTCAGCATCGGCGTCACCCAGCTCGCGCTGACCATCGGCGCCGCGGTATCCACGCCGTTCGAACCCAGTTCCTTCGGCGAGCAGTATCTGCAGTTCTTGGGCCAGCACGGCATGATCGGGCTGTTCACCTATTGGGCCTTGCTCGCGATCCAACTCTTGTTGCGCACGCAAAAGGAAAAAGCGCAGCGCGAGATCGAAGCGACCCGGCTCGCCTCGGAGCTGGCGCAATCCCGCCTGCAGGCGTTGAAAACGCAATTGCAGCCGCATTTCTTGTTCAACACCCTGCACGCCATCATCACCCTGCTCGACGAAGACAAGCGCTCGGCCGAAGACATGCTGTTGCGCCTGAGCGATCTGCTGCGCGCGTTCTTGGAGGAATACGATGGCCAGGAGATCGCCCTGCGCCAGGAACTGGTCCTGCTCGACCTGTATCTGGGCATCCAGCGCAAGCGTTTCGGCGACCGCCTGAGCACGCGGATCTACGTCGCGCCGGACACGCTGGACTGCGCAGTGCCCAGCTTGATGTTGCAGCCGCTCGTCGAGAACGCGATCCGCCACGGCATCGGCCGACGCGTGGGCGAGGATTGCATCGAGATCGAGAGCCGGCGCGAAGGCGATGCGCTGCTCATCGACGTGCGCAACAAAAACAGTACGCTCGAGAACAACGGCGACTCTGCCGGTCACGGCATCGGCTTGTCGAATACGCGGCTGCGCTTGAAGGAACTTTACGGCGGGGCCGCGGAGATCCGCCTGGACATGATCTGGCCGCAAGGCGTCGCCTGCCGCATCCGCCTGCCCTTCCGCGAACTGGAAGAAACCGAAGACCTGCCGGAGCACGCGCCCGCATGAAGTTGTCGGTCCTGGTCGTCGACGACGAACCGATCGCGCGTCGCGCGATCGTCCGGCTGCTGCAAGAAGATCCGGACATCGCCGCGATCAAGGAATGCGGCGACGGCGTTTCGGCCGTCGCGGAAATCCGCACGCGCCGTCCCGACCTGATCTTCTTGGACATACAGATGCCGGCTATGACCGGCATCGACGCGGTCGCCGCCATCGGCGCCGAGGCCATGCCCGCGACCGTGTTCGTCACCGCCTACGAGCAGTACGCGATCAAGGCCTTCGAGGCCAACGCGGTGGACTACCTGGTCAAGCCCTTCAGCCGCGAGCGTTTCGCGACCACGCTGCAGCGCGCCAAAGCGCGCTTGTCGGCCTCCGGCTACGCCTCGGACCGGATACTGCAGGCGCTGGAAGCCCTGCGTCGGCGCGAAGACTACCTGGACCGCATTCCGGTGCGCTCCGACGAGCAGGTGAGCTTCGTCGACGTCGACGACATCGTCTGGATCAAGGCCAGCCGCAACAACGTGCTGATCCATCTCGCGAACGGCACCCACGAGCTGCGCGAAACCATGGCCGCGCTGGCTTCGCGCCTCGACCCGCGCCGTTTCGCGCGGATCCACCGTTCGGCGATCATCAACACGCGCCGGGTGAAATCGATCCATCCCTGGTTCAACGGCTACCACGTGGTCACGATGGATACCGGACAGCAACTGCGGATGAGCCGTTACCAGCACGAAGCCTTCCTGCGGTTGGTTTCCACGCGTCCGGAGAAATGAGGCGATCCTCATAGCGCCGCAACGCAACCGCTGCCGTTCTCGCCGTATCCACTGCTCCTTCCACTGCCTTCGCACCCGCCGCGGAGGCTCATCGGCGGATGGAGAAGACATGCACTCCGGAATTCCTCGTAGGCTTGCGAAGCCATCCCTGCGCTATTTATGCGGATTCGCGCTAACGGCTGTCTTTGCGCCCGCCGCCATCGCGGCTCAGCTCGATGCGCCCCCCGAGCAAAGGATCGAGACGGCCACCGAAGAAATCCGCGCGACGCTCGACAAGATACAAACGATCCCCGGCGCCTTTCCCGCGGTTTCGGCGGTGATCGTGCACGGCGACGCCACGCCGCTGATGCACGTCCGCGGGACGGCGCGCGTCGGCCGGTCGGGAATGGTCGACGCCGATTCGCAGTTCTACATCGCCTCGCAAACCAAATCGTTCATGGCGCTGCTGGCGGCCGACCTCGACGAAAAGCGCGTGCTGCCGCTCGACACCACCCTGGCGCAGATCTGGCCCGGACTCGAACTACCCGCCCCGGGGGACCCGGCCAAAATCACCATGGCGGACCTGCTGTCGCATCAGGAAAACCTGAAGACGGACACGCTCAACTTCCTGACCGCATACGTGCGTTCCGTGCCGGCGAGCGACTATCCGGCGATGCTGTCGCGCTATACCCAAGCGCGCAGCGCAGGCTTCCGCTACGCCAACATCGGCGATTTGATCTATGGCGCAGCACTGGAAACGCGCACCGGCCGGACTTGGCAGGAATGGCTGCAAACGGAAATCCTGCGGCCGCTGAAGCTGGATCGCGTCTACAGCCGCACTTCGCGGATACCCGCGCGGCGGCAGACTTGGAATCACCGCTGGGACGGCCAGGCATGGCTGGCCTATCCGCCCAAACCGGACGCGCTGATGCATGCCGCAGGCGGCTTGTCGGCGTCCTCGCGGGATATGGCGACATGGATGCGGGCGAACCTCAGCCGACGCTCGCCGACGGGCATGCCCTCGACCCGCAGCTTCGAGCGCGCGCAGCGTCCGCTGGCCAAAGCGAACTTGTCCGACGGCGAGTTGGTCTGCGACGGCTACAGCCTCGGTTGGTATTCGTGCACATACAAAGGCCAGACGGCGTTGATGCATCCGGGCAGCTATCCGGGCGTAGTGTCGGTGACGGTGCTGGTGCCAATGCCGGTCTCTCGCTTGTGACCAACAGCGACAGCGCGATGGAGGGCTTGCAGTTGGAATTGATGAAGGCCTTCATCGGCCTGTCCACCGGCCAGAGCGGCGAAACCGAGCGCCTGCGCAAAGCCGCGGCCGATTACCCCGCCCGCTTGGCGCGAACGGTCGCCTCGCGCCAAGACGCTGTGCGCAAGGCCCGGGAGGACGCGGCATGGAGCGGCTGGCGTTGGGCGCCCTCCCACGCGGAGACGGAACGTTACATCGGGAGTTTCCGCAGCGAGCGCCTGGGCAGACTCGATGTCGTGCGCGGCGCCGGCGGCCTCGAAGCCAAGCTAGGCGCGATGCGCCTGACGTTGACGCCTGCGAGCCCCGGTTTGTTCGGCGCCAGCCGGTCGCCGCTCGATGCGCCGGAAGCCTTCCGCTACGCCGACGACGCCGATTCCTTGCGCTGGGAGGACGACGCCTTCATTCGTACCGACGAAGAAAACGCGGATGGATGACGCCTATTCGAAGCTGCCCACCGAATCGTGGGCCAAGTTGTCGAATCGGGTGTATTCGCCGAAGAACTTCAGCTTGATCGAACCGGTCGGGCCGTTACGCTGCTTGCCGATGATGATCTCGGCCAGGCCCTTGTCCGGCGAATTTTCCTTATTGTAGTAGTCGTCGCGGTAGATGAAGACGATGAGGTCGGCGTCCTGCTCGATCGCGCCGGATTCGCGCAAGTCGGCCATCACCGGGCGCTTGTCGGTGCGCGTTTCCAGCGAGCGGTTGAGCTGGGACAGCGCGATCACCGGCACGTTCAGTTCTTTCGCCAAAGCCTTCAGCGAGCGCGAGATCTCGGAGATTTCGGTGGCGCGGTTTTCCTGGTTGCCGGGCACCGCCATCAGCTGCAGGTAGTCGATCACGATCAGGCCCAAGTCGTGTTCGCGCTTCAAGCGCCGCGCCTTGCTGCGCAGCACTTCGGGCGACAGCGCCGGGGTGTCGTCGATGAACACTTTCACTTCGCGCAGCATGCGGATCGCGCTGGTGACGCGGCTCCAGTCCTCGTCTTCCAGTTGGCCGGTACGCAGGCGGGTCGCATTCACGCGGCCGACGGAAGAGATCAGACGCAACGCCAACTGGCTGGCCGACATTTCCATCGAGAACACGGCCACCGTCTTCTTGGTGCGCATGGCCGCGTACTCGGCCATGTTCAAGGCGAGCGTCGTCTTGCCCATCGACGGGCGCGCGGCCAGGATCACCAGGTCGGTGGGCTGCAAGCCCGCGGTCATGTCGTCGAATTCGGTATAGCCGGTCGGCAGGCCGGTGACGCTGCCGCCGCTGGCGTAGCGCGTCTGCAGCACATCGAAAGCTTCCGACAGCGCCTTGTGCACGCTGGTGAAGTCGCTGCGGCCGCGGGCGCCGGCTTCGGCGATGGCGAACACTTCCTGTTCGGCCTTGGCCAGCAGTTCGCTGCTCTCGCGGCCTTCGGGCTGGAAGCCGTCGTTGACGATATTGGTGCCCACGTCGATCAGCTGGCGCAGCACCGCCTTGTCGCGGACGATTTCGGCGTAGGCGGTGATGTTGGCGGCCGAAGGCGTGGTGCTGGCCAGTTCGACCAGATAGGCGCCGCCGGCGACTTGTTCGGCCAGGCCCTGCGATTCGAACCATTCGCCTAGGGTGACCGCGTCGTAGGGACGGCTGCGCTCGGCCAGCTCGCGGATGGCGCGGTAAATCAGCTGATGGTCGCGACGGTAGAAGTCATTGTCGGTGAGCAGGTCGGCGATGCGGTCGAAGGCATCGGGCGCCAGCATCAGCCCGCCCAGCACCGCCTGCTCGGCTTCGATCGATTGCGGCGGTACGCGGAGCTGCTCGATGCGGCTGTCGCCACGGTCGTTGCGGAGGTCGTTGCGGAAACCGGGGCGTGCGGACATCGGGTGGTCGGGATCCTGGGCTCGCGAGCGGCTGACGGAGAGAGAGATCGGGTCGGCCATCGTAATCGCTCCTGTCCGGAAGCGCTGCAGATAACCATGTGGATAACCGGTGGGAATCTCAAAGGCTGCGACAACCCGCCGGGCATCCGATAAGAGCTTTTTGACACGGATCAATTCGGATGAAGGCGGATAAAGAACTCTTACTTATTGGTTTTGCCCTTATCCGCGACTATCGGATTTGATCCGTGTCCAAAAACTCTTGCTCCAAAACAAGACGGGCGCCTTTCGGCGCCCGTCCGGTGCATCGATGTTGCGTCGCGTCAGGCGGCTTCGGCTTCCACGATCACCTTGACCGGCGTTTCGACGTCGGCATGCAGGTGGATGAGGATTTCGAACTCGCCGATGTGGCGCAGCGGGCCTTCGCCCATGATCACTTCCGACTTCTCGACGTTGACGCCGGTAGCCTTGGTCAACGCCTCGGCGATGTCGCGCGGGCCGACCGAGCCGTACAGCTTGCCTTCGGTCGAAGCGTTGGCGTACAGCGTGACGCTGGCGCCTTCCAGCTTGGCGCGGCGGCCTTCGGCCTCGTCGTGGATGGCCTGGGCCTTGGCCTCGTACTCGGCGCGCTTGGCTTCGAACTGGGCCAGATTGGCCTCGGTGGCCGGCACGGCCTTGCCTTGCGGCACCAGGAAGTTGCGGCCGTAGCCCGGCTTCACCTTGACCTTGTCGCCCAGGTTGCCGAGGTTGACCACTTTCTGCAGAAGAATCAGATCCATTGTGTTGCTCCGTTCGTTAGCGACGCGGTGCGCCGCAACTGGTTGCTGTCCGAAGGACGGTAAGTAGAGCGACAGGAACTAGTAGAAAGGAACCAGAAACTAGAGAGAGCCCACTAGTTCCTAGTTTCTAATCGCTAGTTCCTGGCTTACGCGTTGTGGTTATCCGTATACGGAATCAAAGCCAGGAAACGCGCGCGCTTCACGGCGGTGGCCAACTGGCGCTGGTAGCGCGACTTGGTGCCGGTGATGCGGCTGGGGACGATCTTGCCGGTCTCGGTCAGGTTCTGGCGCAGGGTGTTGAGATCCTTGTAGTCGATCTCCTTGACGCCCTCGGCGGTGAACTTGCAGAACTTGCGGCGGCGGAAAAACTTGGACATGGGATGGCTCCTTAGGCGGCTTCGGCGGCGGATTCGTCGGAGGTGTCGGCCGTGCCCACACCACCCTCTTCGTCACGGCGGCGGCGTTCGCCGCGCTCCGGCTTGTCGCCCTTCTCGTCCTTGTTCTTCATGATCAGGGACATGTCGGTGACGGCGTCGTCGCGCTTCATGACCAAATGACGCAGGATCGCGTCGTTGAAGCGGAAGCCGTCGACCAGCTCGTTCAGGCCTTCCTGACCGACTTCGATGTTGAGCAGGACGTAATGGGCCTTGACCAGGTCTTGGATCGGATAGGCCAGCATGCGGCGGCCCCAATCTTCCAGACGATGGACTTTGCCGCCGGCGTTCTCGATCAAGCCCTTGTAGCGCTCGACCATGGCCGGAACCTGCTCGCTCTGGTCCGGATGGACCAGGAATACGATTTCGTAATGACGCATTGCGATTCCTTGTGGATGTGACCCGGTTGGACCCGGGCCGGACAGCTCCCCGACCGCCAGAAGGCGCGGTGGAGCAAGGGTCTCCCGCGAACGGGAGCCGGAAATTATGGCAGATTCAGGGACTTGGGGGCAAATGGGCCGGCCAAGAGCCGCCCGGCGGCCCTCACCCGAAGAGAAGCCCTTTAAAGGCCGTCATCCCCGAAGGCAAGGATCCAGTGACTTTGGCTCCCCAGAAAGCGGCGATGCTATCTGAGGCTCCGCGCGCCCTCACCCAACCCTCTCCCGCAGGCAGGAGAGGGCTAAGCCGACTCAGGCCGCCTCGGCGTCGGTCGTGAAACTCTCCCCGCACCCGCACTCGGCGGCCACGTTGGGATTGCGGAACACGAACTGCTCGTTGAGCCCCTGCTTCAGGAAATCGATCTCGGTCCCGTCGACCAGGGCCAGGCTGTCGGCATCGACGTAGACCCGCACGCCGTCCTGCTCGGACACCGCGTCGCCCTCGCGCCGATCGCGGGCGAGGTCCACCACATAGCCCCAGCCCGAACAGCCGGTGCGCTTGACGCCGAAACGCAAGCCGATGGCTTCGGGGGTGTCCGCCAGATAGCCTTTGACGCGTTCGAGTGCGGCGGGAGCGAGATGGATGGCCATAAGCGGCATTCTACTCTTGTTAGACTGCACGACCCATATCGTTGCTAAAACGCAGGATTCAACCCATGACGACGATCAGCGTCGAACAGGCGCTCGCCGGCCACGTCGCCGAAGGCGGCGAAGTCACCGTCCGCGGCTGGGTGCGCACCCGCCGCGACTCCAAGGCCGGGCTGTCGTTCGTCAACGTGAGCGACGGTTCCTGCTTCGCGCCGATCCAGGTGGTGGCGCCGGACGCCCTGCCCAACTACGAAACCGAAGTGAAGCGGCTCACCGCCGGCTGCTCGGTGATCGCCACCGGCAAGCTCACCGCCTCGCAGGGCCAGGGCCAGAGTTTCGAAATCCAGGCCAGCCGGATCGAAGTGGTCGGCTGGGTCGAGGACCCGCTGACCTACCCGATGCAACCCAAGCAGCACACGCTCGAATATCTGCGCGAATACGCTCATCTGCGTCCGCGCACGAACCTGTTCGGCGCGGTCACCCGCATCCGCCACTGCCTGGCGATGGCCGTGCACCGCTTCTTCCACGAACGCGGCTTCTACTGGATCAGCACGCCGATCATCACCACCTCCGACGCCGAAGGCGCCGGCCAGATGTTCCGCGTTTCCACGCTGGACCTGGCCAACCTGCCGATCGGCAAGGACGGCGCGGTCGATTTCGGCCGCGACTTCTTCGGCAAGGAAACCTTCCTCACCGTGTCCGGCCAGCTCAACGTCGAGGCCTACTGCCTGGCGCTGAGCAAGGTCTACACCTTCGGTCCGACTTTCCGCGCGGAGAACAGCAACACCACCCGCCACCTAGCCGAGTTCTGGATGATCGAGCCGGAGATCGCCTTCGCCGATCTGAACGACGATGCGAAGCTGGCCGAGGATTTCCTGAAGTACCTGTTCCGCGCGGCGCTGGACGAACGCGGCGACGACTTGGCCTTCATCGCCGATCGCGTCGACAAGAACGCGATCAGCAAGCTCGAAGCCTTCATCAACTCGCCGTTCGAGCGTATCGATTACACCGACGCGGTCGCGCTGCTGCAGAAGTCCGGGCAGAAGTTCGATTTCCCGGTCGAATGGGGCCTGGACCTGCAGACCGAGCACGAGCGCTGGCTGACCGAGCAGCACGTCGGCCGCCCGGTGGTGGTGACGAACTATCCGGAACAGATCAAGGCCTTCTACATGCGACTGAACGACGACGGCCGCACCGTCGCCGCGATGGACGTATTGGCGCCCGGCATCGGCGAGATCATCGGCGGCAGCCAGCGCGAGGAGCGTCTGGACATGCTGGACGCGCGCATGGCGCAGTTCGGCCTGGATCCGGAACACTACGGCTGGTACCGCGATTTCCGCCGCTACGGCACGGTGCCGCACGCCGGTTTCGGCTTGGGCTTCGAGCGCTTGGTGGTGTACGTGTGCGGGTTGAGCAATATCCGCGATTCGATTCCTTACCCGCGTGCGCCGGGAACCGCCGAGTTCTGATGGGTCGCGGCCATTCCCGAATCCGTCACCCCGGCGAAAGCCGGGATCCAGGACTTCGTACTACCCCGATACTGCAGTAACCCGAGCACTGGATCCCGGCTTTCGCCGGGATGACGATCCAAAAAGGTTTGCCGAACGTGATCTTGTTCTTCGCCCTGCTCTTCGTCGCCATCGCCATAGCCGGCGCCTGCGCGTTCGTCATTTTCTGGCCGCTGGCCCTGGTGCACGTGCGCGACCGTCATCCGGCGATCCGCGCAAAACTCGGCCACGGCGCCTTCCTCAATCCGAACGCGCTGTGGTGGCTGCTGGCCGGCGGCTATCGCGAAGCGCGCGATCCGCAATTCAGCGGCCTCGCGACGCCGGCGCGGTTGTCGCTGATGACGATCCTGTTCGGCCTGGTCTGCGCCGGCCTGCTCTGGCTGTGGTCGCTGGCGGGTGCGGCATGAGCGGCCGTTACGAATGGTGGCTGGCGACGCTGGGGCGCACGATCGTGTGGGCCCGTCTGCACGTCCGCGAGGCCGGCACGGCCGAAGTGTTCGACAGCGACGGCAACACGCTCGCCTACGACAGCGAAGACACCGCGCGCGCCATGCTGATGGACGCCGAATACGTGTCTTTCGAAGGCCTGGACGAAGAAGACGCGCTGCAACGAGGCTTCAGCCTCGACGAGATCGCCCCGCCCGAAGGCCTCAGCGACGATGCGCTGCGGCCGCGCATGGTCCAACAGCTCGGCGGCCGCGCCTGACCGGCATGTACCTGCCGCGCGCCTACGCCGGAACCGATCTGGCTTTGCTCGACGCGCTCGTCGAAGCCGATCCTTTCGTCACCCTGATCACCGCCGGCGCCGACGGCGCGCCGCTGGTCAGCCATATTCCGATCCTCTATCGCCGCGATGGCGGCGAAGTGCTGATCGAAGGCCATTGGGCCAAGCCGAATCCGCAATCGAAGCATGGCGACGAGGCTTTGATCGTCGTGCACGGCCCGCACGCCTACGTGTCGCCGGGCTGGTACCCGGACAAGGAGCCCGCAGGCCGCGTTCCCACCTGGAACTATGCGGTCGCCCATTTGCGCGGCCGGCTCGAGCGCTACGACGACGAAGCAGGCTTGGCCAGCATCGTTTCGCGGCTGAGCGAGCGCTTCGAAGCCGCCGTCGGCAGCGATTGGCGTTTCGAAACCGAACGCGAGGATCACCGCAGCCAGTTGCGTGGCATCGTCGGCTTCCGCTTTGTGCCGTCCAGCATCGAAATGAAGTTCAAGCTCAACCAGAACCATCCGGAAGCCAATCGCCGCGCCGTCGCCCACGCTTTGCAAGCGCAGGAAAACGCCGATGCGCAGGCGGTTTCGGCGATGATGCGCGAACGCGACTCCTGACCGAGCCTTATCCATGGACCTGAATCTCGCCGGCAAACACGCCTTGGTCTGCGGCGCCTCCGAAGGCATCGGCCGCGCCGCCGCGCACGAGCTCGCGCTCTTGGGCGCGGACGTGACCGTGCTCGCGCGCCGCGCAGACGCCTTGCGCGAGGTCGCGGAGGCCCTGCCGCGCAGCGGCGCGCAGGCGCACGATTGGCTCGTCGCGGACATGTCGCAAAGCGAATCGCTGCGCGAACGGGCGCAAGCGCTCGCCGCGAAGAAGCCCGTGCATATCTTGGTGAACAACACCGGCGGCCCACCCGGCGGACCTGCGCACGGCGCGGAAGTCGCCGCTTTCCTCGATGCTTTCCAGAAGCACTTGGTCGCCAACCACGTCCTCGTGCAGGCGTTGTTGCCGGGCATGCAGGCGGCGCAGTGGGGACGCATCGTCAACGTCGTCTCGACTTCGGTGAAGGAACCCATCGCCAACCTGGGCGTCTCCAACACGATCCGCGGCGCGGTGGCCAGTTGGGCCAAGACGCTGTCGCGCGAGCTCGGCCCGTTCGGCATCACGGTCAACAACGTGCTGCCGGGCTACACCGAAACCTCGCGCGTCGAACAGATCGTGCAGGACCGCGTCCGCGCCACCGGCAAGACCGAGGAAGAGATCCTGGCCGGCATGCGCGCGAGCGTACCGGCCGGCCGTTTCGCCAAGCCGGAAGAGACCGGCGGCGTGATCGCCTTCCTGTGTTCGCCCGCCGCCGGCTACGTCAACGGCGTCAGCCTGGCGGTCGACGGCGGCCGGATGAATTCGATCTAGAAAGAATCGGCTAGGCAGAAACGGGCTTTTGTAGGAGCGGCTTTAGCCGCGAGTCTTTCCATCAAGCCTCGACTTGGCCGAAAAAGCTCGCGGCTAAAGCCGCTCCTGCAAGAGCCCGGAGCTCGCTTCGGTTAAGCTATTAGGCATGCGACAGCTCCCGCACTGGATCGACGGCAAAGCCCGCGACGCAGCCGATGGCGGTTGGCTCGAGGTATTCGATCCCGCCACGGGCAAGCCCTTCGCCCAAGTCGCCGACGGCACTGCGCAAGACGTGGAAGCGGCCGTGGCCGCCGCCGAAGCCGCCCTGCCCGCCTGGTCGGCCCTGCCCGACACCGAACGCGCGCGCTGGCTGGAAAAACTCGCGCAAGCGCTGGAGGACCGGCTGGACGATTTCGCCCACGCCGAATCCAAGGACGGCGGCAAACCGCTCAAGCTCGCCCGAGAAGTCGAAATCCCTCGCGCGATTTCGAATCTGCGCTTCTTCGCGCACGCCGCGACCCAATTCGCCAGCGAATCGCACCACGGCCAGGCCGGCTTGAACTACACGCTGCGGCGGCCGTTGGGCGTAGTCGGTACGATTTCGCCGTGGAACCTGCCGCTCTACCTATTCACTTGGAAGATCGCGCCCGCGTTGGCCGCAGGCAACACGGTCGTGGCCAAGCCGTCCGAGATCACGCCGCAAACCGCGACCATGCTGGGCGAATTGGCGGCGCAGATCGGCTTCCCGAACGGCGTGTTGAACATCGTCCACGGCCTGGGCCCGAAAGTCGGCGAAGCCATCGTCGGCCATCCGCGGATCAAGGCGCTGTCCTTCACCGGCAGCACCGCGGTGGGCAAACGCATCGCCGGCGTCGCCGCGCCGATGCTGAAAAAAGTGTCGCTGGAGTTGGGCGGCAAGAATCCGACCCTGGTCTTCGCCGACAGCGCCTGGCAGGAACACCTGGATACGATCGTCCGCTCCGCCTTCCAGAATAGCGGCCAGATCTGCTTGTGCGGTTCGCGCATCCTGGTCGAACGCGGCATCTACGCGCGGTTCCGCGACGCGCTGGTCGAGCGCGCGCTGGCGCTGAAGGTCGGCGATCCGATCGACAGCGACGTGCGCTTGGGTCCGCTGGTCTCGCAGGCGCATTTCGACAAGGTCATCGCCGCGATCGCGCGCGCGCGCAGCGAAGGCGGCAACGTCCTATGCGGCGGCAACGCGCTGGATCGGCCCGGCTGGTTCGTGCAACCGACCGTGATCGACGGCCTGGGTCCGGATTGCGCCACCAACCTCGACGAAATCTTCGGCCCGGTCGTCACCCTGCAGCCCTTCGACGACGACGCCCAGGCCTTGGCCTTGGCCAACGCCGGCGAGTACGGCCTGGCCGCGTCGATCTGGACCCGCGACTTGAACCGCGCCCATCGCTTCGCCTCCGAGATCCGCGCCGGCATCGTCTGGATCAACACCTGGCTGATGCGCGATTTGCGCACGCCGTTCGGCGGCATGGGCCAGTCCGGCCTGGGCCGCGAAGGCGGACTGGAAGCCATGCGCTTCTTCACCGAACCGAAAAACGTAGGCATCGCCCTGGCATGACTCCGCTCGACGAACTCTTGCGCAACAACCGCGAATGGGCCGACCGCATCAAGCGCGAGGACCCCGGTTTCTTCGACCGCCTGTCCAAACAGCAGTCGCCGAAATACCTATGGATCGGCTGCTCCGACTCGCGCGTGCCGGCCAACCAGATCCTGGGCCTGGACCCGGGCGAAGTGTTCGTGCACCGCAACGTCGCCAATCTGGTCGTGCACACCGATCTGAATTGCTTGAGCGCGATTCAGTTCGCGGTCGACCTGCTCAAGGTCGAGCACATCCTGATCGTCGGCCACTACGGCTGCAGCGGCGTGCACGCGGCGCTGACCGGCACCCGGGTCGGCCTGGCGGACAATTGGCTGCGCCACGTCGGCGACGTGATGCTGAAGCACGAGCCCTTGCTGGTCGACGTGGAATCGCTGAGTTCGCGCCACGAACGGCTGTGCGAGCTGAACGTGATCGAACAGGTGCTCAACGTCTGCCAGACGACGATCGTGCAGGACGCCTGGGCGCGCGGCCAGGAACTGGCCGTGCACGGGTGGGTCTACAGCCTCAACAACGGCCGCGTGCGCGAACTGTCGATCGACGTGACCGGTGCGGACGAAGTCGCTCTGGCCTATCGCAAGGCGATCGATTCTATCTCGCTTGGCGAGGCGCAATGAGCGGCGCGTCGATCCACGCCGGCGAAGCGCCCAAGCCGGTCGGTTCGTATCCGCACGCCCGGCGCGTGGGCGAGCTGCTGTTCTTGTCGGGCATCGGCCCGCGCGATCCGGCGACGGACGCCATTCCGGGCAACGAGATGTACGCCGACGGCCGCGTCCGCAAATACGACATCGAAGCGCAAACGCGGGCGGTGTTCGCCAACGTCCGCGCCGTGCTGGAAGCCAGCGGCGCGCGCTGGGAAGACTTGGTGGACGTGACCGTCTACTTGACGGACATGGCCCGCGATTTCAAAGCCTACAACGCGGTCTGGGCCGAATATTTCCCCGACCCCGCCGCCGCGCCTTGCCGCACCACCCTCGGCATCACCGCATTGCCGACGCCCATCGCGATCGAGCTCAAGTGCGTCGCGCGCCTACAGGAATGACCGCATGCTGCCCGGACCCCTCAATTTCCAAGCCTGGATCGAAGAGCACCGCCACTTGCTGAAGCCGCCGGTCGGCAACAAGTGCGTGTACGACGGCGACTTCATCGTCATGGTCGTCGGCGGCCCGAACCAGCGCACCGACTACCACTGGGACGAAGGCCCGGAATGGTTCTACCAGCTGGAAGGCGAGATGACCTTGCGCATCCAGGAGGACGGCAAAGTCCGCGACATTCCGATCAAAGCCGGCGAAACCTTCCTGCTGCCGCCGCGCGTGCCGCATTCGCCGCAACGCGGGCCCGATTCCATCGGCTTGGTGATCGAGCGCAAGCGCCTGCCGCACGAGGACGACGGCCTGCTCTGGTTCTGCGAGAACTGCAACCACAAGATCTACGAGGAATACTTCTTCTTGCACGACATCGAGAAGGATTTCCCGCCGGTGTTCGAACGCTTCTATTCCTCGAAAGAGCACCGGACCTGCAAGAATTGCGGGCATCTGAACCCGGCGCCGGCGAAATACGTGATGCCGGACACCTGATCGTCCTTCGCTTCAGGCCGCGGACAATCTCAGCGGCAGATCGCGAAGCCGCACTCCCGTAAGCGCGAATACCGCGTTGGCGACCGCAGGCGCGATCGGCGGCGTGCCGGGCTCGCCTACGCCTCCGATCGGTTCGGCGCTTTGCAGGATATGCACCTCGACCGCCGGCATTTCGTGCATCCGCAGCACGGCGTAATCGTGGAAATTAGATTCCTGCACGCGTCCGTCCTTGAAGGTCAGGCGCGAATGCAGCGCCGCGCTCAATCCGAAGACGATGCCCGATTCCATTTGCGCCGACACGCCCGACGGATTCACGACGGGCCCGCAATCGATCGCGCACACCACGCGATGCACTTTGATGCGGCCGTCCTGCACGGATACTTCCGCCGCTTGGGCGACGAAACTGCCGAAAGATTCGTGCACGGCGACGCCGCGGCCGCGACCTTGCTCGGGCGCGGCCGTCCAGCCGAACTTCTCCGCGACCGTATCCAGAACGCGCAAATGACGCGGATACCCTTGAAGCAACGCACGCCGGTATTCGACCGGATCGCGTCCGGCCGCGTGCGCGAGTTCGTCGATCAGGCTCTCCATGACGAATGCATTGTGGCTGTGGCCGACCGAACGCCACCAAAGCACGGGCACGCCGGTCCGCGGCGAATGCAATTCGACCCGGCGATGCGGCACGCGGCTTAGATAGGGCGCATCCGCGACGCCTTCCACGGAAGTGGCGTCGACGCCGTCGTGCACCATCCGCGACTCCAGCGCGGTGCCGGTGGCGATCGACTGGCCCACGATCGCGTGATGCCAAGCCGTGGGCGTGCCCGACGCGTCGATCGCGACGCGCGCCTTGTGCACGAAAGCCGACCGGTAGTAGCCGCCGCGGATATCGTCTTCGCGCGACCACACGGTCTTCACCGGCGCTTGCGCCGCTTGGGCGACCCAGACCGCTTCCGTTACGAAGTCCGACGTCGTGGAGGCCCGCCGGCCGAAACCACCCCCGAGAAACGGGGTGTGTATGAACACCTGCTCCGGCTCCAGGCCGAGAATGGCGGCCGCGGCCTGCTGATCGGCCGTCTGGTACTGAGTGCCGGTCCAAAGATCGCAGCGGCCCGCCGTTATCTTCACAGTGCAGTTCAAGGGCTCCATCGGCGCATGGGCCAGATAAGGCACCGAATATTCCGCCTCGATCACGCGCTCGGATCCGGCCAACTCGGCAATGGCATTCCCCGCTTCGGCCGCCACCGCGCCGGGCGTGGAAGCGAGATCCGAGAATTCTTTGCGGAGCGCGCCGCTGTCCAGATCGGGGCGCGGACCTGGCGCCCACTGGATCCGCAACGCGTCGCGTCCGGTTTTTGCGGCCCAATAATGATCGGCGACGACCGCAACGCCGCTCGGAACCTGGAACACGTCCCGCACGCCTTTCACGGCCCTGGCGGCGCTGGCGTCGAACGATACGACCCGTCCTCCGAAATTCGGCGCGCGCGCGACCACGGCCGTAAGCAAGCCTTCGAACTGAATGTCCATCCCGAACACGGCGCGCCCGGTGATTTTTTCGGCGCTGTCCAGCCGGCGCATGGGCCGGCCCAGGTAGATCCAATCCTTCGGATCCTTCAGCGCCAGCGTTTCGGCGTCGGGTACGGGCAATTTGCCCGCATCGTCCGCCAGATCCCCGTAAGGGATTTTCGACGCGCCGTGCACTACCTTGCCGGGTTCTGTCCGCAATTCCGCGACGGGAACGCCAAGGCGAAGCGATGCCGCTTCCAAGAGCAGATGGCGCGCCGCGGCGCCGGCTTTGCGGTAACGCTCGAATTCCGTCCGAGTGGAGCTGGACCCGCCGGTCATTTGCCGCGTGGATCCCACGCGTGCATAAGCCGCATCGGCGGGCGCGTGCTCCACCGCGATCTTCGCCCAATCGGCATCGAGTTCCTCGGCGATCAGCATCGCGAGCCCGGTCCATATGCCCTGGCCCATTTCGGAGTGGGCCAACAGCACGGTAATGCGGTCGTCGCTGCCGATGCGGAGAAAAGCGTTCGGCGCGAAGGCGGAGGGCTCCGCCGCGACCGCTTCGTGAGCCATAGCGGCACGGCGCGCGCTAGGCAGAGTGAAGGCCACCACCAGGCCGCCGCCGGCTAGGGCGCCCGCCTTGAGGAAGTCGCGACGCGATAGGTCGAAGGAGCGTTTCATGCGGTCCCAAGGCTGGGTGGTCGGACTCGAAGGCCGCGGTTCGCGAAACCGGAACCCCGGTATCCTTTAACATCCTGTCCCAGACGATCGCCAGCGCGGGCGGCGAAAGCCGCAAACCGGGCAATGATGTCGAAAACCTTAGACAAATCAATTACCTCGACAGTCATATGCTGAAGATCGATACCCATGCCCATTATCTACCGCGCGATTGGCCGGACCTGGCCGCCAAATACGGCGACAACCGCTTTCCGGTGATCCACCACGGCGACGACGGGCGCCATCGCATCTACAAGGACGGCAAGTTCTTCCGCGAGATCTGGCCCAAGACCTGGGACCCGCACGAGCGCATCGCCGACTACGCCCGCTTCGGCGTGCAGGTGCAGGTGATCAGCACGGTGCCGGTGATGTTCAGCTATTGGGCCAAACCGCACCATGCGCTGGAACTGCACGCCGCGCTCAACGACCACATGGCCGAGACCTGCCGCGAGCATCCGCGCCATTACGCCGGCATCGGCACGGTGCCATTGCAATCACCGCGATTGGCGGTGCAGGAACTCGAGCGCTGCATGGACCAGCTCGGCCTGCAGGGCGTGCAGATCGGTTCGCACATCGGCGAATGGAACCTGGATGCGCCGGAGCTGTTCGAATTCTTCCAGGCCGCCAGCGAGCTCGGCGCGGCGATCCTGGTCCACCCCTGGGACATGATGGGCACCGACACCATGCCCAAATACTGGCTGCCATGGCTGGTGGGCATGCCGGCCGAACAAGCGCGCGCCGCGTGCTGCCTGATCTTCGGCGGCGTGCTGGAACGGCTGCCGGGATTGAAGGTGTGCCTCGCCCACGGCGGCGGCGCCTTTCCCTACACCATCGGCCGCATCGAACACGGCTTCAACATGCGTCCGGACTTGGTGGCTACCGACAACCCGCGCAATCCTCGCGAATACCTGCAGCGCGTCTACTTCGATTCGTGGGTGGCCGATCCGCGCGCCTTGCGCTATCTGATCGACACCTGCGGCATCGACCGGGTGATGCTCGGCACCGACTATCCCTTCCCGCTCGGCGAACAGGAACCCGGCGCCGGCATCGCGGCGCTGAAGTTGGACGCCGCCGCCGAAGCGCGCCTTTACCACGGCACGGCGCTGGAATGGCTGGGCTTGCCGGCGTCGCGCTTCGCATGACCGCGCGGCACTGCGCTACGACAATTCGGGCGAAGACGATATGAGCGAACTCTATTCCGACGCTTATGCGCTCGCGCAGGACGCCGCCGACCCGTTGCGGGCCCTGCGCGGCGAATTCCACATCCCGAAGCACGGCGGCTCGGAACAGGCCTATTTCTGCGGCAATTCGCTCGGCCTGCAGCCGAAGTCGGCGCGCAGGCACGTGGAGGAAGCGCTCGACAAATGGGCGATGGAAGCCGTCGAAGGCCATTTCACTGGCCAGGCGCAGTGGATGCCCTATCACGAACTGGTGCGCGATCCTTTGGCGGCGGTGGTGGGCGCACTGCCGTCGGAAACGGTGGCGATGAATTCGCTGACCGCCAACCTGCATCTGATGATGGTCAGTTTCTATCGCCCGACGCGCGAGCGGCCGGCGATCCTGATGGAAGCCGGCGCGTTTCCGTCGGACCGCTATGCGCTGGAGTCGCAGGTACGATTCCACGGCCTCGATCCGGCGACCGACCTGATCGAGCTGCAACCCGACGAGGCCGACGGCACGTTTTCGATGCAGGCCATCGAACGCGCGATCGCCGAGCATGGTCCGCGCCTTGCCCTGATCGTGTGGCCCGGCGTGCAGTACCGCAACGGCCAGGCTTTCGATCTGAAGGAAATCGCGCGCCTCGGACACGCGGCCGGCGCGCTCGTGGGCTTCGATCTGGCCCACGCCGTCGGCAATTTGCCGCTGCGATTGCACGACAGCGGCGCCGATTTTGCGGTGTGGTGCCATTACAAATACATGAACTCCGGACCGGGCGCCGTCGCCGGTTGCTTCGTCCACGAGCGGCACGCGCGCACCGATCGGCCGCGCTTCGCCGGCTGGTGGGGGCACCAGCAATCCACCCGCTTCAAGATGGGGTCCGAATTCTCGCCGACGCCCGGCGCGGACGGCTGGCAATTGAGCAATCCGCCGATCCTGGGCTTGGCGCCGTTGCGCGGCTCGCTGGAACTGTTCGAACGCGTAGGCATGCAGGCGCTGCGCGAGAAATCGCTGAAGCTGACCGGTTATCTCGAAAAGCTCATTCGAGAACGTTTGCCGGACACGCTCCAGATCGCCACGCCGGGCGAGCCGGAACGGCGCGGCTGCCAGTTGTCCCTGCGCGTGGTCGGCGGCCGCGAGCGCGGACGTTCGTTGTTCGAATACTTGGCAACGCAAGGCGTATTGGGCGATTGGCGCGAACCCGACGTGATCCGGATTTCGCCTGCACCGATGTACAACCATCACGCCGACGTCCTGCGGTTCATCCGGACAGTGGAACGATGGCCGCAATGATTATTTTTGGCCGTCATCCCCAGCACGACGGTTGCGGCTTCGTAGAGTCGAGCCTGCTCGACTGTTCTTTACTCGCGCCGCTGGCACCCACGGTAAAAGCAGTCGAGCAGGCTCGACTCTACAAGAGCTAAATCTGTGACAGACCCGAACGGCAAATCCCTGACCATCATCGGCGCCGGCCTCGCCGGCGCGCTGCTCGCCACCCTGCTCGCGCAGCGGGGGTGGTCGATCGACGTGTACGAAAAACGCGGCGACCCGCGCATCAAGGGCTACGTCGGCGGCCGTTCGATCAACCTGGCCTTGGCCGAACGCGGCCGCAACGCGCTGCGCCAGGCCGATGCCGACGACGCGGTGATGGCGCAGGCGGTGATGATGCGCGGGCGCATGGTCCATTTCGCCGATGGGCGCTTGCAGCTGCAGCGTTACGGCCGCGACGATTCGGAAGTGATCTGGTCGGTGCACCGCGGCGATCTCAATATCACGCTGTTGGAACTGGCCGAACGAGCCGGCGCCCGGCTGCATTTCGACCGCCGGCTGGACCGCGTCGATTTCGATGCGCGCATCGCGCGCTTCCGCGACGACCGCAGCGACGAAAGCTTTGAGGCGGGCTTCCGCGCCTTGGTCGGCGCCGACGGCGCCGGCTCCGCGCTGCGCGCCGCGATGAACGCGCAATCGCCGCTCGGCGAGCGCACCGAATTTCTCGACCATTCCTACAAGGAACTGGAAATACCGCCCGCCGACGACGGCGGCTTCCGGATCGAGCCGAACGCGCTCCACATCTGGCCGCGCGGCCGTTACATGTGCATCGCGCTTCCGAACGACGAAAAAACCTTCACCGTCACCTTGTTCCTGCCCAACGAGGGCGATCCGAGTTTCGCGACGCTGAAGACGACCGCCGATGCGCGGGCGTTGTTCGAAAGGGATTTCGCCGACGCGGTGCCTCTGATCCCCGAACTCGACCAGGACTGGGAACGCAATCCGCCCGGCCTGCTCGCCACGCTGTATCTGGATCGCTGGCGCCTGGACGGCCGCGCCGTGCTGCTCGGCGACGCGGCGCACGCGATGGTGCCGTTCCACGGCCAAGGCATGAACTGCGCCTTCGAGGACTGCGTCGCCCTGGCGCGCCGGCTGGGCGACGGCGACGATCTCGCCAGCGCCTTCGCCGCCTTCGAGGCCGAACGCAAGCCCAACGCCTCGGCGATCCAACAGATGGCGCTCGAAAACTATCTGGAGATGCGCGACCGCGTCGACGACCCCGATTTCCTGCTGCAGCGCGAACTGGAACGCAAACTGCAGGAGCGGCACCCGGAGCGTTTCGTGCCGCACTATACGATGGTCACCTTCATGCTGATCCCGTATGCGGTGGCGCTGGAGCGCAGCGACATCCAGCGCGAGATCCTGGTGCGGGCGACGCAGGGGTTGGATTCGCTCGACGGCGTCGACTGGACCGCCGTCGACGCCGAGGTGACGGCCAGGCTGCAGCCGCTGCAGGACGCGCCATAGTGCCGTCCAGTTTCCTTTTTTACGACCTGGAAACCTACGGCAGCGATCCGCGCCTCACCCGCATCGCCCAGTTCGCCGCGATCCGCACCGATGCCGAGCTCAACGAAATCGAAGCGCCGGTCGATTTCTTCGTCAAGCCCGCCGACGATCTGCTGCCCGCGCCCGTCGCCACGCTGATCACCGGGATCGCGCCGCAGGACGCGCTGCGCGACGGCGTCAACGAAGCCGAAGCCTTCGCCCGCATCTTCGAGGAAATGGCGCGGCCCGAAACCTGCAGCGCCGGCTACAACTCGCTGCGCTTCGACGACGAATTCGTCCGTTACGGGCTGTACCGCAATTTCTACGACGCCTACGAGCGCGAATGGCGCGGCGGCAACTCGCGCTGGGATCTGCTCGACGTGCTGCGCCTGGCCTATGCGCTGCGGCCCGAGGGCATCGAATGGCCCAAGCGCGACGACGGTTACGCTTCTTTCCGGCTCGAGCATCTCGCGGCCGCCAACCACGTACGCCTGGGCGACGCGCACGAAGCCTTGTCCGACGTACGCGCTCTGATCGGCATGGCGCGGCTGTTGCGCCGATCGCAACCAAGATTCTGGGAATACGCGCTGACCTTGCGCGACAAGCGCCGCGCCGCGGCCATGCTCGACACGGTCGCGATGGCGCCGGTGCTGCACGTTTCGCAACGGTACCCGGCCAGCCGGCTGAGCGCGGCGGCCGTGCTGCCTCTGGCCCGGCATCCGCGGATCGACAGCCGCGTGATCGTGTTCGACTTGGAGGGCGATCCGAACGCGCTGCTCGACCTGGACGCGGACGCCATCGCCGATCGCCTGTACACCCCGGCCGCCGATTTGCCGGAAGGCGAAAAGCGCATCGGCTTGAAGGAAGTGCATACGAACCGGTGCCCTGCCCTGGTCGCGTGGCAGCATCTGCGCGCGGCCGATTTCGAACGGCTGGGGATCGACCGGGTTGAGACCGAATCGAAGGCGCAGATTTTGCGCGCGGCCGGGCCCGTTCTGGCGGAGAAAATGCGCCGCGTCTACGCTTCGGAAGCCGCGCGGGCGCCGGCCGATCCGGATGCGGCTTTGTACGACGGCTTCATCGGCGACGCCGACAAGAACAGGCTAGCGCAGGTACGCAGCACGCCGCCCGACCAATTGGGCGAGCGGGATTTCGGTTTCCAAGATCCGCGCTTGATCGATCTGCTGTTCCGCTACCGGGCCCGAAATTGGCCGGACACGCTCACGGCCCCGGAACGCAATGCGTGGAACGCTTACCGCCGCCTGCGTTTGGACGTCGATAGCGGCCGCTCCGAATTCACTTTCGAAAGCTATGGCGCGCAAATCGCGGCCCTGCGCTTGGCGCACGCCGGCGATGGCGGCAAACTGGCGTTGCTGGACCGCTTGCAAGCCTGGGGCGACGACATCAAGGCCGAAATCGCATGAGCGCTTATTTCACCGACAAGACCTTCAAGTTCCTGCGCAGCCTGGGGCGGAACAACAACCGCGAGTGGTTCCAGGCGCATCGGCAGGATTACGAAACCCACCTGCGCGATCCGTTTTTGCGCCTGCTGGGCGATTTGCAGCCCGCGCTGAAGGAAGTCAGCCCGCATTTCCGCGCCGATCCCAAGTCCAACGGCGGCTCGCTGTTCCGCATCTATCGCGACACACGCTTCGCCAACGACAAAGCGCCGTACAAGACCTGGCAAGGCGCGCGCCTGTTCCACGAACGGCGCAAGCAAGTGCCGGCGCCTTCTTTCTATTTCCACCTGGAACCCGGCGAATGCTTCATCGGCGCCGGGCTATGGCATCCGGAACCGGAAACGCAGCGCCGCATCCGCCAATTCATTTTCGACAATCCGGGCGGGTGGAAGGCCGCGGCGCATGCGCGTGCCTTCGAGCGTCGCTACGACCTGGAATCCGAAGAGATGCTGGTCCGCCCGCCGCGCGGATTTCCGCCGGATTTCGAGTTCATCGACGACCTGAAGCACAAGAATTTCGTCGCGTTGCGGTCGGTCGAGGACAGCGTCGTCCTGGGCCCCAAACTGCGCCAAACCTTGGAAAAGGATTTGACCGGGCTATCCCCGTTCGTCGATTACCTTTGCGCTTCGCTCGATCTGGAATTCTGACGGCCGCGACGCGGCGAGGAGTCGACTGATGAAGAAATGGTTATGGCTCGCGGCCGCCGTACTGATCGCGCTGATCGCCTATGTCGGCGCCGGCCCTTATCTGACCGTGCGCGCGATCCGCAGCGCCGTGGAAAAACAGGATGCCGCGGCTCTGTCGCGGCAGGTCGATTTCCCGGCATTGCGCGCCAGCGTGAAGGCCCAACTCGCCGACCGCTTGGTGCGCGAAGCGGGACCGGATGCGCAAGCCAGCGCGCTCGGTTCGATCGGGCTGAGCATCGCCGGCGGCCTCATCGGCGGCAGCGTGGACGCGATGGTGACGCCGACCGGCTTGGGTGCGTTGATGGAAGGGCGCAAAGTATGGAAGCGGATCGGCGACGGGTTCGCGCCGCCACCGGCGCCGCCGCCGTCCGACGCGAGCGGCGGCGTTGTCGCCGCGCCCGCGGCGCCGCGCCCGTTCGATGGCGCGCAATACCGCTTCGAATCCCTATCGCGATTCACCGCCACGGTGCGCGACGATTCCGGCCGTCCGATCGTGTTCGTGATGACGCGCGACGGCTTGAACTGGAAGCTCTCCGATATCCGCCTACCGCTGTAGACCGGCTCTTGTGGGAGCGGCTTCAGCCGCGGGCTTTCCCCGTCGCCTCGTCGCAACCCTAAAAGAGCTCGCGGCTGAAGCCGCTCCCACGAAAGCCGGCTTGGTCAATCGTTGGCGACCCCATGCGGCACGTGTCCGGCCGCGACGTGGCGGCGCGCCGAATCGATGTTGTGCAGCGAATCGTCGAAGAAGATGTCGGCGCCGAAGGCTTCCAGGAACGGCCCCTTGTCGCGGCCGCCGAGGAACAGCGCCTCGTCCAGGCGCACGTCCCACGCACGCAACGTGCGGATGACGCGCTCGTGCGCGGGCGCGGAGCGCGCGGTCACCAGCGCGGTGCGGATCGGTGCGCCCTCTCCGCTCGGGAATGCGGCTTGCAGCCGGTGCAAGGCGTCCAGGAAGCCGCGGAACGGGCCGCCCGGCAGGGGTTCGTGGGCGCGTTCGCGCTCGTTGCGGCCGAACGCTTCCACGCCTCGTTCGCGGGAATAGCGTTCGCCTTCGTCGCCGAAGATCACCGCATCGCCGTCGAACGCGATCCGCAACTGGTCGCTGCGGTGCTCCGGCGCTTTCGCCGGCAAGATGGTCGCCGCGGCCACGCCGTTCTCCAGCGCGCGCCGCACCGATTCCGGATTGGCGGACAGGAACAGCTGCGCGCCGAACGGCACGATATAGGGCCAAGTCGGCGCGCCGGAAGTGAACGTGGCGCGGACGATGCCCAAGCCGTGGTGCTGGATCGAATTGAAGATGCGCAAACCGGTGTCCGACGAATTGCGCGACAGCAGGATCACCTCGACGTGCGGCGCTTCCGGAGGCGCTTTGTCGTTCAGGGCCAACAGTTTGCGCACCAGCGGAAAAGCGATGCCGGGCTCGAGGATGTCGTCCTCGCGACTGCGCTGGTGTTCGGCGTACGCCTCGATGCCCTTTTCCTGGAACAGCCCATGGCTGTCCTCCATGTCGAACAAGGCGCGCGAGGTGATCGCGACTACGAGGGGCTGAGGAACCGCGGTTTGTGCCATGGCGCCATTATCGCAGTCATCGGCCGTCCAAACGGCCATCGCGGCCGCTGGGATCGGCGCCGAGCAAGTCCTCGTGGAGCATGAACACGTCGCCGCCGTCCACGCCGGGGTCGTCCATGGCGTAGAGCGTGCAGAACACCGCCTCGTACGCGGCGAATCGGCATGTGATCTGGATGTCGCGCGGCGCGGCGCCAGCGTCCAACAAACGCTGCAACGCCGCGCCCGCATCCCCGAAGGGGCCTTCCGGGTGCCGGCCCAGTCCGGCGATCGTGCGCTCGACCGCTTCCGGGCCCAGGTGCGGATCGATGATCGATTCCCAAAGATGGCGAAGCAGTTCCTCGCGGGTGCCCATGCGTTCCCCTCCGTTCAAACGACGAACTGTTCGCTGAGGATGCGCTCTTCGAGATTGTGTTCGGGATCGAACAGCAGCGTCACCGTGCGGTCTTTCGATTCCCGGATCGTGACTTCGACCACGTCGCGCACCTCGTGCGAATCGGCGGTGGCGCTGACCGGGCGCTTGTACGGATCCAGGATGCGGAACCGCACTTCCGTATCGGCTTTCAGCAGCGCGCCGCGCCAACGCCGCGGCCGGAACGGCGCGATGGGGGTCAGCGCGATCACGCTGGAACCCAAAGGCAGGATCGGGCCGTGCGCGGAGTAGTTGTAGGCCGTGCTGCCGGCGGCGGTGGCGACCATTACGCCGTCGCACACCAGTTCGTCCAGGCGGGTCTGGCCGTTCAAATCGATCCGGATCTGCGCGGCCTGCCGGGTTTGGCGCAGCAGCGAGACCTCGTTGTAGGCCAGCGAGCCGACCGAGGCGCCCGATTCGGTCGCGGCGATCATTTCCAGCGGACGCAGCACCGCCGGCTCGGCCTGCGCGATGCGCGCCAGCAAATCGTCGTCGGCATCGTCGTCGCGGTAATGGTTCATCAGGAAACCGACCGTGCCCAGCTTCATGCCGTACACCGGCTTGCCCAGGCCGCCGTGCCGATGCAGGGTCTGCAGCATGAAGCCATCGCCTCCGAGCGTGCAGATCACATCGGCCTCGGCCGGTTCGGCCTGGCCGTAGCGCTCGGTCAGTTTAGCGGCGGCGTCCTGCGCGCCGTCGGTGGAGCTGGCGAGGAAAGCGATCCTGGGATTCTGGGTCATCTGCGGTCTCCGTGAGGCCAGCTTAACCCAAGCTCCGCTTTTGTAGAGTCGAGCCTGCTCGACTGCTCTTCTTTGCCGTTGCGGAAAGATTCCCAAGAGCGGAGAAAAGCAGTCGAGCGGGCTCGACTCTACGAAAAGCGGTGCCCCGGCGAAGGCCGGGGCACTGGCGATCAACCGCGCGAAGCGAGTTGCGAGAGACGTTGCACGGCCACCGATGCGGTCGGGTAGTCGAGCGTCTTCTGCGTGGCCAACTCGTTGAGCATGGCCAGGGTGAAGCGCAGCGACTGATCGTCGCGCTGCAACCAGGCGCGGACCTTATCGTCGGGATCCTTGCCCGGCATCGACAGCACCTGGCCGACCAAGATCCGCAGCTGCGAGGCCAACTCGTCACGCAGCGCGCCGCGCGCGACCGCGTGCCAGCGGCCGTCGACGGTCAAGCCGTCGATCTGTTCGACCAGCCACGGCACGCGCAACGCATCGCCCAACCGGAAGTGGACCTTGGCTACATCCACCGTCTTCAGCTTGCGCTCGCGCGCCAGTTCGATGATGTCGCAGCACGGCTCCAAGTACGGCAGCGCAGACAACTGGCTGCCCAAGTCCGCCGGCACGCCTTTCTTGGCCCAATCGGCCAGCGCCGCCTCATAAACCGGACGTTGCGAGTCCGGCAGGATGCCCTGCCCGGCGCGGATGTCGCGGAAGCCGTCGTGATAGCGCTCGACCGCGGTGGCGATATCGGGAATAGCGCCCGGACGCGACAGCAGCCAGCGCGTGAACGAGCGCTGCAGTTGCCAAATCACCTGCAGCGCGTCGATCTGGGTCGATTCGGCGACTTTGCCGTCCAACGCGTCGATCTGCGCCCACAAATCGCGCGCGTCCAGCGTTTCGCGGGTGATGGTGAAGGCCTTGGCCACTTCGCCCGGCGTGCGGCCGCTGTCTTCCTGCATGCGCAGCAAGAACGTCGCGCCCATCCGGTTGATCGTGGAATTGGTCACCGCGGTGGCGATGATTTCGCGCTTCAAGCGGTGCTGTTCCATCGCCTTGGCGTACTTTTGCTGCAAGGGCGCCGGGAAGTAGCGGACCAATTCCTTCGACAGGTAAGGGTCTTCCGGCACGTCGGAATCGAGCAGTTGCTGGAACGCGACCAGTTTCGAATACGACAGCAGCACCGACAGCTCCGGCCGGGTCAAACCGAGACCGCGCGCCTTGCGTTCGGCGATTTCGGCGTCGGACGGCAAGTACTCGATCTGGCGGTCGAGCAGGCCCTGCGATTCCAGCGTGCGGATGAAATGCTGCTTGGAACCGAGCCGGGTCAGGCTCATCCGATGCATCAGGCTGATCGCTTGGTTCTGGCGGTAATTATCGTTAAGCACCAGGTCGGCGACTTCGTCGGTCATCGAAGCCAGCAGCTTGTTGCGGTCCTCGAACTTCAGCTTCTTGGCCTGCACCTGCGCATTGAGCAGGATCTTGATGTTCACCTCGTGGTCCGAGGTGTCCACGCCGGCCGAGTTGTCGATGAAGTCGGTGTTGAGCAGCACGCCGTTCAGCGCGGCCTCGATGCGGCCGAGCTGGGTCAGGCCCAGGTTGCCGCCCTCGCCCACCACCTTGCAGCGCAGGTCGTTGCCGTTCACGCGCAATGCGTTGTTGGCGCGGTCGCCGACGTCGGCATTGGTTTCGCTGCTGGCTTTGACGTACGTGCCGATGCCGCCGTTCCACAGCAGGTCCACCGGCGAGCGCAGGATCGCGCTCAACAGCTCGGTGGGGCTCATCGCCGAGACGCCGTTGTCGATGCCCAGCGCGGCTTTGACTTCGGGCGACAACGGAATCGACTTGGCCGAACGCGGATACACGCCGCCGCCCTTGCTGATCAGCTTCTTGTCGTAATCGTCCCAGCTGGAGCGCGGCAGCTTGAACATCCGCTGGCGTTCCTTGAACGTCGCCGCCGCGTCCGGGTTCGGGTCCAGGAAGATGTGGCGGTGGTCGAACGCGGCCAGCAGGCGAATGTGCTTGGACAGCAGCATGCCGTTGCCGAACACGTCGCCGGACATGTCGCCGATGCCGACGCAGGTGAAGTCCTGCTTTTGGCTGTCGCGGCCCATGGCGCGGAAGTGACGCTTGACCGATTCCCAGGCGCCCTTGGCGGTGATGCCCATGGCCTTGTGGTCGTAGCCGACCGAACCGCCGGAGGCGAACGCATCGTCCAGCCAGAAGCCGTGCTCGCGAGCGATGCCGTTGGCGATGTCCGAGAACGTGGCCGTGCCCTTGTCGGCCGCGACGACCAGGTACGGATCATCGTTATCGTGACGGACCACATCCTTCGGCGGCACGATCTTGCCGTCGGGCGCGATGTTGTCGGTGATGTCGAGCAGGCCGTTAATGAACATCTTGTAGCAAGCGATGCCCTCGGCCAGCACCGCGTCGCGGTCGCCGTTGGCCGGCGGACGCTTGCTGAAGAAGCCGCCCTTCGAGCCGACCGGCACGATCACGGTGTTCTTCACCATCTGCGCCTTCACCAGGCCCAGCACTTCGGTGCGGAAATCCTCGCGGCGGTCGGACCAGCGCAAGCCGCCGCGCGCCACGGGACCGAAGCGCAGGTGCACGCCTTCCACGCGCGGGCCGTACACGAAGATTTCGCGGTACGGGCGCGGCTTGGGCAGGTCGGGCACTTTGGACGAGTCGAACTTGAAGCTGATGCACTCGCCCGGCTTGCCGTCTTTCTTCTGGTAGTAGCTGGTGCGTAGCGTCGCATCGACCACGCCGATGAAGCTGCGCAGGATGCGGTCTTCGTCCAAGCTCGAAACGCGGTCCAGCAAGCCCTTCAGCGCTTCGCGGGCGGCAAGGTACTGGGTTTCGCGGTCGGCGTTGCGCGCATCGACCACCGGCGCCACCGCGGCCTGCGCGGCTTCGTCGCCGGCGACGAAATTCTGCAGCTGCTTGCCGAACTTCTCGATGCCCTGCTTGATCTCGGCCTTGCTTTCGCGGCCGGTGCAGGGATCGAACTTGGCTTCGAACAATTCCACCAGCAGCCGCGCCAGCAGCGGGTAGCGGGCGAACGTGGCCTCGACGTAGCTCTGCGAGAACGGCACGCCGACCTGCAGCAGGTATTTGCAGTAGCCGCGCAGCATCGCCACCTGGCGCCAGGTCAGGCCGGCGGCCAGGATCAGGCGGTTGAAGCCGTCGTTCTCGGCGCCGCCGCGCCAGATCTGCGCGAACGCGTCCTCGAAGTTCTCGTCGATGCTGGCGATGTCGAAATCGTCGCGCACGCCTTCGACTTCGAAGTCCTGGACGTAGACGATTTGGTCTTCCACTTCCAACCGGTACGGATGCTCGGAAAGCACGCGCAGGCCCATGTTCTCCATCATCGGCAGCGCGTCGGACAGCGGAATGTCGTCGTTGTAGCGGTAGAACTTGAAGCGCAGGCTGCTTTCGTTGCGACGGGTGGAGCGCTGCAGGCTCAGGCGCAGATCGTCGGGGCCGGACAGCGCGGCGATGTGCTCGATGTCGCTGGCCGCCGAAGCGGCGCCGACGTCTTCGATGTAGCCCGCGGGCAAGGCGCGGCCGTAGCGGTTGGCCAGCTTCAGGCCGCGCTCTTCGCCGTGGCGGACCACCAATTGCTCGCGCAGGTCGTCCTGCCAGTTGCGCACGATCTGGGCGAGCTTAGCCTCCAGCTCGGCTGGATGGATCTCGATCGCTTCGCCCGACTTGGGCCGGATGATCAGGTGCAGTTGCGCCAGCGGCGATTCGCCCAGCACCACGCTGGTGTCCACCTGCTCGCCGTGCAATGCGCGGCGCAGCATGTCCTCGACCCGCAGGCGCAGGTCGGTGTTGAAACGGTCGCGCGGGATGTAGACCAGCGCCGAGAAGAATCGGCCGTAGCGGTCGCGGCGCAGGAACAGCTTGCTGCGCACGCGCTCCTGCAGGCCGAGGATGCCGATGCCGGTGCGGTGCAGCTCTTCCTCGTTCGATTGGAACAGCTCGTCGCGCGGCAGCGTTTCCAGGATGTGCTTGAGCGCCTTGCCGCTATGGCTGTTCGGCTTCAGGCCGGACTCGCGCATCACGTGCTCGTAGCGCTCGCGCACCAGCGGGATTTCCCACGGCCTGCGGTTGTAGGCGCTGGAGGTGTACAGGCCCAGGAAGCGCTGCTCGGCGACCGGCCGGCCTTTGGCGTCGAATTCGAGCACGCCGATGTAGTCCATGTAGCCGGGACGGTGCACGGTGGAGCGCGCATTGGTCTTGGTCAGGATCAGCGCATCGACCGCACCGGATTGCGGCATGTAATGCGCGGCCAGCGATTTCAACAGGCGCGGTTTGCCCACGTCCTTGCCGCGCAGCAGGCCCAGGCCCGAGCCTTCGACTACGGCCAACACTTCCTCGCCGCCCTTCTTCTCCACCTTGTATTCGCGATAGCCGAAGAAAGTGAAATGGTCGTCCGCGGCCCAGCGCAGGAATTCCTGCGCTTCCTTGCGGCCGGCTTCAGACACCGGCAGGCGGCGCGAAACGAGGTCGTCGGCGACCTGGCGCATCTTGACCCGCATCGCGTCCCAGTCGGCGACGATGGCGCGCACGTCGCCCAGCACGTCGCGAATCTTGGCTTCGATGGCTGGAATCGCCGAAGCCTGCTGGCGGTCGATTTCCAAATGCATCAGCGACTCGGGCCTGCCTTCGCCGACGCTGGTCAGCTTGCCGCCTTTGTCGCGCGCGATCGGCACCACCGGATGGCCCAGCACGTGCACGCCGATGCCCAGTTCGGCCAGCGCCATCGTCACCGAGTCGACCAGGAACGGCATGTCGTCGTTGACGATCTGCAGCACGGTATGCGGCGATTCCCAGCCGTGTTCCTTCAAGTTGGAATTGAACAGCCGCACTTCGGCCTTGCCCGACTTACGGGTGCGGGCGAAGTCCAGGAAATCGTTGGCCAACGCCGCCCAGCTTTCCGCGCTGTGCAGCGGCAGTTCGTCGGCCGTCATGCGGTAGTAGAACGCGCTGGCGAAGGCGCTTGCGTCGTCCTGGCGGGCCTTGCCGGCCAGTTTGCGGATCGCGTCGAAGATGGGTTGCAACAGCGCCGCGCCGGCTTTGGGCTGGACGGATGCGCGGGTTTTGCGGGCGGCCGGGGCGACGACTGCGGAACTGCGTTTGCTGCTCATGGGAACTAGGGTCCGATGATGAAGGTTGGGCGCGCCGTTCGGCGCGCCGGGGCCGAGCCGGGTCTCAGCGTAGGCCGGTTTCGTGACGGGCGATGACCAGGCGCTGGATCTCGCTGGTGCCCTCGTAGATCTCGGTGATCTTGGCGTCGCGGAAGTAGCGCTCCAGCGGCATTTCCTTGGAATAGCCCATGCCGCCGTGGATCTGCACGGCCTGGTGGGCGATCCACATCGCCGCTTCCGACGCGGTCAGCTTGGCTACGGCCGCTTCGGTGGTGAAGCGCTTGCCCTGTCCCTTCAGCCATGCAGCGCGCAAGGTCAGCAGCAGCGCCGCATCCAGCTTGCACTTCATGTCGGCGATCTTGGCCTGGGTCATTTGGAACGCGCCGATCGGCTGGCCGAACGCCTGGCGCTCGCGCACGTAGGCCAGCGTGGCCTCGTACGCGGCGCGTGCGATGCCGATCGCTTGCGAAGCGATGCCGATGCGGCCGGCGTCCAGCACGCCCATCGCGATCTTGAAACCGTGGCCTTCGTCGCCCAGCAACTCGTCGGGCTGCACCACGTAATCGGTGAATTCGATTTCGCAGGTGGCCGAGGCGCGGATGCCCAACTTCGGCTCGGTCTTGCCGCGGTGGAAGCCTGCGCGCGAGGTGTCGATCAGGAACGCGGAAATGCCGCGCGAGGCTTTGCTCGGATCGGTCATCGCGAACAGGACGATGTACTTGGCGACCGGGCCGGAGGTGATCCAGCTCTTCTTGCCGTTGACCACGAAGGTGCCGTCGGCCTGCTTGGCGGCGCGGCAGCGCATCGCGGTGGCGTCGGAGCCGGACTGCGGCTCGGTCAGCGCGAACGCGCCGATCTCGGCGCCCTCGGCGATGGCGCGCACGTACTTCTGCTTCTGCGCCTCGGTGCCGTTGGTCAGGATGCCGTTGCAGAACAGGGAGTTGTTGACCGACATGATGGTCGAATGCGCGGCGTCTGCGGCCGCGATCTCGACCATGGCCAACACATAAGCGATCGGGTCCATGCCGGCGCCGCCGTATTCGGTCGGCACCTCGATGCCCATGAGCCCGTTCTCGCCCAGCAGCTGGATGTTCTCGAGCGGGAATTCGCCGGACTTATCGAAATGCTCGGCGCTCGGGGCGATCTTCTCCTGCGCGATCCGGCGCGCCACGTCCTGGATCATCAACTGCTCTTCGGTGAACCCAAAATCCACGTCGCGCACTCCGGCTCGGTCGAATTGCGGAATTGTAGCCGCGGCCACCGCATAACCCCACCTCTTGACGCGCGCCGCTTGACCTGGAACCGCTTCCGACGGACAATTATCTCTATATCGCGATAGGAAGATATTTATGGATCTGGAAGGCTGGTCCAGCCGCCTGAAGACCTTCGCGGACGCGACCCGCGTGCGCTTGCTCGCCTTGCTCGAGGGCGAGGAGCTGACCGTGGCCGAACTCTCGGCGATCACCCGCCTGGCTCAGCCGCGCGTGTCGACCCATCTGGCCAAGTTGAAGGAAGCCGGCCTGGTCCGCGACCGCCGCGCCGGCGTGTCGGCCTATTACCGCTTCGACGACGCTACCTTGGACCCTGCCCAGCGCGCGCTGTGGCAGAGCATCCGCGACGGCAGCGACGACCCGCTGCTGCGCCAGGACGCCGACCGGGTGCCCGCCGTGCTGGCCACCCGCGCCGCCGACCAGAACTGGGCCGATTCGGTAGCCGGCGACATGGAACGCCACTATTCGCCGGGCCGCACCTGGGAAGCCCTGGCCCGCGGCGCCCTGCCGTTGCTGGAAACCGGCGACGTGCTGGATATCGCTTCCGGCGACGGCGTGCTGGCCGAATTGCTGGCTCCGCACGCCAAGCGCTACGTGTGCGTGGACACCAGCCCGCGCGTGGTCGCGGCCGCGGCCGAGCGCCTGAAGCCATTCAAGAACGTCGAAGTGCGCAGCGGCGACATGCATGCGCTGCCGTTCCCGGCCGGCCAGTTCGATCTTGTGGTGCTGATGCACGCCCTCACTTACGCCGCCAAGCCCGCGCAAGCGGTAGCCGAGGCCGCGCGCGTGCTGCGCAAGGGCGGCCGCCTGCTGCTGTCCAGCCTGGCCAAGCACGAGCACAAGGCCGCGGTGGAGCTGTACGGCCACGTCAACCTGGGCTTCACCGAGAAGGAATTGCGCAAGTTCGCCGACAAGGCCGGCTTGGAAGTGCAGAACGCCGAAACCATCACCCGCGAAAAGCGCCCGCCGCATTTCGAAGTGATTTCCCTGATCGCCAGAAAATCGTGATGCCGACCGTAGAGTCGAGCCTGCTCGACTGCTCTTCGGTCAGGTAGCGGTTGTTTTGAAGCAAAAGCAGTCGAGCAGGCTCGACTCTACGAAAGGAGGATCCGCATGAAGACTTTGCCCTGGTTGAATCCCGAACGCGTAGCCAAGCTCGAACAGGCGCTGACCGAGCGCATCCTCATCATCGACGGCGCGATGGGCACCATGATCCAGCGCCATAAGCTGGAAGAAGCCGACTACCGCGGCGAGCGCTTCGTGGGCGGTTTCGACAGCCTGCACGTACACGGCGCGCAATGCGATCACGATTTGAAGGGCAATAACGATCTGCTCCTGCTCAGCAAGCCCGAGGTGATCGCCGGCGTGCACACCGAATATTTGGAAGCCGGCGCCGACCTGATCGAAACCAATACCTTCAACGCCACCTCGATCAGCCAGGCGGACTACCACCTCGAACATCTGGTGTACGAATTGAACAAAGAAGGCGCCCGCGTCGCGCGCGCCTGTTGCGATGCGGTCGAGGCCAAGACTCCCGACAAGCCGCGCTTCGTGATCGGCGTGCTCGGTCCCACCAGCCGCACCGCCTCGATCAGTCCGGACGTCAACGACCCCGGCTTCCGCAACACCAGCTTCGACGAGTTGCGCATCGCCTATCTGGATGCGGCGAACGGACTGATCGACGGCGGCGCCGACGTGCTGATGGTCGAGACCATTTTCGACACGCTCAACGCCAAGGCGGCGCTGTTCGCGATCGAAGAAGCCTTCGATGCGCGCGGCGCGCGCTTGCCGGTGATGATCTCCGGCACGATCACCGACGCCTCCGGCCGCACCCTGTCGGGACAGACCGCGGAAGCCTTCTACGCCTCGGTCTCGCACGGCAAACCGCTATCGGTCGGCTTGAACTGCGCCCTAGGCGCCAAAGACCTGCGCCCGCACGTCGAAACCCTGGCCACGATCGCCGACGGCTACGTCAGCGCGCATCCGAACGCCGGCTTGCCCAACGCGTTCGGCGAATACGACGAAACGCCGGAAGAAATGGCGGCGACGCTGAAGGAATTCGCCGAATCGGGCCTGTTGAACCTGGTCGGCGGCTGCTGCGGCACCACGCCCGCGCATATCCGTGCCATTGCCGAAGCGGTGCGGGGCGTCGCGCCTCGCATGCCGGTCCGCTATGTGGAGGCGGCATGAGCGTTTTTAGACTCGGATCAAACCAGATGAAAGCGGATAGAGCTTTTTATTCAAGAAGCTTTTATCCGCATCTATCCGATCTAATCCGCATCTAAAAAAGATTCTTTGATGACCATTCCCCCCGACATGAAGCGCCATACCCGATTGTCCGGACTCGAGCCGCTGGTGATCACGCCCGAACTGTTGTTCGTCAACGTCGGCGAGCGCACCAACGTCACCGGCAGCGCGCAGTTCCGCAAGTTGATCAAGGAAGAGCGCTACGAAGAAGCGGTCGATGTGGCGCGCCAGCAGGTCGCCAGCGGCGCCCAGATCCTGGACGTCAACATGGACGAGGGCCTGATCGATTCGGAAAAGGCGATGGTCCGGTTCCTCAATCTGATCGCGTCCGAGCCCGACATCGCCCGCATTCCGGTGATGGTCGATTCTTCGAAATGGACTGTGATCGAGGCCGGCCTGCAATGCCTGCAGGGCAAAGGCGTGGTCAATTCGATTTCGCTGAAGGAAGGCGAAGAAGCCTTCGTCGAGCACGCGCGCAAAGTGCTGCGCTACGGCGCCGCCGCGGTGGTGATGGCCTTCGACGAGACCGGCCAGGCCGACACCTGCGCGCGCAAAGTCGAAATCTGCACCCGCGCCTACAAAATCCTGACCGAGCGGGTCGGCTTCCCGCCCGAAGACATCATCTTCGATCCGAACATCTTCGCGGTCGCCACCGGCATCGAAGAGCACGACAACTACGCGGTCGACTTCATCGAGGCGACGCGCATCATCCGGCAGACGCTGCCTCACTGCCATATCTCGGGCGGCGTTTCCAACGTCTCGTTCTCGTTCCGCGGCAACGAGCCCGTGCGCCAGGCGATCCATTCGGTGTTCCTGTACCACGCGATCAAGGCGGGCATGGACATGGGCATCGTCAACGCCGGGGCGATGCCGATCTACGACGACCTGGACCCCGAATTGCGCGAGCGGGTCGAGGACGTGATCCTCAACCGTCGCAAGGATTCCACCGAGCGCCTGCTGGAGATCGCCGAGCGCTACAAGGGCAAGAAAGGCGAAACCAAGGCCGAAGACCTGGCCTGGCGCGAAAAGAACGTGCGCCAGCGGCTCAGCCATGCGCTGGTGCACGGCATCGACCAATACGTGGAAGCCGACACCGAGGAGGCCAGGCTGCAGGCCACGCGTCCGCTCGACGTGATCGAAGGCCCGCTGATGGACGGCATGAACGTGGTCGGCGACCTGTTCGGCGCCGGCAAGATGTTCCTGCCTCAGGTAGTGAAGTCGGCGCGGGTGATGAAGAAAGCCGTGGCCTACCTATTGCCTTTCATCGAAGCGGAAAAGCTGCGCACCGGCGACGTCGGCAAGTCGAACGGCAAGATCGTCATGGCCACGGTCAAGGGCGACGTGCACGACATCGGCAAGAACATCGTCGGCGTGGTGCTGGCTTGCAACAACTTCGACGTGGTCGATTTGGGCGTGATGGTGCCGACCCAGGTGATCCTGGATCGCGCGAAAGCCGAGAACGCCGACCTGATCGGCCTTTCTGGACTGATCACGCCGTCGCTGGAGGAAATGAGCCATGTCGCCCGCGAAATGCAACGCCAGGGCTTCGAAATGCCGCTGCTGATCGGCGGCGCGACCACGTCGCGCGCGCACACCGCGCTGAAAATCGACCCGCACTACAAGTCGCCGACGGTCTGGGTGAAGGATGCTTCGCGAGCGGTGGGCGTAGCGCAATCGCTGATTTCCAAGGATCTGCGCGCCAATTTCGTCGCCGCCAACGATGCCGACTACGCCGAAATCCGCGAGCGCCACAAGAACCGCGGCGACGCCAAGCGTTTGGTATCGCTGGACAAGGCGCGCGGGCAGAAATTCGACGGCGGCTGGAACGAATACGCACCGCCCGCGCCGAACAAGCCCGGCGTGACCGTGTTCGACGACTACCCGCTGGCCGATCTGGTCGATGTCATCGACTGGACGCCTTTCTTCCAGGCCTGGGAACTGGCCGGCAGGTATCCGGCGATACTGGAAGACGAGATCGTCGGCAAGCAAGCGAGCGAGCTATACCGCGATGCGCGCGCGATGCTGGACAGGATCGTCGCCGAGAAATGGCTGACCGCGAAGGCCGTGTTCGGCTTGTGGCCGGCGAACAGCGTCGGCGACGATGTTGAGGTTCTTGTGGGAAGGGCTTCAGGCCCGACAGTCGGGGCTGAAGCCCCTCCCACAAAAGCGCGCGTGCTCCATTTCCTCCGTCAGCAAGTCGACAAGCCCGCCGATCGCCCCGATTTCTGCCTGGCCGATTTCATCGCGCCGAAGGATTCGGGCAAGCAAGACTGGATCGGCGCGTTCGCGGTCACCGCCGGCATCGGCATCGAACCGCACGTGGCCCGCTTCGAGGCGGACCACGACGATTACAACGCGATCCTGCTCAAGGCGTTGGCCGACCGCCTGGCCGAAGCTTTGGCCGAGCGTCTGCATCAACGGGTCCGCAAGGAATTCTGGGGCTACGCAGCGGACGAAACGCTCGACAACGACGCGTTGATCGCGGAGAAATACCGCGGCATCCGCCCTGCTCCGGGCTATCCGGCCTGTCCGGAACATAGCGAGAAAGGCACCTTGTTCGCGATGTTGGACGCGGGCACCAACGCCGGCATGACCTTGACCGAGAGTTTCGCGATGCTGCCCACCGCGGCGGTGTCCGGTTACTACTTCAGCCATCCGCAAAGCCAATATTTCGTGGTCGGGCGGGTATCGAAGGAGCAGGCCGAGGACTACGCCCGGCGCAAGGGCGTCGAGTTGGCCCAGGTCGAGCGCTGGCTGGCGTCGAATCTGGATTACGATCCGGAGTAACCATTCCCGGAAAACCGTCGTGACCCTCGACGAGGCCGCGCGCAGCCGCAGCGACAACTATCTGCCCCTGCGTCACCTCGCCGCGCTGATGGTGATCTACGGCCACAGCTATGCCTTGGTCCGGCAGGCGCCGGGGCAATCCGACTTCTTCGCCAAGCTGATGCCGGGCTTCTATGCCGGCAATCTCGCCGTATACCTGTTCTTCGCGATCAGCGGCTATCTGGTGACGCTAAGTCTGCTGCGCCATCCGGGACTGTGGCGCTACGTGCGCAACCGCACGTTGCGCGTCTACCCGGCTTATTTCGTCTGCTTGCTGGTGTGCGTGTTTGCGATCGGTCTCGCCTTCACCACCCTGCCCGCCGGCGAATATCTCAGCGCGGAGGACACCTGGCGTTATCTGACGCGCAATCTGCAGCCGGTGACGCTGGCTTGGGCTTTGCCCGGCGTGTTCGAAGGCAATCCGTATCCGAAGGTGGTCAACGGCACTTTATGGTCGTTGGGCCTGGAAGTGCGCTGGTATTTCTATCTGGGATTGTTGACGGCATTGACCGTCGTACGGCGGCGTTGGGCGTTCACTCTGGTCGCGCTGGCGGTCATCGGCTACGGCGGCTGGGAGTGGTGGATCGGCAAGCCGGACGTCAACGAATACCGCGCGTTGTCGCAGGCGTACCTCATCGCCGCTTTGTGCGCGCACTGGCGCGATCGGATTCCGGTCTCGCATGGGGCCATGGCGGGGTTCGCGTTAGCGGCAGTCGCGCTGCACGGCACGCGAGGATTCGGACCGGCCGCGGTGCTCGCGGCAATCTATTTCACGTTCTGGGCGGCGTATCGGTTGCCTGCGCTGCGTTGGCCCGGCGGCAACGACTACTCCTACGGCCTGTTCTTGTACGGATTCCCGGTGCAGCAGTCGCTGATTGCGCTGATGCCGGCATTGTCGCCGTTGCAGTTGCTGCCTATCTCGGTGGCCTGCGCTTTGTTGTTCGCGGTCGTGTCCTGGCACCTGATCGAACGTCCGGCGCTTCGCTACAAGCCTTCGTCTGCTGCGCCGCCGTTGCCGGCCGTCTGACCTGATTTTCGTAGGAGCGGCTTCAGCCGCGAGCTTTCTCTCCCGAATCGCAGCGATGCCGCGATTTGAAGGAAAGAGCTCGCGGCTGAAGCCGCTCCTACGAAAGTCAGAGGATCTACCAGACGAGGTCGTCGGGGACTTGGTACTGCGGGTCGGCGTACGGGTCGTCTTCGGCCGGCGCGTTCGGATCGACTTTCAAGGCGACCGCCGGCGCGAACACCGCTTCGGCTTCGGCCAGCAGCGCCGCGGTAACCAGCAAATAGTGGCCGTTGAGCTGGACGACGCCCAGCTCGCCCGCATTGAGCGCTTTCAGCTGATCGGCGGTGACGTAGACGCGTTTGATCTTGCCGCCGTAATCGAAATGGCGGGCGATGTCGGCCTGCGGGTCGTTCAGCGCTTTGTCCTTCAGCAGCTCGGCTAGCTTCGCCTTCGCCTCGCGGCGCAGGCGCGCTTCTTCCTGGCGCTGCCGCTCGGCTTCGATCCGTTCGTCCTTTTCCTTTTGCGCGCGGATCGCGTAGGCCTTGGCCAGATCGATCTCTTCCTGCGAACGCGGCTTGCCCTGGTGGCGCGGTTTGCCGCGATCGGATCGGCCCGGATGCGGCTTGCCGTCCGCGCTTTTGCCGGGTTGCGGCCGGCCCTGCGCGCTCTTGCCGGGATGGGGCTTGCCGGCGCGGCGCTCGTCGCCTTTGCGCTGCTCGGGGCGCGCGGATTTCGCCGGCTTGTCCGGCTTGGGCGCGGGCTTGAAACCCAGGCCCAACAGTTGATCGCGGAGTGAGTCGCTCATGGCGCCGATTCTATGCGCGGCTTGCGTTCGCGGCTATGCCGATCAGTAATGCGGGGGCGGCGGTTCGTCGGCCGGATCGGCGAACGCATCGCCGCGCGAAGTCCGCAATTCTTCCAACGCCCGCCGCAGCAGATCCGCATAACGCTGCGTCTCGATCCGGGACGCCGCCAGCGCATCGCTCAATTCGGCCAGCGCCTGCTCCTGGAACGCCAAGCGCGTCTCCAGCTCGACCAGCCTGAGATCGAGATCGCCGCTCATGCCTCAATCCAAGCCGATGGAACGGCCGCGGCCGATGCCCCAGTAGGCGATGCCGGCCGCTTCGACTTCGGCCGGCTCGTACAGGTTGCGGCCGTCGAAAATCGCGCGATCGCGCAGTATGCCGTGCAGCTTGGCGAAATCGGGGCTGCGGAACTGCTTCCACTCGGTGACGACGACCAAGGCGTCCGCGCCCTGCAGCGCCGCCGAAGCCGAATCGCACAGCGCCAAGTCCGGACGCTCGCCGAAGATGCGGCGCGCTTCCTCCGCGGCTTCGGGATCGTAGGCGCGCACTTTGGCGCCCGCGTCCCACAATTGTTCCAACAGCCTGCGGCTGGAAGCCTCGCGCATGTCGTCGGTGTTGGGCTTGAACGCCAAGCCCCAGACCGCGAAAGTGCGGCCGCGCACTTCGCCGTCGTAGTGGCGGGCGATCAGTTCGAACAGATGGCCTTTCTGGCGGTCGTTGACCGTTTCCACGGCCTGCAGCAGCACGGCTTCGTGCCCGACCTGGCGCGAGGTGCGCGCCAACGCCTGCACGTCTTTCGGGAAGCAGGAGCCGCCGTAGCCCGCGCCGGGATAGATGAAGTGCCAGCCGATGCGCGGATCCGAGCCGATGCCTTGGCGCACGTGCTCGATGTCGGCGCCGACTTTCTCGGCGATGTTGGCGATCTCGTTCATGAAGCTAATCTTGGTCGCCAGCATCGCGTTGGCCGCGTACTTGGTCAGCTCGGCCGAACGCACGTCCATCGCCACGATCCGCTCGTGGTTGCGGTTGAACGGCGCGTACAGCCGTTTCATCTTTTCGATCGCCGCCTTGCTGGACGCGCCGATCACGATCCGATCCGGACGCATGCAGTCCTTGACCGCATCGCCTTCTTTCAGGAATTCCGGATTCGAAACCACTTCGAACGGGATGTCCTCGCCGCGCGCTTGCAATTCCTGCGCGATCGCCGCGCGGACCTTGTCGGCGGTGCCCACCGGCACGGTCGACTTGTCGACGATCACCGCCGGCCGCGCCAGGTGCTGGCCGATGGTTTTGGCCACCGCCAGCACGTATTTCAGGTCGGCGCTGCCGTCTTCGTCCGGCGGCGTGCCGACGGCGATGAAGACGACCTCGCCATGGGCGATGGCCGCGGCCGCATCGGTGGTGAAATCCAAACGTCCGGCGGCGTGGTTGGCCTTCACCATCGGTTCCAGGCCGGGCTCGTAGATCGGGATCACCCCGCGCTTGAGCCCTTCCACCTTGGCCGCGTCGATGTCGACGCAGACCACGTCGTGCCCGACTTCCGCCAGGCACGTGCCGGTGACCAGGCCGACGTATCCGGTACCGAAGATCGCGAGACGCATCGCTTACTGCTTGACCGGGGCCGGCGGCGTTTGGCTCGGCAATTGGTCGGGTTTCACGATGTCGAGCAGTTCGACTTCGAACACCAAGGTCGCGTTCGGGCCGATCGGGCCGCCGGGCGTGCCTTGCTCGCCGTAACCCAACTGGCTGGGAATCCAGAACTTGTACTTGCTACCCACCGGCATCAGCGCGATGCCTTCCTTCCAGCCCGGCACCACTTGCTCCAGCTGGAACATGGCCGGTTCGTTGCGGTCGTAGGTGCTGTCGAAGGGCTTGCCGTCGAGCAAGGTGCCCTTGTAGTTCACCCGGACCACGTCGGTGGACTTGGGCTTGGCGCCTTTGCCTTCGGTGATCACTTGGTACTGCAGGCCCGAAGCGGTGGTGGTCACGCCGGGCTTCTTGCCGTTCTCGGCCAGGAACTTGGCGCCTTCTTCCTTGTTGTCCTTGGCCTTCTTCAGCATTTCCTCGATCTGCTTGGCCTGCATCTTGCGGCCGAAGTTCTCGCTGATCTCGGAAGCCTGCTGATCGGTCAGCAGCAATTTTTCGCCGGCGAACGAGGTTTTGATCGCCTTGGTCACCGTCTCCAGATCCAGCTCGTCCTTCATCGGCTGGAGTTGGCGGGCCATGGCCATGCCGACCATGTAGCTGACCTGCTCTTTCTCGGTCGCCAGGCCCGGGATGGCCTTGGCGCCGTCGGTCTTGGCTTCGGCCGCCTTGTCGGCGGGCTTGGCGGCGTCGGCGGCCTTGTCGCCCGGCTTGTTGCAGCCGGCGGCGAACAGGACGCACGAGGCCAGGGCGAGCGCCAGGGCGCTGTTACGGTGGATGGACGTCATCGGGCGTTCACTCCTGCAAGGGAAAAAGCGAGCCTGGTCGGGCCGCGCAAAGTTGGTACTTTGGCCAACAGGCGCTGAACGACCCGGGACTGGGCCGTCCGCGCCCCGGACCATCAAAGGATGGCCATCAATTCGACATCGAAGACCAGGGTGGCGTTCGGGCCGATCTTGTCGCCCGAGCCCTTGGCGCCGTAGGCCAGGTTGCCGGGGATCCAGAAACGGTATTTGGCGCCGACCGGCATCAGGGTCACGCCCTCGGTCCAACCCGCGATCACCTGGTTCAGGCCGAACTCGGCCGGCTGGCCGCGATCGTAGGAGCTGTCGAACACCGTGCCGTCCAGCAGCGTGCCGTGATAGTTCACGCGCACCCGGTCGCTGGGCTTGGGCCGCACGCCGGAACCTTGGCGCAGCACCATGTATTGCAGGCCCGACGGCGTGGTGAACACGCCCTTGACCGTCTTGTTCTTGGCCAGGAAGGCCGCGCCATCGCTTTCGTTCTTGGCGCCGAGCGTGGCGGCCTGGGCCTGCATCTTGGTCTGGAGGCGCTGGGTGAAACCGTCGCGCACCGCCTTGGCCTCGGCTTCGGTGAGCAGCGGGGTTTCCTTGTTGGCCACGGCCAGCAGGCCGCGGGTCAGCACCGGCAGTTCGATTTCGTCCTTGATCGGCGTCAACGAGCGGCCGACGTCGCTGCCGACCAGCAGGCCGACCTTTTCGCGCGAGATGTCGGGCGGCGCGCCGACGGGCTTGTTCGGACTATTGGGATTGCGCGCGGCGATGCGCTTCATCAGCGTTTCGGCCAGCGGGCGGATTTCGGCTTCTTGCAGCAAAGGCTTGCCGCCATCGAAAGCGTTGCGCACCGCGCGTTCGAACGACTTGACGTCCATGTCCGGCACCGCCGGCGCGACCGAGCGGCCCACGTCCATGCCGATGGTGTAGCTGACCTTCTCGCGTTCGGTGACCAGCGGCGCTTCCGCCTTCTGCGCGATCGCCGTCCCGGCGACCGCAGCCAATACTGCCGCGGCCGCGCCGCGCATCCAGACCTTCATTCATCGCTCCCGTACGCCGCCGCCGTGGCGGCGCTGAACCGTTATTGTCGCGGGCGGCGCGGGCCGAGGGCAATCTCGGCCAGACCCTCATCGCTTCGCGGCGGGCGCCGGCGATTTCAGTTCGCGCTCGATCGCCGCCACCAGGGCTTTGTCGTCGGGCACGGTGCGGCTGGCGAAGCTGCCCACGACCCGCCCGTCGCGCGAGATCAAGTATTTGTGGAAGTTCCACTCGGGCGTATCGCCGGTGGTCTTGATCAAGTCGCGATACAGCGGCGTGGCTTCGTCGCCTTTCACGTGGACTTTTTCGAACATCGGGAACTTCACGCCATAGGTCAGCGTGCAGAATTCCTGGATCTGCTTTTCGTCGCCGTATTCCTGGTTCTTGAAATCGCCCGACGGGAAGCCGAGCACCGCGAAACCCTGTTGCTGGTACTTCGCATTCAACGCCTCGAGCGCTTCGAACTGCGGCGCCAGGCCGCATTTGCTGGCGGTGTTGACCACCAGCAGCACCTTGCCGCCGTACTGCTGCTGCAGATTGACAGGCGTTTTGCCGGTGAGCGGCCGGTAGGATCGGTCCAGCAACCCGCCCGCGGCCAGCGCGAGCCCGGAAACCAGAGCGGCGGAAACGATCAACCCCTTTAAGAAACAACGATTTACGTTCATTTCCTGACCTCTGCTGGACTGCGGCGAGTATGCCTTTAGTTGGGTCGGTCCGATATTGACGAAAGTTGGATTGGTGTTATAGTTGACTACAACACCAGACACCCCAGCAGGACACGGCCATGAACCGCAAGCTGCACAACACGTTCTCCGCGCTGTCCGTCGCCGCCGTCCTGATGACGGCCGGCTTGATCGCCTCCAGCCCCGCCCGCCAGGCCGAATCGGCCCCGCAGCTGCTGGCGGCGATCTCCACCCGGCCCGCTCCGCAAGCCGGCGTCGCACCCCAGCCCTGGACCCAGCACCGCTTGGTTTACGCCGAGCGTTCGGCGCAGGCCCGCAAGGCCGCCGCCGAGATGCGCGCCAAGGACATCGAAGCCCGCGCCGATGCGCTGGCCAACAAGTTGCGGGGCACCCGCGACGTGGGCGAAATCCTCAGCCACGTCGCCGGCTTCACTGCCGAAGTCGCGACCGAGTCCGCGTTGGACGCGGCCGCCGACGAACTCGCCAACTACGACGTTTCCACCGTCGAAACCATCGAAGCTCCGGCGCCGTCGCCAGCGGCGCCCAAAATCCGGCACAGCCGCCGTTCGATCACTCTGCCGTACTTCTCCTTCGCACCCCGGGGCTGAGCCATGACCGCGATCCAATGGAGCGAAGGCGCTCCCATCTACCGCCAGCTGAAGGAGCGCGTCGTGGCCATGCTGCTCGACGGCGTGCTCAAGCCCGGCGACCCCCTGCCCTCCGTGCGCCAGGTGGCCGCCGAGTATCAGCTGAATCCGATCACCGTCTCCCGCGCCTACCAGGAGCTGGCGGACGAATCTCTAGTCGAAAAACGTAGGGGACTGGGCATGTACGTCATCGAGGGCGCGTCCGAAAAACTGTTGGCGAGCGAACGCGAACGCTTCCTGCGCGAAGAGTGGCCGTTGGTGCTGGAACGCATCCAGCGCCTGGGCCTGTCGCCGGCGGAGCTGCTGCGCGGCGACAAGGGAGGCACGCGATGAATACCGGACTCGTGGTCGATGCGCACGGTTTGCGCAAGGCCTACAAGAACAAGCTCGCGCTGGACAACACCGAGCTGAAGATCGAAGCGGGCAAGATCATCGGCTTGATCGGCCCCAACGGCGCCGGCAAGACCACCGCGCTGAAGGCGATGCTGGGCCTGATCCCGTTCGATGGCGAGCTGAAAGTATTGGGCCGCGACCCGCGCACCCAGCGCGACGACCTGATGAACGACGTGTGCTTCATCGCCGACGTGGCGGTGCTGCCGCGCTGGATCCGCGTCGGCCAGGCGATCGAATTCGTCGCCGGCGTGCATCCGCGCTTCGACCGCGCGCGCTGCGAACGCTTCCTGGCCAATACCCAACTCAAGCCGCAGATGCGCGTGCGCGAATTGTCCAAGGGCATGATCGTGCAGTTGCACCTGGCCCTGGTGATGGCGATCGACGCCAAGCTGCTGGTGCTGGACGAGCCGACGCTCGGTTTGGACATCCTGTACCGCAAGCAGTTCTACCAGCGCCTGCTGGAGGACTACTTCGACGAGCAGAAGACGATCATCGTCACCACCCACCAGGTGGAGGAGATCGAACACATCCTCACCGACGTGATGTTCATCCGCGACGGCAAGATCGTGCTCGACGCGCCGATGGAAAACATCGGCGAGCGCTATACCGAAGTGCTGGTCGGCCAGGACAAGACCGAAGCCGCGCGCGCGCTGCGCCCGATCGACGAGCGTTCGCTGCCGTTCGGCAAGACCGTGATGCTCTACGACGGCGTGCCGCAGCAGCAGCTCGAAGCGCTGGGCGAAACCCGCACGCCGGGCCTGGCCGATCTGTTCGTCGCCACCATGAAGGGAACCTACGCATGAACGCCCCCGCCGAAAACATGGACGCGACCCCGCGCTACCCGGCCGTCGCCGCGCCCCACCCCACCCATACCTTCCGGATGCTGCTCAAGCGCGAATTCTGGGAACACAAGGGCGGCTTCCTGTGGGCGCCGCTGATCGCCGGCGCGATCTTCCTGCTGTTCAACCTGATGGCCGGCGGCGTCGGCGAGATGATGCTCAACAAGGTCGATCCGTCCAAGACCGTCCAGATCGACGGCCAGGAAGTGCGGATCGACATGGTCAACATCGGCATGCTGATCGATAAGCTGGACGCCAAGGATCTGGTGGACGTGGGCAATGTCGTGAACATCAGCCTGTTCGCGTCCGCCAGCTGGGCCTTCATCGTCCTCGCCTTCGTGGTGTTCTTCTACTGCTTGGGTTCGCTTTACGACGAGCGCAAGGACCGCAGCGTGCTGTTCTGGAAGTCGCTGCCGGTGTCGGACACGCAGACGGTGCTGTCGAAAGTCGCCAGCGCGGTACTGGTCGCTCCGGCGCTGGCGGTGGCCGCGGGCGTGGCGACGATGTTCGGCTTCATGCTGGTGTGCGGCTTCTTCATCATGGTCCACGGCGGCAACCCGTTCACCATCTTGTTCGGCTTGGGCGATCCGCTGACCGTGATCGGCCACCTGATCGCCGCGATCCCGGTGTACGCGCTGTGGGCGCTGCCGACGGCGGGCTGGCTGATGCTGTGCTCGGCCTGGGCCAAGAGCAAGCCGTTCCTGTGGGCGATCATGATCCCGGTGTTCGCAGGCATCTTCGTCACCTGGTTCGACGTGATGAACCTGTTCAACCTGGAAAGCACCTGGTTCTGGCAGCACATCGTGGGCCGCGCCCTGCTCAGCGCCGTGCCGGGCACTTGGGTGGACGCCGCGGACTTCGGCCACATCCACGGCGACGGCCCGGAAGTGCTGCAGCAAGTGATCAATCTGAAGACGCTGTACTCGCCGCTGCTGTCGCCGCAGTTGTGGATCGGCGCGGCCGCCGGCGCAGCGATGATCTACGGCGCGATCCGCCTGCGCCGCTGGCGCGACGACGGCTGATCCGCGCACCCGCTCCGGCCCGCCGCGGGCCGGAGCTTTTTCCCGCAGACCTCGGAGAGAGACGGTGAAGCACGCAAGGTGGTTCGCGTTAGGTTTGTGCGCCCTTTTGGCCGGATGCGCTGCGGCGCAAACCCGGCAACCGAGGCCCCAGCCGCTGCGCGGTGCGGCCCTGGACGCCGAAGTAGATCGCCTGATGCAAGCCGCCCGCGTGCCGGGCCTGGCGCTGGCGGTGATCGAAGACGGCCGCATCGTGCATCTGAAGGCCTACGGCTCGCGCGATCTCGAACAGAACCTGCCGCTGACCACCGACACCATCATGTACGGCGCTTCGATCACCAAGGGCGAGTTCGCATACGCAGTGATGTCCCTGGTCGAATCGGGCAAGCTCGACCTGGACCGCTCGATCGCCGACTACCTGCCCAAGCCGCTGCCCGAATACGAGAAATACGCCGACCTGGCGGGCGACGAGCACTGGCGCAAGCTGACCCCGCGCATCCTGCTGTCGCACCGATCCGGCTTCCCTAACTTCCGCTACTTCACCGAAAAGGGCTACGAGGCGAACGGCAAGCTCAAGTTCCATTTCGAACCCGGCAGTCGCTACGCCTACTCCGGCGAAGGGATCAATCTGCTGCAATTCGTCATCGAGAACGGACTGGGGATCGACGTCTCCGAGCTGATGCAAAAACAGGTGTACGACCGCTTCGGGATGAAGCGCAGCAGCATGGTCTGGCGCGACGATTTCGCCGCGAATCTGGCCATAGGCTACGACGAACAAGGCAAGCCGCTGGGCCACAAGAAACGCGGTGCGGCGCGCGCGGCGGGCTCGATGGACACGACGATCGCGGACCAAGCGGCCTTCCTCGCCGGGCTGGTCCGCGGCGAAGGCCTGAGCGCGGCGTCCAAAACCGAATTGCTGCGTCCGCAGGCCGCGATCCGTTCGGTGCAGCAATTCCCTACGTTGTCCGAAGACGTCACCGACGACAACCGCGGCATCGAATTCTCCGCAGCGCTCGGCTGGCTGACCTACCGCACGCCGCAGGGCCAGGCCTGGACCAAGGGCGGCCACGACGACGGCACCAACAATCTCACTTTGTGCGTGGCCGACGGGCGGCGCTGCTTAGTGATCCTCAGCAACAGCTCGAACGGCGAAGGCACCTTCAAATACCTCGCCGACGCCGCGCTCGGGCCGACCTGCCTGCCTTGGTTTTGGGTCGGCTACATCCCTTACGACCACCCCGAGTGGCGCGCTCCGGAAGCGCGCGCGCAACCGCATCCGCCTTGCTCCGCCTTTTAGGATCCCGTCATGAACGCCATCGCCGCACGCATCGAAGCCTGCGAACGCTCTAATCGCCGCTTCAAGCGCATCCTGATTCTGCAATCGCTGATACTGATCGCGTTGATCTCGACCATCGCCATCCGCTACGCCGGCGCGGCCGCCCCGGCCGCGCCGGCTTCGCTGCGGGTTTCCGAATTGGTCGTCGTCGATCCGAAAGGCGTGGAGCGCGTCAGGATCGGCGGCGACCTGCCCGATGCGGTCATAGACGGCAAGCGCATACCGCGCGGCAGCAAGGCGGCTGGGGTGATGCTCTACGACGACCGCGGCCAAGAACGCGGCGGTTACGTGACTTGGGACGAAGGCGACAACATCGGCCTGACTTTGGACAGCCGCAAAGGCCAGACGGCGCTGTTCGTCGCCGGCCCGAACGGCGGCACTTCGTTGCAGATGTGGCACGGCGCGGACGCGATCGACATCCGTTCCGACGAAGACGGCTCGCGCATCACCCGTACCCAGGCCGGCCAAGTGACCTTCCAGCAGCCGGCCGTAACCGCGATAGGCCAAGCGACCTGTTCGGAATACCGCAACGGCCTGCGCAGCGAGGTGCCGGGAGGGCTGCCTGCGGAACAGATCCGCAAGATTTGCCTTCGCCGATTCACCCAAGAGGCCTGCCGGACCTGCCTCAGTCCCGGCCAATGACGCCGCGCTTTAAACCGCGGCGGCCTTCGACGCATCCCATTCCAGATCGCGGCCTGGCCGCAGGCGTTTCAAGACCACGGAGCTTAGCCATGCAGAAGACTTTGATGCTGTCCCTCCTCGCCCTGCCCCTGCTGGCGATTCCTGTTTTCGCCCAAGCCGCCGAACAGTGCAAATACGGAGCCGACCGCAACCTGGCGCTGAACCTGTCCGGCGTGCGCACCGTGGTGGTGCGGACCGGCCCTTACGATTTCAACGTGAAGTCCGGCAGCGCGGCTCGCGCTTCGGGTCGTGCCTGCGCGAGTTCGCAGGAAGGCCTGGATCGCCTGCAACTGGTGCAGAAGCGCGAGGGCGATCGGCTCATCATCGAAACCGGCGATCGCAAGGCCTGGTCCGGCGGCTGGTTCAACGGCTATTCCTCGTTCGACGTCGACGTCACGCTGCCCAAGAACGTCGCCCTGGAAATGGATGTCGGATCGGGCGACGGCGACGTCTCCGGCATCGCCAACGTCGACGCGCACGTGGGCTCCGGCGACTTGAGCGTGAGCGGCGCCGACCGGCTGACGGCGGACGTCGGCTCGGGCGATCTGAAGGTTTCGGACATCGGCCAGTTGCAGATCGAAGCGGTCGGTTCCGGCGAGTTCGAGGGCGACCGCATTCGCGGCGACGTGCGCATCGGCACCATCGGATCCGGCGACGTGGATTTGCGCCAGGTCGGCGGCAGCGTCGATGCGCGCAGCATCGGGTCCGGCGACTTGAGCGCGGTGGACATCGATGGCGGTTTGCGCGTGGCGCATGTCGGCAGCGGCGGCGTCAACCATCGCGACGTCAAAGGCCGCGTGGACGTCCCCGAAGACGATTGACGGAATAAGCCCTTCCCCAGCGGCGAACAGGCCTCCCAGCGTTCGCCGTTTCCCCCCAACTCCGCTTCGGCGGGGTTTTCTTTGTAGAGCGGAGCTTGCTCCGCTGCCTTCGCTTCTGATTTGGTAGGTGCGAGTTCATTCGCACGCTTTTTCATGCAACGGTGTGCGAATGAATTCGCACCTACGAAAAGCCGAAGCAGCGGAGCAAGCTCCGCTCTACAAAGACAAAACTATCATCCGCCGCCGCCCGCCCCACCGGCGTGGATGCCGCCCTTGGTCAGCACGGCCGGATCCAGCAATTTCTTCAGTTGCGCCGCGGACAAGCCGCTGTCCTCCAGCGCCACGTCGAATACCGGCCGGTTTTCCTTATAAGCGCGCTTGGCGATCGCCGCCGCTTTTTCGTAGCCGATGATCGGATTGAGCGCGGTGACCAGGATCGGATTGCGGCCCAGCGCCGAAGCCACGTTGTCGCCGCGCACCTTCAGGCCGGCGATGCTCTTGTCGGCCAGCAGGCGCATGACGTTGGCGAGCAGACCGATCGAATCGAGCAGATCGTTCGCGATCAGCGGCAGCATCACGTTGAGCTGGAAATTGCCGCTGGCGCCGGCCACGGTGATCGCCGTGTGGTGGCCCATCACCTGGGCGCAGACCATGCAGGTCGCTTCGGCGATCACCGGATTGACCTTGCCCGGCATGATCGAACTGCCTGGCTGCAAAGCCGGCAATTCGATCTCGCCCAATCCCGCCAGCGGCCCGGCGTTCATCCAGCGCAGGTCGTTGGCGATCTTCATCAGCGCCACCGCCAATGCGTTGAGCTGACCGGACAACTCGACCGCGTCGTCCTGCGACGCCAGCCCTTCGAACTTGTCGGCGGCCGATTCGAATTTAGTGCCGGTCAGCGACGACAAGGCCTTGGCCATCGCCTTGCCGAAGCGCGGATCGGCGTTGATGCCGGTGCCGATCGCGGTACCGCCGATCGGCAAGCGCCGCAGACGCTTCAAGGCGTCTTCGATCCGCGCCTGCGCCGAGGCCAATTGCGCCGACCAGGCGCCGAATTCTTGGCCGAAAGTCAGCGGCATCGCATCCATCAGATGCGTGCGGCCGGTCTTGACCGTCTTGCCCAACGATTGCGCGCGGCGATCGATGGTCTTGCGCAGGTGCTTGAGCGACGGCAAAAGATCCTCGGCTACCGCCAACTGCGCCGAAACCCGGATCGCCGTGGGAATCACGTCGTTGGAACTCTGGCCGAGATTGACATGGTCGTTCGGATGCACCTTGGCCTTGCCCGCGCGCGTGGCGAGCGTGGCGATCACTTCGTTGGCGTTCATATTGGACGAGGTGCCCGAACCGGTCTGGTACACGTCGATCGGGAACTGCGCGTCGTGTTCGCCCACGGCGACCTGCGCCGCGGCTTCGCCGATGGCTTTGGCGACGGTTTTCGGCAACAAACCGAAACCGGCGTTGACCTCGGCGGCGGCGCCCTTGACCAATCCCAAAGCACGGATGAAACCGCGCGGCATCGGCCGGCCCGACACCGGGAAATTCTGCACGGCGCGCTGGGTCTGCGCGCCCCACAAGGCGGCGGCGGGCACCTGCAGCTCGCCCATGCTGTCGTGTTCGATGCGGTACTCCGACGGAGTTTTGCGCTTGGTCATGAGGGCTCCTCGTTCGATGCCGCGCAGGATACGCCGCTTTGCGTTGGCTTTTGTGGGAGCGGCTTTAGCCGCGAGCTATTCGGCACCTGGGCAAAAAGAGCTCGCGGCGAAAGCCGCGCCCACAAAAAAGCCGCCCCCGGCAAAGCCGCGCTAAAATGGCCGCTTGCCTGCCTGCGCCGAATCCATGACCGCCGAATCCCAGTTGCTCGCCCTATCCCCGCTCGACGGCCGTTATGCCGGCAAAGTCGACGCGCTGCGCCCGATCTTCTCCGAATACGGTCTGGTCAAGGCGCGGGTGAAGGTCGAAGTCGAATGGCTGCTGGCCCTGGCCGCCGAGCCCGGCATCGGCGAACTGCCGCCGTTCGCCGATGCCGCCGCGGCGCGGCTGCGCGCGCTCGCCGACGGTTTCTCGGTCGCCGACGCGGCGCGGGTCAAAGAGATCGAACGCACCACCAACCACGACGTCAAAGCCGTCGAATATTTCATCAAGGAACGCCTGAAGGACGACGCCGAACTCGGCCCGGCCTTGGAATTCGTCCACTTCGCCTGCACCAGCGAGGACATCAACAACCTGTCTTACGCGCTGATGCTCAACGAAGCCCGGCAGACGGTGCTGCTGCCCAAGCTCGATGCGCTGATCGAAAAGCTGCGCGCGATGGCGCACGAACACGCCGCGCTGCCGATGCTGTCGCGCACCCACGGCCAAACCGCGTCGCCCACCACCGTCGGCAAGGAATTGGCCAACGTCGTCGCCCGCTTGCGCCGCCAAGGCGAACAGCTGGCCGCGGTGTCGCTGGGCGGCAAGATCAACGGCGCGGTCGGCAACTACAACGCCCACGTCGCCTCCTACCCGGACGTGGATTGGCCCGCGTTCGCCCGGCGCTTCGTCGAATCGCTGGATCTGGATTTCAACGCTTACACCACCCAGATCGAGCCGCACGACGGCATCGCCGAAATTTCCGACGCGCAGAAGCGGATCGACACGGTCTGCATCGACCTGTGCCGCGACATCTGGGGCTACATCTCGCTCGGCTATTTCAAGCAGGCGGTGAAGGCCGGCGAAGTCGGCAGCTCGACCATGCCGCACAAGGTGAACCCGATCGATTTCGAGAACGCCGAAGGCAATTTCGGCATCGCCAACGCCTTGTTCGAGCATTTCGCCGCCAAGCTGCCGATCAGCCGCTGGCAGCGCGACCTGACCGATTCCACCGTGTTGCGCGCGCTCGGAACCGCCTTCGGCCACGCCTTGATCGGCTACGACGCGCTGCTGCGCGGCTTGAACAAGCTCAGCGCCAATCCGGAGCGCCTGGCCGCCGATCTGGACGCGTCCTGGGAAGTGCTGGCCGAAGCCGTGCAAACCGTGATGCGCCGGCACGGCTTGCCGAATCCTTACGAGCAATTGAAAGCGCTGACGCGCGGCCAAGGCATCAACGAAGCGTCGATGCGCGAATTCATCCGGACGCTGGAGCTGCCCGAAGCGGACAAGCGCCGCTTGCTCGACATGACGCCGGGCACCTACACCGGCCTCGCCGAAAAACTGGCGCGGGACATCTGAGCGCGCTATGCGGCTGCTGCTCAACATCGATGTGCCCGATTTGGCCGCCGCCGAGGCCTTCTACGTCGCCGCGTTCGGCTTGAATCCAGCGCGGCGGCTCGGCATCCATGTGGTCGAACTGCTCGGCTCGGGCGCCACGATCTATCTGCTGGAGAAACCCGTGGGCAGCCGCGGCGCCGGCAATTCCTTGCGCGGCTACGAACGCCACTGGACGCCGATCCACTGCGATTGGGTGGTCGACGATCTCGACGCCGCTTTGCGCCGAGCGCTGGCGGCCGGAGCGCAGCAGGAAGGGCCGATCCGCGAAGCGAACTGGGGCCGGCTCGCGCAACTGGCCGATCCGTTCGGGCATGGCTGGTGTTTGTTGCAGTTCCTCGGACGCGGCTATGACGAGATCGCGATTTGAGCTCCAGCCATTCGTCACGCCGTCATCCCGGCGAAACGAGCGATGCGAGTTAACGGCAAAGCCGGCCCGAAGGGGAGCGTTAGCGAGTCAAGCTGGGATCCAGCTTGATTTTGCTTCGCTCCGTCGTCCAAAAAGGCGAAAATAGGTCCCAGCTTTCGCTGGGATGACGGCTTGAGAGCAAAGCATGGCAAAGCGCAAAGCACAGCTCCCCATCGAAGTCGACGCCCGCAACCAGCCGCCGCTGGGCATGCCGGCGTCCGATTTCCTGCGCGACTACTGGCAAAAAAGGCCGCTGCTGATCCGCAACGCCTTCCCTGGCTTCGTCTCGCCGATCTCGCCGGAAGACCTGGCCGGCCTGGCCTGCGAAGACAGCGCCCTGGCCCGCATCGTCGCGCACGAGCGCGAGCACGATCGTTGGCTGCTGCGGCACGGCCCTTTCCCTGAGGAAATGTTCCCGACCCTGCCGCAGCACGACTGGACGCTGCTGGTGCAGGACGTCGACAAATGGGATGCGGACATCGCCGCGCTGCTGCCGGCGTTCGACTTCCTGCCGCGCTGGCGGATCGACGATGTGATGGTGTCCTTCGCCGCGCCCGGCGGCTCGGTCGGCGCCCACGTCGATCAATACGACGTATTCTTGCTGCAGGCGCAAGGCCATCGCCGCTGGCAGATCGACGACCGTCCGAATCCGCCGGTGCATTTCCGCAAGGACGCCGAGCTCAAGCTGCTGCAGCGCTTCGCGCCGAACCACGATTGGGTGCTGGGTCCCGGCGACATGCTCTATCTGCCGCCCGGCGTGCCGCACCACGGCGTCGCCGAAGACGCCTGCCTCACGTTCTCGATCGGCATGCGCGCGCCGTCGGCGGCCGAACTGCTCGGCGATTTCGTCGACACCTTGGCTGCGGACGCCGACGAAGCGCTGCGCTACCGCGATCCGGATTTGGCGCCGCCCAAGGATCCGAACGAAATCGATGCCGAAGCGATGCGCCGCGTCGTCGAAGCCTTGAACGAATTGCGGATGAACGACGCCGACCGGCTGGGCGATTGGTTCGGACGCTTCATCACATTGTACCGCAGCGCCGGGCATGCCGCGCCCGGCGACGAGAAGCGCTCGCGGATCGAAGTCGAATGGGATTTGCAGCAAGGCGCGGTGCTGCATCGCCATCCGTTCACCCGGATGGCCTGGCGCAAGGCCGCACAAGGCGCGACCTTGTTCGCCGCCGGCCAGAGCCATGCGCTGCCCGCGCGCGACGCGCAGCGCATCGCCGCCGCGGACCGTTTCGACGGACGCAGTTACGCCGCCCTTTCCGAGCGCGGCCGCGACGCCGTGTACGAATTGCTGCAAGGCGGCCACTATCAATTGGCCATGCCCGACGAGGACGCGGCATGAGCGCGAACCCTTCCGGCTTCAGCGTCGAGCCGATCGACTACGGAACCGGCCTGCCCGAATTGCGCAGCGTGCGCGAGACCGTGTTCGTGCAAGAGCAGAACGTGCCGATCGCCGAGGAATGGGACGAGCTGGATCCGCAATGCCTGCACGTGATCGCGCGCGATCCGGGCGGCCGCCCGATCGGCACGGGCCGGCTGACGCCCGAACGCAAGGTCGGGCGCATGGCCGTGCTGCGCGAATGGCGCGGCAAGGGCGTGGGCGATGCGATGCTGGCGGCCTTGATCGAATCGGCGCGGCGACGCGGCTGGCGCGAACTGTCTTTGAATTCGCAAGTGTCGGCGTCCGCGTTCTACATCCGCCACGGCTTCGTGCCTTACGGCGAGCGGTTCTGGGAGGCCGGCATCGAACACCAGGCGATGCGGCGCATGCTGGGCGGTGCGACCGCGATCGAAGACCGGGAAGCGGCCATCGCCGCGACCGTGGCCGTGATCCTGGGCGCACGGCGCTATCTCTGGATCTATAGCCGCGAATTGGACCCGGGCCTGTTCGATGCGGCGCCGGTGCTCGAGGCCTGGCGCCGCTACGGCACGTCCGGCCATGGCGGCGAGGCCCGGTTCCTGCTGCAGGATGCCGAGGCCGTGCAGCGCGCGCACGCGCCGCTGCTGGGACTGGCGCAGCGCCTGCCCAGCCTGTTCCAGTTCCGCGAGGTGGACGATCCGGCCGATCGCGCCTATCCGTCGGCCTTCATCGCCAACGACACCGGCGGCTACTACTTCCGCACCCTGGGCCATCGCTTCGACGGCGAAACCGATCTGGACGGCGCCGGTCGCGCCCGCCAATTGGTGGAAAGCTTCAAACCGATTTGGGAACGCTCGCGTCCCTGCCCCGAGTTCCGCGCCCTGGGCATTTGATCGCATCGCTCTTGTGGGAGGGGCTTTAGCCCCGACATAGAACTTGTCGGGGCTAAAGCCCCTCCCACAAAAGCACGCGGACAATCGCGTCTAAGACCATCTAATGATGCGCTGCGGCAACGCAAGCGGCTATAATTTCGGTTCTTGCGCGACCGCTTCGACGGGAAGCGAAAAATCCCGTCGAATCAAGCGCTTGCCCCCATCACGAGCCTACTCAAGCCAGACGTGGACAGTCTTCTCAAGCAGTTTGCGCAGTCCTCCCAGCTCGGCGCCAATGCCGCCTTCATCGAAGACCTGTACGAACAGTACCTGGTCGATCCCGACAGCGTCGGGCCCAAATGGAAGGCATATTTCGATGGGTTCAAAGGCCGTGAAGCGGGCGACGTGCCGCATTCGGCGGTCATCGACGCCGTGGCCCAAGCCGGCAAATTGGCCGCACGCGGCGTGGCCGTGCTCGGTGCCGGCAGCGGCGACGAACGCGAACGCCACGTCGGCCGCCTGATCACCGCCTACCGTTCGCGCGGCCACCTGGCCGCCAACCTCGATCCGCTCGGCATGCTGGACAAGCCCGACGCGCCCGACCTGGGCCTGGGCTTCCATCGTTTGTCCGAAAGCGACCTGGGCAGCGAGTTCAGCACCGGCGGCGTCGCCGGCCGCGAACGGATGAAGCTCGGCGATCTGCTGTCCCTGCTCAAGGCCACCTACACCGGTCCGATCGGCGCCGAGTTCATGCACATCGCCGACGCCGAACAACGGCGCTGGTTGTACGAGCGCCTGGAAAACGCCGGCGGCGACTACAAGCGGACCGAAGACGACAAGCGCCGCATCCTGGAGCGCCTGACCGCGGCCGAAGGCCTGGAACGCTATCTGCACACCAAGTACGTCGGCCAGAAACGGTTCTCGCTGGAAGGCGGCGATGCACTGGTGCCGCTGCTGGACAATATGATCCGCCGCGCCGGCGCCGACGGCGTCAAGGACGTGGTGCTGGGCATGGCACACCGCGGCCGTCTGAACGTGCTGGTCAACACGCTGGGCAAATCGCCGCGCAAGCTGTTCGACGAGTTCGAAGGCAAGTTCGAGCACAGCCGCGACGACCGGGCCCATACCGGCGACGTGAAGTACCACATGGGCTTCAGCGCCGACGTGCAGACGCCGGGCGGTCCGGTCCACATCGCGTTGGCGTTCAATCCCTCGCACCTGGAAATCGTCGACCCGGTCGTGGTCGGCAGCGTGCGTTCGCGCCAGCAGCGCCGCGGCGACAAGGAACGAAAGAAAGTCCTGCCGGTGCTGCTGCACGGCGACGCCGCCTTCGCCGGCCAGGGCGTGGTGATGGAGCTGTTCCAGATGTCGCAGGCGCGCGGTTTCCGCGTCGGCGGCACGGTCCACATCGTCATCAACAACCAGGTCGGCTTCACCACCAGCGACCGCCAGGACGCGCGCAGCACGCTGTACTGCACGGACGTCGCCAAGATGGTCGGCGCGCCGGTGCTGCACGTGAACGGCGACGACCCCGAAGCGGTGGTGTTCTGCGCCGAACTGGCCTTCGACTTCCGCCAGCGCTTCGGCAAGGACGTGGTCATCGACCTGGTCTGCTACCGCCGCCACGGCCACAACGAAGCCGACGAACCCGCCGCCACCCAGCCGCTGATGTACCAGACCATCCGCGCCCACAAGACGCCGCGCGAGCTGTACGCCGACCGCCTGCTGGCGACGAACGTGCTGAAGGAAGGCGAAGCGCAGGCGGTGGTCGACAAATACCGCGACAAGCTGGACGCCGGCGAAGTCACCACCGAACTGGCCACGGTGAAGCCGGACGAGTTCACCATCGACTGGTCGAAGTACCTGTCGGGCAAGGTCAGCGACAAGGTCGACACGACCTTCCCGCGCAAGAAGCTCGACGAGCTGGCGAACGCGATCAACACGGTCCCGGCCGACATCGTGCTGCATCCGCGCGTCGCCAAGATCTACGAAGACCGCCGCAAGATGATGGCCGGCGAACTGCCCGCCGACTGGGGCTTCGCCGAGAATCTCGCGTACGCGACGATCCTCACCGAAGGCAACCGCCTGCGCCTGGTCGGCCAGGACAGCGGCCGCGGCACCTTCTTCCACCGCCATGCGGTGCTGCACGACCAGAAGACCGACAAGGACTATCTGCCGCTGCAGCAACTGGTGAAGAATCCGGAAGACGCCACCATCATCGACTCGCTGCTCAGCGAAGAAGCGGTGATGGCCTTCGAGTACGGCTACTCCACCGCCGATCCCGCCACGCTCGACATCTGGGAAGCGCAGTTCGGCGATTTCGCCAATGGTGCGCAGGTGGTGATCGACCAGTTCCTGTCCTCGGGCGAAGCCAAGTGGGACCGTCTCTGCGGCTTGGCCCTGTTCCTGCCGCACGGCTACGAAGGCCAGGGCCCCGAGCACAGCTCGGCCCGCCTGGAGCGCTTCCTGCAGTTGTGCGCGCTGGAAAACATGCTGGTCTGCGTGCCGACCACGCCGGCGCAGGCTTTCCACATGATCCGCCGGCAGATGCGCATGGATACGCGCAAGCCGTTGGTGGTGATGACGCCGAAGTCGCTGCTGCGCCACAAGCTGGCGGTGTCCACGCTGGACGAACTGGCCGACGGCGAGTTCCAGCACCTGATTCCCGACGCCAAGGCCGATCCGAAGAAAGTCACCCGCGTGGTGCTGTGCTCGGGCCGCGTCTACTTCGACCTGTTCGAGGAAGCGCAGAAGCAGAAGCTGGACAACGTGGCGATCCTGCGCGTCGAACAGCTGTATCCGTTCCCGCGCGCGCAGCTGGCCGCCGAGTTGAAGCGCTACGCCAAGGCCGCCGAAGTCGTGTGGTGCCAGGAAGAACCGCAGAACCAGGGCGCGTGGTACCAGATCAAGCACCACCTGGACGCGTGCATCCAGCCCAAACAGGCGGTGCATTACGCCGGCCGCGCTCGCTCGCCCTCGCCCGCCGTCGGCCATTTCAACGACCACGTGGCCGAGCAGCAGCAATTGGTCGCCGATGCGTTGGTCAATCCGCTCAACGGCAAGCACGCCGCCGAGTGATCCCACAAGAGCCCCTTCTAATCCGCGCCAGAAACCTAGGACGCCACCATGGCCACCGAAATCAAAGTTCCCGTTCTGCCCGAATCCGTCTCCGACGCGACCATCGCGTCCTGGCATAAGAAGCCGGGCGACGCGGTCAAGCGCGACGAGAACCTGGTCGATCTGGAAACCGACAAGGTGGTGCTGGAAGTGCCTTCGACCGTCGACGGCGTGCTGAAGGAAATCAAGTTCAAGGAAGGCGACACCGTCACCAGCCAACAGGTCATCGCAGTGATCGACGAAGGCGCGGCCGCCGCGGCTTCTTCCGAAGCGCCGAAGGCCGAAGCGAAAGCCGAGAAAGCTCCCGCCGCCGGCGCGCAGGAAGTGCAACCTAAAGCTGAGGCCGCGAAGGCCGAAGCCGCCGCGCCTTCGAGCACCAAGCCCGCACCCGTCGCCAGCGCCAACGAATTGCCGCCCGGCGCCAAGTTCACCGCCGCGAAGGAAGGCATCGACCCGTCGCAAGTGGAAGGCACCGGCCGCCGCGGCGCGGTGACCAAGGAAGACCTGATCAACTACGCGAGCGGCAAGACCGCCGGCGTCGGCGGCGGCGCGCGTCCGGAAGAACGCGTGGCCATGACCCGCATCCGCGCGCGCATCGCCGAGCGCCTGATGCAGTCCAAGAATTCGATCGCCATGCTCACCTCGTTCAACGAGGTCAACCTGGGCAAGGTGATGGCGATGCGCAAGGAGTTGGGCGAATCGTTCGAGAAGGCCAACGGGATCAAGCTCGGCTTCATGAGCTTCTTCGCCAAGGCCGCGGCCAACGCGCTGCAGCGTCATCCCGTCGTCAACGCTTCGGTCGACGGCAACGACATCGTCTACCACGGCTACGCCGACATCTCGATCGCGGTGTCGACCGACAAGGGCCTGGTCACGCCGGTGGTGCGCAACGTCGAGCGCCTGTCCTTCGCCGAGATCGAGCAGCAGATCGGCGAATACGCCAAGAAGGCCCGCGACGGCAAGCTGGCGCTGGAAGACCTGCAGGGCGGCACCTTCACCATCACCAACGGCGGCACCTTCGGCTCGCTGATGTCCACGCCGATCGTGAATCCGCCGCAAAGCGCGATCCTGGGCATGCACGCCATCAAGGAACGCGCCATCGTCGAGAACGGCGCCGTGGTCGCCGCGCCGATGATGTACATCGCGCTGTCCTACGACCACCGCATCATCGACGGCAAGGACGCGGTGCTGTTCCTGGTCGACATCAAGAACCAGTTGGAGAATCCGAGCCGGATGCTGCTCGGCATGTAAGAGCGAGGAACTAGTGAAGAGGAATTAGAAACGAGTGGCGCCAATGCGCTCTCACTAGTTCCTCTTTCCTGTTATCTCGTTTCTCAAAACACTTAGGAGCCGAACAAATGGCAGAAAACTACGACGTCATCGTCATCGGCGCCGGCCCCGCCGGCTACCACGCCGCGATCCGCGCCGCGCAGCTGGGCATGAAGACCGCCTGCATCGACGCCGCGCTCGGCAAGGACGGCAAGCCCGCGCTCGGCGGCACCTGCCTGCGCGTGGGCTGCATTCCGTCCAAGGCGCTGCTCGACAGCTCGCGCCAGTACTGGAACATGGGCCATCTGTTCGGCGAGCACGGCATCACCTTCAAGGACGCCAAGGTCGACATCGGCACCATGATCGGCCGCAAGGACAAGATCGTGAAGCAGTTCACCGGCGGCATCGCGATGCTGTTCAAGGCGAACAAGGTGACGCCGTACTACGGCTTCGGCACGCTGTTTCCGGGCAACATCGTCAAGGTCAAGCAGCACGACGGTTCGGAAGTCGAACTGAAAGGCACCAACGTGATCCTGGCCGCCGGTTCGGATTCGATCGAACTGCCGTTCGCCAAGTTCGACAACGAATACATCGTCGACAACGTCGGCGCGCTCGATTTCACCGCGGTTCCCAAGCGGCTGGGCGTGATCGGCGCCGGCGTGATCGGCCTGGAACTGGGCAGCGTGTGGAAGCGCCTGGGCAGCGAAGTGACCGTACTCGAAGCCCTGTCCGACTTCCTCGCCGCGGCCGACGCCGAAGTCGCCAAGACCGCCGCGAAGGAATTCAAGAAGCAGGGTCTGGACATCCGCCTCGGCGCGAAGGTGTCCAAGTGCGAGGTCAAGAAGAAGGAAGTGCACGTCACCTTCACCGACAGCGAAGGCGAGAAGACCATCGTCGTCGACAAACTCCTGGTCTCGGTCGGCCGCCGCGCCGCGAGCAAGGGCCTGTTGGCCGACGGCACCGGCGTGAAGCTCGACCAACGCGGCGTGATCGAAGTCGACGAGCATTGCCACACCGGCGTCGACGGCGTGTGGGCCGTGGGCGACTGCGTGCGCGGCCCGATGCTGGCGCACAAGGGTTTCGAGGAAGGCATCATGGTCGCCGAGCTGATCGCCGGCCTGCCCGGCCACGTCAACTACGACACGATTCCGTGGGTGATCTACACCGAGCCGGAAATCGCCTGGGTCGGCAAGACCGAGCAACAGCTCAAGGCCGAAGGCATTCCGTACAAGACCGGCAGCTTCCCGTTCGCCGCGCTCGGCCGCGCGGTGGCGATGGCCGAACCCGCGGGCTTCGTCAAAGTGATCGCGCATGCGGAAACCGACCGCGTGCTGGGCCTGCACCTGGTCGGCGTCGGCGTTTCCGAACTCGTCCACGAAGGCGTGCTGACCATGGAATTCAGCGGCTCGGCCGACGATCTGGCGCGGATCTGCCATGCGCACCCGACCTTGTCCGAGTCGATCCACGACGCGGCGATGGCGGTGGACAAGCGCGCGATCCACAAGGCCAACTGATCTGCTTGAGCCCTCTCCCGCCTGCGGGAGAGGGTTGGGTGAGGGCACGCGGCGGCGCGAGTTCGCCTCGCCGCTCTCTGGAGAATCAAAGTCGCTGGATTCCCGCCTTCGCGGGAATGACGGCTTCAGAGGCAAGAGCGAGCCGGCGATGAAATCCATCTGCGTCTACTGCGGCTCCAACTCCGGCAACAAACCGGTTTATGCCGAACGCGCCATCGCCCTCGGCACCCGAATCGCCAAAGAAAAACTCACCCTGATCTACGGCGGCGGCAACGTCGGCCTGATGGGCATCGTCGCGGACGCGGTGCTGGAAGCCGGCGGCGAAGTGGTCGGCGTGATCCCCGCGCAGCTGGTGAATTGGGAAGTCGCGCACGACGGCCTCACCCGGCTCGAAGTCGTCGAATCCATGCACGAACGCAAGGCGCGCATGTTCGACCTGGCCGACGCCTTCGTCGCCCTGCCCGGCGGCTTCGGCACGCTGGACGAAATGTTCGAAATGCTCACCTGGCGCCAGTTGGGCCTGGGCGACAAGCCTTGCGCTTTTTTCGACGTCGACGGCTTCTACGAGCCGCTGATGGCGATGCTGGACCGGATGGTGGCCGAGCGCTTCCTGCATGCCGACCAGCGCACCGATTTGTGGCATGGCGACGATATCGACGCGTTGTTCTCGTGGTTGCGCGCGTACGAACCTGCGCAGGCGTCGAAATGGATGGACGAGAAGCGGCGGCGGGAGTTGCGGTAAGACAGCTTCTCGGCGTCAGAATGCTCTGACGAGACCAAGCACTGAAATCCGACAGCGTCCACTCAGCCGTACTCGATCCCGTCATCCCGGCGAAAGCCGGGACCCAGGCACGGAACGAGCGAAGGTGAAGCAACCCGCCGTTTACATCATGTCTAGCCGCCGTAACGGCACGCTTTATACGGGACGGGCGTGACTTCTGATCTGATTAAACGGGTGCACGAACACCGCAACCATCTCGTAGACGGGTTTACGAAGCGATATGGCATCGTCCTCCTCGTGTGGTACGAACTCCATGGCGACATGTCGACCGCAATCGCTCGCGAGAAAGCAATCAAAGAGTGGAAGCGAAAGTGGAAATTGCAGCTCATCGAAAGCGGAAACCCGATGTGGAATGACTTGTACCCCGAAATGGTCGGCCACTGATACCGCGTCGGATTGCCTGGGTTCCGGCTTTCGCCGGAATGACAGCGGTGGAGGCGTTGGCTGCCAGGCCTATGTCGGCTACCCTGGATTCCGGCTTACGCCGGAACGGCGAGTAAAGTAATGGCGATTCCTAGCACTTTTATGGCTTTTCGCATCCACAACGACGCATCCGGCTACCGTAGCGGCATCGAACAAGTCGCGATCGACGATCTCGCCCCTGGCGAAGTCGTGATCAAGACCGCCTACTCGTCGGTCAATTTCAAGGACGCGCTGGCGGGCACGGGGCAAGGCAAAATCCTGCGCAAGTTCCCGCTGGTCGGCGGCATCGATGTCGCCGGCCATGTGGTCGCCTCCACCGATCCGAAATTCAAGGAAGGCGACGCCGTCCTGGCCACCGGCTCGGGCCTGAGCGAAACGCGCGACGGCGGCTATTCGCAGTACGCGCGCTTGGAATCGAAATGGGCGATTCCGCTGCCGGCCGGGCTGACTTTGCGCGAAAGCATGATCCTAGGCACCGCCGGCTTCACCGCCGCGCTCGCGCTGCTGCGCATGAGCGAGAATCGGCAGTCGCCGGAACTCGGACCGCTCGCGGTCACCGGCGCCACCGGCGGCGTCGGCTCGCTGGCCGTCGATATTTTCAGCAGCGCCGGCTACGAAGTGCACGCCATCAGCGGCAAGACCGATCAAGCGGCGTATTTGAAATCGATCGGCGCGCGCGAAGTGCTCGGGCGCGAAGTTTTGTCCACCACCCGGCCGATGGACACCGCGCGTTTCGGCGGGGGCCTGGACAACGTGGGCGGACCGATGCTGGCCAGCCTGCTGGCGCAGACCGCGCCCTACGGCAACGTCGCCAGCGCCGGCTTGGCGGCTGCCGCGGACCTGCCGACGACGGTGATGCCTTTCATCATCCGCGGCGTGTCCCTGCTCGGCGTCGCCTCGGCCGGCACCGCGCGCGACATCCGCGACGAAGTCTGGAGGCGCTTGGCCAGCGACTGGAAACCGCGCCATTTGGACGCGATCTGCACCGCCGAAACGGCGCTGGAAGGGCTGCCCGCCGTGTTCGAACGCATGCTGGCCGGCGGCTCTCATGGCCGGACCCTGGTCACATTCTGAACCATCCCGGACGCCGGAAACGGCCGACGCCGCGCTACAATCCGGCGGTATCCATAGGGGAAAAGCATGGCGCGCATCCTGATCGTCGACGATTCGCCGTCGCAATTGATGGGCATCCGGCGCATCGTCGAAAAACTGGGCCATGAGGCGCTGACCGCCGAGGACGGCTCGGCCGGCGTGGATATGGCCAAGCGCGAGAAGCCCGACCTGATCCTGATGGACGTGGTCATGCCCAACCTCAACGGTTTCCAGGCCACGCGATCGATCAACCGCGATCCGGGCACGCAGCACATTCCGATCGTATTGGTGACGACCAAGGATCAGGACACCGACCGCGTCTGGGGCATGCGCCAAGGCGCGAAGGCCTACATCACCAAGCCGTTCAGCGAATCGGAATTGGCCGAAGTCGTCGCCTTGCTGCTCGGCAGCGGACCCGAAGCCGCCTGATCCGCTGCGCTCTTCTGTGAGAGCGGCTTTAGCCGCGAGCTCTTCCCATCAGGTTCGCGACTTGCAGAAAAGAGCTCGCGGCTAAAGCCGCTCCCACAAAACCTGGGATCAAGCGCGGCGCCAATCGTCGCCGAACACCGCCTTCATGTGCTCGTAGGCTTCGCGCTCGGCGTCGTTGTTGGCGCGCGGCGCGAGCACCTCCAATTCGACGATCTGGTCGCCCGGCGGCGCGCCCGGCAAGCCGCGGCCGCGCAACCGCAACTTGCGACCGGCTTCCGAATCGGCCGGGATTTTCAGATCCACCGGCCCGCCCAGCGTCGGCACGCTGACCGTGGCGCCCAAGGCCGCTTCCCACGGCGCCACCGCTGCCACGTAGATCACGTTGCGTCCGTCGACTTCGAACTGCGGATGCGCGGCGTACTCGATTTCCAACAGCAGATCGCCATGCGCGCCCTGCCCGGCCAGGCGGATCGCTTGCCCCGGACGGATGCCTTTGGGAATGCGCACGTCCAGCGATTTGCCGTTGACGCCGATCCGGATCGTCGAGCCGTCGTGCACGGCTTCCAACGGCACCGCCAGTTTGGCGCGCGTCGGCCCGCGCGGCTGCGGACCGCGCCCGGGCGCTTGCTGGCCGAAGCCGTTGCCGCGGGTGCGGCCGAACAAGCTTTCGAAGAAATCGCTGAAGCCGCCGCCGTCGCCGCCGGCGAACACTTCTTCGAAATCGAAGCCGCCCGGGCCGCCGCCGAAGCCGCCCGGCGGCGGGTGCACCTCGTCGCCCGGCCGATAGCCGCGCGTGCGTAGCTCGTCGTAAGCGGCGCGTTTCTGCGGATCGCGCAGCGCTTCGTAAGCCTCGTTGACGGCTTTGAATTTTTCCTCGGCGCCCGCTTCCTTGCTGACGTCGGGATGGTATTTGCGCGCGAGCCGGCGATAGGCGGTCTTCAGTTCCGCCTCGCCCGCGCTCGGTTCAACGCCCAGGATTTGGTAGTAGTCCTTGAATTGCATTCGCGCTCCACGGCGTTCGGCCTGCGGCATCGCTGCCGCAGGCCGAGATTAGCCCAGCTTCCGCCGCTAAGCGACGGTCATTGCACGGTCGGCGCGCCGACCTGGATCCGGCGCGGCGTAGTTTCAGGCTTCTTCGGGATGCTGATTTCCAGCACGCCGTTGCGGCCCGTGGCGGCGATGCCCTCGGCATCGGCGCTGTCCGGCAACGCGAAGCGGCGGTGGAAACTGCCGTAACGGCGTTCGACCCGCGAAAAGCGCTCGGTTTCCGTGCTGCTCTCGCTGTTGCGCTCGCCCTTGATCGACAGGATTCCCTTGTCCATCTGCACCTCGATGTCCTGGGGGTCGATCCCCGGCAAATCGGCGTAGATGACGAAACGGTCGGCCTCTTCCTTGATGTCGACCCGCGGAATCCATTTCGCAGTCACGACCGCGGATTCGTCGGTGTCCGAATGGTCGAAGAAGCGGTCGAATACCTGCTTCATCTCTTCTTGGAACGCAGTGGGATTGGGCCACTGGCGATAACGTACGACGCTCATCGTCTGTCTCCTCAATGTCGCTCGGAACGGCGGCGCACGGCCGCCATGCCGGCGAGGTAGGTCCGCCCGGACGGATTTCAAGGCCTTCTCCACCGCCCGACCTTGACGCCGCCTTAGCGGAAGGCGGCTAGACTCGCGGCTTCCCAAGGAGAACAGCATGACCATCCAAGTCGGCGACCGCCTGCCCGAAGCCAAGCTGCAGCGCATCCGCGACGGGGTCGAAGTCGTGGACACCCCCACTTTGTTCGAAGGCAAGCGCGTGGTCCTGTTCGCGGTGCCGGGCGCGTTCACGCCGACTTGCTCGGAGCGCCACTTGCCGGGTTTCGTCGAGCATTTCGACGAGTTCCGCGACAAGGGCGTGGAAGTGCTGTGCATGTCGGTGAACGATCCGTTCGTGATGAAGGCCTGGGGCGAAAGCCAACACGTGCCCGACGGCCTGATGATGCTGGCCGACGGCAACGGCGATTTTTCCCGCGCCCTGGGCCTGGAAATGGACGCCAGCGGTTACGGCATGGGTAAGCGTTCCAAGCGCTTCTCGCTGTACGCCGAGGACGGCGTGGTGAAACAGCTCAACGTCGAAGCGCCGGGCGAGTTTCGAGTGTCTTCGGCCGAACACATCCTCTCGCAACTTCCCTGATCCGACCGACGAGGCCAGCCATGAGCAAGAAGTCAGCCAGCGCCGTCCAGAGTTCCGCGAAATCCCGTCCCATCGACGACGTCGCGACCCTGCGCGCCAACGCCCGCAAGAACATCGACAAGGGCGCCGTGACGGGAACGTACAGCGCCGACAAAGCCACGGTGATCAAATTGCTCAACGAGGCGCTCGCCACCGAATACGTCTGCGTGCTGCGCTACTACCGGCACTACTTCATGGCCTCGGGCATGCTGGCCGACGCGGTGAAAGGCGAATTCCTGGAACACGCCAAGCAGGAACAAGAGCATGCCCACAAGCTCGCCGAACGCATCGTCCAACTCGGCGGCGAGCCCGACCTGAACCCCGACACGCTGACCAAGCGCTCGCACGCCGAATACCGGGAAGGCGAGGATCTGCGCGACATGGTCAAGGAGGACTTGATCGCAGAGCGCATCGCGATCGACAGCTACCGGCAGATGATCGACTACATCGGCGACCGCGACACCACCACCAAGCGGATATTGGAAAGCATCCTGGCGCAGGAAGAAGAGCACGCCGACGAATTCGCCGATCTGCTCAACGGTTGGATCGGTAAATAGCGCCGCCCGGCTTTGTAGAGCGGAGCTTGCTCCGCTCTACAAAGAAAACCAAGCGGTCAGCGCAGGATGCGGAACCGAACCCGCTTCCAAGCCCCGCTCGCCGCCAAGGCCGTCAGGGTGTGTTCGCCCGCTTCGCCGTAATCGTGCGCGAAGACTTGCGCGCCGCGCGTTTCGCCGATCCAGCGCCCGTCGAGCAGCCATTGCACGCGAGCGTCGGTGCCCAAGGCGCGGACCTGAAGGCGAAGCGGTTTTTCGCTGCCCGGCGCGCGCGCCAAAGTAGCCGAGTCGTTGATGCCTTCGATATGCAGCAGTTCCGCGGCGTCGCGGCCGTCGGCGACGCAATCCGGCGATAGCGCAGGCAATGTGGAGGCCTTGCGCGTCGCCGCGGACAGCCATGGCGAGGCCAAGGCCGGCCAGCGCGCGATCTCGGTTTCGCGCGCTTCGTGCGGGCGCGAACACTCCGCCGACAAGCGCAATCCGGTGTTCGCGTCCGCGCGGAAGCGTTCCGCGCCCGCGCTCCACAGCCGCGCGCCGCGTTCGGCGAACGTCGGCGGCACGGCGCCGTCGAGCGACCAGGCTTTCATCTTGCGATGGCAGGACGAAGCCGGCTGGTCGACCGCAGCGGTGCCCAGCGGCCAACAGATTTCGGTTTCGCCCACGCCGGCGGGCGCCGGCCGCGGCGCCGCGTCGCCACGCGTGCGCGGCAAGCTGTCGATCACTTCGAACAGCAACGGCAAGGCCGTGACCGCACCGTATTGGCCGGGCAAGGGCGTGCCGTCCGGGCGCCCGACCCAAACGCCGACCGTGTAGCGCCGCGTGCCGCCCAGCGCCCAGGCGTCGCGGAAACCGTAGCTGGTGCCGGTTTTCCAGGCTACTTTAGGTTTCGAACCGGGATCGAACGTGTCCGCCACCTGCCCCGGGCGCGGATGGGCTTCCAGGATTTCGCGCACGATCCAGGCCGCGCCGGGCGAAAGCAGCCGTCGTTCCACCCGCGGATCGCCGGCCGCGTAGCGCACGCGGCCGGCGACGCCGTCGCGGTTGAGCGCGACGAAAGCGCCGGCCAGGTCTTCCAAGCGCACGCCCGTGCCGCCCAGGATCAAAGCCAAATTGGGCTTCGCACCGCGCGGGAATTTCAACTCGATGCCGGCATTGGCCAACCTTGCAGCGAAACGCGGCGGACCGACGCGGTCCAGCAGATCCACCGCCGGCACGTTCAAGGAAAGACGCAGCGCCTCGGCGGCGCCGATCGGTCCGTTGAATTCGGTGTCGAAGTTCGTCGGCCGGTAATCGCCGAAAGCCTGCGGCGCATCGACCAGCAAGCTTTCCGAATGGATCAGGCCGTCGTCGAGCGCCAGGCCGTACAGGAACGGCTTCAACGTCGATCCGGGCGAACGCCAGGCTTGGACCATGTCGACGTGCCCCAAACGCGCCTTGTCGCCGTAGGCTACCGAGCCGACATAAGCCCGCGCCTCCAGCGTAGCGTTGTCGACAACCAGCAACGCCGCCGAAGTGCGCTCGGGCAGTTGCGAAAAATAGGCGGCGACGCGTTCTTCCAGCGTGCGTTGCAGTTCCGGATCGATGGTCGAAGCTATGCGCTCGGCGAGCGGGTGCGCAGCGCGCAGGCGCTCGGCCAACAGCGCCGCCATCTGCGGCGGCTGCAGCGACCGCGCCACGACCGGCTCGATGCGCGCGTCCTCCACTTGCGCATGACTCCACACGCCGAGTTCGGCCATCCGCGCCAGCACTTTGTCGCGCGCGCGCTGCGCCGCTTCCGGTTCGCGATCCGGCCGCAGGCGGCTCGGCGATTGCGGCAAGACCGTCAGCAGCGCCGCTTCGGCTTGCGAAAGCCGCGCTGCCGGTTTGCCCAAATACGCCCAGCTCGCGGCCTCGACCCCTTCGATCGGACCGCCGTAAGGCGCTCGGTTGAGATAGAGCGTCAGGATTTCCCGTTTCGACAAATGCGCTTCCAACTGCAAGGCGCGCAGCAGTTGTTTGGCCTTGCCCCAGGGCGTGCGCGAGTGCTTGTCGAGGATGCGCGCGACCTGCATGGTCAAGGTCGAACCGCCGGACACGATGCGGCCGTGGCGCAGCCACTGCCAACCCGCGCGCGCCAGCGCGACTGGGTTGACGCCGGGATGGCGCCAGAAATGGCGGTCTTCGTAATTGAGCAAAGCCTGCAGATACAGCGGCGACACGCCTTCGATCGTCGCCGGATAGCGCCAGACGCCATCGCGGTCGGCGAAGGCGCGCAGAGGCGTGCCGTCGCGAGCGACGACCAGGGTGCTGGTGTCGCGCTGTTTCGGCAGCGGAATCGGGAAGATCAGGTCGAGCAGGAGCAGCGTGGACAGCAGGGCGACGGTGCCCCAGCGCAGCCATTGCAACCAGCGTCTTGTCTTTTGGCCGTCATCCCGGCGCATGCCGGGATCCAGGCCCGCGTTGTCGGGAGTCGCGATGGGCACGGCGCGTTACGTCGGATCCAATGGGCCCCGGCATGCGCCGGGACGACGGTTTATCGGGATGCCCGCCATGGGCCGACATCCCATCGTCTCACGGCTGCACCACCGTCACCGCCGCCGGACTTGACTTGCCGACGCCGCGCAGATCCGGCCGGTACATGTCCTCGACCAGCGGCGGCGGCACGGTGTAGGTGCCCGGCGTGACCGCGCGCACCAGATAGAACACGCGAGCCGGATCGTTGCGGTCCAGCTTCAGCGCGGCGACGTAACGATCGTCGCGGTATTCCTCGTGCCGCACTTCGGCCGCACTGCCGCGGTCGGTGATCTCGATGCCGTCCACCACCACGTCCGCCCACTGCTTGGCGTCGCTTAGGTTGAAGTTCTCGATCTCCAGGCCCGCCGGCAGCAAGTCCGTGAGCAAAGCGTCCGGCATCGCGCGGCTGGCGGTGATGCTGACGCCGACGATCAGCGCATCGCCCTCGCGCAGCTTGCCGCCGCCCCAGGGCTTGCCGTCCGGCGTGTAGTACTTGCGCTCGACGTTCAGCACGCGGTTGTCCGGCGCCGGCGCGGTGCGCGGAATGCCGGCGGCTTCCAGGCTCACATAGAGCGGGCCCTGGCCTTCCGGCGAGAAACGCACCCCGCGGCTCAGCGTCGCGTAGTCGAAATCGCGGCCCCACAGCTTGGTCGTGGCGACGTCTTCGCCGACATCGCCTACCTGCAAGCGGCCGCTGAACTGTTTGCCTTGCGCGGCGAGCAGCGCCTTGCCGACGCGGCCCAGCGCGACCTGCTCCTGCGTGCTGAAGTAGGTCCATTGCTGGTTGCGGCGCGCATCCAATTCGCGGCCCAGATCGACGACGCGGGCGTCGTATTCGGGCTTGTTCAAGCCGCGTTCGTGGGTCAGCGCGATCATCAGCGCTTCGTCGCGCAAAGCGGTGCCGTAGTCGCCCAGATACTCCGGACGTTCCTTGCGCAAGGCGAAACCCTGGGCGATCGCCTTCTGACCGCGGTTCTTGTCGCCCTGCAGCGACAGCGCCAAGCCCAGATGGACCAAAGACAGGCCGGTCAGCGACTTGCTGCGGTCGTTGTCGTACAGCGCACGCAGCGTGCCCAGCGGCGCCCGGTTCACCCGGGCCAACACGTAACCGGCATGCGCCTGGTAGGCGAACTTGAGGTGATCGCGGTTGTCGTAGCCGTAGAACGGCGCACCGCCGCCGAGCAGATCTTCGTTGAGCCGGGTCAACGCTTTTTGCAGCACGCTGTCGGGCACGTCGAAGCCGGCTTCGCGCGCATCGAGCAGGAATTCGACGATGTACGGCGTCAGGCCGGGATTGACGTAGCTGTCGTCGCCCCACATCGAGAAATGGCCGTTGCCGACCTGCATCGAAGCCAAGCGTCCGAACGCGCCGTCCATGCGCGCGCGGCGCTGTTTGGCGTCCAGGCCTTTCACGCCGAGCATCTTGGCGGTGGCTTCGTCGAGCAGCAGCGCGGCGTAACCTTTGCTGGTGGTCTGCTCGGCGCAGCCGTACGGATAGTCGAGCGCGCCCTTCAACACGCTGGCGAACGGGATCGGCGGCAAGGCGCTGACCGTCATCCGCGCGCTGACCGAATCGGCCATGAGGCCATCGGCGAAGCCGGCGTCCAGGGACACGGGCGCCACCGGATCGAGCACGCGTGTCTGCGCACGCAACACGCCCGGCCAGGCTGCGCGCACCGGCAGGTCGTAGCGGCGGTCGACCTTGAAGCCGTTGCCGTCGACACGCACGCGCACTTTCGCCGTCGTATAGCCTTCCCTCGCGGTCAGCGGGAAGCTGAGCGTGGTTTTCGCATCGCCGGCGAGTTTGGCGCTGACAGTGTTGTTCGCGATCGCCAGAGGACCTTCGCCGTCGATGCGGACGTTGAATTCGCCAGGTTTGCCGGTGAAGTTGGTCACATCCAGCGTCACCGTGCTGCGGTCGCCCGGCGCCAGCACGCGCGGCAGGCTGGCTTCGGCCACGATCGGCGCGCGCACCACCGTTTCCTTGTCGCGGTTGCCGTAGCGCTGATCCGAATACACCAGCGCCGAAACACGCAGCGTACCGTTGAAATCGGGCACCGCCAGCTTGATCCGCGCCACGCCCTTCGCATCCAGTTTCACCGGACCAGCGAACAGGTCGACGGTCTGCACCTTCGACGTCGGTCGCCGCGCCTGCGACAGCGGTTCCAAGGCCATGTCGCCGCCGAAGCGGATCTTGGCGACGCCGCCTTCGAAACTTTCGATGACGCGACCGTACAAATCGTAAGCGTCCACGCCCAAGCGGCGCTGGGCGAAGAAATGAGCGTTCGCGTCCGGCACGGGGAACTTGGTGATGTTGAGGATGCCGACATCGACCGCGGAGACAGTGACATAGCCTTCCTTGCCGGCCAGTTCCGGCACGGCGATGGTCGCCTGCAGATCGCGTTCGGGCCGCATCTGCGCCGGGATCGACAGGCCGACGCTGACCTTGCGGTCGCGACGGTCCATCGGCACGTGCGCCACGCCCACCGCGCGCGCCGGCGTGATCTTGCTGGGCGCGCTGCCGCCGCGGAACACCAGCGCGGTCACGTAAACGTCGTGGCGTTCCCAATCCTGGGTGACCGGAATCTCGAAGGTGCTACCGGCCTTCGCGTCGATGTCCTGCACGTAGATCAGTTTGTCGGTTTCGACTAGGAGCAAGCCCTTACCGTCGTGAGGCGGGGTCAGCGTGACCTTCAGCTTGTCGCCGGCCTTGTACGCGGTCTTGTCGAGCGCGAGCTTCACCTTGTCCGGACGCGCATCGCTGCCGCGGTTCTGGTCGTCCCAGCTCCAGCCGGCGGTGAACGGGTAGCGCGTGGTCAGACCCGTAGCGGGATCGAACACGTCGACGCGGTATTCGCCCCACTCCACCGGGAAATCGAAGCGCGCGGCCGTGGTGCCGACATCGATGGTCTTGGTCTCGACGTTTTCGAAGCGGCGGGTGAAGTCGTAATCCCAGCCGCCTTCGTCGTCGTAGTTCCAATGGTAGTCGCGGCGCTCGCGCACCAACGTCACTTTCAAACCCTTGCCGGCCTGCGGCGCGCCGGCGGCGTTCACGCGCAGCAATTCGAAGCGCGCATTGGCGTTCGAATCGGCGCCTTCCTTGTCGTCGAACATCGGGCGCACGCCGACCAGCACGTCGTTGGGCCACATCACCCGCTTCAAGGTCCGGGTCACCGTGCGGCCGCCGGTTTCGTAGACGCTGCCGGATACGACCGCGGCGACCGGGCTGACCGGCTTCGCCTCATCGGGCAGCGCCAGGTCCTGCTGCAGCTTGCCTTGCGCGTCGAGCTCGGCGTCGACGACGTCCTTGGCTTCCTTCGGCAATTCGAGCGTCGGATCCCCGAAGAAATAGCCCGGCAGCTTTTCCAGCGGATGCTGTTCGACCGCCACCGCGAGCTTGGCGGTGAAACGGTTGCCCGCGGCGGGCGCGCCGTACAGGTAAGCACCGGTGGCCTGCAGTTTCAACGGCTGGCCGGGCTTGAGGATTTCGGGCGCGTCCAGGTCCAGCTTCATACGCTCGGGCAGGAATTCCTCGATGCGCAAGGTCATGCCCTGCACCGCTTCCTTGCTGTCCGGATCGGTGCGGAACTCGACCTGCCAACGTCCGGTCGGCGCTTCGGACGGGATCAGTTTCTCGTAGGCGAAATAGCCCTGCGTGCCCGGCTCGATCCGGCGCTCGTCGAAAGTCTTGCCATCGGGTTGCTTCAATCGCAGGAACAGCGGCTGAGGCTTGACCGGCTTGCCGTCCTGGTCGCGCAGCAGCGCGGACAGGCGCACGGTTTCGCCGGGGCGGTACAGGTCGCGGCCGGACCAGGCGAATACGTCGAACCACGCCTGCTCGCGGCCGGCGACGGCGAATTCGGACAGGTCCAGCGCCGGCTGGTTGAACGGCAGCATCGACACGTCCTTGCCGCGTGTGGCGACCAGTACGTGCGCGGCGTCGAGCGCGTAGTTCTTGAGCAAGGCGTTGCCGTTGCTGTCGGTCTCGCCTTTCAAGATCGTTTCGCCCTTGGCGTCGAGGATCTTCAGCGCCACGCCTCCGACCGCTGCTCCGCTGGCCAGCGAGGCGGTATGCACGAAGAGCGTGTCCTTGTAGGCGCGCGTGTGCAGGCCGATGTCGCTGACGGTGAAGTAAGCCGTTTCGAATTGGTCTTGGAACTGCCCCGAACGCTTCATCACCGCGAAGTACAAACCGGGTTCCTGCAGTTCGGCGATGTCCTGCACCGGCAGATAAGTCAGCACGCGTTCGTTCGGCTTGCCGCCGAGCACGAAGCGGTTCACGTACACCGGTTCGGCCAGCTTGGACAGCGGCATGTTGTCGTCGTAGTCGCGCTCCAGCTCCCAACTGCCGCGGCGGCCGCCGCGCTGGTATTCGGCGAAGAATTTCGGCAGCGACGAATCGGCCACTTTCAGGAATTCGACGTCGACTTCCTTCACGTTCACCGACACCACCGGCAAGCCGCGCGATTCCTTGGCCGGCAACACGCTGCCTTGCGAGGCGAAGCCCACCACGGGGTCGAGCGGGCCGGTATAGACCTTCTGCTTGATTTCCTTGCCCAGCCGGTTGCCGTCGGCGGCGCTCAGCCCGGCGCGGATCGCGACTTCGTAGTTCTGGCTGGCTTCGACATAGGGGAAGCGCAGGATTTTGCCTTCCTTATCCAATACCCAGCTACCCTTCACGGCCGCGCCGTTCGGGCCGGTCACCGAGATCAGTTCGTCGAAGGATTGGGTGCCGACCAGCGGCCGGCTGAATTCGAGCGCGATGGCCAGGTCGCCGTCGTGCTGGTCGGGATAGGCCGACGCCAAGGCGAAGCCTTGCACCTGCTCCGGCTTGGCCCTGATCGCTTCGCCGCTAGGCGCGGGGAGTTGCCCGTGGTCGCCGCGTTTGCAGGCGGAAAAACCGATGGCCAGGCAGGCCAGCAACAGGATCTTGGCCGCCGCTCCGGCCGCCGTGATGACGCGATCGCGCATGACGCCCCCATTCCCTCGAGTCGATTCGAGTATATGACGAAGAAGCGTGCGCCAACCGGTCGTTCGGTAGACCGCGAACATAAAGCCCCTCTCTCATCGGGAGAGGGGTTGAGGTGAGGGTTCGGCGTAGCGATATCGCTCAGGATTGCGAGGAAAGAAGCCGCTTGTTACGCGAACGCCGCAATCGGCAACGATCGCGGCTTCGCCGAACCCTCATCCGGCGCTGCGCGCCACTTTCTCCCGGCGGGAGAAGGAAGAGCTTCAAGCCGGCGGATGCTGCTCCGGCGGAGCCGTGCCGACATCGGCGCCCTCTTCGGCCTGTTCGCCGTCCAGCGACGCATCCAGCCGTTCGATCGCCTGCAGGCTTTCGTCGTCGGCCAACCGGATCAGGGTCACGCCCTGGGTATTGCGGCCGACTTGCGAGATTTCCGCGGCGCGGGTGCGCACCAGGGTGCCGCCGTCGGAAATCAGCAGCACCTCGTGGTGGTCGCTGAGCTGGATCGCGCCGACCAGCTTGCCGTTGCGGGCGGTGGTCTGCAGCGCGATCACGCCCTGGGTACCGCGGCCCTTGCGCGGATAGTCCTCGACGGGGGTGCGCTTGCCGTAGCCGCGTTCGCTGGCGGTCAGGATGTCGCCATCGCCTTCCACCACGACCAGGCTCTTCACCGCCTCGCCCTCGGCCAGACGGATGCCGCGCACGCCGGTGGCGGTGCGGCCCATCGCGCGCACTTCGCGTTCGGCGAAGCGCACGGCCTTGCCGTTGGAGGCGAACAGCATCACGTCGCGTTCGCCGTCGGTCAGCGCTACGCCGACCAGGGCATCGCCTTCGTCCAGGTTGATCGCGATCTTGCCGCGCTGCAGGCGGTAGGCGAACTCGGGCAGCGGCGTCTTCTTGACCGTACCGTTGCGGGTGGCGAACAGCACGAACTGGCCCTCGGCGTACTCGCGCACCGGCAGAACCGCCTGCACCTGCTCGCCTTCCTCCAGCGGGATCCAGTTGATGATGGGACGGCCGCGCGCGTTCGGGCCGGCATCGGGCAATTGATGCACCGACAGCCAGAACACGCGGCCGGCGCTGGTGAAGGTGAGTAGCGTGTCGTGCGTGTTCACCAGCCACAGCTGGTCGATGAAATCCTCGTCCTTGGTCGCCGCCGCCGAACGGCCGCGGCCGCCGCGGCGCTGGGCGCGGTAGGCGCTGGCCGGCTGGCGCTTGGCGTAGCCGGCATGCGACAGGGTGACGACCACGTCTTCCGGCGCGATCAGGTCCAGGATGTCGAGGTCTTCCTCGCTGGCGCGGATCTCGCTGCGGCGCGCGTCGCCGAACTCTTCCTTCACGTTGCGCAGCTCGGTGCGGATGACTTCCATCAGCACATCGGGATTCTCGAGGATCTCGATCAGGCCACGGATGGTCTCCAGCAACTGCTTGTATTCGTCGGTGAGCTTCTCCTGCTCCAGCCCGGTCAGGCGGTGCAGGCGCATTTCCAAGATTTCCTTGGCTTGCGCTTCGGACAGCTGGTAGCGGCCGTCGATCAGGCCGATCGACTTGGACAAATCCTCCGGACGCGAAGCTTCCGCGCCCGCCGCGCCCAGCAACGCGCCGACCAAACCCGGTTCCCAGGTCTTGGCCAGCATCCGCTCGCGCGCTTCGTTCGGATTCGCCGAGGTCTTGATCAGCTCGATCATCTCGTCGATGTTGGCCAGCGCGACCGTCAAGCCTTCCAAGATGTGGGCGCGGTTGCGCGCCTTGCGCAGCTCGAAGATGGTCCGGCGGGTCACCACTTCGCGGCGGTGGCGCACGAAGGCTTCCAGCATCTGCTTCAGGTTCAGCAACTGCGGGCGGCCGTCGACCAGGGCGACCATGTTGATGCCGAACACCGATTCCATCGGCGTCTGCGAATACAGATTGTTCAGCACCACGTCGGCCGAATCGCCGCGCTTGACCTCGATGTAGATGCGCATGCCGTCCTTGTCGGACTCGTCGCGCAACTCGCTGATGCCTTCCAGCTTCTTCTCTTTGACCAGCTCGGCGATCTTCTCGATCAGCCGCGACTTGTTCACTTGGTATGGGATCTCGGTGACGACGATCGCCTCGCGGCCGCTGTCCTCGTTGACTTCGATCTCGGCGCGGGCGCGCATGCGCACGCGGCCGCGACCCGTGCGATAGGCCAGATGGATGCCGCCGACGCCGTTGATGATGCCGGCGGTGGGGAAATCCGGACCGGGGATGTGCTGCATCAGGCCGTCGATGTCGATCTGCGGATCGTCGATCAGCGCGATCGTCGCCGAAATCACTTCGTTCAAATTGTGCGGCGGGATGTTGGTGGCCATGCCCACCGCGATGCCGGCCGAGCCGTTGACCAGCAGGTTCGGGAACCGGGTCGGCAGGACCGTCGGCTCCTGTTCCTTCTCGTCGTAGTTGAGCTGGAAGTCGACGGTTTCCTTGTCGATATCGGCCAGCAATTCGTGGGTCAGGCGCGTCATGCGCGCCTCGGTGTAACGCATCGCCGCGGCTTCGTCGCCGTCGACCGAACCGAAGTTGCCCTGACCGTCGACCAGCAGGTAGCGCAGCGAGAACGGCTGGGCCATGCGCACCAGAGTGTCGTACACCGACTGGTCGCCGTGCGGGTGATACTTACCGATCACGTCGCCGACGATGCGCGCCGACTTCACGTGCGGCTTGTTGGCGTGAGTGCCGAGCTCGTTCATCGCGTACAGCACGCGCCGGTGCACCGGCTTCAGGCCGTCGCGGACGTCGGGAAGCGCGCGCCCCACGATCACGCTCATGGCGTAATCCAGATAGCTGCGGCGCATCTCGTCTTCGAGATTGACGGGGATGATTTCCTTGGCGAGTTCGGCCATCAGGGGTCCGTATTAAGAAGGTTTTGCGCGCCCGAAAACGGCGGGCGGACCGGAGTCCGCGACGCCGGAAATCGGCCGGATTCGGAGACGTGAAATCATACCACAGAACGGGGTTGTGAAACCATAGGAAAATCGCGAAAAAACAATGACTTGCGCGGCGTTTACCCGGCCCTGTACGGCACCCGTCTCAGGCCATCTGCGACGGGCGCGGCTTGGCCTCGAAAAAGCTGACTTCCGTAGAGTCGAGCTTGCTCAATTGCTTTTGCTCGGAAAGGCCCGTCGGATCGAACAAAAGCAGTCGAGCAAGCTCGACTCTACGGTGAAAGCTCGGCGAATGGCACGAAAAGCAGTCGAGCAGGCTCGACTCTACGTTTAGGCGGCGCCGAAGACGGCGCGCATGCGTTCGGGATTCGGATGCTCGACGATGCCCTTCTCAGTGACGATGGCGTCGATCAGCTCGGCCGGGGTCACATCGAACACCGGGTTCCAGGCCTGGATGCCGTCGGCGACGGTGCGGCTGCCGGAAACGCCCAGCAGTTCGCTCGGGTCGCGTTCTTCGATTTCGATCTGGTCGCCGCTGGGCGTGTCCATGTCGACCGTGGACGACGGCGCGACCACCATGAATTTCTTGCCGTGGTGATGGGCGGAAATCGCCAGCTGGTAGGTGCCGATCTTGTTGGCGGTGTCGCCGTTCGCGCAGATCCGGTCGGCGCCGACCACCACCCAATCCACCTGCCCGCTCTTCATCAGATGCGAAGCGGCGGCGTCGGCGATCAAGGTGGCGTCGATGCCGTCCTGCTGCAGCTCCCACACCGTCAAACGCGAGCCTTGCATCCAGGGCCGGGTTTCGTCGGCGAACACCTTGCCGATCCGGCCTTGCGCCACGCCGGCGCGGATCACGCCCAGCGCGGTGCCGAAGCCGGCGGTGGCCAGCGAGCCGGTGTTGCAGTGGGTCAGCACGCCGCTGCCAGAGGCGATCAGGCTCGCGCCCATTTCGCCCATGCGCCGGTTGGCGGCGAGATCTTCGGTTTCGATCGCCCGCGCTTCGCGCTCCAGCGCATCGCGCCAATCCGCGCCCGCACCGGTCAGCGCACGGCGCATGCGGGCGAGCGCCCAGGCGAGATTCACGGCCGTGGGACGCGCGGTATTGAGCCGTTGCAAAGCGGGTTCCAGCTTGGCGGCCGCCTCCGCACCGTCGCCCGCTTCGATCGCGCGCGCCGCCAGCACCGCACCCCAGGCCGCGGCGATGCCGATCGCCGGCGCGCCGCGCACGGCCAAAGCATGGATGGCGGAAGCGACCTCATCGCTGCTGGCGCAGCTGAGATATTCGACCGTGAACGGCAATTTGCGCTGGTCGAGCAATTCGAGCGCTGCGCCGGTCCAGCGGATCGGGCGGATGCGATCGTAACGGTCGTATTCGATAGCGTTGGTCATACCGCTAGTTTAGCAACCGTAGACGACGGTTGCTTTTCGTAGGAGCGGCTTTAGCCGCGAGCTTTTTCTCGCAAATCCTTGCGATGCCGCGATTTGAAGGAAGAGCTCGCGGCTAAAGCCGCTCCTACGAAAAGCCCGCTCTCTGGAAGACCTCGCTGCCGTGCTTTAGCGCACTTCGAACTCCGCCCGGCATCCGCTGCGCACCCACACGCCTTCCCGATCCCAGCCCCAGGATTGGTCTTGGATGCAGGCCGAATTCGACAATTGCCTGACCATCCGCACGCTTTCGCCGACGGCGACCGGACAACGCCGTTCGTTGCCGCCCTTGGATTCGCAGCGCACGAAATCCGGCCCTTGGCCGTAGCGCGTATCTTCGGCTTCGCTGCGCACGCCGCCGGCGACGCGGAATTCGCCGCGGCAGCCCTGCGCCACCCAGACGCCGCGATTGTCGCGTCCCCAGCTCATGTCGCGAATGCACGGGCTGCGCGAGAGCTGCTTGATCAATTCGACCTGGCCCGGCGCTTTCAATGGGCACAAATGCCAACGGCCGTCGGCCGATTCGCAGCGCATCACGTCGCGACCGGCCGCGCTCTTTGCGCCGAAACCGACCGCGAACTCTCCCCGGCAGCCCTGAGTGACCCACACGCCGTTGCGGCTATAGCCCCAGGTCTGGCCTTCGGTGCAAGCCGAATCCGACAATTGGCGCAACAGCTTCACGCTGCCATTGGTTTCGGCCGTGCACTGGCGGGTGCGACCTTCTTCGGATTCGCATCGGATCACATCGCTCGGCAAGCGTTCGCGATATTCGTCGAGCTTGCTGCCGCTCTGCGCGCGCGCCTCGCCTGCTCCAACCATCGGAGCGGCCAATAACAGCACGCAGCAGTACAGCATATGACGCATGGCGGCCCCTGGATTCGACGCCATTCGACTTTATCGCGCGCATGCGAACGACGCGAGAATATTCGCCGGCGACGCCAGCGGCCGCAAGCCCGGCAGCGCGTTCAGGCTCTGGGAAATGCGAACGCAAGCGCGTCGGCGATGCGGCCGGTGCCGAGCATCGCCATCAGCAGGCGGTCGATGCCCAAGGCGACGCCGGCGCAATCCGGAAGGCCGGCGTCCAACGCCTGCAGCAAGCGCTCGTCGATAGGCGGCTGCGGCAGGTTCCTTGCGCGGCGGCGTTCGAGATCGGCGATAAAACGCCGGCGTTGTTCATCGGCGTCGTTCAGTTCGTGGTAGCCGTTCGCCAGCTCGAGCGGGCCCAGATACAACTCGAAACGTTCGGCCACGGCATGATCGCCCGGCCTGATCCGTGCCAATGCGCATTGCGATGCCGGGTAGTCGTACACCACGGTCAGGCGGTCGACGGGAAACTCGGGTTGCAGGCGATGGGTCATCAGCAGATCGAGCCAATCGTCGCGATCGAGACCCGCAGGGTCGATTTCGACCTCGCCCAACGCGGCGATGAACTGCGGCACGTCGGCGGCGGCAGGGTCCACGTCCAACTGCCGGCGGTACAAATCGCGGTACGCGATCTTCTCCACGCCGGCTTCGCGGCCGACCAAGGCCAGCGCTGCGGCGACCAGAGCCGCGGTTTCGTCGATCAGGCGATGGTGGTCCCAACCGGTGCGATACCACTCCAGCATCGTGAATTCGGGATTGTGGCGGCCGCCAGCTTCGCCGTCGCGGAAGACGCGGCCCAATTCATAGCAATCGCCGATGCCCGCGGCGAGCAGGCGCTTGAGCGGATATTCCGGCGAAGTGCGCAACCAGCGCGTGCGCGGCGCGCCGTCGGTGCGGCCGGAGAATTCGAGCGAAAACGAAGCGATGTTCGGGTCGGTGTTGCCGGCTTGGGACAGCACCGGCGTTTCCACTTCCAGCACGCCGCGTTCGGCGAAGAAAGCCCGGATCAGCGAATACAGCCGGGCCCGCAGCTTGATGGCTTCCGCGTCGGCGCTCGGCCGCCAATCGCCGGCCATTTGGTTCCCTTGCCCGACGATTTGCGAATTCATTCGTGCTTCTTCAGGAATGCCGTCAATGCGGCCTCGTCCCAAATCTCGACGCCAAGCTCTTGCGCCTTGGCCAATTTCGAACCCGCCGCTTCGCCCGCGATCACCAGGCTGGTTTTTTTCGACACGCTGCCCGACATCTTCGCGCCCAAGGCTTCGAGCCTGGCGCCGGCTTCGTCGCGGGACATCGATTCCAGGCCGCCGGTCAAAACGATCGTTTTGCCGGTCAGCGGACCGTCGACCGCGCGTTGCGGCGCGCCTTCGGGCCAGTGCACGCCGTTCTTGCGCAAGGCCGCGATCACTTCGCGGTTGTGCTGTTCGGCGAAGAAATGCGCGATCCGCGCGGCGACGATCGGACCTACATCCTGCACTTCGGTCAACGTCGCCTCATCCGCGGCCATCAGCGGCGCCAGCGCTCCGAAATGGCGGGCCAGGGTCTTGGCCGTGCTTTCGCCGACATCGCGGATGCCCAGCGCGTACAGCAGGCGCCCGAGCGTGGTGTTGCGGCTGGCGTCGATGCCGGCGATCAGGTTTTCGGCCCATTTGCTGGCCACCTTGCCGGCTTTCACCGTTTCCGGGACCGTACCGTCGCGCTCGTCGGCGCGACGCTTCATTTCCAGGAAGTCGTCCACGGTCAGCTTGTAGAGGTCGGCGACCGTTTCTACGTAGCCGAGTTCCACCAGCGCATCGACGAAGCGCTCGCCCAGGCCACCGATGTCCATCGCCCGGCGCGAGGAGAAATGGATCAGCGCTTCCTTGCGTTGCGCCGGACAGAACAAGCCGCCGGTGCAGCGCGCCACCACTTCGCCTTCTTCGCGCACCACCTCCGAACCGCAGATCGGGCATTCGGTGGGCAGCACGTAAGGCTTGTGCAACGGCTTGCCTTTCTTGTCGAGCGGACGCCGCTCCTCGATCACGCGCACCACTTCGGGAATCACGTCGCCGGCGCGGCGCACGATGACGGTGTCGCCGACGCGGACGTCGAGCCGCGCGATCTGGTCCGCGTTGTGCAGGGTGGCGCGGCTGACCATCACTCCGCCCACGTGCACCGGCGTCATCAGCACCCAGGGCGTGATCGCGCCGGTGCGGCCGACGTTGACTTCGATCGATTCGACGACGGTGGCTTCTTCCTGCGCCGGGAACTTGTGCGCCAGCGCCCAGCGCGGCGCGCGCGAGACGAAGCCCATCGCGCGTTGCTGGTCGTAACGGTCGAGCTTGTAGACCACGCCGTCGATCTCGAAGGGCAATTCGTTGCGCCGCTCGCCGATGCGGCGGTAATAGGCCAGCAAGCCTTCCGCGCCCTTCGCGACCTCGGCCAGCGACGATACCGGCAGGCCGAGTTCGCGCAGCCAAGCCAGAGTCTCGGAATGGGTCTTCGGCAACTTGGCGTCGGTCTCGCCTAGCGCGTAAGCGTAGAAGCTGAGCGGACGCTGGGCGGTGATGCGCGGATCGAGCTGGCGCAACGAACCGGCGGCGCCGTTGCGCGGATTGGCCAAAGTCTTGGCGCCGTGCTCCAAAGCCCAAGCGTTGTACTTCTCGAACGCGGCCTTGGGCATGTAGACCTCGCCGCGCACCTCCAACAGTTCCGGCGGCTTGCCGCGCAATTGCAGCGGAATCGCGCGCACGGTGCGCAGGTTCGGCGTTACGTCCTCGCCGGTGACGCCGTCGCCGCGGGTGGCGCCGCGGACGAAGACGCCGTCTTCGTAACGCAAGCTGATCGCCAGGCCGTCGAGCTTGGGCTCGGCGGAGAATTGCGGCGCTTCGTCGCCGGTTTCCTTGCTGATGCGGGCGACGAAATCGCCGACTTCCTCGTCGGCGAAAGCGTTCGCCAACGACAACATCGGCACCGCGTGCTTCACTTCCGCGAATTTGGACGAAGGCTTGTCGCCGATGCGCTGGGTCGGCGAGTTCGGATCGGCCAGTTCGGGATGCTCGGCCTCCAGCGCTTCCAATTCGCGCATCAGGCGGTCGTAATCGGCGTCCGGAATACTGGGGTCGTCGAGGACGTGGTAGCGGTAGTTGGCGTCTTCCAGCTGGCGCCGGAGCTTGGCGATGCGGTCCGCGGGTTTCGGGCTCATCGGCGGATTCTAGCGCGGCCTTCTGGAAATAGGCTTTGTAGGAGCGGCTTTAGCCGCGAGCTCTTTCCGTCGGATCGCGGCGTACCAAACCTTTCGGTCGCGGCGGCTTGCGGGAAGAGCTCGCGGCTAAAGCCGCTCCTACAAAAGCCCGCAATCGCGGCCTCGCAAGAATTACCTCACCAGCGCGGCGAACGCTTGATCGGCGGCGCTTCGTGCTGGCGGTCGTAGGCGCGCATCTCGTCGCGGATGTGGGCGATGCGCTGGCGGCCGAGCGCGTTGCGCTCCTGGTCCAAAACCACACCATTGAGCAGCTCGGCCATGCGCTGCGCGGTCGGCAGCATCGTGTCCCAGGCTTCCAGCGCGGACAGCGGCGCCGGCAAAGTCAGGAAGAAGGCGATGGCCGGCGTCTGCAACGATTGGATCTCGGACATCTCGAAGCTGCCGGGCTTCATGATGTTGGCCACGCTGAAGATCGGCCCGCGTTCCGGATGGCCTTCCGTCAGCCGGTGGAACACGTTCATGTGGCCGAAGGTGAGCCCGGCCTTCTCGGCGGCGACCACGATGTCGGGCCCCTGCAGCTGTTGCCCGGCGCGCGCGGCGACGTAGAGCGAGATGATCTTGTCGAAGTTCTCGCTATCGCGGCGGCCGAGATCGCTGCCCGCCGAGTCGGCCGCATCGTCGATCAAATCGAGCTCGGACTGCTGCACGTTGGCGTCGTCGAAGCCGCCCGCCAGATCGTTTTCGATCTGCGCGCCCAGTGTGGGCTCCATGCGTCCGCTTTCGCGGCTTTTTTCGACGCGGCGGCTCTGGCCGCCCTTGCGCGGGCGGCCGAAGAAGTAGATCGCCGCCACCAGCAACAGGCCCGCGATCAAGATTCCGGTACGCAACAACCATACGTCGGACATCGTTTTCTCCTTGCTGCGGGGAATGGGGACCCAAGGCCCCTACTCCGGATTCCCGTGGATCAGGCCGCTCCGGCCAGGCGCGCGGCCTCGGCCAGGTCGACGGACACCAGCCGGCTTACGCCCGGCTCGCGCATGGTAACGCCGCTGAGCTGGTGCGCGGCTTCCATCGTCGCCTTGTTGTGGGTGACGAACAGGAACTGCACCTTCTCGCTCATCTCCGACACCATCGCGGTGAAGCGGCCGACGTTGGCCTCGTCCAGCGGCGCGTCGACTTCGTCCAGCAAGCAGAACGGCGCGGGGTTCAGCTGGAAGATCGCGAACACCAGCGCCACCGCCGTCATGGCCTTCTCGCCGCCGGACAGCAAGGTGATGTTGGACACGCGCTTGCCCGGCGGGCGCGCCATGATGGTGACGCCGGTGTCGAGCAGGTCTTCGCCGGTCAACTCCAGATAAGCGTGGCCGCCGCCGAACAGGCGCGGATACAGCGCTTGCACGCCCGCGTTGACACGATCGAACGTGTCCTTGAAGCGGCCGCGGGTTTCGCGGTCGATCTTGCGGATCGCGTCTTCCAGCGTTTCCAGCGCGGTGGTCAGGTCGGTGTGCTGCGCATCCAGGTAATCCTTGCGCTGCGCGGCTTCGGCGTGCTCGTGGATCGCGGCCAGGTTCACCGGCTCCAAGCGGCGCAGCTTGGCGTCGAAATCGACCACGGCCCGTTCCCAGACCGCGACATCGGCGTCGTCGGCGAGCTGCGAAACCACGTCGTCCAGCACGAAACCGGCGGCGACGATCGCCTCGGTCAGCTGCTCGGCCTTCAACGACAGCGCCTGCTGGTCCAGCTTGGCTTGCGAGATCGCATCGCGCTGCACGATGGCCTGCTCGTCGCGCTGATGGCGGGTCTGCTCGTAGCCGCGCAATTCGTTGTCGATGCCCTCCACGTCCGCACGCGCGGCGTTTAGACGCTTGTCGGCCTGCACGCGTTTTTCGAGCAAGGCCTGGCGATCGGTTTCCAGCGCCTTGACCGGGTCGTCGCCCTGGTTCAGCTGCGACGTCAATTCGCCCAGGCGTCCGTCGAGCTGGCCGCGCTGGCCCCCCATGCGGTCCAGCGCCTGGGTCAGCGCCAGCACCTGCGCGCGTTGCGACTCGAGCGTGAGCGCCAGCGCGTGCGCGGCGTCGCGCGATTCGCGCGCGGCCGAGCGCGCGGCGTCGCGCGCCTCCACGAAGCGGACTCGCTCTTCGTCCAAAGTGCGGCGCACGTTTTCGAATTCGGCCATCCGCGAGACCGCGTCTTCCTGGCGCGAACGCGCTTCGCGCGATTGTTCGCGGCTGCTGTCCAGGGTGGCGGTCAGCTGCGCGAGTTCGGCGTCGATCTTCTCGATCCGCGCCCGCGCCGAATCCAAGCGGCCCTGATGGCTCTGCAACTGGCCGGCGAGTTCGGACACGCCGCGATGGGCCATATAGGAAGCGCGCTGCGCGTCCTCGCGCTGCTGCTCGGCGGCGAGCAGGCGGTCGCGCCAGGCGACGATGCCGCGGTCCAGCTCGCTTTCGCGCTTCTGCAGCGCTTCGATTTCGGCGCGCAGGTCCTTGATCTCGCGCTCGCGCAGCAAGGCGCCTTGCTTGGCGGCGCCCGATCGCACCATCCGCACCCAGCCGGCGCCCAGGCGCTCGCCGTGGCGGGTGATGACCGATTCGCCCTCGCCCAGCCGCGGCAGCAGCGCGCGCGCCGACGGCAAGTCTTCGGCCACGTGCAATTTGGCCAGCAGGCGGCGGATCGCGGTCGGACCGGCGACCTTGGCCGCGAGCGTACCGGCGGGCGCGGCGAAACCATCTTCCTCAGGCGAAACCAGGGTCAAGCGGCCCTCGGCCAATTCGCCGAGCGCGTCGACCAGTGCTTCGGGCGCTTCGACCAGCACGCCTTCGATCAACTGACCGAGCGCGCCTTCGACCGCGTTTTCCCAGCCCGCTTCGACGACGAGCTTTTCGCCGACGCGCGCCGCGGAATCCAGCCCCTGCTTCTTAAGCCATTCGACCGCCGCGCCCTGCTCCTGGCCGAGCGCCGCGTGCTGCAGCGTTTCCAGCGAAGACAAGCGGCCGCGCATGGTTTGCGCTTGCTTGCGCACTTCGGCCAGCTCGGCCTGGGCGGCGCGCTGCTGATCCTGTAGCGAAGTCAGCGCCTGCTTGCGCGCTTCCACTTCCTGGTCCAGCGTTTCGAGCGAGGATTTCTGCGCATCGTGCTGCGACTGGATCTGGGCGAAGGACGCCGCCAGCGCTTCCAGGTCCAATCCGCTGCGTTCGTTGCTCAGCGCTTCGCGGCGACGCTCGGCGTCCAGCGCCTGGCGATCCAAGTAATCGACGCGCGTGCGTTCGACGTCGCCGGCGCGCGCGGCCTCGGATTGCTCGCGGGCATGCGCGTCCCAACGTTGCTGCCAGTCCGCGAGCGCGGCTTCGGCGTCGCGCAGGGCGTCCTGGCGGGCGCCGTCGTCCTGGCGCAATTGTTCGAGTTGCGGCTCGAGTTCGGCGAGCGCCGCGCGCAGCACGTCCAGCTTGGTTTGGTCGCCGCTGATGTGTTCGCCCAGTTCGGCCAGTTGCTGTTCGGCCTCTTCGCGCGCCTTCTGCAGGCGCTGCGCCATTTCCTGCTGGTGCTGGATCTGCTGTTCGATCCGGGCCAGGTTGCCGCCCACTTCGTAGCCTTCGGCCTGGGCCTTGTTCAAGGCTTCGGCGGCCTCGTCGCGGCGCACGCGGCCGGTTTCCAGCAGACGTTCGGCCTCGCGCTGCTCGGCGATCAATTGCTGCAGCTTGGTTTCCTGCTGCGAAAGCGCTTCGCGGCGCGCTTGCAGCTGCGCGTCCAGGCCGCGGTATTCCAACGCCTTCCACTCGGCGTCCTTGATCTTGCGTTCGGCTTGGATGGCCTGGTACTGCTCGGCCTGGCGCGCCTGGCGCTTGAGATGCTCGAGCTGCTTGCCGACTTCGTCGCGCAGGTCGTTCAGGCGGTCCAGGTTTTCGCGCGTGTGGCGGATGCGGGTTTCGGTTTCCTTGCGCCGCTCTTTGTATTTGGAGATGCCGGCGGCTTCTTCCAGGTACACGCGCAGCTCTTCGGGTCGCGCGTCGATCACTTGCGAAATCATGCCCTGTTCGATGATCGAATAGCTGCGCGGGCCCAGGCCCGTGCCGAGGAACAGGTCGGTGATGTCGCGCCGGCGGCACTTGCCGCCGTTGAGGTAGTAGTTGCTCTGGCCGTCGCGGCTGACGGTGCGCTTGACCGAGATTTCGTTGTAGGCGGCGTATTCGCCGGCGATGGCGTGGTCGGTGTTGTCGAAGATCAGCTCGACCGCGGCTTGCGACACCGGCTTGCGCGAGCTGGAGCCGGAGAAGATCACGTCGGTCAGCGAATCGCCGCGCAGCCGGCTGGCCGCGCTTTCGCCCATCACCCAGCGGATGGCGTCGATGATGTTGGACTTGCCGCAGCCGTTGGGACCGACGATGCCGGTCATATTGGTGGGCAGGTGAAGGGTGGTCGGCTCTACGAAGGATTTAAAACCGGACAGCTTGATGGTGGACAGGCGCATGCGGCGGTGTTTTCTCTCAGGCTCGATGCGTCCCGCCGTGCCGCGCGCGCATCTGGTTCAAGTGTAATATGTGAATATTTCGCTAAATTATTGATTCATATAGCGAGAATCCGGCGATTTCGCCGGAGCTTCACAGAGTATAACTAGCCAGCGGCGGCTGCGCCCTGGCACCCGTAGCCCGGGTAAGCGCAGCGCACCCGGGGTCGAGCGCCGCATGGTCCCGGGTGCGCTGCGCTTACCCGGGCTACGTCAGGCGCTCCGGCTGGCCCTCACCTGCACGATCTCCGCACGCGGCGGCGCCCCGAATAAGCGCTTGTACTCGCGGCTGAACTGCGAAGGGCTCTCGTAGCCGACCCGGTGCGCCGCCGTATTGGCCTCCAGGCCTTCCATTAGCATCAGCCGGCGCGCCTCGTGCAGGCGCAGCTGTTTCTGGAACTGCAGCGGCGACATCGTGGTGGCCGCCTTGAACTGGTGGTGCAGCGACGAGGCGCTCATATGCAGCGTGCGCGCCAGCTCGTCGATGATCAGCGGCTGCTGGTAGCGCTCGCGCAGATAGGATACGGCGCGGGCGATGCGGTTGGAACGGCTGCCGGCGGTAGCCAGGTCGCGCAAGCGGTGGCCGAGATCGCCGATCAGCACCCGGTAGAAGATCTCTCGCAAGGACGCCGGCGCCAGCACGCGCAGGTCGCGCGGATTCTCCAACAGGCGCATCAGCCGCAGCGATGCGTCGAGGAGCGAAATGTCGGCCCGCGCCACGTACAAGCCGCGATCGATGTTGTGCGCCGGCGGTTCGGCGTCGAGCATCAGCGCGCTCAATTCGTCGAGATCGATGTCCAGTCGCAGGCTGAGATAGGGCTTTTCGGGCGTGGCCTCGATCACCTGCCCGATCACCGGCAGCGTCATCGACACGACCAGATAGTGCAGCGGATCGCAGCGGTAGGTCTCGCCGGACAGCATCACCAATTTGCTGCCCTGGGCGATGACGCCCAAACGCGGCTCGTACAGCACGGGCGAACACGGCTGCGGCGAACTGATCCGGACCAAATACAACTGCGGGATCGCGGTCGGATGCATGCCGTCTTCCGGCGCCAAACGCGCGATCCGGTCGGCCAGTTCAGTCTGCTGCGCGTGCTCGGCGCGCAGGGAAATCGTTTCGGCGGAAGCGTGGCTGTGCATGCGGAATACTCCGTTCTGCCGGCACCGCCGATTATGCAAGCGAATAACCGTCCCGCGCCGCTTCGCCTGCGTACAATTGCAGGATCGGGCAAGTTTCCGACAGCAATGGTCTAACGCCGGTAATACGGCCGAGCCTAAGGTTGTCCGCAGCCGGTCCGCGCCGCAGGACGCGCGCTACATGCGTGCCGGTCGTCGCCTCCATTCCCGCCCCCCAACCGGGATTTCCCAAGATGTGGATCGTCCAATACGCCCTGGCGCGCCGTTACACGATCGGCGTCCTCGCGATCTTGATCCTGCTGTTCGGCGTGTTGGCCGCACGGCGCATGCCCACCGACATCCTGCCCGAGGTCGGCATCCCCTCGGTCAATCTGGTCTGGACCTATAACGGCCTGCCGGCGGCCGATGTCGCCGCGAAGATGACTTCGTTCTCCGAGGCGGCGATCCTGAATACGGTCGACGATCTGAAGGAAGTCAGCTCCGAGACGATCAACGGCGCCAGCATCGTCCGCATCGAATTCCAGCCCACGGTCAGCCTGGACCGCGCGCTGGTGCAAATCACCGCGGTGTCGCAGACGATTTTGCGGCGCATGCCGCCGGGCACTTCGCCGCCCCTGGTGATCCGCAACAACGTGTCCAGCACGCCGGTGCTGCAATTGGTGCTGTCGTCGGACTCTTTGACCGAAGCGCAGCTGTACGACTACGCGCGCCTGCAACTGCGTTCGCAGATCCAAACCATCCCCGGCATCCGCATGACTCTGCCTTACGGCGGCGCGCCGCGACAGATCATGGTCGATCTGGACCCGTCCGCATTGCAGACCTACGGCCTGACCCCGGCCGACGTGACCACGGCGCTGGAACGCGGCAGCCCCACCCTGCCCTCCGGCTCCATCCGCGAAGGCGCGCGCGAGCTGCAGGTCTCGCTCGACACCAGCCCGGCGACCGCGGCCGAATTCCTCGACATCCCGGTCGCTGCGCGCAACGGCACCGTCATCTACGTCCGCGACATCGCTTCGGTGCGCGACGGCGGCGCGCTGCAGACCAACGTGGCGCGCATGGACGGCTCCAGCGCGGTGGCGGTGGCGTTGATCAAGCTCGGCGGCGCGTCGGCGGTGGAGATCGTGCGCGCGGTGCGCGAGCGGCTGCCCGAGATCGAAGCCTCGGCGCCGCCGGGCACGAAGATCCAGGCGATCTTCGATCAATCGGTGTTCGTCGACCACGCGATCGGCTCCATCCAGCACGAAGCGCTGCTGGTGGGCCTGCTGGTCGCGTTCGTGGTGCTGGTGTTCATCGGCTCGTGGCGCTCGAGCGCGATCGTCCTGTCGGCCATCCCGCTGGCGTTGCTGGCCTCCGTGGCGCTGCTCAGCCTGCTCGGTTACACCTTCAACGTGATGACGCTCGGCGGCTTGGCGCTGGCGATCGGCATCCTGGTCGACAACGCGGTGGTCGACGTGGAAAACACCAATCGCAATATCGCGCTCGGCAAGGACGTGCGCACCGCGATCCTGGACAGCGCGCGCGAAGTGGTGTTCCCGGAGATGGTGTCCACCATCGCGATCTGCATCGTGCTGACGCCGATCCTGCTGATGACCGGATTGTCGGCTTGGGTGTTCACCCCGCTCGCGCTGGCGGTGATCTTCGCGATGGCGGCCTCGTTCCTGCTGTCGCGCACGCTGATCCCGGTGCTGTGCTATCTGCTGTTGCCGGCCGACATCGAAAGCCGCAAGAACCCGCGCTGGGCACCGGAAAAGCTGCTGCTGGCGGTGAACGGGCGAGTCGAACACGCGCTGGAATCGCTGCGCGAGCGCCACCACGCCTTGCTGGTGCGGCTGGGCCACCATGGCGGCATCCTCGCACTGGCGGCGCTGTTGATTTTCGCGCTGGGCGCGGGCGCGGCGATGTCGCTGGGCCGCGAATACTTCCCGCAGGTCGACGCCGGCCAGCTGCGCCTGCAAGTGCGGCTGCCGACCGGCACGCGTTTGGAGGAGACCGCGGCCAAGTTGACCGAGATCCAGCGCGAGATCCGCAAGATCGTCCCGCCGCAGGAATTGCAGACGGTCTATGAGCAGATAGGCGTTCCGGACGCGATCAACCTGTCGTTGGTGGACAGCGCGGTGGTCGGTTCGTTCGAAGCCGAGGTTTTCCTGCAATTGCGCTCGCCGCATGCGCCTAGCCAGGAATATCTGGCGAAAATCCGGCAACGCATCGCCGAACGCTTCCCCGAGGCGAAGCTGTTCGAGCGTCCGCCGGATGCGACCAGCCGCACTTTGGCGGGCTCCGCGGCCGCGGCATTCGAAGTGCGGCTGATCGGCCGCGACGTGCCCGGCAATCTGGCCTTGGCGCGCGACATCGAACAGCAATTGGGCAAGGTGCCGGGCGCGGTCGACGTGGCCCTGCGCCAAGTGCTCGACCTGCCGGAATACCAGGTGCGCATCGATCGCACCCGCGCCGCGCAATTGGGACTGGATGCGCAGCAAGCCAGCCGCGCGGTGCTCGCGGTATTGGGTTCGGCCGGCACGGTGTCGCCGGTGTACTGGACCGACACCGTCAACGCGATCGCCTACACCGTGCAGGTGCAAGCGCCGCCGTCGAACCTCACCGATATCGACACCCTGCTCAATGCGCCGTTGCGGGTCGGCGCCGACGGCCAAGCCGTCCTGTTGCGCAACATCGCCACGGTCACGCCGCGCAACGTGCCGGCCAGCTTGGCGCGAACCACGCTCGCACCGACCATCAGCGTGCTGGCCAACGTGCAAGGCGCGGACTTGGGCAGCGTGTACGACCGCCTGACCCGGATCACCGCCGACCTGCAAGGCAAGCTGAAACCGGGCAACCGCATCGAGATCGTCGGCCAGGCCGGCGAAATGCAGAGCGCTTATCGCGAGCTGGCCGGCGGCCTGCTGATGTCGGCGGTGCTGGTGTTTCTGGTGCTGGTCGTCAACTTCCAATCGTGGATCCAGCCGCTGGTGGCGATGTCGGGATTGCCGATCGCGATCGCCGGCGCCGCCGTCGGTCTGTTCGTCACCGGCACGCCGTTGAGCGTGCCGGCGCTGATGGGCGTGATGATGGTGATCGGCGTTTCCACCGCCAACAGCGTGCTGGTCACCAGCTTCGCGCGCGGGTTGATCGCCGAAGGGCACGATCCGGAGGTCGCCGCCTACGAATCCGCCGCGGTGCGTTTGCGTCCGGTGCTGATGACCGCCAGCGCGATGGTGCTGGGCATCGTGCCGATGGCGCTGGGCCTGGGCGAAGGCGGCGAACAGAACGCACCGCTCGGCCGCGCGGTCATCGGCGGCCTGCTGTTCGGCACGCCGGCCACCTTGATTCTCGTTCCTTCGATCCTGGCCGTGCTCGGCCGGCGCAGCAAACGCGCCGCCGCGCCCCAACCCCAAGCCATCGCCGCCGGCGATGCAGGAGTCGTCCTATGAAATCCGCCCTCGTGATGCGCATCGCCTGCGGCGCGCTGTCCGCCGCGATCTTGGCGGCGTCGGCCGGCTGCGGACGCAGCAGCGCCGAGCCCAAAGCCGCGAGCGATTTGCCGGAAGTGTTGACCGTGCAAGCCAAGCCCGCCGATGCGGCCTACGAATTGCGCCTGCCGGCGCGCGCGCTGGCCGGCGAATCGGCGCAAATCTACGCGCGCGCCACCGGTTTCGTCAGCGACCGCCGCGCCGACCTGGGCGACGCGGTCGAAGCCGGGCAAATCCTGGCCGTGATCTCCGCACCGGAGGTCGACCAGACCGTGCGCGAAGCCCAAGCGCAACTCGCCCAGGCCAAGGCGGACGAGGAACTGGCCAAGGTCAATTTCGACCGCGCCAGCGTGTTGGTCGGATCGGGCGCGATCTCGCGCGAGCTGTTCAGCGACCGCAAGGCCAACCGCGACAACGCGACTGCGGCGCGCGCCGCGGCGGAGGCGCGGCTGTCGTCCGCGCGCGAGCGGCAAGCGTTCCAGGCGATCCGCGCGCCGTTCGCGGGCGTGGTGACGGCGCGCAACGTCGAACGCGGCGACCGCGTGGTCGGCGATGCGGCCGCCGCAGGGCCGCTGTTCGAAATCAATGCGCTGGATCCGCTGCGGGTGGTGATCGACGTGCCGCAGAACGTCGCGCTGCAGATCCGGCGCGGCGCCGAGGCCGAAGTCAGTTTCCCCGAATTGCCGGGCGAAACCTTCAAGGCGGAAGTCGCGCGCAGCGCGCAGGCGCTATCGCGCGATGCGGGCGTGATGCGCACCGAACTGCGCCTGCCCAACCCCGGCAACCGCATTCCGGCGGGCATGGTCGGCACGGTGCGGTTGCATTTGCAGCGCGCCGCGCCGGTGGTGATGCTGCCGGTGTCCGCGGTGGTGCAGCGCGCCGGCGGCGCGCAGATCGTCGCGCTCAAGCCCGATTCGACGCTGGACTATCGCGACGTGAGCCTGGGACGCAACTTGGGCAACGAGATCGAAGTGCTGTCCGGCGTGTCCTCGGGCGATACGGTGGTGCTGGCGCCGAACGCGCTGCTCACTGCGGGACAAAAAGTGCGGGCGCGGACGAATCCGCCCCCCAAGACCTGAGGCGCGCACCGCGCAAAACGAATCAGTCCTGAGACTCCGCGCCGCGCTCGATCACGATCGGCTCGCCATTGCCCTGGGCCAGGCCCATCGCCGCGAGCGCATCGTCCAGCGCCGCGGCATCCTCGATCGCGCCGCCGTGCCAATACCGGACCTGGCCATCGGCATCGGCGACGAGCAGCAACGGCATCGAATTCGCCTTGAACAGCGCGAGCGCGCGGCGATCGGACAAGGTCGCCACCGGGAATCGGAACCCGTATCCCGCCGCCTGTCGCCGCACCGCATCCGGCTTGCCGGTGCCCACGCCGACCATCTCGACGCTGGGATCGCGGCTCAGCCGCTGCGCCAAAGCGCGCACGGCCGGTGCCGAGCCGGGACACAAGGGGCAATCCTGCGCGAAGAAGTACAGCACTTGATAGCGCGCCGGCGGCGTGCCCAGCCGGATCGGCACGCCGTCCAAAGTCTTGGTCCAGACCTCCGGCAACCACATCTCGACGTAAGGCTGAAAGGCGCGGCTCTGCAGCTCGTCCCGGACCAGCCGCAGATGGCGGTTCTGCGCATACAGCAGCCCCATCAGCAGCAGCGAAAGCGCCAGCGCCGCTACAAGCCAGAGGATTTTGCGGGTGTCGGCCATCGGCGCTCCTACCGGCGCGCCCATCCGCGCCCGATCCGATCCTAGAACAGCCGGCGTATAGGCGGCCTTCGCTCGTTTTCGCGGCTCGTAAAACGGGTTTCGCGCCTCGCCTGGGCGACTCCATCGGATGGCCCTTGACAGGTCGGGGCTGTATGTACTGTACTGGTATCAACAGTACAGTTAGTACAGCAGGAGCCCGCATGGCCCGTACCCAAGCCCTGATGATCCAAATCGCTACCGGCGACCCGCGCCCGATCACCAAGCAGATCGTGGATGCGGTGCGGATGAAGATCGCCACCGGCGACCTGGCCCCCGGCGCGCAACTGCCCAGCGTGCGCGGCCTGGCCCAGCAGCTGACGATCAATCCGAACACCGTCGCCAAGGCTTACGCCGAACTCACCACCGAAGGCTGGCTGGAATCCCGCCAGGGCCTGGGCCTGTTCGTGGCCCCGCCGCGCCAACGCCTGAGCGACGCCGAACGCGAACGCCGCCTGGACGAAGCCATCCAGCGCTTCCTGCACGACGTGATCGCGCTCGACTACCCGCCTGACGAGGTGCAGGCGCGCCTGCATCGCGAGTTTCGTCTGCTTGTTCCCAGGAAAACCGCCTGACCACCGACATTGATCCGAGACCTTCCATGTCCGCCATCCATTCCGAATACGTGATCGAGACCGCCGCGCTGAGCAAGCGCTACGGGCGCAAGCTGGCGCTCGATCGCCTCGACCTGCGCATCCCGCGCGGCCGCATCCACGCCATCGTCGGCGCCAACGGCGCCGGCAAATCCACCTTGTTCCGGATCCTGCTCGGCTTCCTGCCGCAGACCTCCGGCGAAGCGCGCATCCTCGGCCGCGACAGCCAACGGCTGACGCCGCACGATCGCGCCCGCATCGGCTTCGTCAACGAAGAACATACCCTGCCCGGCTGGATGCGCGTGTCGGCGGTGAAAGAGATGCATCGGCGCCAATACCCGCGCTGGAACGAAGCCGCGTTCGAAGGCGTGCTCGGCCACTACCACGTGCTGCCGGAACAAAAAGTCGGCCAGCTTTCGCGCGGCGAACGCGCCGGTTTCAACCTCGCGCTCGCACTGGCGCAAGGTCCGGAACTGCTGGTGCTGGACGAACCGACGCTGGGCCTGGACGTGGTCGCCAAGCGCGCCTTCCTGGAATCGCTGATGTACAGCAACGCCACCGACGATTGCACGGTGATCTATTGCTCGCACCAGATGGAAGAGATCGAACGCGTGGCCGACAACCTGATCATCCTCGAGCACGGCCAATTGAAGAACATGTCCGCGCCGGACGATTTCTGCGCGCGGGTCAGCCACTGGATCGCCGACATCCCCTTCAAGGGACCCGAACCTGCACAAGTGCCGGGCCTGCTGGAAGTGCAGCGGCTCGACGGCCTGCACCACTACCTGGTGCTGGATCAGGACGAGGATTTCGAACGCTTCCTGCGCGATTGCGGCGCGCGCAACGTGCAATCGATGCCGGTCAGCCTGGACCGCGCCGTCAACGCTTTCCTTGCCAAGAACCACGCCGCGCCGGCTGCCGCCTGAGCGCGCTACACGCCGGATAACGGCATGAGGACACCAACATGATCGATCTGTTCAAGGGCGAGCTGCTGCGCTTCCGCTGGTGGGCACTGGCCGCCGGCCTCATCAATCTCGCCGTGCTCGGTTTCCTCAGCCGCATGGTGGACATGGCGCAGCAGCCGCTGCTCGTCTACCAGGTGTTCGCCGCGGTGTATGCCGTGGCCGGCATTTTGCTGGGCCTGTACCAGATGGGCACCTACCGCAAGCCGAACCAGTGGCTCAACCTGCTGCATAGCCCGCTGCACCGCCTGCGCATCGCCGGCGCGTTGACCGGTGCGGGCGCGTTGTTGCTGCTGCTTGCAACGGCCTTGCCGATTGCGCTGGTGGCGATGTACCAGGAAACCATGACCGCGCGCGTGGTCGACCTGCGCCACTGGATGTTGCCGCTGGCGGCATGGCTGATCGCGGTGTCGGGCTACCTGGCCGGCGCCTACGCGATGGTCGGCAACCGCCGCTATTCGTTCGCGGCCTTCCTGTTGCCGAACCTGTTCTTGTACGCGCAGGCCTCGGGCGTCGCGATGCTGGGCGTGCAATGCGCAGTCATCGCCTTCCTCTCGGTGCTGCTGGCGATCGCGTTCAAGCCGGATCCGGCCGTGCCGCCGCGCAATCCCGCGGCGTTGCTGGCGGTCGCGCTGCCGGTGCAGATGGGTGCGTATTTCCTGCTCTGGATGCTGGGCTTCGGCGTCGAGCTGGCGTGGACAGTCACCGGCACGCACCCGCTCAACGCGCCCACGCCGCCGAAGGGCGGGTACATCGAAGCCGACCGCGTCGAAGGCAAGGGCATGCTGCTGCTCGGCATCGAAGGCAGCCGCGACCCTGAGGCCGCGCTGTGGCGCGAGCAGATCGCCCTGTCCGACGTATACACGACTTACCCGCTGCGCAACCTGCCGGTGCGCAACAGCATGACCAATCTGTCGCCGCTGGAACTGGGCGACGACGAGAACAACCTGTGGATGGTGTTCAGCCACGACCGCGAGCGTTTCGTCACCCGCGGCCTGCGCGACCAGCGCCGGATCGGCGAAATGGGCGTGGGCGAGGAGCAGGCCGCATTTCCGGCGCCGACCATGCCATACGGCGCGACCTACCTGTACAACGCGCATGCGGCCTACCAGTACGACAGCGAGCAGCAGCGGATGTTCGAACGCTTCCGCCTGCCAGCGGGCGAAGTGATGGCCAGTCCGCCCGAGCCGGCCGGCGACAACATCGTGGTGCTCAGCGACCGCGCCGCTTATTTCTATCCCGGCCGCGAGGCGACGAACGGACTCGACCTGCTGCAGCCGCTGATGCGGGTGGCGATGCCCGGCCCGGTCGGCAACCTCAGTCGGATCGACGTGATCGAACTGCTGGACGGTTACCTGGTGTCTTACACCTACACCTGGGGCGTGTGGAGCGGCGAACTCCAGCATCCGTTCCAGCAGGTGCTGCGCGTGGACGGCAAGGGCCATGCGCGGGAAGTCGCGCGCCGCGCCCTGTCGATCGATCTGCCGTCCGTCTACACCAACCGCAACACCTGGCTGTCGCCGGTGCTGCGCGCGATCTGCCTGGGCGCGCAAGACCTGTTCGCGGCGAAGGATCCGCTGCGTGCCAAGCCCGAACCCGTGCCGTCGCAAGTGCTGTGGCTGGCCGGCGCCTGCTGCCTGCTGGCGCTGCTTGGCGCGGTGTGGCTGACCGGTCGGCAAGCGCATTCGCCGCGCGGCCGCTGGACCTGGGTCGTGCTGTGCGGAATCGTCGGACTGCCGGCGCTGGCCAGCCTGTGGCTGCTGTATCCGCGTCGCGAGATGCTGGCGGAAACCGTGCCGCAAGCACTGCCGGCCGCCGCCTGAGCCGGAACGGAGAGAGGATCGACGATGACGATGTTCCGGACCCTGTGCGGCACGTTGGCGCTGTGCGCCCTCCTGCTCGCACCGCGCGCCTTGCCGGCGCAGGCAGCCGAAAGCCTCCGCACTGCTGAAGGTGCGCAACGCGCGCTGCCCCGTGCCCCGCGCCTGCCGCGCACGGCCTTTCTCGAAAACCGCACGCTGGTGGCCGCGCAGCTTTCGCCCGCCAGCGACGCGGTGGCCTACTTGCGCGAAAAGAAGGACTCGCGCGGCTTGTGGCTGCTGCCGGCGGATGGCGGCAATGCACGCATGCTGGTGGGCAGCACCCAGGCCGACCAGCTGATGTGGTCGCGCGATGGCCGCTGGCTGTTCCTGCGCGCGTCGCGCGTGCTGAGCATCGTCGGCGTCGATGGCCGCACCGGTGTGCGCGTGCCGCTGGGCGGCACCGAACGGCGCCGGGTGATGAAGCTCGATCCGTCGCAACCGGCCGCCGTGCTGCTGGGCGAACGCGTTCGCGCCGGCAAGGATGAGCGTTGGCGTGTGGTGCGCATGGACGCACGCGGCCAGCGTACCTTGCTGCGCGAAGACGCGCACTGGATCCACGATGTCGCCCTGGACGCACAGGGCCGCATCGTCGCGCTGGCGCGTTTCGAAGGCGACCACGACGCGCTGTATCGCGTGCGCCCCGACGGGACGCTGCGCGAAGTGCTGCGCCTGCGGCCGATGGATAGGCTGGATCTGCTGGCGGTGCAGGCCGATGGCAGCCTGCTGATGACGGGAAATCCTGGCGGAAATTTCCGCCGCGTGATGCGCCTGGATGCGGACGGCAAGCTGCAGACCCTGCACCAGGACCCGCGCGGCGAAGCCGACCTCGACGAGGTCGCGGTCGATCCGCGCACGCAACAGCCGTTGGCGGCGAGTTACCGTAGTACCGTCGCCGCGACTTACGGGATCGGTGATGCGCAGGCCGTGGTGGCGGACATCGCGCGCAAGTTCCCCGACCGCGACATCGGCCTGCAGGCCGGCGGCGGCCCCTCCGCGCGCTGGCTGGTGAGCGAGCGTGCGCCGACATTGCGCGACCCGCGCTGGTACCTGTACGACCCGCGCAATGGAAACCTGCGCCGCATCCTCGACGATCCCGGCATCACCGCGAATGCGCCGAAGGAAGCCGCACTGGCGCGCAAGCTCGCCATCGCCTACACCGCCTCCGACGGCAAGCGCGTGCATGGCTTCCTGCTGCTGCCGCCGGGCGTGGATGCCGCGCATGCGCCGCTGGTCGCGCAGGTGCATGGCGGCCCCATCAACCACTTCCGCGCCGGCTACGACGGCGCCGCCCAGTTCCTCGCCAATCGCGGCTACGTGGTGTTCCAGTCGAATTTCCGCGGCTCCACCGGGCATGGGCGGGACTACACCTTCGCGTCGAACGGCGACTACGGCAACGGCCGCGTGCAACAGGACATCGTCGAAGGCGTGCGCTGGCTGCTGGCCCAGGGTATCGGCGACGCGCAGCGCGTCGGCATCGTCGGCCATTCCTTCGGCGGTTATTCGACATTGTTGGGCCTGACGTTCCAGCCCGAACTGTTCAAGGTCGGCGTCGCCGGCTCGCCGCCGGCGGACCTTGGCTGGTCGATGCGCTGGCTACTCCAAGCCGGCGACCAGGGCGACCTGCCCGACCGTTCGCTCAAGCACACCCTGGCGGCGTTGTCGCTGGATTCCACCGACGCCGCGACTTATGCGCGCCTGCATGCGCAATCGCCGCTGGCGAACGCGGCGAAGATGCGCCGTCCCTTGCTGGTCATCGCGGGCGGCGCCGATCGCACGGTGGCGATCCGCGAAGTCGTCAACTACGCCGCGACGCTGCAGGCCGCGAAGCGTCCGATGACTTTGCTGGTCGAACCGAACGGCGGGCATTCGCCGGTCGATCCGGTCCCGCGCGAGGCTTATCTCTTCGCAATGGAAACCATGTTGCAGCGACACCTCGGTGGTGCGGCACCGGAGCCGCCGGGCCAGCGCCTGCGTGCGTATCTGCGCCAGAACCTGCGCGTGGCCGGCCCTGAATTCGCGAGGTACGCGCAAAAGCCGCGGTAGCCCGGGGGCGGATGGTGCGAAGGCTCGACGACGGACAACGGCGCCCGGACGCGGCCAAGCCTTTATCCGGCAAGCCGGCCTTACAACGCGGCGCCGCTTTCGGCGTCGAAGAAATGCAGCCGCTCGCCGGCCACGGCGATCGACATGGGCTTGCCCCGCTCGGGCAACACGTTGGGCTCGAAACGCGCGATCAGCGGCTGCCGGCCCAGGCGTAGGTTGACGAAGACCTCGCTGCCGACTGGTTCGACCACTTCGACTTCGGCTTCGAACGCGCCGGCCTCGCCATGCTGCGCCGGGCGCAGGTGTTCCGGCCGCACCCCGACCGCGATATCGCGCCCGATCCAGGCCTGCGGCGGTTTTGCGCCGTCCAGCGGCACGCGCGAGCCGTCCTCCAACTGCACCGCCAAGCCGTCCTCGGCCGACAAACGGCCTTGCAACACGTTCATCGCCGGACTGCCGAGGAACGTAGCGACGAACAGGTTCGCCGGCTTCTCGTACAAAGCCATCGGCGTGTCGATCTGCTGGATTTCGCCCTTGTCGAGCACCACGATGCGCTGGCCCAGCGTCATCGCTTCGATCTGGTCGTGGGTCACGTACACCATGGTCGCGCCCAACTGCCGGTGCAGGCGCGCGATCTCGACCCGCATCGACATGCGCAGTTTAGCGTCCAGATTCGATAGCGGCTCGTCCAACAGGAAAGCCTGCGGTTGCCGCACCAGCGCCCGGCCCAGAGCGACGCGTTGGCGTTGGCCGCCCGACAAAGCCGCAGGCTTGCGGTCGAGCAGCGCATCCAATTCCAAGGTCTTCGCCGCTTCAGCGACGCGCGTTGCGATCGCGGACTTGTCGTGTCCGCGCAACTTCAACCCGAACGCCAGGTTCTCGGCCACCGTCATATGCGGGTACAAGGCGTAGCTCTGGAACACCATCGCGATGTCGCGATCCTTCGGCGCGACCTCGTTCACCACCCGCTCGCCGATCTTCAGCGTGCCGGAGCTGATCGATTCCAGGCCCGCGATCATCCGCAGCAGCGTGGACTTGCCGCAGCCCGAAGGCCCGACCAGCACCAGCAGCTCGCCGTCGGCGACCTCGAAACTGGCCCCGGCCACGGCGACGAAGCCGTTCGGATACACCTTGCGCACCTGGTCTAGCTGGACTTTGGCCATCGGAACTCCGGATGCCGGTAAGGACGGACCTTAGAGCACGCGGGCCCGGCCCGCGCTGATTCTGTGCGGTCGCACCATTACACTGGCCCGACGCATGCGGTATTCTGCCATGTAATCGTTTTCACGGGCTCCCCGAGCCCCTTGCCCACCGCCAAGGACTACGCGATGAGCCAACCGCTTGCCGCCGCCAAACAATTCCCCGAAGGCTTCTTGTGGGGGTCGGCCACCGCCGCCCACCAGATCGAAGGCTATCCGCTGGCCGACGGCGCCGGCCCCAGCATCTGGACCCGCTTCGCCCACACGCCGGGCATGACCTTGAACGGCGACACGGGCGACGTGGCTTGCGACCACTACCACCGTTGGAAGGAAGACGTGGCGCTGATGAAGGAACTGGGCATGCAGGCCTACCGCTTCAGCGTGTCCTGGTCGCGGATCCTGCCCGAGGGCACCGGCCGGGTGAATCAGAAAGGCCTCGACTTCTACTCGCGCCTGGTCGATGAGCTGTTGAAGAACGGCATCGAGCCACTGCTCACGCTCTACCACTGGGATTTGCCGGCGGCGCTGGACGACCGCGGCGGCTGGCTCAATCGCGACTGCGCCGAGTGGTTCGCCGACTATGGCCGCACGCTGTACCGCGCGCTCGACGGCCGGGTGAAGAAGTGGGTCACGCTCAACGAGCCTTGGGTGATCACCGACGGCGGCTATCTGCACGGCGCGCTGGCGCCGGGCCACCGCAGCCGCTTCGAAGCGCCGATCGCCTCGCACAATCTGATGCGCGCGCACGGCGCCGCGGTGCAGGCCTATCGCGCCGAGGGCAAGCATGAGATCGGCCTGGTGGTGAACATCGAGCCGAAGTACGCCGCATCGGATTCGCCCGAAGACCAGGCCGCGGTGCGCCGCGCCGACGCCTATATGAATCGCCAGTATTTGGATCCGGCGATCCTCGGCCGTTACCCGGACGAAATGAAAGAGATCTTCGGCGAGGCTTGGCCTGACTGGCCGGCCGCCGATTTTGACCTGATCAGACAAAAGCTGGACTTCATCGGCATCAATTACTACACGCGCAACGTCACCCAGGCGAACGACAGTTACCCGTTGCGCGCCGGGCCGGTCAAGCAACCGCTCGGGACTTACACCGAAACCGGCTGGGAAGTCTTCCCGCAAGGCCTGACCGATCTTCTGGTCTGGGCCAAGGGCCGCTACGGCAACATTCCGACCTACATCACCGAGAACGGCGCCGCGTTCTTCGACCCGCCGGTAGCCGAAGGCGGCCGGGTGCGCGATCCGCTCCGGATCGATTACCTCCGGAAGCATTTGTCGGCGATCCGCGACGCCATCGACGCCGGTTGCGACATCCGCGGCTATATGGTGTGGTCGCTGCTGGACAACCTGGAGTGGTCGCTGGGATACTCCAAGCGCTTCGGCATCGTGCACGTGAACTACGGCACGCAGGAAAGGACGCCGAAAGACAGCGCGCGCTTCTACAGCAAGGTGATCGCCAGCAATGGCGGCGCGTTGGCCGACCCTCTCCCCTACTGACGGAGTCCGCTAGACCGCGCCATGCACGACACCCTGTTGCTGTTCGGCGCCACCGGCGACCTCTCGCAGCGCTACCTCTTCCCTTCCCTGCAACACCTGCTGCGCGACCGGCTGCTGCCGCCGGATTTCCGCGTGGTCGCCGTCGGCCGTAGCGACTACGACGACGGCGGCTTCCAGGCCTGGCTGCGCGAACGCCTGGCCAACGGCGATTCGCGCGACGATACGGCCCTGGAAGACCTGCTCCGCCGCACGCATTACCACGCGCTCGATCTCAACGACGCCGAGGCGATGGCCGCGACGCTGTCGCAATACGCGGACCGGCCCAGCGTCAGCTATCTGTCCACGCCGCCCGATCTGTTCGCGCCCGCCACCCGCGGCTTGAAGGCCGCCGGTTTGCTGGAAGGCGAATCCCGGCTGGTCCTGGAAAAGCCGATCGGCCACGACCTGGCCTCGGCGCGCGAGATCAACGCCACGCTCAAGGCGGCGCTGGACGAATCGCGGATCTTCCGCATCGACCATTACCTGGGCAAGGCGCCGGTGCAGAACCTGCTGGCGCTGCGCTTCGGCAATACGTTGATGGAAGCGGTGTGGCACAACCGCTGGATCGAATCGGTCGACATCCTGGTCGCCGAAACCGCCGGCGTCGACGGCCGCGAAGGCTATTACGCCAACTACGGCGCGCTGCGCGACATGGTCCAGAACCACATGCTGCAGCTGCTGGCGCTGATCGCGATGGAGCCGCCCTCGGCGCTGGACGCCGACAGCATCCGCGACGAGAAGCGCAAAGTGCTGCGTTCGCTGCGGCCCATGACCCCCGCCGACGTCGGCAAGCACAGCGTGCGCGGCCGCTACGAGGCGGGCGTGGTCGACGGCGAAGCGGTGCGCGGCTTCAAGCACGACAGCGAAGTGGAAACCTTCGTCGCCCTGCGCGCCCACATCGACAACTGGCGCTGGTCCGGCGTGCCGTTCCGGATCGTCACCGGCAAGCGCATGCCTTCGCGCGCCACCGAAGTCGTCGTCTCCTTCAAACCGGTCTCGCACTGGGTGTTCGAGCGGCCGAGCAAGGAGCGCGCGCGCTCCAATCGCCTGCGCATGCGCTTGCAGCCGGAAGAAACCATCGAATTGGGCCTGATGGGCAGCCTGGCCGCGCCGGAATGGGGCGCGACCGAACTGCAGCCGATGTCGCTGGATCTGTCGATGTCGCCCGCGCCCATACGCCGCATCGCCTACGAACGCCTGCTGATCGATGCGCTGAAAGGCGACCAAACCTTGTTCGTCCGCGACGACGAAGTGGAAGCCGCCTGGCACTGGATCGACAGCATCAGCGACGCCTGGCGCCAAGCGCAAACGCCGGTGCAGCCCTACCCGGCCGGCTCCTGGGGCCCGCCGGCGGCCGTGGACTTCTTGCCCGCCACGCTGTTCGGCAACGGCCACAAGAAAAAAGCCTCATGAGCGGCGCCGGCGAACGCGTGCTGTTGGCCGACATCGGCGGCACCAACGCGCGCTTCGCGCTGGCCGACATCGATGCGGCGGATCCGCTGCTGGCCGAAAGCGTGCGCGAATTCGCCGTCGCCGATTTCCCTTCGCTCGGCGATGCCGCCCAGCATTATCTGGACACCATCGCGCCGACGCCGCTCGACGACGGCGGCATCCGCCGCGGCGTATTCGCGGTCGCCGGCCGCGTGGACGGCGACGAGGCGCGCATCACCAACCACCCTTGGGTGATTTCCAAGCGCCGGGTGCAATCCGCGCTCGGCTTCGACGATCTCCAACTCATCAACGATTTCGCCGCGCAGGCGATGGCGATCGTGCTGCTGCGCGGCGACGCGCTGGTGGCCATCGGCGGCGCCCGCGCCGCGGCTTTCGATCCGCGCGTCGACCGCAATTACGCCGTGATCGGTCCGGGCACCGGCCTGGGCGTCGGCGCGCTGATGGTGCGCGACGGCCGCGCCTATCCGATCGAGACCGAAGGCGGCCACGTCAGCTTTCCGCCCGGCACGCCGGAGGAAATCGAAATCCTGCAACGCTTGTCGGCGCAGTTCGGACGCGTTTCGAACGAACGGCTCATCTGCGGGCCCGGCTTGGTCAACATCCACCGCGCGCTCAGCGAGATCGCCGGCGTCGATCCCGGCCCGATGAAGCCCAAGGACATCACCGAACGCGCCGCGCAGGGCGATCCGATCAGCATGCGCAGCGTCGACGTGTTCTGCGCGGTGTTCGGCGCCATCGCGGGCGATCTGGTGCTGACCACGGGCGCCTGGGACGGCGTCTATCTCACCGGCGGACTGGTGCCGAGGATGTTGCCCGCTTTGCAGCACTCCGGTTTCCGCCAGCGCTTCGAGCACAAAGGGCGTTTTTCGTCCAACATGGCCGCCGTGCCGACGCTCGCCGTCGTGCATCCGCAACCGGGATTGCTCGGCGCCGCCGCGCTGGCCTTGCAGCATCGCGCGGCGCCACCGTCGGACGCCTGATGCCCACTTCCGCGCCGCCGCCGATCGAATACGATCCGCCCTCGCCGGGCCGGGTGAAGTTCAACGCCTATCCGGACGCGGACGCTTGGGCTTGGAGCTGCGCGGTCATGCTGGCGGCCAGCCTGCGCCGCGATCTCGCCGAACGCGGCCACGCGCGCCTGCTGCTCTCCGGAGGCACGACGCCGGCGCCGGTCTACCGTGCCCTGTCGAAAGCGCCGCTCGATTGGGACAACATCGACGTGGCTCTGGTCGACGAGCGTTGGCTGCAACCGGACGACCCGGACAGCAACGCGCGCCTGGTGCGCGAGAACCTGCTGCAGAACCACGCCAAAGCCGCGCATTTCGAACCGATGACCCGGCTCGGCCGCACGCTCGACGAAGCCGTCGCCAGCGCCAACGCGCACGCGCGCCAGGCGACCACGGCGGCCGTATTGGGCATGGGCGAAGACGGCCACACGGCTTCGCTATTCCCCGGGGCCCGCGATTTGCCGCGCGCGCTGTCGAGCAAGTCCGATTACGTCTCTTTCGACGCCAGCGGCTGTCCGGGCGCAGGCCCGTGGCCGTTGCGGATCAGCCTGACGCCGCTCGGTTTGTCGAAAGCGCGCGAACGCTTGCTGCTGGTCCGCGGCGACGCCAAGCGGCGCTTGTTGGATCGCGCGCTCGACAGCGACGACGCCAGCGTCATGCCGGTGCGGATAGCCTTCACCACGCCCGGCGCCACGCTCCAAATCCACTGGTGTCCGTAGGGTGGGCCTTGGCCCACCGCAAACGCTCGCCATGACCCACGCAAGCACATCTACCGAACATTCCGCCGGCGATCGAAGCCGGTGGGCCAAGGCCCGCCTTACGCCATGACCCTGCATCCCATCCTCCACGAAGTCACCGAACGCATCCGCGAACGCAGCCGCCTCTCGCGCGAGGCCTATCTGCAAGGCATCGAAGCGATCGTCGCCGCCGGCCCGCAACGCAAGCGGCTGAGCTGCGGCAACCTGGCGCATGCGTTCGCGGCCAGCGATACGGCCGACAAAAGCCGCCTGCGCGGCGAAACGACGCCGAATTTGGGCATCGTCACCGCCTACAACGACATGCTGTCGGCGCACCAGCCTTACGAAACCTATCCCGAGCTGATCCGCAAAATCGCGCGCGAAGCCGGCGCCACCGCGCAAGTGGCCGGCGCGGTGCCGGCGATGTGCGACGGCGTGACCCAGGGCCGGCCCGGTATGGACTTGTCGCTGTTCTCGCGCGACGTGATCGCGCAGAGCACCGCGGTCGCCCTGACCCACGACATGTTCGACGCGGCGCTGTACCTGGGGATCTGCGACAAGATCGTGCCGGGCCTGCTGATCGGCGCGCTGGCTTTCGGCCATCTGCCGGCGGTGTTCGTGCCGGGCGGGCCGATGACGCCGGGCATCCCGAACAAGCAGAAAGCCGAAGTGCGCGAGCGCTACGCCGCGGGCCAGGCGACGCGCGAAGAATTGCTGCAGGCCGAAGCCGATTCCTACCATGCGCCCGGCACCTGCACGTTCTACGGCACCGCCAATTCCAACCAAGTGCTGCTCGAAGCGATGGGCGTGCAGCTGCCCGGTAGTTCCTTCGTCAACCCCGGCACGCCGTTGCGCGATGCGCTGACCTGCGAAGCGGTTCTGCGCGCACTGGCGATCACCGCGTTGGGCGACGACTATCGCCCGCTCGGCCGCTTGATCGACGAACGCGCCATCGTCAACGCGGTGGTCGCGCTGGTGGCCACGGGCGGTTCGACCAACCACACCATCCATTGGGTCGCGGTCGCGCGCGCGGCCGGCATCGTCTTGACCTGGGACGACATCGACGCGCTCTCGCAAATCGTTCCGCTGCTGGCCCGCGTGTATCCGAACGGCGAGGCCGACGTGAACCGCTTCGCCGCCGCGGGCGGAACCCAGTACGTGTTCCGCGAATTGCTCGGCGCCGGATTGATGCACGAACTGCCGACCTTGGTCGCCGGCGGCATGGCCGAATACACCAAGGAGCCGCGCTTGATCGACGGCCGCCTCGCCTATCTCGAAGGCGCGGCCGAAAGCGGCGATGCGCAGGTGCTGCGCCCGGCGTCGGATCCGTTCGAAGCGCAAGGCGGACTGCGCCTGATGCGCGGCAACTTGGGGCGCTCGCTGATGAAAGTGTCGGCGGTGAAGCCCGAATACCGCACCATCGAAGCGCCGGCCGTGGTGGTCGATGCGCCGCAAGCCTTGAACAAGCTGCACGCCGCCGGCGTGCTGCCGCGCGATTTCGTCGCCGTGGTCCGCTACAACGGCCCGCGCGCCAACGGCATGCCGGAAATGCATTCGCTGACGCCGCTGCTGGGCATGCTGCAGAACCAGGGCCGGCGCGTCGCCTTGGTCACCGACGGACGCCTGTCCGGCGCTTCGGGCAAGATTCCGGCCGCGATCCACGTCACCCCCGAAGCCGCGCGCGGCGGGCCGATCGCCAAGGTCCGCGAAGGCGACATGATCCGGCTGAACGGTGAAGCCGGCACGCTGGAAGTGCTGGTCGATCCCAAAGAATGGGCCGCGCGCGACATCGAGCCGAATACGACCCCGGCCGCGCACGATTTGGGCCGCAACCTGTTCGCGCTGAACCGGCGCTTGGTCGGTCCTGCCGATCAAGGCGCGCTGTCGATCTCTTGCGGCCCGCCTTCGCACGAAGGCGGCGCCTGGGAATACGATTCCGAATACGAACTGGGCGGAGGCCGCCAGGCGGCGCTGGCACCGCACGGCGAACGCGATTACTGATACGAGACGAACACGACATGAGCATCGCCGAACACCAGAACCAAGCCGAACGGCTGTTGCGCGACGCGGGCATCCTGCCGATCGTCACCGTCGATAGCATCGACCAAGCGCGCCGCCTCGCCGACGCGCTGCTTGCCGGCGGTTTGCGCTCTATCGAACTGACTTTGCGCACCCCGGTCGCTTTGGAGGCATTGGCGGCCTTGAAGAAATCGCTGCCCGAAATCGTGATCGGCGCAGGCACAGTGCTGACCGAGGCGCAGATCCGCGGTTCGATGGATGCCGGCGCGGATTTCCTGGTCACCCCAGGCACGCCGGCCGCCTTGGCCGATGCGCTGGCGAAAGCGCCGCTGCCGGTGGTGCCGGGCGCGGCGACGCCGACCGAATTGCTGTCGCTGATGGCGCGCGGGTTCCGCGTCTGCAAATTATTTCCAGCAACGGCCGTCGGCGGTTTGGCGATGATCAGGGGCTTGGCCGCCCCGCTCTCCGGCTTGAAGCTGTGCCCGACCGGCGGCATCGGCGAGAAGGATGCGGCCGAATATCTGTCTCAACCGAACGTGGTGTGCATCGGCGGTTCGTGGATGGTGGCCAAGGAATGGTTGGCGGCTGGCAATTACGCCAAGATCAGCGAAAGCGCAGCGCGGGCGGTTGCGGTCGTCAAAGCGCGGGCCGCGTGACCGCATTTTTTGCGGGAGCGGCTTCAGCCGCGAGCTCTTGATCTTGAGCCGTCATTCTCGCGAAGGCGGGAATGACGGCTTAAAAGCTCGCCTGAAGCGGATCCCGCAACAACGAGCGGTTAACGGGTGGTGTGGATTTCGACTCTCGCCGGAACTGAAGGAATGCGCAACTCGCCGTCCTTCCATTGCGCCGGCCGGCCATCGATCGTCGCTTTCCCGGGCGCGCCGCGATACGGCCATGGCAAGACCAATCCGCCTGCCGGTACTTTGATTCCGGCCGCGACATCGAGTTTCAAAATCGCCCCCTCGCGTCGCAACGAATAACCCAGCTTCCCGTACGGCGTGCGCAGACCGCGGATCGCCACGCCCTCGCCGTCCAGCCAATCGGCGGGAATGCCCGCCGCCAGCACGACGCTGTCGTCGACTTCGCGCACGTAGGCGAACATGTCCAGCGCCGAGCGCACGAAATCCGAGGCTACCCACGCATGCGGCAAGTCGCCGACGAAGAACGGCTTGCGCCGCTCGCGCGCGACTACTTCGGCCCATTGGTTCCAGGCCGTCGGTTCGCGGTCGGCGAAAAAGAAATCGACCGCGCCCCAGACCCGCTCGCGCCAGCCCAAGCGGACGAACGCCGCCACGTTGCGCCATTCGTAAGGCGTGTAATCGCGCCACTCCCGCTTGCCGTCGCGGCGCTGCTCGAATTCGCGCCAATAGCGCTGGAAGGTGTTGTCCAACAGGGTTTGGGGCAACCTGCCCTGCTCGCCGCCTGGGGCGAGCGCGATCGTAGTCGATGTCGCATCGAAATCGCCGAGCTCGGCCGAACCGGCCAGGTATTCGATCTTGTGATGGGCGGCCGTCGCCTGCAGCGACGCGTACAGATCCTCGCGGAATTGGTCGCGCGAAGCGGCGAAACGCTTGGCTTCGGCGTCCTTGCCCAGCCATTGCGCCACTTCGACCGCATCCTTGTAGCCGCGCAAAGCCCAGAAATTGTCCCAGTACGAATGCACCGGCTTGGCCGAATAGCCTTCGTGGCTGATCGACACCGGCATCATCCCGTAGAACGCCGCATTCTTGGCCTTGTTGGCTTCGGTACGCTCGCTCAGGCGCAGTTTTTCCATGTATTCGAACGCGGCCAGCACGTGCGGCCACATCTTGGCCAGGAAAACCTTATCGCCGTCGTAGCGGTACAACTCGGCGATGTTGAAGATCAATTCGCCGTGGCTGTCGTTTTCGGGGACCGGATCGCTGCCGCGCCGGTCGACGCAGCAAGGCACCATGCCGTCCTTGAATTGGTACGGCGCGTACCAGGCCACGTAATCCTTCACCGCATCCTCGCGCCCCATGCGCAGCAGACCTTCGGAAATCATCGCACCGTCGCGGATCCAGCTGCGCGCGTACGAGCGCGTGCCCGGTTGCAGGCGCGGGCCGATGCGCGAGACGAGCATGTGCGCGGTCGCCGTGCGCAGCGTATCCGCGAGCGCCTGGCCCTGCGGCGGAACGTCGATATGCACCCTGTCCAGCTTGCCGCGCCAATCGGCGGCGACGGCCTGCTGCAGGCTTTCCGCATCCGGGATCGCTTTCGGCGCAACGCCGGTCATCGGAATCAACAGCGAGACTTCGCGCCACTGCCCAGGAGCCAGATGCAGGCGGTACAACAAGGCGCCGGAAGCCAATCCGGTCGGATCGTCCACACGCTTGGACTGCGGCCACTCGCCTTGGGCCAGCTTGGCCACCGCGGATCCGGAATCGAAGGCGGTCGCGAACGCCGCATCCGGCGCCTGCCGCGCGAACACGCGCCGCCGCCCATCCACCGAAACCGTGCCGCCGTCGATCTCCAGTGCGCTAATCTCGCTGACGCCGCCGACGATGTTCAAGAATTGCGTCGGCGGGTTGACTTGCAAGGGCCGCACCGCCAGCGCGAGCGTGAAATCGCCGGCTTCCTTACCGGTGTTGGTCAAGCGGTAGCGCGCCACCAATTGCGAATTCTTTTGATCGCCGCGAGCGAACGCGGTGGTTTTGAGCGCGAACGAGGCATGTTTCCAATCCACGCTCGGGATCGGCAGATAGCCGTCCTGCAGCGACTGAGTGGCCTGCACGTCGGCCCAGGCGACCAATCCGCCGTCGGCGATCACGAACGGTTCGATGCTGAACCCGCCCTGCGCGACTTCGACCGCGCCGTCCTCGCCGATCAAGCCCTGCTGTTCGCCGCCATCGATGCCGAGAATGGTCCAATACGGTTGCTCGCCGACGAATCCGCGCGGATACCAGCCGCGCGGCGAATCCTTGGCCACCGCGCGCACGAAATCGTTGGGTATCGCTGCGAATTCCAGCGGCTGCACCGTCGCTTCGGCCAAGCCGAAAGTGGCTTGCGGCCCGTCGCCGGGCAACAGCCTGAGATAGCGCGCTTCGGATTCCGGCAATGCGAGGTAATCGTCGCCGCCGTCGCCGCCGACGACGGTGCCGACATCGCGCCATGTTTTGCCGTCGTCGGACGTTTGGATCAGGTAATCCGATGCGTATTCGCGCGGCGTCCAACGCAGCACCAAGCCGCCGAATTCGCGCGGCTTGCCCAGATCGAGCGTCAAGCTCGGCGCCGGTTCGGCAGCGAAATCGGCGATCCATGCGGTATCGCGACTGCCGTCCGCCGCCCTGCTGGCCACCGCGCCCCCGTTGGCGACCGTTGCTGTAGCCGAGGCTTTCAACGGCGATCGGTCTTCCAGCGGCAGCGGCTCGAAGCGCAGCCGGTCGAAGCAGACCGAACCTTTGCCGCCTTCGTTGTTGTAGATCGTGTATTCCAGCTTGGCGCTGCGGCGCAGCGTACGGTCCGGATCCGGACCCCAGGCCTTGTCGATATGGCGTTTTTTGTAACGGACCTCGGTCCAGTCGCGCGGATAGTCGTATTTGGTCCGGTTCACCCACCAGACGTTGTCGCCGCTGGCGTCGATCAGCTTGAACTGCAGGTCGTTCTTCGGCGAATCGCCGCGCAGGTCGAACTTGAATTGGTAGTTGCCCGGATAATCGATCGGCAGCACGCGCTGGATGCCGGCGTAGCCGGAAACGCCGTTGAAATCGTAATCCAGGCATAAAGCCTTGCCGTCGACGCCTTGGACTTGCCGGAGTTTGCCGGCTACTTGGTTCGAGACGACGACTTTCCAGTCGTTCGGATTTTCGAAGCCGTCCAGCAAGCGCGGCCCGGTCTGGGCTTGAGTCGGGAATGCCGAGAGCAGCCCCAAGCAAAAGCAAATCCCCCCCGGCCCCCCTTTTTCAAAGGGGGAAACGGCTTGCAAGCGTCGCAACTGGACGCGTCGAAGCAGTTCTCCCTCCTTTGAAAAAGGGGGGCCGGGGGGGATTTGCTTTCGGCTTCGCTTAAAGATCAACCCTTGACGCTCCCGAGCAACAGACCCTGGATGTAGTACCGCTGCAGCAGCAAGAACAGCAGCAGCACCGGCAGCACCGTGATCACCGCACCGGCCATCATCATTTCCACGTCTTGGATGTGCTCGCGCGACAGCGAAGCCAGCGCCACCGGCAGCGTGTAGTGCTCCTGGTCGGTCAACACGATCAAGGGCCACATGAAATCGTTCCAGGACGCCATGAAGGTGAAGATCGACAGCGTCACCAGCACCGGCTTGAGCATCGGCAGCACGATCTGGAAGAAGATGCGCAGCTCGCCGGCGCCGTCGATGCGCGCGGCCTCGAGCAGCTCGTCCGGGATCGACCGCGCGTACTGCCGCACCAGGAAGATGCCGAACACCGTCGCCAACGCCGGCACGACCACGCCGCCGTAGCTGTTGACCAAATGCAGCTGCTTCATCATCAGGAACAGCGGCAGCATCGCCACCTGCGCGGGGATCACCAGCGCGGCCAGCAACAACTGGAAGATGCGTTCCCGTCCCTTGAACCTCAGTTTGGCGAACGCATAGCCGGCCATGGTGTTCACCAGCAAAGAGAGCGCGGTGATCGAAACAGACACCAACAGGCTGTTGCCGAAATTGCGGGCCATGCCGGTGCGCTCGAACAGCTCGCGATAAGCGCTCAAGGTGGCTTGCGAGGGCAGCAGCGGCGGCGGGAAATGGCTGGCCTCGCCGGCCGGCATGAACGACACCGACACCATCCACGCCAGCGGCGCCAGGCTGATCAGGGCCAGCAGCGTCAACGCGGCATTGATCGCGATCGCATTGAAGCGGGACTCGCCGACCTGGCGGCTCATACCAGTTCCTTCCTGCGCCCCAGGCGCAGCAGCACCGTGGTCACCGCCAGGATGATCACGAACAGCAGGAACGCCACCGCCGACGCGCGGCCGAGATTCCACCAGCGGAAGCCTTCCTCGAACATGTAGTACAGCACGCTCACCGTGCTCTGCAGCGGATCGCCGCGGGTCATCACGTATGGTTCGGCGAACAGCTGAAAATAGCCGGAAACGGTGATCACGCCGACCACCAGCAGCACCGGGCCCAGCATCGGCAAGGTAATGTGCAGGAACTGGCGCCATTTCGATGCGCCGTCGATGCGCGCCGCTTCGTACAGATCCTGCGGGATCGATTGCAGCCCGGCCAGGAAGATCACCATGTTGTAGCCGAAGTTCTTCCACACGGCGAGCAGCATGATCGTCGGCATCGCCCAGGCCGGATCGCCCAGCCAGTCGATCGGACCGATGCCGAGGTGGCCCAGCACATAGTTCACCAGTCCGTAGCTGGTGTGGAACAGATAACGCCAGATCACCGCCACCGCCACCAGCGTGGTCACCACCGGCGCGAACAGGGCGGTGCGGAACAAGGCTTTGAATCGCGACGCCGGCGCGTGCAGCAGGATCGCGGCGCCCAACGACACGCCGATCGACAAGGGCACGCCCACCGCGACGAAATAGGTGGTGTTGCCGAGCGACTTCCAAAACATCGGCGTGCGCAGCAATTCCGTGTAGTTGCCGAAGCCGACGAAACGCAGATTGGCCGGATCGGCCAGCGCGTACAGATCGAAGTCGGTCAAGCTCAACCCCAGCGCGGCCAGCACCGGCAAACCGAAGAACACGCCGATCACGATCAGCGCGGGCGCGGCGAACACCCAACCGGCGAGCGAGACCTTCATCGCAGCGCCTCTTCGCTGGATGCGCCGTGTTCCAGCATCCAGCGGCGCTTCTCGAGGATTTCGTCGACGCGCTTGTCCAAGTCGCGCAGCGCGTCGTCCTGCGATTCGCCGCCGCGCACCACGCGTTCGCTGGCCAGGCGCATCTCCTGCACGATCCGTTCCCACTCCAGCACTTTCGGCGTCGGCTTCACCCGCTCCAGCTGGTCGCGGAAAGCCTGCGCGTACGGGTCTTCCTTCAATTGCGGATATTCCCAAGTGCTGCGCCGCGGCGGCAGGTCGCCGATCGCGGCGTGAAAACGCTGCTGCACGTCGGGCCGCGACAAGAATTCGACCAGCTTCCACGACGCATCCTTGCGCGGCGATGAGCGGAACAGCACCAGGCTGGTGCCGCCGGCGATGCCCGCGCCCGGCCCGTTCGGTCCGGGCAGCGGCGCCGTGCCCCAGGCGTCTTCCAGCCCCGGCGGCACGCGCTTCTTGAATTCGCGGATGTTCCAGGGCCCGGAAACGTAGAACGTGAAGAAGCCTTTGAAGAATTCGTCCCACACGTTCGAGATCTGGGTCTCCGACATCGGCGGCGCCCAATCGCGCCGGAAGATGTTGACGTAGAACGACAACGCGCGGCGGAAACCCGGGCTTTGGAAATTGCCGCGGCCGTCGTGGTCGCGCAGCAAAGGATCGTCCTGCTGCAAGCCCAGCGACAGCAATTGTTCGAACTCGTTGAGCGGAAGCATGGACGCGTAGCGTTGCGGTCCCACTTCCCTCTTCACCGCGGCCATCGCGCGGTTCCACTCTTCCCAAGTTTTGGGCGGATGGTCGAAACCGGCCTTCGCCAACAAGTCCTTGCGGTAGAACACCAAGCGCGTGTCCACGTACCAGGGCACGCCCACCAGGCGGCCTTCGATGACGTTGGTGTCCCAAATGCCGGGGAAGTAATCGCTCCGGTCGACGACCTTGGATTTGTCTACGTAAGGCTGCAGCGGCTCGAGCGTGCCCAGGGCCGCGAATTCCGGGATCCAGGTGTTGCCGAGCTGGCAAATGTCGGGCAATCCGTCCGCGGCGAACGCGGTCAGCAGTTTTTCGTGCGCGGCGGTCCAGGGGATTTGCTGCAGATCCACCCGGATGCCCGGATTGTCGCGCTCGAACTCGTCGATCAGCGGCCCCACCACTTCGGCCTCGCGGCCCATGGACCAAAACCGGATCGTGACCACGTCCGGTTCGCGCGCGCAGCCGGCCAGCAGCCACGCGGCGAAAACGACGATCAACAAGGGCCTGACGATGCGCACCCGCCCAGTTTATTGCGGCGGCTGCGGACGCGCCGCTTCGGGCGTCTGCGGCTCTGCGTTCGCGGCCCGCGATTCGGCCACGCCGATCGCGCGCGCCGCCGCGGCCTTCGGATCGGGCGGCCCGCTGGCGTTCCGCGGGGTCAGCCAGCCGCCTTCGAATCCAGCCAGCTCCAAGCCTTTGCGCACGTAAGGATTGCGCTTCATCGTTTTCCAAACGAACTCGTTGCGATAGTTGGCGATCATGGCCAGGATCGGGCCTTGGTCGATGCCGATGTAATCGCTGGCCACCCAGCCCTTGTCCGGCACCAGGCGTCCGGTCTTCAACGGGATGTCGTAGTCGAAGCTGGGATTGAACGCGTCCAGGAAGCCGTAGCTGGAATACAGGTAATCGCCGTAGCGCTCGTGGATCGCCTGGGTCGCCGGAATGACGATCTCGGGCGCGAACGGCAACGAAGCGATCGCCGCGGTCGGCGCGATGGTGCCGTCGTCGAAATCGTCGCGCAGGCCGGCGCCGCGCGCGCTGTAGTGGCGGAATTCGCGTTCCTGGCCCTGGTAGTACTGGGTGGTGCGCTGCGGACCGTCGCTCGCGGTGAGCCCCCAGACGTTTTCGCCGTATTCCTTCCACTTCATCGGGTTTTCGATCGCGTAGGCGCGCTGCGCGTAGGTCGCGCGCCGGCTGTTCTCGAAATAATCGATGCCGCGGTTGCGCATGTAGTCGTCGCGGATGCCGCGGAAATCGATCCACACATGGCTGTACTGGTGGCCGAAATGCGGGGCGAAGCTCAAGTATTCCTGGCCTTGGAACACGCCCCAGCTCAAATCGTAGCTGCGCGTCCACACTTGCCAGGCGTCCGGACTCACCGGATGGGTCGGCGAGCCCATCGCCAGGATGTAGAGCAGCATCGCCTCGTTGTAGCCGGCCCAATCGTGCTGGATGAAGCCGCTCTCCGGATACCAGCCCATCGAAATCAGCGGCGGACGCTTCTGCAGCCAGGTCCAGTCGACGCGCTTGTACAGCTCGTCGGCGACGTCGCGGATCTCCTTTTCGCGCGGATCGTCGCGGTCGTAATAGCTCTGCGCGAACAGCACGCCGGACATCAGCAGCGCGGTGTCGATGCTCGACAGCTCGACCCAGGGCTCGTAGCGGTGCCCGGTCTGCATGTCGAGGAAGTGGTAATAGAAACCGTGGTAGCCGGTCTTGCCGGTGCGCTGCGGCCCTTGCGGCGCATCGCGGAAGAATTTCAACGTGAGCAAAGTGCGGTCGACCGCCTGGCGGCGGCTCAACCAGCCGTTCTCGACGCCGATCGGATAGGCGGTGAGCGCGAAGCCGACCGAAGCGATGCTCGCGAACGGGCGCGACGGGAAGCGGTCGGGCGTCAGGCCGTTGTTTTCGTTGGTCGTGTCCCAGAAGAACTGGAAGGTGCGTTTCTCGATGTCGCGGAACAACGGCGGCAATTCGGGCGGGCCCGGCTTGCTCGGCACCGGCGCGGGGGTCTGCGCGATCGGGCCGGGTTTGGGCGCCTGCGCGTCGGGCTTGCGCTCCGGTTCTTGCGGCCCGCAGCCGGCCAGGAAACAAACGGCGAGCAGCGCGGCCAGGAACGCATGGACACGGGCGGGTCGGAATCGCATTACGGTGCAGGGCCTCTTGATTGAAGAAACGCCGGCTCCCCGTCCCTGGAGAGCCGACGCATGCGGTGGAGCTTAGAACGAATAGCGCGCGCCGACCTGGAAGCTGCGGGCGCTGCGCGACTGCGGCAATGTGCAGCCCGGGATGCCGAAGCGGGGGCTGGTGTAACTGCCTTCGTAGCAATCGAAGTTGTTCGAATTGAAGATGTTGAAGCCGTCCAAGCGCAACTGCAGCACCTGACTTTCGCCGAACTTGAAATCCTTGGTCAGCGACAAGTCGACCTGCTTGTACGGCGCCTTGCGGCCGCCGCCAAGATGGATGCCGGTAGTGTTGCTGGGGCCGTTGACGCCGCCGTTGTAGTCGAAGGTATAGAACACGTCGTACGGCGTGCCGTCGTTGAACGTGCCCAAGCCCGTCAGGCGCATGTCCCAAGGCAGCTTGACGCTGGCGTTGACGACCAGCTGGTTGTGGGCGCCTACGTGGTTTTCCGGATACAGCTCGGGCGACGCGTAGTCCAGCGAATAAGCGTCGCCGCCTTCCTTGCTGGCGTCCATGAAGGTGTACGACAAGCCGAAGCCCCAGCCGGATTCGTCGGTGTATGGCTTGTCCAGAGTGAAGAACACGCCGGTCGACTCGTAGTCCTTGGTGGTGTTCAGCAGCACCGCGCCCAAATTGTGCGGCAACGGACGGATGAAATTGCCGTTCGGGAGCCTATCGCCCCAAACCCACGTGAACTGGTCTTTGCCTTTCACCTTGCTCAAGGTCAGCGACGCGTTCCAATCGCCCATCACGCGGCGCACGCCCAAGCTGAATTGGTCGCTATACGGCGACTTTGTCTTGTTGTTCAGCAGGTCGATTTCGGAAGAGAAGTTGCCAGGCCCCGAAATCAGTGCCTGCAGCTCGTTCACGTTGAGATACTTCGGGTCCCAGACCACGGCGGGGTTGCCGTCGACCGGCGAACCGTCCGGCGAGAACCAAACGGTGTAATCGGGGAATACCGAGTGGAACTCTTCCTGGATCGCGTTATCCAGCGGCGTGCGATCGTAGTAACGGCCCGCGCCGCCGAACAGCACCCAGGATTGGTCGTTGTCCTTGCTGAAGTCGTACGAGAACCCCAGACGCGGCTGGATCATGTCCTTGTCAGGCTTGCGATTGTTGCCGGTGGAGATGTAATCGTGCGATATCCCCAGGAAATTGATGACGTCGATATGCGTCTGCGGCGTCACGTAGTTCTTGTTGTAGGGGTCGGTCTCGTAGTCCCAACGCAAGCCCAGGTTCAACTGCAGGCGGTCGGTGACGTCCCAATCGTCCTGGATGTACAGGCCGATCTGGTCGTTGTCGATCTCGGCGCGCTTGCCGACCGGCGAATAGCGGGCTTGGAACGGGCTGTTGTAGCCGCCCGGGCGGCTGCGGTTGTAGACGTAGATCGGGTTGGCGTTGTTCTGCTCGAGCAGGTTCAGCTTGTAGGTCGCGTACTTCACGCCCATCTTGATGACGTGATTGCCGTGCCAGTCGATGTCGCTGAAGGTGAAGTCGTTGCGGAACGTGTAGTTTTCCTGGCCTTTCTTTTGCAGCAGATTGGCCCCGCCGACGCGGCAGCAGCCCTGGAAGTCCTGGGCGATGATGCCAGGATTGGCCGAATTCGGGCTCCATTCGTATTCGCCGTGGCCGATCGACATTTCGTTCAGCCAACCGTCGCCGTAGTGCTTCCATTTCAACAGCACGTCGTCGACCTTGTTGTCGCGGTTCTGCCGGGCGTCGTACGCGGTGGTGCCGCCGAAGCCGATCACCTCGGTATCGCGGCGCCGGGTGATGCTCAGATCGACGTCGTCGTTCTCGCTGGCGATCCAGCTCAGTTTTCCGAACCAGACGTCCTGCTCGAACGGACGCGCGAACACGCCGTTGAGGCTGGAAAACTGAGGATCGTTGATGGTCACCCGGGCGTTGGCGTCTTCGCGATTGCCTTCATAGCTGACGAAGAAGTGCAGCTTATCCTTGATGATCGGCCCGCCGAGGGTCGCGCCATATTGCTTGCGCTCGTAGTCGGCTTTCTCCTTGTTGTCCCGACGCTCGAAATAGTCTTTTTCCACCATGCTCTTGTCTTGGAAGAAGCCGTAGATCGAACCGTGGAACTCGTTGGTGCCGGACTTGGTGATCGCCGTGACGATCGCGGTGCCCGCCTGCTCGTATTCGGCCTTGAAATTCTGGGTGAGGACACGGAACTCCTGCACCGCTTCCTGCGAGAACGGATTGCCTTTGCTGGAATCCTGGCCGACCAAGCCGCCTTGCAGCACGTTGTTCTTCTGGCTGGCGCCGTCGATGAACACGTTGACCTGATTCGCGGGCTGACCCGCCGCGCTGATGGTCTTGGAAGTATCGGTGTTGGTGACCGTCACGCCCGGCGCCAAAGCGGCGAAGTTCAAGAAGTTGCGGTTGCTCTGCGGCAGCGACTCGATCTGGCGCTGGCTGACGTTGGTGGCGATTTCCGAGGTCTTGGTCTCGATCAACGCCTGCGCGGTGACGGTGACCGCCGCCAGGTTCGTGGCGTCGCCGGCGGGTGCGGGGGCCGGCGCCGCGGCGGCGAGGTTCAAAGTCGCGGCCTGGCCCACTTGCACGCTGATCACGCGCGAGGCGCCGGCGGCGTCGACGCGATAGGTGCCCGGCGTCAGGCCGACCAAGGCGTAATTGCCGTTGGCGTCGGCCTTGACCCGGCGCACCGCGCCGTTGGCGGTGTTGGTGGCCACGATGTCGGCACTGGCGGCGACCTTGCCGCGAATGCTGGCGCTGGTGTTTTGGGCGAACGCTTGCGGTGCGCCGATCAGCAAACAGCTCAGTAGCGCACAGCTCAATAACTTGCGGCTCGGCTTGCGGAACTTACGATTCATGCGGGTTCCCCTCCCAGGGCGATGTATCTAGTTATTTGTAAACGGTTACATCGGAACGCAAAAAAACGTGAGATGGATTCATCAACTTTCGGCGTTGCGGCCCGCGCCGGTGGATTCGCGCACGATCAACTCCGGCCGCAGGGATACCGGAGCGATCGGGGCGGCCTCCGTGCCGATAGCGACGGACAGCGCGCTCATCGCCTGTCCGCCCAATTCCGCGATGTTCACGCGCACCGTGGTCAGCGACGGTTGCACGTAGCGAGAGAGCGGGATGTCGTCGAATCCGGCCAGCGCGACTTGTCCCGGCACGCCGATGCCCGCCTGCTTGAAGGCGGACAGGCAACCCAAGGCCATCATGTCGTTGGCCGCGAACACCGCATCGGGCAATTGCCCGGAGGCGATCAACGCCTGTCCGGCCTCGTGGCCCGAGGCTTCGTTGAAATCGCCGGGCAGGATCCGCGGCTCGGCGCCGGGCAGACGTTCGGCCAGCGCGTCGATGTAGCCGCGCCGGCGCTCGCTCGCGTCGAAGTTGTCTTCCGGGCCGGCGATGAAGGCGATCCGCTTGCGCCCGGCTTCGGCCAAGTGCCGCATCATCGCCACCGCGCCGCCGTAGTTGTCGACGCTGAGCGAAGCCAATCCCGCCTGCGGCAGATGGGTGTTCATCAGCACGGTCGGCTGGGTCGGCGACAGGTTGTCGGTCAGGTGGCCGGAGTCGCCGATGTAGGGCGACATCAGCAGCAGGCCGTCGACGCGCCCGCGCATCGCGCGCAGCGCCGCGCCCTGCTCTTCCGGATTGCCGTGGTAGCTGGAGACGAGCAAATGGAAGCCGCGCTCGCGGGCGACCTGGTCGACGCCGCGCATCAGTTCGGAGAAGAACTCGCCGTACAGGTCGGGCAGCACCACGCCGATGGTGTGGGTCCGGCGGCTACTGAGGCTCCGTGCCGCCGCGTGAGGGCTGTAACGCAGCTCGCTGGCGACGCGGATCACGCGCAGGCGCACCGCTTCGGCGACGTTGTGATGGCCGTTGAGCGCTCGGGAAACGGTGGCAACCGAAACGTTCGCCGCGCGCGCTACGTCTTTGATCGTCACGTTCACGCCTAGTACGCCCTCCGGCCGCGGGGTATCGATTCAATGTAAACGTTTACAACGCGCGATGTAAAGCAAGCGTTATGCTGCGACCGCACATCGCGCTTGAGTCGCATTTAAGGTGTTGCGCCGCAGCATTCGCAGCGACAATGCCTTAGCTCCTTGTAGGAGCGGCTTCAGCCGCGAGCTTTTTTTCTGAATCGCGGCGATGTTGCGATTTGAAAGAAAGAGCTCGCGGCTAAAGCCGCTCCTACATAAGCACTAAAGCCCGGCCTCTTCGGGAGTGCGGGCCCGCATCGACAAGGCATGGATATCGGTGGCCATCAAATCGCCCAATGCGGCGTAGACCGCGCGGTGACGCGCTAACGGCGCCATGCCGGCGAAGGCCGCGCTGACGATCTCCACATGGAAATGGCCGCGGCCGTCGCGCGCGCCCGGATGCTTGGCGTGGCGATGGCTGTCGTCGCGGATGTCCAGTTGAACGGGCGCCAGCGCCGCCTGTAGCGCTTCCCGGATCGCGTCGGCGCGCTGCTCGCGCGGGAGCGGGCCCGAGGTCACGGCAATACCGGCTTGAAAGGACGCACGTCGACGCGTTCGTAAACGCCCGCGGCGACGTAAGGGTCGGCTTCGGCCCAGGCCCGGGCTTCGGCCAGCGAAGCGAATTCGGCGACGACGATGCTGCCGCTGAAACCGGCCGGGCCCGGATCTTCGGCGTCGATCGCCGGACAGGGCCCGGCCAATAGCAGCCGCCCTTCTTCGCGCAGTGCGGTCAGGCGCGCCAAATGCTGCGGCCTGGCCTGCATGCGGCGATCCAGCACGCCCGCCCCGTCATGCCCTTCGATCGCGTACCACATGCTCGACGCATCCTCCGTTCATCGGACCTGAATTGTATCGGCGCCAACGGGCTGGACAGGGCCCAGCCCAGCCCTTACCCTTGATCCATTGCTCGAGGCCGGACGCAGCGGCCGACGCGAAACGGGACGACCAGCCCCCGGCGCTCGCATCGCTGCCCCCACCGGCCCAAGCCTGGACATCTCTTCCGACCGTCGTTCGCTCCGCCTTGCGTGGCGCGGCCGGCCGCGATGTTTGGCAGCTCCGACCGTCGCGTCCGGGAAATCGCGGCAGCCGGCAGTAACGATCCTCGCCGCGGCCAGCACCCCGGCAACCGTCCGTTCAGTGGCCCAAGGGGGCCGCTCCAGAAAATGACCGCAGAAACCGCGCCCGACGCGCCCCAGCCAAATCATGCGCCCGTCCACCCCCAGCAGCAGGAAATGCCGCTGGCGATGGTGCTCGGCCAGCCGGTGCTGCAGATGCCGCAGGATCTGTACATCCCGCCGGACGCGCTGGAGATCATCCTCGAGGCGTTCGAAGGCCCGCTGGACCTGCTGCTGTACCTGATCCGCCGCCAGAACCTGGACATCCTCGACATCCCGGTGGCGGAGATCACCCGCCAGTACGTCGACTACATTCAGGCCATGCGCGAGCTGCGGTTCGAGCTGGCGGCCGAATACCTGGTGATGGCCGCGATCCTGGCCGAGATCAAATCGCGGATGCTGCTGCCGCGATCGGCCGAAGAAGAAGGCCTGGAGGACGACCCCCGCGCCGACCTGGTCCGACGCCTGCAGGAATACGAGCGCTTCAAGCAGGCCGCCGAGGACATCGACGCCCTGCCCCGCGTCGACCGCGATACCACCGTAGTCAGCGCCTTCGTCCCCGACCGCGCCGCGGTGCGCCTGCCGCCGCCGGTGGACCTGCGCGAGATGCTGCTGGCCCTGCACGACGTGCTCAAGCGCGCCGAGCTGTTCACCGGCCACGCGATCAAGCGCGACGCGCTAAGCGTGCGCCAGCGCATGGGCGAGCTGCTGACCCGGCTGAGCGACGGCGCTTTCCACCGCTTCGAATCGCTGTTCGAACTGCGCGAGGGACGGCTGGGCGTGGTGGTGACGTTCCTCTCGATCCTGGAACTGGCCAAGGAACAGTTGCTGGACGTCGTGCAGGAAGCGCCCTTGGCGCCGATTTACGTTAAATCCCTCGCGATCGGAGATCAGGAAGACGGCAAGGCATTGGAGTTGTCGAGCGAATTCGACGACGACGCGCCGGCGGCGAACGACGCGGAGTGAGCGCGGAACTCCCCAACCGTCATCCCGGCGAAAGCCGGGACCCAGGGAATCCGGCGGAACAACAGAATCAGCGAAGCGGCGGATCCGGTTTCCGCCACGCGCGTACAAGAACCAAGACGCTGGATTCCCGCCTTCGCGGGAATGACGGCTAAAAGCAAAAAAGCAGCATCACGAAACGAACCCAGCAATCGAATACGAGATGGACCAACAACTCATCACCCGCATCGTCGAAGCCGCCCTGCTCGCGGCCAACCAGCCGTTGACGCTGGCGCAGTTGCACGCGCTGTTCCCCGAAGATCAGCCCGCGCCGGCCGACAGCGTCGAAAAGGCGCTGGAAACGCTGCTCGAACAGTCCCCCGGCCGCGGCGTGGAATTGGTGGAAGTCGCCTCCGGCTTCCGCTTCCAGGTCCAGGCCGACGTGCATCCGTGGGTCGCGCGGCTGTGGGCCGAGCGCCAGACCAAATACACCCGCGCCACCCTGGAAACCTTGGCGCTGATCGCCTACCGCCAGCCGATCACCCGCGGCGAGATCGAACAGATCCGCGGCGTGGCGGTCAACAGCAACATCATCAAGGCGCTGGAAGAGCGCGAATGGATCCGCGTCGTCGGCCATCGCGACATGCCCGGCCGGCCCGAACTGCTGGGCACCACCAAGGGTTTCCTCGACTATTTCGGCCTCAAGCGCCTGGACGAACTGCCGCCGCTGTCCGAACTGAAGGATTTCGGCGAACTGGAACCGCAATTGCAGTTGGAAGGCGAACCGATGCCTATCGGCGATGTCGCCGTCGCCGAGAACGGCGCGGATGCCGACGAAACGCCCGCGGACATCGACCCCGAACTCGCCGCGGAGACCGATCTCCACGAAGCGGACGGAACCGAACACGAACCCGACGTCGCCGACGAAAACTACGCCGACGATTTTTCCGACCACCCCGAATCGCAAGACGAATCGAACGACACCGCCCTCGCCGACGACGGCGACAGCGCCCGGAGTAAATGATGAGCGACCACGCTCCCGCCGATAACGGCAACCCCAGCAGCCGCAAGCTTTCCCTGAAGCGCGGCCCCGAACAAAACAACGACAACGGCCCGCGCCTGGAAGAGCGCCTGCACAAAGTGCTGGCGCAGGCGGGCCTGGGTTCGCGCCGCGCGCTCGAGCAGCGCATCGCCGACGGCCTGGTGAAGGTGAACGGCGAAACCGCGCAGACCGGCATGAGCATCAAGAGCGGCGACAAAGTCGAGCTCGACGGCCGCAGCTTCGTCGCCAGCGCGCTGACCGAACCGGCGCGCGTGCTGATGTACAACAAGCCCGAAGGCGAAGTCACCACGCGCGAAGATCCCGAAGGCCGCCCGACCATTTTCGAATCGCTGCCCGCGCTCAAAGGCGCGCGCTGGATCGCGATCGGCCGCCTGGACATCAACACCACCGGCCTGCTGCTGCTCACCACCGACGGCGAGTTGGCCAACGCGATGATGCATCCTTCGTTCGAGATCGAACGCGAATACGTCTGCCGCGTGCGCGCGCCCGAGGGCGAAGACGACGTGTCCGACAAGATCGTCGACCGCCTGCGCCGCGGCGTGGCGCTGGACGACGGCCCGGCCAAGTTCGACGAGGTCGAACGCATCGGCGGCACCGATTCGCACGACTGGTTCCGAGTACTGTTGAAAGAAGGCCGCAACCGCGAAGTGCGCCGCTTATGGGAATCGCAGGGCTGCCAGGTCAGCCGGCTGAAGCGCACCCGCTACGGCTCGGTGTCGCTGCCGCAACCGCTGCTGCGCGGACAATCGCAAGAGCTGGCGGCCGACAAGGTCGAAGCGCTGCGCAAGGAACTGAAGCTGGAAGAAGGCCCGCCGCCTGCGTTGACGTTGCAGCCGGTGATCGGCCAGCGCAAGGCCGCCAAGTCTACCGTGCACATCGCCGGCGAGCGTTCGCACGGTTACGTCGGCGGCCACAACACCGCCGACGAAGGCCGCGAACTGCGCCGCTTCGATCACGTCCGCGAAGATCGCGGCCGTGGACGCCACGGCAAGAAACCGCACGGCGGCTTGACGGTCAGCGGCGAAGCCGCGGCCAAGCAATCGCACAAACCGTTCAAGCAGCGCGCGCACAAAGGTCCCAAGCCGTTGCCGGAAGGCAACCCGGCCGCGTTCCGCACCTGGTACGTGCCGGAAGGCGTCGATACCGGCCCGTCCGGGCATCGCAACGCCGATCCGCAGCAACAGCGCCGTCGCGGCCCGGGCAAGCCGCACGGCGGCAAGCCCGGCGGCGCGCGCGGTCCGGGCGGTCCGGGCGGCGGCAATCGTCCGTTCCGCGATCGCAACGAAGGCGGTTATCAAGGACAAGGCGAACGCGGTCCGCGCCGCGAAGGCGGATTCGGCCCACAAGAACAACGCGGCGGCCCGCGCCCCGCGCGCGGCCCGGGGCAAGGACAAGGCCAGCGCGCGTCGCGGCCTTACGGCCATCCCGGCAATGCGCCGAGCTTTCCGTCGGATCACGCCAATCCGGGCAGCTTCAATCCTTACGATCGACCGCGCGGGCCGCGGCCCGCCGGCGGTAATCGTCCTGGCGGCAATCGCGGTCCGGGACCGGGCGGTCCGCGCGGCCCGCGTCCGGGCGGCGGCAATCGCGGCCCGCGCAACGGCGGCGGCGGGCACGGCGGCAATCGCACTTAAGAAAAAGCCGGCTTGCGCCGGTTTTTTTCTTACAGCTCGCTCTCCCACCAGGTGAAATCGCACATGCTTGCGCGCCACGGCGCGCGTGCGATTGAACGCCCGCGCCGCTGGCGCGGGCTGGGGCGCGGAGCGAGGGTTGGGGTGAGGGTTCGGCGAATCGACGCCATTCAAGCGCGCGTCGTACTCCGAACCCTCATCCGTCCTTCGGGCACCTTCTCCCGATGGAGAAGGAAGCGCGCAACCTGCTTACGGCTTGCTCAGCTCGAAACGTCCGATATCCACGCCGAGGTTCACGCCCTCGCCCGTGCCGGCCAGCGCCAACGACACCGTGCCCTTGGTCAGCACTTGCGCCGAACCGGTCTTCACGATGCCGGCGTTCGCTTCGGCTTGCGCATAGCCGCCGAGCACGTCGTTGATATTGTGCACGTCGGTGAAGCGGCCCTTACCGTTGTCGATCTGCCATTTGCCGGCGGTCAGGCCCAAGGCCTGCGCCTTGATCTTCACCGGCATCGACTTGCCGTTCGCGCAAGTCACGGTACCGCTGCCGGTCGCATGCTTGTAGACCAAGGACCAACCGTCGAGCTTGTAAGCCAACTTGCATTCCATGTCCGCGCCGGCGGCGATCGCGCGCGGCGAGCACGACAGGCCCAATGCGAACGCGAGCGCGGTCAAGGCCGGAATCATCGTGTGCTTGTTCAATGCCTTCATCGGGATCCTCCTCTCGGAAACCGCGCCCATTGTCGCGATGCGCAGGGAAGAACCGGTGACGACGGACGCCCCAGCCTGTCGGGGGACTGAACGCGGACTCAGGCGGAGCCGTTTTGGTGCACTTCCAGGATCTCGTCCAGCCACAGGTAGTGGCTCAGTTCAGGATCGCGCGCATCGTCGATCCGCACCTGCGCGTTGACGCCCTCCTCTCCTTCACCGTCCTCGAAGATCTGCACGACCGGGCGCGTCGACACGACGCCGCGCAGTTTGCTGCCGTCGATCAGCACCAGTTCCACCTTGGCCTCGTCCGGCAGTTGTTCCGCCCGCGATTCGAGCAGTGCGATATCGGCCTGATCGGTGTACACGCAATCGGCGAACTTGCCCATGGCATCGGCCTCCGTCTGGACCGTTTTCAGCATTGCCCCGATGGCGTAACGGGGAAGTGAGGCGCCCGTTAGCGCAGCGTGGCGTCAGCGCTTGCGGGAGGGGCTTCAGCCTCGACACGAGTCGCAGCATCATGCGTCGGGGCTGAAGCCCCTCCCACAAGAGCGGGACGCTGCGGACTTCGCGCAGGCTTCACAGAACGGCCATCCTGCGCACGCCTCGGGCTACGACACTGGCGCGGATTTCCAGCGGCGCGAACGATGACGAGAACGGGAACATCCGATTGGGACATGGTGGTGGTCGGCGCAAGCTTCGCGGGCGCCGCCTGCGCGCTGGCGGCGGCGCAATACGGGTTGCGCGTGTGCGTGCTCGAGCGCAAGCGCGACCCGGGCATCAAACTCCACACCACCGGCATCGTCGTCAAGGAAGCGGCCGAACGCACCTGGCTCAATCGCATGCCGTCCGTTTTATACCAACGGATCGCGGGGGTGCGCTTGTACGCGCCCAATCTGCGCAGCGTGTCGCTGCAGGCGCCCGATTACTACTTCCTGACCACCGACACGCCGAACCTGATGCGATGGTTGGCGGAGGAACTGCAAGCGCAAGGCGTCGATCTGCAATTGCAGCGTTCCTTCGTCGGCGCCGAACGCGACGGCGAAGGTTGGCGCATCGAAGGCGTCGGACGCGCGCGCTATCTGATCGGCGCGGACGGGGCGAAATCGCGCGTCGCCCAATGCGCCGGACTCGGCCGCGTGCGCGACTTCCTGTACGGCGTCGAATACGAATTCGCCGACGCGCGATTGAGCGAGCCGGAAGCGCTGCATTGCTTCATCAGCAAACGATTCGCGCCCGGCTACATCGGCTGGGCCACGCAGAACCCGACCGGCGTGCAGATCGGTCTGGCGCTGCGGCACCGCGACGCGGCGACGCGCAGTCCGGACATCGACGCTTTTTTGGCCCGGATCCGGCCGCTCGTCGGCTTGCGCCAAACGAAGCACACCGCCGTGCGCGCCGGACTGATTCCCTGCGGCGGGGCGGTCACACCCTTGGCCGCGCCGGGCGTGATTTTGACCGGCGATGCGGCCGGCATCGTGTCCCCGGTCACCGCCGGCGGCATCCACTCGGCCTGGCGGCACGGTTGGGCCGTCGGCGAAGCCGTCGCCAAGCGACTGCGCGACGGCGGGCCCGCGGCGGAACGCGTCGCGGCGGCCGCCGCTCCACGATTCCGCATCAAGCGCGCTTTGCGCTGGGCCTACGACCATGCGCAGATGGACTGGCCGGTGAATCTGGGCCTGGGTTCGGCGCCGATGCGCTGGGCCGCCGGGCGGGTCTATTTCGGCACGGGGCGCCGCGAATGCGGCTAGTCGCTCACGCGATCGTGAAGGCGTCGCCGTCGAGCATCGCCGGGAAGCGCTCGCGGTGCGCGGCGAGTTCGTCGGCCAGCAAAGTCGTGGTGACCACGACTTCCTCATCGGTGCATTCGCTCACTGGATGTCCCAGGAAATCGATCACGGCGCTATCGCCGGAATAATGCAATCCGTTGCCGTCGGTGCCGACCCGGTTCAAGCCGGCGACGTAGCACAGGTTTTCGATGGCGCGGGCGCGCAGCAGCGTTTTCCAAGGATAAGCGCGCGCCGAAGGCCAGTTGGCGACGTACAGCAGCAAATCGTAATCCAAGCCGCCCTTGCGCTCGACGTCGTAGCGGTTGCGCGAAAACACCGGGAAACGCAGGTCGTAACAGACCAGCGGGCAGATCCGCCAGCCTTTCCATTCCACGGTCAGCCGCTCTCTGCCACCGGCGTAGCGCTCGTGCTCCTTGGCGTAACGGAAAAGATGGCGCTTGTCGTAATGCTTCAAGCCGCCGTCCGGCGTCGCCCACAGCAGGCGATTGAACACGCCCTGCGGCGTGCGCAACTGCACGCTCCCGGCGACGGCCGCGTCGAGTTTCTTGGCTTGCGCCTTGATCCAGGCCACCGTCGGCCCGTCCATGGTCTCGGCCTGGCCGATCGCCTCGTTGCTGAAGCCGCTGGTGAAGGTTTCCGGCAGCAGCACCAAGTCGGTGGTGCCGTGCAGCGGAGCGATGAGGTCGGCGTAGTAGTCGCGATTGCCCGCGGGATCGTGCCAGCGGGTGGCGCCTTGGACCAAGGAAATGCGCAGATTTTCCATATTCATTCATCGATTTGTGGGAGCGGCTTTAGCCGCGAGCTCTTTGCCGCAAGTTGCTGCGACCTTAAGGAAAGAGCTCGCGGCTAAAGCCGCTCCTACAAAGCCCGTTCCGACCAGTTCGGCTAAAGTTTTTGCAATCTTTCGATGGCCGCGTCCAACGTCGCTTCGTTCTTGGCGAAGCACAACCGGGCCAGACGCTGGCCGGCCGGCGGCGTTTCGTAGAACGGCGACAGCGGAATCGCGGCCACGCCCTTCTCGGTCGTCAGCCAGCGGCAGAAAGCCAGATCGTCCAAATCGCTCACCGCCGAATAGTCGACCAGCTGGAAATACCCGCCCGGCACCGGCAGCGGCGTCAATCGCGTGCTCGCCAGCTGTTCGCGGAAGCGGTCGCGCTTGGATTGATAGAACGCGCCGAGCCGTTCGTAATGCTCGGGTTCGGCGTCCAGCATCGCCGCGAACGCGTGCTGTGCGGGGTTGAACGTGCAGAACACGTTGTACTGGTGGACCTTGCGGAATTCCGCGCTCAACGCCGGCGGCGCGATGCAGTAGCCGATCTTCCAACCGGTGCAATGATAGGTCTTGCCGAAGCTGGACACGACGAAAGCGCGTTCGCGCAGTTCCGGGTAGCGCAGCGCCGATTCGTGCCGAGCGCCGTCGAACACGATGTGCTCGTAGACTTCGTCGGACAGCAGGAAGATGCCGGTATCGCGCAACAACGCCGCGATCTGCTCCATATCGGCGGCGGACAGCATCGCCCCGGACGGATTATGCGGGCTGTTGATCATCAGCATCCGCGTCTTCGGGCCGATCGCGGCGCGCACCTTCGCCCAATCCGGCGCGAACGTGCGCGGATCTAGCGGCACGTGCACGGCGCGTGCGCCGGCCAGGTCGATCGCCGGCTCGTAGCTGTCGTAGCAAGGATCGAGCACGACCACTTCCTCGCCTGGCCGCACCACGGCGGCGACGGCGTTGAAGATGGCCTCGGTGGCGCCGCTGGTGACCGTGATTTCCGCGTCCGCGTCCGGCTTGTGGCCGTAAACGCGTTCGGTCTTGCGGGCGATGGCTTGACGCAGCGCCGGCACGCCGGTCATCGCCGCATACTGGTTGTGGCCGGCGCGCATCGCTTTGTCGAGTTCTTCGATCAGGCGATCGGGCACGGCGAAATCGGGAAAGCCTTGGCCGAGGTTGACCGCGCCGTGTTCGGCGGCCAATTGCGACATCACGGTGAAGATCGTGGTGCCGACTTTCGGCAATTTGGTTTGCGGACGCATGGGGGATCCGGGCGGGTCGACGCGTCGAGTTTACGGATAGCGAGTGATCGGTTAAACCTTCGACATGCATCGAGAAGAAAACGAACGCGTCGTCGGATTGCTGTTCGCCTACCTGGCCGCGGACTATCGCTGGCAGCGCGACGGCCATTGGCACGGCCTGCGCATCGGCCTGCCCGCGCCCGGTCCGGAGCTGGCGCACCCGGATGCGGCCGAGTTCGCATTGTTGTCGGCCTGGGATCCGCAATCGGTGCCGCGTCCGGAACCGGTCAACCGCCGCGCCGACCAGGCGCTGCACGATGCGCTGCTGGCCAGCGGCCGGATCTTCGTGCCCGCGTTCTCCTCGGCCCCGGACCGGAGCTGGCGCGAACCCAGTTGGCTGGTCATGGATCTGGATATGGCGGATCTGGATGCGCTGGGCCGCCGCTTCGGCCAACTCGGCATGGTGGTCTGGCGTAAGGGCGAGCCGCTGCGGCTGCGGATGCTTTCGCCCCGCCCCGACGGCCTCGAAGACCCGCTGGGGCGATTGGCCTTCGTCGACTGGGTAGAATGAGCGGTCCGCCGCCCGTCGCGGCCTGCCGCCCACGATGACCGATACTCCGATCCCGCCGCCGCCCTTGCTGGCCGCCCGCGGCCTCAGCTTCGCGCGCAACGAAGAGGCGGTGTTCGGCCCGCTCGATTTCGCCGTCGACGCCGGCGAAGCGCTGCTGGTGCGGGGCGACAACGGCGCGGGCAAGACCACTTTACTGCGGGTATTGGCCGGACTGCTGCGCGCCGAGCGCGGCGAAGTCGACATCGACGGCCATCGCGCCGGCCACCACGACCGCAGCCGCGCCATCGCCTATCTCGGCCATCTGCCGGCGCTGAAAGCCGATCTGACCGCGCTGGAGAATCTGCGCTTTTTATGCGGTTTGCAGGGCCAGCGTTCGCGGCAGACGCTGGAAGGCGCGATGAACATCGTCGGCCTGTCCGGTTACGAGGATGCGCTGTCGCGGCAGCTCTCCGCCGGGCAAAAGAAGCGTTTGTCGCTGGCCCGGCTGTGGTTGTCGCCGGCGCCTTTGTGGCTGCTGGACGAGCCTTACGCGAATCTCGACCTGGACGGCATCCATCTGGTCAACCGCATGATCTCGGCGCATCTGCGCGAAGGCGGCGCCGCGCTGGTGACCACGCACGGCGCCTACGCCGCGCCGCCGGTGCGGACGCGGGAATTGGTGTTGGGGGGCGGCGATGCTTGATCCATCGTCGATACTCTTTCATCCGTCATCCCGGCGAAAGCCGGGATCCCGGGTTTTCGATGCGCCGAAAAATCGCCGGATCGCCTGGATCCCGGCTTTCGCCGGGATGACGGACAAGGGGTGGTGCCCATGACCTCCCCCACCTTGTCGCAATCCGCCCGCGCCCTGCTCGCCCGCGACTTCCGCTTGCTCTGGCGCCGTCGCGGCGACGCTTTGCAGCCCGCCTTGTTCGCGCTGCTGGTCGTCGTGCTGTTCGCATTGGCCACCGGCGGCGAGGCGAACGCCTTGGCCAAGATCGCCGCGCCTGTGCTCTGGCTCGCTTCTCTTCTCGCCGGGCTGCTGGCCCTGGACACCCTGTTTCGCGGCGACGCCGAGGATGGTTCGCTCGAACAATGGCTGCTGGCGCCGGTGCCGCTGGCTTGGCTCGTCGCGGTGCGCGTGCTGGCGCATTGGGCGACCACCGCGCTGCCGCTGCTGGTCGCCGCGCCGCTACTGGCCGAATTGCTGCATCTGCCGCGCGCGCAGTTGCCGACGCTGATGGCCTCGCTGGCCCTGGGCACGCCTCTGTTGAGCCTGATCGGCGCCGTGGTCGCCGCTTTAACCGTCGGCATGCGCCGCTCCGGTATCCTAGTGGCTCTGCTGGCGCTGCCTTTGTACGTGCCGGTGCTGGTATTCGGAGCCGGCAGCGTGGCCGCGGCCGGGCAAGGCCTGGACCCGAGCGGCGCGCTGCTGATGTTGGCGGCGGGCCTGGTGCTGGCGCTGGTGCTGGCGCCGATGGCGGCGGCGGCGGCGATCCGGATCGCCTTGAGTTGAATTAGAAGAATGAATCCTGTCGTCCGTTGGTTCCATCGACTCGGCTCTCCGCCCTATTTCGACCGCTTCGCGGCGCGCTGGGCGCCTTGGGCCTATGCCTTGGCGCTGCTGACGATGGCTTACGGCCTGTGGGGCGCGCTGTTCGTGGTCCCGGCGGACTACCAGCAAGGCGACAGTTTCCGGATCCTGTACGTCCATGTGCCCAGCGCGTGGATGAGCCTGTTCGTATTCGCGCTGATGGCTTTCTATGCGGCGATCGCGCTGATCTGGCGGATCAAGCTGTGCGAAATCCTGGCGATGGCCTGCGCGCCGATCGGCGCGGCGTTCACCGTCGTCACCTTGGCGACGGGTTCGATCTGGGGCAAGCCGATGTGGGGCACCTGGTGGGATTGGGATCCGCGCCTGACCACCGAATTGGTGCTGCTGTTCCTTTACTTGGGCGTGATCGGCCTATACCGCGCCATCGACGACCGACGCGCCGCGGCCCGCGCCGCCGGCTTGCTGGCGATCGTCGGCGTGGCCCTGCTGCCGGTGATCCGCTACTCGGTGGTGTGGTGGAACTCGCTGCACCAGGGCCAGACCATCAGCCTGTTCGGAAAATCGACGATGGACGCGAGCATGGTGCAGCCGCTGATCTGGATGATCGTGGCGACCAAGTTCTGGTTCGTCGGTTCGCTGCTGATGCGCGCGCGCGCCGACAATCTGGAACGGGAAGCCGGCAAGGACTGGGTGCGGCAGCTGGCGGGAGGCGCGCGATGAGCTACCAGAATTACGTCTTAGCCGCGTACGCCGTGTTCGCCGCCGTGCTGCTGTGGGATTTCGTCGCGCCGAGGCTCGCGATCCGGCGTTTCCTGCGGGCGGCCAAAATGCGCGCCGCGCGCAATGCGGCGCCGGCCGATAAGAATGCGCCGCTCGCGCGCGAATGACGGCTCAATCGATCAAGAAGAATATGCACCCCACCCGCAAACGCCGCCTGCTGTTGATCCTGGCCTTGGTCGCCGCCGCCGCCGCCGCGACCGCGCTGGTCGCGCTGGCTTTGCAGCGCAACGTCGCCTACTTGTACACGCCTTCCGAAGTGCTGAAGGGCGAAGCCGGCGAACACGCGCGATTCCGCCTCGGCGGCATGGTCCAGGCCGGTTCGTTCCAGCGCGCTCCTGGTTCCATGGAAGCGCACTTCACGGTCGACGACGGCGATGCCACGCTGCCGGTGGTCTACACCGGCATCCTGCCCGACTTGTTCCGCGAGAAGCAGGCGGTGATCGCCACCGGCCGCATGCAGGGCGATACTTTCGTCGCCGAACAGGTGCTGGCCAAGCACGACGAAACCTATATGCCGAAAGAAGTGGCCGACAAGATGGGCGCCGCGCACAAGAAGCACGACGTGAAAACCCCCGCCGACGCGAAGGCGCAATAAGCGGTGCTGCCCGAACTCGGCCAAATCGCGCTGATCCTGGCGATGCTGATCGCCGCCGTGCAGGCGGCGCTGCCGCTGGCTGGCGCGCAGCGCGGCATCGACGCCTGGATGTCGGTCGCCCGGCCCGCGGCGTATGCCCAACTGCTTTTGGTCGCCGGAGCGTTCGCGATCCTCACCTACGGTTTCGTATCGCAGGATTTCTCGCTGCAGTACGTCGCCGAGAATTCCAATTCGCTGCTGCCCGTGGTCTATCGCTACACTGCGGTGTGGGGCGCGCACGAAGGTTCGCTGCTGCTGTGGGCGCTGATCCTGGCGCTGTGGACCGGCGCGGTGGCACGCTTTTCGCGGGCGCTGCCCGCGCAGGTGATCGCGCGCGTGCTGGGCGTGATGGGCCTGGTGTCGCTCGGCTTCCTCGCCTTCCTGATCTTCACCAGCAATCCCTTCTTGCGCCTGCTGCCGGCCGCCGCCGAAGGCCGCGATTTGAACCCGCTGCTGCAAGACCCGGGCATGATCATCCATCCGCCGATGCTGTACGTGGGCTACGTCGGCTTCGCGGTGCCCTTTGCGTTCGCCATCGCGGCCCTGCTCGACGGGCGCATCGATGCGCGCTGGCTGCGCTGGACGCGGCCCTGGACCAACGTCGCATGGGCTTTCCTTACCGTCGGCATTGCGCTCGGCAGTTGGTGGGCCTATTACGAACTCGGTTGGGGCGGCTGGTGGTTCTGGGATCCGGTCGAAAACGCGAGCTTCATGCCTTGGCTGGCCGGCACCGCGCTGCTGCATTCGCAAGCGGTGACCGAAAAACGCGGCAGTTTCGCCAGCTGGACTTTGTTGCTGGCCATCGCCGCGTTCTCGCTGTCCTTGCTCGGCACCTTCCTCGTGCGTTCCGGCGTGCTGACCAGCGTGCACGCCTTCGCCGCGGATCCGTCGCGCGGCCTGTTCATCCTGATTTTCCTGGGCACCGTCATCGGCGGTTCGTTGTTGCTGTACGCGCTGCGTTCTCCGACGGGCGAAGACGGCAAGCCGTTCGCCGCGAGCTCACGCGAAACCTTGCTGCTGGCGAACAATCTGCTGCTGGTGGCGGCCTGCGGCATGGTGCTGCTCGGCACTTTATATCCGCTGCTGGCCGACGCGCTGGAGCTGGGCAAGATTTCGGTCGGCCCGCCTTATTTCTCGCTGTTGTTCGTGCTGCTGATGGCGCCGCTGGTGTTGTTGCTGCCGTTCGGGCCGCTCACCCGTTGGCAGCGCGAGGACGTCTCGCGTCCGGTGAGGCTGCTCGCGCCGTGGCTGGGTTTGGCGGCCGTCGCCGCCATCGCGGCTTTCTTCTTCGCACCGCAAGGTCCGCTGAAAACCGCGGCGGGCATCGCCGGCGCCGCTTGGATCGGCGCGGGCACGCTGCGTTTCGCGTGGACGCGTTTTTCCGGCGCGGGGCAGCGCTACACCGCCGAAATGCTGGGCATGACGCTGGCCCATTTAGGCATCGCGATCTTCCTGGTCGGCGCGTTGTTGACCGAAAGCCTGAGCCGCCAAAGCGAACTCGCACTGGCGCCGGGACAGAGCGTCGAACTGGGCCGCTACGCGTTCCGTTTCGACGGCGCGGCGCATTCGGAAGGCCCGAACTACGTCGCCGACCGCGGCACGGTGCAGGTGCTGCGCGACGGCGCGCCGCTGACCGTGCTGCATCCGGAAAAGCGCAGCTACGCCAGCGGCGGCCAAGTGATGACCGAAGCCGACATCGCGCCCGGCGCTTTCGGCGACCTGTACGTCGCGCTCGGCGAACCGCTGGGCAACGGCGCTTGGGCGGTGCGCGTGCACGTCAAGCCGTTCGTGCGCTGGATTTGGACGGGCGCGGCGTTGATGGCGCTGGGCGGGCTGGTGGCGGCGTCGGACCGTCGATTCCGCGTTCGCGCCCGTCGGCCCGACGAAAGCCCGGGTCCGGAGACGGAGACCGCACGCGCGCCCCGCATTCCGCATGACGAACCCGCAAGAGCGAACGCATGAAACGCTGGCTGCCCCTGATCGTTTTCGTAACCCTCGGCGCCCTGCTCGCCGCGGGTGTCTGGCTCAGCCGCAAGCCCGATCGCGACGCGCTGCCTTCGCCTTTGATCGGCAAGCCCGCGCCCGCTTTTGACTTGCCGCTACTGCACGATCCCGAACATCGCTTGTCGTCGAAGAAATTGCGCGGGGCTCCGTACGTGATGAACGTTTGGGGCAGTTGGTGCGCCGAATGCAGGGTCGAACATCCGGTACTCACTCGGTTCGCCGAAACCAAACGGGTACGCGTCATCGGCTACAACTGGAAAGACGAACGCGCCGATGCGCTGCGCTGGCTGGAACAGTTCGGCAATCCGTTCATGGCCGTAGTCGCCGATACCGAAGGCAAGACCGCGATCGATTGGGGCATCTACGGCGCGCCGGAAACCTTCCTGGTCGACGGCAAGGGCATCGTCCGCTGGAAGCACGTCGGCCCGCTGACCGATACGGTGGTGATGGAAGAGTTGCTGCCGGCATTGGAAGCGGCGGAGAGCAAACGTTGATGCATGGGTCGGCTTTTTTTTGTGGGAGCGGCTTTAGCCGCAAGCTCTTTTCCGTTCGGTCGCGACCTGCGGGGAAGAGCTCGCGGCTAAAGCCGCTCCCGCAAAGAGCGTTCGCGGCATTCTTGGCGTTATGGTTGACGCTCTGCGCGGCGCCCGCCTTAGCCCAAATCGCCAGCGACCCCACCCCGCTCAAATTCCAAAACGCCGCCGAGGAACGCCGCTTCCACGATCTGGCCGCCGAACTGCGCTGCGTGATGTGCCAGAACCAGTCGCTGGCCGATTCCAACGCGATGATCGCCTACGATCTGCGCGCCGAAGTCCTGCAGCTGATGCGGCAAGGCAAATCGGACGCCGAGATCAAAGCCTTCCTGGCGCAACGCTACGGCGACTTCGTGCTGTACAAACCGCGCGTCGAATCCAAGACTTGGCTGCTTTGGTTCGGACCGGCGCTGTTGCTGGCCATCGGCGGCTTCGCGGTCTACCGGATCGTGCGTTCGCGCAGCGCCGGCGCGCCGGTTTCGCGCGACGACGATCAGGAGTGGTGATGACGGTCTTCGCGATATGCGCGGCGCTGCTCGCGATCCTGACGCTCGCCTTCGTGCTGCGCCCCTTGTGGCGCGCCCGCCCGCTGCCGGCAGCGGCCTTCGCGGGCACGCTGCTGCTGGCCACTTTCGTTCTGTATGGACTGATCGGTACGCCGGCCGCGCTGAATCCTTCCGCACGCGCCGCGCCGGCGACGATGGACGCCGCCATCGCCGAACTCGAAGCCGAATTGCAACGCGATCCGCGCCAAACCGACGGCTGGCGTTTGCTGGGCCGCGCCTATCGCGAGCAGCAACGCCCCGTCGACGCGCGCAACGCCTACGCCCGCGCCGCGGCCTTGGCGCCGGACGACGACGACATCCAAGTCGAGTACGCCGAAGCGCGCGCCCTGGCCGACCCGCAGCGCCGTTTCGACGACGAAGCCGTGGCTGCGCTGCGGCGCGTCCTGCAGCGCGCGCCGCAGCATCAACGCGCGCGCTGGTTCCTCGGCATCGCTCAGCGCCAAGCCGGCGATGCGGCCGCCGCGGCGCGCACCTGGGAACCGCTGCTAACGGTAGTCGATGCCGCCACCGCCGCCAGCTTGCGTCCGCAGATCGACGCCGCCCGCGCCGCAGCGGGCATGCCGCCGTTGCCCGCGGCGCAAACGGCGAGCCCCGCGCCCGCCGGCGCGAACGCACTCACGGTGAAAGTCGCGCTGGACCCGGACTTCGCCTCGCGTGTCCGTTTGCGCGGCGACGCCAGCGTGTTCGTGATCGCACGCAAGCCCGGCGGACCGCCGATGCCGGTCGCGGTCGAGAAGCGCGCTTTGCAAGAAATGCCGCTGACCGTAACCCTGGACGACGCGGACGGACCGATGCCGACCCAGAAGCTGTCTGCGCTGAAAGAAGTGGAAGTGATCGCGCGCCTGTCGGCCAGCGGCAATGCGATGCGGCAGGAAGGGGACGTCGAGTCGAAGCCGGTGCGGGTGGCGCTGCCTGCGAAACAACCGGTCGAACTCGTCATCGGCGCGGCCGATCGGTAACGTAGAGGTCCCATGACCGAATTCATCCCGCCCGGCACCCGCTTCATCGACCTGCCCTCGCCGTTCCCGATGAAGCGCGGCGGCGAGCTGCGCGGCGCGCGTGCGGCCTACGAAACCTGGGGCGAATTGAACGCCGCGCGCGACAACGCGGTGCTGATCGTCACCGGCCTGTCGCCCGATGCGCATGCGGCGGCCAACGCCGGCAATGCCGAACCCGGCTGGTGGGAAGCGATGCTCGGCCCCGGCAAGCCGATCGACAGCAACCGCTGGTACGTGATCTGCGTGAATTCGCTCGGCAGCTGCAAAGGTTCGACGGGACCTGCCTCCGCGAATCCGGCGACCGGCGAACCTTATCGCCTCGCCTTCCCCGAACTTTCCATCGAAGACGGCGCCGACGCGGCCGCGCACGTAGTGCGCGCGCTGGGCGTGCAGCGGCTGGCGTGCGTGATCGGCAATTCGATGGGCGGCATGACCGCGCTGGCGCTGCTGGCGCGGCATCCGGGCATCGCCCGCAGCCATATCAACATCTCCGGCGCCGCGCGCGCGCTGCCGTTCTCGATCGCGATCCGCTCGCTGCAGCGCGAGGCGATCCGGCTCGATCCGAAGTGGAACGACGGCGAATACGACGAAGCCAACTATCCCGAGAGCGGCATGCGCATGGCGCGCAAGCTCGGCGTCATCACCTATCGCTCCGCGCTGGAGTGGGACGGCCGCTTCGGCCGGGTGCGGCTGGATTCGGACCGGCGCGACGACGAAGATCCGTTCGGCCTGGAATTCGAAGTCGAAAGCTATCTGGAAGGCCACGCGCGCCGCTTCGTGCGCCGCTTCGATCCCAACTGCTACCTCTATCTGAGCCGCTCGATGGACTGGTTCGACCTGGGCGAGTCCTGCGGCGGCAGCGCCGACGACGGCCTGGCCCGGATCCGGGTGGACAAGGCGCTGGCCATCGGCGTCCACACCGACATCCTGTTCCCGGTGCAGCAACAGCAGCAGATCGCCGACGGCCTGCGCGCCGGCGGCAACGATGCGGCGTTTCTGGCCCTGGAGTCGCCGCAGGGGCACGACGCGTTCCTGGTCGATATCGCCCGTTTCGGCCCCGCTGTTTCGGGTTTCCTGGCGGCGCTGTAGCCCGTTCCCGGGGGCGAGCCGTTTCCGGATAACGCCGGGCCCATCCCGGGGTTAGAATGCCTCCATGAACGCCACCTCCGACTGCCATTCCGTCGATTTCCGCGGCCGCGACAAGCTGGTCGCCGCGGTCGATGCCGCCGTCGCCCAAGGCGACGAACATGCCGTCACCGCCGCACTGCGTAATTGCCTGTGCGCGATGATCCGCGACCCGGACGTGCAACTGCCCGATTGCGTGCACGACCCGATCGACGACCACTACGCGCGCCGCGAGATCTACCGCAGCCCCGAGCACGGCTACAGCGTGGTGGCGATGACCTGGGGACCCGGCCAAGGCACGCCGATCCACGACCATTCCGGCCTGTGGTGCGTCGAAGGCGTGTGGGACGGCGAGCTGGAGATCACCCAGTACGAATTGCTGGAGCGCGAAGGCGACCGCTTCCACTTCCGCGCCGCGGGCGGCATGCACGCCGGCCCCGGCAGCGCCGGCAGCCTGATTCCGCCGCATGAGTACCACACCATCTGCAACGCCAGCGCCGACCGCGTCGCCGTGTCGCTGCACATCTACAAGGCGCCGATGGAGTATTGCTCCAAGTTCCAGCCGCAGTCGGGCGAGTGGTACCAGCGCATCGACAGCGAATTGCGGACCGACGAAGCGGCTTGATCCGGCAGTCTCCGCCGCTCGCGGCGGATGCAGTCCAACGCCATCCGAACAGGTAGCCCGATGCTGACCGATCTGCTGCTGGCCGCGACTCATCACCTGCTTTTTTTCGGCTTGGTCTCGATGCTGGTCACCCAGTCGGTGCTGCTGAGCCGGCCGATCGACGCCTCCGCGCTCAAGCGCCTGAGCGGCGTCGACCGCGGTTACGGCATGGTCGCCGTCTTGTTGCTGATCGTCGGCTTCAGCCGCGTCTTCCACGGCATCAAGGGCTACGACTTCTATATGCACAACCCCTGGTTCCACGCCAAGGTCGGGGCTTTCCTGCTGGCGGGCATCCTGTCGATCTGGCCGACGATCCGTTTCCTGCGCTGGCGCAAAGCGCTGAAGGCCGATCCGGCTTTCGTTCCGGGCGAAGCCGAAGTCGCCGGCCTGCGCCGGATCGTGCGTTTCGAGCTGCTGCTGATCGCCGTGATCTTCGTCTGCGCCGCGGCCATGGCCCGTTATGGCGGTTTTTGAACCCTCTCCCTTGCGGACGGGGGTGGGTGAGGGTCGCCGCAAACCTCCCTACTCCGCTATACTTTGCGGCCGCGCCGAAGTGGCGGAATCGGTAGACGCAGCGGACTCAAAATCCGCCGCCCTTAAAAGCGTGTGGGTTCGAGTCCCACCTTCGGCACCAACTTGTTTTCAGCAGCGGATCGTTCGATAAGCGATGCGGGCCAAGCTCGCCGAACTGCTCGACGCCATTCCCTCGCTCGGGCGATTGCCGCCCGAAATCCTTTCGCTCCTGGATCTCTCCGAACTGCGGGTGCCTCGCGGACGCGTGGCCGAAGCGCGGACGGCGCTGGAACGCGAGTTCGGTTGCCACGTCGTGGCTTACGAGCGTTCGCCCTCCGGCTCTGGCGATCCGGACGCGCTGCATCTTTGCCGTATCGCCACGGCAGCGCGCTTGACGCCGGATCATCTGGACCGGTTGTTGGCTGCGGAAACTTCGCTCGAAACCGAACGCATATCGTTCGTCGCCTACGAACGCCTCTCGCCTCGTTGACGCAAGCGCGTCTTCAGCGAAGCGAACGCTCGGGCACTACGGCGATCGCGTCGATCTCCACCATCGCCCCTTCTTTGACGAACCGCTTCACTTCCACCAGCGTGCTCGCCGGAGGATTGCGCGAATCGATGTACTTGTCGCGCGCCTCGCGCAGCGCCTTCAATTGGTCCATGTCGGTGACGAACATGTTGAGCTTGACCACATCCTTGAACGTGGCGCCGGAGGCCTCGAGAGCGGTCTTGAGATTGGCGAAGACCTGCCCGGCCTGCGCGGCGAAATCGCCATTGCCCACCAGGTTGCCGTCCTTGTCGAGCGGCAATTGGCCGGAAACGTAGAGCGTGCGGCCGGCGGAAACTTCGACGGCGTGGGAGTAGCCGTTCGGCTTGGGCAGGTTCTGCGGATTGACGTAACGGGCGGATGAATCGGCCTTCTGCGCATAGGCGAAGGGAGCCGACGACAAAGCCAACATCACGGCCGCAGCGCGGCAAACACATCGCATCCCGACTCTCCTCGCGACCGGATGCGGCGATTCTAACCCCGCTCGCGCGAAGGCGCTTTCAGACGGAACGGCCGTCGAATTCGACCGCATCGATCTTCGCCGGATCCAGCCCATCGATGCAGCGGATGTTGATCGCCACGAAGCCGTCGCCTTCGCTATGGGTCGCGATGCCGCAATTCCTGCAGAAGCGGTGGCGCAGCGTACGCTTGCCGAAGGCGTACGCGCCCATGTCCGGACCCGCGTCGAAGACGTGGAATTTTTTCGCATCCACCGCCCATAGCAGCGCGCCCTTGCGCGAGCAGATCGAGCAATTGCAGGCGACGGCGGCCTCGATCTCGCCCTCGGCTTCGAAACGCACTTGGCCGCAATGGCAGCCGCCTCTGTGGATCATGATCGGGTCCTTGTTGTGGCTGTTGAAGCAACGACGAACCAGCAGATGGAAGATCGACATGGTTTCCATCTCACCTCGAAGAAAGGCCCGAAAGGCGGACAAGGACCCGGCTGATTACTTCCAAGCGCCCGCAGCCGCCGCGCGCCGCGCGTACTCGGCGAAATCCCGCGGTTCCCGTCCCAAGGCGCGCTGCACGCCGTCGCCCAGATAGGCGTTGCGGCCGTCCAGCACCTCGGTGAACAGATAGCCTAGGAATTCGACGATTTCCGCCGGCATGCCCTGCTGCGTCGCGCCCGCGGCGAAGGCGTCCATCGGGATTTGCGCGAAGGCGATCTCGCGGCCGCTGGCCCGGGCGATCTCGCCCACCGCTTCGGCGAAGCTGAGCATGCGCGGCCCGGTCAATTCGTACAGCTGGCCGATGTGGCGATCGTCGCTGAGCGCGGCGACGGCGACGTCGGCGATGTCGTCCGCGTCGACGAAGGGCTCGGGCATGTCGCTCACGGGCAAGGCGACTTCGCCGGACAAGATCGAATCCAGGAAAGCGCCTTCGTCGAAGTTCTGCATGAACCAGCTGCAGCGCACGATGGTCCAGTCCGCGCCGGTAGCCATCAGCTTTTCTTCGGCCTGTTGCGCTTCGTGCTCGCCGCGTCCGGACAGCAGCACCAGGCGACGCACGCCGGCCTGCAGCGCTTGGCGCGCGAAGGCTTCGATCGCCTGCGGCGCGCCCGGCATGGCCAGATCCGGGTAGTAAGTGATGTAGGCGGCGGACACGCCTTGCAGCGCGCCGGCCCAAGTGGAGGGGTCTTCCCAATCGAAGGAAGGCCGGGCGGCGCGGGAGCCGATCCGGACCGGACGGCCCGCGGCCCGCAGGCGTTCGGCGACGCGGCGGCCGGTTTTGCCGGAGCCGCCGACGACCAGGACGGTGCGCTGATCTTGCTTGTAGAGGGGATTCATGGCGAAACCTCATTTCTGTGGACGCAGTATTGCGTGGCGTCCACTTTGGTCAAACCAAACAGTACTTTATATGCCTGAATCGACCATTTTTATGCTTTTTCGTCCAATCCTATAGGATGAAGGAGCAATCGGCGCATACTGCTGCAGACCCGTCGAACGCCGGAGCCGACATGAACTCGCCCTCGCCCTGGACGCCGATGGACTCGCTCGGCGAAGCCCTGCATCAACTGCGGATGAGCGGGCTGTTCTACACGCGCTCGGAGTTCGCGGCGCCCTGGGGCCTGGCCCTGCCCGAGCTGCCGCATATGCTGATGTTCCATGTGATCAACGTCGGCGAATGCTGGCTGGAACTCGATGGCATGGCGCCGCAACGCCTGCTGCCCGGCGACTTCGCGCTGGTGCCGCACGGCCAAGGCCATCGCTTGACCCACACGCCCGGCGCGGAATGCGCGCCGCTGTTCGATTTGCCGCGCGAGGCGCTGAGCGAACGCTACGAAGTGCTGCGCCACGGCGGCGACGGCGCCGCCGCGCAGATGATCTGCGGCGCGGTGCGTTTCGACCATCCCGCTGCGCAACAGCTGGTGGGCCTGTTGCCGCGCTCGATCCACATCGCGGCCGCGGATTCGCCGCATCGCGAATGGATGCCGGACATGCTGCGCTTCATGGCCGACGAGATGCGCGCGCTGCGGCCCGGCGGCGAGACCATCGTCACGCGATTGGCCGACATCCTGGTGATCCAGGCGATCCGCGCCTGGATCGAACGCGACCCGGCCGCGCAAGGCGGCTGGCTCGGCGCTTTGCGCGACAAGCAAATCGGGCGCGCGATCGCGCTGATCCACCGCGAACCTTCGCGGGATTGGACGCTGGCGTCGCTGGCCGAGGCCGTGGCGATGTCGCGATCGGCTTTCGCGGCGCGCTTCGCGGCGCAAGTCGGAATGCCGGCGATGCAATACCTGGCGCAATGGCGGATGAATTCGGCATTGACCGAATTGCGCGAGCGCAGCGTTCCGGTGGCCGCGCTGGCCGAACGCATGGGCTACCAGTCCGAAGCCGCTTTCAGCCGCGCGTTCAAGCGCCATACTGGTTTGTCGCCCGGAGCGGCGCGGCGGCGGTCCGCGTGAGCTGAACTTTTTGTGGGAGCGGCTTTAGCCGCGAGCTCTTGTCTTCGTATAGAAGTGACGTGTGGGAAGAGCTCGCGGCTAAAGCCGCTCCCACAAACGGAGATTCTTAGCAAGCGCCATCGAAGCGTTCTTCGCCGGCGCCAATTTTCTCCGCGCGCGCGGAGACGATGCGGTAGATTGGCCCGCACCGAAGGAGAATCCCATGCCGAACCGTTACGCTTGGCTGCTGATCGCAGCCCTCGCGCTGGCCTGCCTGCCCGCGCTCGCGTCGCAAGCGGACGACGGGGCGCAAATCCTGAAGGTCGAAAAGGACGTCAGCGATGCGTTCGAGCGCGAAGATGCGGATTGGCTGGAAAAGCATCTCGATCCGACCTTCACCTTGACCAGTTCGAACGGCAAGGTCACCACGCGCGCGGACGAGGTCGCCGACCTGCGCGGCGGCACGAAGTACGACGTGTTCCGCAACCGCGATTCGAAAGTGCGCCTGTACGGCGACGCGGCGGTCGTGACCGGCATCACCCGTGTCGAAGGCAAAGCCGACGGCAAGCCGTATTCAATGGATTTCCAATTCACCGACACCTACATCCGCAAGCCCGAGGGCTGGGTGATGGTGGCCAGCCACGCTTCGCGCCTGCCCGCGAAATAAGTTCTCCTCTTGTGGGAGCGGCTTTAGCCGCGAGCTTTTCCCTCAAACCGCGACCGGCCAAAAAAAGCTCGCGGCTAAAGCCGCTCCCACAAAATCAGCCCGGCTTGCGGCCGCGCATTTGTCGTGTAAACTCCCGGCTCGATTCCGCACCGGAGTCCGCCGCTATGAGAATTGTCTTTTAACTGACGGGCCGTTTCGATCCCGGGTCGCCTGACCCCGGACGCCCCAGTCGCGCACGCAGCCTCGCTGCGCGCCTCTCATTCGGAACCCAACCCCTTTCGATTCCTAGGCCGTACGGCTCAGGAAATCCATCCCGCACGCGGCCTCGCCGCGCGCATCTATTCGGAAATTCCAAACACCATGTCTCTTCCCGACTTTCGCGCCCGCAAGGCCGCGATCGCTTTCATTCTCGTCACCGCGATGCTCGACATCGTGGCGATGGGCATCGTCATACCGGTGCTGCCGACCCTGATCGAGCAGTTCTCCGGCTCCAACGCGCGCGCCGGCGTGATCAACGGCGTGTTCGTCGCGCTGTGGGCGCTGATGCAATTCGTCGCCTCGCCCATCATCGGCTCTTTGTCCGACCAGTACGGCAGACGGCCCGTGATCCTGCTTTCGACCGCAGGATTGGCCGCCGACTACGTGCTGATGGCCGTCGCGCCGAACCTGTGGTGGCTGGCTTTGGGCCGGATCGTCGCCGGCGTCACTTCCGCCAGCTTCACCACGGTCTACGCTTACATGGCCGACATCACCGAACCCGAGCAACGCGCGCGCGGCTACGGTTTGATCGGCGCGGCGTTCAGCGCAGGCTTCGTCGCCGGCCCGTTGTTGGGCGGCGTGCTCGGCGAAATTTCGCCGCGCGCACCGTTCTGGACGGCCGCGGCGATGAGCGGCATCGCCTTCCTGTACGGCGCCTTCATCTTGCCCGAATCGCTGGCGCCGGAGAAACGCATGAAGTTCTCTTGGCGGCGCGCCAATCCGCTGGGCGCGATGCGCTTGCTGCAATCGCACCACGAGCTGCTGGGCTTGGCCGGCGTGAACTTCCTGCTGTATTTCTCCCACCACGTGTTCTCGGCGGTGTTTGTGCTGTACGCGGGCCATCGTTACGGATGGAGCCCGTGGCAGGTCGGCGTGCTGTTGGCGATGGTCGGCGTGTTCGACATGCTGGTCCAAGGCGTTCTGGTCGGACCGGTCGTGAAACGCTGGGGCGATCGCAAGACGATGGTGTTCGGCTTGTTCGCCGGCGCCGTCGGCATCGCTTGCATGGGCCTGGCGTCGAACGGCTGGCTGTTCACCCTGGCTATGCTGCCGAATGCGCTTTGGGGCCTGGCGATGCCGACGATCCAGTCGCTGATGACCCAACGCGTCTCCGAATCCGAACAAGGCCAGTTGCAAGGCGCGAACAACAGCGTCGGCAGCATCGCCGGCGTGATCTCGCCGCTGTTCTTCGGCGCCGTATACGCGGTGTCGATCGGAGACGACGCGTGGTTCCCGCATCCGGGCGCCGCGTTCCTGATCGCGGCCGCAGTGTTGGCGGCTGCGGGAGCGATCGGCTGGCGCGTAGCCCGGCGTGCGCACCGGGAAGCGACACGGCAAGCCTGACGCTCGCCGCCGCCGCTGTCGCGGCGGCGGTTTTCGGCAGAATCGGCTCCTGCAAAAAACACTTAAAAACAAGGCCAAAACGAACCAACCTTGTCCGGAAACGGCGAGCCGGGTTTGCGTCGCCGTGGCATATCTGAGCCGCGCGGCTAGCCGGAGCCGCGCATGACGACGCACACGATCGGCTGCGCATCCGCGCAGCCGCAACGGGCTGGCTCGGCCCAAGGAGATTCCGATGAAGACCCCGATCCCGCGTTACGCACTCGGCGCCGCGCTCGCCGCCGCCCTGCTGGCCGGCGCCGCGAACGCCGGCCCATCGCAACCGCGATGGCAAATCCGCTACAAGATAGAACTGCTGTCCGATTTCGGCGGCAGCGCCACATCCGCCGCCAGCATCAACGATGTGGGCTGGATCGCCGGCCAGTCCAATCGGACGGACGACGCCGCCTCGCGCGCCGTGCTCTGGCGCGCCGGTAAGCCGATCAAAGAACTGGGCACGCTCGGCGGCACGAACAGCGCGGTGCTATGGCCGGCGAAGAACGTGCTGGGCATCGTCAGCGGCATCGCCCAAACCAACGAAGACGACCCCAACGACGAAATCTGGAGTTGCGGCTATTTCTTCCCCGGCGACGACGCCGCCGGCAACCGCTGCCTGGGTTTCCGCTGGCAGAACGGCAAGATGACCGCGCTCGACCCCTTCCCCGGCGGCACGCATAGTTTCGCCACCGGCACCAACAATCTGGGCCAAACCGTCGGCTGGGCCGAGAACGATGTGCGCGATCCGGGCTGCGTATCGCCGCAGGTGCTGCAGTTCCGCGCCGCGTTGTGGCCGGCGGGCAAAAGCCAACCGCGCGAACTGCCGCCGCTGAGCGGCGATCAAGTGAGCTCGGCGACCGCGATCAACGACCGCGGCCAGGTGATAGGCATTTCCGGCGCTTGCAGCAACGCGGTCGGCGGCCTCAGCGCCAAACGCAACGTGTTGTGGGAGAACGGCGAGCCGGAGAACATCGGCGACTTCGGCGGCATCGCCTGGAACACGCCGATGATGATCAACCAACGCGGCGACGTGGTCGGCTTCGCCAACATCTCCGCCGACGTGGGCACGAAATTCCGGCCGCGCGCGTTTTTCTGGACGAGATCCACTGGCATCAAGCGCCTGGATTTGCTGCCCGCGCACGACGCCGCCCAGACAGGCCGCGGACAGGCCTTGAGCATCAACGAATGGCGCCAGATCGTCGGCCAGTCTTGCAACAGCGCCGGCGGCGATTGCCGTGCGGTGATCTGGCGCGACGGCGTACCGAGCGATCTCAACGCACTGGCGTCTTCGCTGGGCACGGCGGTACTGACCAGCGCCAACGATATCGACGACCTGGGCCGGATCGCGGGCACGGCCAGCGACGGCGGCAAGACCCTCGCCTACAAGGCCACGCCGTACTTGTCCGCGAGCCCGTAAGCCTCCCTTCTTTTGCGCGCCCGGCGCCTGCCCTCCCCGTTCGCGGGGAGGGCTTTTTTTGTTCCGCACGAGAAATTTCAATAGATACAGCCACTTGCATTCGGAATATTTTTTTGCGGCGGCTTGTCGATTCGCGCCCCGCCGATTCGTCGTATCCGCAAGAGCCCAAAAATTCCGCAACGGCGCGGAAGCGGGCGCAACCGGGAGAACGACGATGAGATTCATGGTGATCGTGAAAGCGGACAAGAATTCGGAAGCCGGCGTGCTGCCGGATCAGGCATTGTTGGCCGCCATGGGCAAGTACAACGAAGAGCTGGTCAAGGCCGGCGTCATGCTCGCCGGCGAAGGCCTGCAAGCCAGTTCCAAAGGCGCGCGCGTCCGCTTCGACGACGGCGGCAAGCGCACGGTGATCGACGGCCCGTTCGCCGAAGCCAAAGAATTGATCGCCGGTTTTTGGTTGTGGCAGGTGCGTTCGAAGGAAGAAGCGATCGAGTGGCTGAAGCGCGCGCCGTTCGCCGGCGGCGCCGAGGTGGAGATCCGGCAGGTGTTCGAAGCCGAGGATTTCGGCGCCGAATTCACGCCCGAGCTGCGCGAACAGGAAGAGCGGCTGCGCGAGGAGATCGCAAGTCGTCATTGAATGCCGATGACTGTGGGAGCGGCTTCAGCCGCGAGCTCTTCCCGCGCACCGCATTCGAAAAAAGCTCGCGGCTAAAGCCGCTCCCACAAAAAAAGCCGAAGACAGGAACCTGCAACATGAAATTGAACACCTACCTCAGCTTCAACGGCGACACGCGCCAAGCCTTCGAGTACTACGCCCAGCATCTGGGCGGGAAAATCCTGGCGATGATGACCTTCGGCGAAACGCCGGCCTGCGAAAGCCTGCCCGATTCCAAGGACCTGATCATGCACGGGATGATCGATATCGGCGGCCATCTGGTGATGGGCACCGACGCGACGCCCGACCATCCGTACGAAGGCGTCAAGGGCGCGCACGTGGTCATCGACACGCAGGATCCGGCCGAAGCGGACAAACTGTTCGCAGCGCTGGCGGACGGCGGCCAAGTGGTGCTGCCGATCCAGGAAACGTTCTGGGCCAAGCGCTACGGCATTCTCGTCGACCGTTTCGGCGTGCCGTGGATGGTCAATTGCGCCGCTTCCCAGTAACGCGGGCGACCGGCGTGCTCTGGCTGTTGGCCCGAAATGGAATAGCGAAACTGGAGTCGGCGCCGCTTCGCCGGCTTCCGGACGCGCTCGCGTCGAAATCCGCAAGCGGCGCATCGTCCCGCAGGTGTGTCCGGGCTCCTTTCGCCCGTTTTGAACTCGACCCGGCGCCCGCCGTTCCGCTTCCCGATCCGGAACCCGCGACGCGTCCGGGCTGATCCGATCGCCGCGAACGGACGTTCGAGCATGGATGCGCGGCGAATGGCGCTTGCGCGGCTTTGGCGATGATGGTCTGATCGGTCGCCATGACCGCGGCCGACGTGCGCAAAACCATAGATACCGTCTGGCGAATGGAGTCGGCCAGGCTGATCGCGGGCTTGGCGCGTATGGTGCGCGACGTCGGGCTCGCCGAGGAACTGGCCCAGGACGCCCTGGTCGCCGCGCTCGAACGCTGGCCCGAGACGGGCGTTCCGGACAACCCCGGCGCGTGGCTGATGGCCACCGCCAAGCATCGCGCCATCGACCGCTTGCGCCGCAGCAAGCTGATGCAGCGCAAGCACGAAGAGATCGGCTACGACATCGAATCGGACCAGGAAGGCGCCGAAGACGCCTGGATCGACGCGATGGACGACGACATCGGCGACGATCTGCTCCGGCTGGTCTTCACCGCCTGCCATCCGGTGCTGTCGACCGACGCGCAAGTCGCGCTGACCTTGCGCCTGCTCGGCGGCCTGACCACCGAGGAAATCGCGCGCGCCTTCCTGGTGCCCGAACCCACCGTGGCCCAGCGCATCGTCCGCGCCAAGCGCACGCTGAGCGAAGCGGAAGTGCCGTTCGAAGTGCCGCGCGGACCCGAACTGGCCGGGCGCCTATCGTCCGTGCTCGGCGTGATCTATCTGATCTTCAACGAAGGCTATTCGGCCACCGCGGGCGACGATTGGATTCGGCCGGCGCTGTGCGACGAAGCCTTGCGCTTGGGACGCATCCTGGCCGAACTGGCGCCGAAGGAATCCGAAGCGCACGGCCTGGTCGCGCTGATGGAAATCCAGGCCTCGCGCGCCGGCGCGCGCGTGGGCCCGTCGGGCGAGCCGATCCTATTGCTCGACCAAGACCGTTCGCGCTGGGACCGCCTGCTGATCGGCCGCGGCCTGACCGCCTTGGAGCGCGCGGAAAAACTGGGCGGCGCGCGCGGGCCGTACGCGCTGCAGGCGGCGATCGCGGCCTGCCACGCGCGCGCGCTGACGCCCGATGCGACGGATTGGGCGCGCATCGTCGGCCTGTACGCGGCGCTCGCCGAAATCGCGCCTTCGCCGGTGGTCGAGCTGAATCGCGCCGTCGCGCTCGCGATGCATTTCGGGCCGGCGGCCGGGTTGGAATTGGTCGATTCGCTCACCGCCGAACCGTCGCTGCGCAATTACCATCTGCTGCCGAGCGTGCGCGGCGACTTCTTGTTCAAGCTCGATCGCTTCGAGGAAGCGCACGCCGAATTCATGCTCGCCGCGGCGTTGACCAAGAACGCGCGCGAACGCGCATTCCTGATCGAACGCGCGCGCAAGGCCAAAGAAAATCTGTCCCAGACCGAGCCGTAAGCCGCTCTTGTAGAGTCGGGCCTGCTCGACTGCTTTCGTTTTCAATACCGATCGTTCTATCTCGAAAGAAAAGCAGTCGAGCAAGCTCGACTCTACGAAAGCTTGGTTATGCCCCGGCGAGATAACGCAGGTGCACCACGTTCGGCGACGGCAGTACGCGCTCCAGGCGATAGCCTTCCGCTTCGGGATCCAAGCCCTCGAACAGGCGTTCGCCGCCGCCGAGCATGATCGGCGCCAGTTGCAGGTCGATCTCGTCGACCAGTCCGGCGCGCAGCGCCTGCCGCGCCGTATCGACGCCCATCACGATCACGCCGCCGCCCTGCGCCGCTGCTTTGCCCCGAGCGATGGCATCTACGATGCCGTCGCCGACGAAGGTGAAGGTCCCGCTTTTCTGCGCGAGCGGTGCCTGCGGCCGGTGCGTCAGCACGAACGAAGGCGCCGGAAACGGCGTGTCGTTCCAATGCGCGAGACCCAGGTCGAAAGTACGCCGGCCCAGCACCACCGCCTGCGCAGCGGCTCTGATCTCGCGTTCGACCTGCAGATCCGCTTCGCCGCGTTCGGGAGCGAACAGCCAATCGTGCAGACGCTCGCCGCCGACGCCCAACGGATCTTCGGCGCTGATGGCGGGGCCGGCGGCATAACCGTCCAGCGATACCGAGAAATGCAGAGTTACGCGGCTCATGATTTTCCTCAGTGCGATTCGCGGACCGCGCCGATAGCGCCGGAAAACGGGCGTTATCGGCGCGGCAAAGGACTCAGAAGCTCACCACCGGCTTGAACCCGCCGAAAATCATCCGCTTGCCGTCGAACGGCATGCTTTTCGGGTCCATCGCGGCGATCCGCGGGTCGGCCATCACCTTCTTGACGACCTTGTCGCGATGCGCGCGCGACTTGTAGACGATGTAGGAGAAGAACACCACTTCGTCCTTCTTGGCCTTCACGCTCAACTCGAACGAGGTGATCTCGCCCGGCGGCACGTCGTCGCCTTGGGCTTCGACGTATTGCAGCGCGCCGTATTCCATCCAGACCTTGCCGGCCTTCCTCGCCATCTTCTTGTAGGCGTCGATGTTCTTCTTGGGAATCGGCAACACGAAACCGTCGACGTACATGCATTTCTCCTTCAGTGGTGGGCGGGAACGGAAAAATCAGGAAACGGCCGGTTCGGCGTCGTCTTCGGTGTCGTCCGTTGGCGCGCCATCGTTCATCTTGACGCGCAGGAACAAGCCGCCGAGCAGAGCCGCCAACGCGGCGAAGCCGGCGCCGACCAGGAATGCGATCTGATAGCCGCTGTTGAGCGCGGCCGCTTGCGTCGCGCCTTCGGCGAGCAGGCCCGCGCTGCGCGAAGCGGCCAAGCTGGCCAATATCGCCAAGCCCAGCGCGCCACCCATCATGAAGGCGGTGTTGACCACGCCGGATGCCAGGCCGGATTCGCTCGGCGCCACGTCGCTCATCGCCGCCAGCAGCACCGGATTGAACGCCATGCCCGCGCCGATGCCCAACAGCACCATGCCCGGGAATACATCGACCGCGAAGTTGCCGTGGACCGGCGCGCGCGCGAACAACAACAAACCGATCGCGGCCAAACCCAGGCCCACCGCCAGCGGCAAGCGAATGCCGTAACGCATCACCAACTTCGCCGACAGGCCGAGCGAGAACGCGGCCATGATCAGATTGGCGGGCAAAAAGGCCAGACCGACTTCCATCGGGTCGTAGCCCAGCACTAATTGCAAATACAGCGCCGACAGGAAGAACCAGGCGAACATGCCGGCCGCCCACAGCACGCCGACGACGTTCGATACGGCGACGTTGCGCAGCCGGAACAGGCTCAACGGCATCAGCGGCGCTTTGACCCGCGACTCGATGGCCAGGAACGCCGCCAGCAGCACGACCGACGCGCCGAGTAGGCCGAGCGTGCGAGCCGAAGACCAGCCGGCTTCGTTGCCGTTGACGATCGCGTACACAGCCAGCATCAGCGACGCAGTAACAGTGATCGCGCCGGCGATATCCAGATGCCTCGAACCTTCCAAACCGCGGCCCGCCGGCAACAGGCGCATGGTCAGCGCGAACACCGCGATGCCGACCGGGATGTTGACCAGGAAGATCCAATGCCAATCGAGCGTGCTGGTCAGCAAGCCGCCGAGAAGCACGCCGACGCTGCCGCCGCCGGAGCAGACGAAGCCGTAGATGCCCATCGCCTTGGCGCGTTCGCCCGGCTCGGTGAACAGATTCATGATCAGCGACAACGCCACCGCGGTGACCACCGCCCCACCCAGCCCTTGCACGGCGCGCGCGGCGATCAGGAAACCTTGGCTCGAAGCGATGCCGCAAGCGAGCGAAGCGGCGGTGAACAGCACGATTCCGGCCAGGAACAAGCGCCGATGCCCGTACAGATCGCCGAGCCGCCCGCCGAGCAGCAGAAAGCCGCCGAAGGTGAGCAGATACGCGTTCACCACCCAGGCCAGCGAGGTTTCGGTGAATTGCAGATCGGTGCGGATCGAAGGCAGCGCGACGTTCACGATGGTCGTGTCCAGCACGATCATCAAAGCGCCGAGGCAGAGGATGGTCAGGGCCAGCCAGCGCGAATCGCGAGGCGTGGCGGAAACTTGGGTAGGGTCGGTCACGGATCGTCCTTTTTTCTTTATTTTCAACGGATTAGTCGCCGCAGACGTCGGCTTCTTGGATTACGACGTTCCAGAGGGGCGCGATTCGACAAGGCGCGACAATAAAATCCAGCCCGTCGAAGGTCCAAACATAGCCCCCTCTCCCCTTGCGGGAGAGGGATAGGCGCGAAGCGCCAGGGAGAGGGTTCGGCTTTTCGCGCAGAACTGCAAGGCCAAAAGCACGCTCGCTGCGCTCGCCCCCCTCTCCTGCCCCTTCGGGCATCCTCCCCGCGAGGGGGAGGAAAAAGCAGCAGCCTCTTCGGCAGACCTTATGCTACCAATCCACCTGCCGCCCATCGCCGCCGAACATCTCAGGCAACGAAGCGTAATGCGGCAGATCGTCCTTCACCGGCCGCTGCGCATAGCGGCAATGGATGTGGAATTGCGGCTTCAACATACCCGCCGGCAGCCGGTTGCCGCCGATGCCGAATTGGCCGATGCCGGGCACCTCGGCCAGCATCCCGCAACCGCAGACCGCGCAGCGCTGCCGCGGCAGCACCTTGTAAGTCCAGGTTTCGGTGGGGCCTTCCACCGACAGCACGGCATCGGCGCCGAACAGCGCGACCGGCACGTAAGCGCCGCCGGTGATGGTCTGGCAATCGTCGCAGTGGCAATAGAACTGCAATTCGGGTTCGCCTTGCACGCGCACCACGACCGCGCCGCAGGGACAGGCGATTTCGGCGACCGCGCTCATGCCTGCGTCTCCTTCGCCAGCAGATCGTCCAAACGATCGAAGCATTCGCCCCAACCGCCCTCGTGGCCGTCGCGGCTGTCGACCGAAGCGAAGAAGGCCTGACGGAAGATCATCCGGGTCTTGCCCTCGCCCGCGTCCTCGAAGCGCACGGTCACGACGGTCTCGTGGCCCGGCTTGCCGTCTTCGTCTTCCCAGGCATGGGTGAAGACTATGCGCTCATTCTCGACCACCTCGCGGTAGACGCCGCCGAGCCAAAGCACTTCGTCCTTCGACACCATCGACGAACGCCAGCGCCCGCCCGGCTTCACTTCTCCTTCGCTCTGGCCGATCTCGTAGTCGTGCGGCGCCGACCATTGCCGCATGCGTTCGGGATCGACCCAGGCTTGGAACACCAACTCGCGGGGCGCGTCGAATACGCGGACGATTTCCAGTGCGCGGGCTTCGTCGCCCGCATTCTTCTCGCTCATTGCTTCCTCCTCTTGGCCGAATCCTTGCGCGCGGCGCTTACCCGCGATTTGGTTTTGCCGTCCGCGGCCTGCGCTTGCACGCGCTGCAGGTAACGGTCCAGCCGATCGAAACTGCGTTCCCAATACGCCCGATAGCGTTCCAGCCATTGGGTCGCGTCCTTCAGCGGCTCAGCCTCCAACCGGCAAGGCCGCCACTGTGCCTCGCGCCCGCGCGCGATCAGGCCCGCGCGTTCGAGCACCTTCAGATGCTTGGAGATGGCCGGCAGGCTCATCGCGAACGGTTCGGCCAATTCGGTGACCGAGGTTTCGCCGGCCGTCAGACGGGCCAGGATCGCGCGGCGGGTAGGGTCGGCCAGCGCGGCGAAAGTCGTGCTCAGGCGGTCCTGCGGCATGGCTAATTTAACCAACTGGATAATTAACCGATAGGCTACATACTGGGTGCACCCGCGTCAACCCGGCCCGGCGGACGGAGTCGTCGATACGGTTCGGGCGTAGGATGCCGCCGAAGGAGTTGCGCCATGTCCCGCGATTGCTGCGAAAAAACGATCGCCGCCGAATCGCTGCGCCGGCAGGAGCGGCGCGCGCTGGGGGTCGTGCTCGCGATCAATGCGGCGACCTTCGCGATGATGATCGCCGCCGCGATGCGCAGCGGTTCCTCTTCGTTGCTGTCGGGCGGGCTCGACAATCTGGGCGATGCCCTGACCTACGCGGCCAGCCTGGCGGTGGTCGGCTCATCGCCGATGATCAAAGCGCGCGTGGCGCTGCTGAAATCCGCCCTGATCTTGGCCGCGGCGGCGGCCGTGGCGGCGCAGATCCTATGGCGGCTGGCCCATCCCGCCACGCCGCTGTTCGAAACGCTCGGCGCGGCCGCCCTCCTGAACCTCGCCGCTAACCTGGTCTGCCTGCGGCTGCTGAATCCTTACCGCAACGGCGATCTGAATATGGCTTCGGCGTGGGAGTGTTCGCGCAACGACGTCGGCGAAGGCTTGGCGGTGCTGGCTGCGGCGCCGGCGGTGTGGCTGTTCGGCAACGGCTGGCCCGATCTGCTGATCGCGGCCGCGCTGCTGGCGATGTTCCTGCGTTCGGGTCTGAGGATCTGGCGCGCCTCGTGGACGCAGTCGCGCGCCGCGGCGGGTTAACCGTGCCTGCCGATCATCACCAGATCGCCGCACAGCATGCGCATGTGCACGCCGGTCGGCTCGCCGGTGGCGTCATGGCGGATGCGGGCGAAGGTTTCGGCGGCGCAGAGCGCGGAGACCTTGAGCCGGAAGTGTTCGAGGGGCTTACCGCCCACGCAGACCTGCCAACCGGGTTCGACCGGTTCGACGCAGTACAGGGTGCGCTCCATGCGCTCTCTCCCAAGCTCGAAAAGCGCCCCGGCCCTGCTTTTCCACTTGCTCAAGGTGGCGGCCGATTCCTTTGCTGAGCGGCATCCGATGCCAATGCATATAGCCGTGCCGCCGGGGCCCGTGCAGATTGCGCGCGCGGCTCTTGGGAAGGCATCGGCGAAACGCTCGGGGTCGTGTAGGAAATTTCCTACACGGCCGGCCTGGGCTAGCATGACTCCATGTGCCTGATTGCGGTCGCCTGGCGTACCCACCCGCGTTACGAGTTGGCGTTGATCGCCAATCGCGACGAACTCCATGCCCGGCCGGCCGCCCCGGCCGGCTTCGACCCGGCAGCGCCCGACGTCTACGGCGGCCGCGACCTCCAGGCCGGCGGCGGCTGGCTGATGGTCTCCGCCCGTGGCCGCCTCGCGGCCGTCACCAACGTGCGCGCCGGGTTCGCCGTCGACGCGGCGCCGCGGTCGCGCGGCGCCCTGGTGCGCGACTTCGCTCGCGGCGAAGCGACCGCCGCCGAGTATCGGGGAGCCCTGCGCGCCACGGCGATGGAGCATGGCCGCTTCAATCTGCTGGTGTGGGACGGCGCCGAGTTGGGTTTCGCCGGCAATCATCCGGATTTCGACAGTCGCCTCGTCGAACCCGGCATGCATGCGATGTCCAACGGCGCCTTCGATGCGCCTTGGCCCAAAAGCGGACGCGCTACGCGAGCGCTGGCGACTTGGCTGGATTCGCCGGCCGCCGATGAACCGCCCGACGCCTCTACGCTGGCGCCGCTGCTGGATGCGCTGGCCGATACCGCGCCCGCGCCCGACGACGCCTTGCCCGACACCGGCATCGGCCTGGAATGGGAGCGCGCGCTGTCGCCGCCGTTCGTGCGCGGCGAACGCTACGGCACGCGCTGCAGCAGCGTCGTGCTGATCGGCGCCGACCGGATCGTCTTCGCCGAACGCCGTTTCGGGCCCGACGCGGAACCGCTGGGAGAAAGCCTGCAAACGCTCTCCCGGACCCGCGCGCCTTGAATAGCGAACTGTGCCGTCGGTCCTGAACCGGCGTTTTCATTCGGGCTTAACTGGCGCCGGCCGAATCTCGCGGCCGGCAACCGATGCCGACAAATGGGGGCAATATGAAGCACCGATGGGGTTTAGGCGCGGCTGCGGCCGTACTGGCGATCGCCGGCGCGGGCGCGCACGTCCATGCGCAAGCCAAGGAAAGCGTGGAGGTCACCAGCAAGCAGATCCTCGCCAGGATGGACCGCAACGGCGACGGCAAGGTCAGCGAGGAAGAATTCCGCAACGCGATGATGCGACGTTTCGCTTCCGCCGACGTCAATCGCGACGGCGTGCTTTCGGACGACGAAGTGCCGACCCATTCGGTCGTGGTCCAGAACAGCGAAAGCAGCGGCGGCCAAGTCAAACTCGAGGATTACAGCGCCTCGCTGAAAACGGTGTTCGACCAGTACGACGCCGACCGCGACGGCCAACTCGCCGGCGACGAGCTCGAGAAACTGGCGCAGGCGCGCAACGCTCTGAAGGAGGCCAAGTGATGAACCGCATCGCATACATCTGCGCTCTGGCGGCCGCGGCCGTCGGCGCGTCTTATTCGCCGCCCTCGCAGGCCGCGCAAACCGTGCGTTGCGAATCCCCCAACGGCCGTTACCAGACTTGCGCGGTCGACACCCGCGGCGGCGTGCGCCTAACCCGCCAGCTCAGCTCGCAAGGCTGCTGGGAGAACGACACCTGGGGCTACGACCGCAACCGGATCTGGGTCACCAACGGCTGCCGTGCCGAGTTTCAAGTCGGCGACTATCAGGCCTCCGCCGACGGCAGCAACAATAACGGCGCCGTTGCCGGCGTCGCGATCGCCGCCCTGATCGGCGCGGCCCTCCTGGCCAACAAGAACAAGGACCGGGATCGCGACCGCTACGACGACCGTTACGACGAAGGTTATTACGGCGGCGGCTCGGGGAACACCTTCCGCTGCGAATCCACCAACGGGCGTCAGGTGTATTGCCGGATCCCGTTCCGCGGCCACGTCGAGGTCGACCGGCAGCTGAGCAAATCGCGCTGCCAGTACGGCGTGACCTGGGGCGTGGACGGGATGCGAGTGTGGGTCAACAACGGCTGCCGCGCGGATTTCGTGGTGTATTGAGGTTCGTCGCGCTCGGCGAAAAGCCCGCTTCGGCGGGCTTTTTTATGCAGGGCCACCGTCGCGAAGCGGTTCGTGAACAGGCGGCGCGATATTCAAGCGCTTACGCGCCGAACGCCGAAACGCCATTGGAGCTTTCCGGCAAATACCGGATTTCGCTCGCGGCTTTGATCGCGCAAAAAAGTGAAGGCCCAGTCTTTCGGGTTGCCCCGATCGGCTGAGCCTTCGTCGCCGAAGCTTCTGTTTCGACTTGCGTCGTCACTTTTTCTTCGACGGATGCAGACTAGCGCACGGTCCGTTAACCCGATGTCAAAAAAACGGACACAAGACGAAATTATTTCGCCCAAGGCCACCAGCCCTTGCCTTCGCGCGCGTAACGGTCGGCGGCGCGCTCGAAACGATTGCGCGCGCTGACGCCGCCGCACAGCAGGTACAGCGGCAGGAACAAAGGCCCCAACGCCATGTATTGGAAAACGTGCGCGCGCTCGTGGTCGGCGAGCACGATCGGCGCTTCGTCGCCGTGCCCAGCGCGATGCGCGTAAGTGACGCAAGGCGAATCCAAGCTGTCGCCGGTGTGCAAAATGGTGTTGCCCAGCGTGAGCGCGCCGCCCGGGCCCCAAGGCCAGCGATGGAACACGATCGCCAAATCGCGACGGCTGAAGTGGATGTGCGCGCCGAAGCCGACGCCGACCGCGCCGGCGATCAATCCCAACAGCGTGTTGGGCAGCGTCCATAGCGCGCCGAGCGTGCCCAGCGCTGCGAGCGGCACGCGCCTCGCGCCGGGTTCGCTCAATCGCTGCCTTCGGGCATCAGCAGCCACAGGATCAGATAGACCAGGATGCCCGGGAAAGCGACCGACACCACCGACAGGACGACGTAGATGAACCGCAACAACGTCGAATTCCAGCCGAAGCGATGGGCGATGCCGCCGATCACGCCGGCCAGGACGCGGTCGTTGATGGAACGGGACAGAGTGGGACGTGCGGTGTTCATCGGGCGTGCGGACGGTCGGGCCATGCCCGCAGTTTAGCGCTCATTTCGCACCCGCGCGCCGGCGTTCGAGCCGGTCGCGGAACCAGTCCGCCGAGGCCCGATCGACCTGTCCGGGACAGCGTACGTGGTAGGCGCGGCCGCTCATGCTGCTGCGGCTGGCGGCGCGCTCGATGAACAGCTCGGGCGTGGCGGCCAGCCCGCGCTTGTTCAGCCAGTCGTACTTGCGCTGCAGGTGCGCCTTGGCTTCGGCCGCGTCGTACCAGGTGCCGTTGCGCTCGAATCGGCAGCCGGACTCGCCCAAGGCGGCAATCAGTTCGGCGATTTCCGTTCGAGCGGCCGGCGCCTGCGCGAATGCCGCAAGAGGCATCAGCAGAAGGAATAACGCGCGTGGCCTTCTCGCTGTCACGCGCGCTCGGACAGCCAGTGATGGATCGTGTCCGGAACCTCTTTCTGGGCCCGGCCGGACACGTAGATGCCGATATGGCCGCCGCGGAACGACAGCTCGGTGTAGTCGTCGGTGCCGACCAAGCCCTTGAGCGCTTTCGAAGAATCCGGCGGCACCAGATGGTCCTGCTCGGCGAAAATGTTCAGCACCGGCATTTCGATCATGCCCAGATGGACTTCGTTGTCGCCGATCTTGATGCCGCCTTCGACGAAGCCGTTGCCCTGATAGAACTGCTTGATGAATTGGCGGAACGCTTCGCCGGCCTGGTCGGGCGAATCGAAGATCCATTTTTCCATGCGCAGGAAATCCTCGACCGCTTTCTTGTCGTCCAGGATGTCGACCAAGCCGACGTACTTCTGCGCGAACAGCCGCCACGGCTTCAGGGTCAAATAACACCAGTTCATCAGATCGGCCGGCACGTTGCCCAGGGTGTCGACGAACAGGTCGACGTCGATCTCGCGCGTCCAGTTGGACAGCATATTGTCGGCGGTGTGGAAATCCACCGGCGTGACCATCGTGATCAGGTTCTTGATCTTGTCCGGATGCAGCGCCGAATAGCACAGCGAGAACGCGCCGCCCTGGCAGATGCCGAGCAGGTTGATCGCATCCAGTCCGTGCGCTTTGCGCAAATGGTCGACCGCGCCGCCGAGGAAGCGCTCGATGTAGTCTTCCAACGTCAGGAAGCGGTCCGAGCGATCCGGGTAGCCCCAATCGATGACGTACACGTCCTCGCCGCGCGCCAGCAGTCCTTTGACGATCGAACGGTCGGCTTGCAAGTCGACCATGTACGGCCGGTTGACTAGCGCGTAGCTGATCAGCAACGGCGCCTGCGCGGTCGGCGCCTTGTCGCCGACGAAGCGGTACAGCGCCACTTTGCCGTCGCGCCAGACTTCCTGGCGAGTCGTGGCGCCGTAGTCGACTTCGTCGACGTTGCGCAACGTATCGACGCCGGCCGCCAGCTTTTGCTGCATTTGCAGCGCTTCCTGGGCCAAACCCTCGGCGCTGAAGTGGACCGGACCGGTCATGCGCGCTTCTCCCCGGATTTCTTGCTTTTGCTCTTCCCGGCCGGAGCTTTGCCTGCGCCGTTCTTTTTGCCGCCGGAAGTTGCCGGACGCGGATGCGCGGGCGCAGGCTCGGCCGCGCGGCGCAGGCGGCTGAGCTCGCGCTCCAATTGGGCGATCTTGCGGTGCGCGGAATCGACCTCGGTGCGGGTCGGCATGCCGAACATCGCGTTCAACTGCTCGACTTCCTTCTGCACGCCGTTGCGCAGTTTCATCTGCGCGTTCACCAGTTCGCCGTAGACCTGGCGAAACTCCGGCGACAGCGCGATTTCGGCGTAGGCTTCCTCGGCGGCGTCGATCCACAGATCGAACAGCGCCCGCACCGAAACGATCTGGCGGCCGGGCTCGTCGCGCTGCGACAGCTTGTCCTCGAACAGTTCGTAGGCGCGCTGCGAAGCTTTCATCATCAGCGCGTTGTAGGCGCTATTGCGCTGCTGGTAGTCGAGCTGGGCCTGGGCCAATTTTTGCCAGCGTTCCTGGTGCTCGCGGGCGAAGCCGAACGCGGGCATGCCCAGCCAGGACGCATTCTCGCGGCGCCAGGCTTCCAAATACGGCGAAGCGTCTTCGATCCATTGCTCCAGGCCTTGCTGGCCGTGGCCGCGCATCGCCTTGAACATTTCGGGGAACGGGTTCTCGCCCGCCGCGCCCATCGCTTGTTTCCAAGCGCGGGCGACTTCGGTGGCGCTGCCGCCTTGACCGGCGAATTGCGCGGCGACTTGCTGCATCTGGCCGAACCAGCCACGCGCTTGGGCATTGAAGCGTTCGACCGCATCGTTGACTTCGCCGCGCCCGCCGTGGACCAGCTTGCTCCACTGCTCGATCGCTTCGTGCCAGCCCTGCGCGCCTGCCGGCGCCGCGCCGGGCATGCCGCCGCGCATCATCTCGCCCCAGGCGTTCCAATATTGTTTGGCCAGCGCTTCGAAATCGCCGGGCGCGTTCGCAGGGCTCATCGCCACCTCCTCGGGTCCTGCGGCGATCATAGCAACCGGCTGCGGCTATTCGCGTTACCGTCCGGTCAGGGTTTGGGGATGCGCAGAGTCTTGCTGATCATCAGCGAACCGGACAAGGCGTAGACCAGCACCAGCGGGTGCAGCAGCCAGGGTCCGAGCCGGACTTCGCCGAACCAAAGGGATTCCCCGATGCGCCCCTGCCACAACGCGACGGCGAGCAGGATCACGATCGCCAGGCTGGTCGGAATCGGGGTGCCTTCGAAATACTTCACCTTGTCGCCGCCGTCGGCCAGAGTCTCGGCGGTGACGTTGTAGCGCGCCAGCCGGCTGACGCCGCAAACGACGAAATAGCTCAGCACCGCCCAGTCCCAGCCGCCCTGCAAACCGCAGGCGTAGCCCAGCGCGGCCGGGGCGACGCCGAAGGAAATCACGTCGGCCAGCGAGTCCAACTCCCGCCCGAGCGTGGAGGAGACTTTGCGCCAGCGCGCGATCCGGCCGTCGAGAGCGTCGAACACGAAAGCGAGCGGGATCAGCGCCATGCCCACCATCAAATCGCGGGCCACGCCTTCTTGCAGGAAGCGCATCGCCGCGAACACCGCGCCCATGCCGCAGAAGGCGTTGGCCAGGGTGAACCAATCGGCCAGGTGGAAGTCGCGCAACATAGAAAAGTGGCGTTGGGGCATGGCGAGGCTCCCGAGCGAAAGCGATAGGATGCCAAAGGAGCGGTGAAAAGCGGCTCTTCCTGTCTACCAACGCCAAAAGCCGAATCCTCTCCCAGGCGCTTCGCGCCTTTCCCCGCTCCGCACCCCGGCCCTCGCTTACGCGGGGCGTTCAGGGGCATGCGAATCAGTGATTCGCAAGCAATGCCCCTTCACCCCGCAAAGGCAGAGGGGCGGATTCGTCCGCGCCTGTTTGCTGTTCTCCCTCCTTTGAAAAGGAGGGTCGGGGAGGATTTACGCCCTCGCGCCCTGCTGCGCCGCTACTTCGGCATCGCGAGATGGTCCGACGTCAACGCCTTGCCTGCGCCGCGTGGCGTCGTGGCGATGGTGGCATCTTCCGGCAGGCGCCCTTTGCCATCGAGATAGGCCGATACGCGGTCCAACGCCCGATAGACGTAGGGCAGCATCGGCACATAGCGCGCGCCGTAATCGGGCAGGCCCAGGAACGCATCGAAATGCTGCGCGTTGCGCACTTGCCAGTAGCGCACGTCGCGGCCGGCGGCCTGGGCTTGGGCGACGTACGGCAGGCTGGTGAAAGCCTGTGGGATAAGGCCGTCGTCGGTGCCGTGCAGCACCACCACCGGGAGGCCTTTGCGCGGAAGTGCGGCGCGCGTTTCGGCGACGCCCTTGCGCACGCGGTCGGCATCGGCGCCCTGCCCGTCCCACAAGCCGCGCAGGCAACGCAGGTCCGCGAACGCGGCATCGGCGTCTTTAGACGGACGCGCGACGATGTTCACGCCCGCGCCGGGGGGAATACCGCTGGCGTCGGCCCACCACGCCGCGCGTTCGGCCGCGGTCGCCGCATGCGCTGCGCCGCCTGCGCCGACCATCGCATAGGAGAAACCGCAAGGGTGTTCGTCGAGCTGGTAGCGACCATAGGCCGAGGCATAGGCGACCGCCACCGCGCGCCACATATCGAAAGCGACGGACAAAGCGCCGGCGCGCAAGGCTTCCTCGGTCCAACCGTTCGCGCGCAAATGCGCATGGGCCGAAGCGGCTTGCGCGGCCGTGTCGACGCCTTCGATCAAGCCGGCCTGGGACAACGATGCGCAACGCAGCGCCGCCATCGCCTGCAACTGCGCGGTAAGCGGCGGCTGCGGCAAATTCGGCGCATCCAACAACGCGCAAGGCATCAGCAGCGCGGCTTCGGTCGTGTAGTCGTAGATCGCCCGCGAACCGCGGCCTTCGGTGTAGACGCTGGGTTCCGCCGCCACCACCGCATCTAGCCAATCGCCGTCGAGCTCGGCCGCGCGCAGCACCGCGCCGCCGCCGTTGGAGATGCCGACCGCGACGATGCGCGTATTGCCGAAATCGAAACCGCCGGGGCGCGGCACATGCTCGTTGAGCGTTTTCAACGCGAATTCCGCCGCCTGGCGGACGTGGCGGCCCCAATCGGCTTCGGGATTGTCTTTGGAATGGGCGTGCTTGAACGCCACGCCGGAAGCGTTGACCGGCGCATCGGGCACGAAGGCCAAGTCGTCGACTTCCCCCAGCGCGCCGATGGTGCCGTCCGCGCGCGCGCCGCTCTGCCGGTCCAGGTCGTAATAATCGGTACCCGCGCCCTTGTCGGTGTACGCGACGGCGCAGCCTTTAGGCAGCCCCCAAGCGCCGGCGACGGCGATCGCGCCGTAGACGCCGCGCGAGCCCGAGGACGGGGCGACCAGGACGCAAGGCTTGCTCGCGTCGAACGCGTCCGGCAACTGCACCAGCACCCGATGCGGCTGCGAAGCGCCCGGCACTTTCGCATAAGCCGAAAATTCACGGCCCGGCACGGCCGCGACGCTACCGTACAAGTCGCCGTAACCGCCGCCCGGCGCGAGGTCGGCGATACCGCGCCAATTGGTCCAGATCGCGCGCCTGCGCAGTTCGGCCGGGGTCGGATTCGCGGCCTCCGCGAACGCCGGCGGCGTCGCCGACCGCAAGCCGTCCAGGCCCAAGCCGGCCGTGAGCAGGTCGTCGCTGCCGCGGTGTTCGCTGCTGCGCGGCGATGTGAACATGGTCGGCTCCAAGGCGGCGCTGCGCGGCGTGCTGGCGCAAGCGCCCAGCAGCAAGGCTAAAGCCAGCGGGATCAGGGCGCGGCACGCAGAACGATAGGGAATTCGGTCCATGCGTCGACACTAGCAAACCGCGCGCGGGCCATCATCGTACTTTGGTACCACGCCCGCGACGCGCATTCCTGCTAGGGTTTCGCCCATCCCTCTCGATCCGACACGCATGAACGACCGCTTCCTCGAAGGCCGCACCGCGCTGGTCACCGGCAGCACCTCGGGCATCGGCCTGGCGATCGCTCGCGCCCTGGCCGCCGCCGGCGTTCGGGTGGCGATCAACGGCCTGGGCGATGCCGCCCAAATCGACGCCGCGCTGTCTTCGGTGCGCACGGCCGGCGCCGCCGATGCCCGCCATTTCGATGCCGACCTGCGCGATCCGGCGCAGATCGCGGCCATGATGCAAGCCATCGACGCTTGGTCGCCGCTCGACGTGCTGGTGAACAACGCCGGCATCCAGCACACCGCCGCCCTGGCCGACATGCCGCCCGAGCGCTGGGACGCGATCCTGGCGATCAACCTCAGCTCCGCCTTCCACACCATGCGCGCCGCGCTGCCCGGCATGGCCACGCGCGGTTTCGGCCGGGTGGTGAACATCGCTTCGGTGCACGGTCTGGTCGCTTCGGTGCAGAAAGCGCCTTACGTGGCCGCCAAATTCGGTTTGGTAGGCATGAGCAAGGTGGCGGCGCTGGAATACGCGGCTTCCGGAACCCGCGACAGCGGCGGCGTAACGGTGAACTGCATCTGTCCCGGCTGGGTGGAAACGCCGCTGATCGAACCGCAGATCGAAGCGCGCCGCGCCGGCGGCTCGCGCGAGGACGGCGTGCGCGCGCTGCTCGGGGAAAAACAGCCCAGCCTGCGCATGTCGCTGCCGGAGGACATCGCCGCGTTGGCGCTGTGGCTGTGCCGGCGCGAAGCGCACAACATGACCGGCGCCGCGCTGCCGATCGACGGCGCGTGGACCGCGCAATAGACGACAGCCCCTCGCCCCACTCCGATGCCCACCCTGCTGATCGCCGACGACCATCCGCTGTTCCGCGCCGCCTTGCGCGGCGCCGCGGCGGATGCGGTGGCCGAGCTGCAAGTGCGCGAAGCCGATTCCTTGCAGGGCGTGCTGACCGCGTTGGAAGAGGAACCCGGCATCGATCTGGTCCTGCTCGATCTGCATATGCCGGGCAACCACGGCCTGGCCGGCTTGGCCGCGGTGCGCGCGCAGCATCCCGGCGTCGCCGTGGTGGTGGTCTCCGCCAACGAAGATCCGCAAGTGGTGCGGCGCGCGCTCGATCACGGCGCGGCGGGTTATTTGCCGAAAAGCTCGGGCTTGGAAGAATTGCACGACGCCATCCGCAGCGTGCTCGCTTGCGAACAATGGCTGCCGGCGGCGCTGCGCGCGACGGTGTCGCGCGCGCAATCCTCGGCGCACGACACCGATCTGGCCGCGCGCCTGGCCAGCCTATCGCCGCAGCAATTCCGAGTGCTCACTCTGGTCGCCGAAGGCCTGCTCAACAAGCAGATCGCCGATCGCCTGGACGTGCAAGAGCGCACGGTGAAAGCCCATCTTTCCGCGATCTTCGACCGCCTGGGCGTGCGCAACCGCACCCAGGCCGGCGTGGTGTTGCGCGAGCTCGAACTCAGCGATCCGGCGCGACAGATGGCGTAGGGGGCCCTAGCCCGCCTTACGGTTCACGCACCGCCGGCTCGGCGCTGCGCGCGGCCAGCAACCTGTCCATCACCGACTTCAGCGCCAGCGGCTTCAACGGCTTGAGCAGCAACGGCAATCCGGCTTCGTGCACCGCGCGGCGGACCGCTTCGCTGCGGTCCGCGCTGAGGATGACGGTCGGCCGCGGCGCATGGTTCGAGACCAAGCGATCGCGCAGGCCGATGCCGGTTTGGCCGTCGTCCAGGTGGAAATCGAACAGCCAAAACGCCGCGGATTCCTGCGCCACAACCCTTTCGGCCTCGGTTGGATCGCCTGCGGTGGCGACTTCGCAACCCCAGCTTTCCAACAGCTTTTGCAAAGCGGCCAATGCCTGCGGATCGTTGTCCACCAACAGGACTTTGATTCCACGCATGGCGCCGCCCACCGAGAGTTCGGGCACCGATACGCGTTCCACCATCGGCGCCGCGACCGAAAACATCGAACCTTCGCCGGGCCGGCTGCGCAGCCTCAGCGGCATATCCAACAATCCTGCGATGCGGTCGGCGATCGCCAGGCCCAGTCCCAAGCCTTGCCCGCTTTCGCCGTCGCCGCGCCGGAATTCCTCGAAGATCGCCCGTTGCTGCTCGGCAGCGATGCCGGGGCCGGTGTCGTGCACTTCGATCCGCAACCCGCCCGCGCTTCGGCGCGCGCCGAACAGCACGCGGCCCTGCGCCGTGTAGCGCACCGCATTGGCCAGGAAATTCTGCAGCACGCGCCGCAGCAGTTGCGGGTCGCTGCGCGTCCAGGCGCGCGTGCGCACGTAGCGGAACGCGAGCCCGCGTTCGGCCGCGAGCGCGCGGAATTCGGAAGCCAACGGATCCATCACTTCCGCCAACGGAAACTCGCGCGGTTGCGGCGCCAGGCCGCCGGCTTCCAAGCGCGACATGTCGAGCAGGCCGGTCAGCAGCTCGGTGGTCGAATCCAGCGCGCCGCGGATCTGCAGCACCGATTCGCGCTGATTGCGGTCGTCGAGTTGCGGCACCAATGCGTCGGTGAACAGGTGCGCGGCATGCAGCGGTTGCAGCAGATCGTGGCCGATCGCGGCCAGGAACCGGCTCTTGGCGTCGTTGGCGCGCTCGGCCTCGCCTTTCGCCGCCTGCAACAATGCGGTACGTTCGTCCACGCGTTGTTCCAGCGTCTCGTTGGCCTGGATCAAGTCTGCCTCGGCGCGGCGGAACGCGGTGACGTCGGTGAAGGTGGCGACGAAGCCGCCGCCCGGCATCGGATTGCCGCGGATCTCGACGATGCTGCCGTCCGGGAATACGCGTTCGGAAAGATGCGGCGTGCCGGCGCGCATGAAACCGAGCTTGCGCTGCAAAGCATTCTCCGCGTCGCCGCGTGGCGGCATGCGCCGCAGCGCCCAACGGGTGAGATCGGCGATGGGACGGCCCACCTGCAGCAATTCGTCGGGAAAACCGAACAGTTCGGCGTAGCGCCGGTTCCAGGCGACCAGCCGCAGCGAAGCGTCGACGACGCTGATGCCCTGGCTCATGTTCTGCAATGCGGCTTCCAACAATCGCTGGTTGAAGCGCAGGTCCTGCGATGCCTCGCCGACGATCGCGGCGACGGTATCCAAGCCCGGCCCCGCCTCGCGACGCGCCGCATCCAGCAGCAAGCGCGCCGATGCGCTGCCCAGCACCGCGGCGAGCTCGCGCTCCAAAGCGGCGGCGGTGTCCGTCGACACGGGGCCGTCGGCAGGCGCGTCGGCAAGCAATTCTTCCAACCGCTGCAGCGGCAAGAAGCGGCGTCCGGCGCTGCGCAGCGTGCTCGCGTCGAAGCGATGCGGCGAGTTCTTGCCGGGCGCCTTCTTCAAACTCGTGACGAGCACGATCGCCAGCGTGCCGGTGAACAGGCTGGCGATCACCGCTCGGCCCAAACGGCTCCATCCGGTCAGTCCGAACAGCGCGTCCGGCGCCAACCATGCGATGCCCAAGGGCCCTTCTTGCAGCCATGCGGGCGTCGCGCCGCGCGCTTCGCTCGCTACCGGCACCAGCAAAGCCCAGCACCAGAAGGCGAAACCGACCGCGATGCCCACGCTGACCGCACGCGCCGGCGTCTGCGGCCGCCACACCGCGAAAGCCAAGGCGGGAGCGAGCGTGGCCAGCGCCGAGAACGACACCGCGCCGACATCGGCCAACGCGTCGTTGCCCGCTACCTGACGGCTGTAGATCCAGGCCAGCAGCATGATCGCGAGGATTCCGGCGCGGCGCAGCAACAGCACCACGCCGCGCAAATCGCCGCCGCCCTCGCGCACCCAGGCGCCGCGCAACAGCCCCGGCGCCAGCCAGTGATTGCCGACCATCAAGCTCAAGGTCAACGTGCTCACCACGATCATGCCGGTGGCCGCGCTCAGACCGCCGAGGAACGCGAACAGCGCCAGCGCTTCCCTGCCCTGCGACAGCGGCAACGCCAGGACATACAAATCCGACGAGACGCCGCGCCCGGCCAGCAATGCGTCGCCGGCGTGCGCCAGAGGCATCAGCGGCAGCGCGATCAACACCATGTACAGCGGAAACAGCCAGCGCGCGGTGCGGACGTGGCGTTCGTCGCGGCATTCGATCACGCCGACGTGGAATTGATGCGGCAGCGTGAACATCGCCAGCACGCCGAGCAGGACCAGCGGCACGAAGCCGTCGGCGGCCGGCGCGCCGGTTTTCGGCGCCGACGCCGCCGGCCCCAAGTCCAGACCCCACACGAAGGCGCCCAAGGCCAACATCGCCGCCAACTTCAGCAGCGATTCGAAGGCGATCGCCAGCACCAGGCCGCGGTTGTGCTCCGCGGCGTTGACACGGCGCGTACCGAACAGCATCGCGAACAGCGCCATCAGCAAGGCGACGTACAACGCGCTGTCCTGCCAAGCGGGCTGCAGGACCGATTCGTCGGCGCGGGTGAGCATCGCATAGCTCATCGCCACCGCTTTGAGCTGCAGAGCGATGTAGGGAATCAGGCCCAGCGCCACGACCGCGGTCACCGTCGCCGCCAGCCAACCGTCCTTGCCCAGCCGTGTGGCGATGAAATCGGCCAGCGAGGTGGCGTTGGACTCGCGCGCCAAGCGCACCAGTTTGACCATCGCCGCCGCGGCGAACGCGTACAGCAGGATCGTGCCGACGAAGGTCGGCGGCAGCGGCCAGCCGTAACGCGCGGCCTGGGTCACCGTGCCGTAGAACGTCCATGAGGTGCAGTACACCGCCAGCGACAGCGCATAGACGTAAGGCCAGCGTTGCGCCAGCACTTGCGGATGGCGTTCGGCGTACAGAGCCGTGCCGAACAAGAGGCCGAGCCAGAGCAGCGCGGCGACGACGATGACGCCGATGCTCAGCACCGTTGGCGTTCCGGGCTAATCGAATCGACGGATCTCGGCGGCGTCATGCGATGAGCATACCGCGGGAGAACGATCCCGCCCTCTCTCGCGCTTGCGGGAAAGCCTCGGTAGGGCGGAACCGCCGTAGGCGATTCCGCCAGCGCTGCGCCTCGCGGCGGAATCTGCTTCGCAGGTTCCGCCCTACGTCCAGGCGGCTTCAGAAGTCGTAGCGAACAGACAACGTGTACTGCCGCGGCGGGCCGTAGAAGCCGGTGTAGACGCCGAGCGCATTGTCCAGACTGTAGCCGGTGGTTCGATATTCCTTATCGGTCAGGTTGGTGCCCTGCAAGGAGAAAGTCCAAGCGTCGTCGAGCTTCCAGATGACGCCCGCACTCACCAGGCCGTAGCCGTCCTGCGTCACCGGGCCGGCGCGGCCTGGTGGGATGCTGCGCAGGATCTCGGTGGTCGCCACCACGTCGCTCTGGTAGCTGTAGCCGACGCGGGCCGACAAGTTGCCGCCGTTGGCCAGCTCGGTGCGGTATTCGACGTTCAAGGCGCCGGAGAAATCGGGCGCATTGGTGAACTCCTGCTCATCGGCGATGTCGACGCCGGCGTAGAGGAATTCGTCGTACTTGGCGTCGAGCCAGGCCAGATTGCCGGAGATCAGCCAATGCTCGCTCGGCAGCCACTGGTATTCGACTTCGAAGCCGTTGACCGTACCCGAACCGGCATTGGTGAAATCGCCGAAGAAGGCATCGTCGGTGCCGTCGCCGTTGCTGTCGTAGGCGGTGAACACCGATAGTTGGATGTCCTCGTACTTGTTGTGGAACGCGGACAGGTTCAGGAACACGCGTTGGTCGAGCAAGGCCATCTTGCTGCCGATCTCGTAGCTGTCGACCTGCTCGTCGTCGAACGGCTCGGCCGAGCGCGGCACAGCGGTGGCCTGGGCGCGGATGTTGTAGCCGCCGGACTTGAAGCCGCGGCTGGCCAGCCCGTACACCATGATGTCCGGGGTAATCTGATAGTCGAGCGAGACCTTCGGCGAAACGTTCTTGAAGCTCTTCGTCTTGTCGAAATTGGCCAGGACCACTCCGCTCGGCCGCTTGAATTGCGGGTCCAGATAGCCCTGATTGAAGACCACTGCATGCTTTTCTTCGTCGGTGTAGCGCGCGCCGACATCCAGCTTCCACTTGTCGCTCAGATCGAAAGTCCAATCGGCGTAGGCGGCGACGGATTCGGTATAGACCGTGCCCTGGGTATCGCCGAAGGACAGGTTGAAGAAGTTGTTCAGCACCTGGCCGCCGGCCTGGCCGTCGAACCAATAGACGCCGAACACGCCGCGGGCGCGGCCGCCGCCGTCGTAGTTCACCTGCAGCTCGTTGGTCACTTGCTTGTCGCTGTAGAACGCCTTCACGTCGGCGATGATGTTCTGCAGCGTATCGAAATCGATATTGGTCTCGGTGTCCGAATCGCGCTGGGCGACGACGTATTTGAAGCTCCAATCGTCGTTGGCGCGATAGTTCACCGTGGCCGACATGCCGTGCATCGTGGTGTCGTTGATGTTGGCCATGCCGTTGCGCACGTCGTAGCGGTCGTCCAGCGGCAGTTGGGCCGGCGCGAAACGGTTCGGCTTGAGCATCTTGGCGCCGCGCACGCCCGAGCTGTCGTCCATCCAGTCGAGCGCGAATTGCAGATCCAGGTCGTCGGTGACGTAGGCGCCGACGTTCAAACGGGCGGCCTTGACCTTCTTGTCGCTGACGTCGTCGCCGGTGACGATGTTTTCGCCGAAACCGTCGCGATGCAGGTCCGCCACCGCCAGCCTCGCGCGCAGCGCGTCGTTGCCGCCTAAGCCGCCGCCGACCGCGGCCTTGAAGTCGCGCTGGCCGTAATTGCCGACGGTGACCGAGCCGTAGCCTTCCAGCTCTTTAGACAGCGGCTTGGAAATGTATTTGATCGCGCCGCCGATGGTGTTCTTGCCGTACAGGGTGCCCTGCGGCCCGCGCAGCACTTCGACGCGGCCGACATCGAACACGTCCAGCAGCGCGCCCTGGGGACGGGCGATGTAGACGTCGTCCAGATAGAGCCCCACGCCCGGATCCACGCCCCACAGCGGATCGGACTGGCCGACGCCGCGGATGTAGGCGGTGAGCGTGCTGTTGGAACCGCGCGCGGCGTAGATGGTCAGGTTCGGCACCTGCGCGTCCAAGTCGCTCAAGTCTTCGACGTTGAGCTTGTCCAGCGTTTCCGCAGTGAACGCGGTCACCGCCACCGGCACGTCCTGCAAGGTTTCCTCGCGCTTGCGCGCCGTCACCGTGACTTTGTCCAGCGTGGTCGCTTGCGGCGCGGACGCTGCGGTTTCTTGGGCCCAGGCCGTGGGCGACAGCAAGGCGCACGCAATGGCCAGGCACAAATGCTTGCGATTCATCGTTTCCCCTCCTGAAAGCCGGCTTCGCCCTTGTGGGAGGGGCTTCAGCCCCGACAGGCGGTTCGAAAAAGCGTCGGGGCTAAAGCCCCTCCCACAAAGGAATCGACGTAAGACTAGAAGCGCACGCCCGGCCGAGGTACCTGTACCTTCGGACAATGGGCCGCAGCCGCGGCCGCACGGACACTCGCATCCCGGACCGGACTGGCCAGGAATGGCGGATAACGAATGGCGTTTTTGATCGTGCTCGCCGCGCTGGTTTTCCTGATGTGGGTCGCCTACCGCGGCCACAGCGTGATCCTGTTCGCCCCGATCGCCGCGCTCGGCGCGGTGCTGCTGACGGACCCTTCGCTGGTCGCGCCGATGTTCACCGGCTTGTTCATGGACAAGATGGTCGGCTTCTTGAAGCTGTATTTCCCGGTATTCCTGCTGGGCGCGGTGTTCGGCAAGCTGATCGAGATCTCAGGCTTCTCCAAATCCATCGTCGCGGCGACGATCAGCCTGGTCGGCGCGCAGCGCGCGATGCTGGCGATCGTTTTGGTCTGCGCCTTGCTGACTTACGGCGGCGTGTCGCTGTTCGTGGCGGTGTTCGCGGTGTATCCGTTCGCGGCCGAACTGTTCCGGCAGAACGATATCCCCAAGCGCCTGATTCCCGGCACGATCGCGCTGGGCGCTTTCACCTTCACGATGGATGCGTTGCCGGGCACGCCGCAAATCCAGAACATCATTCCGACCTCGTTCTTCGGCACCGATGCTTGGGCCGCACCTTGGCTAGGCACATTGGGCGGCGTGTTCGTGCTGATCGTCGGTCTAATTTATCTGGAATGGCGGCGTCGGGCTGCGCTCAAAGCCGGCGAAGGCTATGGCGATCCGCGCACGTTGGCGAACGAACCCATCGCGTTCTCGGGCGCAGCTTTGGCGCACCCGTTGGTGGCGATCCTGCCGCTGGTGCTGGTCGGCGCCAGCAACAAGCTGTTCACTGCCTTGATCCCGAAGCTGTACGGCGGCAGCCACGAATTCATCCCCGCGGTGGTCGGCAAAACGGCGCCGGTGGTGCAGGAAGTGTCCAAAGTTGCGGCGATCTGGGCCGTCGAAGGCGCCTTGCTGGTCGGCATCGCGGCGGTGGTCGCGTTCGCTTGGAAGCCGGTGATCGCGAGTTTCGCCGAAGGCACCCAATCAGCGATCGGCGGCGCGCTGCTGGCGTCGATGAACACCGCGTCGGAGTATGGTTTCGGCGCGGTGATCGCGGCCCTGCCCGGCTTCTTGGTCGTGGCGGACGCGTTGAGTGCGATCCCCAATCCGCTGGTCAACGAAGCGGTCACCGTGACCGCGCTGGCCGGCATCACCGGCTCGGCTTCCGGCGGCATGAGCATCGCGCTGGCGGCGATGGCCGACACCTTCATCGCCAATGCCAATGCGGCCGGGATCCCGATGGAGGTGCTGCATCGGGTCGCGTCGATGGCCTCCGGCGGCATGGACACGCTGCCGCACAACGGCGCGGTGATCACGCTGCTCGCGGTGACCGGGCTGACCCATCGCCAGGCCTACAAAGACATCTTCGCGATCACCGTGGTCAAGACGCTGGCGGTGTTCGTGGTGATCGGATTGTTTTACGCCACCGGTCTGGTTTAGGCCTTGTGGGAGCGGCGTTAGCCGCGAGCTCTTCCCACAAGTCGCAGCAACCTGAAAGAAGAGCTCCCGGCTAAAGCCGCACCCACAAGAAAGCGCGGTTAGCGGGCGCTTTTCTTCTTGCGCGGCTTCTTGGCCGCCCTGTCCTCCGCCTCGAGTAAAGCGGCCAGGGCGTCTAGGTGCTTGTTCCAGAATTTTTCGTAGAGCCGCAACCATTCGGCCACATGCGCCAACGGCTGCGGCGAGAGCCGGCAGACGTGGGTGCGGCCCTGGATTTCGCGCTCGACCAGACCGGCGCGCTCCAGCACCTGGATATGCTTGGACGCGGCCGCCAGCGACATGTCCAGCGGTTCGGCGAGCTCGCCGACGCTGCGCTCGTGCGCGGCCAAACGGCGCAGCATGTCGCGCCGGGTGGGATCGGCCAGGGCGCGCAGCACTTGGTCCAGGACGGCAGGATTTTGTTCAACCATATGGTTGATGTTAGCTTCGGCGACTGGAATTTTCAACTGCCAAGTTGAATTTATGCGCTCTCCCTCTTGCAAGGTCGCAGCGGCTTTGCCAGCCTGCGCCGTCCCCATGCCGACCATTGCCATGAGCGAATCGCACGCGCCCGACGGATTGCCCAAGCGCACCACGCCGACCTGGGAGGTGGAACTGCTGATCTCGGGCGTGGCCGTGTTCGCGATGCTGCAGCTGCCCGGTTGGTTGGACGGCGCCATCTTCGCGATGATGCCGAGGGTGGATCGCGGCATGGGGTCGGCGCTAATGACCATGCACGTCTACCTCAAGTCCGCCGCACTGATTCTGGCGACGACTTTCTCGATCCATCTGCTGCTGCGCGCGCAATGGATCGCCCTGGTCGGCACGTATTCGGTCTTTCCCGACGGCGTGCGCTGGAGCGCGCTGCGGCTGGGGCCGATCCGCAAGGAAGTCGAACAACGCAAGGAAAAGAGTCCGCCCGAGGCGATGGACGCGGCGGACAATCGCGCTACCCTCGTGTTCGCCCTGGGCGTGGCGATGGCGTCGAGCCTGTTGGGGATCAGCTTGTCGATCGGCCTGCTGTTCTTGTTGGTGACAAGTGCGCTGCGCCTGCTCGGGATCGACGCGGACGCCTCCCGTGTTTTCGGACTCAGCGCGATGGCGCTGATGCTGCCGCTGCTCGTCGCGATGACGATCGACCGCTATCTCGCCCCCCGCCTGCGGCCGCAGGGATGGATTTGGCGCGCATCGGCCGCGGCGATCGGCTTTTACCGCGTGCTGGGCGTGAGCCGGGGGTCGAACGTGCTCGGGCTGATCGCCAGCCACGGCGGCGAAAAGCGCATCGGCGCGCTCACCATGGCCATCGTCGTCATCGGCATGGCCGCGGCATTGTTCAGCACGATATGGCGGCTGGATCCGAGCAGCCTCGGCGGCTATGCGCGCTTTCCATCGGGAGAGGGGCTACAGGTAGTGGATCCGTCGCATTACGACGACCAACGCGATCCTGGCATCGACCGCGCCGTGGCCTATATCCAGTCGTCGGTCGTGATCGGGCCTTACTTGAAGCTGGTGGTGCCTTACCGTCCCGGCGACGACGACGCCGCGTTGCGCCTGCGCTGTCCCGCCGTTGCGGCCGAGCCGGCGCCGGACGCCGTGCTGGCCTGCCTGACCGCCGCGCACGCGATCCGTATCGACGGCAAGCCGCTCGCCGGGCAGGCCTACGAGATCAGCGAGGATCCGCGCACCGACCGGCCTGCGCTGTTGGCGATGATCGACGTGCGCGCGCTGGCGCCGGGCCGGCACGTGTTGACCGTGGAGCGCACGTCGACTTTGAAGACCAAGAAGGCGAACGAGCCTTACACGATTCCTTTCTGGCGATAAGTTTTAAAAGCCGAACGCGTATTGCAGCGAAGCCTGGTGGTCTTCCAAGTTCGGCGCGTAACGATGGCCGAGATCGAAGCGCAGGCTGGAGCGCGGCGACAAGCCCAGATCCAGTCCGACGCCGAACGACCGGCTTGTATTCGCCAAGCCGATGCCGGACAGCGTTTGCCATTGGTCGACGCCGACGAAACTGGCGTCGAAGCCGATGCCGTGCGCGGCGAGGGTGTTCTGCCATTCCGCGCGCGCTTCGAACCCCAAGCGCAGGCCGTTGCTCCAATACCAATCGCGATTGGCGCGCACGCCGGCGATCGCTTGCCAGCGCTCGCTGCGGCTGGCGCCCGCCTTCAGGCCGAAGCCGTCCGCGCCGGATTCGACGAAGCCGTCGTTGCGGATGCGCGCGTACTGGCTGGCGACGTAAGGGGTGAGCTTGATGTCGCCGAAGCGATGGCGCCAGCCGGCTTCGGCATGCGCCACGTCGTAAGCGCCGGAATACGCCGTGGCCGCGCCCGTCTGGCGCTGGCCAAGCAGGATGCTGCGGTCGACCTTGCGTTCGAAGCGGCCGAAGCCGAGACGGCCTTGCAGATAAGCGCTTTCGCCGATCCATCCGGCGTACAGTTGGCCTTCGTCCTGGCGGCTGCGGCTGCGGTCGTTGCGCTGGTCCAGCCAACCGGCGCCCATCGTGTGGCTGGCGGCCACGCCGAGCACGCCGCGGCGGCCGATGCGCAGATCGATGCCGGTCATGCGCCCGCTCAAGTCGTAATCGAAACCGCTGAAACCGGAGCGGGCCATGCCGCCGCTTTGGGCGAGATCGTGCTGCCATAGGCCGGCGGTCGCGCCGCGTTCGCCTAGATCGTCGAAGCGCGCGGACAGCGCGCGGCGGCTGGCGTCGATGCTTTCGAAAGTCATCGCATCGGCGGCGGCGTGCAGTTCGCCCGACAGGCTGCCGAGCGAGGCTTCCGCCGCCTGCAAGGTCGGAGCGCGCTGGAAGTCGCCGGCGGCGGCGATGAAATTCCCGCCGATTCCGCCGTTGCCGGCGGCGATCTGCTGGTCGATCGCCTTCATCGCATTGTCCACCCGCGCGGCCGACGCGGTGGTGGCCCCGGTGTAGTTGAGGCCTTGGACCGCGGTCACGCTAATGCTGGTGATGTCCAGCCACGCGGAAGTGGCGTCGTAGCCCAGCGAGGCGTTGAGGAACACGCTCGGCGCGGACGTCCATTCGTCGAACACGCCGTTGCGGCCGCCGGTCGCAGTGAGCACGGTTTCGCGGGATTGCGTCGTGTAGCCCGGCTTGACGCCGAGCACGTGCAGCGTGCCGTCCAGGAAGGCCTGGCCGTTCACCCGCAATTGGTTGCCCAGATCCACCGCGAGGGTCGCGTTGTCGCCTTGGCGGTAATCGCCGCCGACGCGCAAATCGCTGGCGCCCTGCACCGTGACCCTGCCGTCGTTGTTCAAATTGCGGCCGACCCTTCCGGTTCCGGACAGGTTGCCTTGCGGCCCGACATGGAACGTCGACTGCGTGTTGTCGCCCGACACCTTCAACGTGCCGCCCGACACTTGGGTGGTGCCGGCGTAGCTATTGTCGCCGGCCAGCTCCAGCGTGCCGGTGCCCTCTTTGACCAGACCGCCGCTGCCGCTGATGCCGTTCTTCCACACCGAGGTGCCCGCGTCGAATTTCGCGTGCGCATCGCCCCAGTTGAATTTGGAAGGGCCCTGCACCGACTTGCCCACGTCGAGCAGGCCGTAGCCGAACACGGGATCCGCACCCGGTGCGCCGAGGTCCACCGCGCCGCCGAGCAACGTCTGCCGGACCATGTCGTTGTCGAAGTACGGAAACGCCTGCCACACCAGCGCCGCGGCGCCGGTCACCTGCGGCGTGGCCAGCGAGGTGCCGAACCATTGCCAGTAAGTGGGATTGCCGGCGGTGTCGTTGGTGCCGGTCGCGATCACGCCGCCCAGCGCGACCAGGCAGTAATTCATCGCCACGCCGCAAGCGTTGGAGGACGGATCCAACGCGCTCGGATTGGCGTTGTTCAACCACGCGACCGCCAGCCAGCCTTTTTCCAGCGCCGCCGCGTTCGCGCCGCCTTGGCTGGGCAGCGAAGCGGTATCGCTGGGTTGCGGATTGCCTTCGTTGCCGGTGGCGAATACGACCAAACCGCCATGGCTCAGCACGAACGGCGCATACGCTGCGGCGAACGCTTCGGTGACCGAAGCGGCATTCCAATACAAACCGCCCCAGGAGTTGTTGGTGATGCGCACGCCGGCATTGATCAAGTCGGCATTGACCTGGCCGAGGAATTGCGGCGTCGAATCGCCCGGCGGCACTTCGTTGCCTTGGCCCGACCCGTCGTCTTTGGGCGGCTTGTCGTTGATGATCCGCGCCGACACCAACTGCGCGCCGGGCGCGACGCCGCCCGGCCATTGCCCGAACGGCTTGCCGGCGATGATCTGCGCCACCGCGGTGCCGTGGCCGGCGACGTCGTCCACGCTCAGATTGTTGGTGGCCGGATCCACGTAATTCAGGTTCTGCTGCACACGCCCGGTCAACGCCGGATGGTTGCGGTTGACGCCAGTGTCGATCACCCCGATCACCACGCCCTGCCCGGTGAATCCGGCCGCTTGCGCCGATTTGGCATTGGTCATCGACAGATGCGCGTCGATGGCGGGCTGCGGGCGGCTCGGCGTGGGCGGCGGCGGAGTCGGTCGGACCAAACCACCCCCGCCTCCGCCTCCGCCTCCCCCGCAGGCGCCCAACGCCAGCGTCAGCGCGGTCGCGATAGCCAGGGAAAGAGGGGTGGAAATCGGGCGGTTCTGCGGCGTCGACGCTTTCATCACTATTCCTTTGGCGATCCGAGCGGGGGCTCTCCCATCCGCGTTTGTAGCTTCCCACGGCCTCAGCCGCAATCCGCAAGAGCGAGTTCTGCGACCCTTTCGCACCGCGTTTGACGCGCTGCAGCAATCCGCGGTGGAAAGGGCGATAATGGGTCACTGGCCCCTGCGCCCCACATCTTCGGAGTTCGATATGTCCGACGTCGTCATCGTCGGTGCCAAGCGCACCGCCATCGGTTCCTTCCTCGGCCAATTCACCGGTGTGCCTACGCCCACGTTGGGTTCGGCGGCGATCGTCGCCGCGCTGGAGCATGCGGGCTTGGCGGCCGATCAAGTGGACGAAGTGATCATGGGTTGCGTGCTGCCCGCGGGCCTGGGTCAGGCGCCGGCGCGGCAGGCTTCGCGCGCGGCCGGCATCCCCGATGCGGCCGGTTGCACCACCGTCAACAAGGTCTGCGGTTCGGGCATGAAGGCGATCATGCTGGGCAACGATCTGATCAAGGCCGGCAGCGCCGCGGTGATCGTCGCCGGCGGCATGGAATCGATGACCAATGCGCCGCATCTGCTAAACGGTTCGCGCACCGGCATCCGTTACGGCAGCGCCGAATTCCTCGACCACATGGCGTGGGACGGCCTGACCAATCCCTACGACGGCAAGGCGATGGGCGTGTTCGGCGACATGGCCAGCGAGAAGTACGACTTCAGCCGCGAGCAGTTGGATGCGTTCTCCGCCGAAAGCGCCAAGCGCGCGCAAGCCGCGGTCTCCGGCGGCGCCTTCGATGCCGAAGTCGTGCCGGTCACGGTGAAAGGCCGCAAGGGCGACGTGGTGGTCGACAAGGACGAAGAGCCGGGCAAGATCGACATCGCCAAGATCCCGACCCTGCGCCCCGCCTTCGGCAAGGAAGGGCGAATCACCGCCGCGTCTTCCTCGAAGATTTCCGACGGCGCCGCCGCAACCGTGCTGATGTCCGCGGACGAAGCGGCCAAGCGCGGCCTCAAGCCTTTGGCGCGGATCGTGGCCCATGCGGGCCATGCCCAAGCGCCGGAATGGTTCACCACCGCGCCGGTGAAAGCGATTTCAAACGTGCTGGAAAAAGCGGGTTGGCAGGTCGGCGACGTCGATCTGTTCGAGGTCAACGAAGCCTTCTCGTGCGTGGCGATGGCGCCTATGCACGATCTTGGCATTCCCCACGAGAAGCTGAACGTCAACGGCGGCGCAGTGGCCCTCGGACATCCTATCGGGGCCAGCGGCGCACGTCTGGTGGTGACCCTGATCCACGCCCTTAAGGCGCGCGGAGGCAAGCGGGGCGTGGCTTCGCTGTGCATCGGCGGCGGCGAAGCGACCGCGCTGGCCATCGAAATCCTATAAAAAGTTAAGAACGCGTAACACAAAAAAAGCCGGCCAACCGCTTGACACGTCCGGTGGGCTTGTCATCATGTTATTGGCGCGCATTTGCGCGTTGCCTAAACTAAACGACGAGGAAATTCGATTATGTCCATGAACAAGGCTCTGCTCGCCCTGGCTATGGGTCTGGCCCTGGCCGCGTGCAGCAACCAGAAGCAGGCCGAGGAATCGGCTGCCGACGCTGCCAACGCCGCGACCGAAGCCCAGCAGGCTGCCGACACCGCCGCCGCCGCTGGCGACACGATGGCTGCCGACGCCGCCCAGCAGTCGGCCGACGCCGCTGCCACCGCCGCTGACGCCGCCGCCACCTCGGCCGACGCCGCTGGCACCGCCGCTGCCGGCGCTGCCGACGCCGCCGCCGACACGGCCGCCAACGCCGCCGACGCCGCTGGCCAGGCTGCCGACGCCGCCAAGGACGCCGCCGAAGCCGCTAAGGAAGGCGAAGCCAAGCCGGAAGAGAAGAAGTAATACTTCTTTTCGTTGGACCCGAAAAAGCCGCCGGTCTCCGGCGGCTTTTTCTTTTCCGGACACTGCGCTAGATTGCGCTCGCAATCGCGCCACCCTCATCCATCGACCGGAGATGACCATGAACACCAAGCTCTACGTACTGCTCGCCGCTGGCGTCCTGGCGCTCTCGGCCTGCAAGAACGAAACCGCGACCGCGCAGCAGGAATCCAGCGAAGCGGCCGCCGCCGCCGACCAGGCTGCCGATCAAGCCGCCGACGCCGCCAAGGCCGCCGGCAATGCCGTGCAGGAAGGCGCCGACGCCGCCGCGGCCGCCACCGGCGAAGCCGCGACCGAAGCGGGCCAGGCGATGGATGCCGCGGCCGACAAGGCCGCCGCCGCCGCCGACCAAGCCGGCGCTACCGCCAGCCAGGCCGCCGCCGATGCCGCGAACGCCACCGGCGACGCTGCGCAGAAGGTCGCCGACAAGGCGCACGAAGCCGCCGCCGAAGCCGACAAGAAGGCCGAAGAAAAGAAGTAAATCGCCGTATCGGCGATGCGCGAAAAGCCCCGCTTCGGCGGGGCTTTTTTTGCGTCCCGTCTTTGTGGGAGCGGCTTCAGCCGCGAGCTCTTCTCTTGCTCCCCGCGATCTGCAAGGAAAGCTCGCGGCTGAAGCCGCTCACACAAAAGACAAGCGCTCGGCATCCGATGGCGAGGCCGGGCACAATGTCGCCCTGGCCGCACAGGCTTCGCCGGACTCCGACATGCCCGTACTCACTTCGCAACTCGATCCGCGTTCGCAGGATTTCCAAGACAACGCCGCCTATCACCGCGGCTTGGTCGAAGAACTCGACGCGCGTCTGGCCGCAGCGGCCGGCGGCGGCGGCGAGAAAGCCCGCAACAAGCACACCGAGCGCGGCAAGCTGCTCGTGCGCGACCGTATCGCCGCCCTGCTCGATCCGGGCTCGCCGTTCCTGGAGTTCAGCGCCTTGGCCGCCGAAGGCATGTACGACGGCGCCGCGCCCGCGGCGGGCATCGTCGCCGGCATCGGCCGGGTGCTGGGCCAGGAAATCGTGGTGGTGGCCAACGACGCCACGGTGAAAGGCGGCACTTATTTTCCGATGACGGTGAAAAAGCATTTGCGCGCGCAGGAGATCGCGCGCGAGAACCGCCTGCCCTGCGTGTACCTGGTCGATTCCGGCGGCGCCTTCCTGCCGCTGCAGGACGAAGTTTTCCCCGACAAGGAGCACTTCGGCCGCATCTTCTACAACCAGGCGCGGCTCAGCGCGGAAAACATTCCGCAGATCGCGGTCGTCATGGGCAGTTGCACCGCCGGCGGCGCCTACGTGCCGGCGATGTGCGACGAATCGATCATCGTCAAGGAGCAGGGCACGATCTTCCTCGGCGGCCCGCCGCTGGTGAAAGCCGCCACAGGCGAAGTGGTCGACGCCGAATCCCTGGGCGGCGCCGACGTGCACACCAGCGTGTCCGGCGTGGCCGACCATTTCGCCGAGAACGACATGCACGCGCTGCAGATCGCGCGCGACATCGTCGGCACGCTCAACCGCGACAAGCGCGTGCCGGTGCAAACCGCGCCGGTACGCGAACCTCTGTTCGCGGCCGAAGAGCTGTACGGCGTCGTGCCGAAAGACACGCGCCGCCCGTTCGACATCCGCGAGCTGATCGCGCGCATCGTCGATGGCAGCGAGTTCCAAGAATTCAAGGCGCGCTACGGCAAGACCCTGGTCTGCGGTTTCGCCCATCTGCACGGCTATCCGATCGGCATCGTCGCCAACAACGGCATCCTGTTCTCGGAAAGCGCGCTGAAGGGCGCGCACTTCATCGAACTGTGCAACCAGCGCGGCATCCCGCTGGTGTTCCTGCAGAACATCACCGGCTTCATGGTCGGCAAGAAATACGAGAACGCCGGCATCGCCAAAGACGGCGCCAAGATGGTGACCGCAGTGGCTTGCTCGTCGGTGCCGAAATTCACCGTGGTGATCGGCGGCAGCTTCGGCGCCGGCAACTACGCGATGTGCGGCCGCGCCTACGGCGGACGCTTCCTGTGGATGTGGCCGAACGCGCGGATCAGCGTGATGGGCGGCGAACAGGCCGCCGGCGTGCTGGCGACGGTCAAGCGCGACGGCATCGAAGCGGCCGGCAAGCGCTGGAGCGCCGAAGAAGAAGCCGCGTTCAAAACGCCGATCCGCGAGCAGTACGAATCGCAAGGCAACCCGTATTACGCCACCGCGCGGCTATGGGACGACGGGGTGATCGATCCGGCCGATACGCGCCGGGTGCTGGGCCTGGCTATTTCGGCCTCGATGAATGCGCCGATCGAGCCGGCGAAGTTCGGCGTATTCAGGATGTAAGGCCGGCGGAGCCTGTGGGCCCGGCGTGACGGTTATTTAACAATTCCTGTCGAAATATCGCGCAAGCCTTCGGTTTAATGAGACTTATCGCAACCATCACGCGAAATTAGCGTGCTAGTCTCCGGGGACGGACTACGTCCTGCCCCTGCCTGCCTTCGACTAGAGGATTTCCCCATGGCGATCTGGAAAGACCCGACCCCCGCCAAGAAAGACACCGCGCCGTTCCCGATGGATCCGCCGCCCGCGCCGGTGCGCGAACCGGAAGCCAACAAGGACTTCGCGCCCGCGCAACCCGCGTTCGCCGCAGCGCCCGCGCCTGCGCCCGCACGCGCATCGACGGCGAAGGAATCGCTGATCGCTTCCGACATCACCATCGAAGGCAAGATCGAAGGCACCGGCCACGTCCGCATCGCCGGCAAGTTCAAGGGCGACGTCAACGTGCAGGGCGACCTGACGATCGAACAAGGCGCCAAGCTCACCGGCGGCGTGAAAGCGAACAAGGTCACCATCGCCGGCGAACTCGAAGGCAATATCGAATCGGCCGCGGTCGTCGAACTGCAGGCCAGCGGCGTGCTCGTCGGCGATCTGAAGGCCGGCTCGCTCACCGTCGCCGCCGGCTCCAAGATGCGCGGCCAGGCCGACTTCGGCTGGGACGACAAGGGCGGCAAGAAGTCGTCGTCGGAGAACGGCGCGGGCGCATGAGCAACCCGCGCCCGGGCACGGCAGGTTCCACGCGGACCTGCCCGCATTGCAAGACCAGGATCCTGGAAAGCGCGGCGGTTTGCCCGGCGTGCAAGCACTATCTGCGCATCGATTCGGCGGCCTCGCCGCTGGCGCAACCGCTGCCCTCGCCGCTCAAGGTCGAGGGCATCATTCGGCAGCCGGCCGACGCCGGTTCGTCGGAATATTCGGTCGTGGTCGTGGTGACCAACGAACGCGGCGAAGAAGTTTCGCGCCACGTGGTCGGTGTGGGCGCGCTGCATCCGAACGAATCGCGCACGTTTTCCCTCGCCGTGGAAATGTATGCGCCGACCGGCGCCAAAGCCCGTCGCCACTGATCGTTTCGGAAGGGCCCCGCCCCTCATCTCGGCTTTCGTATTGTTTTGTAGAGTCGAGCCTGCTCGACTGCTTTGATTGCGCGTCCGCGAAGAGCAGTCGAGCAGGCTCGACTCTACAAAAACGAAGCGAATACGGCAGATCAGGAATGCGACGGTGTTTCGCAGTTGTCGCAGCCGCCGCAGGCGCCCGCGCCCGCCGGCGAGACCGGCGGCGCGATCCGCTTCCCAAGCGCACGCAACCATGCCGGCCGACCCTCGCGCACCAGCGGCAACGCGCAGGCGATGCGCAATCGGCGCACCGCGTTCGGGAACTGGCGCTTGGCCACGAACAGCGCGCTCGCGAGCACCGCCAGCGCGATGGCGAAATACTGCAGCAGCAGCGACGCGCTCATCCCGCTCCCAGCGCGACGGCGACTTGATAGGTGACGAACGAGGCCAGGTACGCCAGCCCGAACAGGTAACCGGCGCTGATCGCCACCTGCTTCCAGGAATTGGTCTCGCGCCGGATCGTCGCCAAGGTCGAAATGCACTGCGGCGCGTAGATGAACCACACCAGCAGCGACAAGGCCGTCGCCAGCGACCAGCCGTTCGCGATCAGCGGCGACAGCGCCTGCGCCGCCGCTTCGTCGTTGGCGGCCGACAACGCATAGACCGTGGCCAGCGACGACACCGCCACTTCGCGCGCCGCCAAGCCGGGAATCAGCGCGATGCAGATCTGCCAATTGAAGCCCACCGGCGCGAATACCGCCGTCATCGCATGGCCGATGCGGCCGGCGAAGCTGTAGTCGATCGCCGGACCGACCGCATCCGGCGGCGCGGCCGGAAACGACAGCAGGAACCACAGCAGGATGGTCAGCGCCAGGATGATGCCGCCCACCCGCTTCAAGAAGATCATCGCCCGCTCGTACAAGCCGATCAGCAGATCGCGCGGATGCGGCAAGCGGTACGAAGGCAATTCCAGCAGCAGCGCGTGCTCGCTCTTGTCGCGGCGCCACTTCTTCATCACCCACGACACCATCAGCGCGCTGAGAATGCCGGCCATGTACAGCGCGAACAGCACCAGGCCTTGCAGATTGAACACGCCCCACACTTTCTGCTGCGGGATGAAGGCGCCGATCAGCAGCGCGTACACCGGCAGCCGCGCTGAGCAAGTCATCAGCGGCGCGACCATGATCGTCGCCAAGCGGTCGCGCGGATCCTGGATGGAACGCGTCGCCATGATCCCGGGGATCGCGCAGGCGAAGCTGGACAGCAGCGGAATGAACGAACGCCCGGACAGGCCGGCGGCGGCCATCATCCGATCGAGCAGGAACGCCGCGCGCGGCAGATAGCCGGATTCCTCCAGCGCCAGGATGAAAGCGAACAGGATCAGGATCTGCGGCAGGAAGACGATCACGCCGCCGACGCCGGCGATGATGCCGTCCGCCAACAGGCTGTTGAGCGGGCCTTCCGGCAAAGTCGTCGACACCCATGCGCCGAGCGCAGCGGTGCCCGCGTCGATGGCGTCCATCATTGGCGTCGCCCAGGCGTACACGGCCTGGAAGATCAGGAACATCACCGCCGCCAACGCGAGCAAGCCGAACACCGGGTGAAGCAGCCAACGGTCCAGCGCATCGTCGATGCGCGCGGTGCGGCGCGGCATCGTCACCGCCAGCGACAACAAGCGGCGGGTTTCGGCGTGCAGATCCTGCGCTTCTTCCGCGCCGGCGGCCGCACCATGGCGTTCGCTCAGTTTCTTTTGCGGCGGCTGCGCATCCGCGCCCATCCAGTCCAAGGCTTCCACCAGCGCCTTCGCGCCGCCGCGGCGCACGGCCACCGTTTCCACCACCGGGACGCCGAGTTCGCGCTGCAGCGCGGCGATATCGATTTCGATGCCGCGCCGGCGCGCCGCATCGGCCATGTTCAGGGCGACGACCATCGGCTTGCCGATTTCGCGCAGCTCCAGCACGAAACGCAGATGCAGGCGCAGGTTGGTCGCATCGACCACGCAGACCAACGCGTCGGGCGCGGGCTCGCCGGGATAGAAGCCGCGGCAGACGTCGCGGGCGATGGCTTCGTCCAGACTGGCCGGATGCAGGCTGTAGGCGCCGGGCAGATCGAGGATGGCGTATTGCCGTCCCGACGGCGCGACCAGGCGGCCTTCCTTGCGTTCGACGGTGACGCCGGCGTAATTGGCGACTTTCTGCCGACTGCCGGTCAGCAGATTGAACAGCGCGGTCTTGCCGCTGTTCGGATTGCCGACCAAGGCCAAGCGCAACGGTACGGCAGCGGCGCTCATGCGTGCCCGCTCCCGTTGCTGCGCACGCGCACGCGGGCGGCTTCTTCGCGGCGCAGCGCGAAGCGGGTGTAGCCGATCTGCACCAACAGCGGTTCGGCCCCGATCGGCCCGACCGCCATCACCTGCACTTGCTCGCCGTCGACGAAACCCAATTCGCGCAAGCGGCGCGCGATCGCGTCGTTGGGAACGCGGTCTTCTACGGCTTCGACGGTGGCCGAGGTGCGCATCGGAAGGTCGGTGAGAATCATCGCATCGGCAAACAAGAATTGTTCTCATTCTAGCACTTGCCGGCGACGGCCGGCGACGGCCGGCGCCAGCGGGACCGGCGCGGCCTCCGGCTATGATGCAGGCCCCGTTCGCGAGCCTGCCGATGACCCCGACCGCCCTGCTGATCGACCGCGCCGGCCCGGTCGCGCGCCTGCGGCTGAACCGGCCGGAGCTGCACAACGCCTTCGATTCGGCGCTGATCGGCGAGCTCACCGCGGCGTTGGAGCGACTGGCGCTCGAGCCGGACATCCGGGTCGTCGTATTGGAAGCCGCCGGCGCCTCGTTTTCGGCTGGCGCCGATCTGAACTGGATGCGCGGCATGGCCCAAGCCGGGGAACGCGAGAACCGCGACGACGCCCTCGCCCTCGCCCGCCTAATGCGCACCTTGGACGGACTGCCCAAGCCGACCATCGCCCGCGTCCAGGGCGCGGCTTTCGGCGGCGGCGTCGGCCTGGTCGCCTGCTGCGACATCGCCATCGGCGTGCCCGAGGCGAAGTTCGGTTTGACCGAAAGCAAGCTCGGCCTGTTGCCGGCGGTGATCTCGCCGTACGTGATCGCCGCGATCGGCCCGCGTCAGGCGCGGCGCTGGTTCGCTACGGCGGAAGCGTTCGGGGCCGATACCGCACTGCAGATCGGCCTGCTGCACCAAGTGGTGGACTCTGGCGTGCTCGATGCGGCCGTGCAACGCCAAACGGAGCTGCTGCTGAAAGCCGGCCCTATCGCCGCCGCTTCGGCGAAAACGCTCGTCCGCCGCGTCGCCGCGGATACCGACCGCGATTCGCTCGATGCCGCCAACGCCGACCTGATCGCGCGCTTGCGCGTTTCGCCCGAAGGCCAGGAAGGCATCGGCGCCTTCCTCGAAAAGCGCCCGCCCGCTTGGGCGAAAAAGGAATGAGTCATGCTCGATCACATCGGCCTCCCGATCTCCGATTACGCCCGCTCGCTGGCCTTCTATAAAGCCGTATTCGCGCCATTGGGCTATGGCCTGGTCATGGAAGTCACGCCGGAAATGACCGGCGACGGATCCAGCGCCGCCGGCTTCGGCAAGGGCAAACCGGATTTCTGGATCGGCACCAGCGACCGCCAAGCGCGCATGCACGTGGCCGTGGCCGCCACCGACCGTGCGTCGGTGCGAGCGTTCTACGAAGCGGCGATGGCCGCAGGCGCGAAAGACAACGGTCCGCCCGGCATCCGCGCCCACTATCACGAGCATTACTACGGCGCGTTCGTGCTGGATCCGGACGGACACAACATCGAAGCCGTCTGCCACGCGCCGGAAGCTTAAGAGCCTTTGGACACGGATAAGAGCCGATGCACGCGGATAAAACGGCGCTAATAGAAGGGGAACTGACCGATCGGGTGATCGGTTCTTTCTATGCTGTCTACAATGAACTGGGCCATGGATTTCTGGAAAGCGTTTACGAAAATGCACTCGCCATCGCCCTTCGGGACGTGGGTTTGCAAGTGCAAACGCAAGCATGCCTAACGGTGCAGTATCGCGGCCATATCGTCGGCGACTTCAAAGCGACCTTCTGGTCGCCGAAAAAATCATCGTTGAGCTCAAGGCCGTATCGCATCTCATGCCAGCCCATGAGGCCCAACTTGTGAATTACCTGAAGGCCTCCGAACTTCACGTAGGGCTGCTTCTCAACTTCGGTCCTCGCCCCCAATTCAAGCGAAAGGTTTTCGGCCAATCCCGGCTTGATCCGCTTTCATCGGACCTAATCCGTGTCTAAAAAAATGTTCGACAAAATCCTCATCGCCAACCGCGGCGAAATCGCCTGCCGGGTAATCCGCACCGCGCGCAAGCTCGGCATCCGCACGGTCGCCGTGTTCTCCGAAGCCGACGCCGACGCGCAGCATGCGCGCCTGGCCGACGAGGCCTATCCGATCGGCGGGCCGCGGCCGCAGGACAGCTATTTGCGCGGCGATGCGATCATCGAGGCGGCGAAGAAATCCGGCGCGCAGGCGATCCATCCCGGCTACGGCTTCCTCAGCGAAAACGCCGACTTCGCCGATGCGGCGGAAGCGGCCGGCATCGTCTTCATCGGCCCGAAAGCGGCGTCGATGCGCAAAATGGGCAGCAAGGCCGGCGCGAAAGAACTGATGCTGGCCGCCGGCGTGCCGGTGGTGCCGGGCTATACCGGCGAAGACCAATCCGCGGCGACGCTGCAACGCGAAGCCGACCGCATCGGCTATCCGTTGATGATCAAGGCCGCGCACGGCGGCGGCGGCAAGGGCATGCGCATCGTCCGCAACGCCGGCGAGTTCCTGCCCAACTTGGAAAGCTGCCAGCGCGAGGCCAAAGGCGCGTTCGGCCGCGATCGCGTGCTGCTCGAACGCTACGTCGAACAACCGCGCCACATCGAAATCCAGGTGTTCGGCGATGCGCACGGCAATGCGATCCACCTCCATGAACGCGAATGCTCGGCCCAGCGCCGCTACCAGAAAGTGCTTGAAGAATCGCCCTCGCCTTTCCTCACCCCTGAAATGCGTTCGGCGATGGGCGCGGCCGCGGTGCTGGCCGCGCGCGCCATCGATTACGTCAACGCCGGCACGGTCGAATTCATCGTCGCGCCCGACGGCGGCTTCTATTTCATGGAGATCAACACCCGGCTGCAAGTCGAGCATCCGGTCACCGAACTCGTCACCGGGCTGGATCTCGTCGAATGGCAATTGCGCGTCGCCGCCGGCGATGCTCTGCCGTTGCGCCAAGAAGACATCGCCCAGCACGGCCATGCGATCGAAGTGCGTTTGTACGCCGAGGACCCCGAAGCCGGTTTCCTGCCCGGCTCCGGCAAGCTGAAGCAATTGCGCCTGCCCGCGCCGTCGGCGAACGTGCGCATCGATTCGGGGGTGATCGAAGGCGATACGGTCACGATCTTCTACGATCCGATGATCGCCAAGCTGATCGTTTGGGACGAAGACCGGCCCAGCGCATTGGCGCGGCTGCGCGAAGCCTTGGCGCAGTGCCGGATCGAAGGTCCGAAATCGAACGTCGAATTCCTGGAGCGCTTGGCGCGGCATCCGGCCATCGTCGGCGGCCGTATCGACACCGGCTATCTGGACCGGCATCTGGACGAGTTCATGCCGGCGCAGCAAGCCGAAACCGAGCTGCTGCTGGCGGCCGCCACCGCCAAGCTGTTGATGCAGGAAGCCGAACGCCGCGAACAGGCGCTCGCTTCGGGCGATCCCGACTCGCCCTGGGCCATCGCCGACGGTTGGCGGTTGGGCCATGCGGGCGGGCGGACGTTGGCGTTCCTGCATCGCGGCCAGCGGCTGGAAGTGGTCGGCCACGGCAGCGGCGGCGAATACCGGCTGGAGCACGCCGGCGGCCGCGTCGAGGTTTCGGGCGCGCGCCTGACCGATGGCGCCCTCAGCGTACGTTTCGATGGTCAGGGGTGGCGTTTCCAGGTGGCCTCGGGCGTGGATACGCTCGACGTGCACGACGGCGCGCGCCGCTTGCGTTTGGAACCCGTGGCCCAATACCGATACGAGCCGGTAGGCGCCGGCCGGGGCGAGGATCGCCTCGTGGCGCCGATGCCGGGCCGGGTGGTATTGGCCAAGGCCGGCGTTGGCGACACCGTGGTCGAAGGCCAGGAGCTGCTGGTGATGGAAGCGATGAAAATGGAGCTGGCGTTGAAGTCGCCGCGCGACGGCGTGATCGCCGAACTGCGCGCGGCCGCCGGCGATTTCGTCGAGGCCGATGCGGTGCTGGTAGTGTTGGAGCCATGACGGTCCGCGCCGCCCAGACGATGCCGCACGCCGGTTCCGGACCGGAGGCGTCGCCATGAGCCGCTTCGTCCGCATCGTCGAAGTCGGCCCGCGCGACGGCCTGCAGAACGAAAAGGCGATGGTCTCCACCGCCGACAAGATCGCGCTGATCGATCGCCTGTCGCAAACCGGCCTGCGCACGATCGAAGCGACCAGCTTCGTCAGCCCGAAATGGATCCCGCAACTGGCCGACGCCGCCGAAGTGTTCGCCGGCATCGCCCGCAAGCCCGGCATCGCCTACCCCGTGCTGGTGCCGAACGAACAAGGCTACGACCGCGCCCGCGCTGTCGGCGCCGACGAAGTGGCGGTGTTCACCGCGGCGTCCGAAGCTTTCAACCGCAAGAACATCAACGCAAGCATCGACGAATCGATCGACCGCTTCCGTCCTGTGCTCGAACGCGCCGCGCGCGATGGCGTACGCGTGCGCGGCTACGTATCGACCGTGCTCGGCTGCCCCTACCAGGGCGAAGTGCCGGTGAGCGACGTGGTCCGCGTCGCCAAGCGTCTGCACGGCCTGGGCTGCTACGAGATTTCGCTCGGCGACACCATCGGCGTCGGCACGCCGCAGAAGGCGCGCGCCATGCTCAAGGCGGTGGCGGCGGAAGTGCCGATGGCGGCGCTGGCGATCCATTTCCACGACACCTACGGCCAAGCCCTGGCCAACATCCTCGCTTGCTTGGAGGAAGGCGTGGCCGTCGTCGACGCCGCGGTCGGCGGCACCGGCGGCTGCCCGTACGCGAAAGGCGCCAGCGGCAACGTGTCCAGCGAAGACGTGGCCTACATGCTGCACGGCCTGGGCATCGAAACCGGCATCGATCTCGACCGGCTCGCCGAAACCGGGCGCTGGCTGGCGGCCTTGCTCGGCCGCGAGACCGGCAGCAAGGTCGGCAAGGCATTGGCGGCCGCGTGAACGCGCAAACGCCGACGGATCTGGATTCCCAGGCCGCGGCCGAAGCGACGCTACGAGCGCTCGAACGAGCGATCGACGACCCCGCCACGCCCGCATCGACGCGAACTTTGCTCGTGCAGGCCCGCGACGCGCTGCACGCTTCGCTGGCCGAAGCGGAAGCCGCGCGCAAACGCTACCGCACGATGTTCGACGCCGTGCCCGATCCGACCAGCATCATCGGCCTGGACGGCACCGTGCTGGATTTGAACGCGGCCGGCATGGCCGCTTACCGGCGGCCGCGCGAAGACATCGTCGGCCGCCCGATCCACGTGCTCAATCCCGATCTGCCGCGCGACCACATGGATCCGGTGCTGGAAGCGCTGGACCGCGGCGACAGCTACGTGATCGAAGTCAGCAACATGCGCGCCGACGGCACGCGCTTTCCGGTGGAAGTGCATTCGGCCAACATCGAATACGACGGCCGCCGCGCCATCGTGGCGGTGGCGCGCGACCTGAGCACGCGCTGGGAATCCGAATCCAAATACCGGCTGCTGCTGGAATCGATCGACAAGGGCGTGGTCTTGTTTCAGGCCGATCAGGACAGCGGCTTGCATGCGGTATCGGCCAATCCGGCCGCGCACCGCATCTTCGGCCTGGCGCCGGGCGAAAATCTGCAACGCAGCTTCAAGCCCGCCGATTGGAAGATCGTCGGCGAGAACGGCCAAGAACTCACCGCCGAACAACAACCGGCGATGCGCGCCATGCGCACCGGTCAGATCATCGAAAGTACGGTGCTCGGCATGTTCCATCTGCCCAGCCGACAGATGACTTGGATTTCGGTGACGCACGTGCCGGTGTTCTCGGCCGGCGGTTCGGAACCGACCCAGGTGTTCGCGCTGTTCAGCGACGTCACCGCGCTCAAGCGCGACAACGCTTTGTTCGACCGCACCCAGGCCTTGGCCCACGTCGGCGGCTGGGAATGGGATCGCGTCAACCAGCAGCTCTACCTGACCGGCGAAGTGCGCCGCATCCTCGGCCGTGGCAACGCGCCCGAGACGATGCTGGAATTGCTCGACTGCCTGCGCCCGCACCATCGCCAGCCGCTGCAGACCGCGCTCAATCGGCTGGTCGACGTCAACGCCGGCTTCGATCTGGAATTGCAGGGCCTGCGCGAGAACGGCCATGCGTTCTGGATCCGCATGATCGGCGAAGCCGAAGCCGGCAATCCCAGCGCGACCCGGCTCAGCGGCACCATCCAGGACATCACCCAGCGCAAGCAAGCCGAAGACGTGCTGCGCATCCAAGCGCGCACCGATCCGTTGACCGGGCTGATGAACCGCGACGCCATCCTCGGCGAGCTGTCGGCGATGCTCGGCACGCCGGGCCAGGACAGCATCGCCGTGCTGTACGTGGATCTGGACCGCTTCAAGACCGTCAACGACGTGCTCGGCCACGCCGCGGGCGACGAGTTGCTGGTCACCGCCGCGCAGCGCATCGTCGGCGCGGCCGGCCACGAAGGCTTGATCGCCCGTTTCGGCGGCGACGAATTCCTGATCGTCTGCGCCACCGGCGACGATCCGTCGCGGCCCGAACGCCTGGCCAACGCGCTGCTGGAAGCCTTCCGCGACGGCTTCCGCTTCGGCGAAGACGAATTCACCATCACCGCCAGCATCGGCATCGCCTACGCGCCCGAGGACGGCAACCGTCCGCAGCAGCTGATCCAGAACGCCGACGCGGCCATGTACGACAGCAAGCGCCGCGTGCGCAACGGCTGGCAGACCTTCACGCCCGAACTCGCGCAGCGCCAGCAGGACCGGCTGCAGATCGAAACCCATCTGCGCCGCGCCGCGGACAACGACGAATTCCATCTGGTCTACCAGCCTCAGGTCGATCTGCGCCACGGCCGTGTGATCGCCGCCGAAGCGCTGATCCGCTGGGAAAACCACCAGCTCGGCGAGATGCGCCCGGACGTGTTCATCGGCCATGCCGAAACCACAGGCGACATCGTCCGCATCGGCGGCTGGGTATTGCGCGAAGCCTGCCGCCAAGTGCACGAATGGCGCGAACAGGGTTACGGCATCGTCCGTGTCGCGATCAACGTGTCCTACCGCCAATTCCTGGCCGAGGACCTCGCCGCCAGCGTGCGCGACGCGCTGGCCGAGTTCGGTCTGCCCGGGAGCGCGCTGGAGCTGGAATTCACCGAGCGCGTGTTGATCGAAGACGCCCCCGACACGGTCAAGACCTTCATGGCGCTGCGCGAATTGGGCGTGGTGCTGACCATCGACGATTTCGGCGAAGGCTACAGCGCGTTGAACTATGTGCGGCGCCTGCCGATCCACGGCCTGAAACTCAGCCAACTGTTCGTGCAGGGCGTGCCGGACAACCAGTCCGACGTGGCTGTATGCCGCGCGGTGGCGGCGATCGCGCGCAGCCTGGGCTTGGGACTGGTCGCCGAGGGCGTAGAATCCGAAGCGCAGCGGCAGTTCCTGGTGCAGCTCGGCGTTCCCGTCGGCCAAGGTTTCCTGTTCGCACCCGGCCTGGCGCCGGACGAATTCGTGCACCGCCTCGATCGCAATCCCGACCTCGCCCATGCCTGAAACCGCCGACGCTTTTTCGATCCGCCCCATCGAAACCCGAGACGATGCCGCCATGGCGTCGATCGTCCGCACCGTGATGCCGGAGTTCGGCGCGAAAGGCACGGGCTTCGCGATCAACGACCCGGAAGTGGATTGGATGAGCCGCGCCTACGCCGAACCGCGCTGCGCCTATTTCGTGGTCGAACGCGGCGGCGAGGTGCAGGGCGGCGGAGGCGTGGCGCCGTTGGAAGGCGGCGATGCGGGCGTCTGTGAGTTGCGCAAGATGTACTTCCTGCCCTCGCTGCGCGGCCTGGGCGCCGGCGCGGCGCTGATGGCGCGCTGCCTGGCCGCGGCGCGCCGTTTCGGCTTCGAGCATTGCTATCTGGAAACCCTGTCCGGCATGGACGCGGCGATGCGGCTGTACGAGCGCACCGGGTTCCGGCGCATCGACGGGTCGATGGGCGCCACCGGCCACGGCGGCTGCAACACTTTCTATCTGCTGGATTTGTAAGCGGGGCTTGCCGCGCTGCCTTTGCTCCGTTGTTGCCCCTTTGAAAAAGGGGGCGAATCGCCCAACGGGCGATGGGGGATTTGCTTTGCTCGAGAGCAACAGCAAAAGCAAATCCCCTTTTTCAAAGGAGGAAGGACAGCAAGACGCCACGGCGACCGGGTAAAATGCCCGTTTCCGCACCGCAGGACCGCCCATGCAGCTCGACACCATCCGCGCCATCGTCACCGGCGGCGTTTCCGGCCTAGGCCTGGCCGTGGCCCGGCATCTCGCCGCTCATGGCGGCAAAGTCGCGCTGTTCGACGTCAACGACGAAAAAGGCGCCGCCGCGGTCGCCGAATTGGGCGCGGACAAAGCGCGCTACTTCAAGACCGACGTGACCGACGAAGACGGCGTGACGGCCAATGTCGCGGCTGCGAAAGAATTTCTGGGCGGCTTGAACGCGGCGATCAACTGCGCCGGCATCCTCGGCGCCGGCCGCGTGCTGGGCCGCGAAGCGCCGATGCCGTTGAAGAATTTCGCCGGCACGGTGATGGTCAACCTGGTCGGCAGCTTCAACGTCGCCAAGGCCGCCGCCGCGCAGATGCAGCACAACGACGCCGGCGAAGACGGCGAGCGCGGCGCGATCGTCAACACCGCCTCGGTCGCCGCCTACGACGGCCAGATCGGCCAGGCCGCCTACTCCGCATCGAAAGGCGGCGTGGTCGGCATGACTTTGCCGATGGCGCGCGAACTGTCGCGTTTCGGCATCCGCGTGATGACCGTCGCGCCGGGCATTTTCTGGACGCCGATGGTCGACGGCATGCCGCCGGAAGTGCAGCAATCGTTGGGCGCGTCGATCCCCTTCCCCGCCCGCCTCGGCAAGCCGGAAGAATTCGCCGACCTGGTCGCGTACATCCTGCGGAACCGCTATCTCAACGGCGAAACGATCCGCTTGGACGGCGCGGTGCGGTTGGCGCCGAAGTAACCGACATTCCCATCCACCGTCATTCCGGCGAAAGCCGGGATGACGAGCAAAAAATTCCTTATCGCGAAAACAGAACATGAAAGCCTACGACGTCAAGAAAGGAAACGTGGTCGAACACAACGGCACCGTGTACCAGGTGCGCGACATCGAACGCAGCTCGCCGCAGGGCCGCGGCGGCAACGTCAAATACCGCTTCACGATGTACAGCGTGCCCGGCGGCGGCAAATACGATCTGAGCCTGGGCGCGGAAGACGAATTGAAGGAAGTCGAATTGCAGCGCCGCCAGGCGACGTTCTCGTACAAGGACGGCGATGCGTTCGTGTTCCTCGACGACGAGGACTACACGCCCTACACGCTCGACGCCGACGTGGTCGGCGACGGCAGCGGCTACATCAGCGATGGGCTCAACGGCTGCTACGTGCAGATCATCGACGACCTTCCGGTGGCTTTGCAGCTTCCGACCAACGTCGCCCTGGAAGTGACCGAAACGCCGCCGGAACTGAAGGGCGGCACCGCTACCAAGCGCCCGAAACCGGCCACGCTGTCGACCGGCATCGAGATCCAGGTGCCCGAGTACATCAAGGTCGGCGAGCGCGTGCTGGTCAACACCGCGACCGGCGAATTCGCGGGCCGCGCGGACTGAGCGTGCGCCTCCGGCCGGGCATCTTGGCCGTCTTCCTCGCCGCCTTCGCGGGCGGCGCGGGCGCGCAGGACGAAGGCGAGCGGCGCCTATCCATGCCGGAGCTGTCGCTGTGCGAACCGCCGCAAGGTCCGGTCGAGCGCCCCGATTGGTGCACCTGGCCGCAAGAGGTGCGCGTGTATACGCAGCGCCGGGACGAGTGCGACCACTGGCGCGGCGAGCCGGTGCCTGAAGACGCCGATCCCGCACTGGCCGAGGACCGGCGCAAGCAGATCGAACAGGCCGTCGCCGAGCTGTGTCCCGGCGCGGACGCGCAGTTGCTTAAGCTGAAGCGCAAGTACCGGAAGGATGCATCGATCATGCGGGCGCTCGGCGGATACGAGGCCGATATCGAACCGTGAGTCACGCACGTCCATAGCCAGCGCTTATCTGGCTTTGTAGAGCGGAGCTTGCTCCGCTGCTTTGATCTCCCTCCCTTGAAGGGAGGCTTGAAAAGCAGCGGAGCAAGCTCCGCTCTACAAAGCAAAAGCCCGGCTCATTCTCTGGCTAACCACTTGCCCGCCATGCGCCGCAACGATTCGTCCAAGCTCGCGTCGTCCGCGACGGATGCGATTTCGCGCCATGCCAGCGCATGCGATTCGTCGCTGACCACGAAAGCCTCGTCTGCGCCGGCGCGGACGACGTAGCGCACGTCGTAATGCCAATGACCCGGCACGCCCTTGCGTTCGGGAATCCAGTGCCGGTCCAGATCGAAGATGCCGGCATCGACGCACAGGCCGGACAAGCCCGATTCCTCCTCGGCTTCCTTCAATGCGACGCGGCGCAGATCGCGGTCGCCGTCGGCGTGTCCGCCCAATTGCAGCCAGCGATCGAGCTTACGGTGATGGGTCAACAAAATGCGGCGGCCGTCGGCGCTGACCAGCCAAGCGGCGCCGGTGAAATGGCCGGCGAGACGTTCGCGCAGGAAAGGGTTTTCGTCGTCGCCGAGAAGTTCGGCGAAATCGGCGATCGTATCGGCCTCCGCCGGCCAGCGGCGCCGATAGTCGGCGAGATCCGCGGCCAAGCCGCCCTGTTCATTCTTGCCGCCGTCGCTCATGTTGCGCTGCCGCATCGCCGATTGTCCCGTGCCGGCGGACATTATGGCTATCCGGACGGACCCATGGCGCTTGTGCCGCGGGTAGCGGGCCGGTTAAGGTCGCCGGGTTCCGCTGGCGGCCTCGGCCGGCCTTTCCGCCCACAGTACGATTTGGGGAGTACGCAATGCTTTTTTGGCGCGTCAAGCCACTGGACCAAATTCTCGCCACAGCCGAGAAAAAATCGCTGAAGCGCCAATTAGGTGCGTTCCAACTGACCATGCTGGGTATCGGCGCCATCATCGGCACCGGTATCTTCGTTCTGACCGCCGAAGCGGGCCAAAAGGCCGGACCGGCGATGATGGTGGCCTTCGTGATCGCCGCCGTCGTGTGCGGACTGGCTGCGCTGGCCTACGCCGAACTCGCGTCGATGGTGCCGGTGTCCGGTTCCGCTTATACCTATACCTACGGCGTGCTCGGCGAAGGCCTGGCCTGGGCCGTTGGCTGGGCCCTGGTGCTGGAATATGCGGTGGCGGCTTGCGCCGTCTCGGTCGGTTGGTCCGGATACATGAACGGCTTGCTGATACACACCACATTATTCGGGCTGGTCGAACCCGGCGCCCTAGCGCTGCCGGAAGCCTTGCGCACCGGCCCGATGGATGGCGGCACCTTCAATCTGCTCGCCTTCTGCATCGCGCTGCTCGTGACCGTGCTGCTGGTGATCGGTACGTCCAAATCGGCCAAGGTCAACGCCGTGCTGGTGTTGATCAAGGTCGCCGCGCTGACCGCCTTCATCGCCATCGCCGTGCCCGGCGCGCAGAGCCCGAATTTCGAACCGTTCTTCCCGACCGGCTGGGGCAGCCCGTTGGGCGGCATCGGCGTGCTCGGCGCCGCGGCATCCATCTTCTTCGCCTACGTCGGTTTCGACGCGGTCTCCACCGCGGCCGAGGAAACCAAGAATCCGAACCGCAACATTCCGATCGGCCTGATCGCTTCGCTCGCGGTCTGCACCCTCTTCTATCTGCTGGTGGGCTACGGCGCGGTCGGCTCGATGGGTTCGCAGCCGATGCTCGACGCGAACGGCGTAGCCTTCCATCCCGGCAGCCCGGAGCTGGCCGAAGCCTGCCGCGGCAGCGAAGCCCTGGTCTGCAGCAAGGAGCCGCTGGCCCATGTGCTGCGCATGCTCGGCTTCGCCAAGATGGGCAACCTGATCGGCTTGGCGGCCGCGCTCGCATTGCCGTCGGTCATCCTGATGATGATCTACGGCCAGACCCGCATCTTCTTCACCATGTCGCGCGACGGATTGTTGCCCCGCGTGCTCTCGAAGGTGCATCCGCGCTTCCACACGCCTTATATCGTGACCATCATCACCGGCTTTTTCGTCGCCGGCTTCGCTTGGTGGTTCCCGGTCGGCGTGCTGGCGGACATCTCCAACTCCGGCACGTTGTTCGCCTTCGTCATGGTCGCGTTCGCGGTGATGATCCTGCGCAAACAGCAGCCCGACCGGCCGCGCCCGTTCCGCACGCCGATGGTCTGGGTGGTGTGCCCACTGGCGATCGCCGGCTGCCTGTTGTTGTTCCTGAACCTGTCGCTGTACACGCTGAGCCTGTTCTTCGGCTGGGCGGTGATCGGCATGGTGGTGTATGCGCTGTACGGTTACCGCAACAGCGATCTGGCGCCGGGACGTTCGCCGCCGACCGACAAGCCGGTCTTGGAACCGCATCCGACCTTCCACGAAGGTCCGGATCCGGGCCCGTAAGGCTTCGAAAGAGACACGGAAACGGCGCGGGCAACCGCGCCGTTTTCTTTTTGCGGCAAACTCTAGGCAAGCACGCCGAGGACGCCCCCATGCCGCAACCCATTTCCCCCGCCGCCGAAGCCGAGCGCCTGGATGCGTTCTGGTCGCCCAAGGTGCTCGCCGAAGTGGACGACGCCTACATCAAAGTCGCCAAGGTCAAGGGCACGCTGGCCTGGCATGCGCACGCCGACGAGGACGAGCTGTTCTACGTGCTGGCGGGCCGCTTGAAGATCGAGTTGGAGAACAGCGAACCGGTCGAGCTCGGCCCGGGCGAGATGTACGTCGTGCCCAAAGGCGTGCGCCACAATCCGGTGGCCGACGAGGAGTGCCGGCTGCTGCTGATCGAGCGCAAGACGACGCTGCACACCGGCGACGTGGTCACCGACAAGACCCGCAGCATCGCCGAGCAGCTCGCGGGCCGATCCTGACGGCCGTCGCCCGTTCTCCGGCTTGTAACCTCCGCTTTCGCTAAACTGGCGGCATGAGCGCCGCCCTACCCTACGACACCCACCGCCTGCGCGAACTGGCCGGCGAGATCATCGTCAACGTCCGCGAGCTGTCCGCGCTGGGCTGGACCCCGGCCACCAGCAGCAATTTCTCGCGCCGCCTGGACGATCGCCACGCCGCGATCACCGTCTCCGGCCGCGACAAGGGCCGGCTGACCGAGGCCGACATCATGGTCGTCGACTACGACGGCCAGGCCGTCGGCACCCAGCACCGTCCCTCCGCCGAAACCCTGCTCCATACCCAGCTTTATCGCCGCTTTCCGGAGATCGGCTGCGTCCTGCACACGCATTCGACCACCCAGACCATCGCCTCGCGCCTGTACGCCGGCATGGGGCACGTCCATCTGGAAGGCTACGAATTGCTGAAGGCTTTCGCCGGCAACACCACCCACGAGGTGGCGATCGACGTGCCGGTGTTCCCGAACACCCAGGACATGCCGACCCTGGCCGCCCAGGTCGACGCCCTGCTCGACCGGCAGACCTTGTGGGGTTATCTGATCGACGGCCACGGCCTCTACGCCTGGGGCCGCGACATGGCCGAGGCGCGCCGGCATCTGGAAGCCTTCGAATTCCTGCTCAATTGCGAGCTGGAATTGCGCAAACTCGCCCCCAGACACTGAACCACAGCGTTCCGCAGCGCGTACCGGCTCCCCAAGCCGCCGCTGCTACCCTGGAACCGACCCACCCGAGGCCGACCGCCATGAGCCGACTCCGCATCTTCGCCGACGACGCCCCCGACACCCCGCAATTCGTCAGCAGCGACGGCGAGGACATCGCCCGCGAGCTGAAGAAGATCGGCGTCACCTTCGAACGCTGGCAGGCTTCGCAGCCGATCGAACCCGGCGCCACGCCCGAGCAGGTGATGGCCGCCTACCGGGCCGACATCGACCGCCTGATCGCCGACAACGGCTTCAAGACCGTCGACGTGGTCAGCATCGCGCCCGACAACCCGAACCGCGCGGAAATGCGCAAGAAATTCCTGGACGAACACTTCCACAAGGAAGACGAGGTGCGCTTCTTCGTCGCCGGCGCGGGCTTGTTCACCTTGCACGTGGACGGCAAGGTCTACGAGATCGAATGCGTCAAGAACGATCTGATCGCGGTGCCGGACGGCACCACGCACTGGTTCGACATGGGTCCGGAACCGAGCTTCGTCGCGATCCGCTTCTTCACCGAGCCGGACGGTTGGGTGGGCCACTTCACCGGCACGGACATCGCGCAGAAGTTTCCGCGGTACGAAAAAGGCCAAGCGGACTGACTCCCCAAGCCCGTCATTCCGGCGAAAGCCGGAATCCAGGCAATCCGACGTCTCCGATAAATCGCTGCGATCGTCACGGTCGCTAGGTACCCTGGATCCCGGCTTGCGCCGGGATGACGAGCGAAGAGCATGACCAAGCCCCTGATCCTCACCGACGTCGAAGGCACCACCAGCAGCATCTCCTTCGTCAAGGACGTGCTGTTCCCGTACGCCCGCAACGCGCTGCCGGAATTCGTCCACGAGAACAGCGACAACCCGGACGTGCGCCGCTGGCTGGACACGGTCGCCGCCGAGAACGGCGGCATCTGCACCGACGAGATGATCGTCGAGACGCTGCAGGGCTGGATCGACGAAGACCGCAAGCACACCGCGCTTAAGGCGTTGCAGGGCCTGATCTGGCAGGACGGCTATCTCAGCGCCGAATTCGCCGCGCACATCTATCCGGATGCGGCCAAAGCGCTGAAGCAATGGCGCGAACAAGGCCATACGTTGGCCGTGTATTCGTCCGGCTCGGTGCCCGCGCAGAAGCTGTTCTTCGGCCATACCGACGCCGGCGACTTGCTGCCCTTGTTCGCGGCCTTCTTCGACACCGAAGTCGGCCACAAGCGCGAGGCGGACAGCTACCGCAATATCGCCGCGCGCCTGAACCGTCCCGCCGGCGAAATCCTGTTCCTGTCCGACGTCGTCGAAGAACTGGACGCCGCGCGCGATGCGGGCATGCGCACGGCGCTGATCGACCGGCGCGAAGACTACCCGGAACCGCGCACCGGCGAAGCCACGCACGGCCACCACCGCGTCGAAAGCTTCGCGGACGTTCGGCCTGCATGAAGCGGACGGGAACCCGGCTCGCCATGCGCTTGGTTCCGTTGCTCTTGCTGTTGCTGCTGTCCGGTTCGCTGGCCGCGGACCGGCCGAAAGCCGCCGAGACGCAGCGCGAACGAACTCCGCTCGCCGACCGCGATCGTGCTTTGCTCGAACGCGAGCTGGCTGCGATCGCGCCGCAGCGTCCCGGCAAGACCGATCTGTACGTGCTCGGTTTCGCCGGCGACGGCGAAGAAAGCGTGTTCCGCAACGAAGTGGTCTACCTGAAATCGCTGTTCGAAAAACGTTTCGACGCGCGTGGCCGGGTGGTGTCCCTGATCAACCATCCCGACAGCCTGGGCAAAGCGCCGGCGCCGCTTGCGACCTACGACAATCTTTACGACGCATTGGCCGGCATCGGCCGGACGATGGACCGCGATCAGGACGTGCTGCTGCTCTACCTGACCATGCACGGCACCGAGGACCACGAATTGGCCGTGCAATTGCAGCCGATGCTCGAGGATTGGCTGACGCCGGAAGATCTGCGCACGGCGCTGGACGATGCGGGCATCCGCAACCGGGTCATCGCGATTTCCGCCTGCTATTCGGGCGGCTTCGTTCCCGCCTTGCGCGGACCCGACACCCTGGTGGTGACCGCCGCGCGCGGCGATCGCGCCTCGTTCGGTTGCGGGACGGAATCGGAAGCGACCTATTTCGGGCGCGCCTGGCTGGTGGACGGCTTGAACCGCACGACCAATTTCGTCGCCGCTTACGACATCGCCACGCGCGAGATCGCCCGGCGCGAAAAGCAGCAGAATTTCGAACCGTCGTTGCCGCAGTTGGATGTCGGCGCGCGGATCGGGAAGCGCTTGCAGGCTTGGGAGTCCGAGCTGCATGCGGGCAAGGCCGTGCCCTACCCCTATGCCGCCAAGCCCGGCAAGCGCGACGCGGAAGCGGCTTTGTAGAACGGAGCTTGCTCCGCTGCTCCGGCCTTGTTCTTCGTAGGAGCGGCTTTAGCGAGCTTTTTCTGCGGAATCGCGACATCGCCGCGATTTGATGAAAAGAGCTCGCGGCTAAAGCCGCTCCTACGAAAAACCGAATCCGGCTTCAGCCGTGGATCTTCTCGCCCTTGGCCAGCATCGCGACGAACTTTTCCACCCTCGCCGCCCGGGTTTCCGGCTTCTTCGCCGTCTGCACGCGCCAACAGAAGGCGTAGCGGTTGGTCTTGTCCAACTGGTCGAAGAACGCCTTGGCCTTCTTGTTCTTCGTTAGGGCAGCGGCGAGCTCGTCCGGCACCGGCATGTTGCGCGCCGAATCGTAGGCGGCGTTCCAGCGGCCGTCCGCTTTGGCGGCTTCGATTTCGGCCAATCCGCCTTCGCGCATGCGGCCGGCGGCGATCAGCTTCTCGACCTTGGCGACGTTGATCTTCGACCAGAGGCTGCCGCGGCGGCGCGGCGTATAGCGCTGCAGGAAATAGGATTCGTCGCAAGCCAGCTTCAGGCCGTCGATCCAGCCATGGCAGAGCACCACGTCCAGCGCCTGCTGAGCATTCACGGCCGCGATGCCGGTGTCTTTCTTCGCGATCTTCAGCCAGACGCCGGGCGCGTCGCGATGCGCGGCGAGCCATTTCTCGAACGCGGCCTCGGTCTTGAATTCCTTGATGGGCAGGTCGGTCGGCAGCTTCGCGGCCATCATCGGCTCCGCTTGGCCAGCACCGGGCATGCACGAGGCCAAGCTTCGTTCCCGGCGATATGCCAGACGAACAGCTCGCCCGATCGGGGACCTTTCGTGTCGCGGGCGAACAGCAAGGTACGCCCGCTGGGCGAGAACGCCGCGCCGATTTCGCTGCCGTTGACGTTGACCTGCGCCGGCAATTTGACCCGCTTGCTCCAGCCAGCGGCCGTGCGCTCGCTGCGGTACAAGCCGTCGCCGGCCATCAGGATCATCGTTTTGCCGTCCGGCGACGGCAGCGGTTCGTATTCGTCCGCCGCGGTGTTGAGGGCGGCGCCCGCGTTCTCCACTGTCCAGCGGCCGTTTTGTTCGCGTGCGCGCCAGATGTCGGTCCTGCCGAGTCCGCCCGGGCGATCGGAACCGAAATACAGCCAGCCGTCGCGCGCCAGGCGCGGAAACCATTCGTTGCCCGAGGAATTGACCGGCTCCGGCAGACGCTGGGGTTCGCCCCAATGGCCGTTCGCATCGCGATCGACCTGCCACAGGTCCATGCCTTTGCGCTTGATGCCGTCGGTGGTGCGCGAAGAGATGAAATACAAACGCGAGCCGTCCGCGGTGAACCACGGGTCGGCCTCGACGCCATCGCCGGCGAAGGCCGCGGAAACCGGCTCGGACCATCCCGATGCGCCGCAACGGCTGGCGAAGATGCGCCAGCCCTCGAACTTCGGCGAACTGCGCACGAAATACAGGTCGCCGTTGCGCGGATCGAAAGCCGGGTGGGATTCGAAGCGATCGCTGGAAATGCGTTCGGGTGCCCAAAGCATTACCACCGGCGTCGTTGCGGCCGCAGCGGCGAAAGGCACTGCCGCCGCCAGCGCCATCGATGCGAATCGCTTCATCGCATATTCCTTCTCTGTCGATTAGGGTGCCGCATCCTCGAGCCGGTACCGGGTCTGCGCGCGCAGCTCGCCTCGCCACGCATCCACCGTGCGCACTTCGATCCGGTGCTCGCCCAGGGCCAGATCGGTCGGCAATGCGCCGCGCCACAGATGCTGCGAATCATCGGCTTCCGGCGAACGGTCGTAGCCGCGCAAACGTTCGGCGGCATCGTCCTGGGCGTTTTCCGCCAGCAGGTTCGGATCGGGACGCAGCACCTTGTTCATGGGTTTCCAATCGCCATCGTCGACGCGGTACTCCACCCGGCTGTCGTCCCGGCCCATGTAGACGTTCGCATAGACGCCCCAGGCCGGGTACGCGCCTTTGCGCAAAACCTTGGGCGCGTGCAAGCCGATGCCAGTGTCTTGGGCGGCGCGGGCCGGGTGCCAGGCCAGGAAGTAACGGCCGCCGCGTTCGATGCGCAAAGTGGCGTAGCCGTTGGGCGTGCCGTCGGCCATGGTCGTATCCGGAATGCCGGCCGCATCCTTGACGCCGCTCCAGAACGCGCCGCAGGCCGCGCCGACGTTGTATTCGTGCAGCGGCGCCGCGCCATGCCAGCCGTCCTCCGTACCGTGGAAGACATGGCGCTGGATATGGCCGTGGCCGCTGAGCAGCAGCACGTGCGGGAAAGGCGCGAGCAGGGCGAACAAGCGCTCGCGATCGGCGCGGCGGAAAGTGGGATGGGCCGGATCGGACGAAACGTCGAAGAACGGGATATGCACGCCGATGACCAACAGCCGGTCCTTAGGCACGCCGCGCAAATACCCTTCCAGGAAAGCGAACTGTTCTTCGCGCAAGCCGCCGACATAGGCCGGCTTCTGTCCCGGCAGATAGACCACGTCGTCGAGGCCGACGAAGGTCGCTTCCGCTTCCTCCCAGGCGAACGTATCCGGACCGTAGACGTTGCGGAAACTGAGCAGCGAATCCTCGTCGCGCGCGGCATCGAAATCCAGATCGTGGTTGCCGGCGACGTGCAGCCAAGGCACGGCCAACGCCGCCGTGGCGCGATTCATGGCCGGGTACAGCGACAGATCGTCGTTGACGATGTCGCCCAGCGACAAGCCCAAGCGCGCACCGTGCTTGCCGGCGATGGGCGCCACGATGTCGCGCCGGTAATAATCGACGTCGACCGCCGATTTCGGTTGCGGATCGGCGAAAACCAGCACGTCCAGGCCCGCGCCGCGGGGCGCTTCGCGGCGCAGCGCGAAGTCCCGGCAGGGCCCCGAAGTCGGCGCGATGCCGCCATACTTCAGCCCCGCGCCCAAGCCCGCCGGCGGGTTGCGCCACACGTCCGGCAACCCGTCCATACGCGACGGTGCGGCGAAGCCGGCCGGCTTGATCAAGAAGACCGTCCGCGCCGATCCACCGCCCAATCCCGAGTAACGGCCTGTGGAATCGGTTTCAACGATCGCTTCGCCGTCGGACAGCTTAATTCCGGCCAAGCCGGGTTCGCCGGAATCGCGCGAGCCGTTGCCGTTGCGGTCCTCGAACACGAGACCGCTATCGCAGGCGGGTATCTTGGCGAACGCGGGGAACGCGACTGCGGACAGCATCAACAGGCAAAATGGGAATGCTTTCATGGTCGACCGAGCGGGAACGGCACGGGAATTATGCCGCCTGCCCGGCGACGGATGAGGCAAGATTTGGCCGGATCGGTCCTACTGGCCGCGTTGCTCGACTATGAGGGCATGCGGAGGGCTCGGCACGCTGGCCAAGGATTCGGATGCGAGGGGGTGGTATGGGTTTCAGAGAGAGCCGAAGGCCGGGATGGCTTGCGCTGCTGTTGCTCTTGCTTTGCGGCGGAGCCTGGGCGCAGGCCGTGCCGACGCTCGACCTGACGCCCGGCACGACCCACACGCCGTTGGCCGACTACACGCGCTACCGCCACGACGTCAACGCCAGCGACGACACCGCCAGCGCTTTCCGGCGTTTGCAAGCCGGCGAATTCGCGCCGCTGCCGGGAGGCAAGCACGAATTCGGCTTCCAGCAGGGCGCGTACTGGTTCCACATCGGCATCGTCAACCACAATCCGAAGGAATTGCGCTGGTTGCTGGTCCAGCGTTATGCGCTGAGCGACTACATCGACGTGTACGCGCGCTATCCGGACGGACGCGTGGTGCATCAGGCGGGCGGCGACGCCCTGCCCTTCGAATCGCGCAGCATCGGTTATCGCCACCCCAATTTCTGGATCGGACTCCCGACCGGCGAGCGGGTCGACTTGCTGGTGCGTATCCAAAGCCAAAGTTCGATGCAGGTGCCGCTGGATCTGTATACGCCGGACGCTTTCGTCGACTTGACCCGCGATGCGCAGCTCGCGATCGGCTTGTACTACGGCATCCTCACCGCGCTGTTCTTCTACAACTTGGTGCTGTGGCTGACGCTGCGCGATTCGGGCTATTTCTGGTATCTGTTCCATATCTCCGCGTTCGGCATGGTGCTGTTCACGCTGAACGGATTGGGCTTCGAATACCTGTGGCCGCATTCGCCGTGGCTGGCCGACAAATCGGTGCCGTTGTCGATCTGCTTGGCCTTGATCGGCATGCTCCAGTTCGCGCGGATCTTCCTCGAGCTGCAGGACCGCTGGCGATTCGGCAACGCGGTCGCGCTGGCCTTGATCGGATTTTTCGTACTGCTGGGCGCTGCTTCGCTGGAATTGCCCTATCGCGTCTCGATCGTGATCGCGACCAAGGCCGTGCTGTTCGGCGTGGCGTGGATCGCGATCGCCACCGTGGTGGTGCTGCGCCGCGGCTACGCGTCGGCCTGGCTGTTCCTGATCGCCTGGGCCATGTTCCTGCTCGGCACGACCACCTTCAGCTTGGTGGCATTCGGCATCCTGCCCAAGACCTTCTACACCGAGTACGGCGTGCAGATGGGCTCGGCGCTGGAAATGCTGCTGCTGTCGATCGCCCTGGGCCGGCGCTATTCGTCGCTGCGGCAAGAGAACGAACGGATCATCAACGAAGCCAACCTGCGCTTGGAACGCAAGGTCGCGCAACGCACGCAGGAGCTGCGCGGCACGCTGGCGCAGCTCGAGGACGCGCACGGCCGCCTGCGCGATTCCAGCCGACGCGACGGCTTGACCGGGCTTTACAACCGCACCTACTTCCGCGAGGCGTTCGAGGACCTGTTGGTCGACAGCCTCGACAGCGGCCGGCCTTTGTCGTTGCTGATGATCGACCTAGACCACTTCAAGAACATCAACGATCGCTACGGCCATCTGGTCGGCGACGATTGCCTGCGCTGGGCCGCGCACCGCATCGGCGACGCGCTGCGCCCGCACAAAGCCTTGCTGGCGCGCTTCGGCGGCGAAGAGTTCATCGTCGGCCTGCCCGGCCACGATCTGACGGCTGCGGCTCAAGTCGGCGAAATCCTGCGCCGGCAGCTGCAGCAGGAGCATTGCACGGTGCGCGGCCACCAGATCCGCATTTCCGCGAGCATCGGCGTGCATGCGGTGCAGTCGGTGCAGGATCCGGCCAACAGCATCGACGCGGCGCTGATGGCCGCGGACCTGGCCTTGTATTCGGCCAAGGCCAAGGGCCGCGATCAGGTCTGCACGTCGAATCCCGCGTTCGTGCCGATGTAGCCCGGCTTCCGTTTTTTGTAGGAGCGGCTTTAGCCGCGAGCTCTTTCTCTGGAAATCGCCGCGATGTCGCGATTTGAGGGAAAGAGCTCGCGGCTAAAGCCGCTCCTACAAAAGCCCGTCATTCGCGATTGCGCAGCGTCTCCGCCAAATCGGACAAGCCCAATCCGCGCGAGCGCAACAGCACCAGCAGGTGATAGACCAGATCCGCGGCTTCTCCCAGCAGCGCCGCATCGTCGCCGACGACCGCCGCGAGCGCGGTTTCGACGCCCTCTTCGCCTACCTTCTGCGCCATGCGGGCCGCGCCGCCGTCGAACAGCTTGGCGGTATAGCTGCCCTCGGGCCGTTCCCGTTGTCTCTGCGCGATGACCGCATCGAGCCCGGCCAGCGTCGCCGACGGCGCATCCGCGAAACAGCTTTCGCGGCCGAGATGGCAGGTCGGCCCCTTCGGCCGGGCTTGGACCAGCAAGGTATCGCCGTCGCAATCGGCTTCGACCGAGACCATGGTTAGGTAATGGCCCGAACTTTCGCCCTTGGTCCACAGCCGCGCCTTGCTGCGGCTGTAGAACGTGACCGAACCGCTTTCCAGCGTACGGACGAGCGCTTCGCGCGACATGTAGCCGAGCATAAGCACGCGCTGGTCGTCCGCGTCCTGCACGATCGCGGGCAGCAGCCCGCCCTCGCGCGCGTCGGGCGAGCGCGACCAGGCCAGAGCTTCGATTCGTTCAAGCCGCACGCCGCACCTCGATGCCCTGTCCGCGCAGATAGGCTTTCAATTCCGGAATGGCGATGTCGCCCGAATGGAACACGCTCGCGGCCAGCGCGCCGTCGACGTCTGCCTCGCGGAAGACGGCGTCGAAATGGGCCGCGGTCCCGGCCCCGCCTGATGCGATCAGCGGCACCGAGCACACCTCGCGCAAGGCGCGCAGTTGGACGATGTCGTAACCGTCGCGGACGCCGTCGTTGCCCATGCAATTGAGCACGATTTCGCCTGCGCCGAGGCGCTGGGCCTCGATCGCCCAATCCAGCGTGCGCCGGCCCGGCGCGCGCATGCGCTGCGGGTCGCCGGTATGGCTGCGCACGCGCCATTCGCCGTCGGCGTCGCGCATCGAGTCTATGCCGACCACCACGCACTGCACTCCGAACGCGTCGGCCAGCTCGGCGATCAAGTTCGGGCGCTGCAAGGCCGGGGTATTGACCGAAATTTTGTCGGCGCCCGCGTTGAGGACGCGCCGCGCGGAGTCCGCGTCGCCGATCCCTCCGGCCACGCAGAACGGAATGTCCAATACCCGCGCCACACGTTCCACCCAAGCCGGATCGACGCTGCGGCCCTGCGGACTGGCGCCGATGTCGTAGAACACCAGCTCGTCCGCGCCGGCTTCGCGGTAGCGCATCGCGAGCGCGACGATGTCGCCCATGTCGACGTGGTCGCGGAAGCGCACGCCCTTCACCACGCGGCCGTCGCGCACGTCCAGGCAAGGGATGATGCGCCGGCTCAGCATGCCAGCGCCTCGGCCAGGCCGACGCGGCCTTCGAGCAGGGATTTCCCCAGCACGATGCCGGCGCATCCGGCCCGCCGCGCCTCGCGCACGTCGCCGAGGTCGCGCGCACCGCCCGAAGCCTGCACGGCGACCTGCGGCGCCCATTGCCGCAATAGCGCGTAGAGCGGGAAATTGGGTCCGGACAGCATGCCGTCGCGCGCGATGTCCGTGCACAACAGGTGGCGCAATCCGTTGTGCGCGTAGAACCTCACCACATCGGCCAAGCTGCGTTCGCTCTGCCGGGTCCAGCCGTGCGTGGCGGGAAACCAGCGGCCGTCGTCCGTGCGCCGCGCGTCGAGGGCGACAGTGATCTTGTCGTTGCCGTAGCGGCGCAACCAAGCTTCGACCCGGTGCGGTTCGTTCACCGACAGCGAACCGACCACGATCCGATCGGCGCCCGCGGCCAGCAAGCGTTCGATGTCGGACTCCTCGCGCACGCCGCCGCCGGTCTGCAGCGATAGACGGGTCTGCGCCTTGATTTCGGTCGCCAGCGACGACAGGCCATAGCCGCCGTCGCGCGCCGCGTCCAAGTCGACCAGATGCAGCCAATCCGCGCCCGCCGCCGCGTAGGCGCGCGCTAGCGCCAGAGGGTCCTGCGCATACGGCGTTTCGCGGGCGTAGTCGCCCTGCGCCAAGCGCACGACGCGGCCGCCGCGCACGTCGATCGCGGGATACACCTGGAAGGCGGTGCGCGCGGTCACGGCCGCCACTCGACGAAATTGCGCAACAAGCGCGCGCCGCAATCCGACGAACGCTCGGGATGGAACTGGGCTCCGCAATAGAGTCCGCGCCTGACCACCGCGCTGAAACGCTCGCCGTGCTGCGCCGCCGCCAAGGTATCGGCGCCGACCGGCACCGCGTAGCTATGCACGAAATACGCCTCGTCGCCGTTGCCGACGCCCGCGAGCAAAGGATCCGCCACGACATCGGACAACGCATTCCAACCCATGTGCGGGATGCGCACGCCGGGTGCCCGCGCCATCTTCCGCACCCGCCCCGGAATCGCGCCCAGGCATGCGGTATCGCCTTCGTCCGAAAACTCGTACAGCAATTGCATGCCTAGGCAGATGCCGAGCACCGGCACCGCTGTGTCGCGCAGCGCCGCATCGAAACCGCGCTCGCACAACGCCGCCATCGCCGGCGCCGCCGCGCCGACGCCGGGCAGGACGATGCGCTCGGCGCCGGCCAGCTCGCTGGCATCGCGCGCGATCCGCGGCGTCGTGCCCAGGCGCTCGAGCGCGTAGCGCACCGAACCGAGGTTGGCGCCGCCGGCATCGATCAGCGCGACGCGGGTCATAGCACGCCCTTGGTGCTGGGCAACGCCGCGCCTTCGCGCCGGATCGCCTGACGCAGCGCGCGCGCGGTCGCCTTGAAGCAAGCCTCGACCTTGTGGTGGTCGTTGTCGCCCCGCACCTTCAAATTCAGATTGAGCCCCGCCGCATCGCACAGCGAGCGGAAGAAATGCGGCACCAATTCGGTGGGCAGATCGCCGACGCGCTCGCGCCGGAATTCCCCGTCGAACACCAGATACGGCCGGCCGCCGAAATCCAGCGCCGCACTGGCCAAGGACTCGTCCATCGGCAAGGTGAAACCGTAGCGGCCGATGCCGCGCTTGTCGCCCAGCGCCTCGCGCAGGGCCTGGCCCAAGGCCAGCGCGGTGTCTTCGACGGTGTGGTGCTCGTCCACGCGCAGATCGCCGTCGGCGCGTATTTCCAGCGCGAATCCGCCGTGCTTGCCGAGCTGCTCGAGCATGTGGTCGAAGAACGGCAAACCGGTCTCGGTTTTCGGCTCGGCCTCGCGGTCCAGATCCAGCTCCACACGGATGCGCGTCTCGCGCGTGTCGCGGCGTACGCAAGCGCGGCGCGGCGCGTCCGCCAGCGCGTGCGCGATGCCGGGCCAATCCCACTCGCCGCCGAACTGCGCCGTGCGCAGCTGGAAGCCGCGGATGCCGAGATTGGCGGCGAATGCGAGATCGGTTTCGCGGTCGCCGACCATGGCCGAACGCGACCAGTCGACGCCGCGATCCTTCAGATATGGCAGCACCAGGCCCAATCCGGGCTTGCGCGTGGGCTTGTTCTCTTCCGGCAGGCTCCCGTCGATCAGCACGTCGCGGAAGCGGATGCCTTGGCTTTCGAACACTTGCATCATGAGCCGCTGCGGGCCTTCGAACGACTCGCGCGGAAAACGCTCGGTACCCAGCCCGTCCTGGTTGCTGACGATGACGAATTCGTAGCCGGCATCGCGCAGCTTCGACAACGCCGGAATCGCGCCGGCCACGAAACGCAGCTTATCGTAGGCGTCGATCTGGAAATCGGCCGGCTCCTCGATCAAGGTGCCGTCGCGGTCGACGAACAGGATCGGTTTCATGCCGCCGCCTCGACCGCGCGCAAAGCGGCCAGCACAGCGTCGTTCTGCTCCGGCGTGCCGATCGTGATACGCAGCGCGTCGCCCAGCTGCGGCATCGCGCGCATGTCGCGGACGACCACGCCGGCGGCCAGCAGCCGCTCGTACGCCGAATCGGCATCGGCGAAGCGGACGAGCAGAAAATTGGCTTGCGACGGGTAGACGCGGCGGACATCGGCCATCTCCGCGAGCGAAGCCGCCAAACGCGAACGCTCACGGCGGACTTCGTCGACTCGGGTTCGCGTCGCAGCCAGCGCCTGCGGCGCTAGCGCCGCCAAGGCGCGCTCGGCGCACGGCTCCGGCACGGGATACGGCGCCTGGCAGCGCCGCAAGGCCTCGATCACCGCTGGCGCGGCGATCGCGCAACCTATCCGAGCCGCTGCCAAAGCGTGCGCCTTGGACAGCGTGCGCAGGACGACGATGTTCGGTTCGCCTGCGGAAGCCGCGATCAGCGAATCCGCATCCGCGAATTCGACGTAAGCCTCGTCCACCACCACGATCGCCCTGCCCCGCAAACGGCGCGCCAGGCCGATCACGGATTCCGCCGGCAACGCGCCGCCAACAGGATTGCCGGGCGAGCACAGGAAGACCAGCTTGGCGGCTTGCGCGATCGCCTTGTCGGCGGCTGCGACGAAATCCAGCGCGAAATCGTCGCCGGCTTCGCGCAGCGGCGCTTCGACCAGGCGCGCGCCCTGCAAGCGCGCGCAGACCGCATACATGCCGAACACCGGCGGCGCGATCAAGACGCCGTCGATGCCCGGCCGGCAGAACGCGCGCACCAGCAGGTCGATGGCCTCGTCGCTGCCGCGGCCGATCAGCAAGCGATCCGGCACGGTGCCGTACAACTGCGCCAAAGCCGCGCGCAAGCTTTGCGGTTGCGGTTGCGGATAGCGGCGCAGGCGACCGCCGGGATCCGCCGAACCGGCGCGAGCGGCTTCGTTGGCGTTGAGCCAGATCTCGCCCTGCGCCGTTTCGCTGCGCGCGGAACGGTAGCCGGCGAAATCGCGCAAATCTTCGCGCAGCAGGCGCAGCGTGCTTTCGCAGGAAACCGCGCTCATGGCCGCGCCTCCGCCAGCCGCAGCGCGACGGCGTTGCGGTGCGCGCCCAGCCCTTCGGCCTCGGCCATCACCATCGCGCAAGGCCCGATCGCGACGATGCCGCGCGGCTGCGCCGACTGCACGCTGATCGCGGTCTGGAAGCTGGCCACGCTCAAGCCGCCGAGCGCGCGCGCCGCGCCGCCGGTGGGCAGCACGTGGTTGGTGCCGCTGCAGTAATCGCCCAGCGCTTCCGGCGTCCAGTCGCCCAGGAACACCGAGCCTGCGGCCTGCACGCGATCGAGCCAGGCGCGCGGTTCGCGCAAGGCCAGGATCAGGTGTTCCGGCGCATAGCGGTTGCTGATCTCGAACGCATCGGCCAATGCATCGACCTGGACCAGCCGCGACGACGCCAAAGCCCGCTCGGCGATTTCGCGCCGCGACAGTTGCGCCAGTTGCAGGGATATTTCCCGTTCCGTCGCCGCGAGCAGCGCCGCATCGTCGGAAATCAGCAGTACCTGAGAATCCGGCCCATGCTCGGCCTGCGACAACAGGTCCGCAGCGACGAAAGCGGGATTGGCGCCGGCGTCGGCGATCACCAGCACTTCGGACGGGCCGGCCGGCATGTCGATCGCGGCGCCGTCGGCGCGCGTCGACGCTTGGCGCTTGGCCTCGGTGACGTAGGCATTGCCGGGACCGAACAGCTTGTCGCAACGGGGCACGCTTTCCGTGCCGAAGGCCATCGCGGCGATCGCCTGCGCGCCGCCGAGCTTGTAGACGCGGTCGATGCCGCACAGCTTGGCGGCCGCCAGTACCGCCGGATCGGCGCTGCCGTCCTTGCGCGGCGGCGTGCACAACACGACTTCGGCGCAACCGGCCAGGCGCGCCGGTACGCCGAGCATCAACGCGGTCGAAGGCAGCGGCGCGCTGCCGGCCGGCACGTACAGGCCGACCCGGCCGATGCCGCGCACGATCCGCTCGCAGACCACGCCGGGCGCCGTTTCCACCGCATACGGCCGTTGCATGCCGTCTTCGTGGAAGGCTTCGATGCGTTGCGCGGCGGCGATCATCGCCACGCGCAGTTCGAGCGGAACCGCCGCTTCGGCCGCCGCGAATTCTTCGGAAGTCACGGCGAAACGGTTTTGCTCCACACCGTCGAAGCGCAGGGTAAGTTCGCGCAACGCGGCGTCGCCGCGTTCGCGCACCTGTTCGAGGATCGAGCCGACGCCGGCCTGCACTTCCGCCGATATTTCCTGCGCGGGACGCATCAGCAGGCGCTCCCGCTGCGCGTCGTCGATTCCGTTCCAATGCACGATGGCCGAAGGCGCGTTCATGCGAGCATCCTTTCCACCGGCAACACCATCAATCCGCTGGCGCCGGCGGACTTCAAGTCCTCCAGGCGCTGCCAAGTCATCGCGCCATGGCATAGCGCCTGCAACGCCACCGTGTCGGCGCCGTCCACCTGCAGCACCGTAGGCGGTTCCGCATCGGGAAGCAGCTTCATCAACGCCGGCACGGTTTGACGCTGGGCTTGGAACAGCAACAATTTGCTGTGCTTGAGCCTCAGCACGCCGTCGAGCCGGCGCAGCAGCAATGCGGCCAGCTCGGCGCGCGCATCGGCGAACGGCGCGACTGGACCGGCCAATACGGCTTCGCTCTGCAACAAGGTCAGTACGGGCTTGAGCTGGTTCGCCGCGAGCGTGGCGCCGCTGGACACCAAGTCGCAAATCGCATCGGCCTGGCCCAACCGCGGCGCGATTTCGACCGAGCCCGACAGCGGCACCACTTGCGCACCGATGTTTTGTTCGCGCAACCACGCCTGCAGCAGCGACGGATAGCTGGTGGCGATGCGCTTGCCCTGCAATTGCGCCGGTCCGCCCCAACTCCAGCCCTCTGGCACGGCGATGTCGAGACGGCAGCCGCCGAAGCCGAGCGCGCGCCATTCGCGGTATTTGTCCTGCCCGGATCCGTTCGCGCGCTGCAGGATCTGTTCGGCCAGCACGTTGCGGCCGACGATGCCCAAATCGCAGACGCCGTCGGCGATCAAACCGGGAATGTCGTCGTCGCGCACCAGCAACAGGTCGACCGGCAAGGTCTCGCCGTAGCAGAACAGCCGGTCGCGGCTTTCGCGCCAGCTCAGGCCGCAGGAAGCGAGCAAGGCCCGCGCCGGCTCGCTGAGCCGGCCGGATTTTTGGATGGCGACGCGCAAACGGTCGCGCGCCGCCGGCAAGGCGGATGGGCTCATGGCGGCCACGGTCAATGCGAAGAGATCAGGCGCGGATGCTGGCGCTTGGCGGCAGCGGCGTAACCGCCCGCGCCCCGCTCCAAGGTGCGGGCGACGCGGCCGATGGTGGTGACGCTCACCAAGGTGCGGTCGTGGATCTGGCGGTACGGCACGCCCTGCAGCAACAGGGGCACGACGCGCCAGCGGTCGGCCATCGCCTCGAGCTCGGCGGGCGTGCACAGGTCTTCGAGGAAGGCGCGCACGTCCTCGGCCCTGTCCAGCGACGCGAGCGCTTTCGCCAAGGCCTTCAAAGAGGCGTCGGCATCGCGTTCCGGCAGGGGCTCAGGGCGTTGTTTCATTGCATTAATGTATTAGTGTGTTAATACATTAACCCGAAGATGGAAACCCGTCAAGCCCTGGCTGAGGTGGCCCGAGTGCCGGACCGTAGAGTCGAGCCTGCTCGACTGCTTCACAGCCGAGACGGGAGAGCAGTCGAGACGGAAAAGCAGTCGAGCAGGCTCGACTCTACAAAGAAGCGGCCGCCCCCACTTCCGGCCTATATGAACAGCGCCGGACGGTGGCGTAGATTGGCGGGCGCCCTCGCCCGCAAGGCCGCCGCATGAACCCCGTCGCCGTCGCCACGATCCAGGCCGTCCTGGCCGCAATCGTCGCCCTCGTCCTGTTGAAGACGCTCGCAGCGCGGACCGGCGCTCGCGATCTTGGCCGCGGTTTCCTGTGGGTGTGCGCGCTGCTGGCGCTAGCGAACCTGCTCGGCGTCGCGGTCGTATCGCTGGCCGGCGACGGGGCGGCCAATATGATGCGCCCGGTTCTGCGTACGCTGAGGATGGCGGATTGGCCCCTGACCGGTGTGGCGCTGCTGCTGGCTTGCGCCGCATGGATGCGGAAACCCTCGGCCGGCGGCACATCGACCATCGCCGATTTCGCCTCCCGGCCCGAAACGGCCGCGGGCTTGTCCGTCTACGTCGCCCTCGGCTTCTTCGCTTTCGAGATCGGCAAGCTCGCGCACGATGCGCAGATGCGCGAATTCTTCTTGAATTCGGGCTATCCGGCCACGTTCATGTATGCGGTGATGGCGGCCGAAATCGTCGGCGCCATCGGTTTGATGTTCGAACGCACGCGACGCTTCGCAGCGTTATGGCTGGCCGTGATCATGATCGGCGCCATCGGCACGCATGTCCGCAACGGCGATCCGTTCTCCGATTCGCTGGATGCGCTGCGGATGCTGCTGATTTCGGTTTCGATCCTGGCGCTGTCCCATCGCTCGAAAACCCCTCTCCCCTCGGGGTGACACTGCATAGATTGCGCGCCACCGGCGCGCATGCAGTGGAACGCCCGAGCCGCTGGCGCGGGCCGGGGTGCGAAGCGGGGTTGGGGTGAGGGTTCGGATTGCGGCGTCGCTTCGCCGAACCCTCATCCGCCCTCCGGGCACCTTCTCCCGAGGGGAGAATGAAAACGGCATCAACCGCGCGAAGCCGCCAACAAACTGCCGTCGGCCACCAGCCGCACCGCCGCGGCGACTTCGCCGTCCATCGCACGGTCGCGCTCCAAGAACGGAATCGTTTCGCGCAAGGCCGCATGCGCGCGGGCGACGGCGGCGCCGGGATGGAACGGTTCCGCCGCCGACAATTCCGCACGCAAGGCGTCCACTTCCGCAGCGAATTGCGCGGCATCCGCGCCGGGTTGCGGACCGCCCTGCACTTTCGCCGCGAATCCGGCGGCATCGGTGCGATCGGCCAGGGCCCGCGCAGCGTTGATCATGCCGCGACGCAGATCCAAAGCCTGCGCCGCGGTGTACAGCTCCAGCGCGAGCACTTTGCCCAGATCGTCGGCCATCGCCAGGACATGGCGCGCCTCGTTGGCGCCCATCGAGACGTGGTCTTCGGCGTTCGCGGAAGTCGGGATCGAATACACCGACGCCGGCATCGCCCGGCTGGCCAAATCGTTGACGATGGCCGCCGCGGTGTACTGGACGATCATGAAGCCTGATTCGGTGCCGTCCTCGTTGCCGATCAGGAACGGCGGCAGGCCGTCGTTCGTCGCCGGATCGACCAATTTGTTGAGGCGGCGCTCGGAGATCGAAGCCAGCACCGGGATCGCCGCCTTCGCATAGCTCATCGCCAGCGCCAGCGGCATGCCGTGGAAATGGCCGGCGGAAATCACCTGCTGCTCGACGTGCTCGGCTTGCGCTTCGGGGAACACCAGCGGATTGTCGGTGACCGCGTTCAATTCGATGTCGAGCACGCGCTTGGCCTGCTCCACCGCGTCGCGCACCGCGCCGTGCACCTGCGGGATGCAGCGCAGCGAATAGCTGTCCTGCGGCTGGTGCTTCTTGCCGCCGCGGAAAGGCTTGAAACGTTGGTAGAACTTCTCGCGCCCGTGCCGTTGCGAGGTCGGCACCCAATCCCAGCCGATGTCGAAACCCAGCGCCTGCGCTTCGGGGGTGTCCCAGCTTTGCGGCAACCACTGCCGGAAACGCGGCACCAGATGGTAAGGAATGTCGGCCAAAGTCGAATCGGCCAGCAGCGAGCGCAGGTTCGCCGCGGTCTTCACTTGCCCGGGATGCGGGCGCAAGGCATGCACTTCTTCGGCGAACGCGCCCAGGCGCCCGGCGAAAGCGTCGATGGTCATCGCTGCGGCCAGATCGGCCGTGTCGAGCAGATCGTCCAGTTTCTGCAGCGCCAACACGCCGGTCGCCAGCATTTGCGCAGTGCCGTTGTTCAGCGCCAAGCCTTCCTTATACGACAGCGACACCGGCTGCAGGCCGGCGCGTTGCAGCGCCTGCGCGCCGGGCATGCGTTCGCCATCGTAGAAGGCCTCGCCACCGCCGAGCAGGACGATGGCCAGATGCGATAGCGGCGCCAAATCGCCGCTCGCGCCGACCGAACCCAGCTGCGGCACCACCGGCACCACGCCGGCGTTGAGCATCGCCGCCAAGGCCTGCAGCGTTTCGACGCGGATGCCGGAATGCCCGCGCAACAGCGTGTTGATGCGGATGCAAAGCATGGCGCGCACCACGTCGGCGGCGAAAGGTTCGCCGACGCAAACCGCGTGGGTGACGATCAGGTTGCGCTGCAGTTCTTCGTGCAACGAGCGGCCGGACGGCGCCGCGCCGGGCAGCTCGTCGCGCAAGGGGTGGCTGCCGAGGAGTTTGTCGGCGTTGCTGCCGAAGCCGGTCGAAACGCCGTAGATCGGTTCCTCGCGCCGGACCTGTTCGGCGAGGAAGGCGGCGGCGCGTTCGACCGCCTTCAACGCGGCTGGATCCAATTCGACTTGCGCGCCGTGCGCCACTTCCACCAACTGCCGGCGAGTCAGGGAACGTCCGTCCAGGCGGATCGGTTTCATGCGGTGTTTTCCGGAAATTAGTTGGAGGACGAGCCGACGGCGCGCCATTGTTCGCGTTCGACCAGCAAGGTCCGCGCCAAATCGGCTTCGGCCGCTTCGAACTGCTCGCCGCGGCGCAGATCCTTCACCGCGACCACGCCGCGCGCCGCTTCGTCGCCGCCGCGGATGACCACGAAGCGGATGCCGGCGCGGTCGGCGTACTGCAGTTGCTTGGCGAGCTTGCGCGGCTCGAGCTGGGTTTCGACGTTCAAGCCCGCCGCGCGCAATTGCTGCGACAGCGCCAGCGCATGGTCCAAGTCCGCGTCGTCGAGCAAGGTCACCAGCGCGTCGACCGAGCTTTCGGCCGTGGCGACGATGCCCGCCTCGCGCAATTGCCAGAACAGGCGCGTCAAGCCGATCGAGATGCCGACGCCGGGCAGTTTCGACTTGGTGTAATGGCTGGCCAGGTTGTCGTAGCGGCCGCCGGAGCAGATCGAACCGATCTGCGGATGCGCGTCCAGCGTGGTCTCGTACACCATGCCGGTGTAGTAGTCCAAACCGCGCGCGATGGAGAGATTAACCGCGTAGCGCGATTCCGCCACGCCCATCGCCTTGAGCCGCTGCAGCACTTCGCGCAGCTCGTCGCGTCCTTCTTCGAACAGAACCGAACCCGGCCCCAAGGCGGCGAGCTTGGCCAATGCGTCTTCGTGCCCGCGCGAGCGCACCTGCGAGAACGCCATCAGCTTGGCGACGGTTTCCGCCGCCAGGCCAAAACCCTCGCCTTCCAGCGTCGCCGCCACGGCCTCTTGACCGCGCTTGTCGAGCTTGTCGATCTCGCGCAGCACCGCCGCCTGGCGCTCGCCTTCGATGCCCAGGCCTTCGAAATAGCCGCGCAGCAATTTGCGGTGGTTGAGCTGGATGGTGAAGTCGCCGATGGCCAGCGCTTCGAACACGGCGCCGATCACGGCGGGGATTTCGGCGTCGTGGCGGATCGACAGCGCGTCCTTGCCGATCACGTCGATGTCGCACTGGTAGAACTCGCGGAAGCGGCCGCGCTGGGCGCGCTCGCCGCGGTAGACGCGCTGCATCTGGTAGCGGCGGAACGGGAAGGCCAATTCGTGCTCGTGCTCGGCCACGTAGCGGGCCAGCGGCACGGTCAGGTCGAAGCGCAGCGCCAGTTCGGGCAGGCCTTCGCCTGATTTTTCCAGGGCGCCGGTGGACTGCACGAAATAGACCTGTCGCTCGGTCTCGCCGCCGGATTTGGTCAGCAGCACTTCGGATAGTTCCATCACCGGCGTTTCCACCGGCAGGAAGCCGAAGCGCTCGAAAGTGAGCCGGATCGTGTCCAACATGCGCTGGAACGCGATCTGGTCGCGCGGCAGCAGCTCCATGACTCCGGGCGGCGTGCGGGGCTTGATCAAGCGGGACTCCAACAAGCGGAAGCGAAGATTGCACAGTGTAACGGGCGGTTGCTTTTCCCTCTCCCTTTACGGGGTGAGGGGGCATGGTTTGCGAATCACCGATTCGCATGCCCCTGAACGCCCTCGCGTAAGCGAGGGTCGGGGCGCGGAGCGGGGATAGGCGCGTCAGCGCCAGGGTTCGGCTTTTCGAAAGTCTTGCAGCGAAAGCACCATCAAGACGGGCGCATTCCGCCAAACGCGGAACCCTCTCCCTGGCCCTTCGGGCCTTTCCCTCTCCCGTAAAAGGGAGAGGGAAAAAGCTGTGCACGCTCGACTCGAGCATTGCGGCTATTGCCCCAACCCCGCCCCCATCACTACAATGCGCGGCTCACCTGTCGGGGTGTAGCTCAGTCTGGTAGAGCGCTACGTTCGGGACGTAGAGGTCGCAGGTTCGAATCCTGTCTCCCCGACCATCCGGTGAAATCCCCTCTCCTATCCTTCAGCCCGCTCGGCGACGAGTCCGGGCTCGACGTTTTTGCCCGGTAATAATTGGCATGGTTTTTGCTTGATTACTCTCTAAAATGTGAACTGCGTCACAAACTGTAGTTCGCCCTATCCCCCACGGAAGAGAGGGTTTTCTCCATGCCTATCGCCCGACCTGCGCCCCTGGCGCTGGCCTCGCTGTTGGCTTTATCTGCGTTTTCCGGCCCTTCGACGGCAGGAAGTGACGCTGCCAGGCCATCCGGTTTGCAGGACTCGCTGACCGAAATACGTCATCTGCGCGATCAACGGCAGTGGCTGCCCGCCTTGGCGTTGATCGAGAAAGCGGCCGCGGCGCACCCCGACGACGCGTCCTTGTACGTGTTGCGCGTGCATACCCTGTCCGAGCTCGGCGCCCGCGACCGCGCCTGGACGCTCTATCGCGTCCGCCCCGAATTGTTCGGCGCCGAAGAGGCGCAGCGCATCGAGGCCGACCGCCTGGCGCGGATGACTTCTTGGAGCCGGCTCTACGTCGCCGACGAAAAGCATCTGCTCGACCAGGCCCAGGCCACGGATCGCGCGAGCCAGGATTATCTGGCCCGCGCCGACATCGATCCGGCCCGATTGCCGCTGCGCCTGCGCCTCGACCGCCTCAATCTGCTCAACCGTCTGGCCCGGCATCAAGAAGTGGCCGACGACTACGCCCGTCTGCAGCAGGAAGGCCAGACCGTCCCCGGCTATGCGCTGGCGGCCGTCGGCGATTCGCTGATGGCGCTGCAGCGGCCGGAGCAAGCGGAAACCGTGCTGGCGGACGCGCTTAAGGCCGATCCCGGCAACATCGACCTGCAGGTCCAGCACGCCTACGCGCTGATGGAAAGCGAGCGCTTCGACCTGGCCCTGCCCGAGTTCAAGGCTCTGGTCGACGCCAATCCGGCTTGGCCCTACGCCGCCGGTTCGCCGCGGCCCTACGACAACTGGAAGCGCTACGAAGCCGAGACCAATTACGCGATGGCGCGCTCCTACGGCGAGGATCTCGCCGGCGCGCAGGCGATGCTGGAACCGCTGGCGGCGATCGGGCCCAACAACGCCGGCCTGCAGTCGATGCTCGGTTCGGTGTACGAGCGCCGCGGCTGGAACGAGCGCGCGCTGGAACGCCATCGCATGGCCGCGACCATCGATCCGCAGACGATCCAAGGCCGCGTCGGCCAAGTCGAAACGCTGATGGAATTGCAGCGCAACGATCTGGCGCGGCCGATCCACGAAAACCTGCAGGCGAGCCACGGCGATGCACTGCCGGTGAAGCTGGCCGACAAACGCTGGAACCTGCACCAGGGTTGGCAATGGCGCGTCTACGCCGGCAGCGGCCGCAGCCGCGGCGGCGGTGGCGTTTCGCCGCTGGGCAACCGCGATGCGATCTACGGTTTCGACATCGAAAGTCCGCTGCTGGACGATCGCTGGCGGCTGACCGCCGGCAGCGTCGACCGGTCCTCGGAATTCCTCGGCGACAACGTGCACGATCGCCGCGCCGCGATCGGCCTGCGCTACGGCTTCGACCGCCTGAGCTGGCATCTGCAAGCCAACCGCTCTTTCGACGACATCGACGACACCGGCTTGAGCTTCGATCTGGGCTGGCGCTTCAACGACGTGCTCGACGCCAGCTTCGGCCTGCGCAAGAACGACCCGGAAGCCTCGCTGCAGGCGCGCCGCAGCGGCATCGCCGCCGATTCCGCGTCGCTGGGCCTGGATTACCACCCGAGCGAACTGACCCGGCTGACCGGCACCGCGCAGCGCTTGCGTTACGACGACGGCAACCGCCGCGATTCGCTAGCGCTGGATTTGGATCAGCGCCTGCTGACCCGTCCGCATTTCCTGCTCGACGGCCTGGCCAGCGTCGGCGCCAGCCGCGGCAGCCGCGACGATGCGGCGTACTTCAATCCCTCGCGCGATCGCTCCTGGGAAATCGGTTTGCGCGCCGATCAGATCGTTTGGCGCCGCTACGACCGCCACTTCCGCCATCGCCTCACCGCTTCTGCCGGGCAGTACTGGCAGGAAGGCTTCGGCAACGCCTGGATGCCGTCGCTGCGCTACGAACACGAATGGCGTTTCGACTTGGGCAAGACCCTGGTCTACGGCGTGAACTGGTCGCGACCGGTCTACGACGGACAACGCGAACGCCACCTCGGCTTCGACGCCGAATTCCGCTGGGGAGAATGACATGTTCAACGGAATGAAATCCCTATTGCGCGCGTTGGCCCTGTTCTGCCTGTTGCAGGCCGGCACCGCGGTCGCGGCCGAAACCAACGAATTGCTGGTGATCAGCTACCACGACGTGCGCGACGACGTCGCGCTGAAAGGCGACGTGGACAGCTATGCGATCGGCACCCAGAACTTCGCCGCGCATCTGGACTGGCTGTCGGCGCAGGGCTACCACCCGGTCAGCCTGCAGCAGGTGATCGACGCCTCGGAAGGCCGTAAGCCGTTGCCCGACAAGCCGGTGCTGCTGACCTTCGACGATGGCTTGCGCAGTCTGTACACCCACGTGTTCCCGCTGCTGCGCGCCTACCGTTTTCCGGCGCTGGCCGCGGTGATCACCGGTTGGGTCGATCTGCCGCAAGGCCGCACCGTCGATTTCGGACCGCGGCCCTACACCCACGACGATTTCGTCACTTGGGCGCAGCTGCGCGAAATGCAGGATTCGGGCTTGGTCGAGATCGCCTCGCATACCGACGATCTGCACCACGGCGTGCTGTCCAACCCGCAAGGCAACCAGACCCCGGCCGTCATCACCCGCATCTACGACCCGGCGCGGCAAACCTACGAGAGCGAAGCGGCCTATCGCGAACGCCTGCGCGCGGACCTGGCCCGCAGCAGCGACAAGATCGCCCTGCATCTGGGCCGCAAGCCGCGCGCGATCGTGTGGCCTTACGCCGCCTACAACCGCGAAGCCAACGACATCGCCGACCAGCTCGGCATGCGCGTCACCTTCGACCTGGAAGGCCGCAACACTAAACTGAGCGGCGACCTGCATGGCCTGGCGCGGTTGCTGATGGTCGACAACCCGACCGTCGCGGACCTGGCTTACGACCTGCGCCACAAAATGGAGCTGGACAGCGTGCGCGCGCTGCAAGTGGACTTGGACGCGGTCTACGACTCCGATCCGGCCCAGCAGGCGCGCAACATCGACGTGCTGATCGAGCGCGTCAAGCAGATCGGCCCCAGCCATGTCTTCCTGCAAGCCTTCGCCGACCCCGACGGCAATGGTTCGGCCGATGCGCTGTATTTCCCGAACCGTTTCCTGCCGATGCGCGCGGATCTGTTCAACCGCGTCGCATGGCAGTTGCATACGCGTGCCGAAGTGGTGGTCTACGCCTGGCTGCCGGTGTTGGGTTACGAACTGCCCGACGCCGCGCAGCGCAACGCGTTGGCGATCGCCGGCGCGCAAGGCCACGAGATCTTCCGCCTGGATTTCACTAAGCCGGAAACCCGCAAGCTGATCGCCGGCATCTACGAAGACCTGGCCGTCAACAGCTATTTCGAAGGCTTGCTGTTCCACGACGACGCCTTCCTGCGCGAGGGCGAACTGCCGTCGCTGGCGCCGGCGAGCCGCACCGGGGCGCTAATCGACTTCACCTTGGAACTGAAGGCCGCGGCCGAAAAATGGCGGCCGAAGCTGAAGACCGTGCGCAATCTGTACGCGAACACGGTGCTGGATCCCGCCAGCGAGGCTTGGTTCGCGCAGCGCCTGGACGCGTTCAACCGCGCCTACGACTACACCGCGCTGATGGCGATGCCGTGGATGGAGAACAGCCGCCGTCCGCGCCATTGGATGCAGACGCTGACCGCCGAGGTGAAACGGCACGATCCGGAGTTCGTCAAAACGATGTTCGAGCTGCAGACCGTGGACTGGCGCAACGGCAAGCCGATCCCCGGCGACGTGCTGAAGCGGCAGACGCGCGAGCTGCAGGCCGCCGGCGTGCGCCATCTGGCTTGGTATCCCTACGACTTCATCGCCGACTCGCCGTCGGTGGAAGTCGCGCGCGAGGCGATCTCGGCGCGCAATTTCCCCTACATCGCGAAGTGAGGCGGCCATGAATCCGATCCTAGCGACGCTGTTCCAATTCGCCTTCTTCTATCCGATCGTAATGTCGTTCTTCTGGATGACGGGCGGCCTGTACTACTACTTCCGGCGCGAACGCTGGTCGCCGACGCGCACGCAGCCGCCGGCCATCGAGAACCCGCCCTTCGTTTCGATCCTCATCCCTTGCTTCAACGAAGGCGACCAGGTCGACGAGACGATCGCCGCAGCCCTCACGCAGCGCTACCCCGATTTCGAAGTGATCGCGATCAACGACGGCAGCAGCGACGACACCGCCGAAAAGCTGAACGGACTGGCCGCCCGACACGATCGCCTGCGCGTGATCCATCTGGACCGCAACATGGGCAAGGCCAACGCGATGCGGATGGGCACGCTGGCGGCGCGCTCGGAATATCTGGTCTGCATCGACGGCGACGCGCTGCTGGACGAGTACGCCGCGCACTGGATGGTGTGGCATCTGCTGTCGGGCCCTCGCGTCGGCGCAGTGACGGGCAATCCGCGCATCCGCAACCGTTCCACCCTGCTCGGCCGGCTCCAGGTCGGCGAGTTCTCGTCGATCATCGGCATGATCAAGCGTGCGCAGCGCGTCTACGGCCGCTTGTTCACCGTGTCCGGCGTGATCAGCGCGTTCCGCCGCACCGCCCTGCACCGGATCGGCTATTGGGCCGACGACATGGTGACCGAGGACATCGACATCAGCTGGCGCCTGCAGATGGACCATTGGGACATCCGCTACGAGCCGAACGCGCTGTGCTTCATCCTGATGCCGGAAACGCTGAAAGGCCTGTGGAAACAGCGCCTGCGCTGGGCGCGCGGCGGCGTGGAAGTGATGCTGCGCCACACCCGCGACCTGCTCAGCTGGCGCAAACGGCGAATGTGGCCGGTGCTGTTCGAATACATGCTCAGCGTGGCCTGGGCCTACATCATGCTGTTCATCATGCTGTTGTGGCTGGTCGGCCTGTTCCTGCCGATGCCCGAGCAACTGTACGTGCGCACGATCCTGCCGTCCTGGCACGGCGTGATCCTGGCGATGGTCTGCCTGACCCAGTTCGCCGCAAGCCTGATCATCGACCGCCGCTACGAAGCGCGGGTCGGCCGCAATTACTACTGGATGATCTGGTACCCGATCGCGTACTGGATGCTCAGTTTGTTCACCACCGTCACCGCGGTGCCGAAAACGTTGTTGAAACGGCGCCGCGAGCGCGCCACCTGGATTAGTCCGGATAGGGGGATCCGATGAAATTCGATTCGAAAGTCATTTACAAGCCGCGTTCTCAGCCCGCGTTGCAGCGCGGATTCTTCAGCGTCGTCACGTTCGCGTTCTGGATGGCCTACGCCTACCTGTGGCTGCCGCTGCTGACGCTGTTCCTGTGGCTGCTGGGCGTGCGCACGGCGGTATTCGAACTGTATCTGCGCGAACACCAGGTCGAGCCGTTCCTGCTGATCTCCCTGCCGATGCTGGCTCTGGCCAGCGCGGTGATCCTGATCGCCTGGGCCGAATACAATCGCTACCGGTTCCGCGACAAGGACCGCCGCGGGGCGCATGCGAATGTGGACCGGCAGGATATCGCCCGGGCTTTCGGCAGCAGCGACGAAATCGCGCGGTCGCTGGTCGCAAGCAAAGTGGCGGTGCTGCGGATGGACGACTCGGCTGCGCCCGTCGGCGTCTCCACCCTGTAAGCTTCTGCTTTTGTTGGGAGCGGCTTTAGCCGCGAGCTTTTCCAAATCTCGGCAATGCGACGGAAAGAGCTCGCGGCTAAAGCCGCTCCTACAAAAAGCCGGTCCGCAACGCATTGTTGCGCTACGGACAAGCGCCTGTCGCGCCGCGCCGGATAGAATGGGCGATGGCCTCCCCCGCTTCGCATTCCGCCGCCTCCGCATCGTGGAACGGCCGCGCGCTGGTGCTGTTCGGCATCGCGCTGTCGGCCTTCAATCTGCGCACCGCGGTCACCTCGCTGACGCCGCTACTCGGCGATCTGGGCCAGATCTTCGGCTTCGGCTCGACCATGACCGGCGTGTTCGGCATGCTGCCCAGCGCCGCGTTCGCGGCGTTCGGCGTGGCGACGCCGGCGATGGCGCACCGGCTCGGCCTGGAACGTTCGGCCCTGTTGTCGATGCTGCTCGCCGCGCTCGGCCTGGTGCTGCGTTCGTTCGCCGAAGGCACCGGCGGATTGCTGATCGGATCGATCGTCGCCCTGGCCGGCATGGGCATGGGCAATGTGGTGCTGCCGCCGCTGGTCAAGCGCTATTTCGCCGACCGCGTCGGCGCGGTCAGCACGCTCTACATCACCGTTTTGCAGTTCGGCACCATCTTGCCCGCCTTGGTCGCGGTACCGCTGGCGGCGGAAGCGGGTTGGCGCGTGTCCCTCGGCGCTTGGGCGTTGGTAGCGATCGCCGCGGCGCTGCCCTGGATCGGCGTGCTGCTGATCGAACGCCGCAAGGATTCCTCGCTCGCGCGCAGCCACGACCGCGCGGTGACGGCCGACGACGAAGCGCCCGAATTGGCGGCGCCGCTCGCGCGCGGCCGCGCATGGCGTTCGCCCGTCGCCTGGGGCATGGCGCTGATGTTCGGCATGACCTCGCTGATCACCTATTCGATGTTCACCTGGCTGCCGAAGCTGCTGGTCGAAGCCGGCGCGACGCCCGCTTTCGGCGGCGCGATGGTCGCGCTGTTCTCCACCTTAGGCCTGATCAGCGCGCTGCTGATGCCCTCGTTGGCGGTGCGCACGCCGAATCCGTTTCCCATCGTGTTGGCCTGCGCGGCCTGCCATATCGCCGCGTTCGCGGGCCTGTTGTTCGCACCGATGGCCTTGCCGGTGCTATGGGTCGCGCTGCTCGGCTTGGGACCGAGCACGTTTCCGCTGGCGCTGACGCTGATCAATCTGCGTACCCGCGGTCCGGCCGGATCGGCCGCGCTCTCGGGCTTCATGCAAGGCGTCGGTTACGCGCTCAGCTGCTTGGGACCGCTGCTGTTCGGCGTGCTGCACGACTTGAGCCGGGGTTGGGTGGTGCCGTTCGCGATGCTCGTCGTCAGCGTGGCGGTGCTGCTCTACGGCGGTTGGCTGGCGTGCAAACCGCGCTGGCTCGAAGACACGTGGTGACAACGTAGCCCGGGTGGATACCCGGGGTCGAGTCGCGGCGTGCTCCCGGGTATCGCTTCGCTCGACCCGGGCTACGGTCGTTTATTTCACCGGCAAACTGACGAAGCTCGCGTTCTGCGGCGACGTCCACACCCGCTGCGTGGCCTTGCGGTAATCGCCCGGCTTGGCGAAGAAAATGTTGTCCACGTAGGTCTGCGGGTTGCGGTCGTAGAGCGGGAACAGGCTCGACTGCACCTGCACCATCACCCGATGGCCGGGCAGGAACACGTGGTTGGTCGTCGGCATCACGAACTTGTAGAGCAGCGGCTGGTTCGGCGCGATCGGCTTCGGATGCTCGAAGCTCTCGCGATAACGGCCGCGGAAGATCGCCAACGACACCGCCAGCTCGTAACCGCCCATTTCCGGCGTCGAAGCCATCGTTTCCGGATACACGTCGATCAGCTTCACTACCCAATCGCTGTCGCTGCCGCTGGTCGAGGCTTGCAGGTTCATCTCCGGCGCGCCGGAAATGCGCAGCGGCGCGGTCAGCGGCTCGCTGACGAAAGTCAGCACGTCGGGGCGGCCGTCGACGAAGCGCTGATCCTTCACCAACCAAGTCGTCCAGGTTTCGCGGTCGCCCATCCGCGACGGACGCGGCACGAACGGCACCGGTTTGGCCGGATCGGAGACGTACTCGTCGTATTCGCCCTGCCCCGCCGCCGGCGCGTCGAACGAGAGCTTGCCGCCGGCGTGCAGATACAGCGGCTTCGGCTGCGCCGCGCAACCCGAAGCGCAACTCAGCGGCCAGGACGGGAAACGATCCCAATGGTTTTCGCCGGTGTTATAGATGAAGACCGGCGGCGTGTCGGCCTTGGGCGCGCCTTCGACCAGGTATTGATCGAAGAACGGCTTGAGCACATCGCGACGGAATTGCAATGCGGTGTCGCCGTCCCACTTCAGCGCGCCCAGCGAGGCCGCGCCGACATTCACCTGGCTATGCCGCCACGGGCCCATCACCAGGTAATTCATGTCGTTGTTCGTGTCTCTCGGCTCCATCGCCGGATAGCTGTGGATCGCGCCCCACATGTCTTCCTGGTCCCACAGGCCCTGCAGCCACATCGTGGGCACCTTGAGCGGCGTGCGCGCCATCGCCTTGTCCAGCGCTTGTTCCTGCCAGAACGCGTCGTAGGCCGGGTGCTCGAGGATCTTGCGCCAGAACGGCAACTGTTCGATGCCGTGCGCCTTGCCGTAGTCGCCGGCCGAACCGAAGCTCAGGAACGTCGTGTAGTCGTCGTAGCCCTCGTTGACGACCGGCTTGCCCTTGCCTTTTTCGGTGGTTTGGCCGGTGAAATAGTCGAAATTGGTCTGACGGAACGCGCCGAAATTGAACCAGTCGTCGCCCATCCAGCCGTCGACCATCGGGCTCTCCGGCGCCGCGACCTTCAGCGCGGGATGCGGATCGACCAAGGCCATCACCACGGTGAAGCCTTCGTACGAGGAACCGATCATGCCGACCCGGCCGTTCGATTCCTTCACGTTCTTGACCAGCCAGTCGATGGTGTCCCAAGCGTCGGTGGAATGATCGACTTTGGTGCCGTTGAGCGGCCCGCGCAACGGCCGCGTCATCACGTAATCGCCTTGCGAGCCGTATTTGCCGCGCACATCCTGGAACACGCGGATGTAGCCGCTGCGGACGAAGACTTCGTCGCCTTCCGGCAGGATGTCGATCATCCGCGGCGAATCCATGCGGCTGGAGCGGCCGCTGGCGTCGTAAGGCGTGCGGGTCAGCAGGATCGGGGCGTTCTTCGCGCCTTTAGGCACCACGATGACGGTATGCAGCTTCACGCCGTCGCGCATCGGGATCATCACGTCGCGCTTTTCGTAGTCGTTGGCGGACGTGGGCGCGACGAATTTCTTGCCGGTGATGTCCGGCGCCATCGGCGGCGTCTGCGCCAGTGCCGACCCGGCGAACGCGGCGCTCGCCAGCAGGAGCCAAAGGGATCGACGTACGGCTGCGCGCATAAGGGCTCTCCCGGTGCCAATCTCCGACTTTAGCGCTGCGCCGCGCATGAGCCAACGTGACTTCCGGCAGGGATATGGAGCATGACCTCGCTATGCCGCAGCCGGCGGAGCCTCAATCCAGCGCGGCCAAGCGCTCGTGCAGCACGTCCAAACGCAGATCTCCCGACGCACCGGGCGATACCCGCTGTTTAAGGCTCTGGGCGGGATCGCCTTCGCCCCAGCGCTGCGGATCCGCGGCCTGCTTGTAAGCGTCGCGGAACGGTACGCCTTGCTTGGCCAAATCGACCGCCAGATCCGTGGCGTACATCGACGGCTCCAGCGCCGCCCGCATCCGATCCGCGCGCCATTCGAGATTCCGCAGCAAGTCCGGCAGTAGTGCCAAAGCGCCCAACCCCTTGCCGAAACCGTGGAGCAGCGCGCCTTTGCTCAACTGCAGATCGCGGTGGTAGCCGGACGGCAGCGACAGCAGCTGTTCGATCTCGCAACGCGCCGCCGCCACGCTGGCGTAGCTGGCTCGCATCAGCTCGACCACGTCGGGATTGCGCTTGTTCGGCATGATCGAACTGCCGGTGGTGTACTGCGCGGGCAGCGCGACGAAGCCGAATTCGGCGCTGGTGAACAGGCTCAGATCCCAAGCCAGGCGGCGCAGATCCAGCATCGCGCTGCCCAAGGCTTCGAGCGCCGCCATTTCGAATTTGCCGCGCGATAGCTGGGCGTAGATCGGCGAAATCTGCAGGCGTCCGAAATCGAGCGCCGATCCGGTATGGCCGCGGTTCAAAGGCAGATTGACGCCGTAACCGGCGGCGGTGCCCAGCGGATTCGCATCCAGCCAATCGCGGGTCTCGCCGGCGCGGAGGGCGTTGTCGATGAAAGCTTCGGCCCAACCCGCCCACCACATGCCCAGCGAAGACACCACCGCGCGCTGCAGATGGGTGTAGCCCGGCAGCGGGACGTCGGCCTCGGCCTGCGCGCGAGCCAGCGCGATGCCGGCGATTTCTTTGCACAAAACTTGCGTGCGCGCGAGTTTTTCCTTCAACCACAAACGCGTGGCCACCAGGATCTGGTCGTTGCGGCTGCGCCCGGTGTGGATGCGGCGGCCGGCGTCGCCCAAACGCTCGGTGAGGCGCGCTTCGATGGCGGAATGGCCGTCTTCGAATGTTTCGTCGAGCACGAACGCGCCGCTGCGGAAATCCGCCGCCAGCGTATCCAATTCGCGTAGCAGGCCGGCCAGCTCGTCTTGCGACAGGATGCCGATGCGCTGCAACCCTTCGGCGTGGGCTTTGCTTGCGGCGATGTCGTGCAGGAAGAACTCGCGGTCCAGGATCACGTCGTCGCCGGCCAGGAAGGCCTGAATTTGCGCATCGACCGCGACGCCGGGTTTTTGCCATAACAGGTCGGACATGACATCGCCTCTTAGCTCCGCTCTTATGTAGGAGCGGCTTTAGCCGCGAGCTTTTGCTCGCAGCGATGGAAAATCAAGACCTCGCGGCTGAAGCCGCTCCCACAAGAGCCGGCTCTGCAAGAGCATGCAGCCCGCTCATGCTGGAATCCCCGCCATCTCGTCGAAGCCGAAAGCCAGATTGAGGTTCTGCATCGCCTGCGTCGCCGCGCCCTTCAGCAGATTGTCGAGCGTGGACACGGCCACCAGGCGCCGGCCGTCGGCCGACAAGGCGAAACCGCCGATCTCGACACCGTGCTTGCCCGCGATGCGACTGACCCAGGGCGCGTCGTCGACGACCCGAATCAAAGCTTCGCCGGCATAGCGGTCGAGATAGCGTTGTTTCGCGGCATCCAACGCGATGGGCTTGGCCAAATGCAGATTCGCCGTGATCGTCAACCCGCGGAAATGCGGCGCGACATGCGGCATGAATTCGACCGGCAGGCCCAGCTGCCGGGTCGCTTCGCGTTCGTGGAGGTGGCCGGTGAGGCTGTACGGCATCAGGTTGTCGCGCAGCTTGTCCACGTCGTTCTTGTCGGACGGCGTGGTGCCGGCGCCGGAATAGCCGGATACGCCGAAGCACTGCACGGGGCCGGACAGCAGGTCCAGCATCGGCGCGATCGCCAACTGCATCGCGCTGGCGTAGCAGCCGGGATTGCTGATCCGTTTCTGGCCGCGGTAGCGGCCGCGGGTCAGTTCCGGCAAACCGTAGTACCAGCCGTCGTCGAAACGGTGGTCCGCGGACAGGTCGACGACGACCGGGTCGGCGCCCGCGGCGTCGATGGCCGCGACGAACGCGCCGGCCTTGCCGTTCGGCAACGCCAGCACGACCGCATCGGCCGGGTGAGCGGCGATGTCTTCGTGGGCGTAATTGCGGTAAACCTGTTCGCCGCGATACTCGGCGACGTGCGCCGACACGGGCTGGCCGTCCAACTCGCGCGAGGACACGAAACCCAGCTCGAAATGCGGGTGCGCCGCGATCAAGCGGATCAATTCGGCGCCGGTATGCCCGCGCGCGCCGACGATGCCCACCCGTTTCTTGTCAACCATGATCCGCTCCGCGCCCGCCACGGGCCAGCTTGTACTGCAGATTGCTCTTCACCGCGGGCCACTCCGCATCGATGATCGAGAACACGACCGTGTCGCGGACCGTGCCGTCGGCATGGCGCCGATGGCCGCGCAGCACGCCGTCCTGCTTGGCGCCGAGCCGGGCGATGGCGGTTCGCGAGGCATGGTTGAACCAACTGGTCTCGAAGGCCACCGCCGCGCAGCCCAAGGTTTCGAAGGCGTGCCCGAGCAATAGCAGCTTGGCTTCGGTATTGACACCGGTGCGCTGCGCTTTCGGCGCGTACCAGGTGTAGCCGATGCTCAAGCGCGGCACGGCCGCGTCCAGATCGTAATAGCGGGTGCTGCCGACCAATTCGCCCGCCGCGTCGCGCACCGCGAACGGCAATGCCTGTCCGAGCGCTTGCGCGGCGAGCGCGGCCGCGATGTAGGCATCGACGCCCGACGGATCGGGCACGTTCGTGTACCAGGCGGCCGCCAATTCGCCGCCGGCGAGCGCCGCGCGCACCTCGTCGGCGTGGCTTTCGGCGAGCGGTTCGAGCGCGGCATGGCGTCCGGCCAGCGCTACCGGTTTCGCCCAACCCGACGGGGCCGATGCCTGCGCCATCGTCAATCCTTCAAGGTCGCCGGCCGCGTGCGGCAATGCTCGACGCAGGCGGCGATCTGGTCGAAGCCATCCAGGCCGTACCAGAACACCTTCCATTTCTCCTGCTTGAAGCTGCCGTCGGATTCGGCGTAATAAAAAGGATTCACCGCGTTGTGATGGCGCGAACGCCAGAACAGCTGCGGCGTTTCCTCGCGCATCACCTGCCAGACCGCGCGGCCCAGGCCTTCGCCTTGGGCGTCGTCGAGCACGGCGAACTTGTCCAGATACGGGATGTCGCCTTCCATGGTCAACAACACCGCGGCGCGATAGTGCTCGCTGACGTAAGCGCGCAGCAACGGCGTGCGTTCGAAATAGTCCAAGGTCAACTTGCGGCCGAAAGCCGATTCGATCAGCGAGCGCAGCCGCGGCAGATCGAGCTGATCCCAGCGTTCGGCGCGGATCACCCGCTCGCCGCGCCGCACCAGAGTGCCCGAACCCTTGTGGGTGAACAATTCCTTCGCCAATTGGTCGGGCCGGGTGATCGACACCGAAGACGAAGGCGGCAAGGCCATCAGCAGATCGTGGATCTGCTCGATCTTCACCCGCATGCCGGAATGCAGCCAAGGTTGGGCCAGCAGCTCTTCGTACTCGGTGCTCAGGTTGATCGAATCGATCACTTTGCCTTCGCCGTCCAGCAAACCGCCGGTGCCGGTGAGGAACACGATCTTGTAGGGCTGCAGGGTCTTGATCAGCTCGTTCGCGGCCCAATCGGCGTTGACGTTGACGATCTGGCCGTCGCCGGTTTCGCCGAGCGAGGCGATCACCGGGATCGAGCCGACCTTGATCGCGGCGTGGATGCCGTCGGTGTCGACGCGCGACACCTTGCCGACCAGGCCGTATTTCGCCGGGTCGAGGTAAGCGGCTTCGAACACGCCCGATTGGATCGACGTCGCGCGCACGCCCTCGGCTTGCAGCGCTTCGACCAGCTTCAGGTTTTCCTGGCGCAGCACGCGGCGCACCACGGCCAGTACCGCGGCGTCGGTGTAGCGCAGGTTGTCGACGGTGACCTTCTCGATGCCGGCGGCCTGCATTTCCGCATCGAGCTGCGGTCCGGCGCCGTGGACGACGATGGGCGTCAGCCCCACTTGCTGCAGGAACGACAGCGAGGACACCAGCGCCTCGAGCTCGTCGCGCAACACCGCGCCGCCGACCTTGACCACGGCGAACCGCGCCGCGTCGAGTTGCGAGAAGCGTTTGAGGTATTGCTGGATCTCTTTGGCGCCGGCCATGTTGGACAGCAGCCGGACGATCGTGGTGCGCAGATCGGTCATGGTGAGCAGGAACTCATCGTTGCGGGACCGGAAGTGCCCTCCGATCGCCCGAGTCGGCGGCCGAAGGCGTGGCGAGCAGGTTCATGTCAGCGCTCCATCAGTCGTTGGTAAGTGGCGGCCGCTTCGGCCAGTTGCGACAGCGCGACCCATTCGTCGGCGGTATGGGCCTGGGCGATGTCGCCCGGGCCGTAGACGATCGCGGTCAAGCCCGCGGCGGAAAACAGCGAAGCTTCGGTCCAGAAATCGACCGCATTGCCGATCGGCAATCCGAGTTCGTCGGCCAAATCGCGCGCCGCCAAGCGCCGTTCCTCGGCCGCGGCGACGTCGCCGGCCGGCAAGGAAGGGCCGCGGAACAGCGGTTCGTACGACGTGCCTTCGGGCGCGAACGCGCGGAATTTCGCATGCAACGCATCCATATCCTGCGAAGGCAACGGCCGGAAGCCGAAGCGCAAATCGGCGCTGGGCGCGATGATGTTGGCCTTGATCCCGCCTTCGATGCGGCCGATGTTGAAGCGCAAGCCGGTGAGTCCGCCGAAACGCTGGTGCGATTCGGCTTCGACCAGCGCCAGCGCATCGGCGCCCCAGCGGATCGCCTGGTGCAGCGCATTAGCATGCATCGCCTCGGCGCCGGAAGCGTGCCCTGCCCGGCCCTGGAACCGCATCTGCACCGAAGCGATGCCGCGATGGGCCAATACCGCTTCGCAACGCGTGGGTTCGGACACCAGCGCTTCTTCGAAACCGTGATTGGTCTTCAGGAAGGCGTCGATGCAGCGCGGATCGTTGGCTTCTTCGTCGGTGGAGAACAAGAAGGCCGCATCGCCTTTCGTCGCGTTCGCCGCGGCGATCAGACATGCTGCCGCGCCCTTGATGTCGCAAGCGCCCAGGCCGATGGCGCGATCGTCGGTCACCCGCAGCTTGTGCGGATCCGCGGTCCAGGCCGGCGAATCCGGCACGGTGTCCAGATGCACGTTGAACAGCCGCTTGGGCTCGCCGCGCACGCCGAAGAACGACACCGCGCCGGCGCCGTGATCGCGCACTTCGATCCGGAAATCGGGCAATTGGGCGCGGACGTAGTCGAAGAGGCCGCCGGTGCCGATGGCGCGCGGCGGATTGCGGGTGTCGAAGGACACCAGCGCTTCGAGATGTTTTAGGACCTGGTTCAGCATGCCTTTCCCGTCATCCGCTTTTTTTCGTAGGAGCGGCTTTAGCCGCGAGCCCTTTCCTGCAAAATCGCGGCATCGCAGCGAATTGGAGCGAGAAATCTCGCGGCTAAAGCCGCTCCTACGAAAAGCCGGAACCTCATTTGTTGATTTCCGCCCACAAGGTGCTGCTCATGCCGAACAACTTGATGAAGCCCTCGGCCTCCTCCACGCCCCAGTCCGCGGACTGCGCATAGGTCGCGCCCTTGGCATGCAGCAGATGCGGGGAAGCGACCGCCACCGCATCGACGCGCCCGCCGCGGGTTTCCAGCACGACTTCGCCGTTGACCGTCGTTTGCGAAGAAGCGAGGAACGTTTCCAAGTCGGTCTTGAGCGGATCGTGATAAAAGCCCTCGTACACCAGTTCCACCCACTTGCGCGCCACTTCCGGCTTGAAGCGGTTCTGTTGCTTGGTCAGCACCGCCTCTTCCAATGCGCGGTGCGCGGCCAGCAACGCGGCCAATCCAGGCGCTTCGTACACGATGCGGCCTTTCAAGCCGATGGTGGTGTCGCCGGTGTACATGCCGCGGCCCACGCCGTACGCCGCGAACAGCGCGTTCAACTTGGCGAGCAGCCGCGCGCCCGGCATTTCGACTCCGTCGAGCGCGACCGCCTCGCCCCGCACGAAGCGCAGCGCGACCCGCAGCGGCGCTTCCGGCCATTCCGAGCGCGGCGCGCACCAGCCGCGCGCGCCTTCGCCCGGCGCTTCCCAGCGGTCGATCTCGCCGCCGGACATGGTCACGCCCAGCAGGTTCTCGTTGATGGTGTAGGCCTTCTGCTTGGCGCGCACGCCGAAGCCGCGCTGCTCGAGGTATTGCTGCTCGTAAGCGCGGGTCTGGGTGTGTTCTTTCTGGATTTCGCGGATCGGCGCGACGATCCGGTAATCGCCGGAAGCCTTCACCGCCAGATCGAAGCGGACCTGGTCGTTGCCCATGCCGGTGCAGCCGTGGGCGATCGCATTCGTGCCCAGGTCGTTGGCGCGAGCCAAGGCCGCGTCGACGATCAGGTAGCGATCCGACACCAGCAGAGGATATTGGCCCTGATAGCCCTCGCCAGCCCAGACGAAAGGCTTGACGAAGCCTTCCCAGATCGCGGGGCCGCCGTCGACGGTGACGTGGCTGCTCACGCCCAATTCGGCGGCGCGGTCCTCGATGAATTTGCGCTCCTCGGCGTCCACGCCGCCGGTGTCGGCGAACACGGTGTGCACGTTCCAGCCGCGTTCCTGCAGATAGGGCACGCAGAAGCTGGTGTCGAGGCCGCCGGAGAAGGCGAGGACGATGTCTTTCTTGCTCATGTCGTTATCCGGAATACGTTACGAAACCAAAGCCGCCATCACCGCCTTCTGCACGTGCAGGCGGTTCTCGGCCTCGTCGATGGCGATGCAGTTGGGCGAATCCATCACCGCGTCGGTCGCCTTGACGTTGCGGCGCAGCGGCAAGCAATGCGAGAACACGCCGTTGTTGGTCAGCGCCATCTTGCGTTCGTCGACGATGAAGTGCTTGAACCGGTCGCGGATCGGCTTCTCGGGTTCCCAATTGCCGAAATAAGGCAAAGCGCCCCAGCTCTTGGCGTAGACGACGTCGGCGCCGGCGTAGGCGCTGTCGATGTCGTGGCTGATCGCCAGCGAACCGCCGCTTTCGGCGACGTTCTGCTTCGCCCAGCCCATGTAGCGCTCGTCCAGCACGTATTCCGGCGTCGGGCACAGCAAAGTCACGTCCATCCCCAAGCGGGTGGCGATGGTCAGCGCGGAATTGGCGACCGCCGTATTGAGCGCTTTGGGATGATAGGTCCAGGTCAGCACGTACTTCTTTCCGCGCAGGTCGGACGTGCCGAAATGCTCCTGCAACGCCAGCGCATGCGCCAGCTCCTGGCAGGGATGGGTGATGGTCTCCATGTTGATCACCGGCACCGTGGCGTGCTCGGCGAAACCGCGCAGCACCTTGTCCTGGCGGTCGAGCGACCAGTCGACGAACTTCGGGAAAGCGCGCACGCCGATCAGATCGACGTAGCGGCTGAGCACCTTCGCCACTTCGGCGATGTGCTCCTCGGTGTCGCCGTCCATCACCGTGCCCAGATCGAACTCGATCGGCCAAGCGTCCTTGCCGGGCGCCAGCACCACGGCATGACCGCCGAGCTGGAACGCGCCCAATTCGAAGCTGGTGCGGGTGCGCAATGAAGGATTGAAGAACACCAGCGCGATGCTCTTGCCCTTCAGCTCGTCGCCGAGCTTGTTGCGCTTGAACAGCGACGCCTGGGTGAGCAGCGCGTCGAGATCGGCGCGGCTCCAATCCTGGGTATTCAAGAAGTGCTTCATCGTTTTCCTGCGGCTTCGATGCGGGCCAAAAACAAGAAACCCAGCGCTAAGGCTGGGTTCGTCCTGTGAAACTCGGATGACGGCGAGTTCCGGCTACCCAGCTGGCGGTTGGGTTTCCGGTCGGCGCGCGCGCGAGGTCATGCCCGAGGCCATCCGGGCGGCGCTTGCGTACGAGTCGGCGAGTCGGGTCTTCATCCGGGCGGCATGGTCGCATGCCGGGCCCTACCCCGCAAGCGCAGCGGGCTCAGCGCTCGGCCGCGCCGGGCGCGTTGACCAGGTACGGCGTCACGGAAACGCGGATGCGCAGGCGGCTGCCGGGATCGCGCGGCAGCCGGGAGCGGTACTTCGAACCCTTGTAGACGTAGTCCACGTCGTAGGCGATGGGGCGTTTGAACTCGCGTTCGATCGGCACCAGGCGGCAGTCCTGATCGGCTTGCGCCTGTTTTTCGGACTTGCCCGGGGTCAACGCATCCTTGACCGTGCCGAGCACGCGGGACAAGCCCTTTTCCTTCTGCGGCGGGTCGCAGTTGTGCTCCATGCGCGTGGCGCGCAAGGTTTGGTAGACCGGTTCCACCCGCAGCACGCGGGCGTAGTCGATGCGCACGTTCTCGATCTGGACGATCGTGACGTCGCCATCCTGCGCGGCGGCCGCACCGGGCACGCACAAGGCCAGCAGCGCGAACGCCATCGACGGTAGCAGCGGTAGTCGGAGCACGCTGGCGAGCACGGCTTGGAGCGGCTTGATGTTGGGAATGGCCGATAAGTCTAGGCCCGGATACTACCGCAGGACTGAATCGCCGCTGTCGCGACCTCGGCCCGGCCGCTAGAATCCCAGGACTCCGTCGGCTAAGACCTCGATGAGCCTGCACCTCTACAACACCCTTACCCGCCGGCTGGAACCGTTCGAGCCCCAGGACCCGGCCCGCCCGACCATGTACGTCTGCGGGCCCACCGTCTACAACTACGTCCACATCGGCAATGCCCGGCCCTACGTGGTGTTCGGCGTGCTCGCCGCACTGTTGCGCCGGCGTTACGGCGGCCTGCGCTACGCCCGCAACATCACCGACGTGGACGACAAGATCAACGCGGCCGCGCGCGAACAGGGCGTGCCGATCGCGGCGATCACCGACCGTTTCGCCGCGGCCTACCGCGAAGACATGGCGGCGCTGGGCATCGCCCCGCCGGACATCGAGCCGGAAGCCACGCGGCACATCCCGCAGATCGTCGCGATGATCGAGCGCTTGATCGCTTCCGGCCATGCCTACGCCGCCGAGAACCACGTGCTGTTCGCGGTCGAATCCTTCGCCGATTACGGCAGGCTGTCGCGCCGCGATCCCGAAGACATGCTGGCCGGCGCGCGCGTCGAAGTGGCGCCTTACAAGCGCAATCCCGGCGATTTCGTGCTGTGGAAGCCGTCCACGGACGATTTGCCCGGCTGGGATTCGCCCTGGGGCCGCGGCCGCCCGGGCTGGCACATCGAATGCTCGGCGATGGCCGAAGCGCATCTGGGCGAGACCATCGACATCCACGCCGGCGGCGTCGACCTGCAGTTCCCGCACCACGAGAACGAGATCGCGCAAAGCCAGTGCGCGCACGGCGGCAAGGTCTTCGCCCGCTATTGGCTGCACAACGGCATGCTCAATTTCGGCGGCACGAAGATGTCGAAGTCGCTGGGCAATATCGAGAAGATCCACGACCTGGTCCGCAAGCACCCGCCCGAAGCGCTGCGCTATGCGCTGCTGTCGGCGCATTACCGGCAACCCTTGGAATGGTCGGACGCGCTGATCGAGCAATCGGTGCGGACGCTGGACCGGTTGTACGGCACATTGCGCGATTTGGCGGACGTCGAAGCCTCGGCCGCGATTCCCGACAGCATCGAAGCCGCGCTCGACGACGATCTCAACACGCCGCAGGCGCTGGCCGAAATCGCGGCGATCGCGGCCGAAGCGCGCAAGGCGACCGAGGGACCGGAGCAATCGCGACTGAAGGCGCGGCTGCTGGGCGCGGGCCTGGCGCTGGGCTTGCTGCAGCAGGATCCGGCCGCCTGGTTCGCCCGCGGCGCTTCTAGCGACGACGATGCGCGGATCCAGGCGCTGATCGACGAACGCAACGCGGCGAAGAAGAATCGCGATTTCGCCCGTTCGGATGCGATCCGCGATCAGTTGGCTTCGGAAGGGATCCTGCTCGAGGACACGCCGCAGGGCGTGCGGTGGAAGCGGGCCTGAGGCTGTTGCTGTTCCTCCCCCTTTGAAAAAGGGGGATTGAGGGGGATTTGCTTCGCGGCCTGATCGAAGAGCAAATCCCCCTGCGTCCCCTTTTTCAAAGGGGGAAAGCAACAGCTCACGCCGGGGACGTGCGTTTATAATTGCAGGCAGAGCCAGTCGCTGGGTTCCCGCCTCCGCGGGGATGACGGCTAAAAAGCGGAAAAGCACGTGGATACCCCCGCCTTCCCCCTCGAACCGACCGCAGCGGAAGCGCAAAGCGCCATCGCCGACGAATTCTCGTTTTTCGGCGACTGGTCCGAGCGCTACCAATATCTGATCGATCTCGGCCGCAAGCTGCCGTCGTTCCCGGACGAGTGGAAGAGCGAGGAGCACCGCTTGCACGGCTGCCAATCGATGGTCTGGATCGTGCCCTCGGGCGACGCTTCGCGGCTGGATTTCGCCGCGGTCAGCGATTCGGCCATCGTCTCCGGCCTGATCTATCTGGCGCTGCGCGTCTACTCGGGCCGCTCGGCGGCCGAGATCCTCGCCACCGATCCGAACTACATCTCCGCGATCGGCCTGGCCAAGCACTTGTCGCCGACCCGCAGCAACGGCCTGGCCGCGCTGTTGGCCTTCATCCGCGACACGGCGCAGCGCGCCTCGTGAGCGCGGCCGCCGGAGGAGCGGCCGCACTGCTTCGCAATCGAGGCTTCGCCGGCCTGCTGGTGTACCGGCTGCTGGCGATGCTGTCCTACCAGATCGTCGCGGTCACGGTCGGCTGGCAGCTCTACCAGATCACCCGCGACGCGCTGTCGCTGGGCTTGATCGGCCTGACCGAAGTCATTCCCTATTTCTGCTTCGCGCTGTTCGCCGGCTATGCGGTCGATCACTTGCCGCGGCGCAAGCTCGGCATGTTCGCCTGCTTGGGCCTGCTGCTGACCACGCTGATGCTGGCCGGCGTAGCCAGCGGCAAGCTGCCCGCGTTCGGCACGCTCACCATCTACGCCGCGATCGCGATCAACGGCGTGGTCCGCGCCTTCCTCGGCCCGGTGTACCAATCGCTGTTCGCGCGCGTGCTCAAGCGCGAGGATTTCGCCCGCGGCGCCGGCGTGGGCAGCGTGGTGATGCAAACCGGACTGGTGTTCGGCCCTGCGCTCGGCGGCGGCTTGATCGCCTGGCAGGGCCTGACCTTCGCCTATCTCGTCGCCGCCGCATTCGCGGCCGCGGCGGCCATCGCCATCGCGAACCTGCGCGCGACCGAGCCCGCCCTGCCCGCCGATCGCGCGCCGGTGTTCAAGAGCATCGGCGAAGGCCTGCGTTTCGTCTTCAACCACCAGATCGTGCTCGGCGCGCAGGCGCTGGACATGTTCTCGGTGCTGTTCGGCGGCGCGGTAGCGATGCTGCCGGCCTTCATCCACGACATCCTGCATTACGGGCCGGAAGCGTTGGGCATCCTGCGCGCGGCGCCAGCCGCGGGCGCGGTGCTGATGGGCCTGTGGCTGGCTCGGCATCCGCCGCAGCGCAACGCGGGGCGCCTGTTGCTGTACGCGGTCGCCGGCTTCGGCCTGTGCATCATCGGTTTCGCACTGTCGCGGCAGTTGTGGCTGTCGGCCCTGTTCCTGATGGCCTCGGGCATGTGCGACGGCGTGTCGGTGGTGCTGCGTTCCACCATCCTGCAATTGTCCACGCCGGACCATTTGCGCGGACGGGTATCGTCGATCAACGGCATCTTCATCGGCTCGTCGAACGAGTTGGGCGCGTTCGAGTCGGGCCTCGCCGCGCGCTTGCTGGGCTTGGTGCCGTCGGTGATTTTCGGCGGCTGCATGACTTTGGGCGTGGTCGCGGCCACGGCGAAGCTGGCGCCGAAGCTGCGCAAGCTCGATCTTCGCGATCTATAACTTGTGGGAGCGGCTTCAGCCGCGAGCTATTTGCATCCGGTCGCGACGACCTGCGGGAAAGAGCTCGCGGCTGAAGCCGCTCCCACAAAAGATTTCCGGGCGTACACTGCCCGCGTCCACCCGCCGAGGTTCGCCATGGGCACCGAGACCGTCCGCGGCAAGCAAGTCGTCATCCTTTTCGATGGGCAGCGCTGCATCCATTCGCGGCACTGCGTGCTAGGCCATCCGGACGTGTTCGTGCCGAACGTGGAAGGAGAATGGATCCATCCGGATGCGGTATCGGCCGAGGAAGTGGCCTGGATCGCACGTTCCTGCCCTTCCGGCGCGATCCAGTACGAACGCCTCGACGGCGGAGCGGAAGAACCGGCGCCGGTCGTCAACACGGTGCGCTTGCGCGAACACGGCCCGCTGGCTTTCAACGCGCCGCTGCGCATCGCCGGCAAGGACGAAGGCTTCCGCGCGACGCTATGCCGCTGCGGGCTGTCGAAGAACAAGCCGTTTTGCGACAACAGCCATCTCGAAGGCGGGTTTCACGCCACCGGCGAGCCGGCGCCGAAAAAATCCGAGCCGTTGCAGGCGCGCGACGGCGTGCTGGCCGTCGAGCCGCAGAAGAACGGTCCGTTGAAGGTCACCGGCAATCTCGAAGTGGTCAGCGGCACCGGCCACACGCTCGACCGCGTCACCGAGACCTGGTTCTGCCGCTGCGGGCATTCGAAGAACAAACCGTATTGCGACGGTTCGCATCGCAAGGTCGGGTTCGAAGCGGACGGGGCGTAGAGTCGAGCCTGCTCGACTGCTCTTCCCCCACTCGCCTGCGATACAAAAAGCAGTCGAGCAGGCTCGACTCTACAAACGAGAGGTCAGCCGCACTGGGCGGCCCATTCCGCGTACAAGCCGTCCTCTCCTTGCGGCCGCGCTTGCGCCACGGCGATCGACTGCGCCGCGGGCGGCAGCGCCATTTGCGCGTACACGGCCGCCGTGGACAGGCCGTAAGGCTCGCCGTCTTCGTTGGAATAAGGCGTAATGCGCCGCCGTCACGCCGCACAAGTGCATCGCCGCCAGGCACATCGGACAAGGATGGCCGCTGGCGTAGATCGTGCAGCCGTCCAAGCGCGGGCTGCACAGGATGCGGCTGGCTTCCCGGATCGCGAGCAGTTCCGCGTGCGCGGTCGGATCGTGGCTGTCGTGGATGCGGTTGGCGGCGCGCGCGACGACTCGCCCGTCGCGCACGATCACCGCGCCGAACGGGCGGCCGCCGTCGGCGATGTTGGCGCGGGCGATCGCGACCGCTTCGCGCATGAAATCTTCGTGGGCGTCCGGCACGGCGACCTCCTCGGGATGTCGGCGGCATCTTGCCCCGATCCGCGGCCGACGGCCGTGAAACCGGCATAAAAAACCCCGCGCCAGGCGGGGTTTTTCGTTTCGGCGCGGCGCAGCGTCAGTCGCCCATCTGCTTCTGCAGATGCTCCCAACGCTCTTGCGCATCGATCGTGCGCTCGGCGGTGAGGCGCGCTTCCAGGCGTTCCAATCCGATTTCCTCGCCGGTATCGACGCAGAAGCCGTAATCGCCGGCTTCCAGGCGCTTGAGCGTGCTGTCGATCTTGCCGATCAGCTTGCGATAGCGGTCGCGGGTGCGCAGTTCCAGCGAGTTCTCGGTTTCGCGGGTGGCGCGCTCGGCTTCGTCGCCGACGTCGCGCACTTCGTCCTTGAGGTTCTCGATGGTCTGCTTGGATTCTTCGACCAGATCCGCGCGCCAGCCGAGCAGGCGCTGGCGGAAATACTCGAGCTGCAGCGCGCTCATGTACTCCTCGTCCGGGCCGGGCTTGTAGCCGGCGGGCAGGATCGGGCGGCCGGTGGCTTCGTCGGTCTTGTACGGCACCACTTTGATCTTGCCGCGCGGCGCGGGGGCCTGCGGCTTGGCGACCACGGCCACGGCGACCTTGCCGACGGGTCGCGCAGCCGCGGGCCGAACGGCCACCGGCTTCGCCGCCGGCGCGGCGGGCGCCGCGGGCTTGGCGGCCGGCTTCTTGACCGCTGCGGACTCGGACGCGGCCTGCGGAGCCGCTGCGGGCTTGTTGGCGACAACCGGCTTGGGTTCGGGTTTCTTGGCGACCGCCGGCTTGCTGGCCACGGTCTTGGCCGGAGCCGCCTTCTTCGCGACGGGCTTGGGCGCGGGCTTCTTCACGGGCACCGCTTTCTTCGGCGCGGGCTTGGCGACGGCTTTCTTCGCAGGAGCCGCCTTCTTCGGCGCCGGCTTCGCGGCGGGCTTCTTGGCCGGGGCTTTCTTCGCTGCGGGCTTGGCGGGAGCGGGCTTCTTCGCGGTCGGCTTCTTGGCGGCCGGCTTGCTGATCTTCTTGGCGGCGGCCTTGGCGGTCTTCTTCGCTGGTTTCTTTACTGCCACGAGCTGATGTTCCTCTTCCCTTGAGGCGGGAAAGCGCGCTGTTATAGCCTACTGGGCTTACAGCGGCAACCACGCATCTCCGCGAGCCGCGACACCATGTTCAGGTACCTTGGTCGATAAGCTCCTCATCGCCTGTTTGCGCCTCTACAAACGCTGGTTGAGCCCGCTGCTGGGCCCGCGCTGCCGGTTCGTGCCCACTTGCTCGGAATACGCGATGCAGGCGATCGGCCGCTTCGGCGCGGTCAAAGGCGGCTGGCTGGCGCTGCGCAGGATCGGCCGCTGCCACCCTCTTCACCCCGGCGGGCACGATCCGGTGCCGCCGGCTTGAACCACGATCACTTTCCGGAAACCTTCACATGCCCTCGACCCTGATCGTCAACGCCCGCCTGGTCAACGAAGACCGCGAATTCGAGGGCGATCTGCGCATCGAAAAGGGCCGCATCGCCGAAATCGGCAGCGGCCTCAGCCCGCGCGAAGGCGACGCCATCGTCGACGCCGCCGGCCGCCGCGTGTTGCCGGGCATGATCGACGACCAGGTCCACTTCCGCGAACCGGGGCTGGAATACAAGGCCGACATCGCCACCGAATCCGCGGCCGCGGTCGCCGGCGGGCTGACCAGCTTCATGGATATGCCCAACACCAATCCGCCGACGCTCGACGCCGCCGCGCTGGAAGACAAATACCGGCGCGCCGCGGGCCGGGCTTGGGGCAATCACGGTTTCTACCTGGGCGCGAGCAACGACAATTTGGAAGCGATCCGCGTGCTGGATCCGCTCACCGCGCCCGGCATCAAAGTGTTCATGGGCGCGTCCACCGGCAACATGCTGGTCGACAATCCCGAAACGCTGGACGGCATCTTCCGCGAAGCGCCGACGCCGATCATCACCCACTGCGAAGACACGCCGATGATCGACGCCGAATTGGCCCGCTACAAGGCCAAATACGGCGACGACATCCCCGCCGAATGCCATCCCGACATCCGCAGCCGCGAGGCTTGCATGAAGTCGACCCTGTTGGCGATTTCGCTGGCCAAGAAGCACGGCACCCGCCTGCACGTGCTGCACATCTCCACCGCCGACGAACTGGCGCTGTTCGAACGCGGCCCGCTGATCCGCGCCGACGGCACGCGCAAGCGCATCACCGCCGAAACCTGCGTGCATTTCCTGCGCTTCGACCGCGCCGATTACGCCCGTCTGGGCCATCTGATCAAATGCAACCCGGCGATCAAGGACGCCAGCGACCGCGAAGCGCTGCTGCGCGCGCTGGCAGACGACACCATCGACGTACTGGCCACCGACCACGCGCCGCACACGCTGGAAGAGAAAGCCCGCCCCTACACGTCCGCGCCGAGCGGCCTGCCGCTGGTGCAGTACGCGCTGAACGCCGCGCTGGAATGCGTGCGCGAAGGTTCGCTGACGACCGCGCAGATGGTGCGCAAATTCGCGCACGCGCCGGCGCAGCTATTCGACGTGAAGGAACGCGGGTTCCTGCGCGAAGGCTATTGGGCCGACCTGGTGATGGTCGCCGACGAGCCTTTCACGGTGCGCCGCGAAGACGTGCTGTCCAAATGCGGCTGGTCGCCGTTCGAAGGCGCCACTTTCCACACCCGCATCGCTTCGACCTGGGTCAACGGTCAACTGGCGTGGGACGGACGCATGCTGGTCGGCACGCCGAACGGCAAGCGCTTGGAATTCGATCGGTGAGGCCTTCCATCGCGGGCTGCGCCCTGCTCGCGCTCGCGGCGTGCGCGGGCTCGGCTTCGCAGGCTTCCGACCGCATCACCGACCTGCCCGCCGCCGCCAGCCAAGGCGCGTTGGTCGTCGGCCGCACCGAGCCCGGAAACACCGTCACGATAGCCGGACGGCGATTGCGGTTGTCCGCCGACGGCCTGTTCGTTTTGGGGATCGGTCGCGACCAGACCGGCGTGGCGCGCGTGGACATCGTCTGGCCCGACGGCGCGCGCGAATCCGGCAACATCAAGATCGTGCCGCGCGACTGGCCGATCGAAAACATCGTCGGCGTGCCGCCGAAGACCGTCAACCCGCCGCCCGACATCGCGGCGCGGATCGAGCGCGAACAAGCCCTGGTGGTCGCGGCACGGCGACGCGACGACGACCGCGCCGATTTCGCGCAAGCCTTCGCGTGGCCGGTGCAGGGGCGGATCAGCGGCCGCTTCGGCAACCAGCGGGTCTACAACGGCACGCCCAAAACGCCGCATTCGGGCATGGACATCGCCGCGCCGACCGGCACGCCGGTGAAGGCGCCGGCAGGCGGCATCGTCACCTTCGCCGCACCCGATCTGTACTTGACCGGCGGCACGCTGCTGATCGACCACGGCCACGGCGTGAGTTCGAATTTCCTGCACTTGTCGCGGATCGAAGTGAAGGTCGGCGACCGCGTCGAACAAGGCCAGGTCGTGGCCGCGGTCGGCGCCACCGGGCGCGTCACCGGACCGCACCTGCATTGGGGCATGAATTGGTTCGAGGTGCGGATCGATCCGCTGCTGGTGCTGGAACGGAGCGGGAAGTAACTTTCCGTCCGTGCGGCCTGCTTTTCGTAGAGTCGAGCTTGCTCGACTGCTCTTTGGGACTTAGCGGCGATCCGACCGAAAAGCAGTCGAGCAAGCTCGACTCTACAAGAGCGGTTGGCGTCGCAACGACGAGCGCATCGCTTATTACGAACGCGAACCCGACACCCGCGCCACCGCATCGTGCGCGTGCAAGCTCTCGAAGTGCGACACGGTCACGTCGTAACGCTCGACCCGCGCATCGCCGGCCAGCGCGGCGGCGACGCGGCGCGCGGCGTCTTCGCAGAACATCAGGTTCTCGGCGTTGAGTTTGGCGAAAGCCTGTTCGTCCTCGCGCTTGACCGCGGTCTGCACCGGCGTGCCCAGCGCCGCTTCCACCGCATCGATCAGCGCCGCGAACGGCAGCTCGTCGAACGAAGCACGCAATTCCACGACGGCGTCGGCGCGGCTGCGCTGCGCATGCGGCGTCGCCGCCAGGCCGCGCTCGGACGCCAGCCACTCTCCGACCACCCCGGGCGACAGCGGCCGCGCATCGGCGAAATCCGTGGCGAAACGCTCGGCGTTGAGCTGCCGCGACAGCGCCGCGGAAGCCGGACAAGTGCTGGAATATTCGGCGGAGAACGCGAGCGCCAACTTCAGATGGCCGTCGCGCAAAGAAGCTTCGATGCGCACCGGATAGTTCTTCCAACCGGCATGATCGCTGGCCAAAGCCTGGCGCTTGAGCAGATGGTCGTAGCGGATCGTCAGGCGCGCGGCGCCGGACAAGCCGCGTTGCGATTCGACCATGTCCTGCAGCACCCGGCGCAGCCCGGCCGGCGTGAGCGCTTCGCCCGCGAAAGCTTCCTGCAAACGCAGATACAGGCGCGACATATGGATGCCGCGCGCGCCGGCCCGCTGCAGGTCCACGGCGGCGTCGACCGACGCGGCGACCTGCACGACTTCGCCGTCCGTGCCGTGCACGCGCAGCGGCAGCGCGATGCGGTCCATGCCGACCCAGTCCAGCGGGCGGGCCAGTGCGGCGGCATCGTCGGCGACATCGGGCAGTCGCGAGGGATTCACGGAGGAAGACACGGCGGATTCCAGCGGGGGCGGAGCTACGTCAATGCGGGCATTGTACCGGCCCGCAAGGGCACGCTCGCGCAACGCTCAGTGCCGGGCGGCGCGCCAGGCCAGCCACAACGCGCGCCAGAGCGGCAAGGGCGCGCCCTTGCGCAACCTCGCGCGGGCCAGCGCGGCGGCGATCCGGCGCGGCCGCGAGCCCTGTACGGGCGGCCAACGCGCGATCAAATCCTCGCGATGGCCCGTTTCGGCGGGCCAATGCGGATGGCCGGCCAGCAAGCAGGCGGCGATCGCGTCGGCGCCGTCCGAAGAAGAGAACAGCGATTGCTCCACCGCTCCCGCGGCGGCGGCGAAGGCGCGCAACCCCGCCAACGCCGATTTCGCGTCCGCCGGCGGGGCGCGGCTGGTGCGCAGCGCCGGCAGCGCCGCTTCTAGCGTCGGCCAGGGCGCGGCTTGGCGTTGCAACGCGATGCCCAGGGGATGACGGCGCAAGCCGCGCGACCATCCGCGCAGTTCTTCCTGCCACCAGGCGAGTTTGGCGATGCCTGGCGTCGGGTCTTCGCCGCCCCAGGCCGCATCGGTCAGCTCTTGCAGCAGCGCGAACCAGGCCGCGGCGATCTCGCGCTGCGACACGGACACGAACGTTTCCGCCACCGTCCATTCCGGCCAGCGCGCGCGCCATTTGGCGATGAAGCTGTCGAGGGCGGCGGGATCGGTCATCGTTACGCGGGCCATGCCGCCGGGTCGAGCAGATCGCGCGGCGATCCGACCATGACATCGCCGCCCCAGCGTTCCGGCGCGTCTTCCGGCAAGCGATAGCCCCACAGCGCGACCACCGAAGGCATGCCGGCGGCGCGCGCGGCGAGGATGTCGCGCTCGTCGTCGCCGACGTAGACGCAATCTTCCGGCGCCACGTACAGCGATTGCGCGGCGTGCAGCAGCGGCAGAGGATGCGGCTTGCGTTGCGGCAGGCTGTCGCCGCCGATCAGCACCGCGCAACGCGTCTGCCAGCCGAGCAGCGGCAGCAGCAACCTGGCCAGGTATTCGGGTTTGTTGGTGACGATGCCCCAACGCCCGCCGTCGGCTTCGATCGCGCCCAGTAAGGCCTCGACGCCATCGAAAGGCGGGCCGTGCTTGGCCAACTCGTTTTCGTAGCGCGACAGGAAAATCGGCACCATTTCTTCGCGCTGCGCCTGATCGAGCTGCGGGAACGCGGCGGCGATCATCGCGCGCGAGCCTTTCGACACGTGCGGACGCAGCTCGTCCAGGCGCATGTCCGGCTCGCCGCGTTCGGCGCGCAGCGTGTTGACGGTCGCCAGCATGTCCGGAGCGCTGTCGAGCAGCGTGCCGTCCAGGTCGAAAAGCACCAGTTGCGGGAATTTCGCGAGGCTCATCGGCGGTTTTTCCCCCTTTGAAAAAGAGGGGCAGGGGCGCTCATTCGCGCTTCTCCGGCTTGCGCGCGCAAGCCAGGTAGTTGACGTCCGTGCGCCGGATCACCCGCGCGGCGTTGCGCCAAGGCTCGTACATCAGGCCGCTGACGTCCTCCAAATCCAGGCCTGCCTCGCGCAGCCAGGACGCCAGTTCGGAAGGCTTGATGAAATCGCGGTACTGGTGCGTCCCTTTCGGCAATACGCGGGCCACGTATTCGGCGCCGACGATCGCCAAAGCGAACGCGGCCGGGGTGCGGTTGAGCGTGGAGACGAACAGGCGGCCGCCCGGCTTCAGCAACGCGGCGCAAGCCGACAGCACCGAGGCCGGATCGGGCACATGCTCGAGCATCTCCATGCAGGTGATCGCGTCGAAACTCCCCGGCTGCTCGTCGGCGAGCGCTTCGACCGCGCTCAACCGGTAATCGACTTCGACTCCGGATTCCAGGCGGTGCAGTTTGGCGATCTTGATCAGTTCCGGCGCCAGATCGATCGCCGTCACGCGCGCGCCCTCCCCCGCCAACGCCTCGCTCAGCAGGCCGCCGCCGCAGCCGACGTCGAGCACCGCGGCGCCGCGCAGCGGCGTGCGCTCGGCGACGTAGCCCAGACGCGCCGGATTCAAGGCATGCAGCGCTTTCTGCGGGCCTTGCGGATCCCACCAGCGATTGGCCAGCGCGCCGAATTTGTCGAGTTCGGCTTGGCTGAAGTTTTCTTTGGCTGCGTTGCTCATCGACTCGTCTCTGTGGGAGCGGCTTCAGCCGCGAGCTCTTTTCTTCGGACCGCAGCGACCTGCAGGGAAAAGCTCTCGGCTGAAGCCGCTCCCACAAGTCACCGCCCGACGGCCGCGATCCGATCCCGCCACTGCCTCGCGTTGGCGACGATGCCGGCGACATCCATGCCGACCAGCTCGCGACCGCGCAATTTGGGCTTGCCGGCGATCCACACATCGCTCACCTGATGCCGGCCGGTCGCGTAAATCAATTGCGACACCGCATGATGCAGCGGCTGGGTTTCCAACGCCGACAAATCCACGCAAACCAGATCGGCTTGCTTGCCGTCTTCGATCGATCCGATCAAATGATCGAACCCCATCGCTTTGGCGCCGCCCAGCGTCGCGGCGCGCAAGGCGCTGAACGCATCGAAACCGGCCGCATCGTCGGCCACCGCCTTGGCCAGGATCGCCGCGGTGCGGGTTTCCCCGAACATGTCCAGGTCGTTGTTGCTGGCCGCGCCGTCGGTGCCGATCGCCAGATTCACGCCGGCGCGCTGCAAGGCGCAGGCCGGGCAGAAACCGGACGCGAGCTTGAGGTTGGACTCCGGGCAATGCACCACCGACACGCCGCGTTCGGCGCACAGCGCGATTTCGGCCGGCGTCAGCTGGGTCATGTGCACGGCAATTAAGCGGTCGTTGACCAAACCCAGCCGGTCCATCCGCGCGAACGGGCGCTGACCGTGCTTTTCCTGCGACTGCGCGACTTCCTGCGCGGTTTCGTGCAAATGCAGATGCACGGGCACGTCGAGCTGGTCGGCGAGCATGCGGACCCGTTCGAAATTCTCGTCGGACACGGTGTACGGCGCGTGCGGCGCGAACGCGGTGGCGATCAGCGCATCGTGGCGCCATTGGTCGTGCACTTCGCCGGCGCGGTCGAAGTATTCGTCGTCGGACTTGGCCCAGGCGGTGGGGAAATCGATCACCGGCAGGCCGACCCGGGCGCGAAAGCCGTGTTTCTTGTACGTGGCGGCCTGCACGTCGGGGAAGAAGTAGTTCTCGTTGACGCAGGTGGTGCCGCCGCGCAGCATCTCGGCGATCGCCAGGGTCACGCCGTCGGCGACGAAATCCGGCCCGATCACCGCGCCTTCCACCGGCCAGATATGTTCCTGCAGCCACACTTTCAGCGGCAGGTCGTCGGCGACGCCGCGCAGCAAGGTCATCGGGTTATGGGCATGGGCGTTGACCAGGCCCGGGATCAGCGCCGCTTCCGGACGCGACACCGTTTCTTTCGCTTCGAAACGAGCGCGGGCTTCGTTCGTCGGCAGGATCGCGACGATGACCCCGTCCTTCACGGCGACCGCATGGTTTTCCAGGACGACCGCATGCGGTTCGACCGGAACGACGTAGCCGGCTTCGATCAACAGGTCGCAGGATTGGCGCGCTTGGGTTTCGGTCATGCGTTTTCTTTTGGCCGTCATTCCCGCGAAGGCGGAAATCCAGTGACTTTCGCACCAGAAAGTGACGACGCGACCATGCGAATCCGCGCGCCCTCACCCAACCCTCTCCCGCTTCGCAGGAGAGGGCTAAAGCAGATCACTTCACGCGCGAAACATACTCGCCGCTGCGCGTGTCGACCTTGATGATTTCGTCCTGGCCGACGAACAGGGGCACGCGCACCACGGCGCCAGTCTCCAGCGTCGCCGGCTTGCCGCCGCCGCCGGAAGTGTCGCCGCGCACGCCCGGATCGGTTTCGGTGATCTTCAGCTCGACGAAGTTCGGCGGCTGCACCGCGATCGGCACGCCGTTCCACAGCGTCACCACGCAATCCTCTTCGCCCTTCAGCCACTTGGAAGCGTCGCCGATGCCGGCCTTGTCGGCCTGCACCTGCTCGAAGGTCTCGTGGTTCATGAAATGCCAGTACTCGCCGTCGGCGTACAGGAACTGCATGTCGGTATCGACCACATCGGCGGCTTCCAGCGAATCGGTGGCCTTCATGGTCAGTTCGACCACGCGGCCGGACTTGATGTTGCGGTACTTCACCCGGGTGAAGGCCTGGCCCTTGCCCGGCTTGACGTATTCGGTGTCGGTGATGATGCACGGCTCGTTGTTGACCAGGATCTTCATCCCGTTCTTGACGTCGTTCATGCCGTAAGTGGCCATCTGGAACTCCTGCGGAAAATATTGCGGATAAGCCGGGGAATCCGCCGCAGCCGGGGCGCGGCGGATAGAATGGAGGCTGGCCCGAGCCGCCGCTGGCGGCCTGTGGCGATGAATCCAAGACGCGAATGATACCCGCAGCCCCCCTTTCCTTGCAGCGCGAGGCCGCCCCGCGCTGGCAGCAACTCTGGCGCGACGCCGTGCGCGACCCGCGCGAATTGCTGTCCCTGCTGGATTTGCGCGCCTCGGACCTGGCGCTTGCGGACGCCGCCGCGGCGCAATTCCCGCTGCGCGTGCCGCGCGGGTTCGTGGCCCGGATGCGGCGCGGCGATCCGCACGATCCGTTGCTGCGCCAGGTATTGCCGATCGGGGACGAAGATTTGCGGGTGCCCGGCTTCGCCTTGGATGCGGTGGGCGATGCCGCCGCTCGCGCCGGCGAAGGCGTGATCCGCAAATACCGCGGCCGCGCCCTGCTGATCGCCACCGGCAGCTGCGCCGTGCATTGCCGCTACTGCTTCCGCCGCCATTTCCCGTACGCCGAGGAAACCGCGGCGCGCGACGGCTGGGGGGCGGCCGTGGACGCGATCGCGGCCGACCCCGGCATCGACGAGGTCATCCTGTCCGGCGGCGACCCGCTGTCCCTGGCCACGTCCAAGCTGGAAGAACTGACCCGGGCCTTGGCCGCCATCCCGCATCTGCGCCGATTGCGCATCCACACCCGCCTGCCGATCGTGCTGCCCGAGCGCGTCGACCCGGGCCTGCTCGCCTGGCTGCGCGGCCTGCCCTGGCCAGTGGCCGTGGTCGTCCACGCCAACCACGCCAACGAATTCGATGCCGCCGTCGATGCCGCGATGGCCGACCTGCGCGCCGCCGGCGCCGCCCTGCTCAACCAGGCCGTGCTGCTGCGCGGCGTGAACGACAGCGTCGAAGCCCTCGCCGCCTTGAGCGAACGAGGCTATGCGGCCGGCGTCCTGCCTTACTACTTGCACCAGCTGGACCGGGTGCAAGGCGCGGCCCATTTCGAGGTGCCGGACGAACGCGCCCGCGCCCTGCACGCGGCCTTGGTAGCGGCTCTGCCAGGCTATCTGGTCCCGAAACTGGTGCGGGAAGTGGCCGGCGACACCGCCAAACGTGCGCTGTGACCGGTTATTTTCCCCACCGCATCAATGTATTGCAGAGAGGGTTTGATGTATTTTGACTTCTGGCGAGACCGGCAGGGGGACTAGGCGGATGCAGATCGGCAGGGAAACGACCGTGCGTTTGCTGGTGGTGGACGACAGCGTCGAAGACGCCGAAGCCATCGTCAGCGGCTTACGCAACGGCGGCCTGGCGGTACGTCCGTCGCGACCCGAAAACGCCCAGCAGCTCGCCGCGATGGTCGGTTCGCAGCCGCTGGATCTGGTCCTGGCCGCCAAGTCGGCCCGCCAGGTCAGCGCCACCGAAGCCATGGCCATCATCGACGCCAGCGGCAAGGACCTGCCGATGATCCTGGTGCTGGACCAGGTCGACGAGAAGACTGTGCTGGAAGCGATCGCGCTGGGCGCGCGCAAGATCGCGCTGCGCGGGCAGATCGACCAGATCCGCCACGTGGTGCAAAGCGAATACATCGACCTGGAAGCCCGCCGCGGCCTGCGCCGCCTCGAAGCCCAGGTACGCGAGACCGAACGCCGTTGCGATGCGCTGATCGCCTCCTCGCGCGACCCGATCGCCTACGTGCACGAAGGCATGCATATCCGCGCGAACGACGCCTACCTGGAGATGTTCGGCTTCGAATCCTTCGAGGACATTGAAGGCATGTCGCTGCTCGACCTCGTCGCGCCGGCCCACGTCGAGAAGTTCAAGCAATTGTTGAAAGGTTTGAGCAAGGGCGAAGCGCCGCCGCCGCGCTACGAACTGGAAGCGCGCGGCATCGACGGTAATGTTTTCCCGGCAGTGATGGAATTCACCGCGGCCACCTACGAGGACGAACCCTGCCAGCAGATCGTCTTCCGCCGCCAGGAAGCCGACCCGGCCTTGGCGCGCGAAGTGGAAGAACTGCGCCGCCGGGACCAGGTCACCGGTCTGCTCAATCGCCAGACCTTCCTGCTGTCGCTGGAATCGGCGGTGGCCGAGGCCGCGCAGAGCGGCGCCAACCATGGCCTGCTGCTGGTCGAACCCGATCACCATCAGCAGTTGCTGCAGGAACTCGGTCTGGATGCCGGCGACGCCTTGATCGCGGGAATCGCGGAGCGGCTGCGTCCGCTGCTCGGCCCCAACGACGAGGCCGCGCGCTTCGGCGAACACAATTTCGCCGTGCTCTCGCGCGGCAGCGACCATGCCCACACCGCGCGCCTGGCGGAAACGATCCGCGCCGGCTTGGCCGACGCCGTGGTCGATATCGGCGCGCGTTCGCTGAGCGTAACCGCGAGCATCGGCGGCGTGCAGATCAGCGAACGCATCGCCAGCCTGCCGCAGGTGCTGGCGCGCGCGAATCAAGGCCTGCAATCCTCGGTCGGGGTCGGCGGCAACCGCGCCGAAATCTTCGATCCGGGCGCGCTCGACCGTGCCGAAGAGGAACGCATCGAAGCCTGGCTGGCGCGCATCCGCGCGGCGCTGGCGAACGACAGCTTCATCCTGCACTACCAGCCGGTGATCAGCCTGCAGGGCGAACCGGGCGCCATGTACGAAGCCTATCTGCGCTTGGACGGCGGCGACGGCGAGCTGGTGTTCCCGCAGACCTTCCTGCCCATCGCCGAAGAGAACGGGCTGATCGGCGAGATCGACCGCTGGGTGGTCAAACATGCCATCCGCACCATCGGCGAACGCGCCCGCAGCGGCAAGCCCGTGCAACTGCTGGTCAAGATCACCCAGGCTTCGCTGGACGGCGACGGCATGCTGAAGCTGATTGCGGACGAGCTGGCCGCGCAGAAGGTCGACGGCGCCCAGCTGATCCTGCAATTGCCCGAGTCGAAAGTGTTCACCCACTTGAAGCCCGCTCAGGATTTCCTGGAAGGCGCGAAGCGGCTCGGTGTGCGGGTGGGCTTGGAGCAGTTCGGCTCCGGATTGAATTCGATGCAGCTGCTGTCCCACTTCAGCCCTGCTTTCGTCAAGATCGACCGCGCTTTCATGCTCGACCTGTCCAAGAGCCCCGAACAGCAGAGCCGCATCCGCGAGATCGCCGACACCGCCCGCGACCGCGACATCAAGACCGTCGCCGAATTCGTGCAGGACGCGGCCAGCATGACCTTCCTGTTCTCCGGCGGCGTGGATTACGTGCAGGGCCATTTCCTGGCGATGGCCGGGCCCGAGATGAATTACGAGTTCGAGTAACCAAGCCTGTGTAAAAAAAGCCCGCCTTTCGGCGGGCTTTTTCGATCAGGCCGCCAATCCGGCCCTGAGCGATTCTTCCGGCGCGCTGCGCAACGCCGCGATGCGTTCCTCCAGCGGCGGGTGGCTCAGCAGCAGCTTGCGCAAGCCGTGGCCGATGGCGCCGCTGATGCCGAACGCCGCTACCTGTTTGGGCAACGTGTTCTCGCCGTGGTTCAGCGACAGCTTTTCCAGCGCGGCGATCATCTTGCCGCGGCCGGCCAGCGCGGCGCCGCCGGCGTCGGCGCGGAATTCGCGGCGGCGCGAGAACCACATCGCGATCATGCTCGCGAACAGGCCGAACACCATGTCCAGCACGAACACCGTGACGAAATAGCCGATGCCGCCGCCGCTGCTGCGGCCGCCGCTCAGGTAGCCGTCGATGATGCGGCCGACGACGCGGGCCAGCACGATCACGAAAGTGTTCAGCACGCCCTGCAGCAAGGCCATCGTCACCATGTCGCCGTTGGCGACGTGGCTGACTTCGTGGCCGAGCACGGCTTCCGCTTCGTCGCGGTCCAGATTGCGCAGCAAGCCGGTCGACACCGCGACCAAAGCGTTGTTGCGGTTGGCGCCGGTGGCGAACGCGTTGATTTCAGGCGCGTCGTAGATGGCGACTTCCGGCATGCCGATGCCGGCCGCCGCGGCTTGGCGCTGCACGGTCTCGACCAGCCAGCGCTCGGCTTCGTTGCGCGGCTGCTCGATCACGTAGGCGCCGGTGGCGCGCTTGGCGACGAACTTGGACATCAGCAGCGAGATCAGCGAGCCGCCGAAGCCGAACACGGCGGCCATGATCAGCAGGCCCGCGCCGCTGCCGGCGTTGACGCCCAGGATCGACATCACGATGCTGAGCAGGGCCAGCACCGCTAGATTGGTGGCGAGGAACAAAGCGATACGTTTGAACATCGTCGGTATTTCCGTCATGCACGTCGGGGAAAACGCGCGCCAATCGAAATTGTGGCTGCGGCCGGTTAAATTCAAGTCTTCGCCCATCTGAAGCCGCCGTGCCGCAGAACTCGTCGACCTACCGGGGCCGCTTCGCGCCCTCGCCCACCGGACCGCTGCATTTCGGCTCGCTGCTCGCCGCATTGGGCAGCTGGCTGATGGCGCGGCAGGCCGGCGGCGTTTGGCTGGTGCGTGTGGAAGACCTGGATCCGCCGCGCGAAGTGCCCGGCGCGGCTGAACGGCAGCTGGCCGCGTTGCGCGCTTTCGGTTTGGAATCCGACGAGACGATCGTCCACCAGAGCGAACGCGGCGCGCTGTACCAAGCCGCGCTCGACCGTTTGCTGGCCAGCGGCGACGCCTTCGTCTGCCATTGCAGCCGCAACGATCTGGCCGACGACGGCGGCATCCATCGCACCTGCATCGCCGCGCGAACCCGGCCCGATCCCGCGATCCGTTTCCGAGTTCCCGACGGCACCGTCTTGGAATTCGACGACGCGATCCAAGGCCCGTTCGCGCAGAACGTCGCCGCCGACGTCGGCGATTTCGTCCTGCGCCGCGCCGACGGGTTATGGGCCTACCAACTGGCCGTGGTCGTCGACGATGCGGCGCAAGGCATCACCGACGTGGTGCGCGGCGCCGACCTGCTCGATTCCACCCCGCGCCAGATCCTGCTGCAACGCGCGCTCGGCTTGCCGATACCGCGCTACGCCCACCTGCCGCTGGTGCTGGGCGAGGACGGCCGCAAGCTGTCCAAATCGACGGCAGCGCTGCCGGTCGACCCGGCCGATCCCCTGCCCGCCCTGCATGCCGCCTGGCGGGCTCTGGGCCAAGAACCGTTGCCCTCGGACGCGGCGACGCCGGCCGCGCTGCTCGGCTCCATGCGCGAACGTTACGATCCTTCCCGTTTGCCGCGAACGCCGGCCCTCTCTCTCGCCGCGCTGCACAACGTCCGCGACACGAAGCGTGACTAGAATCGGGACGAATCCCCCATTCGCACGCACCTCACGGAGAACGGCATGACCCCTCGCATCGCACTCGTCACCGGCGGCACCGGCGGCATCGGCACGGCCATCGTCAAGCGCCTGGCCGACTTGGGGCATAAGGTGGCGACGAACTACCGCAACGAGGAAAAAGCCAAGGCCTGGCAGGAACAGATGAAGGCCGCCGGCTACGACGTGACCCTGGTGAAGGGCGACGTCGGTTCTCCCGAGGAAGCCGAAGCGCTGGTGCGCGAAGTCGAGGCCAAGCTCGGCCCGGTCGACATCCTGGTCAACAACGCCGGCATCACCCGCGACACCACTTTCCACAAGATGACCCCGCAGCAATGGAGCGAGGTGATCAACACCAACCTGAACTCGGTCTACAACATGACCCGCCCGGTGATCGAAGGCATGCGCGACCGCAAATGGGGCCGGGTCATCCAGATCAGTTCGATCAACGGCCAGAAAGGCCAGTACGGCCAAGCCAACTACGCCGCCGCCAAGGCCGGCATGCACGGTTTCACCATTTCCCTGGCGCAGGAAAACGCCCGCTTCGGCATCACCGTCAACACCGTGTCGCCCGGTTACATCGGCACCGATATGGTGATGGCCGTGCCCGAGGACGTGCGCGCCAAGATCGTCGCCCAGATTCCCACCGGCCGTCTCGGCAGCCCCGAGGAAATCGCCTACGCCGTGGCCTTCTTCATCCCGGACGAGGCCAGTTGGATCACCGGCGCGAACTTGTCGGCCAATGGCGGTCAATACATGGGCTGGTGACCCGAAGACCACGACGGCGATGCCGGAACGCGTAACGAAAACGCTGGCGGTGGGCTGTCTATGGCTCTGCGCGACTTTTGCGCAGGCCGCGACGGCGACGCTATCGCCTCCCGATCTCGCCGATCTGGATCCGCAGGTCCGGCATGCGGTCGCCGAGTTCGAACGGATCGTCACCGATCGGGATTTAGACGCATTCGAACGCCATATCGCAGCCGACGCCAAGATGAGTTTCGGTGGCGATGGACCGGGCGCCGCCGGCTTACGCGAGGTTTGGAACCCGCAACGTCCGGACACGGAACTTTGGCGCGAACTGGATCGGATCGTAGCCCTGGGAGGGGTACAAAGCTCGGAAAACGGCAAGCTAGTTTGGTCCGCGCCCTACCCCGCATTCGCCGGTCCGGACGATCTTTATGAAGACCCGTTTTCGACGTTCATCGTCACCGGCACTCGAGTCGCGCTGCGGAGTGCGCCCGACGCGGGCGCGGACGTTCTGGCGCGCGTCGACTACGCCGTGCTGAACAGCGACTGCGAAGGGACCGAACACTGGATTTGCGTCCGTTGGGACGGCAGGCCGGCCTACGTGCATGAATCCGTAGTGCGCTCTCCGGTAGACCATCGTCTATCCATGGAAATCGCCGACGGCGATTGGAAGATCGCCTACTTCGTAGCCGGAGATTGACCCCGTACCCGCCGAACAGGCGAGTTTCCATACCGGTCAGTACAGTCTGGCCCGCCCTATGGCCGCAATGTTGCAAGGCCTGCTGCACTGCGCCATGCTCGGCCCCCAGCTCAGGGCGGATCCACGCATGGCAGCCAACCGCATCATCAAGAAATACCCGAACCGCCGTCTTTACGACACCGAGATCTCCAGCTACATCACGATCGAAGACGTGCGCCAGCTGATCGTCGACGGCGAAGAATTCGAAGTCCGCGACGCCAAGACCGGCGAAGACCTGACCCGCCAAGTCCTGTTGCAGATCATCGCCGAGCACGAACAGGACGGCGAGCCGATGCTGTCCACCCAATTGTTGAGCCAGCTCATCCGTTTCTACGGCGATTCGCTGCAGGGCTTCATGGGCAGCTATCTGGAACGTTCGATGCAGATGTTCCTGGAACAGCAGAACCAGTTCCGCCAGCAGATGGGCAGCATGCTCGGCCAGACGCCGTGGGCGATGATGAACCAGCTCACCGAGCGCAATCTCGAGTTGTGGAAGCAATTCCAGCAGAACCTGGTCGGCGGCGCGGGCCGCGCGTCCGACGCGGCCAAAGACGCCGGCAAGCCGCGGGCGAAGTGATGCCCGCTCCGCGCCGCGCATCGCGCGGCTTTTCGCTTTCGCTTTGTAGAGCGGAGCTTGCTCCGCTGCTTTTCGCTGTCCGGCCGAGGACAGCGGAGCAAGCTCCGCTCTACAAAGCATAAGCACAGCACGACATCGACAGGGGACGAACTTATGAGCAAACGCGTGGCCGTGGTGAGCGGCGGCATCGGCGGGTTAGGCACGGAAATCTGCAAGACGCTGGCCGATGCGGGACGCACCGTGATCGCCGCGGACTTGGCCTCCCGGCCCGAACGCGTCGAAGCCTTCAAGCGCGAAATCGACGGCCGAGACGTGCATTTCGAAGCCCTGGACGTGGCCGATTTCGAAGCTTGCGGCGCGCTGGTCGAAAAAGTGAGGGCTGCGCACGGCTCGCTCGACATCCTGATCAACGCCGCCGGCATCACCCGCGACACCACCTTGCGCAAGATGGACCGCGTGCAATGGGACACGGTGCTCAACATCAACCTGGACGGCGTGTTCAACCTGTGCCGGCATGCGGTCGACGGCATGGCCGAACGCGGCTTCGGGCGCGTGGTGAACATCAGCTCGGTCAACGGCCAAACCGGCCAGTTCGGCCAGACCAACTATTCCGCGGCGAAGGCCGGCATGCACGGCTTCACCATGGCTCTCGCCCGCGAAGTCGCGCGCAAGGGCGTGACCGTGAATTCGGTGTCGCCGGGCTATTGCGAAACGGCGCTGGTGATGGCGATGCCGGAAGAGATCCGCAACGGCATCGTCGAGAAGGTCCCGGTCGGCCGCCTGGGCAGGCCCGACGAGATCGCGCGCACCGTCGCCTTCTTGACCGACGACGGCGCGGGCTTCATCACCGGCGCGAACATCCCCGTCAACGGCGGGCTGTTCATGAGCTTCTGACGCTTTGTCTTTTGTAGAGCGGAGCCTGCTCCGCTGCTCTTGCCTTTAGCCGTCATTCCCGCAAGGCGGGACCGTGAAGGCAGGATGCCGTAACGAACACTTGCGTAAATGGCCGAAGGGCGTACCGCACGAGCGGCATGTAATCCAGCGACTTTTGCTTCTCTAGACCGTCCCGAAGCGATCCGTCACCCCGCGCGCCCTCACCCAACCCTCTCCCGCAAGCGGGAGAGGGCTAAACCAGTTCTTCGGTGTAGCAATCCGGGGCCTTGCGTGCATCGCCTTCGTTCCAGCCGGCCGCGACGGTCTTCATCAGCGCTTCGAATTGCGCCTGCGTCGCCTGTCCGGCCTGCGCGGGCAGCGCGCACGCCGCCGCCCAACACGCCGCGAACAACAGGCGCGCCGCGATCGGCTTCATTGCTTGCAGTACTTCGCCCTGTACTCCATCGCCTTGGGCATCAACGCCTGCAGGTTCTTGATCCGTGTACCGGGATTTGGATGGGTGGAGGCGAACTCCGGCGGCGCTTGTCCGCCGCTATTGGCGCTCATCCGCTCCCACAACGGAATCGCTTCCTGCGGGTTGAAGCAGGCGGCGGCCGCCAGCATCAGGCCGACTTCGTCCGCTTGGGTCTCGTGGCCGCGCGCGTACGGCAGCATCATCCCGTAACCGTAAGCCGACATCACCATCTGCTGGGTCTGCGCGTCCATGCCGCTCATCGCGCCGGCCACCTGGCCCAATTGCGCCAACCGCTGCTGCGCCATGCGCTGCGCGCCGTGGCGCAACAGCGCGTGCGAGATCTCGTGGCCCATGACGATCGCCATCGCGTCCGCGTTCTGCGCCACCGGCACCAGGCCGGTGTAGACCGCCATCTTGCCGCCGGGCAGACAGAACGCGTTGGCCTGGTCGGATTGGATGACGTTCACTTCCCATTCGAAGCTACGCGAGAAATGCTGCGGCGGCTGGCCGTGTTCGGCGGCCAACGCGGTTTCGACGATGTCGACCTTGGCCACCAGGCGCTGCGCGATGTCGCGGATCTGCTTGGCGATCGCCGAATTCGGATCGACCGGCCGCTCCTGCTGCAGGATTTCCTGATAGGCCTGCAGGCCCAGCGCTTTCTCGTCCTCGGCCGACAGGCTGCGGTCGATGACCACTTTTTCGCCGGTCATCGGATCGGTGGTGCGGTTGGAGAACCAGTAATACGCCGCGTAACCGGCGAACAGCAGCAATACCCACCAACGGATGCCGCCGCTGCGGCGCATCCCGCCCTGTGCGCTGTTGCCGTATGGATCCATTCGCATGTCGCCCTCCCCGTTTAAAGCTACAGATCCCGCACCACCCGGAATCCCAATCTTGCGTTGGTGATGTCGCGCGACGCCGACATCCGCCAAGCCGAGCGCGTCTGCGCCGGCGAGCTGGCCCAGGAGCCGCCGCGGATCACGCGCGTCCGGCAACCGGGGTTGATCCATGCTCGCCCATCCGAAGGCGCGCGTCGATAGCCTTCGTGCCAGCAATCGGCGGTCCACTCGCTGACGTTGCCCGCCAGATCGTAAAGCCCGTACACGTTCGGCCTGCCGCCGGCCGGCGCCGGCCCCCAATGCCCGTCGCCGTAGCCGGCGAAGGCGTTGCTCCAATTGCGGCCCGACGGCGAGCGGTCGAGGCTGCCGGTCAGATTGCCCGAACCGGCCGGCGGACGGCCTTCGCCCCATGGCCAAGCGCCGTCGTTGCCGGCGCGCACCGCGTATTCGAATTCGGCCTCGCTCGGCAACCGGTAGCGGTGGCCGCTCTGGCGGGTGAGCCATTCGGTATAGGCCTCGGCATCGCCATGGCTGACGTGCAGCACGGGCGCATCGTCCGCCGCAGGATTGCCGACGTAGTCGCTTTGCCAATCCACCCCGCTGCGCCGCACGAAATTGCCGCTGCGCTCGTCGTAGACGATCGAATGGCCGCGCCGCTCGGCGCGCGCGCGATGCACGCCCGTTTGCATGAAGCGGCGGAATTCGGCCACCGTCACCTCGCTGCGCGACATCGCGAAGCCGCGCTCGAAGCGCACGTAATGCGACGGTTTTTCGGCCTTGGTCGAACCCGGCTCGTTGTCCTTGGCGCCCATCCGGAAACCGCCGTGCGGCACGACCACCATTTGCGGGCCGCGGCCGCCGTCGCGCAAGGCGTCGGTGAAGGCCTGACCGGGGCGGAAGAGTCCGTAATGAGCGGCCAACTCGATCCGCTCGCGCAAATCGGCCGCGGCGGCGTCGCCCGGTTCGGCGATGCGCAGCACGTCCGCCAGCTTGCGCCTGGCCAAAGCCAAGCCGTCGAAAGGTTTGGCCAAGGCGGCGATGCCTTCGTCGTGCCAGCGCGCCACCAGCATGGCGCGAGTGGCTTGCACCCGGGCCTGCGCATCGGCGATGGTGGCGCTGCCCGGACGCACCGCCGCAGCCAGCTTCAGCCAATAGCGCGCCGCGCCGAATTCGCCGCGCTCGGCGGCGCCTTCGGCACGGCGGATTAGTGCGCTTTCGACCGCGGCCATGCCCTGCATTGCGCGCGGTTGTTGCGGACGCAGCGCCAGCACCGCGCGGAACTTGCGCAGCGCGCCGTCGGTCGCTTCGCCGAGACGGCTGGCTTGCAGATCGCTTTCGCCCTGTTGATTCAATTGCAGCAGGCGGTCGGCCAGATCGACCTGGGTGAGATAGAGGATGGTTTCCGGCGCGGCGGGATCGACCGTGCGCGCGACCGCCGCGATCTCGTGCGCCTGCGCCAGCGCCTGCTCGTCTTCGTCGGTGCGCGCCAGTATCGCCTGGCCGGATTTCAGCAGGCCGGCCAGCGACCGCTTCAGCCCGTCGCGCGCCGCGGCATCGTCCGGAGCGATTTTGAGGACGGCCAAGTACAAGGGAATGGCCGATTGCGCGTCGGCGTACCAGCGCTGTTCCTTCGCGGCCTTGGCGGCTTCGCGCTTGGCCGCGTCCAGCTTGTCCGGCTGCAGATCCACGACCGGCGGCGTCCAATTCAGCAGGCCCGCGGCGCGATCGTCGCCGCTGATCGTCACGCTCGGCGCCGGCGCTTTCGCGGCCGGACGCGCGCCGCTCGTTTGCGGCTTCGGAGCCGGCTGTTCGCGGCCGCAGCCGGCGAAGCACAACGCGGACAGCGCCGCGAACGCTAGCGCGTGCCGGATACGGCGTTTCTCGCTGGCAACCGGAAGATCGGCGCGGACCATGGGCGCAGTTTACTGGGCGCGCCCCTTCCCGCCACCCGGCCGCATCGAGGGCCGCGATTGACAAGCACACGCCCCCCGCGGTTAGTCTCCGCCTCTTTCCCGCAAGAAGTTCCCTTTGTCGATCTGGATTTCCGACCCCGGCACGCTCGCCGACCGTATCGCCGCGCCGCCGGCGCGGATCGGACTGGACACCGAATTCATCCGCGAACGCACCTATTGGCCGCAACTGGCGCTGGTGCAGATCGCGATCGGCGGCGAGCTGCTGCTGGTCGACCCGCTGGTGCCGGGCATGGCCGCCACGCTGAAGCCGTTGCTGGAAAACTCCGCCGTGCTGAAGATCATGCACAGCGCCAGCGAAGACCTGGTGGCGCTGCAGCGCGGTTGCGATGCGATTCCGCAGCCGCTGTTCGACACCCAGATCGCCGCGGCGCTGGCCGGCATTGGCGCGGGCCTCGGCTACCAGCGCCTGGTGCAGGACCTGCTCGGGGTCGCGTTGCCCAAAGGCGAGACCCGTTCGGATTGGCTGCGCCGGCCGCTGTCGCCCGCGCAGTTGGAATACGCCGCCGACGACGTGCGCCATCTGTTCGCCCTGCACGATCGGCTCGAAAGCCGCTTGGGCGAACTCGGCCGCAGCGCCTGGTCGGCCGAAGACGCCGCCCGCCTGGTTGCCTCCGCCGCCAGCGACGGCGCCGACCGCTGGCCGCACCTGTCCATGCGCAGCGCGCAATTCCTGGACGCCGACTCGCAACGCCGATTGCTGCGTCTGCTGCGCTGGCGCGACCGGCAAGCGCGCGACAGCGACCGTCCGCGCAGTTGGATCCTGGACAACGAACTCGCCGCCCTGCTCGCGCGAACGCCGCCCGCGGACGCCGAAGCGCTGCAAGCGCAATTGGATGCGCATCCGAAAGCGCCGCGCAAACTCGGCCCGGCGATCTGGCGCGCCTTGACCACTCCGCTCGCGGAAGAGGCCGCGATGCCGCTCGCGAGCGCTTCCGAGCGCGACAAAGCACGCCTGAAGCGCATGCAGGATGCCGTGTCCGCCCGCAGCGCCGAATTGGGCTTGCCGGATGGCGTACTCGCCTCGCGGCGGTATCTGGAAGCGATGCTGGAAAGCGGGGCTTGGCCCGAGGCGTTGTCGGGTTGGCGTAAATCGCAGCTGGAAGGCGCGCTTGGGCCTTTGATCGCGAACGCGTAATGCCGTGCTCTTCCCTTCTCCCATCAGGAGAAGGAATTCAAAGCCCTCTACTTCACCGGAAAATCGAAAGCCATCCCCGGCGTCGGCTCCGGCTTGAACGTGAAGTGCCACCACTCCATCGGATAGTTCTCGAACCCTTGCTTGCCCATCGCATCGCGCAAACGGTGACGGTTCGCGATCTGCGCTGGGGTCGCTAGCGGCGAATCGGTATTGGCGATCGGGCCGAAGAAATCGAAGCCGGTGCCCATGTCGAGCGGTTCGCATCGGTTCGACGCATCGCAACTCAGCAGGGTCAGGTCGAGCGTCGCGCCGCGGCTGTGGCCGGAGGTCGGCGAAATGTAGCCGCCGACCAAGGCGCGCTTGTCCAGATCGGGGTAGTACTTCGGCTTCGTGCGCTGATCCTGTTCGTCCTGCACCCAGCGCATAAAATCCAGCACGGCGCGGCGCGGGCGGTAGCAGTCGAAGATCTTCAAGCGCAGGTTCTGCGCGCGCAAATCGGTTTCGACGCGCCGCAAACCCTCGGCGACCGGCCTATGCAGGAAACACTTGGGAGCGTCGTAGCCATCGACCGGACGCCCGACGAAATTGTCGGAACCGGCATAGCGGATTTCGAGCGCGATGTCCGGAACCAGCGATTGGATGTCGACCATGCCCGCCTCGGCCGCGACGGTGGCCGGGGATACTTTCACCGCAGGCGCCGACGCGCAGGCCGCCGCGGTCAGCGCCAGGGTGAAGACGGCGGGCTTAACGGCAATCGCCGATGCGTTCGAAATGCAGGTCTTCATAGTCGGAACTGAAATCCGCGTCCGGATCGGTCTTGGCCATCGTAAGCCGAATGGGCTTCGCTTTCGTATCGAAGTCGAGCCAAGCCTCGGTATCCATCCGGTCGCTGTCCCAATCCACCAGCAGGCGCTCGCCGACGCGCATCACCGCGCCCGTCATCGTCGGCGACTTGGCGGAAGCGAAAGTCACCGCCCCGGCTGGATTCGCGCAAATCGCCACCTCGCCGAACCAAGGGTCGCGATACACGCCCAAACGGCCCTTCGTTTCGCCCGCAGCAACAGGCTTGCGCGAAGAGGTATCTCGCAGCTTGCTCGCCGCCGTCGCCGCATGTTCCTCGCGGGCGATGGCTTCGGCGTAGTGAGCCACGCCGCGCTTCTCCGTCGGAGCGGTGAAATGCTTCACCAGCGCCTGAGTCAGCACGGTCCGCGCCTCTTCGGCATCGGCATTGATCAAAACGACGATGCCGATCTTCTTCTGCGGCAGCAGCGTCAACGCCGAATACATGCCGGACAGCGTGCCGGTGTGCGAGACCTTCCCAGTGCCGTCTACGTCGGTGAGCCGCCAGCCGTAGCCGTAGGCCGAAAAATGGCTGTTGTCCCATTCGCGCATGCGCTTGGACAGCGGCATCAAGGTGTGCGCGGTCCAGACCGCATCGCGCTGCGCCTGCGACAGCCAGGGCTTGCCGCCGATCAGGCCGCGCTGATCCGGCTGTAGCCACATTTGCGCCCAAGTCAGCATGTCGTTGAGACTGCAGCGGATGCCGCCGGCGGCGGCCATCGGGATGGCTTGGATCGTTTCCGGATCTGCATTCACCACCACGGCGCGATCATCGCGCCAGCCGTGCGGCTGGGCGACGTTGCCTACCTCCTTCCTATTCCACTCCCCTACCCGGCAGCGCTTCAGACCCAGCGGCTGGAACAATTCGCGGCGCACGAGTTCTTCGTAAGGCGCGCCGCCGGCCTTGGCGGCGACTTCGCCGGCGACGATGTAGAGCGTGTTGTCGTAGGCGTAGCGCGAGCGGAAGCTGTAAGTGGGCTTCAGATAGCCCAAACCCTTCAGCACGTCCGCGCGCTCGAAACGGTTGGGTTCGGGCCACAGCATCAGATCGCCGGCGCCCGCGCCCAAGCCGCTGTTGTGGATCAGCAGATCTCGTACCTGCAGCTGTTGCGTGACCCAAGGGTCGAACATGCGGAAATCCGGCAGGTATTTCACCACCGGGTCGTCCCACTTCAGCTTGCCCGCGTCGACTAGGCGCGCGAGTACCGCCGCAGTCATCGCTTTGCTGTTGGAGGCGATCTTGAAGATCGTATCGGCGTCGATTTTTTCGCCGGTGCCGACTTCCCGTTCTCCGGAAGTGCGGCGATAGACGATTTCGCCGTCGCGGACGATGCCGACGGCCAGGCCCGGCAGCTTGTAGCGGGCGACGGCGTCGTTGAAGACGGCGTCGAGCGCCGGATCGGCTGGCGCAGCGGCGAAAACCGTCGCTGAAAGCGCCGACAGAAACACGAGCGCAGCCGTCGCGAATGTCTTCATATGCCGTTGACCTCAAGAAGATCCCGGCATCGTGCCGCGGATCGCAGGCGAAAAAAAGCGGCCCGCGAGGGCGGGCCGCTAAGCCGGGGGGCTAATCGGAATTCGAGCCGTACGGATCGCGCCGCATGCGCTCAGTAGCTGTACGACACGACCAGTTGCATGTAGCGCGGCGACTGCCACACCGTGCCTTCTCCGAAATAAGGCATCTTGACGCCAGGAGTGCTCTCGTAGCGCGAGTGCACATTGACGACCGTCTGGTCGTTGAGCACGTTGTATATGGAGAAGCGCGCCTTCAGGTCGATGTCGCGGAACGGCGTGAAGGTCACATTGAGGCCCAGGTCCTTGACCCAAGGCATGCGGCCGAACGCGCCACGCTCCGAATAGACCAGTTGCCGCGTCGTATAGTTGGAACAGCCGGACACGCACAGCCAACCCGACCCGCCGCCGCTGAATTCGCCGGGACCGCCGGCGCTACGGTTGTCGTTGGGCCAACGCACGCCGAACGCAGTGATGGGACCGCCCGAAATCGCCGAGAACGTAGCGCCGAAGCTGAACATCTCGTTGAGCTTATAGCTGCCGCGGAACTTGAACTGGTGGCGATGGTCGTTGAACAAAACGCCGTAGCGCTCGTTGACGGCCGGGTGATCGTAGAACTGCACCAGGTTGGTGTCCGCGTAGCCCGCGTCAGAGTTCACCGGGCCTTCGATGTTGCCTTCGGACTTGGACCAGATGTAGCTGGCATTGAACGCCCACTTGTCGTCCCAGGCGCGATCGATCTGGAATTCGACCGCCTTGTAAGTGCGCTTGGGCTTCTTGTAGCCCAGGATCGCGCCGCTGCCCGTCGCTTGATAACCGTCGCGGGAACTGTCGAAAGTCACCCACTGGCCCGTGTCCTCGCACCACAGGGTCGCTTTTTCGCCAGGGTTGATGATCGGGAAGCTCGAATATCCGGGGCACCCGGGCAGATGGTTGATGCGCGTGTCTTCCACGGCGCGCGGAGTCTCGCGGTAGGTGGCGTTGACGCCGTACGACCAGGCCGTATTGATCATCTGCTGGAATCCCAGGATGAACTCGTCCTGGTAGACCATCTCCAGATCTCGCGAGACTTCGGTGCGCAGATCGTCCGGCGCCGGAACGTTCCCTTCGGTATTGACCGGACCGATTTGCGGACCCAGGTTAGGCATCAGATAGGTGCCGCCGGTGACCGGGTCGATCTGTTGGGTGAACCCGTTGAGCACGTAGTAGGTGTGCTCGTCGGTAGTGCCGCCGCCGAAATAGTCGGCGAGCTTGTTGGTCAGCGGCAGGTAGTAGCGGCCCGCGTTGCCGAACAGCTTGGTCGTGCCGTCGCCCTTCATGTCCCAGCTGAAACCCAGACGCGGTGAAATCATGTCGCTGAAGTCGGCTTGCGCGAAGGTCGAACCCGAAGCCAGCTTGTTGTGGAACTTGTCGAATCGCACGCCGATATTCAGCAGCAGGTCGGGCGTAACGCTCCAGTTGTCCTCTACGTAAAACGCCTGCGCCTTCGTTTCCACCGGCGAACCCGTGATATAGCGGCGCGCATCGATGATGCGGGTGACGCCGGCGGGAACGGTGGCGTCGTTCGGAAGCGGCGCGCCGGGCACGACGGTTTGGGCCTGGTAGCTGACGCCGTCGCCCGGATACACCACCGTGCTGTCGGACTCCATCACTTCCTGGTCCGCGCCGAAACGCAGCAGGTGGTTGCCCAGCGTCCACTCGAAATCCAGGCGCGCCGCCTCGCGCTTGTCGTCGCGGCTGTTCCTACTGGTATTGGTCGGATGGCAGCCCCGCTTGGCCTCCCTGCCGAACTCGTCGTTGTAGTTGCTGGCGATGGTGACGATGCTGCAATCGCCGTCCCGCGGGCTGCCGCCGAAGTTCGTCCGCTTGTTCACGCCATACATCGCCTTGGCGACGAAATTGTCGGTGATGTAGCCGGTATAGGTGAGCGACCAGTTGTCGCCGCCGGATCTGGAAAGGGTTTCGCCGTTGAACTTGCCCAGCGTATCGGTATCGAACGCGTAATCGTAGTTGGAAGTGGTGGACTCGGCCTCGTCGGAGAAGGCCAACACTTCCAGCAGATGGTTGTCGGTAATCTGCCAATCGAGCTTGGCGCCCCAGAAATCGTTCGGACTATCGGTGTAGAAGGCCTCTTCCGTATCGATGTCCTTCGAGTCGGCATCGCGGTTTTCGTACATCGCGAAGAGGAACAGCTTGTCCTTCACGATGGGGCCGGACGCCCATAGGTTGGTCTTGAACAAGGAACTTTCGTCGCGGCTCGTGCGGTCGCGCTCGTCGACGGTGCCGTCCCTATGGAAGTGATCTTCCTTCGAAGAAGCCCAGTCCGACGGTTCGAACGTCAGTTCCACGCCGCCGTGGAAATCGTTTCCGCCCGAGCGTGTCACCGCATTGATGACGCCGCCGGTGCTGCGGCCAAATTCGGCGGAATAGCCGCCGGTCTTGATCTGGAATTCCTTGTAGAAGGCGAAAGGCACCGAGGAGAAGCCCTGGCGGCGGTAGGGATCGGTCACGTTCAGGCCGTTGATGTAAACGACGTTTTCCGCCACCGACGAACCGCCGAAGGTGAGACCGCCGAAGGTGGCGCCCGAATTGACCACTCCGGGCGCCAGCAGCGCCACGGACGTCAGGCTTTGGTCCACCGGCATCCGCGCCAATTCCTCGCGATTGATGTTGACCGCCGACTCGGTGGAATGGACGTCGACGCGGTTGATGACGCGGGATCCGACCACGGTCACCGTATCCAGGTTGCCGATGCCGCCTAGATTCACCGTGGTCGTGCCGCCCAACGAAACATTCGCGGCGACGGGGCTGCCCACGGCTTGCCCGTCGCGGCTGACCTGCACGCTATACGAGCCGACGGGCAACTGACTGAGGCGGTAGCTGCCATCGGCATCCGCTGTGACGGTGCGGGTCAGGCCCGTCGCGGTGTTGGTCACCGTGATCTGCGCGCCGGCGTCGGCGCGCCCCGCCACCGCGCCCATGGCGCTCTGCGCAAACGCAAGAGGCGACAGGGTCGCCAGGCACGCCCCCAAGGCGATACAAATTGCGGACCTCTTCAGTGCCATGCTTTTCATGCCCCCTCCAGGGTGTTGCAGTCGGATGTCATTGGTAGTGTTTGCACGTGTTCGCGCTACTGCGTGTCCTTCGCCGCCCCGCGCGGGAGCATCGTCCAGTCGAAGTCGTAATCCCACTGGTCGAAATAAAGATTGCCGCCCTTCCACTCCACCTCGCCGCGCTGCAGATCGACGGTCTCGGACCGGAAGAACTCCTTCTTCGGCGCGAAATCGCGGCCGTAGTCGTCGTTGAAGGCGATGCGATAGGCGTCGAAGCCGCCCAAGTAGAAGTCGCGGATGGCCGGGTCGCCGTCGGCGAAGCGGCCGAAGGTGACGTCCATCGGCACCCAGCCGTACGGGGCCAGGTACAGCCAGCCCCAGTCGTGCATGTTGTTGTATTCGGTGTCGGAGAAGATCCAGCCCGACTGCCAGCGCGCCGGAATGCCGTTCAAGCGCAGCAAAGTCATCAACAGCAAGGTCTGCTGGCCGCAATCGGCATGGCCGGCGTGCAGCGCGTAGTCGCTGATGTTGGTGAGGGTGGAATACTCGCGCGCGCCGGCCCACGGAATCTTGTCCACCGCCGCGTAAAGCTTCTGCGCGATGCGGTAAGGATTCTTTTCGTCGCCGACGGCCTCGCGCGAGAACTTGCGCAGGTCGTCGGTGTAGGCGATGTGCGGCGGGCGTTCGCCCATGTAGGGCGCCAGTTCCGGCGTTTCCGTGACCGGCACCACTTTGGCGGGATCGATCGCCTTGTACTGTCCGTAGATGGTCAGCTCGTAGGTGACCGAAAACTCGGTCTTCTTGCCGGCGACGGCCGGCTTTTCCACGTACACGGTGCGCTGCATCGTCGATTCCGGCGCGATCTCGTGCTTGGACGGCTCGCTGGCGACGAAGCGGATGTCTTCCTGCTGTCCCGGAATGGCGCGCGGATACGGCAGCCAGGCGCGCAGCGTTTCGCCTGCGGGCACCGCATCGGCGTTCACCGCGATCGATTGGGTGATGCGCACCCGCCGCGGCGCGACGCTGGATTTCCCGCTGGCCAGCGCGGCATCGCGCACTTCTTTATGGTGCGGACTCGATTTCTCGAGCGGACTGTCGTTGAACGGCGTCTGCTTCGCGCGGCGCGCGCGCGCTTCGGCGCTGAGGCGGAACAGGTTGGACGGCGCGCGGCTGAAATAGAGCTTGCGGCCGTCGATGGTCTGATGCTCGAGCAGGCCGGCCGCATCCCATTTCGCGAATTCCCCGTCCTTCAGGTCGGGAATCTGCTTGCGCACCCGCGCCTTGGCTTCTTCCTCGTTCAAAGTGAAGTCGAGCAGGATGCGGCGCATGCGTTCGCGCTGGAATTCCAGCGCCGTTCGCGATGGCGCATCGAGCGAAGGCTCGGCTAGCGCCGCGGCGATGCGCGATTCGGCTTCGCGGAAATGGCCGGCGTCGATCAAGGCGATCGTCTCGGCTTCGGCCTCGCCGCCTTTCGGCGCGGCTTGGGCGACCGAGCCCCCGCCGAGCAGCAAGGCGGCCGCCAGCGCCAAGGCCGTCAGGCCCCGCCGATGTCCGACTGGTCGCATGCTGTCCAACGCGGCTCCCCGTATTAGCCCACGGTAACGGCTGTGTAACATGCGTCCAAGCCAGCGTCAATAATTTATTCTTTTGGACTATGCTATAAGAAATACGTATTCCGCGGCGCACAAAAATAGTGCCGCGGATCGGGGCCTTTCGGGGAGGATTCGAGATGAAGCGAGCATCCAGACGGGTGCTGCCATGCTGGGGCCTGGCCCCGGCTTCCTCGGTTTCGGGCCGCTCCGCGGAGACGTCGTTATGAAATTCAAACCCCTACTCCTGACTGCGGCGCTGCTGATCGCCGCTTGCGCCAGCGCACCGGCGCCGCACGCGGATGCGCGCGCCGCAGCTGCGCAAGCGACCGGCGTTCCGGGCGTCAGCAGCGCGCAACTCGACCCGGACTATTGGATCCGGCGACAAGCCGCCGCCGATCGCGTGGTGCTGGATCGCGCCGCGATCGCCGCGCAGAACGAAAAGCTCGAGGAAGTCGACGACTCGGTGTACGACATCGAAGCCCTGCCCGCTTCGCTCGGGCGCGACCAAGTGAAAGCCTGGATCGAAGGCTTGTCGAAGCGCCCGACCAAGCCGGTCTACGACGAACGCGGCCGCGAAGTGCCGGCCAAGGCGCTGGACGCGCTGGTCGCCGATCTGCGTCTGGACGCGGTGCCGGCGACCCAAACCACCCGCTACGGCCTGGTCACCCGTCGCGCCGACCTGCGCGCCTTCCCGACCGGGTTGCGCGTGTTCTCGCGCCAAGGCGACACCGATATCGACCGCTTCCAGGAAAGCGCATTGTTTCCGGGCACGCCGGTGGCCATCGTCCACGAAAGCCGCGACCGCAAATGGTGGTTCGTAGTCAGTCCGCTGTACGCGGCCTGGATCGAGAAAGAGAAAGTCGCCGCAGGCGACAAGGACGCCGTGTTCGCTTACACGCGCAAAACGCCTTATTTGATCGTCACCGGCGCGACGGTGCGCACGGTTTATACGCCCGACCAGCCGCAAGTGTCGGATTTGCAGCTCGACATGGGCATTCGTCTGCCTGCGATCGTCGATTGGCCCGCCGACAAGCCGGTGAACGGACAGAATCCGTACTCGTCGCACATCGTCGAATTGCCGATCCGCGGTGAAGACGGCCGGCTCGCGTTTTCGCCGGCGCTGATTTCGCGCAACGCCGACGTGCGCGCCGACTACTTGCCGATGAACCGCGCCAACATCCTGCGCCAGGGCTTCAAATTCCTGGGCGAGCGCTACGGTTGGGGCCACAGCTACAACGCCCGCGACTGCAGCGGTTTCGTTTCGGAGATCTACCGCAGCTTCGGCATTATCTTGCCGCGCAATACCAGCGACCAAAGCGTCAGCCCGGCGTTGAACCGCATCCATTTCGAACCGGGCGACGGCCGCGACAAGCGCGACCCGGTGGTGCGCGACCTGCAGGTCGGCGACTTGGTCTACATCCCCGGCCACGTGATGATGGTGATCGGCCACGACAACGGCATGCCCTACGTGATCCACGACACCAACGGCGGTTCTTGGCTCGGCCCCGACGGCAAAGTGGTCGGCGGTAAGCTCAACGGCGTCTCGGTCACGCCGCTGTCGACCCTGATGTTCGACGAACAGAAGAGTTACGTGGACCGCATCACCAACATCCAGCGCATCCGCCCCTGAGGGACCAGACGACAAGATGAAGATCACGCAGATCAAGTTCGGCATGTTGCGGGTGCCGCTGAAGACGCCGTTCAAAACCGCGCTGCGCACGGTGGAGACGGTCGAGGACATCGTCGTCCAGATCCACACCGACACCGGCAACATCGGCTACGGCGAAGCGCCGGCCACGGCGGTGATCACCGGCGACACCCACGGTTCCATCGTCGAGGCGATCGACAAGTTCATCGCCCCGCGCCTGATCGGCCAGGAGATCGCCAATCTCAACCGCATTACCCAATTGATCCAGACCGCGCTGGAGAAGAACACCAGCGCCAAGGCCGCGGTCGAGATCGCGGTCTACGACTTGTTCGGCCAGCTGTACGGCGCGCCGCTGTACAAGATGCTCGGCGGCGGCGACCCGGTGATCACCACCGACATCACCATCAGCGTCGACTACATCGACAAGATGGTCGCCGATTCCATCGCCGCGGTGGACCGCGGCTTCGAATCGCTGAAGATCAAAGTCGGCAAGGACATCGGCCTGGACATCGAACGGGTCAAGGCGATCTACGCCGCGGTCGAGGGCCGCGCCCTGCTCCGCCTGGACGCGAACCAAGGCTGGACCGCCAAGCAGGCGGTCTACGCGATGCATACGCTGGAAGACGCCGGCGTGCTGCTGGAACTGCTGGAGCAGCCGGTGAAGGCGCAGGACATCGACGGCCTGAAATACGTCACCGACCGCGTCCACACGCCTGTGATGGCCGACGAAAGCGTATTCGGGCCGATGGAAGTGGTCGAACTGATCAAACTGCGCGCCGCCGACATCATCAACATCAAATTAATGAAGACCGGCGGCATCTCCAACGCGATCCGGATCGCCGACATCGCCGCGCTGTACGGCGTGGAATGCATGATCGGATGCATGCTGGAAACCAGCATCAGCGTCGCCGCGGCGGTGCACGTGGCGGTGGCCAAGGCCAACGTGATCACCAAGGTCGACCTGGACGGGCCTTCGCTGAGCAAGTTCAACCCGGTCGACGGCGGCGTGATCTTCAACGAGTCCGAGATCTCGGTGACCGATGCGCCCGGCCTGGGCATCCGCGAGATCCGCGGGCTGGAACCGATCGAAGTCTGAGCCCGACGCCATGTCGCCGCTGCTGAAGATCCGATCCGAGCGCGACCAGATGTCGGCGATCGAGCGCCGCATCGCCGACTACATCCTGGAGAACGCGCATCTGCTGCGCGACTATTCGTCGCAGCAATTGGCCAGCGCGCTCGGGATCAGCCAGTCGAGCGTGGTCAAGTTCAGCCAGAAGCTGGGATTCAAGGGCTATCCGGACCTGAAGTACTCGGTCGGCGAAGCGATCGCGCGCAGCAACGGCAACGAAGAGCAGCACGGCGCGCCGTCGGCGGCGGACGATCCGCACGGCGCGCTGGCCGAAAGCCTGTGGCGGCAGAAAGCGCGCGCCGAAGAGGAAACTCGGCTGATCAACCCGCCCGACCGGATCGATGCGATCGCCGATGCCGTCGCCGGCGCGGGTCGCGTGTTCGTGATCGGGTTGGACGAGGACGGCGTCGCCGCGCGCGCCTTCGCGCTGAAGCTGTCGCTGCTGGGGATTCTGACCGTGCACCATTTCGATCCGGTGCTGATGGCCACCAGCGTTTCCGCCGCCAATCCCGGGGACGTGCTGCTGGCCTTTTCCGAGCACGGCAACCAGGTCGCGCTGAGCCAGATCGCGCGCCAATTCCATGAGCGCAAGGGCAAGGTCGTGTCGGTCACCCGCCACACCGCCAATCCGCTGCGCGCGCACGCCGAACTGTCGCTGCTGGTCTCCGCCCACGACGAGCGCGCCCATATCGAGCCGCTGCTGTACCAGACCGCTTTGCAGCACCTGTTGGATCTGATCTTCGTGCTGTTGTGCGAGGACGGCGACCGGATGGCGCGGCTGGACGCCAATCGGGAGCGGATCCAGCTTATGCTCGAGCCATGACAACGTCGCACCAAGCCCCATCGCACCCGCTGTTTCCCCCTTTGAAAAAGCGGGATCAAGGGGGATTTGCTTTTGCTCTTCGCGGACCGAAGAGCAAATCCTCCCCGACCTGCCCGGCCCGCAGGCACAGCCTGCGGGCGTTCATCAGCGCGCGAACCTTTGGTTCGCAAACGCGCTGCTTCACCCTTTTTCAAAGGAGGGAGATCCTCCGGATCGTTGTGTCGTGTCTGATCCTATTCGCTGCGTTGGTCGCAGGGGGCTGTAGTCGGCACTTGAATCGGAAAGAGGCACCGGCCGCATGGTCCAACGCCCAACAACTGGTCCTGGTCACCACGCCCGACTGGAACGCCACCGTCGGCGAACTGCGCACCTATGAGCGCGACGGATCGAGCTGGCGCGAGATCGGCCAAGCGACGCGCATCACCGTCGGCCGCGCCGGCTCCGCCTGGGGTCTGGGCCTGCATCCCGAACAAAACAACGGCCCGATCAAGCGCGAAGGCGACGGCCGCGCGCCCGCGGGCGTGTTCGCCATCGGCACCGCATTCGGTTACTCGCCTTCCGCCGACACCGCCCTGCCCTACGCCGCGATGTCCGCCAGCAGCTATTGCATGGACGTGCCGGCATCGCCGCTCTACAACAAGATCGTCGATGCGCGCGAGGTCGGCGAAGCGGCCGTGGCCGGATCGAGCGAGCCGATGCGCTTGGACCTGCGCAAACCCGGCGACCAGCGCTACAAGCTCGGCTTCGTCATCGAACACAACCCGCGGGCGAAACCGAACGCCGGCAGTTGCATCTTCGCCCATTTGTGGAAGGCGCCCGGCGAGACGACGGCCGGCTGCACGGCGATGGCCGAACCGGCGATGGAACGCCTTTACGCTTGGCTGAGGCCGGAATCGCATCCGGTGTTCGTCCTGCTGCCGCGGGCCGAGCACGCGCGCCTTAAAACTTCCTGGCATCTGCCCTAGCGCAGGACGCCGACCACCACCACGCCGACGACAGGAAACCGCATGTCCCTGACCACCCGCGTTCTGCTGGCCTTGATCGTGGCCGCCGTCTCCGGCCTGCTGCTGGCGTTGTGGGATCCCGCCTTCGCGACCCGCGCCGCGGACGTGGTGCAACCGATCGGACGCTTGTGGCTGAGCGCGCTGCAGATGACGGTAGTGCCGCTGGTGGCGGCGCTGGTGGTGATCGGCGTGAACACCGCCAGCAACGCGGCCGCTTCCGGGCGCACCGCGCGCAAGGCGATGCTCGTGTTCGTCGTGCTGCTCGCCGCCGCGGCCGCCTTCACCGCGGTCGCATCGACCTTTCTGCTGTCGCTGGTGCCGCGCGACCCGCTGCTCGCCGAACGCCTGCACGCCACCGGCACGGCGGTCGCAGCGGCGGCGCCGACGTCCTTGTCGGATTGGATCGCTTCCATCGTGCCCAGCAACGCCATCGCCGCCGCCGCGCAGAGCGCGATGCTGCCGCTGGTGGTGTTCGCCCTGTTCTTCGGCTTCGCCCTCACCCGCGTCGACGGCGAGCGCCGCGCGCGGATGATCGACCTGCTGCAGACGGTGAGCGACGCGATGATTGTGATCGTGCGCTGGGTGCTTTGGGCGGCGCCGCTGGGCGTGTTCGCGCTGGTGTTCGCGGTCTGCGCGCGGGTCGGACTGAGCATGATCAGCGCGCTGGGCTATTACATCGCTCTGCAATGCATCATCTATTTCTCGGTGACCTTGCTGATGTATCCGGTCGCCGTGTTCTTCGGCGGCGCGCACCTGCGGCGCTTCGCCGCGGCGATCCTGCCGGCGCAGGTCGTGGCCACGAGCACGCAATCCTCGCTGGCTTCGTTGCCGGCGATGATCGAAAGCGCGCGCGCCCGGCTCGGCTACCCGTTGCCGGTGACTTCGCTGGTGCTGCCGATGGCGGTGTCGCTGTTCCGGATCAACAGTCCGGTGCAGTACATCAGCGTGGTCGCCTTCATCGCCTGGGTGTTCGGCACCGATTTGAGCATCGCGCAATGGACGGTGGGCATCGCATTGTCGGTGGTGATCAGCATGGGTTCGGTCGGCCTGCCCGGGCAGGCCAGTTTCATGGCGACCAATATGCCGGTAACGCAGGCGATGGGTTTGCCGGTGGAACCGCTGGGCATCCTGTTGGCGGTGGACACCATCCCCGACGTGTTCGCCACGCTCGGCAACGTCACCGCCGATCTGGCCGCGACCAGCGTCGTGGCCAAGGACGCGCCGCCGGACACCGCGTCGGAATCGGTCTGAAGCTGTAGCGCTCCCTCTCCCGCTTGCGGGAGAGGGCTGGGGTGAGGGCGCGCGTGATAGCCGACGCGTCAAACCCTTCTGGAGCGGGAACCCGAGAGCATCGGATACCGATTGCCTGTCGCGGTCTTCGCGTCCGCGCGCCCTCGCCCAACCCTCTCCCGCAAGCGGGAGAGGGCTTCAAAATCTCGCAAGGCGAGCGAAACCAGATATGCGCGAAGCACGGCGAAGACTCATTCGAAATGGAGATTCGGGAATGCGGCTGCGTGTCAGCCGGCGATCTTCGGGGCGCGTATCTGCGGACGCCCGCGGAACGCTTCGTAGAGCAGGCTCACGACGATTAAGGCGACGACCAAAACCAGCGCCGCCTTCGCGCCGTCGTCGGTCGGCTTGGCCTGGAAGATGTCGCCCGCGGCGATCCACCAGACCAGCAGCGCGGCGAACGCCAGGCTCAAGCCGGTTTCCAATCGCCGCATCAACGACGACCAGCGTCCTTTCGAAAGCACCGCGAGCCTCACCGCGAAGTAGCCGGCCCACAACAACAAGGCGAACGGGGCGCGTGTGCGCAGGAAGGCGGCATCGAAAGCGAAGATTTGCGGAAACGGACCGGGCATCGCATTCGCTATCCAAGGCAAGCAGACCATGAACGCCACGGCGACCGCGATGCAGACCAGGCCGAAGATCGAAGGCAGACGTTCGATCCGGTCCGGATCGACGACGCGCGGCCGCCAGGTCGGCTTAAACAACCCGGTCTTCCGCACGGCCGCGGCGACGATCGCCATCGTCACCATGAAGCCGGGCCACCAGAACGATCCCAGGCCCCAGGTGAACCACCAGGCAACGAGCGGCTGGCCTTCGAACACGCGGGGCAGCGTCAAAGCCCATTGCAAACCGAGGCCGCCTAGCGCCGTCAGCGCGAAAGTCTTGGTCTGATCGGCCGGAATGATGGTCGTGCCCGGCGGACGGTAGCGCGCGCCGACTTCCGCCGGCGTTCCGAATTCGCGCAGCATGGCCAGCACCATGGCGTCGTCGGCAGCCTTGCCTTCCGATTGCGCGCGATCGGCGAGCATCTCGGCCAGCAGGCCGCGCAGCTCGAAACCGATCTCGCCGCGTTCCTTGCGCGGCACGCGGCGGATGACGTCCACCACATAGGCCTCGATCACGTCGTTCGTACTCATTTCCCATCCCCTTCCAGTAAACCGGCCATCGTCGCCGCGAGGGCGTTCCAGGACACCGTCAGTTCAGCGAGCAGCGCCTCGCCCGCGTCGTTCAAGCGGTAGTAGCGTCGCGGCGGGCCTTCCTCGATCCGCCATTCCGAAGCCAGGACGCCCTGGCCTTCCAGCCGGCGGAGCAAGGGGTAAAGCGTCCCCTCCTCGATCGACATGCCACGCTGCGCCAAGGCCTGGCGCAGCGAATAGCCGTATTGCGCCTGCCGGAGCTGGGAAAGCACCGCCAGCACCAGCGCTCCGCGTCGTAGTTCGAGCTCCAGCTTCGGAGTCGGGTTTTCGCGAGTATCCACAGTGCTTCGCCCTGTAACGTGTAATGAACAGTACATTGCATCGCACAGTATGTCAATGCCTCCTAAGCGGCCTCCAAAGACTGAATAGGCTCATTGACCTCAGCTTCTGCCGGGCGTCGCTCCAGCGGGATTCTTCCAACCGTCACCCCGGCGGAAGCCGGATCCAGCTAGTCGCAGCGAGAGTTCCGTCGTCCTGGATCCCGGCTTTCGCCGGGATGACGGCGATGAAGGCAAACGTCGCAAGACTCGAACATCGCGCGGCAGACCGCCGACGCGACTACTGTCGGCACGCGCCACGACGCGACGCCGAAACGCACGTCTAGCGCCCTCGCTCGCAGGCCGCTAGAATTGCGCGCTTCGTGGGGCGGTAGCTCAGCTGGGAGAGCGTCGCGTTCGCAATGCGAAGGTCGGGAGTTCGATCCTCCTCCGCTCCACCACGCTTACGAAAGGCCGGACCGCGTCGCGGTTCGGCCTTTTCGTTTGTCCGCACCCACCAAAGTCATGGCCGAGCACTCACGCATCGGCCTACTCGCCGCGCTGCCCGCGGCGCAATCTGACCGAGCGTTGCGGCCGACAAGAATCGCCGCCGCGACGTACGGCATTCCGGTTATCTCCCGGCGGCCCGGCCTTCGGCAGACACCCTCGACGGCAGCCCCGGGAGAGTTTTTTCCTCTCGTGTCCCCGGCTTCAGTGGGCCATGCCTTCCTTGTGCGCGAGCAGCGCCGCTTGCGTGCGGTCGGCCACGCCGAGCTTGTCCAGCACCTGACTGACGTAGCCCTTGACCGTGCCTTCGGTCAGATCCAGCTGGCGCGCGATCTGCTTGTTGCTCATGCCTTCGGCCAGCAGCGCCAGCACCGAACGTTCGCGCGCGGTCAACCGGTCGATCGGCGACGGCGCGCGCCGCATCCAGTCCAGCATTTGCCGCTGCGCTTGCGGATGCAGCCATGCGCGGCCGGCGGCGACTTCGCGCACCGCGCGCACCAGATCGTCGCGCAACGCGTCCTTGAGCAGATAGCCGGTGGCGCCGGCAGCCAAGGCGTCGCGCACTTGCGAGTCTTCGGCGTAGCTGGTGAACACCAGGATGTTGACGGCCGGACGCGCGCGTTTGATCGCGGCGATGTTCTCCACCGCCGGCGGGCCCGGCATCTTCATGTCCAAGACCACCACGTCGGGGGCATCCGCGGACAAGCGCTCGAGCACGGCGATGCCGTTCTCGGCCTCCCCGATCACTTGCATGTCGGCCTGTTGTTCCAGCAGGCCGCGCAGCCCTTCCCTGACCACGGCGTGGTCGTCGGCCAACAGGATGCGTATGGGTTGCTCGTTCATTGGGATTTCCTCAATTCAATTCGCGATCGGCGCGCGGAAGAAAAGCATCGATGCGCGTACCGTGCGGCGTGCCGGTGGTGATCAGCAGCTCGCCGCCCAATTCGTAAAGCCGTTCGCGCATGTTCGCCAAGCCCATGCCGGGCTCAGCGAGGTCGGAAATGCCGCGGCCGTCGTCGCAAACGCGCAAGCGCAGCGCTTTGGCGTCGACCGACAGCACGATGCCGATCCGCTTCGGTTCGGCGTGGCGCACCGCGTTGGACGCCGCTTCCTGGCAGACGCGCAGCATCGCGTGCTCGTGCGCCTGCAGCTGCGGCCGGTAGCCTTCGGCATTGAGATTCAAGCGGATATGCGCGGGCACCATGGCCTTGAGCAAGCGCCGCATCGCATCGGGCAATTCGTGCGGGGTCGCCGCGCCCGCCGACGCCCGGTCCGCGGACGCGCCGGGCGATAGTTCGCGCAATAAGCCGCGCAGTTCCGCGAACGCCAATTGCGCCAGTTCGCTCAGCCGCACCGCGCGGCGTTCGCCTTCGGCCGGATCGCGATGCCAGGCCTCGGCCAGCGACTGGGTGATCAGGCTCATCGAAGCGAGGATCTGAGTGACGTTGTCGTGCAGGTCGCGGGCCAGGCGCTGGCGTTCTTCGAGCAAGGCCGCCTGGGTCGAACGCTCGAACAGCCGCGCGTTAACGATCGCCACGCCCAGGTGCTCCGCCACGATCTCCAAGCTGATCCGGTCCAATTCGTCGAACGTGCGGTCGGCTTCGACGTTGAGCACACCCAGCACGCGCCCGCCGTACAGGATCGGGATGGCCAGCTCGGCCCGCGGCGGACGCACGCCGGGCGGCGTGATATAGCGCGGATCCCGCGCGACGTCGTTGACCAGTTGCACGCGGCGTTCGCGCACGGCGGCGCCCATGATGCCGGTGCCGATCGGCAACCGGTCTTCGTGCCGGATCAGCTTTTTATAGTCGCCGCCGCGCACCCGGATGACCAGCGTGTCCGGCCGCTCGGGATCTATCAGCGGAATGTCCACGTTCGGATATTCGAGGGTTTCGTGGATCGCGTCGGCCGCGTGCTGCAGCAGCGTGTCCAAATCCGGGCCGGTGGCCCCGATCGCGGCCACCCGTGCGATCAGCGCGAACCGCGACGCCCGGCGCTGCTCTTCGGCGTAGCGCTGCGCGTTCTCGATGGCGATCGCGGCGTGGCGCGCGAACAGGTCCAGCAGATCCTGCGCATCCGGCGCGAACTCGCGCGGCGGCCATACGCCGATGCCGAACACGCCGATCAATTTGCCGTGGGCGCGGATCGGCATGCCGATCATGTCCATATCCAATGCGGCGGTGCGGCTGGGATGCGGCAAATCGCCGTAGCGGCAGCGCAGCGGCGCATCCAGCTCCAGCACGCGCCCGGTGAGCCCGTGTCCGCGCGCCAGCACGGCGCGCAATTGTTCTTGCGGAATGTTGTAGCTGGCCGCGGTGCGGATCGAATCGGTTTCGCGCACGTACAGGCCGATCACGCCGTCGTCCGCGCCGATCAGCTTGCAGGCGCGCTCGACGATGCGGCCGAGCAATGGATCCAACGCCAACTCGCCCGCGATGTCCTCGATCATCTGCGAGAGCAGCTCGAGCTGGTTGCGCACCCCTTCGCGAACGGCAGGCGGCATGACGGTATCGCTAGGCGCGCGGGAACGGCGGTTCATGCGGCATCGTACGCAACCGGCGCCGGGCTTCGCGCTTGGCCCGGGTGGGCGACGGACACCGACTTTAGTCAGTGCCGCGCGGAATCGCAAAGGGCCGCGACCGGCTCGCCGAAGGCTGTTTGTGGGAGCCGGTTACGGCCGCGCGGGCTTCAAATCGACGCCGACCAGCCAGCCCCGCCCCGGCGCGGGTTCGAAATAGCGCCCGTTGCTCTCGTTGACGATTACCGAGCCCACATAGCGGCGATCGAACAGGTTTTGGATGCGGACGAAACCGATCGCCTCGATACCGCCGATCCGCCAACGTCGCTGCGCGCTGGCATCGAAAATCGCATAACCGGGCGCCGCGGCGGTATTCGCATCGTCCGCGAACACGCGGCCGACGCCTTGCGCTTCGAGGGCGAAATCGATGCGCTCGTCGGGAAGCCAGCGCAACTCGGCCCACAACTGCGTTCGCGGCAGGCCCGGAATGCGGTTGCCGGCGGCGACGGTCTGATTCGGCCGCGCGCAAGGCGCCGCGCCGCAAACGACGAAGGCCTCGCGGTAGCGCGCATCGAGATAGGTGTAGGCCAGCGCATAACGCCAATGCGTCGACCAGGCGCCCGACCACGACCATTCGGCGCCGCGCCGCAGCGAAGAAGCGGCATTGGCGAAGGTGCTGCGCCCGCCCTGGTTGGCCGCGACCACGATCTCGTCGTCGGTGGCGCTGCGGAACAACGCGAATCCCATGCGCTCTTCGCCGCGGCGCATGCGCAGCCCTGCTTCGACGTTGTCGCTGCTAGCGGCGCGCAATGCGGTATTCAAACCGCTGCGGCCGTCGCTACGGTAAGACAATTCGTTGAAGGTCGGCGTTTCGAAACCCTTGCCGGCGTTCGCGTACAGGCTGACGCTATCCGCAGCGCGGAACAGCAGCCCCGCGACGGGCGTCGTCTCGGCGTACTCCAAACGGCCGCTGTCGTCGGGATTGGCTGCGGTAACGAACGCATCGCGCGAACGGAAAGCGATGCGGCTGCGGCGCAGGCCCGCGTCGATCCGCCAGCGCGGGGCGAATTCCCAATCGGCTTGCAGATATCGATCGCTGCCGGCGAGGCGGTCGCGTTCGTCGCGACGCAAGGCGCCGCGCACGCCCAGCCGCGCCCCGGCGAAGTTTTCGTAACCGCGGCGGCGTTCGCTGGAACGCTGGTATTCGGCGCCGACGGCGATGCCGGCCGGCCGCGAAGCCCATTCGCCGCGCCACTGCCAGCGCAAATCCGCGCCGCCGTAGCCGCGATCCAGATCGACCACGCCGCCGCTGCTGAGCGGATTGGCCTGCGCGGCGACCGGGATGGACAAATATTGCACGGTCTCGCGGCCGCCGCCGTGGACGACGGCCTCGAGCCTGCCCACACCGATGCCGTGCGCAAGTTTCAAACCCAACTGCCGCTGGCGCACGGTCTTGCGCGTGTCGAACTGGAATGCGCCGGCGCTGGCGGCGCGGCGGTCGCCCGTCAACTCCGCGCGCGTCAGGCCTTGCGGATCGTCGGCTTCCAGATCGAGCGCATTGGCTACGGCGCGGAATTCGCCGTCGGCGCCGAACGCGCCCTGCAACGCCAGTTGCGCCGAATCGCGGCGCGCGCGACTGTGGTCGCGATAACCGTCGTCGGCCAAGGTACCGGCATCGATGCGATAACCGCCCGGGCCCGAAGGCCAAGGGCCGCGCCAGGACAAACTGCCGCGCCGGAAGCCGTCGGCGCCCGCAGCGAACGCGCCGGCGATTTCGCTCCGGTCCGGCGGCGGCGCGCTGAAGATCTGGATCACGCCGCCCGACGAATTGCCGTACAGCGCGGAGAACGGCCCGCGCAGCACCTCGATCCGGTCCGCGGCTTCCAGCGCGAAATGCGACACCTGCCCTTGCCCGTCGGGCATCGTCGCCGGGATGCCGTCGCTGTACAGCCGCACCCCTCGCACGCCGAAGCTGGCGCGGGTGCCGAAGCCGCGCACCGAGATCTGCAGGTCCTGCGCCCGGTTCTGGCGATCGCGCGCCAGCACGCCGGGCACCCGCGGCAGCGATTCGGACAAATCGGCCCGCGGCTGCGCGCGGCCGATCGCGTCGGCATCGATCCGATCGATCGCCGCCGGCACCTGCAGGGGATCCTGTTCGCTGCGCGTGGCGGTGACCACGACCGCATCCAAGGCCCTCGCCGGCGCCTGCCCGGGGTCCTGAGCGAGCGCGCCCGGCGCAGCCAAGCTCGCGAAAACAAAAGGGAAAATCGGTCTCATGGAACAAGCATAGCTGCGTCGGGAGGGGGTATCTGGAATAATTCGAGGCTTAAGGCCCCGTAGCTCAGCTGGATAGAGCGTCCCCCTCCTAAGGGGAAGGTCGTACGTTCGAATCGTATCGGGGCCGCTTAAAGCCAGGAACGCAGTGAAGAGGAACCAGAAACGAGTGCTCGCGCTCGCCGGGCCTCACTCGTTCCTAGTTCCTCTTCACTAGTTTCTCGTTCGGAGCTCCCATGACTCACCCCGTCCTCACCGCCCTCGGCTTGTCCGACAACGAATCCGGCACCTACCTTGGCAGCGGGGAATGGGCCAAGACCGCGGACGCGGGCGTGCTGGAGCCGGTCAACCCGACCGACGGCAGCGTCCTGGCGAAGGTGCAGGCTTCGTCGCAGGCGGATTACGAGTTGATCGTCGAACGCGCCCAGGCCGCTTTCAAAGTCTGGCGCAGCACGCCGGCGCCGCGCCGCGGCGAGGCGATCCGTCTATGCGCCGAAGCCTTGCGCGCCAACAAGGACAAGCTCGGCTCGCTGGTCGCGCTGGAAATGGGCAAGAGCAAGCCCGAGGGCGACGGCGAAGTGCAGGAGATGATCGACATCGGCGAATTCGCCGTGGGCCTTTCGCGCCAGCTGTACGGCCTGACCATGCACAGCGAGCGCCCCGGCCACCGCATGTACGAGCAGTGGCATCCGATCGGCTTGGTCGGAATCATCTCGGCGTTCAACTTTCCGGTCGCGGTGTGGGCCTGGAACAGTTTCGTCGCGGCGGTGTGCGGCGACATCTCCATTTGGAAGCCCTCGCCGAAGACGCCGCTGTCGGCGATCGCCTCGATGAAGATCTGCAACGCGGCGCTGAAGAAAGGCGGCTTCCCCGACCTGTTCTTCCTGTTCAACGACGCCGGCACCGAGCTGGCGACCAATTTCGTCGACGACAAGCGCATCCCGCTGATCAGCTTCACCGGCTCGACCAAGATCGGCCGCAACGTCGGCGAGCGCGTCGCCCAGCGCATGGGCCGCAGCCTGCTGGAACTGGGCGGCAACAACGCGATCATCGTCGACGAGACCGCGGACCTGAAGCTGGCCATCCCGGCGATCGTGTTCGGCGCGGTCGGCACCGCCGGCCAGCGCTGCACCACCACGCGCCGCCTGTTCGTGCAGGAAACCATCTACGACGACGTGCTGGCCAAGCTGAAGACGGCCTACGCGCAGGTCGAAAAGAAGATCGGCGATCCGACCGATCCGGCCAATCTGATGGGCCCGCTCAACAGCCAGGACGCGGTGAAGGGCTATCTGGCCGCGATCGAAAAGGCGAAGGCTTCCGGCGGCAACATCGAAAGCGGCGGCAAGGCGCTGACCGACCGCAAGGGCAATTTCGTGCTGCCGACCATCGTCACCGGATTGAAGAACGAAGCCGAAGTCGTGCAGACCGAGACCTTCGCGCCGATCCTGTACGTGATGAAGTATTCCAAGCTGGACGAAGCGCTGGAACTGCAGAACGCCGTGCCGCAGGGCCTGTCCTCGTCGATCTTCACCACCAACCTGAAAGCGGCGGAAGCCTTCTTGTCCGCGTCCGGTTCGGACTGCGGCATCGCCAACGTCAACATCGGCACCAGCGGCGCGGAGATCGGCGGCGCGTTCGGCGGCGAGAAGGAAACCGGCGGCGGCCGCGAATCCGGCTCCGACGCGTGGCGGGCCTATATGCGCCGGCAAACCAACACCATCAATTATTCCGACGCATTGCCGCTGGCGCAGGGCATCAAGTTCGATCTTTGACATACTGACGGCGGGCGCCCGCCCGCCGACTGCAGGGGGAAATCCATGAACGCCACGATCCGTCAAACCAGTGCCTTCGCCATCGTCAGCGTGGTTTCTGGCGTGCTGGGCTGGACCTTGATGCCGCTGCTGGGCTGCATCGTCGCGGTCATCACCGGCCACCTGGGCCGAGCCGAAATCCGGCGCCAGCCCGAGCTGTACCAAGGCGACGGCCTGGCGGTGATCGGCCTGGTGCTGGGCTATATCGGCATCGCGCTGGCGGTGCTGGCGGTGGCGGCCTTCGTGCTGTTCTTCGGCGGCCTGGCCTGGCTGGGCTCGCAGCACTGAGATGTATTCCCTCGCCCGACCTTTCCTCTTCGGCCTCGATCCCGAGCAAGCGCACGAGATCGGCCTGCGGGCGATCGAAGCGGCCTACCGCACCGGCTTGAATCCGCTGCTGGGCCGCAAACCCAAGCCTTTCCCCACCAAGGCTTTCGGACTCACCTTCCCCAACCCGGTCGGGCTGGCGGCGGGCTTGGACAAGAACGGCGCTCACATCGACGCGCTGCTCGCCTTGGGCTTCGGCTTCGTCGAAGTCGGCACGGTCACGCCGCGGCCGCAGTCCGGCAATCCGCGGCCGCGCATGTTCCGCCTGCCCGAGCACCAGGCCATCATCAACCGGCTCGGCTTCAACAACGACGGCGTCGACGCGCTGGTGCGCAACGTCGAGAAATCGCGGCGCAAGGGCGGCGTGCTCGGCATCAACATCGGCAAGAACAAGGACACGCCGAACGATTCGGCCGAACGCGATTACCTGGTCTGCCTGGAACGCGTGTATCCGCTGGCCGACTACATCACCGTCAACATCTCCTCGCCCAACACCGCCGGCTTGCGCGAATTGCAGGAAGAGCAATCGCTGCGGCGCTTGATCGGCACTCTGCGCGAAGCGCAGGAAAGCCTGGCCGGCGTGCACGGCAAGCGCGTGCCTTTGCTGGTGAAGGTTTCGCCTGACCTGTCCGACGAGGACATCGACGCGGCCAGCCGCACGCTGGCCGATCTGCAGGTGGACGGCGTCATCGCCACCAACACCACGGTGTCGCGCTTCCCGGTGCAGGGCCATCGCCACGCACACGAAACCGGTGGCCTGTCCGGCGCGCCGCTGATGGGCAAATCGACCTCGGCGCTGCGCCGCATGCGCACGCGCCTGCCCGAATCGATCCCGCTGATCGGCGTGGGCGGCATCCTCTCCGCGGCCGACGCCGTCACCAAAACGGCCGCCGGCGCGAGCCTGGTGCAGATCTATACCGGCCTGGTCTATCGCGGGCCGGCGCTGATCGGCGAATGCGTCGATGCGATCCGCCGCCGCAAGGAAGCGCCGAGCACCGGCGGCGTCGAGCGGCTATGAGCGCGCCCTGTCGGATACTGCACGACGCCTCGCTGCGCGAACGCAACACCTTCCGGATCCAAGCCCATGCGAAGCGGCTGATCGAAGTCGCCGACGCCGCCGCATTGCCGGAAGCCTTGGCCGGCGAATCCGCGCGGCCGATGGTCTTGGGCGGCGGCAGCAACCTATTGTTCGCAGGCGATCCTGATGGCGCGCTGGTTGCGCTCACCGGCGTCCGCAGCAAGATCGTTTCCGACGACGGCGATGCGGTCGTCGTGCGCAGCGATGCCGGCCTGGAATGGCATGCGCTGGTCATGAGCATGCTCGCGCGCGGCTTGAATGGGCTCGAAAACCTGGCGTTGATCCCGGGCACGGTCGGCGCGGCGCCGATCCAGAACATCGGCGCCTATGGCGTGGAAGTGCGCGATCGGATCCATGCGGTGGAAGCCTTCGAACCGGCGACCGGCCGCAGCCTGCGTTTCGCGCCGGCCGAATGCGAATTCGCGTACCGCGACAGCCTGTTCAAGCGCGAACCGGACCGATTCGTGGTCACCGCCGTCGAATTCGCGCTTTCGCGCGATCCGGCGGTGCAGGTCGAATACGCCGGCATCCGCGACGAACTCGCTGCGATGGGCGTCGACGGCACGCCCACGCCCGCGCAAGTGGCCGACGCCGTGATCCGGTTGCGCCGACGCAAATTGCCGGACCCCGCCGTCATCGGCAATGCCGGCAGCTTCTTCAAGAATCCGATCGTTCCGTCCGATCAAGCCGCAGCGTTGCAAGACGAAAACGCCGCGCTGCCGATCTTCCGCGGCGACGCCGAAACCACGCGAAAACTCTCGGCGGCTTGGCTGATCGACGCCTGCGGCTGGAAAGGCCATCGCGACGGCGATGCCGGCGTGTCGGAGAAGCATGCTTTGGTGCTGGTGAACCACGGCGCCGCCACCGGAATGCAGTTGCTGGACTTGGCGCGGCGGATCGCCGATTCGGTGCGGAAGAAGTTCGGTGTGGATCTGGAACCGGAACCGAGGATCGTCGGCGCGAAATGGTAGGGAACGGCTGGCTTTTGCTTCCGATGCCGTCATCCCGGCGAAAGCCGGGATCCAGTGTCGAAGCGATGACGCCGCAAACGGGGCTGTACCGTCGGAAGCCCTGGATCCCGGCTTTCGCCGGGACGACGGCAAACAATGTCGCTAGGCCCCGCTTTCGCGGCGGCTGCGATCCCAGATAGAAACAAGCGCAATGCCTACCGTTCCCCGCACCGCCCACACCCGCGCCGCGCTGCTGATGCTCGGCAGCACCGTGTTCTTCGCGCTGATGGCGCTGACCATCCGCCTGGCCTCGAAAACGCTGCATACCTACGAAATCGCCTTCTTCCGCAATTTCTTCGGCCTGCTGGCCTTGCTGCCGCTGCTTCATCGCAGCGGGATGGCCGTCTTGCGCACGAAGCAACTGCCGCGTTATCTGCTGCGCAGCGCGATCGGCGTGGTGTCGATGCTGTGCGGCTTCTGGGCGATCGGCCATCTGCCGCTGGCGCAGGCGATCTCGTTGTCGTATTCCACGCCGCTGTTCGTGACCATCGCCGCGGCGATCTTCTTGCACGAACAAGTGCGGCTGCGGCGCTGGACCGCGGTGATCGTCGGCTTCATCGGCGTGCTGGTGATCGTCCGGCCCGGCAGCGCCAGCTTCACCCTGGGCAGCCTGGTGGCGCTGTCGGCGGCGGTGCTGAGCGGCATCGTCGCGATCCAGATCAAGCAACTGTCGCGGGTCGATTCCGCCGACACCATCGTGCTGTACACCTATCTGTTCTGGGTGCCGATTTCGCTGGTGCCGGCCTTGTTCGTCTGGCAATGGCCGCAGGGCATGGCTTGGCTGTGGGCCGTCGGCGCCGGCATCCTGGGCACCGGCGGCCAATTGCTGTGGACGCGGGCGCTGAAGCTGGGCGACGTGTCGGCGCTGACGCCGATCAGCTTCATGCAACTGCCCATCGTCGCCACCGCCGGCTGGCTGTTGTTCGGCGAAGAAATCTCGCATTGGACGCTGATCGGCGCCGGCATCATCTTCGCCGCCAACGCCTACATCGCCCATCGCGAAGCGCAGTTGGCGCGCCGAGCGGCGACGACGGCGCCGGTGGAAGCGGCCAAGCCGGGCGAATAGCGGAAAAGGTGCCTTTGCTTTTGCTTCTCCTTCTCCCATCGGGAGAAGGACATCGCGCTTCCGGCACTTTGCGCTAAGCCGCAATGGATGCTACCCATTACGCATCGATCGGCCGATCGTTCCGGGGAACCGTCATGCGTCCATATCCGCTGCTATTGGTTTTGCTTGCTTTCGCCGCACCTGCCCTGGCGGAACAAACGCCTCCGCCGACGGACAAGTCGCCGGTCCTGTACACCGTTCCGGCCGCCGCGGCCAAGGATGTGGACAGCATCGACGCGATCGTCGCCGCGCTGTACGACGTGATCTCCGGCCCCGCCGGCAAGGCGCGCGATTGGAACCGGATGCGCTCGTTATTCGTTCCCGGCGCGAAACTGATCCCGACCGGCGCGCGGTCGAACGGCGAAGTCGCCATGCGCTTGTTGGACGTCAACGACTTCATCGCCACGTCCGGCCCGCTGATGCTCGAAAAAGGCTTCACCGAACGCGAACTGGCGAAACGCGTCGAAAAATTCGGGCACATCGCCCACGTCTTCAGCACCTACGAAGGCGTGATGGAAAAGGACGACAAAGTGCACCTGCGCGGCATCAACAGCATCCAGCTGATGAACGACGGCAAGCGCTGGTGGATCCTGTCGGTGTTCTGGGAGGCCGAAACTCCGAACATGCCGCTGCCGAAGGAATATCTGCCGTAGGGCGGAACCGGCGAAGGCGATTCCGCCAACCCATCTGCCATCGCCCGAAAATGACGGCGGAATCCGCTACGCGGGTTCCGCCCTACGCAGGCCGCTTCCACGGCCGCAGATGGCCGTTGAACACGACCGCATAGCAGCCGACCGCCCACGCGGTCGCCGCAGCCCATCCGGCCAGGATGTCGGAGGGGTAATGCACGCCGAGATAGACGCGCGACAGGCCGACCATCGCCACGAAAACCAGCATCGCGGCCGCCACCGGCCAACGCCAGCGCGTGCGCCAGGCCAGCAGGATCAGCACGCAAGCCAACGTCGCCGAACCCATCGCGTGGCCGCTGGGAAAGCTGAAACTGTGCTCAGGCGCGATCGATTCCCACAGCGTCGGCCGCTCGCGGGCGAAGAACTGCTTGGTCGCCAGGTTCAACAGCGCCGAACCGCCGAGCGCGACCCCGGCGAACAGGCCTTCGCGGTAACGGCCCGCGAACGCCAAACCGATCACGAACAGAATATCGAACGGCACTACGCCGTATTGATAGCCGATCGCCGAAAAAAACAGGAACACGCGATCGAACCCGGCCCGCGCCATGCCGTGCGCGAACATCAGGATCGGTTCGTCGAAACCGAAGGCTTCGGCTTCGTGCACTTCGTCGGCGAGTTCGATGAAGGCCCACAACGGCAACAGCAGGCAAGCGAACAGCAGCAACAGCCGCCAGCCGTGAACGCGCAGGAAGGCTGCGCCGAAGCGCGCTTCCTGCTTCAGCACATCGCGGGCATCAGACGGCCGCGGAGCCACGGCCGTAACGGCGCTCGACGTAGCCGTCGATCAACGCGACGAATTCCTGGGCGATATGCTCGCCGCGCAACGTGACCGCCTTCTCGCCGTCGATGAACACCGGCGCGGCCGGCGCTTCGCCGGTGCCGGGAAGGGAAATGCCGATGTCGGCATGGCGCGATTCGCCCGGTCCGTTGACCACGCAGCCCATCACCGCCAGCGTCAGGTTCTCCGCGCCCGGATGGCTGATCTTCCATTCCGGCATCTTGGCGCGCACGTGCTCCTGCACTACCTTCGCCAGTTCCTGGAAGAATTCGGACGTGGTGCGGCCGCAACCGGGGCAAGCGGTGACCATCGGCGTGAACGCGCGCAGGCCCATCGTCTGCAGCAATTCCTGGGCGACGATCACTTCCTGCGTGCGCGACGCGCCGGGCTCGGGCGTCAACGAAATGCGAATGGTGTCGCCGATGCCCTCCTGCAGCAGCACCGATAACGCCGCGCTGGATGCGACGATGCCCTTGCTGCCGATGCCGGCTTCGGTCAAGCCCAAATGCAAGGCGAAATCCGAACGCCGGGCCAAGTCGCGGTACACCGCGATCAATTCCTGCACGCCGCTGACCTTGGCGCTGAGCACGATGCGCTCGGCCGGCAAGCCCAGATCGACCGCACGGTGCGCCGAATCCAGCGCCGAACGGATCAGAGCCTCGCGCATCACCCGCGCCGCGTCCCAAGGCTCGGCGCGCTCGTGGTTTTCGTCCATCAGCTGCGCGGCCAAAGCCTGGTCCAGCGAACCCCAGTTGGCGCCGATCCGCACCGGTTTGCCGTAGCGGATCGCGAATTCGATCAGTTGCGCGAACTGGGTGTCCCTCTTCTTGCCGAAACCGACGTTGCCCGGATTGATGCGGTATTTCGCCAAGGCTTCGGCGCAGGCCGGTTCGTTGGCCAGCAATTGATGGCCGTTGTAGTGGAAGTCGCCGATGATCGGCACTTCCACGCCCATCATCGCCAGCTTGTCGACGATCCGCGGCACGGCTGCGGCCGATTCGGGATTGTTGACCGTGACGCGCACCAGTTCGGAACCGGCGCGCCAGAGTTCGGCGACTTGCTTGGCGGTCGCCCCGACATCGGCGGTGTCGGTATTGGTCATCGACTGCACCACCACCGGCGCATCGCCGCCGACGGCCACCTGGCCGATCTTCACCTGGCGCGTGACGCGGCGCGGCGCCGGGCCGAAACTCCAGTCGGCCAAAGTGCCGGCCATCGTCGGGCCGTGTTCCGCGTTCAGGGGCATCGCGCTCATGGCCCTATTGTAAAGCCAGCACGGCGCGGGACCGCGAAGGCTTGTGGGAGCGGCTTCAGCCGCGAGCTTTTATCTTCAGGCCGAACGGCGCCCGGAAGAGCTTGCGGCGGAAGCCGCTCCCACAAAAGCGCGGGCGGCGTTAACCTGATGCGGATGAACGCCCCTGCCGCCGATCCCGGCGAAATCCTGACCCCCAGCCAACTCAATACGCTGGCCCGCGACCTGCTGGAAGGCGCTTTCCCGCTGATTTGGGTCGAAGGCGAGCTCGGCAACGTGTCGCGCCCGGCTTCGGGGCATCTGTATTTCAATCTGAAGGACGCGCGGGCGCAGGTGCGCTGCGCGATGTTCAAGCCCAAGAGCACCTGGCTGCCGTTCCAGCCGCGCGAAGGCCTGCGCGTGCTCGCGCGCGGCCGGCTGACGCTGTACGAGGCGCGCGGCGACTACCAGCTGATCCTCGACCATATGGAAGAGGCCGGCGAAGGCGCCCTGCGCCGCGCCTACGAAGAACTACGCGCGCGCTTGGCCGCCGAGGGCCTGTTCGACGAAAGCCGCAAGCGCGACCTGCCCGCTTACGTGCGCCGGCTGGGCGTGATCACCTCGCCGTCCGGCGCCGCGGTGCGCGACGTGCTCAGCGTGATCGGGCGGCGTTTTCCACTGGCCGAGGTCGATATCCTGCCGGTACCCGTGCAGGGCGCCGGCGCGGCGGCGCAAATTCTCGCGACGCTGAAACGCGCCGACGCCTCGCAACGCTACGACGCCTTGCTGCTGACCCGCGGCGGCGGTTCGTTGGAAGACCTGTGGGCGTTCAACGACGAGGCCTTGGCCCGCGCGATCGCCGCATCGGCGACGCCGATCGTCTCCGCCGTCGGCCACGAGACCGATTTCACCCTCGCCGATTTCGCCGCCGATTTGCGTGCGCCGACGCCGTCGGCCGCGGCCGAATTGCTGGTGCCGGACCAACGCGAAATTTGCGCGCGCTTGGCGGCGATCCAACGCCGGATCGGCCATCTGGCCCGCCATCGCCTGCGCCAGGACGCGCAACGCGCCGATCGCGCGGCGCTGCGCCTGAACGCGCTGCGCCCGCAGGCGCGCCTGCAGATGCTGCATCGGCGCGAGGCGGACGCGCGGCGCAGGCTCGACGCCATTTGGCGCGTGCAACTGGAGCAACGGCGCGCGCGCCTGCGCCGGATCGAAACCGTCCTCCGCGCCGCCGACCCGAAACGGCGCTTGGCGACGCTGCGCGCACGCCTGGCCGCGCTGGCCTTGCGGCCGCAAGCCGGTATCGCACGGCGTCTGCGGCAACAAGCGCTGCATCTGCGCGGCTTGGCGCGCTCGTTGGAAGCGGTCAGCCCGCTGGCCACCGTGGCGCGCGGCTACGCCATCCTGCAACGCGAAGACGGCCGCATCGTGCGCAGCGTCGGGGACGCTGTGATCGGCGACAAGCTCGACGCCCGCCTGTCCGACGGCCGTTTGCGCCTGCGCGTCGAAGGCGATGAGTCTTGATTCCGCTTTGTAGAGCGGAGCTTGCTCCGCTGCTCTTGCTTTTTGCAGGAGCGTCCAAGGCCGCTAGTCCTCCATGCGGAGTTAACCTGGATTGCGTGATGCTGGGCTAAAGGAGCACCCATGCTGAAGAAGTCCTACCCCTACTACCTCGCCAACCAGCCGGTCGCCGCCAACAAGGACCTCGATGTCCTGGACAAATACTCCGGCGAACGCGCCACCCGCGTCGCCTTCGCGGATGCGACCGCGGTGCGCAAGGCGATCGTCGCCGCGCACAAAGCGCGGCCGGCGATGGCGGCGTTCGCGCCGGACCGCCGCCGCGACGTGCTGGAGCATTGCGTGCGCCGCTTTACCGAACGCCAAGAGGAGCTGGCGCTGGCGCTGTGCATCGAAGCGGGCAAGCCGATTAAGGACTCACGCGGCGAAGTCGCCCGGCTGATCGACACCTTCCGCATCGCCGCCGGCGAAGCGACCCGGATCGGCGGACAGATCGTCGATTTGGAAATCGGCCCGCGCACCCGCGGCTACCGCGGCATGGTCAAGCGCGTGCCGGTCGGCGCTTGCGCCTTCATCACGCCGTTTAATTTCCCGCTCAACTTGGTCGCGCACAAAGTGGCGCCGGCGATCGCCGCCGGTTGTCCTTTCGTGCTCAAGCCGTCGCCGAAAACGCCGGTCGGCGCGCTGATCATCGGCGAGGTGCTGGCGGAAACCGATCTGCCCAAGGGCGCGTTCTCGGTCCTGCCCTGCTCCAACGAAGACGCCGGCCTGCTGGTCGAGGACGAACGCATCGCCCTGCTCAGCTTCACCGGCGGCCTGATCGGTTGGGATCTGAAAGCGCGCGCCGGACGCAAGAAAGTGACGCTGGAACTGGGCGGCAACGCCGCCTGCATCGTCGACGACGACCCCGGCGCCGATCTCGACGCGGTGGTCGAACGCCTGGTGTTCGGCGCCTATTACCAATCCGGCCAGAGCTGCATCAGCGTGCAGCGCATCTACGCCCACGCTGCGATTTACGAGCGCCTTAAGAAGAAACTCGCGGCCGCGGCGGCGAAGCTGAAGATGGGCGACCCGCGCGACGAGAAGGTGTTCGTCGGCCCGATGATCGACGAGGACGCGGCCAAGCGGGTCGAGAAATGGATCGCCGCCGCGGTGAAAGGCGGCGCGGCGCCGCTCGTATCCGGAAAGCGCAAGGGCAACATGCTGCCGGCCGCGTTGATCGAGAACGTACCGCGCGACAGCGACTTGTACCGCAAGGAAGCGTTCGGGCCGGTGGCCTGCATCGAGCCGTTCGACGATTTCGACGAAGCCCTCCGCCGCGTCAACGACAGCGATTTCGGCTTGCAGGCCGGCGTGTTCACCGGTCGCTTGGCGCATGCGATGCGCGCCTGGGACGCACTCGAGGTCGGCGGCGTGATCGTCGGCGACGTACCGAGCTTCCGGGTCGACAACATGCCTTACGGCGGCGTCAAGCAATCCGGTTCGGGCCGCGAAGGCGTGCGCTATGCGATCGAGGACATGACCGAGCCGCGCCTGCTCGTCATCAAGCAATAGATGGTCGCTTTTTTAGGAGCGGCTTCAACCGCGGGCTCCTCCCTTCAGATCGAAATCCTATGAGGAAAAAAGCTCGCGGCCGAAGCCGCTCCCACTAGAGCAAAAAACACGCAGCCGCTCAGCTAGCGGGCGTTTCGGCCGGAAGGCCGTTCATCTTGATCTTGTCGCGACGGCCGGTTTGCGGATCGGTGCGGTGCAAATGGAAGGTCTTGCCGCGGAACGGCCCGCCCATCAAGTCGAGCATCATCGCTTCGGCCAATTTATTGTCGGGCGCAGCGAACGGGGTGACGAATTCGACCAGCCATAAGCGGTCGCCCGAGCGCCAATCCGCGCCATCGAGAGGCTCGCCGTTCTCCAGTTTGGCTTCCGCCTCTTCGGAAAGGTGGGCCCAGATCGCGACGCCCAAGGGCAACTGTTCGAGGCTTTCCTGGGTGAAACCCGCCAACGGGAAATTCGCCGGTTCCGCGCCTTCGATCTTCGGCAGCGGGCCGAAGCGGAAGACGCGGAATTGCTCGTTGAGGATGGCCGGCATGAAGGACCGTTCCAAGTCCTTCAGCTTCAATTCGCGATGCAAGCGCGATTGCGTGAGCAGCCACACGACTTGGCCCAAGGCCTCGGCGACGGTCTTGGGAGCGCCGGCGGGCGCCGGCGCGGCTTGGTTTTCGGTTCGATCGGTCATGCGGTAATCCTAAAGTCCGGAAGCGAGGTCAACAACTCGACCGCCTTGGGGTCCTTGCCCGTGCCCAGGCCGAATTCGGCGTAAGGCTGGGCGGAGAAAGCGGAGATCGCCTCCACCATCTGGAAACGCTTCTTCTCGTTCAGCGCCAATTGGTCGTGCAGGGCCGAACGCGCGCTGTCCGTGCGCGGCCGGTAGGCCTCCGCCGCTTCGGCATGCGGCGCTTCGCGGCGCGGCGCGCGTTCCTCCGACGGCTGCGCTTGCGGCTCCGCTTCGCTGGGCGCATAGGACAGCGGTTGCGCGCCGCGATCGACGGTCCGCGGCGCGTGTCCTGCGCTGTCTTGCATCGCCATCGCCAGGATTTGCGCCGGGCTCAGCGACCGTTGCGCATCGCGACGCACCTTGCCGGAGCTCGCATCGCCCAAGCCGCGATCGCCGGGCACCTGGGGCTGCCGGCCCGAAGAACCGCGCCCGACCCATGCGTAGCCGTCGTCGAATTCGTGGCCTTTGATCACGCGTCCGCCCCGCACATCCGGAGTGGGCCCATGCCCGGCATCGACATTCGACGAGCCTCCCTGCACCAGGGTCGCCCCGCTCTTCGAATCCAGATAGGTCAGGAACACGTCGCCCACGCCGCCGACCGAACCGTCGATGCGACGGAAGCTGGAAGTGGCGTACACGGTGTTGTCGAACGCGCCTTGCGGATTCGACCCGGTTTTCTGTCCGGCCAGGTCGATCGAGGCGATGCTCAAATCGGCCAGCGACCAGAGTTCTTCGGCGGTGCTGATGCCGTCCTGGTTGCTGTCGCGCCACACTTTGAATTCGGCGTAGCGCTGGTCGCCGCTGTCGAGGCTGCCGTTCCGGTTGGTGTCGTAGGCGCTCAGGCCTTCCAAATCGCTCTTGGCGCCCGCGACATCGCCCATGAACGAGATCTCGGAACCGTTGTCGATCCTGCCGTTGCCATTGCGGTCCAGCGTGAGCAGACCGTCGTTCGGTCCGACCCAGCCGGTGAGGTCCTTCTTGCCGTCCGAATTCATGTCCACGGCGGCGGAGCTGTCCAGCACGCCGACCAGGTCTACGCCGTTGCCGTCCAGATCCAGTACTACCGGGCCCAGTTCCGACGTGTATTTACGAACGATCAGCTTGATCGGGTCGCTGGTGAGCCCGGTAGCGTCCACCGAGACTATCGTGATCTCGTAATAGGTTTCCTCCTGATATTCGATGAAATATCCAGCGCCGCTGCCGCGGGGGTCGTCCCAATTACCCTCGGTCCATTCCCGATAGCCGCCGCGCGGCACCACCTTGCTCAGGCCGCTGTACTGCGCCTGCAGGAATCCGGTCGTGGCGACGTTGGTGCGCGAATCCCATTCGGTTTCCTCGGTGCCCCCGTTGTAAGTGTCGTACCACCTGCGGAAGGTGTGGACCACCTGCACGGCGCTGGTCACCTGGAAGGAGACCGCCGAGCCTTCCGGATCCGCGCCCGACACGTAGTCGTGGGGATAAGGATTGTCGTTCACGAACTGGATGTTGGGCCGTTCGTTCACGTTCGCGACATTGATGGTCACCCACGCGGAGGTCGCCGCGCCGGTGCCGCCGCGGTCGCGCACCGTCACCTGCACGGCGTGGCTGGTGGCCGCTTCGTAGTTCAGGCTGCCCTGCAGATAGATCTGGCCCGTAGCCTGGTTGATGGAGAACCGCGAAGTATCGCCGCCGGTGAGCGAGAACACGTGGTTGCGGTTGTAGCCCTGCGTATCGTTGTCGCCGAACGCGAACTGGCCCACCAGCGTCTGCCCCGCTCCCGGCGCGCTTTCGGACACCGTGAAGCCCTGATCCCACGAATAAGGCGCTTCGTTGACGTCTTCGACGCTGAACCAGATCCAGGCGTGTTCGGGTGAGCCGAGGGCGCCGTCGGTGGCGGTCACCGCCATGGCGTAGTTGAACTCGTATTGGCCGTCGGCGTCCGCATCGGTAATGCTCCGCCACCAATCGGTACCCTGCTGGACCAGGCTGTCGAAATCGAGATTGAGCCCGGCACGCAAGCGCAGCTGATTGCCGGACATGTAGAACCAATCCCAGGGATCGGAGGCTTCGACCAAGCTCGGCGCCGTATTGTCCGGATCCGTGGAAGCCAAGGTGGCCACGTGCAGATCGCCGGACGTGCCCTCCTGCACCGCGCGCGTCCCCCAAGCGGTGACCACGGGCGTGGTCGGCGCTTCGTTGACGTTGCTGACGTTGACCGTGAAGTTCTTGTCCCAATAAGCGCCGGCGCTGTCGGTGACGCGCACGGTGATGGTGTGCGCGGTGTTCGCTTCGTAGTCCAGCAGCCCGCCATTGGCGACCGTCAAACGGCCGGCCGAAGTGAGCGTGAACCGTCCGCCGGCGTCGTTGAGCAGAGCGAACTGCAAACCGTCGCCCGCGTCCTGGTCGACGCCGGCGAAATTGCCCACGAACGTGCCGTTGCCGACATTCTCCGCCACCGTGAGCGTACGGTCCGCATTGATGTCGTTCGGCGCGTCGTTCGCGTCTTCGATACGAACGGTGATCGACCGGGTTCCGGAAGACTGCAGGCCGCCGTCGGTCGCCTTGACGTCGGCGGTGTAGACCACTTCCTGCCGGCCGTCGCCGTCGATGTCGCTGACGGTCAAGCCCGCGGCCTTCAAAGCTTCGAAATCGAAGCTCAAACCGGTCTTGAACTTGAGCTGGTTGCCGACGATGGTGAACCAACCGCGCGGATCGCTTGTGATCACGTAGCTCGGCGCCGTGCCGTCCGGATCGGTCGCGCTCAGGTTCGCGACCGTCTGGCCGGCGAGCGCGGAGTTCTCGGCGCCGATCGAAATCAGTACGGACGCATCGGGCGTGGTCGGCGCTTCGTTGACGTTGTTCACCGCGACGGTGAACTCTTCCTCGTAGCTCAAGCCGGACGGGTCGGTCACCTTGATCCGGATCACGTGCGAACCCGCCGTTTCGCGGTCGAGCAAGGCGCCGTTGGCGACGGTCAGCACACCGGAAGTGGAGATGGCGAAACGGCCGCCCGCGTTATCGACCAAGCCGAAGGTGAGCGCATCCTCATCCGCATCGGTGCCGGAGAAATTCGCCACCAGCGTGCCCGCGGGCACCGAGCCCGCCGCCGTCGATTCGTTGACGGCCAAGGCGCGATCGGGGGCGATGTCGTTCGGCGCGACGTTCATCGCGACGCTCAAGGCGCGCGTGGTCTGCGCGGTCTGGCCGGTCGCGGTTTCGCGGGAGATCGCGGTGACGGTCAAGGCCAAGTCCTGATTCCAGGAAACCGGGCCCAGCAGCGCCAATCCGGCGAGATCCGCTGGCGTCAGCGACCAGATGCCGCCGCCCAGGTTCGTTCCCTTGTTGAGCGAAACGCCGTCGGGAATGTTGGAAATGCGGATTTCCAAGGTTTCCGAACCGTCCTGGTCGACAAGCGCGGCCTGGATGTCCAACGCGATGGAACCGCTGCCGAAACCGTTGCCCTGCGCCAGCGCGCGGGTCACCACCGGCGCGTCCGCCTGCGGCGCGACGTCGACCGTGAAGCTCCGCTGGCTGACCAACCCGCCCGGATCGGTGGCGGTCAAAGTGACGACGACCTGGCCGCTGCGATTCGGTGCGCCATGCAGCGTCAGCGTGCGGTAACCGTCGGCGTCCGGCGCCCCGATCAGCGGAGCGTCGATGGCGATGCCGTCGATGCTGGCCTGCACCGACATGCCCGCGTACGGCGTGATGTCGTCCTGGACGCGGAATTGCAGGACGATCGTGCCGTCCTCGGCCAAGGCCTGGTCGCCGATCGCCGAAATCGTCGGCGCGCCGTTGGCGTCCCAATAATTCTTCCATCGGTTCTCGAACGCCAAGTTCTGGTGCAGCGCGTCGTATTCGGCCTGCGTGGCCGGTTTCGCGTAACCGGCCATCAGGCCCACCAGGCCCTCGGCATCGATCGTGTCGGAATAGTGCTGGCCGGCGATGATGAAATCGATCTTGTAGTTGGCCCGGTCCGTTCCGTCCGCCACCACGTACCAGTTCTTGATCGTGGTCTGCACGCCGGAGCCGATCACCGAAATCACCAGATCGTCGCCGCTGCGGGTGAACCAGAGGCGCGTGCGGTCGATGTCCTGGTAGCCGATCGCGTCGATATCGCCGCCGCTGGAATCGTAGTTGCGGATCTCGTCGGCGCCCGAATTGATGTCGATGACGTAGACGTCGCTGTCTTCGCCGCCGACCAGGATGTCGTTGCCCGCACCGCCGATGAGCCTGTCGTTGCCGGACTGGGCGTCGATGTAGTCGTTGCCCGCGCCGCCGATCAGTTCGTCGTCGCCGGCCCCACCGTACAAGGTGTCGTTGCCGTTGCCGCCTTCGATGAGGTCGTTGCCGGCGGTGCCGGTGATGGTGTCGGCCAGGTTCGAACCGATCACGCGTTCGAAGTGGTCCTCGATGACATCGCCCGCCGCATAACCGCCGTGCACCCCAGTGGTCAGATTGAGCACGATGCCGGACGAAGACGAGGCGTAGCTCAACGTATCCGAGCCTGCGCCGCCATTCATGCGGTCCGCGCCGGTGCCGCCGACCAGCACGTCGTCGCCGTCGCCACCGCGCAGCACATCGTCGCCGGCATTGCCGTACAGATAATCGTTGCCCGCGCCGCCGTCCAGCGTGTCGTTGTTCTGGCCGCCGTCCAGATCGTCGTCGCCGCCTTCGCCGAAGAGAAGATCGTTGCCGTTCATGCCCATCAGGAGATCGACGCCGTCGCCCCCGTGCAATTCGTCGACGCCGTTGCCGCCTTGGAGCTGATCGTCGCCCAATTCGCCCCACAAGCGGTCGTCGCCGCCGTCGCCCATGAGCACGTCGGCGCCGTCGCCGCCGTACAGATCGTCGTTGCCCTCGCCGCCCGCGAGGGTGTCGAAGCCGCCGTAGCCGTAGATCAAGTCGCGGTTGGCTTGTCCGGTCAGCGCATCCGCGTTCGCGGTGCCGTACAGATAATCGTCGGCATCAGCGATGCCGAAGACGAAATTCTGACTGTAGCCGAGGCCCAGGCCGCCGCGATCGGTGACCTGGATCGCGACGCTGACGCTGGCGCCGGCTTCGAAATCGAACGCCGCGCCGGCCCTCAGGCGAAGCTGATTGCCGTTCACGATCTCGAAGCGGGCATCGGCCACGCTGAACACCAGGTTCGAGAAATCGGTGCCTGCGTAAATGTCCGGATCGGTGGCGGACAAAGTGCCCAGCAGGATCGCCGGCGATTCACTGCCTTGCGCAGGACGGTCGCGCTCGACGATCGCGCCGACGCTGGGTACGAACGCGATGCCGGTAGGCGCTTCGTTCGCGTCTTCGATCAGGAGGACGAACGGCGTCGCCGCGCCGGAATCCAGCGCGCCGTCGGTGGCGCGCACCGATGCGTTCAGGCGGATTTCCTTGAGGCCGTCGCCGTCGGTGTCCTCGAGCGTAGCGCCCGCCGCGGCCAGAGCCTCGAAATCGATCTGTACGCCGGACTTCACCCGCACCGTGTTGCCCACGGTTTCCAACCAACCGTTCGGGTTGTCGACCAGCTGCAGGCTGGGCGTGGTGTTGTCGGGGTCGCCGATCACGAACGTCGCCACGGTGCCGCCCGTCGCGTTCTCGGAAACCACCGCGGGCACCGTGGTCGCCGGCGGCGTCACCACATACGGCGCTTCGTTGACGTTGCGCACCGTCACGGTGAATTGCTTGTCGAAGTAGGCGCCCGCCTGGTCCGTGACGCGCACCGTGATCGTGTGGCTGGTCTGCGCTTCGTAATCCAAGGCCGCGCCGTTAAGCACGGTCAACTTGCCGTCGGCGCCGATCGCGAAGCGGCCTCCGGCGTCGTCCACCAATTGATAACCGGCGATGTCCAGCGGCCCGTCGACGTCCTGGCCGACGAATGCCCCGAGCGACACGCCTTGCGCGGAACCTTCGTCGATCGCCAATTGCGCGGGCGCGAAAATGTCGCTGGGCGCATCGTTCACCGACAGCACGGTCACATCGACGGTTTGATGCGTCTTGTTGCCGTCGGCGTCGGTGACCGTGATCACGAACTTGTCGGTGCCGTGACGGTTCGCGCCCGGCGTATAGGTCCAGGCGCCCGTCTGCTCGTTCAAGACGACGGTTCCCAGCGCGGCGTTGCCGGTCAGGGTGTAGCCGACGATGTTGCCGTCCTGATCCGTCGCCGAGACCTGCCCGGAAAGCGGCGTGTCCTCGTTGGTGGCGAGCGTTTGGTTGACGACGACGGGAACCGCTTTGCCGCCACCGTGCCAATACCCGGCCAACAATTTGCGTACCGATTCGGGCATCGACGACGGCAGGTTCGCCGAAGCCTGCGCCATCGCCTGGATCAGCGGATTCGCGTAGCTCAGGAACAGCGAGCCGGCCGAAGTGGCAACCTCGTGGATGCGCGTGCCGCTCTGGTCGGCCTTGAAGAAGCCGCTGAGCACGACCACGGTATTGCCGCCAATCACCGATACGCGCAGATCGTCGCCTGCGCGGGCGAGCCAGATGCGGTCCGGACCCGCGCCCGCGATGTAGATCTTGTTCTTGTCCGAAGCGTTTCCGGCGTCGACGATCGTATCGATGCCCGAGGCGGCGTCGAAGAAATAAGTGTCGCCGCCCGCGCCGCCGCGCAAAACGTCGCTGCCCGCTTCGCCGGCCAGCTGGTCCGCGCCGCCGCCGCCCTCCAGGACATCGTTGCCGGCGCCGCCGGCGAGCTTGTCGTCGCCGTCTTCGCCGTACAGATTGTCGTCGCCGTCCCAGCCGCCGAGTTCGTCCTTGCCGGCGCCGCCGTACAAGAGATCGTTGCCGCCATCGCCGGTCAGGCGATCGTCGTCGTCCTGGCCGTACAATCGGTCGTCGCCGTCGCCGCCGCTCAGCAGATCCTTGCCTGCGCCGCCGTCGAGAAGATCGGCATCGGTATCGCCCGCCATGGCGTCGGCGCCGTCGCCGCCGAACAGCGTGTCCTCGCCCGCACCGCCCGACAGCACGTCGTCGCCGGCGCGGCCGTCGAGCACATCGTCGCCGCCCAGGCCCAAGAGGCGGTTGGCGCGCGCATCGCCGAACAGGATGTCGCCGAAACCGTCGGAACCGGTCACGTTTTCGATGGTGCTGACGCCGCCGGTGGGGATGACGATGACGTCGCCCGCCGCGTGGCCGCCCGATGCGGTGCCCGCGGCCAAATCGATGGTCACCGACGCATTCGAGCCGGCGTAACGGATGGTATCGCCGTAGGCCTTGCCCGCCTGGATCGGCGCGGCCAGGCTCAGGCTGTCGCTGCCGCCATCGAGCACATCCGCTCCGGCGCCGCCTTCCAGCGTGTCGTCGCCGTCGCCGCCGCTGAGGCTGTCGTCGCCATAGCCGCCGGACAGCACGTCGTCGCCAGCCAAGCCGTTCAACGTGTCGGCAACGGCACCCGAACCGCCGACCAGGAAATCGTCGGCGTCCGTGGCCGCTTCGCCTGCGAACTTGAGATGCGCGAGCTCGACGCTCAGGCCATCGCTCAATTGCAGCAGCTCGACGCTGCGGCCGTTCAAATAATGGCCGACGATTTGCGCACTGCCGACCGCTGCCGATCCGGAAGCGTTCAGCACAGCCACTTGCAGATCGTTGCCGATTTTTTGCAGCCTCAGGTCTGACAGGCTGAGGCCTTCGTCCATGAGCAGCGTGTCGATGCCGTCGGCGTCGCCTCCCAGCACGGCTTCTGCGCCGCTCCCGTCCAGTCCGTAGAAACCCTCGCTGATCGAGTCGTAGCCGCTGCCGCGTCCGAACAGGTAGGTGTCGCTGCCGCCGCCGCCGTACAAGGCGTCCATACCGGCGCCGCCGTCGAGCTGGTTGTCGCCGTCGTCGCCGCCCAAGCGATCGTCGCCGGCGCTGCCTTGCAGGCCTTCGATGCTGTCGTACGCGTCGTTCGTGGCATCGCCGGTATTCGCGCTTCTCGCCGAAGCGCTCAGATAGGCCCTGACGCCGATAGCGCTGGAAGCGTAGGAAGCGACGTCGTCGCCTTCCCCGCCGAACAGGATGTCGGCGCCGGCGCCGCCGTCGAGCGTGTCGTTGCCCGTTCCTCCGAACAGGATGTCGATGCCGGCGCCGCCGTTCAACGTGTCGAATCCGGCATTGCCCGCGAGGATGTCGACGTCGTCGCCGCCGCTGATGGTGTCGTTGCCACCGTTGCCGGTGATCCAATCCTGGCCTGCGGTGCCCGCGATCGTGTCGTCGCCGTCGCCGCCGCCGTCGAGATTCATGGCGCTCACGGCGTGCCGGCCCGTGGCCGCGAACACGAAGTTCTCGATCGGAGCGCCGAGCGAATACCAGTTCTTGATGGTGATCCTATCGGCGGTCTGGTCGAAGCCGAACGCGCTGCCGTTTTCGGACACGGCGATCTGCAGATCGTCGCCCGCCTTCTTCAGCATCAAGTCCTGGATGCCGATGCCGACGCCGAACTCGAGCGTATCGATGCCGGAGTTCGAAGCGATCGCGCCGCCCACCGCGCCGGCGTGGCGTTTGAGGATTTGGTTCTCGTCGTCCCAATCGTACTGGCCGAGCCACTTGGAGCCGTCGAAATACACCACTCCGTTCTTGGCGACGGTGCCGTTCGACTGCAGGACGTAACCGTTGACGTAGCTGCCGTTCTGCCAGACCTGGTCCCAGTTGGCGACGTAATCGTCCATGACCGTGTCCTGGCCGTCGCCGCGCGAATAGCGGAATACGTCGTCGCCGGCGCCGCCGACGATTTCGTCGTTGCCGCGGCCGCCGACGACGATGTCGGAGCCGGTGCCGCCGTAGACGCGATCGTCGCCGTCGTCGCCGAACGCGGTGTCGTGACCCGCGCCGCCGATGACTTGATCGTTGCCCGAGCCGCCGAGCACCCAGTCGTTGTCGCCGTCGCCGGCCACGAAATCGTTGCCGCCGCCGCCGATGCCGAAGTCGTTGCCGGCCAGGCCGCGGATCTGATCGTCGCCAGCGCCGCCGTAGAGGAAATCGGCGCCGTAACTGCCCAGGATCACGTCGGACTCGCCGGTGCCGATGACGAAGGACGTCATATCGCCCAGCCGGATTTCCTCGCCGTCGGCGAAGCGCAGCCATTCGATGCGGCGGGTGCTTTCGAACCAGTCCTTGACCGTCAAGCTGTCGCCGCTGGGAATTCCGTTGCCGTTCTGGTCGATGAACATCAGCGAGATGACCAGATCGTTGCCCGATCTGCGCATCTGCAGGTTCTGCATCGTGATGCCGGTGCCGAAGACGATCGCGTCCTCGCCGCCTTTGACAGAGCCGTCGACTTCGTATTCGCCGCCGCCGGCCCAATTGCGCGCCAGCGAACCGTTGTCGATCTGCTGCACGCGCCAGAAGATCGAGTCGCGGGAAATGCCGGCGGTGCCCGCCGGATCCGATTCGTCGAAGACCGCGTCCTGGCCGTCGCCGAAACCGAACAGGTATTGGTCCGAACCCGCGCCGCCGAGGATGGCCGCTTCGCCGCCGGCGCCGGAGTCGTTGCCCGCGCCCGCTTCGAGGATGTCGCCGCCCGCGCCGCCGACGAGCCGATCGTTGCCGTCGCCGCCGCGCAGCCAATCCGAGCCCGTACCGCCGTAAAGCCTGTCGTTGCCGTCGCCGCCGTCGAGGTAGTTGCCGCTGCCTCCTGCGACCGATGCCGCCGCGCCTTCCGCGGCGCGGTCGCTCGCGGCGAACGCGGGGGCCGCGACGTTGCCGGAGAAAAGAACGTCGTCGCCGGCCTGGCCGAACAACCAATCGTCCAGCGCGCCGCCCACCAAGGTGTCGTTGCCGTCGCCGCCGAGCACGTCGTTGCCCAAGTCTCCGGCGCGCACGAAGTCGTCGCCCGCCCCCGCATCGACCAATGCGGCGATCCTGATCTTGTGCGACCCCGTGGCGGCATGGCCGTCGATCGTCAATCCCGATGCGTTGGCGATCGTATCCTTCTGCACGACGATGCTGTCGGCGCCCGCCGTACCCAACACCAGCTCCTTGTCGGCGCCGAGGACGGTGTCGGCGACATCGCCGATCACCTTGCCCTGGCCGTCGACGAACAGGAACACGCGCTCGCGTTCTTCGTAGTTGATGTAGGCGATGAGATTGGCGGGCGTGGCGGCCACGCCGTTGATCGCACCGTCCACGGCTTCGTCCAAGAAGACCGCCCAGCCGCCGATCCAGTCGGCCGAACCGCGCTTGTTCAGGCCGAGCTCCTCGACGCGCGCAAAGGTCAGCACCCATCCCGCAGTAAAAGCCGATTCCGGCTGCGCGGCGATCAATTGATCGACTTGGTCTTTCGTCCTCAGGTACCTCGCGTAGTCCTGCGCGATGGCGATGTCGCCGAACAGAGCTTCGGTCGAGAAATGCGCGCCGTTGGACATGATCCCGTCGAATTGGCCGTCGGCCTGGTCCAGCGCCGCGGCGATCGCGCGCTTGACGTAGGTTTCTCCGCCCGCCAGCTGGTTGAGCAGGCTTCTTACGGAGAAATACGAGCCGTAGTTGATCAACGCCGCTGCATCGCGGGTCTTGAAGGTGATGTTGCCCGAATTCCGGTAGACGTAATCCTTGCCGTAGGTGCCGTAGCCGCCGAAGCCGGCCACGTAGCCGTTCACCACCTGCGATCCGGAAGCGGCGACGATCGAATTCAGGACGCCCGCCGCGCTGGCCGCGATCTGAGCCGCACCCGTCTTCGAACCATGGTGCCTGGACCAGATGTTGCCGACCGAGAACGTCTGCCGCTGCGCATCCCACACCACTTCGGCGCCGGATTTCGGCTTGCTGCCGAAAGATTCGCCCAGCAATCCGCCCAGCACGTAGCCGAGGAAGGCGCCGACCAGCGCGCCGATGGGTCCGCCGGCCCAGCCGTAGGTCGCGCCGATCTTGGCGCCCGCGGCGGCGCCGATGGCGGTGCCGAGTTGCGCGCCGATCTGGCCGCTGACCGTCTCCAGATCGATCACCTGCGAGGCGAGCTTGGTGCCTAGGTACGAGGCGATGATGGTGAGCGGGTTGATGTTCGACAACCCGTCGAACGCGTGCTCGATGCCGTTGGTGGCGATGTTGGTGATGATCTTCGAAAGATAGGCGTTGGCCACGTTTTGGCCGACGACCGCGAGCTCGCCTTCCAAATTCAACGCGTCGAAGATCTCCGCGGTCAATATCGAAGAGATCGCGCCTGCACCGGCGGAAATCAGGTTCGCCTTGAGTTCGGCGGGCAGATCCTGCACCGCTTCGTTGAATTTTTGCGAGGCGGTCAGATCCTGCCCGGGCGCCACGCCTTCCGGATCGCGCCAGAAGTTGTCGATGATTTCGCCGATGTTGCCGACGATCGTGCTGAGCAGAGCGCTGGCGCCGACGCGAGCGGCGATGTTGTCGCCGCCGATCTGGTTGCCGAGGATGGAGCCGAACATCGAACCGATCTGTTCGCCGGTGATGATCGCGTTCGGATACTCGATATTGATCTCCGGCTCCGTCAACAGCATGTCGAACGGCTGGCCCGGCGTGCTCCGGTACGTAGCGGTGACCACCGAGCCGGAGCCGGTCCGTTTGATCTCCACCCAGGCCGGATTGGCTGCGCCGCTACCCGGCGCCCAGAAGACGCGCGAAGTGACGTAGTCGCCGGCCGTGCCTTCGTGCCCGTCGTTGAGGAAATAGCTGGCTTCGTCGATGCGGCTGCCGTCGGCGTTGTAGATGTGCCGCTGCACCACCTTGCCGTCAGGGTCGATCAGACGGGCCATGAGCTCCTCGACGCTCATGCTGCCGGATACGTCCCCGATCGAAGCCATGCCGCGGGAAGGGTTGAACGTCAATGTCTCGCCCCAAGCGAGCAGAGCGTCGGAACTGATGGTGTTGGATACGCCTTTCGAGGTTTCGGTGATCTCCAGCGTGCGGTCCGCATGGATCTTGAATTGAGCCTCGCCGGTGTAAGTTTTGACCTCGCCCCCCTGCTCCACCACCACTTCCACGCGGCGCGCGAAGTTCTGGGTGTCGTCCGGGATCACCCGATAGGACACCGTCAGCTGGTGATTCAGATCGACGAGCACTTGGCCTGCTTGGGCGCCGCTGCCGATCCATATGTTGTTCTCGGGCGAAATTGCCACCGTGCCGACGGTCAATCCGGTCGGATCGACCAGCCGCATCTGCCCGGGACTGACCGCAGCGGTCTGGAACAGCATCGCCTTGCCGTTGAACATGCCCGCCACGTAACCGGAGGCGTTGGTGGCCAACTGGGTTTCGCCGTCGGCCAACAGATCGCGCGGATCGGAAATCGGCAGCAGCACGCGGGTGAACGCCGCGGCGTCGGTCGCGTTGCCGTACAGTTCCTGCAGATAGGCGGGATTGACGTTCTGGGCGGCGGCGATCGCGCTCAGCGATTCGTTCGCGTTGCCGACCAGGTGCACGCCTTCGCGGTGCAGACTGACGTTCACATCGTTGATGAGCGCCGTCAGCTCGCGGTCCATGTCGGCCAAACGAGAAAGCATGTTCTCACTTCGCAGGACGTTGCGCTTGTCGTCGATGTCGGCTTTGTACTTGAGCAGAGCGTCGGCGATCTTGAAAGCTTCGGCGGGGGTAATCGCGCTGCCGTCTTGGGTGTGGCTGCCGAATATCAGCGCACGGGTCAGCGCGCGGTTGTCGCGGAAAGGGCGGCCGCTGCCGCCGCCGTTGTCGGTGAAGCCCAAAATCACGAAAGCTTCTTCGTAGTCGCCCGCGCGGAAGGCCGACGCTGCGGCGTTCCTGCGGGTGTAGATGTTGAGCTGGCGGGTGCCGAAAACGCCCTGATACTGGGCATCCACGAGCATCGCCTTTTCGATCGAATCGGGGATGTTGGCGCCGGCGAAAGGCGCCAAACGCTGCTCGTAGCGCGGCAGGATCGCGCTATAGAGCCGGACCGCTTCGTCGTAAGTGATGGTGAAGCCGGCGGCATTCAGCCTGGTCGCGGCCGTCGGACCGGTGATTTCGTTGTTCTGCAGCTGGCGCAGGATCGCCAGGATCGCAGTATCGTCGGCGTCGACGATGCCCGCCGCCGTCAAGTCTGCGATGAGCGTGGTGCGGTTCTGGTAGAGATCGTAGCCGAAGCCTATCGCCGCGTAGCCTTCGCCGTCGATGTCTACGTGGCCGACATAGTTCAGGTTGACGAACAATCCCGCTTGTTCGTGGCCCAGCATGGCGAACATCAGCCGGTCGTAGTCCGTCAGCGAGGCATCGTTGTCCACTCGGGCCATCACCGCGTCGAATTGGGCGCCGGTCATCGCACGGGTCGACACGTAGCGTTCGCGCAATATGGCCAGCGCGCGATCGTAGGCCGCGGCATCCGTTCCCAACCCCGTGTGCTGATTGTTGCTTATGGTGCGCGGCATTTTCTATTCCTTAAATGTCGAAACGCGTTCAATGTCCAGCCCGTAGCTGCGTGGGCACTCGTGATAACTGATTCCCTGCTTTTCCAACATCGCGATCACGACGCGCGGCCTGGTCGTGACCACCGCCATTCCCCGTTCGAACGCGGCCAAACGCGCATAGCGAAGGTCCTGCGACAACGAATGGGTGAAAGCCGGCACCTCTTTCCTGCACGACTGGCAGGCGTACCAATAACGGATGTCCGAGCCGCGTATCCCGTAGCGCGGAAGGTGCCGGACGATGTCCTGGCCGCCCCGCGTCGAACGGAAGAAATCGTCGGCCGCCTTCCCGTATTCCAAATAAAAAAGCGCCGTCGACAACGCTTTCAGCTTCGGGTCGGCCTGCATCGGCGCGGACCTGGCGAGATTGCTGAAGCGGCGCGATTCTTTCCACGCGCCTTCGACGAAGTACTCGTGTTCTGACACGAAAAGGTCGCTTTGCCCCAGGCTCAGCTTGCCCGCGTCGTCGTACAGCGCGAATCCGGAACCGAGCACGTATCGGCTCTGTCCGCAGTCGAAGCAAAAATCGGTGTATTTGACCCAATGGGCGACGTAACGGCCGCCCTCGGCGTCTTCCTCCTGTTCGCCGGCGGCGGCACCGCGGCTCAATTTTTCGGGCAGCAGATGCGCGGCCACGATAGGACAGAGGGGGTCTTCCGCCGCATTGCACGCGAATGAAGCCAACGCGATCGCGAATGCGATCGACGCGATCGGCGACCGCCTCACCGCTCCCGCCCCGCTTCCTGTACGCGCCGGGCCAACGGCGACAGCAGGTATTCGATGATGCGGCGATCGCCGGTCTTGATCTCCGCGGTCGCGGCCAAACCCGGCGCGAGCGGCGTACGCTTGCCGCCGATCTCGATCCACGCTTGCTGCAGGCGCACGCGCGCCGGATAAAGCAGCCCTTCCTTCTCGGTCTGCACGGCGTCGCGGCCGATATGTTCAACCACGCCGTTGACCACGCCGTAGCGGGTGAACGGATACGCTTCGAGCTTCACTTCGACCGGCTGGCCGGCATGGATGAAGCCGGCGTCCTTGTTGGGCACCATCGCATCGACGATCAGCTCGCCGTCGTTGGGCACCACCACCATCAGCGGATCGGCGGGTTTGACCACGCCGCCGATCGTGTGCACCTGCAACTGCTGCACGACGCCGGCCACCGGCGCGGACAGCACCGTGCGACCGGCCTTTTCGTTCGCCTTCTTCAGTTCCTCGCTGCGCAGGGCGCGGGCCGCTTCGGCTTCGGTCAGCGCATCCAGCGCTTCGCGCGCGAATTCGCTTTCGGTCTTGCCCAATTGTTCGACCACGGCGCGCTCGCCGGCGCGCGATTTGGCGCTTTCTTCGCGCCGGATCGCCAGATCCTGGCGCATGCCCACCAGGCGCTCCTTCACTTCCGACACCTGCAGCTTGGGCACGTAGTCGTTCTTGCTCAGGGATTCGAGCTTGGCGTGCTGGTCGGTGACCAAGGGCAACTGCTCTTCGAGCTTGGCCACTTCGGCTGCGACCATGCCTGCGTCGCCGTGGCGCTGGGCGAGCTCCTGGCGCAAACCCGCGCGCGAGGTTTCGTATTCGCGGATCTTGGCTTGCACCAAAGCCGCTTGTATTTCGGCGATCGGCGCCGGCGCCTCCGGCGGCGCGCGGAAGGTATTGCCCTTGCCGGAGGCGTAGTCGACCAGGGCGCGGGTTCGGGCTACGTCGATCTCGGCGGTGATCAGCGCCTGGCGCGCCTGTTCGACCTCGGCCTTGCTGACCGTGGGATCCAGTTCGATCAAAGGCTGTCCGGCGACTACGCCTTGTCCTTCCACGACGTGGATCGCGCGCACCACGCCGTAGTCCGAAGGCTGGATGGTCTTCACGCTGCCGCGCGGCGTGACCTTGCCGCTGGCCGAAGCGACCATGTCGATCTTGCCCAGGCACGCCCAAATCAACGCAAGCGCCAGGAACGCGATCAGCGCCCACAGCACGGCGCGGCCGGCCGGATTGGGCGGCGTCTCCAGTATTTCCAAAGCCGCCGGCAGAAACTCGGTTTCCGCCGTGGCCGCGCGGCTGCCCGCCTGTTCGCGATCCAGCCGCAAACTTTCGCGCAGCACTCCCCAATGCCGTTTAACGCCTTCCCACATCCTTGCGCGCCTTATGCCGGTGTCAGGACAACTTTCCCATCGCCGGCGCGGGCGCCGGCAATCCCATTTGCTTGGTGTAGAGCGACGCATAGCGCCCGCCGCTGCGCAGCAGCTCCTCGTGCGTGCCGGCTTCGACGATGCGGCCGCGCTCCAAGGTGACGATCCGGTTCGCCAAGCGCACCGCCGAAAGCCGGTGCGCGATGATGATCACCGTGCGGCCCGCGGCCATCTGGCGCAGGTTCGTCTGCACGATCTCCTCGCTCTCCGCGTCCAGCGCCGAGGTCGCCTCGTCGAAGATGAGGATGCGCGGATCGGTCGCCAGCGCCCGCGCGATTGCGATGCGCTGGCGCTGCCCGCCGGACAGGTTGCCGCCGCGCTCGTCGATCGGCGTGTCGTAGGCTTCCGGCAATTCCAGGATGAAGTCGTGCGCGCCGGCCAGCTTCGCCGCTTCGATCACTTTCGGCATCGGCATCGCCGGATCGGCCAAAGCGATGTTTTCGCGCACGCTGCGGTTGAACAGCAGGCTTTCCTGCAACACCACGCCGACCTGGCGGCGCAGCCAGGACGGATCGACCATCGACAGATCGACGCCGTCCACCAGCACGCGTCCGCGCTCGGGCGTGTGCAAGCGCTGGATCAGTTTGGTCAGCGTGGATTTGCCCGAACCGGAAGGCCCGACCACGCCGATGATCTCGCCCGGAGTCACCTCCAGGCTGACGTCGCTGAGAATCTCGGGGCCGTCGGGCCGGTAACGGAAGCCGATCCGCTCCAGGCTGATCCTGCCTTCCATGTCGGGCAAGCTGGCGCGCGATGGCGACACCGTCGGTTCGGCGGGCGAATTGAGGATGTCGCCCAGCCGGTCCACCGCGATCCGCGCTTGCTGGAAATCTTGCGCCAATTGCGCCAAACGCAGCACCGGACCGGCCACCTGCCCCGCCAGCATGTTGAACGCGACCAATTCGCCGACGGTGAGCTTGCCGCCGATGACCAAGCGCGCGCCGAAGAACAGCAGCGCGACAGTGGCGAGTTTATGGATCAGCTGGATCGCCTGCGAGCCCCAATTGGCGATCATCCGCGCCTTGAAGCTGGACTGGATATAGCCCGCCAGCTGCCGCTCCCAGCGGTTCTGCATCTGCGGTTCGACCGCCATCGCCTTCAGCGTTTCCACGCCGGTGACGGCTTCCACCAGGAACGATTGGTTCTCGGCGCCGCGGATGAACTTCTCGTCCAACCGGCGCCGCAGCATCGGTCCGACCACCGCCACCACGATCGCGTACAACGGCAACGTGATCAGCACCACCAGCAGCAGCGCCGGGCTGTAGAGCCACATCACGGCGAGGAACACGATCGCGAAGAACAGGTCCAGCACCACCGTCTGCGCGGACGAGGTGAGGAATTCGCGGATGGTTTCCAGTTCGCGCACGCGCGCCACCGAATCGCCGACCCGGCGCGCCTGGAAATAGGCCAGCGGCAGATGGGTCAAGTGCGAGAACAGTTTCGAGCCGAGTTCGGCGTCGACGCGGCTGGTGGTGTGCGAGAACAGGTAGGTGCGCAAGCCGCCCATCATCACGTCGAACAGCGAAACGACGAGCAGGCCGATGGCCAGCACTTCGAGCGTGGTGATGCCCTTGTGCACCAGCACCTTGTCGATCACCACCTGGAAGAACAGCGGCGTGATCAGCGCCAATATCTGCAGGAAGAACGAAGCCAGCAGCACGTCGCGCAGCAGGCGCCGGTATTTGACCAGGGCCGGAATGAACCAGCTGATGTCGAAAGCGCGCGCGGCGCCGGCCACGCGCTCGCGGGTGGTCATCAAAATCAGCTTGCCGGCGTAGCCTTCGGCGAATTCCTCGCGCGCCATCGCGACCGGGCGTTCGTGCGAGGGGTCGAAAACCAGCACCTGCCGGTCGTCGGCTTTCAGCAGCAGCGTGTAGCGGCCGCTGGACAGCAAGGCGATCGCGGGCAGCGGATGGCGATCGAGCTTCGCGGGCGCAGCGTCGACCAGGCGCGCCTTGACGTCCAGCTTCTTGGCCAGGCGCAGCAAGTCCTGGGGCTCGGGAGCAGCGCCGCCCTTGCCCAACAAATAACGAAGTTGATCCGGATCGGCGGGCTTGCCCAAATAGCCCAGCAGCGCCACGAAACAGGCCAGCGCATCGTCTCCTGCGACGGCGGACTCTACGTCCGCCACCGTCCCTGGTTCTTGTTCCCCCTGCACAGCATCCCCCCGATGCCAAAGGCGCCTTCCTGATGGCGCACTAAAAAATCATACCCCTTTCGGGGAAACCGTAAACCCTGTTCGCACCGTGCTGCGTACCGTTCGACACATCCTGTCGCGCCCTGCCTCCATCGATCCGGCAGGCCGCCCATACGCAGACACGCGAGCGGACGAAATCCGGAACGCCGAATGCATGCCCGTCGGTTGCCGCCGTGCCCGACAGCCATCCGTCCTGTGAGTGCCGCCTCAGACCGGAGCCAGAACCGACCTCCGACCGCGTCCCTGACCTTCATCGGCCGGAACCACTCCTTCTTCTTGCGTACGGCTCGGCTGCATCGGCGAAGTGCTGCCGATTTCACATTTCATCGTTTCGGGGTGGGCGACAGGGGCTTGTAACCGTTTGCACCCGAGATTTCCGGTTTCCCACCCGTGGAACGGAGTGTTACAACCTGGTGACGGGGGATCCGGAAAAGCAGGCGTGGCCCGATGCATCGGATGCGGGCAGGGGCTGCGCTTTTCACGACCGACATGAGGATTCCCCGATGCCCAGCTCCCGCCATTTCGTTGCACCTACCCTCGCCGCCTTGCCGGTCGCCCTCGCGGCCGCGCTGGCGTTGCCGGCCTACGCTCAGGACACCCCCGAAACCGCCCGCACCAAACCGACCCAGCTCGAGGCCGTTACCGTCACCGGTTCGCGCGTGCAAGGCCGCACCGCGGAAGAGACCGCCGCACCCGTGGACATCATCGGCCAAGAGGAATTGGCCAATACCGGCGCGATGGAAGTCGGCCAAGCGCTGCAACTGCTGGAGCCGAGCTTCAACTTCTCGCGCACCACGGTCAGCGACGGCACCGACGTCATGCGTCCGGCCACGCTGCGCGCGCTGGGCCCCGACCAGGTGCTGGTGCTGGTGAACGGCAAGCGCCGCCACCAGCAGGCGCTGGTGAATGTGCAGCAGACCATCGCCCGCGGCTCCGCAGGCACCGACCTCAACGCCATTCCGGTCTCGGCGATCGAGCGCATCGAAGTGCTGCGCGACGGCGCCGCGGCGCAATACGGTTCCGACGCCATCGCCGGCGTCATCAACATCATCCTCAAGAACCAGACCGACCACACCGACGTGTCGATCATGGGCGGCGAAACCTTCAAGGGCGACGGGCGCGTGCTGCACGGCTCGGTCAACACCGGCTTCGCGCTCGGCGACAGCGGCTTCATCAACCTCACCGCCGAATACCGCGACCGCGGCGAGACCAACCGCGCCGGCAAGGCGACCACCAACCTGCTGGGCTGGTACGACCAGGCGCAGTTCGACGCCGGCCGCCGCGACGTCAAGCTGCACCTGGGCGACGCCGACACCAAAGACGCGTATTTATGGATGAACGGCGAATACCCGATCGGCGCCGGCGCGCTGTACTGGTTCGGCGGCCTGTCGCAGCGCGAAGGCGATTCGTTCGGCTTCTACCGCGGCCCGCACGACAATCGCACCATTCCGCAGATCTACCCCGACGGCTTCCTGCCCAACATCATCACCACGGTCGACGACGCTTCGCTCGCGGTCGGTTATCGCGGCCCGCTGAGCGACGACTGGGACTGGGACGTTTCGATCAACCACGGCCGCAACAAATTCGCCTTCGAGGAACGCAGCACCGCCAACGTGAGTTGGTACTACGAACCCAAGCCCGGCGGCGGCATCTACGCCGAAACGCCGACCTCGGCCGACACCGGCGCGCTCGAATTCCGGCAGACGACCTTCAACCTGGATTTCAGCGGGCAAGTGCCCGGCTTCAACGGCAATCCGCTGTACTTGGCCACCGGCTTCGAGTGGCGCAAGGACCAGTATTTGATGGAAGCGGGCGATCCGGTGTCCTACACCTACGGCCGCACCAACGATCCCAGCGTGCCGATCTTCGGCCAGACCGGCGATCCGGCGTCCTCGGGCACCCAAGGCTTCCCCGGCTTCACGCCGGCCACCGAAGTCGACGACGGACGCCGCAGCATGGCGGTCTATCTCGACGCCGAAACCAACCTGACCCAGAAGCTGTTGCTGGGCGCGGCCGTGCGCTACGAGGACTACTCCGACTTCGGCAATACCACCAAGGGCAAGCTCTCGCTGCGCTACGACGCCAACGACGTGTTCGCTTTCCGCGGCACGATCTCCACCGGCTTCCGCGCGCCCAGCGTGCAGCAGGCCTTCTTCAGCCAGGTGTCGACCAACCTCAACGGCGGCGTGCTGACCGAAGTGCTGACCGCGCGCAACAACAGCGACGTGGCCCGCGCGCTCGGCATTCCGGCGCTGAAGGAAGAAACCTCCTTCAGCAAATCGTTCGGCATCGTCTTCAAGCCGATCGAGAATTTCTCGATCACCGCAGACATCTTCCGGATCGATATCGAAGACCGCCTGGTCTATTCGGAAGGCATCACCCCCGAGTCCACCGGCACCGACGGCCTACCCTGCACGCCGACCAACACCAACTGCCCCATCGCCCGCGCCCTGGCTCCTTTCCGCGCCGGCGTGGTGCAGTTCTTCACCAACGCGATCGACACCAGCACCACCGGTTTGGACATCGTCGCCAACGCCAGCCACAAGCTGAAGAACGGCAGCAACCTCAACCTGACCGCCCTGTTCCACTTCAACAAGACCGAAGTCACCGACGTGCATTCCGAGTCGCCGATCATCCCCGAATCGTCGATTTTCGGCACCGTCCAGGAAACCCTGATCGAGAAGGGACAGCCGCGCGAGCACCACGTGCTGCAGGGCGTCTGGAGCGACGACAAGTGGGAAGTCACCGTCCGCGAAAACTATTTCGGCGAAGTCTCGGGCCTGGGCTTCGGGCCGTACGAGGCGGACGGCAAGTGGCTGGCCGATCTGGCGGTCGCCTACAAGTTCACCGACAAGATCAAGTTGACCGTCGGCGGAAACAATATTTTCGACGTCTATCCGAGCAAGTGGGATCCGAACGCCGGCTTCCCGTTCCCGCAGCTGGGCTTCGTCTACGGCTGGGAAACGATGCCGTTCGGCATGAACGGCGGCAGCTACTACGCCAGGCTGGATTTCCGGTTCTGAGCGCAGAGCGGCGCAGGTCCGCCTGCGCCGCTCTTGTAGAGTCGAGCCTGCTCGACTGTCTTTACACCGTGTGCGAGAAGCATAAGCAGTCGAGCAGGCTCGACTCTACAAAAACGATTAGCCGCGTTGCGTCGCCGGCACGGGATGGCCGAACAGGTAGCCCTGCCCGTATTCGCAACCCAAGTCGCGCAACGCTAAGCGTTGCGCATCGGTCTCGATGCCCTCGCCGATGGTCTCGATGCCCAATGCGCTGGCCAGGGCGAGGATCGCGCGCGTCACCGCCATGCTTTCCGGGCTGGATTCGCCGTGCAGCCCGGCGACGAAGCTGCGGTCGATCTTGAGCGTGGCGATCGGGAAATTGTGCAGGTAAGACAGCGCCGAAAAGCCGGTGCCGAAATCGTCCAGTTGGGCCAGCACGCCGTGGTCGCGCAAGGTGCGCAGCATGCGCAAGGCGCGCGGCGCGTCGTCGAGCAACGCGACTTCGGTGATTTCGATCCGCAAGCGGCGCGAATCGGCGCCGCATACGTCGAGCATGCGCAGCAGGCGGTCGGCGAAATCGGCGGAGCGGAAATGGCGCGGCGAGACGTTCACGGACACGTAGCCTTCGCCGCCGGCCGAAAGCTCCATCGCCACCTGCTGATAAAGCATCCAGTCGACCTGCTCGATCAGGCCGCTGTCCTCGCCCAGGCCCATGAAATCGCCGGGCGCCAGCACGCCGCGCTGTTCGTGGTTCCAGCGCAGCAGCGCCTCGTGGCCGATGACCTTGCTGTCGGACAAGCGCACGATCGGCTGGTACCAGGGCTCGAAATCGTCGCGGTTGATGGCGCGGCGCAGATCGGCTTCCAGATCGAGCAGGCGCATCGCGTGTTCGCGCATGTGCTCGTCGAACACCGCGCTGCGGCCGCGGCCGAGCGCCTTGGCGCGGTACATGGCGGCATCGGCGTCGCGCAGCAATTCCTCGCCGCTGCGGTAGCGCGGCTGCCACATGGCGATGCCCAAGCTGGCCGCGGGAAACAGTTCGCGCCCGGCGATCCACACCGGCGCGCCGAGCGCGCGCAGGATGCGTGCCGCCAGTTTCTCCGCGGCTTCTGCGCCTTCGACGCCTTCGACCAGCACCGCGAACTCGTCGCCGCCCAGCCGCGCCACCACGTCGTCGGGACGCACCGCGGAGACGATCCGGCTGCCGGCCTCGACCAGCATCTCGTCGCCGGAAGCGTGGCCCACGCTGTCGTTGACCAGTTTGAAGCGGTCCAGGTCGAGGAACAGCACCGCGAACTTGAAGGCGGGATCGTCGATCGCGCGCGCGATCGCCTCGTTCATCCGGTCGAGCAGATGCGCGCGGTTCGGCAAGCCGGTCAAGGCGTCGTGCAGGGCCTGGTGGGTCAGGCGCCGCTCCGCGCGCAAGCGCTCGCCGATCTGGGCGAGCAGCTTGTGGTTGCTCTCCTCCAGCTCGCGGGTGCGTTCGTCGACGCGCTGTTCTAATTCCAAATGCGCCGCTTTCAGGTCGTCCTGCGCCAGTTTGCGCTGCAGGCTGCTGCCGATCTGATGGGCGACGAAAGTCATCAGTTCTTGGTCGCGCAAGGTGAAGCCGACGCCTTCGTGGTAACTCTGCACGGTGATCACGCCGACCACGGTTTCTCCGCGAAACAACGGCACGCCGAGCCAGCAGTACGCCTGCTCGCCGAAACTGCGCACCTTGCCCTCCGCTTCCAGCGTGGCGATGTCGGCGCGATGCGCGAGCAAGGGCTGCCCTGTGGCGAGCACGTATTCGGTCAGGCCCGAGGACAGGCGCCGGGTCTTGCGCTGGCTTTCGCGCTCGTCGACCGAATACGGGAATTCCAGATGGCGGCCGTCGGCGGAGAGCATGGCGATGTAGAAATTGCGTGCGTACAGCAATTCGTCGACCACGGCATGGGCCTGGGCGTAGAAGCGCTCCAGGCTGTCGGCGTTCGCGGTGAACTCGGCGATCTTGTACAACGCCCGCTGCAGCTCCTCGCCGCGCTGCCTCTCGATGATCTCGGCTTGCAGCTCCTCGTTGGCGCGCTGCAGTTCGCGGGTGCGCTCGCCCACCCTCCGCTCCAGTTCGACTTGCGCGTACTTGCGGTCGAGCGCGGTTTGGATGTGCTGGGCGACGAATTCCAGCAGCACCCGGTCCTCGTCGCTGTAGCTGGCGGGATGGTCGTAGCTCTGCACCACGATCGCGCCGCTGACCCGGCCTTCGCGGCGCATCAGCACGCCGAGCCAGTCTTCGCTGTCGGGGCCGTGCTCGGGATCGCGCACGATGCCCAGCTTGTCGCGGATTTCTTCCGAAGGCCCGCGCAGCGGCTCGCCGTGCAGCAATAGGCCGACGGTGAGGCTGCTGGGCATGTCGCCGATCGGGATCGCGCGGTCGGGTTCGGACTTGAACGCGTCGATCTGGTCGGCGAAGTACAGGAAGCGCAGCGTGCGCGCCGCGTCGTCGTACAGCACGATGTAGAAGTTGCGCGCGTACATCAGGCGGCCGACCACGCTGTGGATCCGGCGCAGCATGTCCTGCATCTCCAGGCCCGAGCCGGCCAGGTCGGCGATTTCGTACAAAGCCTGCTGCAGACGTTCGGATTTCTGCAGCGATTCGATCCGCGCCTGCGCCCGGATCGACGCCAACGTCGCCGACACCGTGCGCCGGACCAAGGCGAGCCAAGCCTGTTGCGAGGCGACCGGCAAAGCTTCGGCCAGGGCCGCGGCGATCGCGATCCGGGTTTCGTCGTCGGCGGTCCAGGTTTCCAGGATTTCGTCGCTGGCCGCGGTGACGGCCTCCCCGGCCAGGAGCCGGGCCGAGCGGTCCATCAGATGGGCGGCGCCCGCCGTGGCGGCATTGCCCTCGCGGCCGCTGGCGTCGCGCCAGCGCACGACCAGCCGGGAGCCGGTCGGCAGGGTTTCGACCAGCATGCCCGCCAAGCCGGAACTCGGTACGCCCAGCTGCGCCAGTAGCCCTTCGTCGGCCATCCGTTCGACCCGCTGCGGTGTCAGGCCCCCTGCCATGCCACTAAGGATAACGTGCGCCGCCCCGGACGAACGGCCAACCCCATCCCTGTTTCGCAACCGTTCTTTTGTTCATGTACTGCCTTTCGCCCGCCGTCGCGGGGTGGGCCATGCCGTGCGCCGACTTCCCGGCAACGGCCTCTGCGCTTACCCTGCGCGTCATGGATGCAGCCACGGAACCCAGCGACGACGCGCTGATGCTCGCTTATGCGGGCGGCGACGTCGCCGCGTTCGAACGGCTGTACGCGCGCCATCGCGGCCGTTTGTATCGCTTTTTGCTGCGCCAGGCGCGCGATTCGGCGCTGGCGGACGAGATGTTCCAGGACGTGTGGCAACGGGTGATCGCCGCGCGCCAGCAATGGAAGCCGGATGCGGCGTTTTCGACCTGGCTGTTCCGGATCGCGCACAACCGCATGAACGACCACTGGCGCGCGCAGAAGCACCGGCCCGCCGCGCCCGACGATGCGGACGAACGCGCGGCGCGCGTACCCGACCCTCACACGCCGGAGCGCACGCTTTCCGAATTCGAACAGCGCCGGCGCCTGCAGTTGGCGTTGGACGAGCTGCCCGACGAGCAGCGCGAAGTGCTGACGTTGAGATTGGAGCAGGAACTGACTTTGGAGGAGATCGGCAGCATCACCGGCGTGGGCCGGGAAACCGTCAAGTCGCGGTTGCGCTACGCGATGGACAAGCTGCGCTCGAGATTGCACGAATGAACACCGGTCCCGGACAACCCGATCGCGAACCGCTGACGCCGGAAGAGCGCGAGTGGGCGCAGCGCCTGTCGCGGCTCGGCCCCAGCGCCGGGCCGCCGTCGGCGATCGACGCGCGCATCCTCGCGGCCGCGCACGACGCGGTCGCGAAGCGCCCGCCCGCGCGCGATCGCGGCCGGCGGCGTTGGCCGCTCGCGCTGGGCGTGGCCGCATCGCTGGCTTTGGCGGTGGGCATCGCCTGGCGTCTACGGCCCATGCCCGAACTGGCGCCTGCGCGCGACGAAGCCGAGGTCGCCGCCGCTCGCACGGTCGGCGGGCCGGCGCCGCCCGCGGAGCCGATGTACGGGCCGGCGCCGGCGACGGTCCGCATCGAGCCGCCGCCTCCACCGCAGGAAGCCAAGCGCGAGTCGAAGGAACAGGACAAGCCGGAAATCCCGGAGCAAGCACGGCCGACGCCGATCGTGCTCGACGACCTGCGCGCCAACGATGCGGCCATGGCTCCGCCGGCTCCCGCCGCGCCGCCTCCCCCGCCCGCGCCGGCGCCGATAGCCGCCGAAGCCGCGGCGGCCACTGCCGCCGCGAATGCCGACATGACGGCCGGCGCTGCGGCATCGGCCCAGGAAAGCGAGCGGATGCAGAAAGCCGCCGAGGCGGTTTCGGCGCAACGGGCGAAGACGATCGAATCGCCGGAAGTTTCTCGCCGCGAAGCCCAGGCGCAGAAACAAGCGGCCGACGCCGATATCGACATCGCCGGCAGCGACGACGGCGACGAACCGCCCGCTTACGCCAATTCGCCGCAGGTCCGCGAAGCGTGGTTGCGGCGCATCCGCGAGCTGATCGCCGAAGGCAATCTGCAGCAGGCCCACGACAGCCTGGACGAATTCCAACGGCGCTATCCGGATCAACCGTTGCCGGAAGACCTGAAGCAATTCGAGCAATCCAAGCACGGCTCATTGCTGCCGTGAGCCTGGATACGCTGGCCGCATCGGCCACGCATGCCATCGAGGTCAAACGCAGCCGTTTCCTGGCCCAAGCCGCGCCGGTCGAATCGCCCGCAGCGGCGCTGGCTTGGCTGGCCGAAATCGCCGACGCCGACGCCACCCATAATTGCTGGGCCTACCGAATCGACGCGGAATACCGTTCCAGTGACGACGGCGAGCCGGCCGGCACGGCCGGACGGCCGATCCTGGCCGCGATCGACGGACAAGGCTTCGACCGGGTGATGGTGGTGGTTACCCGCTGGTACGGCGGCACGAATTTGGGGGCGGGAGGCTTGGTCCGCGCTTACGGCGGCGTCGCGGCCGAATGCCTGCGCCGCGCGCCGCGGCGGCCGTTGATCGCGATGGGCGTTCTGGATTTGGCCTGCGGATTCGCCGACAGCGCGGAGGTTTATGCGGCCATCGCTGCGTTCGGCGCGGACAAGCAGGAAGAGCGGTTCGACGCCGAAGGCGTCTTTTTCCGGCTTTCGATGCCCGCAGATCGGATCGAAGCCTTGAAAGCGCGGTTGCGGGACGCCACTCGGGATAGGGTGCGGTTTGTGGCGATTGAATCGAGCGCACGTTCCCGTTAGCCGTCGTTTCCGCGAAGGCGGAAATCCAGTGACTTCGCTTTGCTCGCGTAATGGCGATTTTTAAGCACCCCCAATAAGAGCAAGGGCAAAATGGGTTCCAGCTTCCGCTGGAATGACGGCCAGGAGCGTAAGTCACCGGACCCGCCTTCGCGGAAATGACGACTGAAAAGGCGAAGCGAAAAGCAATGTCGGAAACGGACGCCAAAACCCCAACGAACAAACCCAAACCCCGCCTCGGCACGCTGCGCGCGCTGTGGCCGTTCGTCATGCGCCAACGCGGCTTGTTCGCCGCCTGGCTGGTGGCGTTGGCGGTGGCTTCGGCGGCGACGCTCAGCTTCCCGGTCGCGGTCAAGCGCATGGTCGATTTCGGTTTCCAGAGCGGAACCAACATCGACCGCGAATTCCTCTACCTGTTCGGCGTGGCGGTGGTGCTGGCGCTGGCCAGCGCAGCGCGCTTCTTCTTCGTCTCGCTGCTGGGCGAACGCGTGGTGGCGGACTTGCGTCAGCGGCTGTACGCGCACTTGATCGGCCTGGACGCGAGCTTCCACGACCGCAACCGCAGCGGCGAACTGATTTCGCGGCTGACCGCCGACGCCGAATTGCTGCGCGGCGTGGTCGGTTCGGCCATGTCGGTGGCCTTGCGCAGCAGCGTCACCGTGGTCGGCGCGTTGGCGATGATGTTCGTGACCCAACCGCGCTTGGCGGCCTATGCGCTGGTCGGGATTCCGCTGACGGTGCTGCCGGTCGTTCTCGGCGGGCGCCGCATCCAGAAAATATCGCGCACCAGCCAAGACCGCGTCGCCGACGCCAATGCGCTAGCCACCGAAACCTTGGGCGCGGTGCGCACCGTGCAGGCGCATGCGCGCGAGCCCTACGAACGCGGCCGTTTCGGCAACGCGATCGCGGTGGCGGTCGGCACCGCGCGCAAGCGCATCCGCTGGCAGGCCTTGATCACCGCGGTCGCGATCACTCTGTTCTTCGGCGCGATCATCCTGGTGCTGTGGTCCGGCGCGCACGACGTGATCGCCGGACGCATGACCGCCGGCACGCTCGGCCAGTTCGTGCTGTATGCGCTGATCGGCGGCGGTTCGGTCGGCGCATTGGCCGAAGTCTGGAACGATCTGCAGCGCGCGGCCGGCGGCATGGGCCGGATCAACGACTTGTTGGGCGAAAGCCCGGATATCGTCGCACCCGCCTCGCCGCAGGCGTTGCCGGCCACGGTGCGCGGCGAAATCGCCTTCGACGACGTCACTTTCCGCTACCCGATGCGGCCGGATCTGCCGGCGCTGGAGCATTTCGCGTTGCGCGTGGCGCCCGGCGAAACGGTCGCCTTGGTCGGGCCGTCCGGCGCCGGCAAGAGCACGGTGTTCTCACTGCTGCTGCGCTTCCACGATCCGCAATCGGGCACGGTGTCGGTGGACGGCGTCGACATCTGCGACGCCGATCCGGCCGCGCTGCGCGAACGGATCGCGCTCGTGCCGCAATCGCCGACCATCTTCGCCGCCAGCGCCCGCGACAACATCCGCTACGGCCGCCTGGACGCCGACGACGCGGCCGTCGAAGCCGCCGCGCGATCGGCCGAAGCACACGACTTCCTCTCCGAACTGCCCAAAGGCTACGACGAGGAACTCGGTGAACGCGGCGCGCGCCTGTCCGGCGGCCAGCAACAACGTGTCGCCATCGCCCGCGCCTTGCTGAAGGATGCGCCGATCCTGCTGCTGGACGAAGCGACTTCGGCCCTGGATGCGCAAAGCGAACGCGCCGTGCAGCACGCCTTGGAGCGGCTGATGGCCGGCCGCACCACGCTGGTGATCGCGCATCGCCTGGCCACGGTTTTGAAGGCGGATCGGATCGTGGTGATGGATCGCGGGCGGATCGTCGCGGAAGGCTCTCACGCGGAATTGATCGCGCAGGGCGGACTGTACGCGGAGTTGGCGAAGCTGCAGTTCCTTGATTGAAACTTGTCGGGGGAGCGGATCATGAAACCGCGCATCACAGTCCTCACCCTGGGCGTCGAAGACCTGGAAATATCGCTGCGTTTCTACCGGGACGGTTTGGGGTTGGCGACCGAAGGCATCGTCGGCACCGAATTCGAATACGGCGCCGTCGTGTTCATTCCTTTGCAGTCTGGCCTGCAGCTCGCGCTGTGGCCGCGCGAGAGCATCGCGCACGATTCCGGCGTCCCCGTCGGGGCCGGCGGCGATCCTACGCGCATGACGATCGGCCACAACGTCGCTTCGAAAAGCGAGGTCGACGCCGCAATGGTTGAAGCCGAAAAAGCCGGCGCCAGGATCGTCAAGGCCGCACAAGCTACTTTCTATGGCGGCTATTCAGGCTATTTCCAGGACCCGGATGGGCATCTCTGGGAAATCGTTTGGAATCCGCAGAGAGCGGAGTGAACGCGTAATGGCTGCAGCTGCAGCCCAGCGAAGCGCAGCGACCAGAAGGGTATCGCAGGTTCCGGACTGAACGTCCACCCCTGTGACCGCGGCTTTGTGCTGGGCGTGGGAGAATCCGCCTAATCCAGCGGACAGGACAGATGATGGACATCGGAATGATCGGCCTCGGCCGCATGGGCGCGAACATGGCCGAACGGCTGCTGCGCGGCGGCCATCGCGTGCATGGCTTCGATGCGGTGGAAGCGGCGCGCGACGCGGCCAAGGCCCGCGGCATCGCGCCGGCCGAATCCTTGCAAGCCCTGATCGCCGCCCTGCCCTCGCCGCGCGCGGTTTGGCTGATGGTGCCGGCCGGCGCCATCGTCGACGACACGATCGCCGCGCTGCGGCCTTTGCTGGCGCGAGGAGACATCGTGATCGACGGCGGCAATTCCCGTTACCAGGATTCGATGCGCCGCGCCGAATCGCTCGCCGCGGACGGCATCCGTTACGTCGATTGCGGGACCAGCGGCGGCGTGTGGGGCCTGCAGGAAGGCTATAGCCTGATGCTCGGCGGCGACGAGGCGGCGATCGAAGCGCTGCATCCCATCCTGAAAACGCTGGCGCCTTCCGCCGACCAAGGCTGGGGCCGGGTCGGCCCTTCCGGCGCCGGGCATTTCGCGAAGATGGTCCACAACGGCATCGAATACGGCCTGATGCAGGCCTATGCCGAAGGCTTCGCGATCCTGCAGCGCAAGCAGGATTTCGCCTTCGATCTGCACCAAGTCGCCGAGATCTGGCGCACCGGCAGCGTGGTGCGTTCGTGGCTGCTGGATTTGACCGCCGATGCGCTAGCCAAGAATCCGACGATGGAGGGCATCGCACCCTGGGTGTCCGATTCGGGCGAAGGCCGCTGGACCGTCGCCGAGGCGATCGCGCTCGACGTGCCGGCGCCGGTGATCACCTTGTCGCTGCTGGAGCGGCTACGCTCGCGCGACGACGATTCTTTCGCCGACAAGCTGCTGTCCGCGATGCGCAACCAGTTCGGCGGGCACGCGGTGAAGAAGGAATAGCGAGTCCGCCGCTTTTCGTAGAGTCGAGCTTGCTCGACTGGCTTCGATAAAATCCATAGCCGTCGAAAAGCAGTCGAGCAAGCTCGACTCTACAGAAGCGAGGTCAGGAGCCTATGCGGACCAGCACGGCTTCGAACGCGTCCGCCTGCGGCCGCAGCGTGCCGAAGGCCAAGCCGCGCTCGCCGTCGAGCCTGCTCGTGCAGAACAAATCCGCCATCGGACTGTCCGCCCGCAACAGCGTCGCGGCTTGCAACGCCAAAGCCAACTCTTCGACCAACAGCCGCGCGCCGGCTTCGGCGACGTCTCCGCTCGCGAGCGATGCGCGCAAGGCCTGGGTCGCGGCGTCCAGCGCGGGATGCCGGCCGCTCACGGCCGCCAATTCGGCCAACACCGCATCGCCGGTTTCCGGTTCCCGCGCCAACGCGCGCAGCACATCCAGGCATTGGATGTTGCCGCTGCCTTCCCAAATGGAATTCAACGGCGCCTGCCGGTACAGCCGCGGCAGGATCGATTCTTCGACATAGCCCGCGCCGCCCAAGCATTCCTGCGCTTCGTTGACGGAGGCCGGCGTGCGTTTGCAGATCCAATATTTCCCGACCGCGGTGGCGATGCGGGCGAACGCGGCTTCGCCCGCGTCGCCGGGCGCCGCATCGACCGCGCGGGCCACGCGCATCGACAAGGCCAGCGCCGCTTCGGATTCGATCGCCAGGTCGGCGAGCACGTTGCGCATCAGCGGCTGATCGACGAGCGGCTTGCCGAAAGCCTTGCGATGACGGACGTGGTGCATCGCCTGCGCCAAGGCCATGCGCATCTCCGCGGCCGAGCCGAGCATGCAATCCAAGCGCGTCAGCATCACCATCTCCAGGATCGTGGCGATGCCGCGGCCTTCGTCGCCCACCCGGTAGGCGACCGCCTCCTGGAATTCGACTTCGCTCGACGCGTTGGACCAATCGCCCAGCTTGTCCTTCAGCCGCATCAGGGCGAACGCGTTCTTGGCGCCGTCCGGCAGGCGGCGCGGCAACAGGAAACAGCTCAATCCGCCCGGCGCTTGCGCCAATACGAGGAACGCGTCCGACATGGGCGCTGAAAAGAACCACTTGTGCCCGACCAGCCCGTACTCGCCGTCCGCGGACAGCGGCGTCGCGACGGTCGTGTTGGCGCGCACGTCGCTGCCGCCCTGTTTTTCGGTCATGCCCATGCCGAGGGTGACGCCGGACTTCTGCGCCATCGGCACGTCGCGCGGGTCGTAGCGCGAAGCGGCGACCTTGTCGATCCATTCGCGCAAGACGGGCGCGCGCCGCAAGGCCGGCACCGCGGCGTGGGTCATCGTCAACGGGCAACTGGTGCCTGGTTCGATTTGATGATGCAGATACGACAACGCCGCTCGCGCGACATGCGCGCCGGGCTGCGGTTCGGCCCAGGACAAGCCGGCGACGCCGTGCTCGATCGCCGCCTGCATCAGCCGGTGGTAGTTCGGATGGAACTCGACCGTATCGATGCGATGGCCGAAACGGTCGTGAGTGCGCAGCCGAGGTTTGTCGCGATGCGCGTCGAAACTCAGCCGATAGAGTTCGTCGCCGGCCAGCGCGCCGTAGGCCGCGAGCCTGTTCTCGAAGGCCGCCGCGCCTTCGCGCACCGCGGCTTCGCGCAAGGCGGGATCGGTGGCCCACAAATCCCGCGGCGCGAACTCCGGCGGCTGGTTGTCCACGGTGTGCGTCTGGAACGGAGGCATCGGCGGCTCCGGCGGGTTTGCCCGGATTCTCGCGCATCCGACGTGACGCCGGCCGCATCGGCCGAAAAAAACCCCGCGACGTGCGCGGGGTCAGGAATGACTCGTTCGGCCGGCGATCACTGCGCCGGCACGACCCCGGCGGCTTGCGCGCCCTTGGGGCCCTGCACCACTTCGTAGCCGACGCGCTGGCCTTCTTGCAGGCTGCGGAAGCCCTGGGCGTTGATCGCCGAGAAGTGCACGAATACGTCGGAGCTGCCGTCCTCGGGCGCGATGAACCCGAAGCCTTTGGCGTCGTTGAACCATTTCACGGTGCCGTACTGCATAGCTTTCCTGACCTCATGATGGATACGGTTCGCGCGGCGGCGCGTGGGGCAGCCGGGCCGCGCGGCAGGAGTATGCAAACGGGCGGGCGTCCTGGCAATCGCCCCGCCGGGAGGGCTGGGGCACCCCAAGAGGCGCCGGCTTTTGTGGGAGCGGCTTAGCCGCGAGCTCTTCCTTTAGGTCAGAACGCCTTGCGGAAAGGGCTCGCGGCTAAAGCCGCTCCCACAAAAAGCGAAGGCTCAGGCCGCTTCGGCCAGGAGGGCGGCGACCAAAGCCGGCAGGTGCGCGGACGCGGCCGCCACATGGGCCAGCACGTCCTCGAAAGTGATGACTTCGTCCGGATTGGGGCCGGCGCCCGCCGCCCAGTTGGCGACGATCGCCAGGCAGGCGTAGTCCAAGCCGAGCTCGCGCGCCAAGCCCGCTTCGGGCATGCCGGTCATGCCAACCAGATCGCAGCCGTCGCGCTTCATCCGCGCGATTTCGGCCTTGGTTTCCAGGCGCGGGCCTTGGGTCGCGCCGTAGCAGCCGCGCCCGACCACCGTGACGCCCGCGCGTCCCGCCGCGGACAGCACGCGTTCGCGCAGCGAGAGCGTGTACGGATCGCCGAAATCCACGTGCAGCACTTCGCTGCCCGGCTCTTCGCTCAAGGTCGAGACGCGGCCCCAGGTGTAATCGATCAGCTGATCCGGGCAAGCCAGCACGCGCGGACCGAAGGCTTCGGTGATGCCTCCGACGGTGTTGATCGCCAGCACTTTCGTCGCGCCCAACGCTTTCAGCGCGGCGAGGTTGGCGCGGTAGTTGATCTTGTGCGGCGGCAGCGAATGGCCCTCGCCGTGACGGGCCAAGAAGGCGACGCGCTTGCCGGACAGCGTGCCGACGCGGATCGGGCCCGAAGGCGGGCCGTAAGCGGTCACCGGCTGGTGCGCTTCGGCGTCTTCGAGTTGGGCCAGCGAGTAGACGCCGGTGCCGCCGATGATGGCGAGGGAAAGGTCGATCATGTCGTTCTCGTGTATTTCTTGTTTTTAGACACGGATCAATTCCGATGAATTCGGATAAAAATCAAATCCGTTGAATCGGTTTTCGATCCGTTCTGATCCGCTTCGATCCGCGTCTAGGCTTTTAACGCGTAGATCGCAGGCAGGTTGCGGCCCTGCTCCTGGAAATCCATGCCGTAGCCGAACACGTAGCGATCGGGCACTTCGACGCCGACGTATTCGGCCTCGATCCCCTCCACGCAGCGGTCGTGCACCTTCACCGCGAGCACCGCGACGCGCACGTCGCCCGCGCCCTGGTCTTCGCACCATTGCTTGATCGCCAGCAAGGTGTGGCCTTCGTCGAGGATGTCGTCGGCCAGCAGCACGCGGCGGCCGCGCATCGGCGTGGCCGGACGGTGCAGCCAGGCCAAGCGTGCGCCGGTGGTTTGGCCGCGGTAGCGGGTCGCGTGCAGATAGTCGAATTCCAGATCCAAGCCGCGCTCGCCCAAGGCGAAGGCCAACTGCGAAGCGAACGGCATGCCGCCGTGCATCACGGTGATGTAGAGCGGCGGCAGGCCGCCGTCGTAATCGGCGCGGATCTCGTCGGCGATGCGTTCGATCGCGTTTTCCAGGGTTTCGCGGCTGTGGATCAGTTCCGCTTCGGGCAGCACGTCGGCCAGTCGTATCGGAGTCATGCCACGCCCCCGGCGTCGCCGGCGAGGCGCGATTGCGCCTGGCCGTAGCGGGTTTCGGCCAGCAAGCCGTCCCAGCCCATCGCGCCGCGGCCGATCAGGCCGATCAAGGCCATCGTGTTGAGCCGGCGCCCCTGCACCGCCGCCAGCGATTCTTCGACCAATTCGGGATGGCAGACCAGCACCACGTCGCAGCCCGCGTCCAGGTGCGCATCGACGCGTGCCTTGATGCCGCCGGCGGAATAAGCGGCCTTCATGCCGATGTCGTCGGAGAACACCACGCCGCGGAAGCCCATTTCCCTGCGCAGGACGTCCTGGATCCAAATCGACGAGTATCCCGCCGGCTCCGGCGCCACTTGCGGATAGGCGATGTGCGCCATCATCACCGCGTCGGCGCCGGCTTCGATGCCGGCGACGAAAGGCACTAGGTCGCGGCGGCGCATTTCGTCGAGCGAACGGTCGTCGCTCGCGTTGTCGTAATGCGTGTCCTCGCGCACCGTGCCGTGGCCCGGGAAATGCTTGAGCGTGGCGGCCATGCCGGCCGCGTGCATGCCGCGCACGTAGGCGCGGGTGAATTCGGCGACCACCGCCGGATCTTCCGAGAAGGAACGGTTGCCGATGGCCAGGTTGCCGTGGCCGACGTCGACCACCGGCGCGAAGCTCAAATCTACGCCGCTGGCGCGCACTTCGCTGGCCATCAGCCAAGCGTGCTCCTGGGCCAGTTCGAGCGCGGCGACCGGATCGGCGGCGTACATCCGCCCGACTTCTTCCAGCGGCGGCAGCGCGCTGTAGCCTTCGCGGAAACGCTGCACGCGCCCGCCTTCCTGATCCACGCAGATCAACTGCGGCCGCGGCGCGGCCTCACGGATCGCGGCGGACAGCTCGGCCACCTGCGCGCGCGAAGCGAAATTGCGCTTGAACAGGATTACGCCGGCGCAGGCGTCGTGCTGCAGCCAGTCGCGTTCCTGCGGTTTGAGTTCGGTGCCGGCGACGCCGATCACGAGCATTGCGGAAATCTCCTTGCCACGGTCTCGCAGCGTACGCCTCGCACGCTACACGATATCGGCGGCCGAGCGCTCGGTTTCGCTCCATTGCGAATACGGCCGGGACGCCAGGGCCAGATTGTAATAGCGCGCGAGCTCGGTGACCTCCGCGCCGGCCCAGACCGGCTTTTCGAAGGCTTCGCCGACCGATTCCAGCTCCAATTCGGCCACGACCAGGCCCGCGTTGTCGCCCAGGAATTCGTCGACTTCCCAAACGTGGCCGGCGTGGTTCACGTAATGCCGGCGTTTTTCGACGGTGCCGCCGACGCACAGCGCCAGCAGCGCGCGGGCGTCGCCGGCCGGGATCGGATAGTCGAATTCCTGGCGGCTGGCGCCCAAATCGCGCGATTTCAGGTTCAGGAAAGCGCCGTCGCCCGATATCCGGACCCGCACCGAGGCCTTCTGCGCGCCGCTGTCCATCGCCGCCTGGTCGTTGATATAGCCCTGCGCCATCGGCACGGACTTGTAGGCGGCCTGGCGCCAGCCGTCGCCGGTCACCAGGAATTTGCGTTCGATTTCGATGGGCATGATCTTGATTCTTGTAGGAGCGGCTTCAGCCGCGAGCTCTTGACGTCAGATCGCGCATGCTTGCGGGAAGAGCTCGCGGCTGAAGCCGCTCCCACAAGAGCATCGTATGCGCCGCTATTTGGGCTCGAACATCGCGATCGATTCGACGTGCGCGGTGTGCGGAAACATGTCCATCACGCCCGCGCTGCGCAGCTTCCAGCCGCGTTCGTTCACCAGATAGCCCGCATCGCGCGCCAGAGAAGCGGGATGGCAGCTGACGTATACGATCCGCTTCAATCCTTTCAGCGGCAATTGCTTGAGCACCGCGTCCGCACCCGAGCGCGGCGGATCGAGCAGCAGGCGGTCGAAACCGGCGCGCATCCAGGCGTGTCCGCTCAAATCCTGGGCCAGATCGGCGGCGTGGAATTGAGCGTTCGCCAGACCGTTGCGCGCGGCGTTTTCTTTGGCTCTGGCCACCAGACCGGCCTCGCCTTCGACGCCGACGACTTCGCGCACGGCGCGCGCCAGCGGCAAGGTGAAATTGCCCAATCCGCAGAACAGATCGAGCACCCGCTCGTCGGCGCGCGCATCGAGCAATTGCAGCGCCAACGCGATCATCTTCCGATTCAGGCCCGCGTTGACTTGGATGAAATCCAGCGGCTTGAACGCGAATTCCACATCCCAGTCCGGCAAACGGAAAGACAATTGCGGCGCTTCGGGCCACAAGGCGTGCACCGAATCCACGCCGCCCGGCTGCAGGAAGACGGCGAAGCCATGTTCTCGTCCGAATGCGACCAAAGCGTTGCGATCGGCTTCCGACAGCGGCAGCAGATGGCGGAAAACGAGCGCGATGCCGCTGTAGTCGGGCGTGGGATCGCCGGCGATGAATTCGATCTGCGGAATGTCGCGGCGGCCGTCCATGCCGTCGATCAGCGCCGAGAGCGCGGCGATGCGCTGGCCGATTTGCGGGATCACGGTGTGGCAGATCGACAGATCGGCGACGAAGCGCGGATCGGCTTCGCGGAAGCCGACCAGGGTCTTGTCCTTCTTTTCAACGCGGCGCACCGAGAAGCGCCCCTTGCGGCGATAACCCCAAGCCGCATCGGTGAGCGGCGGCAGCAAGGTTTCCGGCGTCACGTGGCCGATCCGTTCGAAGTTCTCCAGCAGCACGCGCTGCTTGGCCAGGATCTGCTTGGCCTCGTCCAAATGCTGCAGCGCGCAGCCGCCGCAGGTGCCGAAATGCGGACAACGCGGTTCGACGCGATCGGGCGAGCGTTCCAGCACTTCCAGCGTCGTCGCCTCGTCGAAACTGCGCGAGCGTGCGGTCTGCTTGGCCATCACTTTTTCGCCGGGCAGCGCGCCGGCGACGAACACGGCCTTGCCGTTCTCGCGGCGGGCGACGCCGCGGCCGTCGTGGCTCAGGTCGAGGATGTCGACGGGGAAAGGGGTCTGATCGATCTTGGCCACGTGGCGAAACTGCGCGCGCGAAAACCGGCATTCTCGCAGAATTCAGGCGAAAACCGGCCCAGACCGACCGACCACACGCAGCGACACGCAAAAAACTGGCCGTTTTGCGCAACCATCACCCCAGGCCCGCCAGCGACCAAACAGCGAAGCGATGCCAATACGAACGGCCCGCCATCGAACTACGGACCGAGACCGAGAATCGGCGTGCTGTCCAGCTACAGCGCCCGGCAGATCAAGACGCGCGACTTCACGCACCGCCGTTGAATTTAGGCACTTTCTTTGGTTACTTTCTTTATGCCAGTAAAGAAAGTGACCCGGGCAAAAGCCCGAAAACCTTTATCCATGCGATGAGTCGCATCGCAACCGACCAGTTCGTCGGATAGCCTGGATCCCGGCTTGCGCCGGGATGACGAGCAAAAAAAGTGTCGACTCTACGGAGCTTATTTCTGCTTCCAGGCACCGCCTGAGTCCTGATACCACCAGCCACCGCGCGCACTGTCGGCCCACTGCCGGGCGAACACGCTGCGGATCTGCGCTTCCCATTCCGGGTGCTTGTTGGCCACGGCGATTTCGCGATACACCGCCTTGGCGTCGCGGTTCTGCTCGGCCACGGCCTGGTTCACCGCGACCCGCTCGCCGAGCGCGATCTTGGACGCGTCGCGCACTTCGATCTCGCCGTCGTTGCCGAACCCCAGCGCGCCGGAATCGAAATGGGCGCGCAGGCTGCCGTCGAAGCGCGAAGCCATGCGCGATTGGATCGCCTGGATCGCCGGCGTCTTGATCGTGATGTCCGGCGAGGATTGCGCGTACGCCGGCGAAATGCCCAACAGCGTCAGCGGATCGAACCCCGGCGACGGACCGTGCGCATCGGCCATGCCGCCGCCGTCCGGCTTCGCGGGCGCGCTTTGCGGCGCATCCTCGCCGATCACTTTTTCGACGAATTCCTTGGCCGCTTCTTTCGCTTCGGCCGCGGGGAAATAGACATTGATGGTCACGCAGGCGCTGAGCGCGAGCGCGGCGGCCACCGGCATTCCGAACCAACGACGCATAGCTGTTCTCCTGCTGAAACGAAAAGAAGTCGCGATCATTCGAAAACGGGTTTGACGTCGCCTTTGCCGACCGCCGCCAGGCGTTCGACCAGGGTCGGCCAATCCACCCGCCGATTGAAGCCGACCACGTCCAGGCGCGGAACCCCCGCCCCTTCGACGATAGTAAATCCGTCGCCGGCTGAACGCAGACCGCCCATTTCGCAGACTTCGTTCTGCAGGCGGCAGGAAATGCCGATCCGGGCGTAGCCGAAATCGTCGAAGAAGCCGATCAAGCGGCCCTGCAGGCTGCCGACGAAGGAGGCGTCGCCGACGCTGGAGATGTTCTGCACGGCGCGCTGGCTGATCCGCTGGCGCACGCCCGCCGCGGGCACGGTGCGGAATTCCGCGTCGAATTCCGCCGGACTCCAATCGACCAGGCGCAAACCGGCGATGCGACCGTCGAGGCGGCCGCTGATGCTGCCGAAATCGAATACGCCGGTCAGCGCCTGCAGGTCCAAGCCCTGCAATGCGATGTCGGCCGACAGCGTCGGCGCGACGCCGAACGGCCGCTCCATCGACAGCGACGTGGCGCGCACCGTGCCGCCGAACAATTGCAGGTCCAGGCCGCCGTCGAAATCGATGCGGTCGTCGGCGTAGCGGGCGCGCGGCAGATTGCCGCTGAGCTCGCCGCTGAAGGCCGGCAGCCCCAGCGCGGCGGAGACTTTGCCGAAATCGATGCGCGCCAGGTTCATGCCGAATTCGATCCGCATCCCGGCGCCGCCCGCGGGCGGGCGCAATTCCATCGCTTCGAAACCGACCCTGCCGCCGAGCATCGGCATCGCCGCCGGCTGCCGCAGGCGCAGCACGCCGTCGCGGCTTTCGAACGGCAGCGCGATCGCCCCGAAATCCAACCCCTGCAATTGCCCGCTGCGCCAACGCAATTCGCTGGCCGTGGGCGGGCCGGCCGAGAAGCGCACATCGCCGTCCAATCCGTCGAAAGCGAAACGCTGCTGCGCATCGCGCAAAGCGACGCCGTGCAAGCGCGCATCGGCGGCGCTCAATTCCGCGCCGGCGATGCGCAAGCGCGCGTCGATCGCGCCGCTCATCCCCAACTCGCTCAAACCGACCAGGCCGAGCCAGCCGGACAAATAGCGTTGCCGCAGCGGCGCGATGTCGCGGCTGGATATTTCCAGCGCCAAATCGCCGATGCCGCCGTCGACCGTCAAGGCGCCGCCGCCGGCGAGCCGCAAGACGTCGCCGTCGCGCCACTCGATCCGCGGCAAGCGCCAAGGGCCTGCGCCGGAACGCGCCGCTTCGATGCGCAGCTCCACCGGCGAGGCCGGCAAAGCGACGTAGGCGTTGCCGGCCAGGAATTCGCCCTTGCGAAGCTTGCCGTGGACGGCGATGCGGGTGTCCGGCGCCTGCGTCCGATAATCGATGTCGAGATCGCCGGACACGTTTTCGGCGGCGATCGTGCCGTCCGGCGTGTCCAAGCCGAGGTTCGAAACCGCGATCCTGCCGGCGATGCGCAGCGGTTTGCGCTCGGGCGCCTCTACGGTCAATTTGCCGTCGAGCCGCCCCTGCTTCAGGCGCCCGCCGCTCCAGGCCTGGCTCGACAGGGCTTGCACCCAGGCGACCGGGACCCGGGTCAGGTCGAGCGCCGTCGCGTCCGGAGCCGCCGCCTGCCGGCGCAGCGCGAAACGGGCCTCGCCTTGGCTCAAGGCGACGTCGGTCGTGGCCACGCCTAGGTCCACGGCTAGCCGCATCGGCCGCGACCGGCCAGCACGCAGCGTGCCGTCGCAACGCCAGCCGCCCTGCCCGTCGCGCGTCAGCGGGCAGCGCCAGGTCACGTCGGCATAACGGTAGCCCAGGTCCGGCGCGGCGATGCGCCGGGCCGTCAAGGTCAGCTCGCCCTGCGCCGCTTGCGCCGGCCAATCCAGCCGGACCGTCACGCCCTCCAAGGTCGCCACGGGCGTGCCGACCCGCGCTATGTTGGCCGTCAAGATGCGCGCCGGCGTCGGCCCGATACAGGCCAGCAACAGCCAAGGCAGCAGGCGTAACATCGGTTTCGGCATGGAGGGAGCATAACGATGCAGGATGCGAATGCGATGAAGCCGCGCTTGCTGCTGGTCGAAGACGACCCGGCCAGCCGGGCGTTCATGGCCGCGGTCATCGCCCAGTTCCCGGCCGATGTGGACACCGCCGGTTCGGTCGGCGCCGCCGCGACCTTGGCGACCACACGCTCCTACGCTTTGTGGCTGTTCGATTCGCGCCTGCCCGACGGGAGCGGCATCGATCTGCTGATCCGCCTGCGCAAGCAAGGCGACACAACCCCGGCGGTGGCGCACACCGCCTCGCGCGATCCCGACGAGCACGCGGCGCTGGCGCAAGCCGGTTTTCTCGCCACCCTGATCAAACCCTTCGCGGCCGTGGAATTGCGCGACGCGATCGCCGCGGCGATCGGCCCCGCGCCCGTCGCGCTGGCGCCGGCGGCGGAACCGGATCCCGGATCGTCGGTGTGGGACGACGAAAGCGCGCTCGCTGCGATGAACGGCAGCCAGGAGCACGTGACGATCCTGCGCGAATTGTTCCTGTCCGAACTGCCGGCGCAGCGCGATGCGGTGCTGGGCGCGCTCGACCGCGGCGACAACGACGCCGCCCGCGATACCTTGCATCGATTGAAGGCGAGTTGCGGGTTCGTCGGCGCGTCGCGGCTGAAGGCCGCAGTGGAGCGGCTGGACGCGGCTGCAGCGGATGCCGCCGCAGCGGAATTTTTCGCGGATGCCGTGCGGCGTACGCTTGCGACGAGCGCTTCTTGATTTTGTGGGAGCGGCTTTAGCCGCGAGCTCTTCCCGCAGGATCGCTGCCAAATGATCGGGACGCTCGCGGCTAAAGCCGCTCCCCCAAAAAGCAGAATCTCGCTCAGGATTCGGCGATGCGCGGCTTGGTCCGCGCCAATTGCGCGATCAGTTCCCAGGATTTCAACCCCCGCCCGCCCAGATGGTGCGCCAGCACCGCGCGCATCGGCCGGCGCAGGCTGGCGAGGTCGTCGGCGGAAGGCTGCAGATCCTGGGCCAAGGCGAGCAAGGCGCGGCCGGTGGCGGCTTCATCGCGGTCGCGCTGGCCGCGATCGCTGAGCAGTCGGCGCGGCCCCTGCTCGGGGTCGATCCGGTAGCGCGCCGCCGGGTCGATCGGCTCGCCGTCGCCGTCTTCGCCGAAAGCGAAACCGAAGCCGAGCGCTTCCAGCAGTTCGCGTTCGAAGCGGCGCAACGTCCAGGCCAAGGGGTCGCTGCCGGCCAATCGTCCGCGCGCCGTTCCGTAAGCCCGGTACAACTCGGGATGCGGATCGTTGCGCGGCGCCAAACGCAGCACGAGTTCGCTGACGTAGAAGCCGGCCAAGGCCGCGTCGCCGGCCAGCCGCGGCGCGGCGTCGAGCGCTTCGGCGGAATTCAAGCGCGCCAACTCGCCGCGCTGCACCGCATCGATGCGGATGTGCTGCAACGGCTGCAGCGCCGCCCGCAGCGGGTGCCGCTTCGGCCCTTGCACGCCGCGCGCGACCAGGCCGATGCGGCCGTGCTTCTCGCACAACAACTCGACCAGTAGGCTGGTTTCGCGCCAAGCGCGCGCGTGCAGCACGTAGGCCGGTTCGTTGTCGATGCGCATGAACGCCGTGCCTCGCCTTTTAAGCCGTCATACCCGCGAAAGCGGGAATCCAATGGCTTGGCTTTTCTCCCCGCACACAGAAACGATGGCGAGAGCAAGAGCGAAAGTCACTGGATTCCCGCCTTCGCGGGAATGACGGCTTAAAGCGGCCGGAGGACTCCGGGTCAATCGTGATAACCCAAGGTACGCAACGCCGCCTCGTCGTCCGACCAGCCCTCGCGGACGCGCACCCAGGTTTCGAGGAAAACCTTGCGGCCGAACAAAGATTCCATATGCGAACGCGCCTGCGTCCCGACTTCGCGCAAGCGCGCGCCGCCTTTGCCGATCACGATCGCCTTTTGGCTGTCGCGTTCCACCCAGATCACCGCTCCGATCCGCAGCAATTCGCCTTCTTCGACGAAGCGCTCGATCTCCACCGTGGCCGCGTACGGCAATTCGGCGCCGAGCTGGCGCATCAGCTGCTCGCGGACCATTTCGCCGGCCAGGAAACGTTCGCTCTTGTCGGTGATCTCGTCTTCGCCGTACATCGGAGGCGCTTCGGGCAGCAGCTTCAGCAAGTCCGCGACCAATGCGTCCAGGCCGCTGCGCTTCAGCGCGGAGATCGGATGCACGCTGGCGAAGTCCCGGCCTTGCGCCGCTTTCGCCAGATAAGGCAGCAGCGCGGTCTTGTCGCGCAATTTATCGACCTGGTTGACCGCCAGCACCACCGGCACCTTCGCTTGCTTCAAGGCGTCGAACGCGAGCGCGTCCTCTTCGTCCCAGCGCCCGGCTTCGACCACCAAAATCGCCGCGTCGACGCCTTCCAGCGCACCGCGCGCGGCGCGGTTCATCCAACGATGCATCGCCGAGGCGGTGGACTTGCCTTGTTCGCGATGCAGGCCCGGCGTATCGACCAAGGCGATCTGGCCTTGCGGGAACGTGGCGATGCCCAGCAAGCGATGGCGGGTGGTCTGCGGCCGCTTGGAGGTGATGCTGACCTTGGCGCCGACCAGCGCGTTGACCAGGGTCGATTTGCCGACGTTCGGGCGGCCGATGACGGCGACGCTGCCGGCGCGATGAAAAGTGGGATCCATGCGCGGATTGTCCGCCGCGCCGGGCGGCGGAGCAAATCTTGTGGGAGCGGCTTTAGCCGCTCCCACAAAAACCGCGCCTACGGCGCAGACAGCAGATGCTGCAAAACGCCCTCGGCGGCGGCCTGCTCGGCGGCGCGGCGGGAACCGCCCTCGCCCTCCGCCGACAGTTCCGCGTCGCTGAGCCGGCAGCGCACGCGGAACACCTTGGCGTGATCGTCGCCGCTTTCGGACACGGCCTCGTACACCGGCAGCGCGCGTTGCCGCGCTTGCAGCCATTCCTGCAAACGGGTCTTGGCGTCCTTCTCCACTTTGCCGGCCGGGAGTTCTTCGATCGCATGCGCGAACCACGGCATCACCGCCGACCGGCAGGCTTCGTAACCGGCGTCGAGATAGATCGCGCCGACCAGGGCTTCGAGCGCATCGGACAAAATAGAGTCGCGGCGATGGCCGCCGGATTTCATCTCGCCCGGCCCCAGGATCAAGGCGCCGCCCAGGTCCATGCCGCGCGCGATGCCCGCCAGCGAGGATTCGCGCACCAGTTCCGAACGCGCCCGGGTCAGCGCGCCTTCGTCGGCTTTGGGCCAACGCGCGTACAGCGCTTCGGCAATGAACAAGCCGATCAGCGCGTCGCCCAGGAATTCGAGCCTTTCGTTGTGCGGCGCGCCGGCGCTGCGGTGGGTGAGGGCCTGCTTGAGCAGGCCGGCGTCCCGGAAGGCGTGGCCCGCGAAGAGCTCGCCTCCGGGATCGCGGTCCGGATCAGGAATCGGCGTCACCGGCGCGGGTCAGTTCTTGCACGGCGTCGAATTTGCCGACCACGTCGAGGTTGTAGATCATCGACTTGCGGACTTCGTAATTCACTTCCATCTTCCAGCCGCGTTCGCCGCGCGTCAGCTTGACGTTCTCCGGCTTCACGTTGTCCGAATAGTTGATGTACAGCCGGCGGAAGAACAGATCCTGGATCTTGGCCGGATCGGCGGTGGCGATGCCCGGTTCGTTGGCCAAGCCTTTCAGCGCGGACTTGACGCTGTAGTACTCCTGGTACATCGGGAAGAGCTTCATGCCGATATAGGCGAAGAAGCCGGCCACCGCCAGAACGACGAGGAACCCGATGAAGGTGATGCCGCTTTGCGTGCGTTTCATGCCTTCCCCTTGTCTGATGACGCTTACGGAATGTTCGAGCCGATCCGCGAGAAATCGACGCCGCCGGCGCTCTTGTCGAAGTTCATCCAGACCAGGAACGCCTTGCCGCGCAGGTTGGACTCCGGCAGGAACCCCCAGAACCGGCTGTCCTCGCTATTATCACGATTGTCGCCCATGACGAAATACTGGCCGGGCGGCACGGTCCATTCTCCCTCGCCTTGGACCGCAAAAAACGGCAAGTCCTCACGTTCCAGCACCGGATGCGGCCGGCCGGGGAGCTCCTCGGTCAGCAGGGTCGCCCCGGTCATGTCGCTGCCCTGGCCCTTGCCGATGTAACGGCCCACCGGGCGGTAGGCGAAAGGCTTCCCGTTCACGTAAACGGTGTTTTCGCGGTAGGCCACCGTGTCGCCGGGCAGGCCGATCACGCGCTTGATCCAGTCCTGCTCGGGGTGATGCGGCGGCTTGAACACCACCACGTCGCCGCGCTGCGGTTCGTTCAAGGCGAGGAATTTCTTGTTGGTGATCGGCAGACGCAGGCCGTAGGTGAACTTGTTGACCAGGATGAAGTCGCCGATTAGCAGGCTGGGCATCATCGAACTGGACGGGATCCTGAACGGCTCGGCGACGAAGCTGCGCAGCATCAGCACGATCAGCAATACCGGGAAGAAGGCTCGCGAATAGTCGACGACCACCGGCTCCTTGGCTTCCAGCAAGCCTTCGTTGCGGAGCCGCGCCTTGGCGAAGAACAGTTTGTCCAGCAGCCAAATGATGCCGGTGGCGAAGGTCAGCACCACCAAACCGATTTCGAACCAACGCATGCCTGCTCCTGCTGATGCTAAAGCCCCTCTCCAGGGAGAGGGGGCCGGGGCCACCTTCTCCCGAAGGGGCGAGGAAAATCAAGGGCTGACCGTCATTCCGTACGCATTCCGCGGACCATTTCGGCCCTGGAATGCGGCCGGATTCACTTGTTGTCCACCTGCAGCACCGCCAGGAACGCTTCCTGCGGGATCTCCACCCGCCCCACCTGCTTCATCCGCTTCTTGCCTTCCTTCTGCTTCTCCAGCAGCTTCTTCTTGCGCGTCGCGTCGCCGCCGTAGCATTTGGCCAGCACGTTCTTGCGCAGCGCCTTGACCGTGGTGCGGGCGATGATCTGCGAGCCGATCGCGGCTTGGATCGCCACGTCGAACATCTGCCGCGGAATCAACTCGCGCATCCGCTCGGTCAGATCGCGGCCGCGGCGATCGGCGTGCTGGCGGTGGGTGATGATGCTCAGCGCGTCGACCTTGTCGCCGTTGATCAGCGTGTCCACGCGCACGAACGGGCCGGCGTCGAAGCGCAGGAAATGGTAGTCCAGCGAAGCGTAGCCGCGAGACACCGACTTCAGCCGGTCGAAGAAATCCAGCACCACTTCGGCCATCGGCAGCTCGTAGCTGATCTGCACCTGGCTGCCGAGATAATTGATGCCGACCTGGCTGCCGCGCTTCTCCTCGCACAGCGTGATCACGTTGCCGACGTAATCGGGAGGGGTCAGGATGTTGGCGCGGATGATCGGCTCGCGGATCTCCTCGACCAGATTCATCTGCGGCAGCTTGGCCGGGTTGTCGAGCGGCATCACCGTGCCGTCGGTCTTCAGCACTTCGTAGATCACTGTCGGCGCGGTGGTGATCAGGTTCAGATCGTATTCGCGTTCGAGGCGCTCCTGCACGATCTCCATGTGCAGCATGCCCAGGAAGCCGCAGCGGAAGCCGAAACCCATCGCTTCCGAGCTTTCCGGCTCGAAACGCAGCGCGGCGTCGTTCAAGCGCAGTTTTTCCAGCGCCTCGCGCAGCGCCGGATAGTCCTCGGCGTCGACCGGGAACAGGCCGGCGAATACGCGCGGCTGCATTTCCTGGAAGCCGGGCAGCGGCTTGGGCGCTGGATCGGCGGCTAGGGTCAAGGTGTCGCCGACCGGCGCGCCGTGCACGTCCTTGATGCTGGCGTGGATCCAACCCACTTCGCCCGCGCCGAGCTTGGGCAGGTCCTTGCGCTTGGGCGTGAACACGCCGACTTTGTCGACCAGGTGGGTGCGCCCGGTCGACATCACCAATATCTTGGTGCCGGGCACGATCTCGCCCTGCATCACCCGCACCAGCGAGACCACGCCGAGATAATTGTCGAACCAGGAATCGATGATCAGCGCTTGCAGTTTGTCGGTATCGCGCGGCTTGGGCGGTGGAATGCGGTGGACGATCGCTTCCAGCACGTCGCCGACGTTGAGGCCAGTTTTTGCGCTGATCGCGACGGCATCTTCGGCGTCGATGCCGATCACCGCTTCGATTTCCTTCTTCACCCGGTCGACGTCGGCCGTGGGCAGGTCGATCTTGTTGAGGATCGGCACCACTTCCAGCCCCTGCTCCACCGCGGTGTAGCAGTTGGCCACCGACTGGGCTTCCACGCCCTGGGCGGCGTCCACCACCAGCAGCGCGCCCTCGCAGGCGGCCAGCGAGCGGCTGACTTCGTAGCTGAAGTCGACGTGGCCGGGGGTGTCGATGAAATTGAGCTGGTAGGTCTGCCCGTCTTTCGCCTTGTACGGCAGCGACACGGACTGGGCCTTGATAGTGATGCCGCGCTCGCGCTCGATCGGGTTCGAGTCGAGCACCTGCGCCTCCATCTCGCGGGCTTCGAGCCCGCCGCAGAGCTGGATGATGCGGTCGGCCAGGGTCGATTTGCCGTGGTCGACGTGGGCGATGATGGAGAAGTTGCGGATATTCCGCATCGGATCGGACATGGGGGCGGCGGCTACGGCCGACTCGCGGCCCTTCTGAGAGACAACGCGGCATTATCGCATGCCGCATGCCTTTACCCTCTCCCCTTGCGGGAGAGGGACAGGCCCAAAGGGCCAGGGAGAGGGTTCGGCTGGTGGATCGCCTCAAGCCAACGTCAAAAGCACGCTCGCTACGCTTCGCGTCCCCCTCTCCTGCCCTTCGGGCATCCTCCCCCACGAGGGGGAGGAAACAGCATCACTCTTCGTCGCTATCGTCGCCCGCACCCGCCCGCGGCGTCACCGCCACGAACTGCGTCGCCTGCCCGCGCCGGACCAGCAGCATCACCGTCTGGCCCTGCTTCACGTCGCGCAATTGCTGGTTGAGCCCCGCAGCGCTGGCTACTTTGTTGCGGCCCACCGCCAGGATCACATCGCCCGGGCGCAAGCCCGCGCTGCGCGCGGCCAAGCCTTCGACGCGGGCGATGCCTACGCCTTCGCCGGATTGCAGGCCCAACTGGCGGCGGTCGTCGGCGTCGAGATCCTGGCCGACGATGCCGAGCGGATTGCTAGACGAGGCGGAAGGCGCCCTGCTCGGCGACGCATCCAGACCGGCATTCGCGCCAGCCTGGGCATTGCTCTTCAACGCGGTCAGCGTCACCGGAATTTCGACGGTCTTGCCGTCGCGGTAGACGCCCACTTGGATCCGCGTGCCGGGCGCGATAGAGCCGACGATCAGCGGCACGTCGCTGGCCTCGTTGATAACGGTGCCATTCACCGTGCGGATCACGTCGCCCGGCTGCAAGCCGGCTTTTTCGGCCGCGCTGCCGGTTTGGATGTCGCTGACCAGCGCGCCGCGCGTATCCGGCAGGTTGAAGCCCTTCTTCGCATCGTCGGTGACCGGACCGATCACGACGCCGATCTGGCCTCGCGTGACCTTGCCCGTCGTCTTCAGCTGCTGCACCGCGTTCATCGCGGTATCGATCGGAATGGCGAAACTGACGCCCATGTAGCCGCCGGAATTGCTGAAGATCTGCGAATTGATGCCGACGACTTCGCCGCGGGTGTTCAATAGCGGACCGCCCGAATTGCCGCGGTTGATCGCCACGTCGGTCTGGATGAAAGGCACGTACTGCTGGCCCGCGTAAGGGTTGGCGCGCTGCACGGCGCTGACGATGCCGGCGGTGACCGAATGATCCAAGCCGAACGGCGAACCGATCGCGACCACCCACTGCCCCGGCTTCAACAGCTTGGAATCGCCGGTTCGGAGGAACGGCAACGACGACGCATTGATCTTCAACAACGCGACATCGGACTCCTGATCGCTGCCGACGACCTTCGCCGTGAACTCGCGCCGATCCGACAATTTCACCTTGACGTCGTCCGACCCTTCCACGACGTGATGGTTGGTCAATACGTAACCGTCGGCCGAGATGATGAAGCCGGTGCCCATCGACACGCCGCCGCGGCCTTGCGGACCGGGGCTCGGCATGCCGGGCATGCCTGGGCCGAAGAAACGGCGGAAGATTTCCGGAATGTCCTCGTCGTCGTACGGCGCTTGTTGCTGCATCGCCGTGCGGCGCGGCTTCACCCCCGCTTCGATGTTCACCACCGCGGGACCGACCTGTTCGACCAACTGAGTGAAATCCGGCAATCCGGAAACCAGTTGCGGCGACGAAGGCGGCGTGACGGCAGTCGGCTGCGCGGCGCTATTGGACTGCGCGGTGGCATTGGGCAATGCGACGACGACGGCGGTGGCGACGGCGGCGCCGAGCGACATCGCGGCGAGCGGACGTAGCGAACGGATCATCGGGGACTCATCCTCGACAAGGAGTGGAAAGATGGGGATTGGAACCGCAAGCGGACGAAACGTTCCCGATCAGCGCTGCGGCGCTTCCTCGGCGCCCTGCACCGCGTCGCCCGACGGCTGCGGCGCATGCACCGGAACGCGCGGCTGGAACGGGTAATAAGCGCCGTTGGTTCCGTAGTCGACGCTCAAAGCGCTGCTGCCGGACAGTTGCGGCAAGGTCGCGCTGGGCCAAGGCCGGCTGGGCGCAGCGGCCTGGGAAGCGAACGGGTCTTTGGAAGCGACCAAAGCCGATGACGAAACGGCGGACGAAGCCGTCGCATCGTTCACCGCGACCGCGACGATGGGCGGATCGGCGTTCTCGCGCGCTGCGCGCAAAGCGGCGCGCTGGCTTTGCGAGCGCGTCGATGCGCGACGGTTGGCGACGCGGCGCGGCACTTCGGCCACGGCCACGGTCGCCGCTGCGAGCGTGGCGGCCGGCGTCGGATCGGGCACCGACGGCGCGGCGGGTTCCGGCGCTTGCGCGGGCGGCATCGAAGCGGCGGCGACGATCGGCGCGGACTCGGTATCGGGAATCGCTCCCGACGGCGTCTGCTGGCGCGCCATGAACAAAGCGATCAGGGCCACCGAAGCGGCGAGCGCGCCGCCACCCCAGCGCGCCCAACGCGGCGACTGCGTTGCGGGCGGGCGTGCGGCGGCCGGTTCTGCGGCGATCGCGGCCGCGACGCGCTGCGAGAAATCGGAAGGCAACGGCGCCGCCGCGCGGCCGCGCAAGCTCTCGCCGATCATCTGCCAGCGTTCCCAGCAACCGCCCAGCTCGGCATCGTGCTGCAGCCGCCGCAACAGGAAACGCGCTTCCTCGGGCGGCAGGTCGCCGTCCATCAGCGCGCACAATTGCTGGCGGTAGTGGATTTCCATCCTATCGATGCCGCGGGAGTTGTTTTCGGTCATTGGCGGGCACTTCGCTTGGGTTCGTTGTCCAGCAGCGGCTGCAATTCCGCATCGATCGCTTCGCGCGCGCGGAAGATCCGCGAACGCACCGTGCCGATGGGGCAATCCATCCGCTGCGCGATCTCTTCGTAACTCAGGCCATCCACCTCGCGCAGGGTGATGGCGGTACGCAATTCTTCCGGCAATCCATCGACCACGCGCATCACCGTTCGTTCAATTTCCTGGCGCATCAGTTCGCGCTCGGGCGTATCGGTGTCGCGCAACCGGATGCCGGACTCGAACTGCTCGGCGTCGGCCGCGTCGATGTCGTCGGTCGGCGGCCGGCGGTTGTGCGATACCAGGTGGTTCTTGGCGGTATTCACTGCAATACGGTGCAACCAGGTATAGAACTGCGCGTCGCCACGAAAGCTCGCGATCGCCCGGTAGGCGCGCAGGAAGGTTTCCTGCGCCACGTCCTGGGTTTCGCTCCAGTCGGAGATGTAGCGCCCGATCAATGCGCCGATCCGATGCTGGTATTTGCGTACCAGCAAATCGAACGCCGCGCTGTCGCCGCGCTGCACGCGCCTGACCAGCTCGTGGTCCAACAACTCTTGCGATGAATCCTTATCGGCCATCGGGCCGGCGCTCCTTAAAGCCCGGCTCTATGGCTGGGCGGTATGACCTTTGGCATGGGGAAAAGTTCCACGACAACGGAAACGGGGGTTCGAGCATGGGGCAATCGATCCGATCCGGCCATGGGTCCGCAGGGCCTGCGAGGGCTCTAGATGGCGTCGAAACGGGCTTTTTCCATTCCCGACGACCGATTCCCCAAAACCGCCGCGTGTTGACGCCGTCGGAACATCCTCTGGATGATAACGGTTCCATACCTGACTGAATGGCCCTATCCCCATGATCGAAGGGTTAGCTGGACTGCGCTTCAGCCACTGGCAAGCCGAGGCCCGCCCGGACGGCGTGCTGGTGCTGTCGTTCGACCGCGCGGGCGAATCGGTCAATACCTTCGCCCAGGACGTGCTGATCGAACTGGACGCCTTCCTGGAGCGGATCGCGCTGGACCCGCCCAAGGGCCTGGTGATCCGCTCGGCCAAGGCCAAGGGCTTCATCGCCGGCGCCGACATCCGCGAATTCCAGGAATTCGACGAGAAAGGCACCATCGGCGACTCGATCCGTCGCGGCCAGCAAGCCTTCCAACGCCTGGCCGAGCTGCCCTGCCCCACGGTCGCCGCGATCCACGGCTTCTGCATGGGCGGCGGCACCGAAATCTCGCTGGCCTGCCGTTACCGCGTGGCTTCGAACGATCCCTCGACCCGGATCGGCCTGCCCGAAGTGAAGCTGGGCATCTATCCCGGCTGGGGCGGCAGCGTGCGCCTGCCGCGCTTGGTCGGCGCGCCGGCGGCGATGGATATGATGCTGACCGGCCGCACTCTGTCGGCTTCGGCGGCGAGAGCGATCGGACTGGTCGACAAAGTCGTCGATGCGTCGGCACTGGTCGACGCCGCGGCCGAACTGGCGCTGCGCGGCACCCAGCGGCCGTTCAAGCAGCGTTTCCTCGCCTGGATCACCAACACCTGGCCGGCGCGGCAATTGCTGGCGCCGATGCTGGTCAAGCAAGTCGCGCGCAAGGCGCGCAAGGAACACTACCCGGCGCCGTACGCGCTGATCGAAACCTGGCGCCGCAGCAGCGGCGGTATCCAGGCGCGGCTAGCCGCCGAGCGCAAATCGGTGGTGAAGCTGGCCGGCACGCCGACCGCGCGCAACCTGACTCGCGTGTTTTTCCTGCAGGAACGCCTGAAAGGCATCGGCGGAAAAGATTCGGGCATCCGCAACGTGCATGTGGTCGGCGCCGGCGTGATGGGCGGAGACATCGCCGCATGGTCAGCCTACAAAGGCTTCGAAGTGACGCTGCAGGACCGCGAGCAGCGTTTCATCGACGGTGCGATGGCGCGCGCCCAGGAATTGTTCGCCAAGAAAGTGAAGGACGATGCGAAGCGGCCGGAAGTCGCGGCGCGGTTGAAGTCCGACTTGAACGGCGACGGCGTGCCGAACGCGGACCTGGTGATCGAAGCGATCATCGAACAAGCCGAAGCCAAGCGCGATCTGTACGCGACCGTCGAACCGCGGCTCAAGCCCGATGCGTTGCTGACGACGAACACTTCGTCGATCCCCTTGGTCGAGCTGCGCGAACACATCCAGCGGCCCGCGCAATTCGCCGGCCTGCACTACTTCAATCCGGTGGCGCTGATGCCGCTGGTGGAGATCATCCACCACGACGCGATGGCGCCGGAAACCGAAAAGCGCCTGGCCGCGTTCTGCAAGGCGCTGGACAAACTGCCGGTGCCGGTCGCGGGCACGCCGGGTTTCCTGGTGAACCGCGTGCTGTTCCCGTACATGCTGGAAGCGGTCACCGCTTATTCGGAAGGCATCCCGGGACCGGCCATCGACAAGGCCGCGGTGAAGTTCGGCATGCCGATGGGGCCGATCGAATTGATCGACACCGTGGGCCTGGACGTCGCTTCCGGCGTTGGCCGGGAATTGGCGCCCTTCCTCGGCCTCGCCATTCCCGCCGCACTGGCCGCGCCGCCCGAACAAGGCAAGCGCGGCAAGAAGGATGGGCAAGGCCTGTACGCGTGGGAAAACGGCAAGCCGAAGAAGCCGGAATTGCCGAAGGACTACAAAGCGCCGGAAGATCTGGAAGACCGTTTGATCCTGCCGCTGCTCAACGAAGCGGTCGCCGCATTGCACGATGGCGTGGTCGCCGACGCCGACCTGCTCGACGCCGGCGTCATCTTCGGCACCGGCTTCGCGCCGTTCCGCGGCGGCCCGATCCAATACGTCCGCGAAGCCGGCGCCGATGCGCTGCTGGCCAAGCTGCAAGCGTTGCAGGCGAAATACGGCGAACGTTTCGCGCCGCGGCCGGGGTGGGATTCGCCGAGGTTGCGGTGACCCCTGCTTTTGTAGGAGCGGCTTTAGCCGCGAGCTCTTCGCTTCAGACCATTGCGACCCGACCGTAGAGCTCGCGGCTAAAGCCGTTCCTACAAAAAGCCTGCGAATCGGGCGGAGATCACATCGTGTGCGTCGGCTTGTCCGCGTTGAGCGTGCCGGCGAGCAGCGCTTCGATCTTGCCTTTCACCGCATCGCCCTCGGCGGTCTCGGCGAATTGCACGCCGATGCCGGCGGTGCGGTTGCCTTGCGCGCCCGGCGGAGTGACCCAAACGACCTTGCCGGCGACCGGCAGGCGCTCGCTGGATTCGGGTAGGGTCAGCAGCAGGAACACCTCGTCGCCCAGGAAATAGCGCTTGGGCGTCGGCACGAAGATCCCGCCTTGTTTGATGTACGGCATGTACGCGTGGTACAGCGCCGCCTTGTCCTTCACCGCCAGCGACAGGATGCCCTGCCGCGCGCCCGCGCCCGTCGAACTCATCTTCCGCTCCCCGCCGTCCGTGCGGCGTCGCCGCGCCACGACAACAATAGATCCGCGACCGCCAAGTCCGCACGCACCGTCGTTCGCAACAGGTCGCGGGTGCGGTTGGCCGCATCGAACCACGCGGCCAGACTGCGCGTTCGGGCCGGATCGGTCAAGCCGGCCGCCTCGGCCAGGACCAGGTCCGCGGCGAAGCGCAGGCGCAAGCCGGCGTCTTCGTCGGCGGTCCAACGCTGGGCGGTTTCCAGCGCAGCGATTTCGCCCCGGCGCAGACGCGTCAAGTCGTTGGCGACCTCGCGCCGCAGCTTCAGCGCGCCGTCGCGCAGCCAGGCGTCGGCCAAACCGGGATGGCCGCGCGCAGCGTCGAGAGCTTCGGCCGCCGAGGTTTGCGGGTGCCCTTGCGCCGCAAGCCACGCGGTCGCTTCGGCTTGCGGCGGCAAACGGAACTCGAGCTTCTGGCAGCGGCTGCGGATGGTCGCCGGCAAGCGCGCCGGATGCGCGCTGACCAGCCACAGATAACGGCCCGGCACCGGCTCTTCCAGCGTCTTCAGCAAAGCGTTGCAGGCGGCGTGGTTGACGGCGTCGGCCGGATCGATGATCGCGACCTGCGCTTCGCCGTACTGCGGCGTGAGCGTGAGCTTTTCCGATAGCTCGCGGATCTGCTCGATCACGATCTCGGTGCGCATCCGCGTGCCTTCGCGATTGGGCACGAACGAGACGACGGCGAAATCCGGATGCGTGCCCGCGGACAGCAGCTGGCAGGCGCGGCATCGTCCGCACGGCTCGCCGTCGGCGCCGCGATCGCGGCACAGCAAGCGCCGGGCCAGGCGTTCGGCCACGGCGCGCTTGCCCAGATTGGCCGGGCCGCAGAACAGCAACCCATGCGCCAGGCGGCCGGCGTCGATCGACTCGCAAGCCTGGTCGTAGATGCGCTGTTGCCAGGGCGCGAAACCCGAAACCCTCATCGCGACGATTCCCGCAAACGCAACAGATGCGCCACGGCCTCGGCCGCGACCCGCTCGCGCGGCCGCGCGGCGTCGATCACCCGGAAACGTCCGGGATCGGCTTCGGCCCGCATCAAGAACACGCCGCGCGCGCGCGCGAAGAAATCCTCCTGCTCGCGCTCGATCCGGTCGGGCCACAAATCGCGACTGCTGGTGCGCACGCGGCCTTCGTGCACGTCGATGTCCAACAACAAGGTCATCGCCGGCAAGATGCCGACCGCGCGGCGTTCGAGTTCGGCGATGAATTGCGCATCCAGGCCGCGGCCGCCGCCCTGATAGGCGTAACTGGAATCGGTGAAGCGGTCGCAGATCACCCAAGCGCCGCGCTGCAGCGCCGGCAGGATGGTCCGCTTCACGTGCTGCGCGCGCGCGGCGAAAACCAGCAGCAGTTCGGCTTGCGGCACCGCCGCCTCGTGCTGCGGGTCGAGCAGCAAGCCGCGGATCTCTTCGGCCAGCGGCGTACCGCCGGGTTCGCGGGTGCAGACCACGTCTTCGCCCGCGGCTTCGAGCGCATCGCGCAACGCGGCGATCACCGTGGATTTGCCGGCGCCCTCGCCGCCTTCCAAGGTGATGAAGCGTTCCTGCACGGCCAATCCGGTCATTTCGGCGTCGCCGTCGGCGCAGCCTGTTGCCGTTGCCGGTAACGCTGCACGTATTGCCGCACCGCGACTTGATGCTCGTCCAGCGTGCGCGAAAACGCGTGCCGGCCGCTGCCGTCGCCGAGCGCGACGAAATACAGAGCGTCGCCCGGCGCCGGATTCGTGGTGGCGCGCAAGGCCGCCACGCCCGGCATCGCGATCGGGGTGGGCGGCAACCCGGCGCGGGTGTAAGTGTTGTAAGGCGTGTCGGTGGTCAGGTCCTGGCGGCGGATGTTGCCGGCATAGCTGCTGCCCATGCCGTAGATCACCGCCGGGTCGGTCTGCAGCAGCATGCCCAGCTTCAAGCGGCGCGCGAACAAGCCGGCGATCTGCGGACGCTCTTCGGCGATGCCCGTTTCCTTCTCCACGATCGAAGCCAAGATCAGCGCCTCGTCGGCGCTGCGCAAGGGCACGTCGGCGGCGCGGCCGTTCCAGGCTTCGGTCAAGGCCTTGTCCATCGCGGCGTAGGCGCGCTTGAGCACCTGCAAATCGCTGTCGCCGCGGTTGTATTGGTAGGTTTCCGGCAGGAAGCGGCCTTCCGGATGCTGGCCGGCGTGGCCCAGAGCCTTCATCAGCGCCGCATCGTCGAGTTGCGCGGTTTCCTGTTTCAAAGGCTGCGCCTTGGCCAGCGCCGCGCGCAGTTCGCGGATGTTCCAGCCTTCGACGATGGTGAAGCGGTAGCCGATCACTTTGCCGTCGCGCATCGCCGCGAGCAGCTGGCGCGGCGTAGCGCCGGGCTGCAAAGCGTATTCGCCGACCTGGAGCCGGCCCGCCGCGCCGATTTGCTTCGCCAGCAACTGCCATTCGACGTCCTGCCCGTCGCTCACGCCGGCCGCGCGCAGTTTGCGCAGCACTTGCGGGAACGAGTCGCCGCGTTCGACCGACAAGGTCTCGCCCGCATCGATCCCCGACACCGGCGCATCGGCGAAGCCGGTATAGCGCTGCCACAACCCGTAAGCAGCGAAGCCGGCCAGCAGAGCCGTGATGACGAACAGCAGGCCGAAGCGGCTTTTTTTCTTGCTCAAGCGAGGATTCCTCGTTGCGGGTCCGCGAACATGGGCGCGGCGGCGGCCAGGCGTCCGCGCAACGCCGACACTTGCGGATGGGGCGCCCAGGCGCGTTCGCCGAGCCGGGCGACGGTGAGGATACCGCGCACCGCATTGCAGAGGAAAATCGTCTCGGCTGACTCCAGTTGCGCCGGCAGCAGGCGGATCTCTTCGGCGCGCAGATCGGACAGGGCCCAATCGCGGCAGATGCCGGCCACGCCGCAGCGGTCGAGCCGCGGGGTGGCCCAGCGCCCGTCGATCAGCGCGAATACGTTGGCCGCCGTCGCGCTCACCGCATGGCCTTCGGTATCCAGCATCAGGCCCTCGTCCGCATCGCGATCCGCGGCGGCGTCGTCCTGCCATTCGGCGCGTGCCAGGACTTGTTCGAGCCGGTTGCAATGCTTCAGCCCGGCCAGCGCAGGCTGGATCGCGAGCCGCGTCGCGCACCAGCGCAGCGTCAGACCTTGCATGGGGGAAGACGGCAATGGATGCAGCGAAAGTATCCAGGACGGCTCGGCGTCCATCGGCGGCGAATACCCGCGCCCTCCGCTGCCGCGGGTAACGATCAGTTTCAACACGCCGGCGTCCGCGCCTTCGAGCAGCGCTGCGGCTTGGCTGCGGACGAAATTTCGGTCCGGCAGCGCCAGGCGCAAACGCGCCGCGCCTTTCGCCAATCTCGTCCAATGCGCGTCCCACCACGGCACGCCGCCGCGATGCGCGCGCATCGTTTCGAACAAGCCGTCGCCGTACGCCAGGCCGCGATCGTCCGCGGCGATGGCTTCGGCCCGGCGCTCGCCGACGAAGACGCGAGCGTTCATGGCGCCGCCTCCAGCGCGCGGAGCATGCCGCGCGCCTTGGCGCGGGTTTCGTCGAGTTCGCGCTGCGGGTCCGAGTCGGCGACGATACCGGCGCCGGTGCGGAAGCGCAGCTCGCCGCCTTCGATCTCGCCGCTGCGGATCAGGATGTTCAGATCCATGTCGCCGTCGCGGTTCAGCCAGCCCATCGCGCCGGTGTAGGCGCCGCGACCGACGGCTTCCAACTCGGCGATGATCTGCATGCAACGCACTTTCGGACAGCCGGTGATGGTGCCGCCCGGAAATACGGCGCGGATCGTTTCGCCCGGCGTCGTATCGGCGCGCAAACGGCCGCGCACGTTGCTGACGATATGGTGGACGTGGGCGTAGCTTTCCACGCTCATCAATTCGTCGACTTCGACGCTGCCGGGCACGCAGACCCGGCCCAGGTCGTTGCGCTCCAAGTCGATCAGCATCACGTGCTCGGCGCGTTCTTTCGGATGGCCGACCAGCTCGCGGATCCGCGCCGCGTCGTCGTCGCCGTCGAAGCGCGGACGGGTGCCGGCGATGGGTCGGGTTTCGACGATGTCGCCACGCACCGACACCAGCCGCTCCGGCGACGAGCTCGCCACCGCCCAGCCGTCGCCCGCGAACAAACCGGCGAAAGGAGAAGGATTGGCGCGGCGCAGTTGCGCGTACAGCGCGGCCGGATCGAGCGCGCCGTCGAACTTCGCCCGCCACGCGCGGGACAGGTTCACTTGGAATACGTCGCCGGCGGCGAGATATTCGAGGATGCGTTCGACGCCCGCGGTGAACCGCTGCGGCTCGTCCTCGATCAATTCGGCGGGAGGGCGCCAGCGGATATCCGACGTGAACGCTGCGGCCGCGATGTCCGATGAGATGCGGTCCAGCATCGCCCCCCGCCCGCTTTCGGCGAGCGCGATGCAATCGCCGGTCGCGCGGTCGCGCAACACGGCGGCGGGGCAGCGCAATGCGAGCGCGACCGGAAGCGCGCCGGGTGCGGCGGGCAGGCGCAGCACCGGTTCGACCTGTGCGGCGAGTTCGTAGGAGAGGAACAGCGCCCAACCGCCGTGGAAGGGCCAGCGCGGCTCTTCGCGCGAGATCCGTTCGCGGCGCCAGGCTTCGTCCAGTGCCGCCAGGAAATCCTCGCCCGCGGCGCTGCCGTCGCCGCAACGCGTTTTGCCGTCGCGGTGCAGCGTCAGCGATTCGCCGCTCGCGGCCAGCAACAAATCCCAGCGGCCTTGCGCGGTGCCGCTGGCGGCGGATTCGAGCAATAGCGGATAGCGCGACGGCGCGTGCCGGTGCAGGGCCAGCAGGTCGGTATCCGGAGGGAGTGCGCGGGTGACCAGCATTCGCTTTTTAGCCGATGTCCCCGTCGGGGCTGGAATTGTAGAGTCGAGCCTGCTCGACTGCTTTGCTTTGTCTGCCGAAAGATACGAAGCGATCGGAGGCGACGCGCGCCCTCACCCAACCCTCTCCCGCAAGCGGGAGAGGGCTTCAAGATCAAACGCGCTTGAACACCAGGGTGCCGTTGGTGCCGCCGAAGCCGAACGAATTCGACATAGCGATATCGACCTTCTTCTCGCGCGCCTCGTTCGGCACGTAGTCCAGGTCGCAGCCCTCGGACGGATTCTCCAAGTTGATCGTCGGCGGAATCACGCCGGCATGGATCGCCATCGCCGAGAACACCGCTTCCACGCCGCCGGCGGCGCCGAGCAAGTGGCCGGTCATCGACTTGGTCGAGCTGACCATGGTCTTGTAGGCGTGTTCGCCGAGCGCGGCCTTCACCGCCATCGTCTCGGCCAAGTCGCCGGCCGGCGTCGAGGTGCCGTGCGCGTTGATGTAGCCGATCGCCGAAGCGTTCAAACCGGCGTCCTTGATCGCGTTGCGCATGCAACGCGCGGCGCCGTCGCCGTTCTCGCTGGGCGCGGTCATGTGGTAAGCGTCGCCGCTCATGCCGAAGCCGACCAGCTCGCAATAGATCTTCGCGCCGCGGGCCTTGGCGCGTTCGTATTCCTCCAGCACCAGGATGCCGGCGCCGTCGCCCATCACGAAGCCGTCGCGGTCCTTGTCCCAGGGACGCGAGGCTCGGTGCGGATCGTCGTTGCGGGTGGACAGCGCCTTCATCGAGCAGAAGCCGCCGACCGACGTGGGCGTGGTCGCGTATTCGGCGCCGCCGGCGATCATCGCGTCGGCCTCGCCGTACTGGATCATGCGGAACGCGAGGCCGATGTTGTGCGTGGCCGTGGTGCAGGCGGTGACCGCGGCGATGTTCGGGCCCTTGGCGCCGGTCATGATCGACACTTGTCCGGCGATCATGTTGATGATGGTGCTGGGCACATAGAACGGCGAGATCTTGCGCGGCCCGCCCTCGGCCCACTTCAGCGTGGTCTCTTCGATGCCCTTCAGGCCGCCGATGCCGGCGCCGATCGCCACGCCGATGCGTTCGGCGTCGGCTTCGTTGATGTCCAGTCCGGCGTCGGCGATGGCCATCATCGAAGCGGCCACGCCGTAGTGCACGAACGGATCCATCTTCTTGATGTCCTTCGGCGCGATCCAGGCCGCGGCGTCGAAATCCTTCACTTGGCCGGCGATGCGGGTGGAGAACGCGGAGGCGTCGAAATGGGTGATCGGGCCGATGCCCGAACGGCCGTTGACGATGCCGTCCCAGCTCGACTTCAGGTCGTTGCCCAGCGGGGACAGGATGCCCAGACCGGTGACGACGACGCGACGCTTGCTCATAACCTGCTCCTGACGGATTCGTTGCTGCTTGCCCGTACGGCGGCGGATGCGCCGCCGCAAACGCACAGGGCCGCGTTCGCGGCCCCGTGGCTTGTCACGGCCGGCCCGCGGTTCGGAAACTGCGGACGCGGTTCTGCATTGGGTGGCTGGCCGGAATCCGGCCCGCTCGGCCGGACATCAGGCCTTGACGTGGGCCTTGATGTAATCGATGGCCTGCTGCACCGAAGTGATCTTCTCGGCCTCTTCGTCCGGGATCTCGCACTCGAACTCTTCTTCGAGCGCCATCACCAGCTCCACGGTGTCGAGCGAGTCGGCGCCGAGATCGTCGACGAACGAAGCGCTGTTGGTGACTTCCTCTTCCTTGACGCCGAGCTGTTCGACCACGATTTTCTTGACGCGTTCTTCGATGCTGCTCATGGGTGCTTGCTCCTCCCGGGAGACTGTTTCAGGGCATAGTGTAGTGGAAAGGCGGCCGCCGCGCGCTAGGTCCCGCGGCCAGCCGATTCAATGATTTACGGCCGGATTTTATGTCCCGGCGTCAGGGCATGTACATGCCGCCGTTGACGTGCAGGGTCTCGCCGGTGATGTAGCTCGCGCCCGGGCCGGCGAGGAAGGCCACGGCGCGGGCGATGTCGGCCGGCTCGCCCAGGCGGCCGAGCGCGATCTGCTTGGTCAACGCATCCTTGGCGTCTTCGGGCAGATCGCGGGTCATGTCGGTGGCGATGAAGCCCGGCGCGACCACGTTGACGGTGACGCCGCGCGAACCGATTTCCTTGGCCAGCGACTTGCTGAACGCGATGATGCCGGCCTTCGCGGCGGCGTAGTTCGCCTGGCCCGCGTTGCCGGTGACACCGACCACCGAAGCGATATTGATGATGCGGCCCTTGCGCGCCTTCATCATGCCGCGCATCACCGCCTTCGAGGTGCGGAACACGCTGCTCAGGTTGGTGTCGAGGATCGCCTGCCAGTCTTCGTCCTTCATCCGCATCAGCAGATTGTCGCGGGTGATGCCGGCGTTGTTGACCAGGATGGAGACCGGGCCGAATTCCTTGCCGATGCCTTCGATCAGCGCCTCGATCGCGGCGCCGTCGACGACGTCGAGCTTGCGGCCGTGGCCGCCCGCGGTCTTCAGCCGCTCGCCGATCGCCTGCGCGCCGGAGTCGGTGGTGGCGGTGCCGATCACGGTCGCGCCCAATGCGGCCAACTCGTCGGCGATGGCCGCGCCGATGCCGCGGCTGGCGCCGGTGACCAGTGCGATTTCGCCTTGCAATGTCGTAGTCATGCCGTCTCCAAAAGCGGTTTTAGACGCGGATCAAATCGGATAAAAACGGATAAAGCATTTCCATATTCAAAAGCTTTATCCGCGGTTATCCGATTTGATCCGTGTCTAAAAAAGATTTATTTCCAATCCGCCCACGCGGTCTCGAATTCGCCGGGCGTACCCAGCGGCCGCGCGTCCAGCGACTTGTCGATGCGCTTGACCAAACCGGTCAGCACCTTGCCCGGACCGCATTCGCCGACGCGGGTCGCGCCGCGCGCGGCCAGCGCCTGCACGCAATCGGTCCAGCGCACCGGCAAGTACAGCTGGCGCACCAAAGCGTCGCGGATCGACTGCGTGTTGTCGCGCGCTTCGGCATCCACGTTCTGCACGACCGGAATCGACGGCGCCTGCCAGGCGAGTCCGGCCATCGTTTCGGAAAGCCGGTTCGCCGCCTCGCGCATCATCGGCGTATGCGAAGGCACGCTCACCGCCAGCTTGACGGCTTTGCGCACGCCGCGCTCGGCGAGCATCGACAGCGCGCGCTCGACCGCTTCGGCGTCGCCGCCGATCACGATCTGGCCCGGCGAGTTGTAGTTGGCGGGCACCACCACTTGGCTGCCGGAAGCCTTTTCGCAGACTTCCTTCACCAACGCGTCTTCGGCGCCGATGACGGCGGCCATCGCGCCGGTGCCGGGCGGCGCCGCTTCCTGCATCAGTTGTCCGCGGATGCGCACCAGATGCGCGCCGTCGCGCAGCGACAGCGCGCCGGCGGCGACCAGCGCGGCGTATTCGCCCAAACTGTGGCCGGCCAACGCGGCCGGTTGAGCGCCGCCCTGCTCCTGCCACACGCGCCAAACCGCGACGCCTGCGGCGAGCAACGCCGGTTGCGTGTATTCGGTGCGGTTGAGCATGTCTTCCGGGCCGCCTTGCGACAGCGCCCACAGATCGACGCCTGCGCCGTCGGAAGCCTCGCGGAAGGTCCCGTGGACGGTCGGATGCATTTCCGCCAATTCGGCGAGCATAGCCAGCGATTGCGAGCCTTGGCCCGGGAATACGAAAGCCAGCGATGGGTCGGTGCGGTGCTGAGCGGTCACGGGAGCATCCGTGGAGGGCCGGCGCGCATGATAAGGGCGAAAGCGGGGCCTCGTCTGTACCCGTGCGTATCGTGCGATCACGCCATCGTCACCGCGCGCTTACCGCAGCTCTGTTGGCATATGCGCAGGAGGCGACGTCATGATCCGCAAACTGGCATCCGGCGAATACCGTTTGTATTCGCGCAAGACCGATCCGCGCACCGGCAAGCGGCGCAATCTGGGTACGTTCAAGACGCGCGCCGCGGCTGAGAAGCATGAGCGCGAAGTGCAGTATTTCAAGCGGCAGGGATAATTGCTGTTGCCCCCTTTGAAAAGGGGGGCGAATCGCCCGAAGGGCGATGGGGGATTTGCTTTTGCCGTTGCTCTGCATCAAGAACAACAGCAAATCCCCTTTGATCCCCTTTTTCAAAGGGGGAAACAGCTTAGTAGCGCAGCAGCGCGCTGCCCCAAGTGAAGCCGCCGCCGAAGGCTTCCAGCAGCACCAGCTGGCCGCGCTGGATCTTGCCCGAGCGCACCGCTTCGTCCAGCGCCAGCGGCACCGAACCCGAAGACGTATTGCCGTGCTTGTCGACGGTGACGACGACGCGATCCATCGGCATGTCCAAGCGCTTGGCGGTGGCTTCGATGATGCGCAGGTTGGCTTGGTGCGGAATCAGCCAATCCAATTCGTGGCGGTCGATGCCGTTGGCTTCCAAGGCTTCGTCGACCACCGAATCCAAGGCTTTGACCGCGTGCTTGAACACTTCGCTGCCGGCCATGTTGATGCGCACGCCGGCGCGCGGCTCTTCCGGCTTGAAGCCGACGGATACGCCGACCGGGCCCCACAACAACTCTTTCTTGCCGCCGTCGGCGTGCAGATGGGTGCTGAGGATGCCGGTTTCGGTGTCGGCCTTCAGGACCACGGCGCCTGCGCCGTCGCCGAACAGCACGCACGTGGCGCGTTCGGTCCAATCCACCATCCGGGTGAGCGTTTCCGAGCCGACCACCAGCACCGTTTTCGCGGCGCCGGAGCGGATGAACTTGTCGGCGACGGTCAGCGCGTACAAGAAGCCGGAGCATGCCGCATTGACGTCGAACGCAGGACAGCCGTTCGCGCCCAAGCGGTGCTGGATCAAGCAGGCGGTGGACGGGAAGACGAGGTCCGGCGTGGTCGTGCCGAGCACGATCAAGTCCAGTTCCTGCGCCGAAACGCCGGCCGCTTCCAATGCGCGGACCGAAGCGTGATAGGCCAAATCGCCGGTGGTCTCGCCCTCGGCGGCGATGTGGCGCTCGCGGATGCCGCTGCGCGAGACGATCCATTCGTCGCTGGTGTCGACCATCTTGGCGAGGTCGTCGTTGGTCAGCACCTTCTCCGGAAGGTAGCTGCCCGTACCGGCGATACGCGCATAGACGCGGCCGTTCGGATCAGGATCGCTCATCAGGTTCCCCGCAAATCGTCGGCCCAGCTTGGCCGGAAGTGAAGCGATGCGTCGTGACCGGGGTCACGGCGGCGATCAATCTTCTTCGACGACCTTGGTCTTGCTCTCCACGACTTTCTTGCCGCGGTAGTAACCGTCGGCGGTGACGTGGTGGCGCAGGTGGGTTTCGCCGCTGGTCGGATCGGTGGCGAGCTGCTTGGCGCTCAGCGCGTCGTGCGAACGGCGCTGGCCGCGGCGGGAAGGGGAGACTCGGGATTTCTGCACAGCCATGGGAACGCTCCAGCTACAAATCGTTGAATATCAGTTGTTCTTGCCTTTCAGGGCCGCCAACGCCGCGAACGGGTTGGCCTGCGCCTTCTCTTCTTCTTGCGGCGCCCAGTCGCGTTCGACCGACTCCGACTGCGGATCCACCGGCACCAAGGGCACTGCCAGGATCAGCTCGTCCTCGATCAGCTCCGCCGGCCGCAGCTCGCCGTCTTCGGGCACCAGCCACGGTTCGTAACCCGGCGGCATCGCCGCTTCGTCCGCCTCGTCCCTGATCAAGCCCAGCCGCTGCACGATCTTCACCGGATGCAGGAACCGATGCAGGCCGCGCTGGCATTCCAGCGGCAGCTCCGCATCGATCCGCAATTCGACGTAGGGCACTTGCAGCGCGTCGCGATCGAACTCGAGGACGTAACCGACCTCGCCTTCGGCGTCGACCAGACCGTCCTTGAGCCGACCGAACGACGCCAAGGGCAACCGGCCTTCGAAACTCCGCCGCGCCGCCACCATGCGCCATGCGTCCAGCACTTCGGGCAAACTCGCGGACATAAGCCGCGGAATTTTAGGGGTCGCCCCCTGCTCTGTCAAACCCAAGCCCGTGTTTGGACAGGGAATTTGCCCTGCCCGGGCGGGCGCGGCAGACTGGCCGCCCACTTCAGCCCGCCCGGCCCGCCGTGACCCTCATCCTCCTTATAGCGGCGGCTGTGGCCATCGCCTCCGGCGCGGTCTACCTGATCCGCCGCCGGCCCAGCCCGGGCGGCCGCCGCCAGCAGGCGGTCGGCAAGGTCCTGGACGCTGCGGACGCGCTCGAGGCGCGGCTGCGCGACGCCCGTTCCGAGATCGAGGCGGTCGCCGGCGACGAAGAGGCCGAACCGGTCCGCGAGGCTCTGCGCGAAATGCTGCGCCAGCGCCTGTGGCTGCAGCAGCACGGCGAAGCGGCCAGCCTGGACGAGCTGGACGCGGTGCGCGACTCGATCGACGCCGCCCGGGTCAAGATCGAGCAGCAATTGCTGCGAATCGAACGCGCCCGCGCCCCGCTGCACTGAGCCATGAGACTGATCCTGGCATCCACCTCGCCCTACCGGCGCGAGCTGCTGGCGCGGCTGGACCTGCCTTTCGAAACCCTGTCGCCGCAAGTCGACGAAACTGCCATCCCTGGCGAAGCCCCGCCGGAAACCGCGCGCCGGCTCGCGGCGGCCAAAGCCGCGGCGGTAGCGCGGCGCGAACCCGATGCCTGGGTGATCGGCTCCGATCAGGTCGCCGAGCTCGACGGTGCGGCGCTCGGCAAACCGGGCGGACGCGAGGCGGCGGTCGGGCAATTGTCGGCGATGTCGGCGCGGGCGGTGCGTTTCGCCACCGCTGTCACCTTGCAGCGCGACGAAGAACGTTTCCACGCGCTCGATTCCACTTTGGTGCGGTTTCGGCCGTTGTCGCTCGAAGAGATCTCGCGCTACGTCGATGCCGAAAAGCCGTTCGATTGCGCAGGCAGCTTCAAGTCGGAAGGCTTGGGGATCGCCCTGTTCGACGCGATCGAGTCGCGCGATCCGACTGCCTTGATCGGGTTGCCGTTGATCGCCGTCGCGGGTTTGTTGCGCAAAGCAGGATTTGCTCTGCCTTAGCCGTTCGTAGAGTCGAGCCTGCTCGACTGCTTGTGATCTTCGGCCAGAAAGAGCAGTCGAGCAGGCTCGACTCTACAAGAGCCTCAGCGGGCGATCTGGATAGGCTGATCGCGCCACGCCTCGACGCTGCCGTCGCGTCCGTGCAGGCGCAAGCCCAGCCAGTGCCGGCCCGGCGCGAAACCCGACGCGTCGACGCTCGCCTTGAACCCGACGTTCGGATGCTGCGGGTCGTTGGATATCCGCCAGAACTGCGCGACGCCGGGATTGGCGGCGCCGTAGTCCGCTTGCGCCACCGGCTTGCCGTCGAGCGTGATTTCCACGCGCGCCAGACCGACGCCGTCTTTGAAGGCCCAACCGGCGACTTCGAAACGGTTTCCGACTCGTGCGCCGCTCGCGGGCGCATCGAACCAAGCCATCGCAGGCGCCGTGCACGGCGCCGAAGCGGCCGGGCGTTGCGCGGGCAAGTCGAACAGAAGGAAGCGTTGCGCGCCATGGTCGACTTTCACCGTCGCCGACGGCGGCGGCAACGGACCGACTTGCACGCACAGCGAGTGGTAGTGATCGAGCAAGCGCTTGTATTGGACTTCCGAAGCGGCGACCACCAGCAGCGCGGGCGTCGGTTTCGCGCCGGGCGCGACGGCATACGCCAGACTCCACAGCCGCAATTGCGGAGCGCGGCCGTGGCGATGGTTGAGCGGGTGATCCAGCACGCGGATGTCCGGGTCGTTCAAGGCGAAACCCAGTTCGGCGCCGAGTTTGAAATTGTCGGCGACGACCCGCGTGCCGGGCGGCATCGCCTTCAACCGGCGGCGCACCGCCTCGCGCACTTCGTCCCAACCGGCGAAATTGGCCGGATACCATTTCTCCGCAGCGGCGTGCGCGCGCAGCGCCGGCAGCGAAACGGCCGCGTAGTACGACAAGCCCAAGGCCAATCCCGCCGCGAGCAACATCCACGCGGCGCGGCGCCAAAACCGCGGCCACGCCGCCAGCACCGCCGGCGTCAGCGGCAACAGCGCGAGATAACCCGACAGCGGCCAATGGAAACTCACCCGTTCGTTGTCGGCGAAAAATCCCAGCACGAAAAAACCCGCCACCGACGCCGCGCCGCAAAACGCGAAATACCGCACGGCCGGCGATGCGTCGCGCAGGCCGCGCCGCGCGGCGAGCGCCATCGCGACGAACAGCAGCGGCGTCGCCAACAGCAGCTGGATCGCGATGAACCACATCCCGTCCCAGTGCACGGTCCAGGGATGCCGATCGACCAATTGGAAACGCAGCCCCGCATCGGCGTTGTCGACGTTCCAAGCCACCAGCGGCCACCAGGCCAGCGCGCCGATGGTCAGCGCCACCCACACCCGCGCATCGCGCAGCGCGCGCCGGCCTTCGGGCAGCCACAGCAGGGCTAAGGCGCCGACGCCGACGACCGCGGCGAAGCGGTAATGGCTCAACGCGCCTATCGCCAAACCCAAGGCGAGCTGCAAGGCCGTGCCCGCGTCCACGCCGCGCAACAAGCGCGCGCCGGCATCCAGGCATACGACCGATGCGAGCGCCAACGGCACGTCCGGCAGCGCGAGCACGCCCAGTGTGCCCGCCAGCGGCAGCAGCACGGCGAGACTGGCGGCTTGCCAGCCGCGCGTTTCGCCGAATTCGCGCGCGGCGATCTTGCCGATGCACCAAGGCAACAGCGCGGCGATCGCCAAAAACGGCCAACGCAAAGCCCAGGCATGCTGGCCGCCCGTCTCCACGCCGATCCGCGTCAGCCACGCGGTCAGGCCGGGCAGATCGGAATAGGCCGCGGCGAGGTGGCGCCCTTCCTGCCAATAGAAGGCTTCGTCGACGAACAACGGCAAGCGCGCGGCCAAGGCGCACTTGAGCGCCGTCGCGCCGATCCACAGCGCGATGAAGACGTTCCGTGACCGTCGTCCGTACTCGTCTTCCCGCATTCGCCCGCGCCCCGCTACACTGGCCAAAATCGCTCGAGGCGCGCATGTCGGCACTGCCCCAACCCGCGAACATGCTAACCGACGCGCTGCGCGACTCGCTCAAGCGCGCGCAGGCCCAAGTCAACGACCTGGTGCTCGGCAAACCGCAGGAAGTGCGCCTGGCCTTCGTCGCGCTGCTGTCCGACGGGCATTTGCTGATCGAAGACTTGCCCGGGCTGGGCAAGACCACCCTGGCGCACGCACTGGCGGCGACGCTGGGTTTGGGTTTCCAGCGCCTGCAGTTCACCTCCGATTTGCTGCCGGCGGACATCGTCGGCGTGTCGGTCTACGACGCCCAAGCGCGGCGCTTCGAATTCCACGCCGGGCCGGTGTTCGCCAACATCGTGCTGGCCGACGAAATCAACCGCGCGCCGCCGCGAACGCAGAGCGCGCTGCTCGAGGCGATGGCCGAACACCAGGTCACCGTCGACGGCAGCACGCACCTTCTGCCGCAGCCGTTCTTCGTGATCGCGACGCAGAATCCGGTCGACTTGGCCGGCACCTACCCGTTGCCGGATTCGCAGTTGGATCGTTTTCTGCTGCGCCTGACCTTGGGCTACCCGGGCGCCGAAGCCGAACGCGCCCTGCTGACCGGCGCCGACCGGCGCGATTTGATCGCCAAAACCCTGCCGGTGCTTTCGGCGGACGACGTGCTGCAGCTGCGGCGCGCGGTGGAAGAGATCCACGCCAGCGACGCGCTGATCGGCTACGTGCAGGCGCTGCTCGCGCGCAGCCGCCAGCACCCGGGCGTGCGGGTCGGCTTGTCGCCGCGCGCCGGCTTGGCGCTGCTGCGCGCCGCGCGCGCCTATGCGCTGCTGCTGGGACGCGGCCATGTGTTGCCGGAAGACGTGCAAGCGCTGTTCGCGGCGATCGCCGCGCATCGGCTGGTGGCCGAAGCCGAGGCCGGCAACGGCGCGGCGTTGGCCAAATCGATCCTGCTCGCCGTGCCCGTGGACTGAAACGTGATCGGAGCTTGGCGCCAAAGGCTTTGGCGGCGCCTGCAAGCCTGGGCGCGGCCGCGTACGCACGAATCGCTGCCGGTGGCGATCGACCGCAAGCGCGTGTATGTGCTGCCGACGCCGTTCGGCTTGTTCTTCGCGCTGCTGCTCGCCGCGATGGGCTTGGGCGCGCTGAACTACAACAATAATCCGGCGCTTCTGCTCGCGCTGCTGCTGGCCGGCACGGCGATGGCCAGCCTGATCACCGCGCATCTGCAATTGTCCGGCTTGCGCATCGACGCCCTGTCCGCCGAACCGGTCGCCGCGGGCGAACCGCTGCTGCTCAAACTCAGCGCCAGCGCTCGCGACGGACGCCGGCGCCGCGGTTTGAGTTTGCGCCACGGCGAAGCCGCCTCCGCGTTGTCGCTGGACGATCTGGGCGAAGCGCTGTTGCCTCTGCCGACCGAACGCCGCGGCTGGCTCGACCTGGAACGCATCCGCATCTCTACGCAGCGCCCGTTGGGCCTGGCCATCGCTTGGAGCTGGATCTGGCCCGAACAAGCCTTGCTGGTCTATCCGGCTCCCGAAACGCAGGGCCCGCCGCTGCCCACCCAAATCAGCGACACCGGCGCGGCGCGGCTGAATCCCGCCGGCGACGACGTGCACCATCTGCGCAACTACCGCCGCGGCGATCCGCAACGCGCCGTCGCCTGGAAACCGTCGGCGCGGCGCGACACCTTGCTGGTGCGCGAATACGAACAGCCGCGCAGCGCGGAAGTGATCCTGGATTGGCAAAGCCTGGCGCCGCTCGCCTACGAGCACCGCATCCGCCGCTTGGCGCACTGGGTGGACCAGGCCGAACGCGAAAACCGCCGTTATCAACTGCGCCTGCCCGGCCAGCCCGCATTGGGTCCCGGACAAGGTCCCGCGCATCGGCACGCTTGTCTGCGCGCGCTCGCTTTGTTGCCGCACGCCGATGGCGCTCGATAACGCCAGCCGACGCTGGGCGCTGCTGGCGATGGCCGCCTGCCTGCTGCCGCTGTTGCTGCAGTTGCCGGGACAAGTCGGAGCGGCGATCGCAGGGTTGGCGGTCGTCGTCGCCGCGCTTTCTTGGCGGCGGCCGATGCCGGGTTGGTTGCGTTTTCTGCTGGCGCTGGCGGTGGTCGCGCTGGTGCTGAAAATGTCGCGTTTTTCGATCGGACGCGATACCGGCTGCGCTCTGCTGGCGGCGATGCTCGCGATCAAGCCCTCCGAAACCGCAGCGCTGCGCGATGCGCGCAGTCTGGTCGGGTTCGCGCTGTTCGGTCCGTTCGCGACCTTCCTGCTCGATCAAGGGCCGGCTTCGATGGGCCTGGGGCTGATCGGCGTCACCCTGGCCTTGCTCGCGCTACGGCGTTTCGCCGATGCCGAAGCGGATCTGCCGGCGAGCGCTGGCTCGGCCTGGCGCGAATTGCTGTCGGTCTGGCGTTTGATCGCCATCGGCCTGCCGCTCGCGCTGGCCGCTTTCTGGCTGTTTCCGCGCATCGGTTCGCCCTTGTGGGGCGTGCCCGAACGCGCTTTGGCCCGGCCCGGCCTTTCAGAGCGGATGAGTCCGGGCGAATGGATCGATCTGCTCGCCGACGATGCCCCGGCGCTGCGCGTGCATTTTTTCGGCCCCATGCCGCCGGCCGAACAAATGTACTGGCGCGGCCCGGTGCTGTGGGACTTCGACGGCCGCACCTGGACGCAACCGCAATGGCTGCGCGGACTGCCCGCCGCGGAAACGCGGCGCAGCGGCGCCGCTTGGGATTACGAACTCGAATTCGAACCGACCGACCGCAGGCAATTGGTCGCGCTGGAACTGCCGAACGCCGCGCCCGAGGGCGCGCGCCTGTCCGGCGACTACGGCCTGTACGCCGAGCGCGTTTTGAGCACCGTCACGCGCTGGCGGATGCGCTCGACCCCGCCGGCGGCGTTCGAACCCGAATTGAAAGCGCTGCTGCGCCAGGCCGCCTTGCGTCTGCCGCAGGGCTACAACCCGCGCACGGTGGCGCTGGCCCGGCAATGGCGCGCCGAAGCGGGTTCTAACGACGCCGCCATCGTGCAGCGGGCGCTGGACTGGATCCGCAAGGACTTCGCCTACACGCTGGACACGCCGTTGCTGGGCCGGCATTCGGTCGACGAATTCCTGTTCGATCAACGCGCCGGCTTCTGCGAACATTTCAGTTCTTCGTTCGTCGTGCTGATGCGCGCGGCCGGCATACCGGCACGGGTGGTCACCGGTTATGTCGGCGGATACCGCAATCCTTTCGGCGATTACTGGGTCGTGCGGCGGATGGATGCCCACGCCTGGGCCGAAGTCTGGCTGCCGCAGCGCGGCTGGGTGCGCGTGGACCCTACCGCCGCGGTCGCGCCCGAGCGCATTTACGACACGCTGGAAGACCGCGCTGCGGGCGACTTCGCCGGACTGAGACAGGTGCTGGACGCGGGCGACTGGCTGCGCCGCGGCTGGAACGAACTGGTCTTGGGCTTCGACGCGACGCGCCAGCAGCGAATGCTGCAGCCGCTGGGCATCGACAAACTCGATGCGGGCGACTTGATCGCATTGTTCGCAGCGCTGGCCGCGCTGGCGCTGGGTTGGATGGTATGGCTGATCGCGCACAGCGAGCGCGAACGCGATCCGCTGCTGCGCGCTTGGCGCCGGCTGGGCGCGCGCTATGCGCGATTCGGCCTGCAGCGCGAACCGCACGAACCCGCGCTCGACTGGGCCGAACGCGTCTTCCGCCGGCGGCCGCAGGAAGGCGCTCTGCGCACGCTCGCACAACGTTTCGCCGAATCGCGCTACGCTGTAGCCGACGCCGCCGGGCGCCGCGAACTGATCCGCGCGCTGCGGGCGCATCGCCCCGCGTCTCTTCGAGGGAACGACCGATGAAAACCGCCCTGTTCTTCCTCGCCGTCGCCGCCGCCGGATTGACGGGAGGCTGCGCTACGGTCCCTGCTCCGCTGCACGGCGACGTCGTCGACATCAGCCCCGCGCAGGCGCGCGACGTGGGCCGTCCGGGCTTGCCGGTGCGCTGGGGCGGCCGCATCGTGTCGGCGCGCGCGCAAGGCGACCGGACTTGCTTCGAATTGATCGGCAGCCAGTTATCGGTTTACGGAAGGCCCAAGCACATGTACGACGACGGCAGCGGCCGCTTCGTCGCCTGCGGCCCGGGCTACTACGATCCGGCGGTGTATCTGAAGAACCGCGAATTGACCGTGGTCGGCCACCTCGACGGTTTCGAAGCGCCATGGGCCGGCAGCCACGGCTATTCGCGGCCGCGCGTGGCGGCCGACAGCGTGCATCTGTGGCCGGAAGCGCCGCATCAGGATCCGCGTTACCCCTACAGCAAGCGTCCGTGGCCGTGGGCCGGCTGGGGCTGGGGCGACAGCCGCTATTGATTCCGCCTTTTGTTGCGCTTTTGTGGGAGCGGCTTCAGCCGCGAGCTCTTCAGGATCGCTGCACGCCAGCAAAAAGAGCTCGCGGCTGAAGCCGCTCCCACAAAAAGCCGTCTCGCAAAAAACTAGACAGGCGTGCCGAAACGCCCCAACGCCGCGCCGGCCAGCAGATGCAGATGCAGTTGGAACACGGTCTGGCCGGCATCCGCATTGCAGTTCATGACGATCCGATAGCCGTCCTGGTCGAAGCCTTCCCGCTTGGCGTATTCGGCCGCCGCGAACGCCAGCCGGCCGATCGTTTCGGCCTGATCGGCGCGCAGATCGTTCAACGTGGCGATCGAAACCTTGGGCACGAACAGCACGTGCACCGGCGCCTGCGGCGCGATGTCGCGGAAAGCGATCAGGTGCTCGTCTTCGTAGACGATGTCGGCGGGGATTTCGCGATGGATGATTTTGTGGAAGATCGTGTCGGACATTTTTCGCTCCTCTTTGCTTTGCGGGAGCGGCTTCAGCCGCGAGCTCTTTCCTCAAGATTGCCGCAATCCGCACGAAAAAGCTCGCGGCTGAAGCCGCTCCCACAAAATCAGGACGGCATCTCGGTACGGCTGCCGAACGCGTGCGACAGCGTGCCGCGGTCCACGTATTCCAACTCGCCGCCCAGCGGCACGCCGTGCGCCAGCCGGCTCGGCCGCACGCCGTGCTTGCGCGCGAGCTGCGCCAGATAGTGCGCGGTCGCCTCGCCTTCCACGGTAGGATTGGTGGCGATGATCAATTCCTTGACTTCGCCTTCGGCGAGCCTCGCCGCCAGCTTGTCCAGGCCCAGTTCGTTCGGGCCGACGCCGTCCAACGGACTGAGCCGTCCCTGCAGCACGAAATACAGGCCGCGATAGCCGGTGGCCTGCTCGATCGCCAGCCGATCGGCCGGGGATTCGACCGCGCACAACTGATGCGCGTCGCGCGCCGCGCTGGCGCAGATCGGGCAGATTTCGGTTTCGGCGAAGTCGCGGCAACGCGCGCAATGGCCGATGCGTTCGATCGACTCGGCCAGGGTTTCGGCCAAGCGCTTGCCGCCTTCGCGCTCGCGTTCCAGCACATGGTAGGCCATGCGCTGCGCGCTCTTCTGGCCGACGCCGGGCAGGACGCGGAGGGCTTCGATCAGTTGTTCGAGAAGCGAAGACATATGTTTTAGCCGTCATTCCCGCATAGGCGGGAATCCAGCGACTTCTTTAGGTTCCGCAGAAGCAAAATGGATCCCAGCTTTCGCTGGGATGACGATTGCTAGAACGGCAACTTCATGCCGGGCGGCACCGGCATGCCCGCCGTCGCCGCGCCCATGCGCTGCTGCGATTCGGCATTGACCTTGTTGACCGCGTCGTTGAATGCGGCGGCGATCAGGTCTTCGGCCATCTCCGGATCCGACAGTACGCTCGGATCGATCCGCACCTTGCGGCATTCCATGCGGCCGCTCAGGGTCACGCTGACCATGCCTCCGCCGGCGTTGCCGGTCACTTCCAGCTTGGCCAGCTCTTCCTGGGCGCGCTGCAGGTTTTCCTGCATCTTCTGCGCCTGCTGCATCAATTGGGCGATGTTTCCACGCATGTCGTTCACTCGTCGTAAGGTCGGATGGAATCGGGCACCACTTGCGCGCCCTTCTGGATCAGATGCTGCACGGCGGGATCGGCCATGAACGTCTCTTCGGCCGCCGCCTGGCGCGCGTCGCGTTGGCGCGCGTTGCGCTGGTGCAGGGTTTCGCCTTGGCCGGCTTCGGCTTCGAAGCGGATTTGCGGCACGGCGCCCAACTGCGGAGCCAAGGCATCGGCCAATTGCTTGACCAGCAGCGGCGAGCGCAGGTGCTCGTCGCTCGCGGGCAGCGAAAGCCGCAGCACTTCGTCCGCATAGCCGACGAAAGAGGCGTGCGAAGCCAACTCCCGGGCTGGGCCTTTCAACGCGAGCGAAGCCACCAATTCCAGCCAGCGTTCGCTGTCGACTTCGACGCCGCGCGTAGCTGCGGGAGGTGCGGCTTTCGGCGGTTCGACGGGCGGCGCCGGGCGCGGGGCCGCGACAGGAGCTGCCGGCGCTGGCGAAGGCGGCGCCACGGGCGGCGCAGCGACGGCTTCGCGCTTGGCGTCTTGCATCGACAACGCGGCCTTCGCCGCAGCGGCGGCGGAGGTCTTCGGCGCAGGCGTTGCGGATGCGGCGCCGCCGCCGGAAACCGCGGCGGCGCCCGCCTCGGCCGGACGGAACGCCAGCATGCGTAGCAGGCTCATCTCGAAGCCGGCGCGCGGACTGGGCGCCAACGGCAGATCGCGGCGCCCGTTCAAGGCCATCTGGTACCAAAGCTGCACCAACTCCGGACGCAGGCCGCCGGCCAGCGCTTCGACGTCGACCGCATCGGTCTCGATGCCGGCGCCGGGCACCAATTGCTTCACTTGGATCCGATGCAGGCCGTCGGCCAGCGCATCGAGGAGGCTGCCCCAGTCGGGCGAGAATTCGGCCAGCGCCGCGGCTTCGGCCAGCAAGCGTTCGCCGTCGCCGGCGGCCAGCGCCGCGAGCAATGCGCCGACGCGAGTGCGGTCGACCGTGCCGAGCATCGTCGCCACCGCCGCATCGGCCAATACGCCGCCGGCGTCGTTCGCGCCGCTATAGGCGATGGCCTGGTCGAGCAGCGACAAACCGTCGCGCAGGCTGCCGTCGGCGGCCTTGGCCAATTGCCGGATCGCGCCCGGTTCGGCGCCAATGCCTTCGGCCGCGAGGATCTTCGCGATCTGCCCGGCGATCTGCTGCTCGTCCAAGCGCTTCAGATTGAACTGCAGGCAGCGCGACAGCACCGTCACCGGCAATTTCTGCGGATCGGTGGTGGCCAGCAGGAATTTCACGTGCTCCGGCGGCTCTTCCAGCGTCTTCAGCAGCGCGTTGAAGGCCGACTTGGACAGCATGTGGACTTCGTCGATCAGATAGACCTTCACCCGGCCGCGCGAAGGCATGTACTGGGCGTTGTCGATCACCTCGCGGACGTCGTCCACGCCGGTGTTGGAGGCCGCGTCGATTTCCAGCAGGTCGATGAAGCGGCCGGCGTCGATCGCCTGGCAGGTCGGGCATTCCCCGCAGGGTTCGGCCGAGGTGCCGCGCTCGCAGTTCAGCGATTTGGCGAAGATGCGGGCGATGGTCGTTTTGCCGACGCCGCGAGTGCCGGTGAACAGGAAAGCGTGGTGGACGCGGCCGGTATCCAACGCATTGGTGAGCGCACGGACCACATGCTCCTGCCCGACCAGTTCGGCGAAACGTTTGGGACGCCACTTGCGGGCGAGGACGAGGTAGGACATGGCGTCCATTCTGCCATGCGGCCATCGCAGCGGCCGCGACGGCCCGGGCTCGCTTGTCCCAAATGCCCGCCACGGCTAGAATTTGCGCCCCTGAGCGTCGCCCCTGGCTTCCTTCAGGTTCCAGCGGAGAGGTGTCCGAGTGGTTGAAGGAGCACGCCTGGAAAGTGTGTAAGCGTCTAAACCGCGCTTCGGGGGTTCGAATCCCCCTCTCTCCGCCATATGCGAGTCCTTTCGCAAGAGCCTGGCCACCCATGGCCAGACTTTTCAATGCAAAAGCCGACACACATCGGTGATCGCAGCGGAAGGGCCGTTTTCTATGGTGGCCCCGTCGGCCCCTCGCGACGCTAGGTCGAAAATCCCGCCAGGGCCGGAAGGCAGCAACGGTATCGATCGACGCGGGTGCCGAGGTCAGCCGGCGGGGTCATCGCCATTTGATCTTCTCGAAAACCGTTGCCATCCGTGGCGCGACGTTCCTATCTCCATAGCGTCCGGCCCGGCCATCCATGGCCGGGCGTTCGCATCGGCGCGCGCCAGTGGCGCGCAAACGCCGATGCTCACCCCGCCAGGGCCGGAGGGCAACAACGGATCGACGCGGGTGCCGATGTCAGCCGGCGGGGTCATCGCCATTTTGGCTCTCTCGCTTGCTTGAGCCCTCTCCCGCTTGCGGGAGAGGGTTGGGTGAGGGCAGCCCGCCGCGACGAATTTTCGAAGCGATTTGCGACTCCGCGCGCCTCATCCGGCGCTTCGCGCCACCTTCTCCCGCGAGCGGGAAAGTCAGCCGTCTGGATGCAACCACCCCGCATCCCCTCCCGCGTACCGCTCGTGCTTCCAGATCGGTACGCGCGCCTTCACCTCGTCGATGATGTAACGGGATGCGGCGAAGGCCGCGTCGCGGTGCGCGGCGGACACGCCGACCCAGACCGCCAGGTCGCCGATGGCCAGATCGCCGATGCGATGCACGCAACGGGCGTCGACGATTTCGAACTTGGCCAACGCTTCGTCGATCACGCGCTCGCCCTCGGCCTCCGCGAGAGCGGCATAGGCTTCGTAGCGAAGTCCGAGTACGGCGCGCCCTTCGTTGTGATCACGCACCCAACCTTCGAAGCTCGAGAAGGCGCCCGCTCGTGCGCCGAGCAGCGCCGAACGCAGAGGTTCGATATCGAAGGGCGCATCGGACAATCGGAAGCGCGGCATGCTCTTGAGCCGTCATCCCCGCGAAGGCGGGGATCCAGTGGCTTGGATTCTGCCTTTTCTCGCGCGCGGGCAAAAGCGAAAGTCGCCCGATGGCGGGAAATCAACCGCCGCTGACAGGGGGAATGAACGCGACTTCGCTGCCTTCGCGCAAACCGTCGTTCCAATCGGCGAAGGCGCCGTCGACGGCCACCCTCAAGCGAGCGATGGGAAGAACGAAGCCATGCCGGCCACGCAACTCCTCGTACAGGCTGCGCAAGTCCGCGGCATCGGATTCGACCGCCTCGGCAGAGCGTCCGGCGGCATCGCGCAAACTGGCGAAATAGAGCACCGTCGCCCGCGTCATCGCCCCGCCTTCCCGAAATCGCGCTTGCCGCCGCGTTTGCCGAGCAGCTTGGCCGGGCCGAGCACGATCGCGTGCGACAAGGCCTTGCACATGTCGTACACGGTCAACGCCGCGACCGTGGCGCCGGTCAGCGCTTCCATTTCGACGCCGGTGCGATCGGTGGTTTTCACCAGGCATTCGATAGCGAGTTCCCGCTCGCCGCTCCAATCGATGGCGATGCGGCAGCCGTCGATCGGCAGCGGATGGCAGAACGGGATCAGTTCGTGGGTGCGCTTGGCCGCCATCGTGCCGGCGACGATCGCGGTTTCGGCGATGGCGCCTTTCGCGCTTTTCAGGCCGTTCTTACGCAGTTGCGCAGCGACGTCGGCCGGAAAGCGGACGCGGCACTCGGCGACGGCTTCGCGGGACGTGACGGCTTTGCCGGACACGTCGACCATGGCGGGCATGCCGTCTTTGTCGAGGTGGGTCAGTTTACCCTTGCGTTTCATGCGTTCGCTTTGCAGCCGTCATTCCCGCGAAGGCGGGAATCCAGTGATTTTGATTTTCGCGTTAATCCGATCGAAGAGCAAAACACCTCTTGCTTAGGGGCGAAGGCCTAAGTCGCTGGATTCCAGCCTTCGCGGGAATGACGGCATAAAGCGACTAACCCCCGATCAGATACATCTCGACGTGCTTGCGCGAAGCGCCCGCCTCGCCGCGCAATTCGCTGTAGCGATCCGCACGCCGCGACCAAAGATCGCCCACCTGCTCCGCGAACGCCGTCTCGCCGAGCTTCAGCCACGGTCGCAAATCCCTGCCCTCGCCCGCGAACAAACAGGTGTAGAGCTTGCCGTCCGCCGAAATGCGCGCGCGATGGCAATCGCCGCAGAACGGCGCGCTGACCGAGCTGACGAAACCGACCTCGCCCTGCACGTCCTCGAAGGCGTAGCGCGAAGCGACTTCGCCGCGGTAATTCGGATCCAGCGGCCGCAACGGCCAGCGCGCGTGGATCCGATCGCGCAGTTCCGCCGAAGGCACGACGCGCGCCCGGTCCCAACCGTTGCAGGTGCCCACGTCCATGTATTCGATGAAGCGGACGATGTGGCCGCTGCCGCGGAAGCGTTCGACCAAGGCCAAGGCTTCGCCGTCGTTGACGCCGCGCTGGACGACGCAGTTGAGCTTGATCGGCGCGAAGCCGGCGCGTTCGGCCGCTTCGATTCCCGCGAGCACGTCGGCCACTTCGCCGCGCCCGCCGGACAAAGCGCGGAACAGGTCCGGATCCAGCGCATCCAAACTCACCGTCAGCCGCCGCAAACCGGCATCGCGCAATGCGGCCGCCTGTTTGGCCAACAACGAGCCGTTGGTGGTCAGCGCCAGATCGTCGATGCCCTCGATCGCCGCCAAGCGCTCGATCAACCGCGGCAGATGCTTGCGCAGCAGCGGCTCGCCGCCGGTCAGGCGCAGCTTGCTCACGCCCAATCGGACGAAGCCGCGCACCAAAGTCTCGATCTCGTCGAAATCCAACCGCGAAGCGGCATCCAGGCCATGGTCCTCGGCGATGCGGTCGGCGGGCATGCAGTACGGGCAGCGGAAGTTGCAGGCGTCGATCACCGACAAACGCAGGTCGCGCAGCGGCCGGCCGAACGCATCGACCGGAGATACCGCATTGCGCAACACCGCATTCATGCCGATTCCGACCTCGGTGCCGTGGGTTCGTCCAGCGCCAGCGTTTCGCCCGGACGGGCGACCCGATAGCCGCGCGCGGCCAGCGCATCGCCGTCGTCGCGGCTGGCGTAATGATAGAGCACGCAGCGTTCGAGCAGCTCGCGCGGGTATTCGCGCTCCAGATCGTCGATGCCGCTGTGCGAGGGGTTGCCGTGCAGTGCGCAGTCGTGGGCGATACGCTCGCCGGCGTCGGCGAACTTGGCCAACGCCTCCGGGATCGGCCGCGTGTCGCCGGTCCAGACCAGGCTGCCGCGCAAGCGCAGGCCGAAAGCGGTCTCCGGCCAATGATGGCGGGTGGCGAACGTTTCCAAGCGCAGGCCGTCATGCCAGAACGCGGCACCGACCGGGATCACTTGAAACGCGTCCCAGAAGTTGGCGCCGCCTTCGGCCAGCGCGTTCGGATAGTCGCCCACGCGCTGGTGCAGCAGCGGCACCACGCTCGCCGGCACGTACAGGCGCATGCGGCCGCGGCGCGACGGGTCGAAATAATTGGCCACGAACAAGCGTTCGAACCCGGCGATGTGGTCCAAGTGGGTATGCGTCACGAACAGCGCGCGCGGCGAGTCGCCGTAGTGCGCTTGGTAGGCGGTCAAGCCTTCGCCGCCGCAATCGATGGTGAGCCACGGCGCGCCGTCGCGTTCGATGGTGGCCATCGGCGAACCGAGCTCGACCGCCGAGGCATTGCCCACGCCGTGGAAACGCAAAGTCCAACCCATCAGTAACCCCGGCTCCAGGTGTTGTCGTAGGCTCGGCGCAGGCGCGCGAAATCGGCATCGACGTCGGTTTCGGCGCGTTCGCCGCGCAATTTCATCAACGAGCGGCGCAAGCGCGACAGATTGCCTTCGCGCCAACCGGTGGCCGGTATGCGCAATCGGCTGCGGTCGAGATCGATCGCCCAGCCGTTGCCGCGGCTGTCGAACAGCAAGTTGGTGGCGTTCAAATCGGCGTGGTCCAAGCCCGCGCGGTGGAAGCGCGCGATCAGCCGCCCGGTCTCTTCCCAAGGCGCATCGTGTCCGGCGGTGGCGGCGCGCTCGGCCAGCGAGCGCGCGCCTTCGATCCGATCCAGCAATATCGCCGCGCGATACCCCCAGCCTTCGCGCACGTATTGCGCGGCGATCGGGCGCGGCACCGGCAAGCCGTGGCGGATGAGTTCGCGCAGCAAGCGGAATTCGGCGAAGCTGCGCGCCCGCTCGCTGCCGCGCCAGAGGTGGCGATCGCGGCTGAAGGCCGCCGCCCAGCCGCCGCGCAGATAGTGGCGCAGCACCGCCGGGCCGAACGGCGTATCGGCGAACCAGGCGCCGCCGCGGCCGCCGCTGCTCACCGGCCGGGCCTTTTCGCCCCAATGCGAAGGCGCGAACCAATCGGGGTCGGCTTGCCGCATGCGCGTGCCGTCGAACAGAATCGCGCCATAGCCCTGTCCGCGCTCGTCGCGGAACGGCGTCAGGCCTTCGGTGGCGTCGAACCCGGTCACCCAACGAGTCTAACAATCCCAGTGCCCCCATCGCCGTCGCCGCTGCGTTCCATCTGCCTCTTGCGCCTGTCCGCGCTGGGCGACGCCACCCACGTGGTGCCGCTGGTGCGCACCCTGCGCCGCGCCTGGCCGGAGGCGGACCTGACCTGGATCATCGGCAAAGGCGAATTCAAGCTGCTGGAAGGTCTGGACGGCGTCCGCTTCGAGGTCTACGACAAGAACGCCGGCCTGAAGGGCATGTTCGACCTGCGCAAGCGCTTCGCCGGCCGCCGTTTCGATGCCTTGCTGCAGATGCAGGTCGCGGCGCGCGCCAATCTGTTGTCCGCTTTCGTCCCCGCCGTGCGCCGCATCGGCTACGACCGCTCGCGTTCGAAGGATCTGCACGGCCTTTTCATCGACGAACGCATTCCCGACCGGCCCGGCATCCACGTGCTGGATGCGATCGGCAGCTTCTGCGAGCCGCTCGGACTGAAGCAGACCGAGGTGGTCTGGGATCTGCCGGTACCGGACGAGGCGCGGGCTTGGGCGCAGGCGCAATGGCCGGAAGACGGCCGCCCTTCCCTGCTGATCTCGCCTTGCTCCAGCCACACGCTGCGCAATTGGCGCGCGGACCGCTATGCCGCGGTCGCCGACCACGCGGCCGCGCAAGGCTGGCGCATCGTCCTGTGCGGCGGGCGCAGCGCGCTGGAGCGCGACACCGCCGACGCGATCGTGGCCGCCATGCGCGCGCCGGCGCTCGACCTGGTCGGCAAAGACACGCTGAAGCAATTGCCGGCGCTGCTGGAGCGCGCCGATCTGGTCATGGCTCCGGACTCGGGGCCCATGCACATCGCCAACGCGATGGGCACGAAGGTGCTGGGCCTGCACGCCGCCAGCAATCCGCCGCGCAGCGGGCCGTATTCGGACCGGACGTTCTGCGTCGACCGTTACGACGACGCCGCGCGCAAATACCTGGGCAAACCGGCGTCGGCGCTGAAGTGGGGCACGAAGATCGAATACGAGGGCGTGATGGATCTGGTGACCGTGGACGATGCGGTCGCAGCCTTCGAGCGCTACCGCCAAAGCCGATAGCGGAACGTCCATCCCCGCCTTCCGGCACCCCTGGCCGATAACCAACGCCGGTTCCGGCAGCGCCGCAGTTTCCGTAGCGTTTTCCGATTGCCCGACACGGAAGCCGCTCGTGAACGAAACCGTCGCCTTTCTCGCCCAACGCCCGATGACGTTGCCCGCCTGGCATGCCGCCGTGCGCTGGACCGGCGCGTCGCTGGCCGCGATCGCCTGGGCCAGCGGAGCGTTGTTCGCGCTTTACATCCTGGCTTTCTACGGCGGCGCATTGCTCGACGGCGCGACCGGGCAAGGGAATGCGAGCGAGCAAGCGCCGCGGATATGGGATCCCGCCACGCTGCGCGCCAGCATCGGGATCGGCATGCATCTGCTGGCCGGCACCGTGCTGCTATTGCTGGGCCCGATCCAACTGATCGCGCCGTTGCGCGCGCGCTGGCCGAAGCTGCATCGCTGGAGCGGGCGCATCTACGCATCGGCCGCGATCCTCGCCGGCGCCGGCGGGCTCGTCTTCATCGTGGCCAAGGGTACGATCGGCGGCACCGCGATGGACATCGCCTTCGCGATCTACGGGCTCGCCCTGATCCTGGCCGCCGGCAATGCCGTGCGGCATGCGCGCGCGCGGCGTTTCGACGCGCACCGCGCCTGGGCGATCCGGCTGTTCGCGCTGGTGATCGGTTCGTGGCTGTACCGGATCGAATACACCGCATGGCGCGTATTCGCCGGCGGCCTGGGCCACACCGCGACCTTCGACGGTCCGTTCGACACGGCGATGCTCTACTTTTTCTTCGTGCCGAACTTGCTGCTGGCCGAAGCCTTCCTGCGCGCCAGAAAGAGCGGCGCGGGTTGGGCGCAGGCGACGGCCGTTTTGGCGATGGCGGGCACGGCCGTCGCGCTGGCCGTGCTCACCTATCTCCTGACGCTGCGCGCCTGGGGTCCGCCGATCGCGGCGCGGCTATTCGGCGCTTGAACCGGTCAGGGCGCCGCGCCGGTCTTGTAGTCCTGGTAGGACTTCTCTTCGACGTAGCTGGAACCCAACGCCAGGTTGATATCCTTCTTGATCCGCGCGCGTTCGTCGTTCTCGAAGTAGACGCTGCGCGCCAGGCGGACGAACTCGGCGTCGAAAGCCTGCGCCTTTTCCTTGATGCGGATGTCGTCCTCGATCTCCCACAGGCGCTCGTTCACCGCCTTCAGCTGGGCGCGCAACTCGACGATGTCCTGCCCGGCGGCCGGATGCGCCATCCAGGTCTTTTCCAGCGCCGACAGCTCGTTGCGCACGTTGGCCAGCTTGGCGGGATCGGACATGCGCTCGGACTTGATCTGCAGGATCGCGATCTTGTCGAGCAACTCGCCGAAAGAGACGGGAACGAGGATTTCGGACATGGCTCGGACTCGGATGAGAGGCCGCCAGTTTAACCGCCCGCCTTGTCCGGCCAGGCGCGGCCCCGTATCATTGCGCCCCCGGCCGCGTCACGCCTGCTGTCGGGCCACCGGAGAGGTGGCAGAGTGGTCGATTGTACCTGACTCGAAATCAGGCGTACGTTCATAGCGTACCGTGGGTTCGAATCCCACCCTCTCCGCCAGACATAAAAAAAGCGCCCCTCGCGGGCGCTTTTTTATGTCTGGCGGAGGGTGGAACTTAATGAGGGCCCGGTTCGACAAATCGGCAGGATTGCCGATTTGCACGGCGAAGCCGCCCGAAGAGTGAGGGCCATGGATGGCCCGAATGCATCCACCCTCTTCCTTCTCAACGCCCGGAACCTTCACTGCATTCGACAAATTTATCCGGAACGAACCAGACCGAGCGATCCCTACTTACCCTATTTTCCGACCGCCCATACCCTCCGTTTCAGTCCGTTACATCCGCCTAGGGTCCGGCCCGCCTTGCTTCGCGTCCTGCCTGCCGCGATTATTCCGTTACCCGTCTGAAAGGCCCCCCTCACCAACATGACCGGCTCATGATCGAGTTTGGACACCTCACGCATGTCGGCCTGCGGCGCGAGCTGAACGAAGACACTTATTACGGCGACAGCGAGCTCGGCCTGTGGCTGGTCGCCGACGGCATGGGCGGCCATCAGTACGGCGAAGTCGCCAGCGCGCTGGCGCGCGAGACCATCGTTCGCGAGGTGCGCGAGGGCACGCCGCTGGCGCAAGCCATCCGCATCGCCGACGAAGAGATCATCCGCGCCTCCAAGCGCCGCAACGAAGCCTTGCCGATGGGCACGACGGTCGTGGCCGCGCGCGTGTCGGGCAGCCGCTTCGAGGTCGCCTGGGTCGGCGACAGTCGGGTCTATCTGTGGCGCGACGGCCAGCTGGCCCAACTGTCGCAGGACCACAGTTACGTGCAGGAACTGATCGCGCAGGGCGCCATCACCAACGAGCAGGCGCGCAGCCACCCGCACCGCAACGTGGTCACCCAGGCGCTGGGCGTGACCGACCCGCAGCAGCTCAACGTCGAAACCATGACCGGCGAACTGCGGCCGGGCATGCAGCTGCTGCTGTGCAGCGACGGGCTGACCGAAGAAGTCGACGATCGCGGCATCGCCCGCATCCTCTCGCACGGCGAATGCAGCGCGCAGGAATGCGTGGACGGCTTGGTCGCCGCGGCGCTGGACGGCGGCGGGTCGGACAACGTCACTGTGATCCTCGTCCGCCGCCATTGAGCGGTACGCCGCCGGGCTCGCTTTGCTTTGTAGAGCGGAACTTGCTCCGCTGCTATTGTCCTTCGTAGGAGCGGCTTTAGCCGCGAGCTTTCTCTCCGAAATCGCGACGATGCTGCGATTGAAGGAAAGAGCTCGCGGCTAAAGCCGCTCCTACAAGAACAAAGCAACGGCAGCGAAGCAAGCCCCGCTCTATAAGGCGAAGGGCGATGGGCCGGCCTCAGGCTGGAGCGAGTTCGGCCACAGGTTCGATTTCGAAAAGATCCCACACGCAACGCCCGCCCTTGCTTCGGATCTTGGCCAGGCGGGCTTCGTGCGCGACGATATCCGCTTCTTCGACATGCACGCGCGGCCGCGGGCCGGCGGTTTCGAAACGCCGTTCGACGACGGTTTGCGACATGGCCGCTGACGGGCTGTCGAAGCCGATCTCGCTCTGCCCGGCGGTCAGCGCCAGGTAGGCTTCGGCCAGTAGCTGGGCGTCGAGCAGCGCGCCGTGCAGTTGGCGGTGCGAATTGTCGACGCCGAGCCGCTTGCACAGCGCATCCAGCGAATTGCGTTGGCCGGGATAGCGCTGGCGCGCCAGTTCCAGCGAATCCTCCACGCCGGCGCGCTCGCGGATGCGGCCAAATTGCGCGCCCAGCCGCGACAGTTCCGAATCGAGGAACCCGACATCGAACGCCGCATTGTGGATCACCAATTCGGCGCCGTCGATGAAAGCCAGGAATTCCTCGGCGATCTCGGCGAACTTCGGCTTGTCGGCCAGGAATTCCCGGGTCAGCCCGGTGACTTCCTGCGCGCCCGGCTCGAATTCGCATTCCGGATTGAGATAGCAATGGAAGGTGCGGCCGGTGGGACGGCGTTCGAACAACTCCACGCAACCGATTTCGACGACGCGATTGCCCTTTTCCCAGGAGAGGCCGGTGGTTTCGGTATCCAGGACGATTTGGCGCATGCGGGCATTGTAACCATCGGAGCGGCGTAGGGTGGGCTTTGGCCCACCATCGTCATCCAATCGATCTTTCGAACAAAGAACGAAGCCGAATTCGTCGCGACATGAAAATGCGCATGGTGGGCCAAGGCCCACCCTACAATGTCGAAGCGGCTTGGCGCCGCTTAAACGCGACCGCCTCGGCGCGCGCCAATTCGTCGACGCGTTCGTTGTCCGGATCGCCCGCATGTCCTTTCACCCAGCGCCAATCGATCTTGTGGCGCAGCGTGGCCGCATGCAGGCGTTCCCATAGATCGCGGTTCTTCACCGGATCGCCGCCCGCGGTCTTCCAGCCGCGCCGCACCCAATTCGGCATCCACTCGCCGATGCCTTGCTGCACGTAGCGCGAATCGGTATGCAGCGCGACCTTGCACGGCTCAGTCAGCGCTTCCAGGCCCGCGATCGCAGCCATCAATTCCATCCGGTTGTTGGTGGTGAGCGTCTCGCCTCCGACCAGTTCGCGTTCGCGCTGGCCGTAGCGCAGCAACGCGGCCCAACCGCCTGGACCGGGATTGCCCAAGCAGGCGCCGTCGGTGTGGATTTCGATGGACTTCAAGCGATCGGCTTCCTCGATCAGTTCAGGGAATGGGTGGGCTGCCAGCGCAGCGCGGGTTGGCGGATGCGGGTCAGCGGAATCACCTGCTTTTCGCCGCGCAGCAGGTACGCCGCGCGCGCCCCGGCCCCGGTCTGCGGATCGGCCAAGGGGTGGGCGCGCCAGCGCGGCCCCAAACCGATCGAAACCGGCTCCGGTTGCAAGCCATGCGCGCGCATCCGGCGCCGCCAGGTGACCGGCTCGCAGCTGCGCAGGCCTTTGCCGGACCAGTGCCAGCGATACAGACCCAGCGGGTTCAGGGCGAAGACCCAAAGCCGGCCGCCCGGCACCAGCACCCGTACGCACTCGCTGAGCAGCGCCGATATCTCGTCGCCGCTTTCAGCCACGTGCTGCAGGACCACGGTTCCGATCGCTTCGCTGGCGATGGGCAAATCCGCGCCGCATCTGACATCTCCGCCAAAAACGCGGCCATTTCCTGCCAACCTCATGCAAAAACCGGTATCGCCGTCGACCATGGCATGTTCCGCGGCCAGCCAAAGGGTCGGCAAGCCGGGCCGTTCGTGCAAAGCTTGGCGGACCATGCCCTCCTCGCTTTGCAGCAAGGCTTGGCCTTCGGCGGTCTTGAACCAGGGGTGGCGGCCGTCGGGTTGACGGCTGGCGGAGCGGACGGGCATGGTCGGAATTCTGCGGGAAAAGCTTCCGGAGCGTCACCCGATGCGTTTGCAGGCCCTGCCCGCGTTCGACGACAACTACATCTGGGCCTGGATCGGCGACGGCGGCCGGGCCTTGATCGTGGACCCCGGCCAGGCCGAGCCGGTGCTGGCGGCCGCCGGACAAGGCCTGGTGCCGGAGGCCGTCCTGCTGACCCATCACCACGGCGACCACATCGGCGGCGTGCCGGAGCTGCTCGCACGTTGGCCGGAATTGCCGGTGCTGGCTCCGGACGACGAACGGATCGATGCCGCGACCGCCCGCATCGGCGGCGGCGATACCGGCGAGCTGCTGGGACGGAGCTTCGAAGTGCTGGCCATCCCCGGCCATACCCGCAGCCACATCGCCTTCCATTTCAAGGGCGACGACCCGCTGTTGTTCTGCGGCGATACTTTGTTCAGCCTGGGCTGCGGGCGGATGTTCGAAGGCACGCCTGCGCAGATGTTGGCTTCGCTGGACCGATTGGCCGCTTTGCCCGGCGGCGTTCGTGTGTGTTGTGGCCATGAGTACACCTTGGCCAACGCCCGCTTCGCCGCCGCGGTCGAACCCGGCAACGCCGCGCTGGCCGCACGCAGCGCCGAAGCGGCCGCATTGCGCGAACAGGGCCGGCCGATCTTGCCGAGCACCCTCGCCCAGGAACGCGCCGCCAACCCCTTCCTGCGCGTCGACGAGCCCGCGGTGAAGGCGACGATCGCGCAACGCTTGGGCCGCGAACCGGAAGGCCGGATCGAAACCTTCGCCGAACTGCGGCTATGGAAGGACGGGTTCCGCGCATGATCCGCGCCGGCCTGCTCGCAGTGGCGTTGACGGCGGCTGCGCCCGCGATGGCGCAAGCCGACGCTATTCCGATCGCGCAAACCGCACCGGCCGCCGAAGCGGGCCTCGCCACACGCAGCGGTTTGGACATCTACCGCCGCTTCCGCGAACACCTCGCCGATCCCAACTGCGAAGGGGATGCGGTCAGCGCGCGCTGGCGCCAGCATTTCGCATCGGCGCCGAAGAAATTGAGCAACCCCGACAGCGACGTGCTGCCGCTGTTCGGCTACGTCGTCGACGCGCTGATCGAAGCCGACTTGCCCACCGAATTCGCGCTGATCCCGTTCGTGGAAAGCGGCTACCAGCCCGGCGCGCGCAGCGCCAGCGGCCCGGCCGGACTGTGGCAGTTCATCGCCGTGACGGCGCGCAACCACCAAGTGCCGGTGCGCGCCGGTTACGACGGACGCTTGTCGCCGGTCGATTCCACCCGCGCCGCCGTGCGCTATCTGAAGACATTGCACGGCATGTTCGCCGGCGATTGGCGGCTGGCGGTGATGGCCTACAACGCCGGCGAGTACCGCCTGCTGCAATCGTTGCGGCGCAGCGGGCAGAACGCGCGCAATGCGCGGCCGGCCGAATTGGCGGGCTTGTCCGGCATCACCTACGCCTATGTGCGCAAGCTGCACGCGCTGTCCTGCCTGATGGAACAAGCCGACGACCGCGCCGAATGGCTGCGCGCGATCGACCGCCCTGTGCCGATACTTGCCGCGCAAACCTGGCCCGACGGCGCGAACAGCCTCGACGCCTGGGCGAAGTTGCGCGCACTCGATGCGGACGCGCTGAAGCGACTCAATCCGGCCTTCGCGCAAGGCCGCGGCGACCGCGAGCGACGCGTGCTGGCGCCGGCCAGCGGCGGCGCCCAGCCCGTGCTGGCCGAACTCGGCGATGCGAGCGCGGCGGCGGCGATGCCAATCCTGATCGCGCCCGCGACGGAGAAAACGGCCCCGCGGACGCACACGGTCGTGCGCGGCGATTCGTTGTCGAAGATCGCCCGCAAATACGACGTGGGCGTGGACGACCTGCGCAAGCGCAACGGACTCGACGCCAAGAGCGCGATCAAGCCCGGGATGGTGTTGAAGTTGGACGAATAGTCCCTTGTGGGAGCGGCTTCAGCCGCGAACTCTTCAAGATCCCGGCGACCCGGCAAAGCTCGCGGCTAAAGCCGTTCCCACAAAAAAGCGGCGACATACGGCGGCGTCCGTTCCCGAAAACTCGACTCCGCAGCCCCTCGGCGTCAAACTTGGCGCCTGCTCCGCAACCGACAAGGCTTCCCATGGGCTTCCTGCAAGGCAAGCGCGCGCTGATCACCGGCATCGCCAGCCAGCGTTCCATCGCCAACGGCATCGCCGAAGCGATGCGCCGCGAAGGCGCCGAACTGGCCTTCACCTATCAGAACGACAAGCTCAAATCGCGCGTCGAGGAAGCCGCCGCCGAGTACGGCTCGGACATCGTGATCCCGCTGGACGTCGCCGACGACGCCCAGATCCAGGCCTGCATCGCCGAACTGGGCAAGCGCTGGGACGGGCTGGACATCCTCGTGCATTCGATCGGCTTCGCCCCGCGCGAAGCGATCGAGGGCGGGTTCCTGGACGGCCTGACCCGCGAGAACTTCCGCATCGCACACGACATCTCCGCCTATTCGCTGTCGGCGCTGGCCAAGGCCGCGCGGCCGATGATGCAGGGCCGCAACGGCAGCATCCTCACGCTCAGCTATCTCGGCGCCGAACGCGCGCTGGCGAACTACAACGTGATGGGCGTGGCCAAGGCGGCGCTGGAAGCCAGCGTGCGCTATCTGGCGCTGAACCTGGGTCCGGAAGGCACCCGAGTCAATGCGATCTCGGCCGGCCCGATCAAGACGCTCGCAGCGGCGGGCATCGCCAACTTCCGCAAGATGCTCGGCCACGTCGAAAGCTATGCGCCGTTGCGGCGCAGCGTGACCATCGAGGACGTCGGCAACGTCGCCGCGTTCCTGTGCTCGGATCTGGCGGCGGGCGTGACCGGCGAAATCACTTACGTCGATGCCGGCTACAACATCCTCGGCATGACCGGCGTCGGCGACGAGCACTGACGCCATTCTTCTGCGCGGGGCGAATGCGCCCCGCACCTCGTAGGCGCGAATTTATTCGCGCGCTTTTTCGAAGAGCATGCGAATAAATTCGCACCTACGGAAATTCGAGAGCAGCGGGGCAAGCCCCGCTCTACAAAGCGGGCATCGCGAAAAGGCCGGTTACAGCCGGTCTTCCGCCACTTCCACTTTCATCCGCTTGCGCACGGCGTTGACGTAAGCCTGGGCCGCGTCGATGCCCTTCATTTGCGCCATCTGGCCGCGCATCTGATCGCGTTGCGCGGGCTGCAGAGCGTCCTTCGCTCCCGGCTCGACCTTGCTGACCGCGAACACCACGTGGCTGCCGTCCGCCAGATCGGCCTTGCCGGCCGACACCTTGCCGGCCGCAGGCTTGGCCACGGCGAAGATCGCCTGGTTCGCTTCCGGACTGGGAATCGGCGCACCGCGCGGCAGACCCGGGATTGGGGTCGCCTGCAGGCCTTGCGAAGCGGCCACCGCTTCCAAGGTTTCGCCCTTGGCCACGCGCGCCAGGAACGCATCGGCCGCGGCCGCGGAGGCTTTCTTCGTGCGGTCGGCGCGGATCGCGGCGACGATCCGGTCGCGCACGTCCGCCAGCGGCTGCGCGCGCTCGGGCTTGTGGTCGACCACGCGGATCAACACCGTGTGGTTCGGCGCGATTTCGATCGGGTCGCTGACCGTGCCGTCCTGCACCAGCGTTTCGGAGAACGCGGCGCGCTGCACGGCCGGATTGGCCGCCAGGCCGGTGCCGCCGCCGCGCGGGAACGGACCCAGCTTCTGCACCGGCAGATTCATTTCGCGCGCCGCGGGTTCCAGCGCGGTCGGATTCTTGTAGACCAGGTCGACCAAGCGGCCGGCCATGTCGTTGAAGGCCTTCTCGCGATCGGCTTCGGCTTGTTCCTGCGCCAACTGGTCGCGCACTTGTTCGAACGGAAGCTGCTGGCCGGTCTTGATCTGGCCGAGCTTGATGATGTGATAGCCGAATTCGGTCTTGACCGGGCCGCTGACCTGATCGGGCCGCATCGAGAACACCGCATCTTCGAACGGCTTGGCCAAACCCGCGCCCTTTTCGACGAAGCCCAGATCGCCGCCGGCGGCCTTCGAACCCGGGTCGTCCGAATTGGCGCGCGCCAATGCGGCGAAATCCACGCCCGGACGCTTGGCCTGGTCGGCGAGCAGCGTCGCCTTCTGCTCCGCGGCCTTCGCCGTCGCGGCGTTGGCCTTGGGATCGACCGCGATCAGGATGTGCGCGGCCTGGCGTTGCTCGGTCGCGGCGAAGCGCGCCTTCTCCGCATCGTAGCGGCGGCGCAATTCGGCCTCGTCGGCTTGCGGCACGGGCAGCGTGGCGGCGTTGAGTTCGACGTATTCGATGCTCGAGCTTTCGGGCGCGCGGTATTCGGCGGCATGCTCGCGATACCACTTCTGCATCTCGGCGCCGCTGACAGCGCCGGTGTCGGGCGCCGGCGCCGGCAACTGCACGACGGCGACGTCGCGCTTTTCGCCGAGCAGCGCCAGCATGCGGTCGAGTTCGGACGCGGTCACGAACGAGGATTCGGACAGGCGGCTGGGCACCTGCGATTGCAGCAGGCTCTCGCGCACCAATTGCTGGAACTGCAGCGGCGTACGCGGCGGATTTGTGGATTGCAGCGCCAGCTGGTAGCGCTGCGCATCGAACTTGCCGTCGACCTGGAACTCGGGGAGCGATTGGATGGTGTCGCGCACCTCGGCGTCGCTCACCACGATCCCGGCGCGGTCGGCGTTGATCCGCATGACGCGCTCGTCGATCAAGCGATCGAGCAACGCACGCTTGTTCTCCACGGTCTCGAACGCGCGCGCATCGAAGGCTTCGCCGGCCGCGGCGCGCTGCTGCTCGCGCTGTTGTTCGAAGCGGGTGCGGAAATCTTCGACGCTGATGTCTTCGTGCTTCCACACCCACCACTTCAACGGCCCCCAATTCGGCGCCGATGCCCACCATGTCGGCGGCGTGGACACGCGCGCGGCGAAGGTGTCGACCCGCTGCTGCAGGTATTGCTCGACGCCGAAGAAAGCGAAGGGGACGAGCAGCAGCGCCAGGATGACTTTGGCGATCCAGCTCGAGGACTTGTCGCGGAGGCTCTGCAGCATGGGCGGTCCGGGCCGTTGATTCACGTAGCCGCGCAGTTTAACCGCTCCTCACCCCCGGGCGCCGGATGGGCCGCAAAAAGCGAAGGCGCCCTTGCGGGCGCCTTCGGATGTAGTGGCGGAGTGGACGGGACTCGAACCCGCGACCTCCGGCGTGACAGGCCAGCATTCTAACCGACTGAACTACCACTCCGCTGTGTGAAGCTATTTTGCCCTGCTCTGTCCACTCTGCCAAGAAAAGAAGCTTTTCTTGGAAAGTCCGGCCATGGATGGCCGGGCTCTTGCGGAGGGACCCGCGTATGACGGGCTCTGGCAGAGGGACCTGCGTACTGGTGGGTGCTGAGGGTTTCGAACCCCCGACCCTCTCCGTGTAAAGGAGACGCTCTACCGCTGAGCTAAGCACCCGAGCGACCCGGCCGGCCCTAAGGCCCGCCGGGAGCCCGCTAGTTTACGGCATCCTTGAGGGCCTTGCCAGCCTTGAAGGCCGGATTCTTCGAGGCCGGGATATTGATCGGCTCATTGGTCCGGGGATTGCGGCCGGTGCGCGCGCCGCGCTTGCGCACGGTGAAGGTTCCGAAACCGACCAAGGTGACATCGTCCCCCTTCTTCAATGCCTTGCTGACCACGGCGATGAACGCATCGACCGCGCGGCCGGCGTCGGCCTTCGACAGATCGGATTCGCCGGCGACGGCATCGACCAATTCGCTTTTATTCATTATTCGAACTCCTGTGCGGTCTCTACCGCTGGATGATGTGGCCGGATATCTCCCCGTTGCGGCGATGCCGCAATCGCATCCGGACGGACGTGCCTCGATGCGCATCCACGGCGCGCATCTCGGTTGCCGTCGTTATACCAGCGCGATTTTGGGGGCGCAACACGAAAACCGCGAAAAAATACGGTTTTTCTCGGGCTTTTCGCCCATTTCGCGCTTGCGCGCGACGCGCGAGTGGTGTAGCCGACGGATGGTATCTCGCGATACCGCTTTAGTAGGAGCGGCTTTAGCCGCGAGCTCTTTCACAAGATCGCGATCATGCTGGAAGAGCTCGCGGCTAAAGCCGCTCCCACAAAAAAGAAGGCGCCCGGAGGCGCCATCTTTCTTTCGGATCGTCGCATCGCGTCAGTGCTTGACGTCCTGCTGCTTGATCACCTTCTCGTTCTCGCGCACCACTTCCTCGACGCCTTCGGTGACCACCTTCGGCGTCAACGGACGTTCGAGCGCCAGGTCCAGCACTTCGTCGATCCACTTCACCGGCACGATCTTCAGGTGCTGGGTGACGTTCTTCGGAATGTCGGCCAGATCCTTGCGGTTCTCATCCGGGATGATGACGGTCTTGATGCCGCCGCGCAGCGCGGCCAGCAGCTTCTCCTTCAGGCCGCCGATCGCGGTGATCTTGCCGCGCAAGGTGATCTCGCCGGTCATCGCCACGTCGGCGCGCACCGGCACCTTGGTCAACACCGACACCAGCGAAGTCGCCATGGCCGCGCCCGCGCTGGGGCCGTCCTTGGGCGTGGCGCCGTCGGGCACGTGCACGTGCACGTCGAGCTTCTGCAGGAAATCCAGCTCGATGCCCAGCCGCTCGGTGCGCGCGCGCACCACCGACAGGGCGGCCGAAGCCGATTCCTTCATCACATCGCCCAACTGGCCGGTCAGGATCAATTGACCCTTGCCCGGCACCAGGGTGGACTCGATCTGCAGCAGATCGCCGCCGACTTCGGTCCAGGCCAGGCCGGTGACCAGGCCGATCTCGTTGTCCTGCTCCGCGCGGCCGAAGTCGTAACGCTGCACGCCCAGGTACTTCTCCAGGTTCTTGGAGGTGACGCTGGTCGTCTTCTCCTTCGCCTTAGGGCCGGCCAGCGCGATCTCCTTGACCACCTTGCGGCTGATCTTGGCGATCTCGCGTTCCAGGTTGCGCACGCCCGACTCGCGCGTGTAATAGCGCACGATGTCGCGGATCGCGCTTTCGGCGATCTTCAGCTCGCCTTCCTTCAAGCCGTTCGCCTTCAACTGCTTGGGCACCAAATAGCTGGAAGCGATGTTGAGCTTCTCGTCTTCGGTGTAGCCGGGAAGGCGGATCACTTCCATGCGGTCCAGCAGCGGGCCCGGAATGTTCAACGAGTTCGACGTGGCGACGAACATCACCTCGCTCAGGTCCAGGTCGACCTCGAGGTAGTGGTCGTTGAACGCGTTGTTCTGTTCGGGATCGAGGACCTCCAACAGCGCCGAAGACGGATCGCCGCGGAAGTCCATCGACATCTTGTCGATCTCGTCGAGCATGAACAGCGGGTTCTTGCTGCCGGCCTTGTTGAGGTTCTGCACGATCCGGCCCGGCATCGAACCGACATAAGTGCGGCGATGGCCGCGGATCTCGGCCTCGTCGCGCACGCCGCCCAGCGACATGCGCACGAATTTGCGGTTGGTGGCCTTGGCGATCGACTGGCCGAGCGAGGTCTTGCCCACGCCGGGCGGGCCGACCAGGCACAGGATCGCGCCCTTCATCTGCTTCACCCGCGTCTGCACGGCCAGATATTCGAGGATGCGTTCCTTCACCTTCTCCAGGCCGTAATGGTCCGCGTCCAGCACTTCCTGCGCGACCTTCAGGTCCTTGCGGATCTTGCTGCGCTTCTTCCACGGCACGCCCAGCAGCCAATCCAGATAATTGCGCACGACCGCGGCTTCGGCCGACATCGGCGACATCTGCTTGAGCTTGTTGAACTCGTTCTTGGCCTTGGTTTCCACCGGCTTGGGCATGCCGGCTTCGGCGATCTTGCGCGCCAGCTCGTCCAGGTCGTTGGGCGCTTCGTCCAGCTCGCCCAGCTCCTTCTGGATCGCCTTCATCTGTTCGTTGAGGTAGTACTCGCGCTGCGACTTCTCCATCTGCGACTTGACGCGGCCGCGGATGCGCTTCTCCATCTGCTGCACGTCGATCTCGCCGTCGACGAAGCCGACCAAAAGTTCCAAGCGGTCGGCGATCTCGATCGTCTCCAGCAGCTTCTGCTTGTCGGACAAGCGCACGCCCAGGTGCGCGGCGATGGTGTCCGCCAGGCGGCCGGGCTCGTCGATGCCCGACAGGGTTTGCAGCAATTCCGGCGGCAGCTTGCGATTGGTCTTGACGTACTGCTCGAACAGCGACATCAGCGACCGTCCCACCGCCTCGACCTCGCGGCCTTCGCGCTGATCGGTGGAATCGATCACCACGCCGGTGCCGGTCAGCGAGCCGTCGCGCGAGACGACCTTGTCGACGCGCGCGCGTGCTACGCCTTCGACGAGCACCTTGATGGTGCCGTCGGGCAGTTTCAGCAGCTGCAGCACCTGCGCCAGCGTGCCGATCGAATACAGATCGTCGCCGGCCGGATCGTCGGTTTCGGCCGATTTCTGCGCGACGAGCAGGATGCGCTTGTCCGCCTCCATCGCCTGATCGAGGGCTTGGATCGATTTGTCGCGGCCCACGAACAACGGAATGACCATGTGCGGGAACACGACCACATCGCGCAGCGGCAGCACAGGCAGTTGCAGGGTTTCGTGTTCGGTGCGGTCGGGCATGAAAAACTCCGGGTAAATACGCGCTGCGGCCGCTGGGGCCGCCGTGGTCGATTTATGGGGTTGGCGCCGGAGGGATGCAAGCGCCGCGAGCGGACGGAAACGGGCATGTAACGCTGTAACCCTTACGGATCAGGCGTTTGCAGGGTATTTGAAACCTAGTGTTGCGCTGAGTGGTCATTTTCCTTCTCCCGCCGGGAGAAGGTGGCGCGAAGCGCCGGATGAGGGTTCGGGGAAGTGAAATTCGACCAACTCGCTGTATCAAGCGTCAGTTGACGCTTTAAATCGCGATCTTGAGCCGCGTCGCTTCGCCGGACCCTCACCCCAACCCCCGCTCCGCGCCCCGGCCCGCGTCAGCGGCGCGGGCGTTCAACCGCACGCGCGCCAGTGGCGCGCAAGCCATGCGGTTCACCCCGACGGAGAGGGCTTTGTGTCACTCGGCCGAAGCCACTTTCGGTTGTGCCGGGACGTTTTCGTAGATGAGATACGGCTCGGACTTGTGCTCGATCACCGATTCGTCGACGACGACCTTGCTGACGTTCTCCAGCGAAGGCAGTTCGTACATCGTATCCAGCAGCACCGATTCGACGATCGTGCGCAAGCCGCGCGCGCCGGTCTTGCGCTTCAGCGCCTTCTTGGCGATGGCCAGCAGCGCGTCCGGGCGGAACTCGAGTTCCACGCCTTCCATCTCGAACAGGCGCTTGAACTGCTTGCTGATCGCGTTCTTGGGCTCGGTGAGGATCTTCACCAGCGCCGCTTCGTCCAATTCCTCGAGCGTGGCGACCACCGGCAGGCGGCCGACGAATTCGGGGATCAAGCCGAACTTGATCAAATCCTCGGGCTCGACGTTGGCCAGCACCTTGCCGGTGTCGGTCTTGCGCTCGGAGCTCTTCACCTTGGCGCCGAAGCCGATGCCGCCGGCCTCGGTGCTGCGCTGCTGGATGATCTTGTCCAGGCCGGCGAACGCGCCGCCGACGATGAACAGGATGTTGCGGGTGTCGACCTGCAGGAATTCCTGCTGCGGATGCTTGCGCCCGCCCTGCGGCGGCACGCTGGCGATGGTGCCCTCGATCAGCTTAAGCAGCGCCTGCTGCACGCCTTCGCCGGACACGTCGCGGGTGATCGACGGGTTTTCGCTCTTGCGCGAGATCTTGTCGATCTCGTCGATGTAGACGATGCCCTGCTGCGCCTTCTCGACTTCGTAGTCGCACTTCTGGAGCAGCTTTTGGATGATGTTCTCGACGTCCTCGCCCACGTAGCCGGCTTCGGTCAGCGTGGTCGCGTCGGCGATGGTGAACGGCACGTTGAGCAAGCGCGCCAGCGTCTCGGCCAGCAGGGTCTTGCCCGAGCCGGTCGGGCCGACCAGCAGGATGTTGGACTTGGCGAGTTCGACGTCGTCGGCCTTCTGCCGGCTCTCGATCCGCTTGTAGTGGTTGTACACGGCCACGGCGAGCGTCTTCTTCGCGCGCTGCTGGCCGATGACGTACTGGTCCAGCACGTCCAGGATCTCGCGCGGCTTGGGCAGCGAGCTGCGCGCCGATTGCGACTTCTCCTCGAGCTCCTCGCGGATGATGTCGTTGCACAGCTCGACGCATTCGTCGCAGATGAACACGCTCGGGCCCGCAATGAGCTTGCGGACCTCGTGCTGGCTTTTGCCGCAGAACGAGCAGTACAGGATCTTGTTGCTGTCGCCGGAACGGCCTTGACGGTCTTCGGTCATGCCCCTATCGCCCACTCATTCATAACGTTACGGTTCCGAGAATAGCACCGGACGGGCGGATTGCGCCCGTCCGGAAGTCAGGATCGGCTCCCGGCGGCCCGAAGGCCGCTTCTGGAGCCGGAAAACGGCTCAGGCGGCCTGAACGGAGTCGTCCGGGCGCCGGTCGAGCACGTGGTCGATCAGGCCGTATTCGCGGGCCTGTTCGGCGCTCATGAAACGGTCGCGTTCCATGTCGCGCTCGATCTGCGCCAGCGGCTGGCCGGTATGGTCCACGTACAGCTGGTTCAAGCGCTGGCGCAGGTAAAGGATTTCGCGCGCGTGGATTTCGATGTCGGTGGCCTGGCCGCGCGCGCCGCCGGAGGGCTGGTGGATCATTACCCGCGAGTTCGGCAACGCGTAACGCTTGTCCTTGGCGCCCGCCATCAGCAGGAGCGAACCGGCGCTGGCCGCTTGGCCGACGCAGATCGTGCTCACGTCGGGCTTGATGTACTGCATGGTGTCGTAGATCGCCAGGCCCGCGGTGACCACGCCGCCGGGGCTGTTGATGTACAGGCTGATGTCCTTCTCCGGATTCTCCGATTCCAGGAACAGCATCTGCGCGATCACCACGTTGGCGACGTGGTCGTCGATCTCGCCGACCAGGAACACCACCCGCTCCTTCAACAGCCGCGAATAGATGTCGTAGCTGCGTTCGCCGCGGCTGGTCTGTTCGACCACCATCGGGACGAGGTTCAAAGCGGTAGTGCGGTCGTTCGTGTCGATCATTAGTGGCTCTTTGTTCTTTCCTTCTCCCACCGGGAGAAGGTGCCCGAAGGGCGGATGAGGGTTCGGCGAAGCGAGAGTTTCGAAGTTAGCGGCGCGGCCTGGAACAGACGCCGCTTCGCCGAACCCTCACCCCCACCCCTCTCCCGATGGGAGAGGGGCTCAAATCACGCGGGCTGGATGGTTTCCTCGGCGCGGCGCTCGAGCACCTGGTCGATCAGGCCGTACTCGCGCGCGGCTTCGGCGCTCTTGAAGTTGTCGCGCTCGGTGTCGTGGGCGATGGTCTCCAGCGCCTGGCCGGTGTGCTTGGCCAGGATCTCGTTCAAGCGCTGGCGCATGCTCAGGATCTCGCGGGCGTGGATGTCGATGTCCGTCGCCTGGCCTTGGAAACCGCCCAGCGGCTGATGGATCATCACCCGCGAATTCGGCAGCGCGTAACGCTTGCCCTTGGTGCCGGCGGCGAGCAGCGTGGCGGCCATGCTCGCGGCCTGGCCGATGCACATGGTGCTGACGTCGGGTTTGATGAACTGCATGGTGTCGTAGATGGCCATGCCCGCGGTGACGATGCCGCCGGGCGAGTTGATGTACAGGCTGATTTCCTTCTCCGGATTGTCGGCTTCCAGGAACAGCAGTTGGGCGACGATCACGTTGGCCATGTGGTCGTCGATGCCGCCGACCAGGAAGATCACCCGTTCCTTGAGCAGTCGCGAATAGATGTCGTACGCGCGCTCGCCGCGGCTGGTCTGTTCGACCACCATCGGCACCAGGTTCAGGGCTTTGATTCGGTTGTCCATTTTCGTTCGCACCGGCGAAAAATTCGGAAGATGCGCCCAAGTTGGGGCCGAAACGGCCGGAGCGCAAGTGGCAACGGTTTTTGCGGCAGGACGTAGCCCGGTAAGCGCAGCGCACCCGGGACCCGTCGCATGTCCCGGGTGCGCTGCGCTTACCCGGGCCACGTCCTCCCACTGTCCCAAAAAGCGACATCCCGGACGGGCCGGGATGTCGTTTCGCAAACTTAATCGGCGAGCCGGGCGTTTTTTATTGCCGGATCGCGTCGCTGAACGACAACGGCTGCTCGGTGTGCTGGGCGCGCTCGGCGATCCAGTCGATCACCTGCTCTTCCATCACCCGCGCCTGCAAACCGGCCATCAGCTGGCGGTCGTTGCGGTACAGCTCGACGACCTGCTCGGGCTCTTCGTAGGTCGAAGCGATCAGGCGCAGGGTTTCGTTCAAGCGGCGCGGCTCCAGGCGCAGATCGTTGCGGCGCGCGATCTCGCCCACCAGCAGGCCCACCAGCACGCGCTTGCGGGCCGCTTCCATATACGGACCCGGCGCCTGCTCGATGCGTTGGCCCTGTTGCGCAGCCTGCTGCGCGGCGTTGGCGGCCATCGCGCGGGCTTCGTTCTCGACCAGACGCGGCGGCATCTCGACCTGCGCGTAGGCGGCGACCAACTGCTCGCCCACTTCGCGGCGCAACCGGTTCATCAGCGCGCCCTTCAGCTCGCGCTCCAAGTTGCTGCGGATGTCGGCGCGGAAGCGCTCCATCTCGCCGCTCTTCACGCCGAAGCTGCGGATGAAAGCCTGATCGACTTCCGGCAGCTTGGCTTCGGCGATGTTCAGCGCCGTCACGTGCATCTTCGCGGCCTTGCCGGCCAGCTGCGCGACCGGCCAATCGGCCGGGAAATCGACGTCGACGACCTTCTCTTGATCCTTGGCCAAACCGGCCAGGGCCGATTCGAGCGGCGCGAACATCATGCCGGAACCGATTACGGTGCTGCCGCGCTCGGTGCCTTCGGCCGGCAGGCGCGCGCCGTCGGCTTCGGACCACATTTCGAGTTCGACCAGATCGCCTTCCTTCGCCGCGCGCTCGACCGGAATCCAGTCGCGGCGCTGCAGGCGCAGGTTCTCGATCATGCGATCGATGTCGGCCTCTTCCACTTCGGAAGTGTTGCGGACGACTTGCAGCTTGGCGACGTCGATGTCGCCGAAATCGGGCACCACTTCGAACGTAGCCACGTATTCCAGCTGGCCTTCGGCGGCTTCCTTGTTCGGCACGATCTGCGGATTGCCGGCGATGCGGAACGACTCGTTGCGCACGGCGTTGTCGAAGCCTTCGCGCAGCAGGTTGTCCACCACCTCGTTGCGGACCTGGTCGCCGAAGCGCTGTTCGATCACCTTGGCCGGCACCTTGCCCGGGCGGAAGCCCTTGATCTTCGCGTTGCGCGCGATCTCGCGCAGGCGGCCGCCGACCTCGCTGTCGATGCTCTCCGCCGGCAGGCGGAAGGTGATGCGGCGTTCGTGGTTGCCAATGGTTTCGACCGAGACCTGCATGTGCGCTCCTGCCGCCGCGGTTTATGGACCGCGGCGCGATGTTGGGGATTCGGACCGGATCGGCACCCGTTCAGCCTGGGCGCCCGATTCGGGCCAATCGAACGGATTATTTTGGCCGAAGACGGCGGCTACCGCCACTTTCGCCGTGAAAGGCGACGGGCGGCAGGAAGCCATCGGCTGGTGCGAAAGGCGGGACTCGAACCCGCACGCCTTGCGGCACTGGTACCTAAAACCAGGGCGTCTACCAATTCCGCCACTTTCGCTCGTAGCCGGTCTAGGCCGGCCTCGCCAGTTTAGGGGACCGGGCCCGCTTTTCGTAGGCGCAGCCGCTTAGCTAGAGCGCGGCTCCATCAACCGCAGTAGCGCCGAAGACGCCTGCTCCGCCCCTTCGGCCACCCCCGCTTCCGCGTAAAGCGTTCCCGCCTCGCGCCAGGAATCCACCGCGGCCTGGGGCCTTCCCTCTCGCTCGTCCAGCAGCGCCATCGGCCGCAACGCATTCGCCAAGTCCAGCGGCGGCGCCACGGGCTGGGCCCGATACAGGGCCAGAGCCTCATCGTAACAAGCGCGCGCCAAGCCCAATCGCTCCGAATGCCGGTGCAGATCGCCCAGATGGCGCAGCGCATGCGCCAAGGCCAAGGGCTCGCCCACGCGCCGCCGGCACGAGACGGCTTCTTCGTACAGGGGCAGCGCTCGGCCGTCCTGGCCCTGATCGCGCTCGATCTGGCCCCAGCCCATCAACGCCTCGGCCAACTCGGCCGGCGCATCGGCTTCCCGGGCCAAGCCGGCGGCTTCGACCAGGCTGCGCCGGGCGTCGGCCGGGCGGTCTTCGGCGCGGGCGCGCTTGGCTTGGTCGATCAAATCCCGAACGGTACTGGCCATGGGCCCTCCTCCCTGCCGGCCATCTCTGAGCGACCGGCCGATTCTACGCATGGACCGCCCTTCGGCGACGGCGCCTGTCGGACGGCGCCGTTATCCTCGATGGGACTAACGAGGAGACCGAGCGTGCGCGAGCTGTACCCCGAAATCGAGCCTTACGACCAGTTCCGCCTGCAAGTCGACGATCTGCACGAACTGCACGTGGAGCAATGCGGCAACCCCGACGGCCTGCCGGTCGTTTTCCTGCACGGCGGGCCCGGCGCGGGACTGTCGGCCTATCACCGCCGTTTCTTCGATCCCGCCCGCTACCGCGTCGTCCTGTTCGACCAGCGCGGCGCCGGCCGGTCCACGCCGCACGCCGAATTGCGCGACAACACCACTTGGCATCTGGTCGCAGACATCGAAGCGATCCGCGAGCGTTTGGGCATCGAACGCTGGGTCGTTTTCGGCGGATCCTGGGGCTCGACCCTGGCGCTGGCCTATGCGCAAACGCACCCGCAGCGCGTGTTCGGGCTGATCCTGCGCGGCATATTCCTGGGGCGTCCGCACGAAATCCGCTGGTTCAACGAGCTCGACGGATTCGCCCGCCACATCTTTCCCGAACGCTGGGCGCGCTATCTGGCGCACATTCCCGAGCAAGAACGCGGGGAGATGATCGAAGCCTATTGGCGCCGGCTGGACAGCGACGATCCCGACGTGCGCCTGGCCGCGGCGTTGGCCTGGGGCAATTGGGAAGGCGGCAGCACCACCTTGGTCCACGATCCGGACGAAGCCGGCACCCAGGAAGATCCGCGCGTCGCGGTCAGCGTGGCCCGCGCCGAAGCCCATTATTTCCGCCACGGCGTCTTCCTCGAACCGGGACAACTGCTGCGCGACGTCGGACGCATCCGTCACCTGCCGGCGACGATCGTGCACGGCCGCTACGACATGATCTGCCCGGTCGCGAACGCGTGGGAACTGAGCCAAGCCTGGCCGGAAGCGACGCTGCGCATCGTCCTGGCCGGGCACAGCGCGGCGGATCCGGCGATCGTGGATGCGCTGGTGACTGCGGCGGATGCGTTGCGGGATCGGTTTTCCTGATCGAAAAAAAACGCCCAGGAAATTCCCGGGCGCTCGAGTCTGCGGATACGCAGCGGTTTTATTCTTCGATCGCCACGACGCCGCGCCGGTTGAGGTCCGCGAGGTGATCGCGCATTTCCTTGAGCCGCTCGGGCGAATGGCCTTCCCATTCCGTTACTTCGCCGACAACGCGGAACGGGTCGCGCGAACGGTACGACTTCGTGGGATTTCCCGGGAACCTCTTATCGGTCAGGTTCGGATCGTCTTCGATGGTTCCCACGGGTTCCACGATGTAGATCCTTCCCTGCCCTTCGCCGACGGCCAGTTCGGCGCCCCAGATGGCCGCATCCAGGGTGGCGGACAGGTAAACGAAATTTCCCGGATTCCTTTTGCCGTAATTGGAGGCGTAGCCCGGTTCGATCAGGTCGCCCAGCTTCAGGTCGGCTTTGGTGCCGTGGTAGTAGGTCGGAGAATCGGTCATCGCATCGCTCCAGGTTTCCTGCCGTCTCGACAGGCCGGCGATGCTGCATCAGGCTCGGGGCCTTGCCGCAAGCCCCCGGGCGTTATATAAATTGGTTGTGGGGAGGCGCGCGGCGCCTCCTTTTTTGTTTGGCCGGCTTTTAGCCGGCGCAAAGAAAAAGGCACTTGGGATCGCTCCCAAGTGCCTCGTGTTTGGTGGGCCGTCAAGGATTCGAACCTTGGACCTATTGATTAAGAGTCAACTGCTCTACCAACTGAGCTAACGGCCCCGAACTTCTATTGTAACAAAATGGGGTGGCTGAGGGGACTCGAACCCCCGACAACTGGAATCACAATCCAGTACTCTAACCAACTGAGCTACAGCCACCGTAGACCGGCCATTGTAGCGCAGGCGATAACCGAATTTTAAGCGGTCCGCCCGAATCGGGCTCCACCCGCCGCATCCCGACCTCGGCGAAGCCTCGACACGGGCCGCCTCCAGCCCTGACTACCGGCCGTTGCCGCGCATCCGAGCTGCCCGCATAGTCTTCGGCCGCAACGCCCTGGCCCATCCGCCGATGACCGCAACCAAGCACGCTCCGATCGGCGCCCTGCTGCGCGAATGGCGCACGATGCGGCGCATGAGCCAGATGGACCTGGCGCTCGAAGCGGGCATCTCCACCCGCCATCTCAGCTATATCGAAACCGGAAAGGCGCAGGCGAGCCGGGGCTTGGTCGCCGGCCTGGCCGACGCCTTGGGCATGCCGCTGCGCGAGCGCAACACGCTGCTGCGCGCGGCCGGATTCGCGCCGCACTACTCCGAAACGCCGTTGGTGAAGCCCGAGCTCGACCGGATGCGCGATGCGATCGAATTCATCCTCAAGCATCAGGAACCCTACCCCGCCTTCGTCATCAACCGGCGCTGGGAAGTGGTGCTCGCCAACGACGCGGCGGTGCGGATGAACCGCTTCCTGATGAAGGAACGCCCGCTGCGGCATTCGAACATGATGCATCAGGTCTTCGACCCGGAGGATTTCCGGCCGGTGATCGTGAATTGGCCGGAAGTGGCGGGCCGGTTCATCAGCCTGCTGCACGAAGACATCGCGGCCGCGCCTTCCGATCCGGGGCCGCGGCAACTGCTCGGCGAGATCCTCGCCTATCCCGGCGTGCCCGAGCATTGGCGCCATCGCGACTTGGAAAGCGAACCGACGCCGATCCTCAACCTGGTTTTCCGCAGCGACGAGGGCGAAGTGCGTTTCTTCGAAACCATCACCACCTTCGCCGGCCCCAAGGACATCACCCTGGACGAACTGCGCATCGAATGCTCGTTCCCCGTCGACGACAAGACGGCCGAGCTTTGCCGGCGACTGCAGGCCGAAGCGGTCTAGCGAGGCCGCCGACGAACCGTCGTCCCCGGCGCAAACCGGGGTGACGAGCGAAGCCTCAAGTCCAAAGCTTGCGCGCTTCTTCGATGACGAGTTCCGGATATTCCTCCGGGAAGAAGAGCCTGGCGTTCTCCACGACGCGGACACCGCGCGAACCGGGGAACGTGCGGTCGAGCCAATACGCCGTTTCCACGGGAAACAGATCGTCGTCGCGCCCCCACACCATCCGCACCGGCTTGGCGAAGGCGCGTAGTTGTTCGCGCACGGCCAGCAGCGGATTGGGGAACATGTCCAGGCCGTATTCCTCGACTTGCTTGCGGCGCTTTTCGGGAGCGACCAGCGGGCGGAAATAGGTTTCTATGAGCTCGTGCGTCAGCAAGCGCTCGGGAGCGTGATAAGCGTTGCCAATCGCGTCGCGCGAGCGCGCCCACGCGTTGTCCGCGAGGCTCTTGTCGAACCACAACCGGCCTTCGCCGCGGCGCGCTTTCTCCAGGAACGGCATCAGCTTCGCCGGCGGGCTGTTGGTATCGACGTCGCCGTTGGTCAGCAGCATCGAACGGACGCGCTGCGGATGATAGGCGGCCATCAGCTGGGCGATGCCCGTCGAGCTGTCGTTGGCGACGATGTCGACATCGTCGATCTTCAAATGGTCGAGCAGCGCGACCACCATCGCGGTCTGCGCTTCCGGCGAAAGATCGGCGTCCGCCGCGACATCGGTATAGCCCAGCCCCATCAGATCGGGGGCGAGGCATCGCCGCTCGCCGGCCAACGCGGCCATCGGTCCGCGCCATTGGTAGCCGTTCAAGGGGTAGCCGTGCAGGAACAGCGCGACCGGCCCGCTGCCGCGTTCCACATAGGCGATCTTGCCCTGCTTGAGATCGGCGAAACGGCGCGCGGCGTGGAATTCCGCGGGAGTCCAGACCGCCGCATCGCCGCCGGCCGCCCAAGCCATGCGGGACGCGAGGGAAACGGCTGCCGCCGCGGGGAACAACATCAAGAATTCGCGCCGGATCATGCGATCTGCCTTCGGAAGGTGTCGGCCGCGAGTAAACAATCCTTCCTCGAATCGCTTCAATGACCAAAAAGGTCATGCGATCCATACACGGCAGTCTCCGCGCGCTCAACCGGCGTGCAGGATCCGGAAGCGGCCGGGTTTCGCCGGATCGCGGTCGACGACTTGGATGGGCGCCCAGGCCCATTGCCAAACGCCGATGCCCGGTACCCGGGAGAATCGGATCTGCCCGCGCGTGCCTTCGACCGAAACCTGCGCCCAGGCTTGGGCGATGCGCGCCCGATCCGTACCGTGAGAACGCAGCGCTTCGGCGAGGACCGCGATCGTGTCGTAACCCTCGAAAGCGACGAAGGAAGGCGCCCCGCCCAACCCTTCGCGCAAGGCCGCGTCGACACGGGCGCCGAGCGGGCCGAGGCGCTCGGGCAAGTAGCGCAAGAACGGAATCGCAGCGGCTTCGTCGCCGAGCAACGCCGCCCATTCGGCGAGCTCGGGTTGTCCGGCCGGCGCGCCGATCAGGGTGTCGGCGAGACGCGGGTCGCTGCGGACCGCTTTGACGATCGACACCGCCGGCTCCGGATAACCGACCAAAAGCAGCAGAGCCGTCGCGCGTTGGGCCACGAGTTCGCCGCGCACGTCCGCAGGCGCGAGCACGCCCATGTCGAATTCGACGACGCTGCCGCCGCGTGCAGCGAAGCGTTCGCGCAGGATGCGGACGCCGGAGGCCCAATAGACGCTCGGCGCGATGGCTGCGGCGATGCGGCTGTGGCCTGCGCCGAGCAGGAAATCCGCATAGATCCGCCAACCGCGCGACTGCGCCGGAGCGATGCGCGCGACCCATTCCGTCGGCCGTTCGGTGAGCGCGTCGAGCACCGCCGACGAACATAGGAACGGCAAGCCGAGCGCATCGGCGCGGACGGCGACGGCGCTAGCCACGACGCTGTGGTATTCGCCCGCCAAAGCGATCACGCCCAGATCGGCCAGTTCGTCCACGGCCGCTGCGGCCTTTTGCGGATCGGCCGCGGTATCCCGGACGATCAGCTCGAGCGGTATTCCGTCAACGCCACCGGCATCGTTGACATTGCGAACGGCGAGCTGCATTCCGACCAGCAAGTGTTGGCCCGCCTCGACCCAGCCGGGGCGGGTCAGCGGAGCGAGAGCGCCGATCTTGAGCGACGATGCTGGCTGTTTCGAAGAGTGAGTCAATGGCGCGCCCGACAGGACTCGAACCTGTAACCGCCGGCTTAGAAGGCCGGTGCTCTATCCGGTTGAGCTACGGGCGCCCGCGCCGGATTGTCGCATCACCGGGCCGGAATGGTCGGGGTAGAGGGATTCGAACCCCCGACATCCTGCTCCCAAAGCAGGCGCGCTACCAGACTGCGCTATACCCCGCCGGACGGTTCCGATCGACGGCCGCGACGCCGCGGCGCAGCTATTCTCGGAACCGTCGGCACCCCTGTCAAACCGCGACACGCCGCCACGCTCTGCGTGTATGCTCGGGTGGACGCGGCACGCGCCGCCACGAACCACAGGGGTTCCCATGATCCGCAGCGGCAATCCGGCACTGAAAGAATCCACTTTCCTCGACCTGGGCAGCGGGACCGTCGTATCCCGCGACGGCGGCGCGATGACCTTGAACGGCACCGCCACCAAGACCGGCATCCTGGTCCTGCTGGCCGTGATCACCGCCACTTTCGCCTGGCTGCAGGTCAGCAGCACGGCCGGCACCGGCAATTACGGCGTGTACGTCTGGGGCGGCGCCATCGGCGGCTTCGTCCTGGCCTTGGTCACCATCTTCAAGAAGGAATGGTCGCCGGTCACCGCACCGCTGTACGCGCTGGTGGAAGGCTTCTTCCTGGGCGCGATCTCGGCCGTGTTCGAATTGCGCTTCCCCGGCATCGTGTTCCAAGCGGTGCTGCTCACCTTCTGCACTTTGTTCGCGCTGCTGTTCGCGTACCGCTCGGGCCTGATCAAGGCCACCGAGAATTTCAAGCTGGGCGTGGTCGCGGCCACCGGCGGCATCGCGTTGGTGTATCTGGCGACGATCGTGCTGGGCTTGTTCGGCATCAAGATTCCGATGATCCACGACAGCGGCATCGTCGGCATCGGCTTCAGCCTGTTCGTGGTGGTGATCGCGGCGCTGAACCTGGTGCTGGACTTCGACTTCATCGAAAACGGCGTCGAACAAGGCGCGCCGAAGTACATGGAGTGGTACGGCGCGTTCGGGCTGATGGTCACCCTGGTGTGGCTGTATCTCGAATTCCTGCGCTTGCTGTCCAAGCTGCAATCGCGCTGATCGCACTCTCAAGCAGCGAAAAAGGGCGCCTCGGCGCCCTTTTTCATTTCGCATCTCGTAGCCCGGGTAAGCGAAGCGCACCCGGGGATTCGCGAGTCCCGGGTGCGCTTCGCCTACCCGGGCTACGGCTTCGCCGGATCGGCTAAAGCCACCGCACGCCGGCCGGGCCACAGCATGAAGCCGATCGTGATCGCGATCAGCAGCCAGCAGTAATGCGCCTTGCCGATCAGCGCGAGCGGCGACAAATGCGCCAGAGACGCCGCCAGCAGGATCTGCGCGCCGTAAGGCAGCAGGCTCTGCACGGCGCAGGCGAAGATGTCGAGCAAGCTGGCCGAGCGCGCCGGCGGCACGCCATGGCGCTGGGCGATGTCGCGCGCCAGGCTGCCGCTGATCAGCAGCGCCACCGTGTTGTTGGCGGTGAACACGTCCGTGGCCGACGCCAGCGCGGCGATGCTCCACTCGCCGCTGCGGCGGCCGGTGTTGCCGCGGGCCAGGCGCGAGATCTGCCGGGCGATCCATTCCAAGCCGCCGCTGGCCTTGGTCAAAGCGCCCAGGCCGCCGATGAGCAACGCCAGCAGCATCACTTCGAACACGCTTTCGAAACCGTCGTAAGCCGCTTCGGCGTAAGTCGCGGTGTCGAAGTCGGCGACCATTCCGTAACCGAACGCGCCGGCCACCACCAGGCCGATGCTCAGCACCACCAGCACGTCCCAACCGATCACCGCCAACACCAAGACCAGCACGTAAGGCAGCACCAGCCACGGCGAGACCTTGTCGTAGCTTTCCACCGGCGAGGCTTCGCCCAGATAAGCCAGCACGGCCAGGGTCAGCAGCGCGGCCGGCAATGCGATCTTGGCGTTCTCGCGGAATTTGTCGCGCATCGAACTGCCTTGCGTGCGCGCGGCGGCGATGGCGGTATCCGAAATCACCGACAAGTTGTCGCCGAAGGTCGCGCCGCCGAGCACGGCGCCGATCACCAACGCGCGATCCAGGCCCGAGGCTTCGGACACCCCCAGCGCGATCGGCGCCACCGCCGCGATCGTGCCCATCGACGTGCCGATCGCCAGCGACAGGAAACCGGCGACCAGGAACAAACCCGGCAGGATCAGCGCCGGCGGCAACGCGCCGATGCCCAGCGAGACCACCGCGTCGACCGCGCCGATCGCCTTGGTCACGTACGCGAACGCGCCCGCCAGCAGGAAGATCAGGCACATCTGGATGATGTTCGCGTCGCCGATGCCCGCGTACAGCGTGTCCATGGCCTTGATGCCGCGGCGATGGGCGATCCACAAAGCCAAGGCGAGCGCCGGTAGGATCGCCACCGGCGCGCGCAGTTGGTAGAAGCCCATCTCCTGGCCCTGCGCCGTGTAGTACAGGCCGGCGCCGAAGAACAGGCCCAGGAACAACAGCAGGGGGATCAGCGCGGAGGCGCTGGCACGCTTTTCCATCTCTTCATGCGGATATAGGGATTCGGTCGATTGTGCGGCGCAGCAAAGCGCGTGTCCAGCGCAAGGATGGAACGCGGCCGCCGCCGCCCTGGAACGATAAGCCGCGGCGCACCGCTTTCCGTCGCTCCGATCCCCTGCCGGATGTCGGGCAGGCGATGCCCACTGCCGCTACGGGCGCGGAAGGGCCGCGCCCAGCAAGCTGCCCGATCCCCCGCGATGCCTTTCCTGCCATGTCTCAAATCCTTTCCCCCTCCGTTTCTTCCCCTCATCCGGCTGCTCCCGACCTCGTCCCCCGCCTGTTGCGAGTGGCCTGGATGGGCGTGTTGCTGGGGGTGGCCGTCGAACTACTCGTCCTGCTGGCGCTTGGAATGGCCGGCAAGCTGCCGCCGCTGCTGACGATCCTCGCCGACACCGCGCAAAAAGTGACCTGGTCGACCCTGGTCTGCGCCGCGCTGGCCGCCGCGCAAACCTTGGTCCGCGTCCAGGCCTTGGGCATGGCGGCCGCCGGCCTGCTGGGCGCGCCGATCGCCCTGTTGCTGGCGCGTTCGGTGCATAAGGCGGTGAACGCCGCGCTCGACGCCGCTCCCGCCGCTGCGCAAACGGCGACGCCTTGGGTGCTCGCCGGATTGAAGGGCGTCGAATACGCCCTGCTCGGCCTGCTGCTGATCCGGCTCGCCAAGCGCGCCCGCGGCCTGGGCGCGCATGCCGCCGCGGGCGCCGGTCTGGGACTGGCTTTCTTCGGCGTACTGACCTGGCTGATGCCGCTGGACGGCGTGCAGCCGCAACTGCTGCGCGCGATCAACGAAGTGCTGCATCCGATGGGTTGCGCTTTGGTGATCTACTTCGGCGCGCAGTTCGGTTCGAAGTTGGGTGCGCGCGCGGGCGGAATCGCGGACGATAATTGAGCCGGCACGAACCGCACCTGGAGAGGTACCGCATGGACAGACGCTATTGGCTGGTTTGCGTTTTGGCGGGCGGATTGGCCGCCTGCGCCACTGCGCCCTTGCAGCCGATCCCGCAAGCCGGCACCGCCTGCAACGAACGGCGCTTGGACAAGCTGCTGTTCGGCATGAACAGCCCGGCCGGGCCGGTGGACGAGGCGCAATGGCAAGCCTTTCTCGCCGAAGTCGTCACGTCGCGCTTCCCCGACGGACTCAGCGTCTATAAAGCGCAGGGCCAGTGGCGCGGAGCGAGCGGGCAAGTCGAGCGCGAGGATTCGCGCGCGGTCGAGATCCTGCACGGCGACGACGCCGACGGCCGCAGGCGGATCGCGGAAATTTCCGCGGAATACAAGCGACGGTTCCAGCAGGAGGCGGTGCTGGTGATCAGCACCCGCGCCCAAGCCTGCCTTTGATTGATGTATGTGGGAGCGGCTTCAGCCGCGAGCTCTTCCCCGTCAAATCGCGGCGACGTGCAGCAAAAGAGCTCGCGGCTGAAGCCGCTCCCACAAAAATGCGGTTACAGGCGCCCGGCGATGGCCTTGGCGAACGACATCGTATTGCCCTCGCCGCCTAGATCCGGAGTCAACGAATCCTTGGCTTCCAGCGTGGCCACGATCGCGTGGCGCAAACGCGCGGCTTCGTCCGGCTTGCCGAGGTGGTCGAGCATCTGCCCCACCGCGAGCAGCAAGGCGCAAGGATTGGCGATGCCCTTGCCGGCGATGTCCGGCGCGGAACCGTGCACGGCTTCGAAGATCGCCGCGTCCGCGCCGATGTTGGCGCCCGGCGCCAGGCCCAGGCCGCCGACCAAGCCGGCGCACAGGTCGGAAATGATGTCGCCGAACAAATTGGTGGTGACGATGATGTCGAACTGCTCGGGCTTCATCACCAACTGCATGCAGCAGTTGTCGACGATCATCTCGTTGCACTGGATCTCGGGATATTGCGCGGCGACTTCGCGCGCCACCTTCAGGAACAGGCCCGAAGTCGACTTCAGGATGTTGGCCTTGTGCACCACCGTCACTTTCTTGCGGCCGGTGCTGCGCGCCAGGTCGAAGGCGTAACGAACGATACGCTCGGAGCCCTTGCGAGTGACCTTCTGGGTCAGGGTGGCGATCTGGCCGTCCTCGGACGTCATCTGGCCTTCGCCGATGTAGGCGCCTTCGGTGTTCTCGCGCACCGTGATCAGATCCACGCCCGAGGGGAAGCGCGACTTGGTGTTCGGGAAAGACTTGGCCGGACGCACGTTGGCGTACAGATCGAAGCGCTTGCGCAGCTCGACATTGATCGAGCTGAAGCCCTCGCCGACCGGCGTGGTCAGCGGGCTCTTCAACGCGACGCGGTTGCGGCGGATCGAATCCATGGTCGCGGCCGGCAGCAATTCGCCATGCTTCTCCAGCGCCGCCATGCCGGCGTCGGCTTCTTCGTACTGCAGGCCGAGCTTCATCGCGTCGAGCACGTACAGCGCGGCGTCCATGATCTCCGGGCCGATGCCGTCGCCGCGGATGACCGTGATGGTCTGGTTCTGTGTCATTGCAGGGGATTCCAGGCAGCGAGACGCCGCGCGTTGCGCGCGGCGCCGGGGAAAGTCAGCCGCAAATTATGCCGGAAAAGGCTTACGTTTTCAGCCGCGGGGGTCCAGAAGCGACTAAGCGTTGCCGTTTCCCCCTTTGAAAAAGGGGGACTAAGGGGGATTTGCTTTTGACGCGGACGTCGCGGCTGCGAGGACGCATAAATCCCCCTCGCTCCCCCTTTTTCAAAGGGGGAAGTCCTCCAGACGCTAGTCGTGACCGTGGACCTCGGGTGAAGCGGCCTCGCCCTGCTCCAGCCGATCCAGAAAATCCACAGCCCGGCGCAGATGCGGAATCACGATGCTCCCGCCCACCACCAGGCCGACCGAGAACGCCTCGAACATTTCGTCGCGGTTCACGCCCGCTTCCTTGCACTGCGCGACGTGGTAGCTGATGCAGTCGTCGCAGCGCAGCACCAGCGAGGCGACCAGGCCGAGCAGCTCCTTCGTCTTCACGTCCAGCGCGCCGGCCTGGTAGGTCTGCGTGTCCAGCGCGAAGAAGCGCCGCACTACCTGGTTCGGTTCGGCCAGGATGCGTTCGTTCATGCGCTGGCGGAACGCGGTGAATTCGGCGACGCGGTCTTTGCCCGCGGTCTCGTCGGCGCTCATTCCGCGGCTCCCGACAACAACGGCTCGAGCTTGCCGGCGCGATGCAGCGCCATCATGTCGTCGTAGCCGCCGACGTGGGTCTGGCCGATGAAGATCTGCGGGACGGTGGTGCGCCGGGTCAGGGCCATCATTTTTTCGCGCTGGGCCGGATCCATGTCGATCCGCACTTCGTTCCAGCTCAGTCCCTTGCTCTTCAGGAAATTCTTGGCGGCCACGCAATAGGCGCAGATGGCCGAGGTGTAGACGGTGATTTCGGGCTGCTGGCTCAAAGGAACTCCGCTGCAACTTTGCCGGTGGGTCTGCGGTCAATATGGGTCTGGCGGCGCGCCATTTCCACCCCCTGGCCGCGCCACGGATAGGATTAACGCCCGATTCACGCCGTCGCGGCCGCCGCCCGGCATCCTGCTGCACACTGTGTTGCGCCACCGTGGAGTCCGTCTTGCGTCGCACCCTGCCTTTCGCCGCTGCGCTTACCTTGGTACTGGCCGCCGGCCTCGCGCCCGCGCAGGACACGCGGCTGCCGGACATCGGCTCGTCCGCGGGCGAAGTGATCAGCCCGAAGGAGCAGTCCGAATACGGCGCGATGACGCTGGCCCAATTGCGCCATTACGACTACGTGCTCGAAGACCCGCTGATCGACGGCTGGCTGCAGTCGATGGGCAACCGCCTGGCCGCAGCCAGCGAACAACCCAAGCAGCCCTTCACCTTCTTCATGCTGCGCGACCGGCAGATCAACGCTTTCGCCACGCTCGGCGGCTACATCGGCGTCAACGCCGGCCTGGTGCTCACCGCGCGCAGCGAGGACGAAGTCGCGGGCGTGCTCTCGCACGAGATCGCGCACGTCACCCAGGCGCACGTGCTGCGCGCGGTCGAACGCGCCAAGAAGGACAGCATCCCGATCCTGTTGGCCATGCTCGGCGCGATCGCCGTGGCGCAATCCAGCGGCGGCAATTCCAGCGACGACGCGACCATGGCCGCGGTGATGTCGGCGCAAGGCCTGATCGCGCAGCGCCAGATCGACTACACCCGCAGCAACGAAGCCGAGGCCGACCGCATCGGCATCCGTACTCTGTCGCGCAGCGGCTACGACCCGGAAGGCATGGCTTCGTTCTTCGAGCGCATGCAAGCCGCCAGCCGCGGCAACCAGGGCGGCGATCGCGACCGCGCGCCCGATTACCTGCTCACCCACCCGGTCACTTCGCTGCGCATCACCGAAGCGCGCGAACGCGCCGCCAAGCTGCCCAAACCGACCGTAGCCAGCGCCGACGCCGGCATGATCAGCAGCAACCCGCTGCTGCCGGGCAGCCTGCGCCTACCGACCGCGCCGACGCGCGGGGCCACCGGCCAGTTCGATTGGGCTCGCGAACGGCTGCGCGCCTTCAGCGCCAACACGCCGGCCGCGGCGATCGCCGAATACGAACGCATCGGCCGCGGCCAAAGTAACGGCCTCAACGACGCGCAGCGCTACGGCCTGGCCGTGGCCCGGCTCCTGGCTGGCCAGGGCACGGGCGCGGCTTCCGAGTTGACGCCGTTGCTAGTCAAACATCCGGGCGACTTGTGGATCACCTTGGCCTTGGCCGAAGCCGAAGCCCGCAGCGGTAATGCCGCGGCTGCGGACAAGCGCTTCGAGGCCTTGGTCGACAGCCTGCCCAGCAACCGCGCCGTGGCGCTGACCTATGCCAAGGTGCTGGGCGAACGCAATACGCCGGCTTCGGGCAAGCGCGCGCAGGCGATCCTGCGGCCGCTGTTGGCCCGATCCTCCGAAGATCCGCTGTTCCAGCAGACCTTCGCCCGCGCCAGCGAGATCGCAGGCGATTCCGTCCGGGCCGGCGAGGCCTATGCCGAGGCGGCCTATCTCAACGGCCGGCCCGAACAAGCCCTGATCCAACTCAATACCCTGAAGAAGCGGGCCGATTTGGATTACTACGCCCGGGCGCGGATCGACGCGCGGATCGCGGCGATCACGCCCACGGTGCTGGAACTGCGCCGGCAAGGGGTGAAGGACGAAGTGCTCAACCGCCGGCTCGACGACCACCCGGAAGCCAGACGCGACCGCACCCGGGAAGGTTTCGACGCGTCCTACCGGTAGGGCGCCTGTAACATGGTCATGAGACCGTAATAAAAGCGTAGTCTACTGGCGCTGCACCCCTCGCCAAGGACGCCCGCGGGCGCCCCCGACCGCAATGCAAAAGAAAATCCTGATCGTCGACGACGAGCCCGCCATCCGCGACATGGTCGCCTTCGCCCTGCGCAAGGGCGAGTTCGACCCGATCCACGCCGGCGACGCGCGCGAAGCGCAATCGGCCATCGCCGACCACGTGCCCGACTTGATCCTGCTCGACTGGATGCTCCCCGGCACCAGCGGCCTGGAACTGGCCCGGCGCTGGCGCAAGGATCCGCTGACCCGCGAGATCCCGATCATCATGCTCACCGCGCGCGGCGAGGAGAACGACCGCGTCGGCGGCCTGGAAGCCGGCGTCGACGACTACGTGGTCAAGCCCTTTTCGGCGCGCGAACTGCTGGCGCGGATCCGCGCGGTGATGCGCCGCTCGCGCGAGGACGACGAAGACGGCAGCGTCGCGATCGGCGCATTGCGCATCGACGGCGCCGCGCACCGCGTGTTCGCCGAAAACGGCGGCGCGCCGTCGCCGGTGCCGATCGGGCCCACCGAATACCGCTTGCTGCATTTCTTCATGACCCATCCGGAACGCGTCTACACGCGCTCGCAGTTGCTCGACCACGTGTGGGGCGGCAGCGTGTACGTGGAGGAGCGCACCGTGGACGTGCACATCCGCCGCCTACGCAAGACCCTGGAACCGCACCAGCTCGACGGCATGGTGCAGACCGTGCGCGGCGCCGGCTACCGGTTCTCGGCGGCGCTGTGACCGCCGGCGGGACCGGCGGAACGGCACGCGGATAACCCTTCCCCCTTTCCCACCCTGTCACAATCCACGCATGCCTCCCCGCGCCCAAAACGCCTGGTTCCGCACCCTCGGCGCCCTCGTCGCCGTACTCGGCGCGGCGACGTTGCTGGGTTTGGCGATCGGCTACGTCTGGCCGGTGCTCACCGCGGCCGCGTTGGGTATCGTCGCTTGGCACTACTGGAAACTGCGCGACGTGCTGATGCGGCTCACCGCGCGCCAGCGTCTGGCGCCGCCCAGGGGCGAAGGGATCTGGAACGAACTCGACCGCCTGCTGCACCGCGGCCAGGCAGAAATGCGCGGACGCAAGCGGCGTTTGCTGGACATGCTGCGCGCCTACCGCGCCGCAGCCGCCGCGCTTCCCGACGCGGTCGTGGTGGTGGAACGCAACAGCCAGCGCGTGCAGTGGTTCAACGAAGCCGCCACCGCCCTGCTCGGCCTGGAATACCCGCAAGACATCGGCGCGCCGATCGGCCAGCGCCTGCACAACCTGCCGATCTCGCGCTGGCTGGCCTTGGGCCGCAACGCCGAACCGCTGATGGACGCGCCCTCGCCGGTCAACGCCGAGACGCGGATCAGCCTGCGCTTGATCCCCTATTCCGAGGAGTTGTGGCTGCTGGTCGCGCGCGACGTCAGCAAGCTCATGCGGCTGGAGCAAGTGCGCCGCGACTTCGTCGCCAACGTCTCGCACGAGCTGCGCACGCCGTTGACCGTGGTCCACGGCTATCTGGAGATGCTGGACCCATCCGAAAAGCCGGAATGGGCGCCGATGCTGGCCGAGATGCAGCGCCAGTCCCAGCGCATGACCCAATTGGTCGAGGACCTGCTGACATTGTCACGATTGGAGGCGCAGGATCGGCTTCCCGACGAAAGCGTGGCGATGGCGCCGATGATGACCACACTCAAGCGCGAGGCCGAAGCGCTGAGCCAGCAGCGCCATCACATCGTGGTCGAAGACAACGCCCAGTTGGACCTGTGGGGTTCGACCAAGGAATTGCACAGCGCCTTCTCCAACCTGGTCGCCAACGCGGTGCGCTACACCCCGGCCGGCGGCAGCATCGGCATCCGCTTCGAACGCGACGGCGAAGGCGCCGTGCTGCGGGTCAGCGACACCGGCTACGGCATCCCCGCCGCGCACCTGCCGCGCATCACCGAACGCTTCTACCGCGTCTCCACCAGCCGCACCCGCGAAAGCGGCGGCACCGGGCTGGGGCTTTCTATCGTCAAACACGTGCTGAACCTGCACCAGGCCCGGCTCGAGATCCAGAGCGAGGTCGGCCGCGGCAGCACTTTCTCCTGCCATTTCGGCGCCGAGCGCGTGCACGCGCGCGAACACGCCTCTCAACCTTTGTTGGCCACCGGCAAATGAACGCACAAGTCGATCTGCAGGTTCCTTCGCCCGATCTGGACGCGCTGCGCGATCCCGGTCTTTATTTCAACCGCGAACTGTCGCAGCTCGACTTCAATTTCCGCGTGCTGGCCCAGGCCCAGGACGCGCAGGTGCCGCTATTGGAACGGCTGCGCTATCTGTGCATTTCCTGCACGAACCTGGACGAATTCTTCGAGATCCGCGCGGCGACGGTGCGCCATGCGCAGGATTTCGGCATGGTCTCGGCGCACGACGGCCTGTCGCCGGCGACGGTGCTCAAGCAGATCCACGACCGCGCGGCCGAACTGGTCGACGCGCAATACCGCTGCTGGAACGAAGACCTGCGCCCGGCGCTGACCGAAGCCGGCATCCGCGTGCTGGGCCGCAATTCCTGGAACGCGAAGCAGTCGCGCTGGCTGCGCGCCTATTTCCGCGACGAGATCATGCCGGTGCTGTCGCCGCTGGGACTGGATCCGGCCCATCCGTTCCCGAAGATCCTCAACAAGTCGCTCAACATCGTGGTCGTACTGGAAGGCAAGGACGCGTTCGGACGCGCCGGCCATCTGGCGATCGTGCGCGCGCCGCGCTCGCTGTCGCGCATCATCCAACTGCCGCAGGACATCTCCGGCGGCGAGAACGACTTCGTGCTGCTGTCGTCGGTGCTGTCGGCCTTCGTCGAAGAACTGTTCCCGGGCATGGACGTGAAAGGCGCCTACCAGTTCCGGGTGACGCGCAATTCCGAGCTGATCGTCGACGAAGACGAAGTCGAGAACCTGGCCCTGGCCCTGCGCGACGAACTGGTCGGCCGCGGCTATTTGCGCGCGATGCGGCTGGAGATCGCCGAAGACTGCCCGGCGCCGATCGTGCGCATGCTGCTGGAGAATTTCGACCTGCCCGAGAACGCGGTCTACCGGATCAACGGCCCGGTCAACCTCAACCGCGTCATCCAGATCTACGACCTGGTGCAGCGTCCCGACCTGAAATTCGTGCCGTTCCAGCCGCGCGTGCCGTCCGGCACCGAGTCGCTGTTCGAACGCATCTCGGGCGGAGACATGATGCTGCATCATCCGTACGACTCGTTCGTGCCGGTGCTGGAGCTGGTGAAGCAAGCCGCCAGCGATCCCGGCGTGCTGGCGATCAAGCAGACCCTATACCGCACCGGCCGCGAATCGCAGATCGTCGAGCACCTGGTCCAGGCGGCGCGCAACGGCAAGGACGTGACCGTGGTGGTCGAGCTGCGCGCGCGCTTCGACGAAGAAGCCAACCTGGCCTTCGCCGACCGCCTGCAGGAAGCCGGCGTGCAAGTCGTGTACGGCGTGGTGGGCTACAAGACCCACGCCAAGATGCTCCTGATCGTGCGCCGCGAAGGCCGCAAGCTCCGCCGCTACGTGCACATGGGCACCGGCAACTACCACAGCGGTACCGCGCGCGCCTATACCGACATCAGCCTGCTCACCGCCGATCCGGAGATCGGCAGCGACGTCCACCAGATCTTCCAGCAGATTTCCGGCTTGGCGCCGGCGATCGAACTCAAGCGCCTGCTGCAATCGCCGTTCACCTTGCACACCGGCGTGCTCGAGCGCATCGAACGCGAAGCGCGCCACGCGCGCGAAGGCCGGCGAGGCCGGATCATCGCCAAGATGAACGCGCTGAACGAGCCGCAGGTGGTGCGCGCGCTGTACGCGGCCTCGCAAGCCGGCGTGCAGATCGACCTGATCGTGCGCGGCGCCTGCACGCTGCGGCCCGGCGTTCCGGGCGTATCCGAAAACATCCGCGTGCGCTCGATCGTCGGCCGGTTCCTCGAGCACAGCCGCGTCTATTGGTTCGGCAACGACGGCGAACCGGATTTGTTCTGCACCAGCGCCGACTGGTTGGAGCGCAATTTGCTGCGCCGGGTCGAGACCGCATTCCCGATCCTGGACCCGGAACTCGCCGCGCGCGTGCGCGAGGAAGCGCTGGACAACTATCTGGCCGACAACCTCAACGCTTGGGAACTGCGCGCCGACGGCGGCTACCGCAAGCTGTCGCCGCAGGACGGCGCTGCGCCGCATTCCGCGCAGACCTCGTTGTTGGCTAAAATCTGCGGATGAGTTCGAACCCCGCAATCGCCTCCGCGCCGCCTCTCAAGGACGGCGACATGCTCGCCGCGATCGACCTGGGTTCCAACAGCTTCCACATGGTGGTCGCGCGCTACACGCTCGGCCAATTGCGCATCGTCGACCGGCTGCGCGAAACCGTGCGCCTGGCCGAAGGCCTGGAAGGCAAAGGCGGCTTGAACGCCGAAGTGAAGCAGCGCGCGCTCGATTGCCTGGCGCGCTTCGGCCAGCGCATCCGCGACATCCCGCCGCAGCGCGTGCGCGCGGTGGCGACCAATACCGTGCGCCAGTTGTCGGCGCCGCAATCGTTCCTGGTGCCCGCCGAAACCGCGCTCGGCCACGCCATCGAAGTGGTGTCCGGCCGCGAAGAAGCGCGCTTGGTCTATCTGGGCGTGGCCCATGCGCAGCCGCCCAAGCCGCAGCAGCTGCGCTTGGTGATCGACATCGGCGGCGGCTCCACCGAATGCATCATCGGCAGCGGTTTCGATGCGATCGAACGCGAAAGCCTGCAGGTCGGCTGCGTCGCCAGCACGCGCCGCTTCTTCGGCAACGGCAAATTGTCGAAAAAACGCTGGCGCGAAGCGTTGACCGAAGTCGCGGCCGAATTCCAGCAGTTCACCGTCGCCTACCGCACGCTCGGCTGGCACGAGGCGCTGGGTTCTTCCGGCACCAACAAGGCCATCGGCGACATCTGCGCGGCGATGAAGCTGACCAAGGGCGCGGTGACCGCCGAAGCTTTGCCGGTGGTGCGCGATCGCCTGCTGCAGGCCGAGCGCATCCAGGACATCGACCTGCCCGGCTTGTCCGACGAGCGCCGGCCGATCATCGCCGGCGGCTTGCTGATCCTCGAAGCCGCGTTCGAAGTGCTGGGCCTGCAGCGCATGGCCGTCAGCAAGGCCGCGCTGCGCGAAGGCGTGCTGTACGACATGCTCGGCCGCGGCGGCGCCGACGATCCGCGCGAAGCCTCGGTGGCGGCGTTGATGCAGCGCTACGGCATCGACACGCAACAAGCCGCGCGGGTCGAACAAACGGCGCTGGCCTTGTTCGAGCAGGCGGCCGAAGCCTGGTCGATGGACGCCGACGACGCGCACATGCTCGGCTGGGCCGCGCGCCTGCACGAAACCGGCCTGGCGATCGCGCACAGCCAATACCACGTGCACGGCGCCTACGTGCTGGAGAATTCGGACATCGCCGGCTTCTCGCGCCAGGAGCAGCAGGTGCTCGCTTCGCTGGTCCGCTCGCATCGCCGCAACGTATCCAAGAGCGCGTTCGACGCCCTGCCCGACCGCCTGCTGCTCAGCGCCAAACGCAAGGCCGCGCTGCTGCGCTTGGCGGTGTCGCTGCACCGTTCGCACGACGCCGACCCGATTCCGAAGCTCGACCTGAGCGTCAACGGCGAACGCATGGAATTGGTGCTGTCGCGCTCTTGGGTCGACGCGCGGCCGCTGCTGCGACAGGACATGCTGGGCGAAGTCGAAGGCCTGGCCGGATTGGGGATCGGCTTCAAGCCGTTCCTGGCTTAATACTTTTGTAGGAGCGGCTTTAGCCGCGAGCTCTTCCCCTCACGTTCGCGCGACCTGATCGAGAAAGCTCGCGGCTAAAGCCGCTCCTACAAAGAAGCAGGGCCTAGGGTCCGCCCCAGGATTGACGCCCGCCGCAGGACCCGGAAATTAGGCCCCGGCGATGCGGATCCTTGGCAGGGCGGCATCCCGGCACCCCGCGTCGAGGCGCATGCGTCCCCCAACGTATGCGCCTCTTTTATTGCACCGCTTTTTATTGCCGGCTGAACGCCGGAACCGCTGTCATGCGGCGGTCACCGGCATGCAACAGGCGTTTCATGGCGCCCGCGCAGCATCTGCGGAACGTCCGGCAAGAAGCCGGGGAATCCGCATGCGCTACGCCATCGTCACCGAGACGTACCCGCCCGAGGTCAACGGCGTCGCGCTGACCGTTCGCGGACTCGAGGAAGGTTTGCGCGCGCGCGGGCACGAAGTCGCGGTGGTGCGTCCCCGCCAAGCCGGCGAAAAAGACTCGAAAGCGCTGCACGAATTGCTGGTCCGCGGCGCACCGCTGCCGCGCTATCCGGGGCTGCGTTTCGGCTTTCCCGCCACCCGCAAACTCGCTGCGGCTTGGCGAGACTCGACGCCGGACGCGATCTACATCGCCACCGAAGGCCCGCTGGGCTGGTCGGCGCTGCGCGCGGCACGGCGTCTGGGCATCCCGGCCGCGACCGGCTTCCACACCCGCTTCGACGAATACATGCGCGACTACGGCGCGGCCTTTCTGCAGCGCACCGCGCTGGGCTGGATGCGCCGCTTCCACAACCGCGCCGACGCCACTTTGGTGCCGACCCGCGAACTCGCCGATTTCCTGCGCGGAGAACGTTTCGAGAACGTGTTCCGGCTGCCGCGCGCGGTCGATACGTCGTTGTTCGATCCGGCCAAGCGCGATCCCGAACTGCGCCGCGCTTGGGGCGTCGGCGACGACGGCCTGGCGGTGATCTATCTGGGCCGGATCGCGCCGGAAAAGAATCTGCAACTGGCCGTGCGCGCGTTCCGCGAGCTGCAGAAGCGGCAGCCGCAAGCGCGCTTCGTGTGGGTGGGCGACGGCCCGTCGCGGCAGAAATTGGCCCAGGAAAACCCGGATTTCGTGTTCTGCGGCGTGCAGCGCGGCGCGGACGTGGCGCGGCATTTCGCCAGCGGCGATCTGTTCCTGTTTCCGAGCCGCACCGAGACCTTCGGCAACGTCACCCTCGAAGCGATGGCCAGCGGCCTGCCGACCGTCGCCTTCGATTACGGCGCGGCGCGCGAATACCTGCGCCACGGCGTCCACGGCGCGGCGATCCGCGACGGCGACGACGAAGGCTTCGTTTCCGCCGCCGCCCGCCTCGGCGCCGATCGCGAGTTGCGCGCGACGATGGGCGCGGCCGCGCGCCAGGCCGTGGCCATGCTGCGGCCCGAACAGGTCGCCGCCGATTTCGACGATGCGCTCACGCGCTTGGCCGACACCAGGAGGGCTTATGCATCCGCTGCCTCGGCGTGAACCGTTCGCTGCCCGCGGACGGCGTTTGGAATCGCATTGGTGCCTGCGCGCGAACCATTGGGCCGACCGCCAAGGCGCGCGCGCCTATTTCGCGGCGATCAGCCGCTTGGGCGACGGCATGTTCTGGTACGCGCTGATGGCTGCGATGGTGCTGTTCGACGGCTACGAAGGCCTGAAAGCCTCGGCGCACTTGGCCGCCACCGGCGTGGTTTCGCTCGGCTTGTACAAGCTGCTCAAGGGCTGGACCAAGCGCCCGCGTCCCTGCGCTTCGGATCTGCGCATCCGCGCTTGGGTCGCACCGTTGGACGAATTCAGTTTCCCGTCCGGGCATACGCTGCACGCGGTCGCGTTCACGCTAGTGGCGCTGGCTCACTATCCGATGCTGGCTTGGGTGTTGATCCCGTTCACCGCCAGCGTCGCGGTGTCGCGCATCGTGCTGGGGCTGCATTATCCGAGCGACGTGCTAGCAGCGACCGGCATCGGCACGCTGCTGGCCAGCCTCTCGCTGTGGCTGGTGCCCGGCGTATCCCTCTTCGCCTGATCCGCGTTCTTTTCGTCCGATCCGCCTTGGTAGAGTCGAGCCTGCTCGACTGCTCTCGTTCCATTGCGATAAAAGCAGTCGAGCAGGCTCGAC
>NZ_SZUA01000001.1:0-150837 GCF_005239095.1 Luteimonas gilva | reverse complement strand
CCCTCCCCGCCCCCTCCCGTCCCTCTCCCTTCTCCACACAAACCCCCCCCCCCCCCCTCGACTCTACAAAAGCTCGACTTTGGCTTGGGCGATGGCCGGCATCAGCTGCCCGGCCCAATCGCGATCGTTCGCCACCTGCGCCCGCTCGCGGCTGGCTTCCAAGGCTTCGAAATCCAGGTCGGCGAAGGTCCAAACCTGATCGCCCCGGGTCTGCGCGACGATCCCGTCGGACGGAAACCCGACGTCCATCGGCGCATACACCGTCGCCTCGCCGACGTTGAAATCCAGCGCGGGGCTCCACGGCGCTTCGCCCGCGGTGACCGATTGCGCCACGTAACAACGATTCTCCAGCGCGCGCGCCAAGCAACCGACCCGCACCCGCATCGCTCCGGCCGCGGCTTCGGTGCAACTGGGCACGATCAGCAGCTTTGCCCCGGCCTCGCATTGCACGCGCACCGGCAACGGGAATTCGATGTCGTAGCAGACCGCGATCGCGCTGCGCAGCCCGTCGGCTTCGAAGACCTTGAGCGCATCGCCGCCATGGATGGTTCGCGCTTTCTTTTCGAAACCGGTCATCTGCAGCTTGTCCTGCCAAACAAGCCCGTCATCGGGCGAGAACAGGTACGACCGGTTGCGATAGCCGCCCTCGCCCACGGCGAGCAAAAAAGTGCCGGCGACGATCCGCATTCCGGTTTCGCGCGCCAGACCGCCGAACAGCTGCCGCCAATCGTCGTGATAGCGCTGGATGCCGGCCAGCGATGCTTGCAGATCGCCGCGGACCGGTTCGTCGAAGGTGGCGCCGAGCTCCAGCGACAAATATTCGGGCAACACGGCCCATTGCGCGCCTTGCGCGGCCGCCTGCTCGAGCAAGCGGCGCTGCTTGGCGGCGAATTCGGCGAAGTCGCGCGGGGCCTCCACCGGATATTTCGCGACCGCGATCTTCATTCGTTGTCCTGCGCCAGCGGCCGCAACCAGAAAGTCAGTGCATGTTCGCAGTCGCCGCGGCCGATTTCATCCCAATGCAAACGCATGGCCATACCGGGCTGCCGGCGATAGCCGCGCCGGGTCCAGAACTCATCGTTGCCGCGATGCGCTTGCGGCCGGCGCGGATCGGCGGGATCGCGGTCGACCGCGCAAAAAGCGGTCCAGCGGAAGCGGCCCAGCGAACGGGCGTGCGCTTCGCGGTGGTCGAAGAAGGCATGGCCGATGCCCTGGCCGCGATACGCCGGCAACAGCACCGATTCGCCGCAATAAAAAACCTCGCCGACCGGCATGCCGCGCGCAAGGAACGGCGCATGGAATTCGGCGGTATCGTCGGCCAGCGGCAGGCCCGTGGACGCGCCGACCACTTCGTCGCCGTCGAAAGCCAGGACGAACACGCTATCGGGCGAAGCGGCGTAGGCGGCCAGATATTCGCGTTCGTAAGCGTGGCTGCCTTCGTACAAATAGGGCCAATCGCGGAATACCGCTATCCGCAACTTCGCGACGGCTTCCAGATACGGAGCGATTTCGGCTCCGCGAAAACGGGCGATGGCGAGAGTAGTGAGCATCCTGCCCACTTTACCTCACGCCATCGCCCGCAGGCTGGGTCGTACCGAAGGCATACCCAGCATCGACGGCGGCTCGCATGGGCGTCAGCGCAGCGACGACCCCAACTCGTACCAATCCACCTTGCGCGTGACCCACATGATTCCGGCCAGGATGCCGAACAGCAGCAGCGAGCCCATCAGCAGCGCATTGTCTTCCGACACCAGCAGACCGTAGAGCACGCCGTAAAGAAGAGTGAGCATCGTCGCGAATCCCAAAGCGCGCATCCGGCTGCGCAAGACATGGCTCAAATAGAAACCGAGCAATCCGATGCACGCCGCCGCCGCGGCCAGATACGCCTGCCAGAACGGAATGTGCTCGGACAGGCTGAGCAGCAGCAGGAAGAAGATCGCCAAGGCCAGGCCCACCAGCAGGTATTGCAGCGGATGGATCGGCAGGCGCTTGATCAGTTCGAACATCGCGAAGCCGACGAAGGTCAGCACGATGAAGAGGATGCCGTATTTGCTGGCGCGGTCGGCTTGCGAATAGATGTTGACCGGATCGACCAGGCTCACCTGCAAGCTGTCCAGCGTTTTCTCGCCGACGAGGCCCGCTCCGGCCGCAAGCTGGCTCTGCGCGTCGGTGGCCAGCGAAGAAATGTCCCAGCCGGCATCGAAACCTGCGTCGCCGATCTTGCGCGTCTGCGGCAGGAAACGGCCGCCGAACTGCGGATGCGGCCAGGCCGAATGCAATTGGATGTTGTTGCTGTCGCCGACCGGTACGGCGGCCAGCGATTCGGTGCCGGCGAGCGCGAACTCTATCTTCACGTCGCGACCGGGCGGCGCACTTTCAGCGGCAACGGGGAGTAAGGCATGCACGCCGCCGAGTTGTTTGCCGGCTTCGCGCGTTCCCGGAGCGAAGCGCAGCGCTCGGCCGTCGACGGTCAGGCGCGGCGTGCCCACGAAACCGCGCACGTCTTGCACGCCCAAGATCAGATACGGTTGCCCGTAACGGCGCACGCCCTGGTCTTTCGGCAAGGGCTGGTCGAACGTAGCGTTGAGGCTGCCGCGCCAGGTGTATATCCGCACTTCGTGCAAGCCCAACTTGCGGGTGTCGGGCACCAACCGCCCTTCCATCCGCAGCGAGCGCGGCGTCTGCAGCTCGTAACCGGCGATCGTCTCGACTTTCTTCTGCGGGAAATTGCGCGCATCGATCGTGTCTACCTCGCGCGTCTCCGTCCACGGCACCACCCGCAACGGACCGGCGATCGCCTGCGCCCCCGCCACGCTCTGTTCGACCTGGGCGACCGCCTGATTGCGGTACATCTGCCGTTCCTGGATCGAACCACGAATCATCGTCAACGGTATCAACAGCAACAGCACCAGACCGCCGACGGTCAGGAAACGCAGCAACAGACGCATGTTCTTCATGGACGCAGCCTCGGCACGGAATGCGCGCAGCCTGAATGCGCGCGATGAGGCGACGACGCGGCGAATTTGAAGCGAATGTGAAGCGCGGTCAGGCGGCTAGCGGCAAACTCAACTCCGCCCAAGTACCGCCGCCGTCGCGGGGCTCCAAGCGAACGCCGCCGCCGTGCAAAGCGGCCACTTCGCGGACGAAAGTCAGGCCCAGACCCGTGCTGCGCCCGCCGTGCGGCCGCGGCAGCGAGTAGAAGCGTTCGAACACGCGCTCGGCGGCGAAATCCGGCACGCCCGGCCCGCGGTCGCCGATGCGCAGCACAGCGTCGCGGCCGTCGATCCGGCATTCGATGTCGATCCGCCCGCCTCGCGGCGAGAAGTCGATCGCGTTGTCGAGCAGATTGCGCAAAGCCTGCCGCAACAGGAAACGGTCGCCCTCGACGACGGCCGGCCGGTCGGCATCGGCGAAATCCAAAGTCAGGCCGGCCTGCGCCACGCGCGGGCCCAATTCGCCGCCGACTTCGGCGACCATCGCGGCGACGTCGGTCCGCTCGCGTTGTCCTAGCTCGCGGCGATGCTCCACCGAAGCTAACGCGAGCAGCTTCTCGATCATCTCGGTCAAGCGCTCGCTTTGCCCCTGCACGTTGGCCGCGAAACGCGCCCGATCGGCTTCCGGCAACGGCTCCTGCAGGATCTCCGCGGCGCCGCGGATCGCGGCCAGCGGGCTCTTCATCTCGTGGGTGAGGGTTTGCACGTACTGCTCGACGTACTGCTTGCCCTCCAATTCGCGCCGCATCGTTTCCAGCGCCTTGCCTAGGTCGCCGATCTCGTCGCGCCGGCGCGGCGGCGGCGATGCGCGCTCGCCGCGGCTCACCGCTTGGGCGTAACGGTTCAAGCGGCCGATGCCGCGCGACAGCCACCAAGTCATCGCCAATCCGATCAAGGCCGACAAACCCAGCAGCCAGCCGCCTTTGCGCAAGATATTGCGCTGGCTGCGCGCGATCACCGGCTCCATCGTCCGATTGGCCTTGGCCACGGTCAGCACGCCGACGATTTTGTCGCCGTCCAGGATGGGCGCGGCCACGTGCATGACCGTATTCTGCCGATCGCCCGGCGTCTCAGCACTGGAGCGCGCGCCGTATTCGCCGCGCAAGGTGCGGTAGACGTCGTTCCAGCGCGAGTAATCCTTGCCGACCGCTTCGTTGCGCGAGTCGTAGACGACGATGCCGCGCGCGTCGGCGATCAGGATGCGGCCTTCCAGCCGGTCCTTGCGCGTGCCCCAGATGTCGGCGCCCAAATGCCGGCTGCCGGCCGCGGCGATGTTGCGGGCGAAAGCGCCGTCGGCGATGCGTCCGGCTTTCATGTCGTCGGCGGCGAGCGCGGCCAACACGTTGGCGGTGTCGGCCAGATTGGCTTCCATCGCTTGGCGCACGCCGGGCTTCACTTCGTCGACGAACACCCGCATGACGAAGAACGCGGCCACGCCGACGATCAGGAAGAAGCCGAGGAACAGGCGCAGCCCCAGCCTCATTCAGACCTCGATCGAATAGCCGATGCCGCGATGGGTGCGGATCGGATCCGGATCCGCGCCGGCTTCGCGCAACTTGGCACGCAGCGTCTTGACGTGGGTGTCGACGGTGCGGTCGGCGCTGTCGCTGTCGCCGTCCCAGGCGCGATCCAGCAATTGCGCGCGGCTCAGGATCGCGCCCGGCCGGCGCAGCAGTTCGGCCAACAGCCCGTATTCGTAGCGGGTCAACTCCAAGGCGCGGCCGGCGTAGCGGATCCTGCGCCCCTCGCCGTCGATTTCGAAGCGTCCGTACGCGCGCATGCCGCCGCCTGCGGGCGCGTGCCGGCGCAAGCGGGCGCGCACGCGCGCGGCCAGCTCGCGCGGCGAGAAAGGCTTGGCCATGTAGTCGTCGGCGCCCAGTTCCAGGCCCAGGACGCGGTCGATCTCGTCGTTGCGGGCGGTCAGGAAGATCACCGGCAGATCGCTGAACCCGCGCAAAGTCCTGCAGACTTCGAAGCCGCTGACGTCGGGCAGGCCGACATCCAGCAACAACAGATCGACGCCGCCGGAGCGTATCCGCGGCAGCACGTCGCCGCCGAGCAGGCAATGTTCGACCGCGAAACCTTCGCTGCGCAGCGCGTACACCACCGCGTCGGCGATGGCGGTTTCGTCTTCGGCCAGCAGGATCGTCGGGGTCGTGGGCATGGCGTCAGCATAGCGGCTGTATGCTGCCCGCATGAACTACCGCCACGCCTTCCATGCCGGCAACCACGCCGACGTGCTCAAGCATGTCGTCCTGCTCGCGGTCTGCGACGCCCTGACCGCCAAGCCGACACCGGCCTTCGCCTTGGACACCCATGCCGGGCGCGGGCTGTACCGGCTCAAGTCCGGGTCCGCGCAAAGGACCGGGGAAGCCGAACAAGGCGTCGGGCGGCTGCTCGCCGCGCAACCGCGCGACCCGGCCATCGGCCGCTATCTGAAGGCCGTGGCCGCCTGCCGCGCCGCGCACGGGCACGACGCCTACCCCGGCTCGCCCTGGTTGCTGGCGCACGCGTTGCGGGAACAGGACCGTATCGCCTGTTGCGAACTGCAGCCGATCGAAGCGGCCGCATTGAAGGCGAACTTCGCCGGGGACGCTCGCATCTCCGCGCGCGAAAGCGACGGCTATGCGGCGATGAAGGCGCTGCTGCCGCCGAAGGCCGGCGCGACGAAGCTCGGGCGGGGACTGGTGTTGATCGATCCGCCGTACGAAGCGCAACTGGACGAATTCGACGCTGCCCTGGCGGCGCTGCGCGAAGGGCTGCAACGCTGGCCGCAAGGCACGTTCGCGCTGTGGTACCCGATCAAGCTGCGCCGCCATCTGCAGCCGTTCTATCGCAAGGCGACGCACTTGCCGGCCAAGTCGGCGCTGGTCGCCGAACTGCTGGTGCGCGCCGACGATTCGCCGCTGCGCATGAACGGCAGCGGGCTACTGCTGCTCAATGCGCCATGGAAGCTGGACGAGACGCTCGGGGCCGCGTTGCCGCCGCTGCGCGCCGCTCTCGACGACGGCGGCGGCGCGTCCGACCTGCGTTGGCTCAAGCCGCCGGTTTAGCCTTGGTAGGAAGCGTCAGACGCCGGCTTTGACGTCGGGCTCGAAGAAGCTCCAGCGCACTTCCGGGAATTCGGCCTTGAACGCGCGCTCCACCGCGTTGATCTGCTCGGCCAGGGCGCGCGCACTTTGCTGCTCGCTCATTTCGGCCTGCACCGACACCATCGCTTCGTTGCCCAGCTGCAGGGTGATCAGGCTGATCACCCGACCGACTTCCGCGCGGCCTTCGAGGAAGGCACGCATCTGCGCCTGGCGCTCGGGATCCACGCTCTGTCCGATCAGCATCGCTTTGACTTCGATCGCCACGAACACCGCGACCACGATCAGCAATGCGCCGATGGCGATGGTGCCGATGGCGTCCCAAACCGGATTGCCGGTGAAGACGGCCAACAGCACCGCGATCAGCGCGAACACCAGGCCGAACAGCGCAGCGAGGTCTTCGCCGAAGATCACCACCAGTTCGGCCTGACGGCTCTGGCGGAACCATTGCCATAGCGAGCGGCCGGCGCGGGCCTTGTCCACTTCGTGCAAACACGCGCGCATCGAAACCGCTTCGGCGACGATGCCGAACACCAGCACGCCCGCGGCCCACCACCATTGCTTCAGCGGCTCGGGATGCTGCAGCTTGTGGATGCCTTCGTACAGCGAAAACATGCCGCCGACGGTGAACAGCATCACCGCCACCAGGAACGACCAGAAATAGATGGCCTTGCCGTAACCCAGCGGATAGTCCGGCGAAGCCGGCCGCTTGGCCTGGCGCATGCCCAGCAGCAACAGCAATTGGTTGCCGCAGTCGGCCAGCGAATGCACGGTCTCGGCCAGCATGGCGCTGGAGCCGGTGAAGAACGCGGCCACGCCCTTGGCGCAGGCGATGGCGAAATTGGCGCCCAAGGCGAACAAAATCGCGCGGGTGGAGTCGCCGCTGCCTGCCATGGATCGGATCCGAGTCTTGGTGGGCCCGGAAGTCTAGCAAAGCGCTCTAATCGGCGAGCTCGCGTTGCAGTTTGCGGCTGAGCTTGGCGCGCACCAATTCGTAGCTGCGGCGGATCAGCGCCTTGGTTTCGGCCTCGGATAGCGCCGAGGCCTCGGTCAGGCCGATCCAATGCGCCCTAGCCAGATAAGGCGCGGGCACGACGCCGGGGCGGTCGGTCAATTCGAGGAACCGGGATTCTTCGACTTTGAACGCCAGGCCCCGCCCGCTGCGGACCTCCATAGCGCAAAACATCTTTCCGGCCACCGAAAACACCAGGTTATCGTCCCATTTCACGTCCTCGCCGACGCCGGGCCAGGCGGAAACGAAGCGGCGGATAGCAGCAGGTTTCATGCCGTAGAGGGTAGCTTCACTTTCGGCATGCCAGCATTGCAGGAATGAGCCCCCGCAACCGCCTGCCGCCGTGGCATGAGCAATTGCGCTTGCCCAATGGGCGCGAAGTGCTGATCCGTCCGATCCGGCCGGACGACGCCGTACCGCTCCGGGCCGCGTTTCCTTTGCTTGGTCCGGACGAAATCCGCCAGCGCTTCCTCTACGCGATGAAGGAACTCAGCGAAGATCAAGCCGAACGCCTGACCCACCCGGATCCGAGGACCGAATTCGCGCTGGTCGCCGCCGAGCCGCTGCCGCCTGGCGAAGCCCTGGTCGGCGCGGTCGCCCGGGTGTCCGTCGTGCCGGGCAGCCGCGAGGCCGAATTCGCGATCCTGGTCAGCCATTACATCGCCGGCATGGGCCTGGGCCGGCAATTGATGCGCCGACTGGTGCGCTGGGCCAAGGGCAAGAAGCTCGAACGCCTGTACGGCGACGTGCTCGAACATAACCAGCCCATGCTGCAATTGGCCCAATCGCTGGGCTTTCGCCGCGAATCGGCCCATACGCCCGGCTTGGTGCGTGTCGCGCTCGATCTGCGCTGAACGGCGAGTACTCACTTTCGTCGGTGTTCGACCCGGCACTTCAGTGATCCGGCGACGCTGTCCGTCGACAGCGCTCGGCCATTTTCTGTCCGCGGACCTCCGCAACCCCCGTTGCATCAAACGAAGGCAACGGCATTCCGCCGCAGGGGCAAGGGGGCAACGGAGTATGAAATGGCCAACGAAACAGCAACACGCATCGACGAAAACCGCCTCAACGAATTCCTAGGCAAAGCGGTCGCCGATCTCGGCGCCGCGATCAGCGCCAGCCTGATGCTGGTCGGCGACCGATTGGGTTTGTACAAGGCGCTGGCGAAGCAAGCCGCGAATCCGGCCGAGTTGGCAGAAGGCACCGGCACCAGCGAACGCTATATCCGCGAATGGCTGGGCAACCAGGCCGCCGGCGGCTATGTGCAGTACGACGCGGCCAGCGGCCGCTATTCGCTCAGCCCGGAACAGGCCCTGTGCCTGGCGGACCCGGCAGGCCCGGTCGACCTGCCGGGCGCTTACAACTTCGTGGAAGCCGCATTCCACGCGCTGGACCGCACCACGGAGAACTTCCGCAGCGGCCACGGCATGGAATGGGGCGAACATCATCCCTGCCTGTTCCAGGGCACCGAACGCTTTTTCCGCGCCGGCTACAACGCGCATCTGGTGACCGAGTGGCTGCCGGCGCTGGACGGCGCCTTCGCCAAGCTCGAACGCGGCGCCAAAGTCGCCGACGTGGGCTGCGGCCACGGCGCCAGCACCGTGCTGATGGCGCGTACGTTCCCGAATTCGGAATTCGTCGGCTACGACTACCACCCCGATTCGATCCGCGTCGCCGCCGAACGCGCCGCCGCCGCGGGCATCGGCAATGCGCGCTTCGAGGTGGCCGACGCGACAAGTTATGCCGAAGGCGATTTCGACCTCATCGCTTTCTTCGATTGCCTGCACGACATGGCCGATCCGGCCGGCGCCGCTAAGCATGCGCGGCAGGCGCTCAAGCCCGATGGGCACTGCCTGCTGGTCGAACCCTTCGCCGGCGACAAGGTCGAGGACAACCTCAATCCGGTGGGCCGCGTCTATTACGGCGCCTCTTCGCAGATCTGCGTGCCGGTGTCGCTGGCGCGCAAAGGACCCGCGCTCGGCGCGCAAGCCGGAGAAGCTCGCCTGCGCGGCGTAATGGAGGAAGCCGGTTATGCGCGCTTCCGCCGCGCCGCACAGACGCCGTTCAATCTCGTGCTCGAAGCGCGCCCGCATTGACCGGAGACCCGATATGCCTAGATACGTCATCGAACGCGGCATTCCTGGAGCCGGCGCGCTGTCCGCGCAGGAGCTGCAGGCGATCTCGCAGAAATCCTGCGCGGTGCTCGACCGGCTCGGCCCGCAGATCCAATGGGTGCAGAGCTACGTCACCGGCGACAAGGTGTATTGCGTCTACATCGCGCCGGACGAGGACACGATCCGCGAGCACGCGCGGCAAGGCGGTTTTCCGGCCGATCGCGTATCCGAAGTGAAGGCGATCATCGATCCGGTGACTTCGGAGTCTTAGTCAGGTCTGGTAAGACTGGAAACAAGCGGATGTTCTTCAACGCCGACGCGGAGAACATCGCTTCGCCGAACCCTCACCCCAACCCCTCTCCCGATGGAGAGGGGCTTAGCTCTTCCTTCTCCCATCGGGAGAAGGTGCCCGAAGGGCAGATGAGGCTACGGTCGGCCACTTTGGACCCGATCGCTGCGATTCAAACGACCGTCAGCACCACATCGATATTGCCGCGGGTGGCGTTCGAATACGGGCACACCTGATGGGTCTTGTGCACCAGCGCCTCGACCTTCTCGCGATCGATGCCGGGCACCGAAACCTTCAGCTCGGCCTGCAGGCCGAAACCGACGGCGATGGGGCCGATGCCGACGCTGGCGTCGATGCGCGTGTCCGCCGGCAGCGCGATCTTTTCCTGGCCGGCGACCAGCTTCAACGCGCTGAGGAAGCAGGCCGAATAGCCGGCCGCGAACAGCTGTTCCGGATTGGTGCCGTCGCCGCCGGCGCCGCCGAGTTCGCGCGGCATGCTGAGCTTGACGTCGAGCGCATTGTCGGAAGAGACGGCGTGGCCGCCATCGCGGCCGCCGGTGACCGCGGCGTGGGCGGTGTAGAGGACTTTATCGAGGGACATGGCGATTCCTGTGGGGGTGGTGGTGAACGGAAGGGAAGCCGTTGCCGGCCGTTGGGACGTTTATCGCAAGAACGACTTCAAGCGTTCTTCATCAGATTGCCGCGCAGCGATTCCAATTGCCGCTTCATCGAAGCCAGCTCGCCCGGCGAACATTCCGAGGCGCAGAACACATCGGTCGGCACGGAACGCGCGGTCGTCTTCAGCGCCTTGCCCTGCGCGCTCAATCCGATGACGACCTGGCGCTCGTCGCTCTTGGCGCGGGTGCGCGTGATCAAGCCCGCGGCCTCGAGACGCTTCAGCAGCGGCGTCAGCGTGGCCGAATCCAGATAGAGCCTTTCGCCGATCTCGGACACGGTGACGCCGTCGCGTTCCCACAGCACCAGCATGACCAGGTACTGCGGGTAGGTCAGGCCCAGCGGAGCGAGCAGTTTGCGGTAGACCTTGTTTAAGGCCAGCCCGGTCGAATACAGGGCAAAGCAGAGCTGCTCGTCGAGTTTCAGCAGCGTCTTGCCCAGGGCGGGCTTGGCGGGGGTGGTTTTCATGGCGCTTAATTTATATAGCACGCTATCTAATTGCAAGCTATTTTTATCGATGGCCGCGGAACGCTGCGATCCGCGCCCGCCGCACCGGAACCGCCGGGGCGGCTCGCGTAAAATGCCGGCTTTCGCGCTGGCGGCGACGGCTGCCGGCGCTGTTTTCGTTTTCTCCGCGAGTACCCGGATCGATGCCGAACCCCGTTTTCAACGCCCCGCCCCTGCCCAAAGCCGGCCAGCAACGCGCCTGGTGGCGCGCGCCCGCATCGGCTTCCGCCTTGGCCTGGGCGATCGCGCGCGCAGCCGAAACCCATGCCGGACCTTTGCTGTTGGTCGCCCGCGACAACCAGAACGCGCACCAGCTCGAATCCGATCTGCGCACCCTGCTCGGCGATGCCGACTTGCCGGTGATGCCGTTCCCGGACTGGGAAACCCTGCCCTACGACCAATTCAGTCCGCATCCGGACATCGTTTCGCAGCGCCTGGCGGCCCTGCATCGCCTGCCGACGCTGAAGCGCGGCATCGTCGTAGTGCCGGTGCAGACGCTGATGCAGCGCCTGCCGCCGCTGCGCTACGTGGTCGGCAACACCTTCGACGTCCGGGTCGGGCAGAAGCTGGATCTGGATGCAGAAAAGCGCCGGCTGGAAGCGGCCGGCTACCGCCACGTGCCGCAGGTGCTGGATCCGGGCGATTTCGCGGTGCGCGGCGGCCTGCTCGACGTGTATCCAATGGGCGCCGACGAACCCTACCGCGTCGAATTGTTCGACGATGCGATCGACTCGATCCGCGCCTTCGACCCGGAAACGCAGCGCTCGCTGGACAAGACCGACGCGGTGCGGCTGCTGCCGGGCCGCGAGATCCCGCTGGACGAAGAAGCCGCGCAACGCGCGATGCAGGCGCTGCGCGACCGTTTCGACATCGACACCCGGCGCAGCGCGCTTTATCAGGATTTGAAAGCGGGCTTGGCGCCGTCGGGCATCGAGTACTACCTGCCTTTGTTCTTCGACGGCACGGCCACGCTGTTCGACTATCTCGGCGACGCCGTCCTGCCGGTGCTGGTCGACGGCGCGAACGAGGCCGCGGAGCATTTCTGGCGGCAGACCGGCGAGCGCTACGAGCAGCGCCGTCACGACATCGAGCGCCCGCTGCTGGCGCCGGACGAGTTGTATCTAGCGCCGGATGCGCTGCGGGAACGTTTGAACCGCGTCGACCTGGTCGAAGTGTGCGGCGCGGAGCACGCGCGCCGCGCGCAAGCGTCGGCGCTGGGCGACCAGCCCGCACCGGACCTGCCGCTCGCGGCCAAAGACGCCGAACCGGCGGGCGCGCTGAAGACCTTCCTGGCTACGTACCCCGGACGCGTGTTGATCGCAGCGGACACCGCCGGCCGCCGCGAAGCCTTGCTGGAGGTGCTGAACGCCGCGGGACTGTCGCCCGATGTGTTCGCCGACTTCCAAGATTTCGTTTCGGCGACCGCGAAGAAACGCTTCGCGATCGCCGTCGCTCCGCTCGACAACGGCTTCGCCCTCGACGAACCGCGGATCGCGATCCTCACCGAGCGCCAGCTGTTCCCCGAACGCGCCGCGCAGCCGCGCCGGCGCAAGCGGGCCGGCCGCGAGCCGGAAGCGATCATCCGCGATCTGGGCGAGCTGAGCGAAGGCGCGCCGATCGTGCACGAGGACCACGGCGTGGGCCGTTATCGCGGCTTGATCACGCTCGACGCCGGCGGGCAACCGGGCGAATACCTGGACATCGAATACGCGAAAGGCGACCGCCTGTACGTGCCGGTCGCGCAATTGCATCTGGTCAGCCGCTATTCCGGCGCTTCGGCCGAAACCGCGCCGCTGCATTCGCTCGGCGGCGAGGCCTGGACCAAGGCCAAGAAGCGGGCCGCGGAGAAAGTGCGCGACGTGGCCGCGGAATTGCTCGAAATCCAGGCCAAGCGCCAGGCCCGCGCCGGATTGGCGCTGGAGCTGGACCGCGCGATGTACGAACCGTTCGCGGCGACGTTCCCGTTCGAAGAGACCCCGGACCAGCACGCCGCGATCGAAGCGGTGATCCGCGATCTGTCTTCGTCTCAGCCGATGGATCGCGTAGTTTGCGGCGATGTGGGCTTCGGCAAGACCGAAGTCGCCGTGCGCGCCGCGTTCGTCGCCGCCAGCGCCGGCAAGCAGGTGGCGGTGCTGGTGCCGACCACGCTGCTGGCCGAGCAGCATTACCGCAATTTCGCCGACCGTTTCGCCGACTGGCCGATCCGGGTCGAGGTGCTGTCGCGCTTCAAATCCGCCAAGGAAATCAAGGCCGAGCTGGAGAAACTGGCCGAAGGCAAGATCGACGTGATCGTCGGCACCCATCGCCTGCTGCAGCCGGACGTCAAGTTCAAGGATTTGGGCCTGGTGATCGTCGACGAAGAGCAGCGCTTCGGCGTTCGCCAAAAGGAAGCGCTGAAGGCGCTGCGCGCGAACGTGCACCTGCTGACCCTGACCGCGACGCCGATCCCGCGCACGCTGAACATGGCGATGGCCGGCCTGCGCGACCTGGCGATCATCGCCACCCCGCCTGCGCATCGCCTGGCGGTGCAGACCTTCGTCGTGCCGTGGGACAACGGCCAGCTGCGCGAAGCCTTCCAGCGCGAGCTGGCGCGCGGCGGCCAGGTGTATTTCCTGCACAACGACGTGGAAAGCATCGGCCGCATGCAGCGCGAGTTGACGGAACTGGTGCCGGAAGCGCGGATCGGCATCGCCCACGGCCAGATGCCGGAACGCGAACTCGAGAAAGTGATGTTGGATTTTCACAAGCAGCGCTTCAACGTGCTGCTATGTTCGACCATCATCGAATCCGGCATCGACATCCCCAACGCCAACACCATCGTCATCAACCGCGCCGACAAGTTCGGCCTAGCTCAGCTGCACCAGTTGCGCGGCCGGGTGGGCCGTTCGCACCATCGCGCTTACGCCTATTTGGTGATCCCGGACCAGCGCTCGATCACGTCCGATGCGCGCAAGCGGCTGGATGCTATCTCGGCCATGGACGAACTCGGCGCCGGCTTCACCCTGGCCACCCACGATCTGGAAATCCGCGGCGCCGGGGAATTGCTGGGCGAGGACCAGAGCGGGCAGATGGCCGAAGTCGGCTTCAGCCTCTACACCGAGCTGCTGGAGCGCGCGGTGCGATCGATCAAGCGCGGCGAGCTGCCCGACGTGGACGGCGTGCGCAGCCACGGCGCGGACATCGAATTGCACGTACCGGCGCTGATCCCGGAAGACTACCTGCCCGACGTGCACGAGCGGCTCACCTTGTACAAGCGGATCAGCTCCGCCCGCGATTCCGAAGCATTGCGCGAACTGCAAGTCGAGATGATCGACCGCTTCGGCCTGCTGCCCGATGCCGCCAAGCATCTGTTCGCCGTGGCGGAGCTGAAGCTGCAAGCCACTGCACTGGGTTTGCGCAAGATCGACCTGGGCGAAAAAGGCGGCCGCGTGCACTTCGAATCCAAGCCCAATATCGATCCGATGGCGGTGATCCGGCTGATCCAGGGCCAACCCAAGTCCTATCAGATGGACGGCCCGGACAAACTGCGGGTCAAGCTGGATTTGCCCGACGCCTCCACCCGCTTAAACGCCGCGCGCGGCCTGCTGACCACCTTGCGGGCGGCCTGATGTCGGCGCCGCGCGTTCCCGTGCATCCCGCCTTCGCCGAATGGGACGGCAGCGTCGCCCATGCGCGGGCGATGCAGGCCGAACTGGCCAAGCGCGTCGTGCTGCGCGACGGTTTCGCCAAGCCGCTGCGCACCATCGCGGGTTTCGACGTTGGTTTCGAGGAAAACGGCGAAGTCACCCGCGCGGCGGCGGTGCTGATGGATGCGCAGACTCTGCGGCCGATCGAATCGCACGTGGCGCGGATACCCACGGTGATGCCTTACGTGCCCGGCCTGCTCTCCTTCCGCGAGCTGCCGGCGCTGCTGGATGCACTGGCGATGCTGTCGGCCCCGCCCGACCTGGTCTTCGTCGACGGCCACGGCATCGCCCACCCGCGTAGGCTGGGCATCGCCGCGCATTTCGGCGTGGTCACCGACCTGCCGTGCATCGGCGTGGCGAAGAAGATCTTGGTCGGCGCCGCCCCCGAGCTGCATCAGATGCGCGGCGCTTACGTCACCCTGCGCCACCACGGCGAACAGATCGGATGGCTGCTGCGCAGCAAGCCCAACTGCCTGCCGTTGGTGGTATCGCCCGGACATCGCGTGGCGATGGCGTCGGTGGGCGATCTGGTGATGCGCTACGTGACCACCTATCGCCTGCCCGAGCCCACCCGGCTCGCGGACCGCCTGGCGTCGCGCAGGGACATCAAGCGGGGTTAAGCCCTGCGGCATCGATTCACGGCGCGCTGGGCCAAGGCCGGGTAGGCTTGCCGCGGACCTTTCGCAGGAGCGCCCGATGTCCATTCCCGCCTTCGCCCGACCCGTTTTGTTCGCCGCCGCCGCGTTCGCGATCGGCTGCAGTTCCACCAGCACGGCCGGCAACGCCTCGGCGCCGGCGACGCCTTCCGAACAGTCTTCGCCCGCGGTCGCGCTTGGACAAACTTTCGCCATGTCGCCGGGTCAGACCGTCGCCCTGCCCGATCGCGGCACGCTGCGCTATGTGGGCGTGAAATCGGATTCGCGCTGCCCGCCCGATCGGCAATGCGTGTGGGCCGGCGACGCCGAGGTCGCGTTCGAATGGAGCGCGGGAAGCGCGGCGCCGCAATCGTTCGGACTGCATACCGGCTTCAAGGACAAGAGCAGCCGGGTTTTGGGCGGCCATAGCTTGAGCCTGGTCTCGCTGGCCCGCGGCGAGAAACCGCAGGCGGAGTTGCGGTTGGACGCAACCCCTTAGAACTTGCTCTTGTAGAGTCGAGCCTGCTCGACTGCTTTTCCCGCAAGAGCAGTCGGGCAGGCTCGACTCTACTAAAGCGGGAGGTCAAGCCGCCGGCGTTGCGCGCGATCGCGCCGAACGCACGATGCCGTATACGCTAATGGCCACCCAGACCGTCTGCACGATGAAAACCGAGACGTTGAATTTGCCGTACAGCGACGTGAGCAAGCCCAAGGCTCCGAACAGGTTCATCAGCTGATAGACCAAACCGGTGCCCGACACGCGCCGCGCCTGCAGCAGATAGAACGCGAACAGCACCAGCAAGGCGCCAACGATGCCGATCCAGTCGTACCATTCCATATTGAACGACATGGTTCTCTCCCTATTTGCGATATCGGATTAGGCCTGGCGCTGGCGCACGGCTTCGAACAGCGCGACGCCGCTGGCGACCGAGACGTTCAGGCTCTCGACGCCCGAAGCGGCGTCGCCGCCCGGCATCGGTATCGTGACCAGCTGATCGCAGTGTTCCCGGGTCAAGCGTCGCAAGCCGTCGGCCTCGCCGCCCAGCGCCAACGCGACGTTGCCGCGCAGGTCGATGGCGTACAGCGACGCCGTCGCTTCGCCCGCCAATCCGTAGATCCACACGCCCAGTTGCTGCAGATCGCGCAGGCAGCGGGCCAGATTGTTGGCGCGCACCACCGGCACGCTGTCGGCCGCGCCCGCGGACGTCTTGCGCACGGTCGCATTGACCTGCACCGCTTTGTCTTTCGGAATGACTACCGCGGTCGCGCCGGCGGCGGCGGCGCTGCGCAAGCAGGCGCCGAGATTATGCGGATCCTGCACGCCGTCCAGCACCAGGATCAGCGCTTTGCCCTGCGCCGCTTCGACCAGAGCCGGCAACTCGCTTTCGTCCCAAGTCTTGGCCGCGGCGTAACGGGCGACCGCGCCTTGATGGCGTAAACCGCCGGCGACGCCGTCCAGCGCCTGCTGGGCCACGCGCCGCACGTCGATTCCCTTGCGCCGCGCGTTCTCTTCGACCTCGATCAGACGCGGATTCTTGGCGCCCGCCTCGATCAGCACCTCGCGCACGTTGTCGGCATCGTGCTCGACGGCGGCCGAGACGGCGTTGATGCCGGCGATCCATTGGTTTTGTTTGCTCATGATGTCTTTTTAAGATCTTTTTTGACGCGGATCAGTTCGGAGGAAAGCGGATAAAACAATTCCAATTTTATCCGCGGCTATCCGATCCAATCCGCGTCTAAAAATCAGTATTTCTTCTTGGTCCGCTTCGCCGGCTGCCCACGCGGCGGCGGCGGTTTGACACCGCGCTCCTCGGCCAATCGGAAATCGATCTTGCGCTCTTCCAAGCTAGCCTTCAGCACCACGATCCGGACCCGGTCGCCGAGCCGGAATACGCGTCCGGCGCGCTCGCCGCTCAGCGTTTTCCGGATCGGGTCGAAATGGTAGTAGTCGTTGGGCAGCTGGGTCACGTGGATCAGGCCGTTGACCTTGGATTCGTCCAACTCGACGAATAGGCCGAAGCTGGTCACGCCGCTGATGGTGCCGTCGAACTCGCTGCCGACGTGGCGCTCCATCCAAGCGGCGGCGTAGCGTTCTTCCACTTCGCGCTGGGCTTCGTCGGCGCGGCGCGAGCGTTCCGAGCACTGCAACGACAGCGCCGCCATCGCGCTGCCCGAATAGGCGTAATTGGCCGGCTTGCCGCCGGCCAGCGCATGCTTGATCGCGCGATGCACCAGCAAATCGGGATAGCGCCGGATCGGCGAAGTGAAATGCGCGTAAGCCTCCAGCGCCAAGCCGAAATGGCCGATGTTCTCCGGCGCGTACACCGCCAGCGACTGGCTGCGCAGGACCACCGATTCCAGCAGCGCCGCATCCGGCCGGTCGCGGATCTTGTCCAGCAAATCGCGGAAATCGCGCGGCTGCACCTTGCCCCACGGCGGCAGCCGCAGTTTGAACTCCTTCAGGAATTCCTCCAGGTCCGCGTACTTCGCCTCCGGCGGCTTGTCGTGGTCGCGGAACGGCGCCGGAATATGTTTGGCCAACAGGAAGCGCGCGGCTTCGACATTGGCCGCGATCATGCATTCCTCGATCAGCTTGTGCGCGTCGTTGCGCTGGAGCATGCCGGCCTGGGTCACCTCGCCCTGCGGGCCGAGCGCGAAACGCACTTCCGAAGTCTCGAACTCGATCGCGCCGCGCTTGCGGCGTGCCTTGTCCAGGATCCGGTACAACTGCTGCAGGCGCTGCACCTGCGGCATCAATCCGCCGATATAGGCCTGCGCCTGCGCTTGGTCTTCCTCGGGCACGCCGTCCCCCACCGCATTCCACACCTGCGTGTAGGTGAGCCGCGCGTGCGAGTTCATCACCGCTTCGTAGAATTTCGAACGCGCCACTTCGCCGTCGCGGCCGACCTGCATGTCGCAGACGAAACAAAGCCGGTCCACCTTCGGATTCAAGGAGCAGATGCCGTTGGACAGCGTCTCCGGCAGCATCGGCACCACGAAGCCGGGGAAGTAGACCGACGTGGCGCGCTTCTGCGCTTCGTCGTCCAGCGGCGTGCCGGGGCGCACGTAATGCGATACGTCGGCGATGGCGACGATCAGGCGGAAGCCGTCGCGGTTCGGTTCGCACCAGACCGCGTCGTCGAAATCCTTGGCGTCTTCGCCGTCGATGGTGATCAGCGGCGTCTTGCGCAGATCGACCCGCGTCGCGGCGGTCGCCGCATCGACCTGCAGCGGCACCGCCGCGGCTTCGGCCAACGCTTGCGGCGGGAATTCGTTGGGGATTTCGTGGCCGTGGATCGCCGCTTCGACCGCCAAGGAGGCGGTCAGGCGGTCGCCGAGCACGGCCAGTACGCGGCCGATCGGCGGCCGGTGCGAATCGGCCGGCTGCACGATTTCGCACACCACCAATTGGCCGTGGCGCGCGTCCAGCCGCGCATCGGACGGAATCTGCACGTTGCGTTGGATGCGGCGATCGTCCGGCACCACATAACTGATGCCGGACTCCACGGTGAAGCGGCCGATCAAACGGTTGAGCCGGCGCTCGAGCACCTCGACGATGGCGCCCTCGCGGCGGCCGCGCCGATCCAGACCGGTGACGCTGGCCAACACGCGGTCGCCGTGCATGGCTTTGCGCATCTCGAACGGCGGCAGGAAGAGATCGTCGCCGGCGCCGCTGTCCGGGCGCAGAAAGCCGAAGCCGTCGGGGTTGGCGATGACGGTGCCGGCGATCAGGTCCATCCGCTCGGCCGGCGCGTAGGCGCCTTTGCGGTTTTGCAGGAGTTGGCCGTCGCGGACCATCGCGGCCAGGCGCTTGCCCAACGCGTCGAAGCGGTCGGGCGCGGTCAGCTGCAGCCGCTCGGCCAAGGCTTCGGCCGACAGCGGACCGTCGGCGGCCGCTAGCAATTGCAGGATGGCTTCGCGGCTGGCGATGGGGTTTTCGTAACGGCCGGCTTCGCGGGCGGCGAAAGGATCGTCGAACCGGCCTTTCTTCGCCGGTCGCGGAGCCGGTGCGCGGGAAGCGTCGCCGGCGGGCTTGCGCGGCGGCGGCTCCGGCATCCAGCCCGGCCGCTTGCCGGCCGCTGCGCTTTTTCCGCGTTTTTTCGGTGCCGAAGCCTTGCCGGCCGGCTGCTTGCCGCGGCCATCGCCGCGCTTGCCTGGGGTCTTTGCCATCGGCGGCATGGTACACGGCGGCCGCGCAGGTGCCGTTCGGCCGGGCTAATCGTTGACAAGCCTGGTCCCGCACCGCAACATACGCGGCTCGCCCTGCCCGGGTGGCGGAATTGGTAGACGCACTAGTTTCAGGTACTAGCGGGTAACACCGTGGAGGTTCGAGTCCTCTCCCGGGCACCAGACGCACAAAGACCCTCGCTTCGGCGGGGGTTTGTTTTTTCGGCGACGGCATCTTCCGCTTCGTCGACGCGCGAACGCCGCCTCTCGCACCCGCTTCGATCCGAAGCGGCATCTCACGCGAACCTTTCGCATCGCTCATCGACACGCATTGATTTTCTGCGCGCGCGTGCGCGCGTATCAAGCGAACGGTTAAAGCCTTGCGAATGCATGCGAAAAACGCATTGCGCAGATGCGTTCGATTCATATGAATGAATAGCGAAATTTTCGTCACGAATCTTCGCTTGAGCGCGCGTACGCCCAGTTCATCACACTGAAGCCGCGCCCTTCATCTTCTCGTCAACATGGCGCACATAGATTCCATCGCGACTCGAAACCAACGCATGCAGCAGCGGCGTTCTTCGAGGCCGCAGGATGCGCGGCGTTGTCGTGCGCATGCACACGGATACCAACAACAAGCACAACCGAGGTGCATGCATGATGGACCCCAAGCTGGTCGCGGCCAGCGCTATCGCTTTGGCAGTGACTCTGTTTGCGATCTTTGCGATGCGGCCGTGGGCGCGCCGGATCGGCCTGGTGGACAAGCCCGACGGGCGCAAGCGCCATCGCGGCCGCATCCCTCTGATCGGCGGACTGTGCTTTTTCCTGGGCACTCTGGTCGGATTGAGCTATCTGGGCTATTTCGACCGCTTCGTCAGCAGCCTGATGGCCGGCGCCGCGCTGATCGTCGTCGCCGGGGTGTTGGACGACGCCAACGACCTCAGCGTGCGCTCGCGCCTGGCGGTGGAAGCCGGCGCGATCGCGCTGGTGATCGCCGCATCCAACATCTACGTCGACGAGCTCGGCATTTACGGGCTCCGGCTGGGCGTCCTCGGCATACCGTTCACGATCGTCGCGATCATCGGCGTGATCAACGCCTTCAACATGCTCGACGGCATCGACGGCCTGGCCGCATCGGTGGCCATGACCAGCATCGGCGCGATACTGTTGTTCGATCAGACGGGCTGGGCGTCGCCGGGCGTGCTGTTGCTGCTGCAGGTGCTGTTCGCCGCGCTGATCCCTTACTTGTGCGTCAACCTCGGTTGGCCCGACGGCCGCAAGATATTCATGGGCGACGCCGGCAGCACGCTGATCGGCTTTCTGCTGGCCTGGAGCCTGGTCTTCCTTAGCCACGGCAAGGTCGAGCGATTGGCGCCGATCAGCGTGTTGTGGTGCGTGGCGCTGCCGATCATGGACACCTTGGCGGTGATGTATCGGCGCATCCGCCAGGGGCGTTCGCCGTTCAAGCCCGATCGCCAGCATCTGCATCATCTGGTGCTCGATGCCGGCATCCCTCCGCGCATGGCCCTGATCCTGATCGTCGCCGGAAGCGGCCTGCTGATCCTGATCGGATACGCCTTGCGCGGCGCCCCGCCTTTGCTCAGCGCCGCGGTTTTCGTCGGCGTACTCGCGATCCACATCCTATGGGTGCCGCAATTGCTGGCGCGGTTGCGCTGGCCGGCGTCGCTGCGGCTGCGCCCGCGCGCGCAGCAAGCGATGCCGATCGTGGCCGGCGGCGGGGGCGAGTTGGCGCTGGCGCCGCAGGATTGGGATTTGCGCGAACAAGCGCAGTCCGTGGAACCCGCGTCCGCCGCGGCGATGCCGGCTTCGTCCTCCGCCGACGACGACGGCCTCGCGCTGCCCATGAAAGCGCTGTGCGTGCTCTCGGCGCCGCCCGACGCGATCCAGATCGCGCCGATCGCGCGCGAATTGGCGCGCGACGATCGTTTCGAAACGACGCTATGCATCGCCGCCACGCCCGAACAGGACGCCGAACAGGTGCTGCACCTGTTCGGCTTGGAACCGGACCTCACCTTCGAAGTGGTGAAACCGGGCGAAGATCCGGCCGACATCACGGCCTCCGCGCTCGGCGGCATGGAGCGCGTATTGAGCGAAGTGCAGCCGGACGTGGTGCTGGTACAGGGCGATACTTCGGCCACGCTGCCGGCGACCTTGGCGGCGCGCTATCACCAAGTGCCCGTGGTCTGCATCGATGCGGATGGAGCATCGGGCGCGGACGACGATCCGGGACGCAAGATGGCGCGCGCGCTGGCATCGCTGCACGTCGCCCAAAGCGCATCGGCCGAACGCCAATTGCTGGCCGAAGGCGTGCCGCCGGAACGCGTACTCGTCACCGGCAATACCGCCATCGAAACGCTGGACGCGGCATTGCGGCGAATCGATCGCGACCGAGCGCTGGACGGCGAGCTCGCCGAGCGCTACGGCTTCCTGCGCGACGGCAGCCCTATGCTGCTGATGCTGAACCGCGACGCGTCCGACGCTGGATTCGCGCGTACCGCCGACATGTTGCGCGATATCGCCGCGCGGCGTCCGGACGTCGACATCGTCTGCTCGGCCGCGCTGTTCGAGCGCGAGCTGCCTGGCTCCGATCTGGCGCGCGGTTGGCCGAACGTGCATGCGATCGACCCGCCGGACTATCTCGCTTCGGTTTATCTGCTCAAACGAGCGGATCTGGTCATCGCCGGAGGAGACGTGCATGCCGAGGCGACCGCGATGGGCCGGCCGGTGCTGGCCGCGGAGAAGCCCGCGCACGCGACGCGGATCCTGGATCTGCTGGAACGCGATCTGCCGCGCGAAGACACGGCTTCGAAATACGGCGACGGCGCCAGCGCGCGCGTCGTCGAGGCACTGACGGGCCTGCGTCCCGCCTATCCGCTGCCGGATATGCCGCGGGACGCAGGTTCGACAGCCCAGGCCCAAGGCGTTTTCGGGACGCCGTGACGTTTCTCCGGGCCTGTTCTTACTTAAGCAATGAATGGTGATGAAAATGGCTACGCATCTGATCGCTAGGACGGATAACCCGTTTCCGCCGCCTTCCCCGGCGCGGGACGAAGATATCGACCTGCCGACCTTGGTCGGCACATTGACCGATCGCAAATGGTTGATCCTGTCGGGCACGCTGCTGTTCGCCGCCGCCAGCTTCGCTTATGTGCTCTTCGCCACGCCGAAATACGAAGCCAACGCGGTCCTGCAGGTCGAGAACCGTCTGCCGCCCGTGCCGGGCATCAATACCAACGCCGCGGCGCCCGCGCCGACGATCGCGGACGCGCCCGCCGCGACCGAAACCCAGTTGCTGACCTCGCGCCGCGTGCTCGGCGAAGCGATGCAGCGATTGAACCTGGACATCGCTGCCGAACCGGTCCGCTTCCCGTTGATCGGCGACATGGCCGCGCGCGCGCAGCAGCGCACCGAACCGGGAAAGCTTGCCTCGCCGTGGTTCGGCCTGAAGAGCTATGGCTGGGGCGGCGAGCGCATCAAGATCGCCAAGCTCGAGGTGCCGCAGGCTCTGACCGACGTGCCGCTGCGCTTGGTCGCCGACGGCGGCGGCCGTTATTCGCTGTTCGATCCGAACGGCGAAAGCTTGGCCCAAGGCCGAATCGGACAGGACGTGAACACCGACGAAGGCGTTCGCATCCGGGTGGAGACGTTGGTCGCCAATCCGGGCATGCGCTTCGACGTGACCCGGCTCAATCCGATGACCATCATGGCCGACTTGAAGCGCGACATTTCCGTCTCCGAACAGGGCCGCAATTCCGGAATCATCGCCTTGGCCTACGCCAATGCCGATCCGATGCTCGCCAAGCAGGTGCTGGACCGGATCACCCAGGCCTACGTCAGCCAAAACGTGGCGCGCAATTCCGCCGAAGCGGCCAAGCGCCTGAAGTTCGTGACCGAGCAATTGCCGAAAGTGCGCCGCGAACTGGCCGAAGCGCAGGCGGCGCTCAACCGCTTCCAGACCCGTACCGGCACGATGGACGTGGGCACGCAGAACCGCTCGCTGCTCGAACAGACCGTCGCGCTGGACACCAATATCCAGCAATTGCAGGTGCAATTGGCCGACGCCAGCAGCCGCTTCACGCCGGCGCATCCGGTCTACGCTTCGCTGCAGAAGCAGATCAATCAATTCCAGGGCCAGAAGGCCGCGCTGCAGGGACGCATCAACCAATTGCCCGACGCGCAACAGGGCTTGTTCCGGCTCAACCGCGACGTCGAAGTGACCAACCAAACCTACGCCAGCCTGCTCGACCAGCAGCAGCAGCTCAGCATCGCCCGCGAAAGCGCGATCGGTACGGCGCGGTTGATCGACCCGGCCGACGTCGATCTCGACAATCCCACTTGGCCCAAACCCTTGCTGACCGTCGCCGCCGGCACCGCCATCGGCGCGTTGCTGATGATCGCGTTCGTGCTGTTGCGGCAGATGTTCCGGCGCGGCGTCGAGGATCCTGTCGACATCGAACTGCTGGGCTTGCCGGTGTACGCCTCGATCCCTTACAGCGAGAAAGGCAAGCAGATCGCGATGCTGCCCGGACGCACTCGGCGCGACGGTCGCCACCGCTTGCTCGCGTTGAGGGCGCCGACCGACTTGGCGATGGAAGCGTTGCGCACGCTGCGCACCAGCCTGCATTTCGCCCGCATGGAGACCAGGAACAATCTGCTGATGATCGCCGCGCCCAGCCCGGGCGTCGGCAAGACCTTCGTCTGCGCCAACTTGGCGGTGACCATGGCGCAGGCCGGCCAGCGCGTGCTGCTGATCGACGCCGACATGCGCCGCGGCACTTTGCATCGCGCGGTCGGCGTGCGCTCCGACCGCGGTTTGTCGGATTTGATTTGCGGGCACCTGCAGCCCGAGGAGGCGATCCATCAAGTGCCGGGCACCGGCAACCTCTCTTTCATCTCGCGCGGTTCGGTGCCGCCGAATCCGTCGGAACTGCTAATGCATCCCAATTTCGCGCGGCTGCTGCACAAGGTCGGCAAGGAATTCGACATCGTCGTGATCGACACGCCTCCGGTGCTGGCGGTGACCGACGCCGCCGTCATCGGCCATCACGTCGGCATCTGTCTGATGGTGGTGCGCTGGGGCCTGAACCAGCAGCGCGAGATCGTGCTGGCCAAGCAACGCTTGGAGCAGAACGGGGTCGAAGTGCGCGGCGCGATCTTCAACGCGGTGCAGAAGCGCGGCGCCGGGCAGTACGCCTACAGCTATTACGACTACCAGACCGTCCACAATCCCTGAGGGAACGATGGCGCCGCCCGTTCAAATCACCATGTCGCCCTACTACGGCGACCCCGACTTTTCCGCCGTGGAAAGCCGCGCCGCGCAGGCGTCGACCGACCTGGTCTCGGTCGCCGACATCCTGCGCAATGCTTTCGTCTATCCGCCGCATTCGGTCTACGAGGACGTCAAGCTGGTGACCTTCGGCTTCTGTCCGCAGCAGGACATGACCCGCACGCCGGAATTCCGCTTCAAGTTCCGCAACGCGGGCGAAGTCCCCGAAGTCGCGAGCACCGAGCAGGATTGGGTCGGCGTCTACCATCGCCTGCTGTGCGACGCGGTGGCGCGCTCCTGTTCAAACATGCGCGCGCCGTGGCAACTGCAGAGCGGCGGCAAGGACTCGACCACGCTCGCCATCGCGATCGCCGACGCGCGTCCGGACACGGTCTGCATCACCTATCACGGCGGACGCGAGGAAGACGAAGTCGCTTCGGCGGCGCAGGTCGCCAAGACGCTCGGCTTGCGCCACGAAACGCTGGTATGCGACCCAGGACGCGCCTACGACCGGTATCTGGCGGTGGTGGGCCGCATGCCGCTGCTCACCGCCGATTTCGCCCTGTTGTCGTACATCGACCTGGGCACCGAGATCGCCGCGCAGAGCGGCGACGGCATGATCGACGGCTTGGGCGCCGACAGCTACTTCGGTACGCCGGTGAGCCGCCAACAACGCTGGCTGGCAAAGCTGGCGCAGCAAATGCGCCTGCCGGCGCGCGTCTCGGAACTGCCGCTTATCGACCGCAGCTTCGAACTCTGCTTCGTGCTGGGCAGCCTGCAGATGAACGCCATCGAACGCGTGTTCCCGGGTTCGCGATTCACCGACGCCGAGGTCGACAACCTGTTCGGCCGCGAAATGGCCCACGAATCCAAGGCGCGCCTGGCGCTGTTCGAAAAAGAAATCGCGTCGGCGGGCAGCGCCTGGGAATGGCGCGATATGTCGATGTCGATCGCCGGCTCCGCAGGCGCCTTCGCCAAAGGCTTGTATGCGGCGCGCGCATTGTCGATGCGCGCGGCCTATCCTTTCTGCGACCGCGCGCTTCGGGAGTGGGTGCACGACGAAGTGCCCAGGCGACAGAAAGTCGATCCGGACACCCACGTCAACAAACTGTTGATCCGCAAGCACATCGCCACGCGCTTCGGCGAACTGCCGTACGTGCGCAAGAAAGGCAGTTTCCGTTTCGATTTGTGCGGTCTGGCCGAGCGGCGTTTCGACGTCGTGCGCAACTATGCGCAAGAAACCCGCGAACTGCTGCCGGGCGCCATGCCCTGGCTGGACAGGAACCGGCGCCGGCTGGACAACAAATACCACGCCTCCAAGTTCTATCTGCTCGCCATCGTCTTGCCATGGCTGGCGCACAGGCAGAGGACCGGCGGCGCGGTCGCGATGGCTGCGTGAGCAAACGAGCCGCCGGCATGGAGAAGAAACCGCTATCGCGTAGGGATTTCTTGAGCGGATTGGCTGCCCTTGCCGTTTTCGCCGCGTCCGGTGCCGCTCGCTCCGCCGCCGCGGATCCCGCCGCAACCCCGAGGAAACGAGGCGGTACGCGCATCAATGTCCGCGATCACGGGGCTCGCGGCGACGGGGCCGGCGACGACACCACCTCCTTTCAAGCCGCGATCGACGCCTTGCCGGACGACGGCGGCACCGTATTCGTGCCGGCCGGGATTTATGTCATCGACCCGACGCGCAGCGTGAAGCTGCGCAGCCGGATGCTTCTGTCCCTGGCCGATGGCGCCAAGCTGCTGGCCAAGGCCAATGCCGCGCCGCGGTCGTACGTGCTGTTGGGCGAACAATTGCAGGACGTGGAAATTTCCGGCGGAAGCATCGTCGGCGACCGCGACTCGCATCTCGGCACGAGCGGCGAATGGGGTCACGGGATCCGCCTCAGCGGCTGCGTCGGCGCCAGCATCCGGAATATCCACGTCTCGCGCTGCTGGGGCGACGGCATCTCCGCGGGCGGAAACATGCTGAAAGGGTCGGCGTCGCGCCCGGGGCGCGATCTGCTCATCGCGAACGTGGTTTGCACGGGCAATCGACGCCAAGGCCTGACCCTGGGCAGCTACCGCGGCGCGCGCGTGCTGGACAGCGTATTCAGCGATACCGGCGGCACTCCACCCGCCGCGGGCATCGACATCGAGCCCGATACCGACGTGGCCCGCGATATCGCGATCGAACGCTGCGTGCTGCGCGGCAACCGCGGCCCCGGCATCCAGCTCTACAAGCGGACCGCCGGAATCACCATCGCGAACTGCATCATCGAGCGCAACCGCGGGGACGGCATCCTCGGCCTCGCCGCGGTCGACAGCGTCTTTTCCCAGAACGTCATCCGCAACAACGGAGCGAAGGGCGTGACCTTGCGGGCGGGCTCGCGCAACGTCCGCTTGATCGGCAACGAGTTCAAGGGCAACCGCGGCGACGGCAAGGCGCAAGTGAAAGTGGCGGACGACAGCGTTTCGGTCGGCGTCGACGCCAGCAATCGCTTCGAATAGCCGCGTTTCCAGACGCCCTGCGCGACAGCTTCCTCTATTCAGAATCGCCTGGATTCACGCGGTTTTCGCGCAACCTCGAAATTTTCGCGCGCAGTCATGAACTTGAATAGGCCGCGATCTGAATCGTTGGGCAACGATTTTGACGCCGTCATCACAAATACGAACATCGGTCCTTTGCGGGCCGATAGGATGCGCTAGCTTTCACGCGCGACGAAACGTGGAGAGCGTTTCGATCCGCTCAGCTCAAATCCAGGAAACGAAATCATGAAAATTATCGAACCCGCGCAGACGGGGCGTGGGACCGCGATGGCGCGCCGCGATTTCCTGCGCCACTCCATTGCGATCGCGTTGCCGGCGACCTTCGCCGGCATGGCGGGTCCGTTGTTCGCCGCGACCGCCGTTCCGAATGCGGCCGTCTCCAACTACACCCTGCCCTCGCGCCAACGCGGCAGCACCGTGCGCGACGTGCGCGACTACGGCGCGGCGGGCGACGGCGCCAACGACGACACGGCCGCTTTCCAGGCCGCCATCGACTCGCTGCCCGAAGCGGGCGGCACGATCACCGTGCCGGCCGGCACCTATCGTATCGATGCGGTGATCGGCGTGCGTTTGCGCAGCTATATGCACCTGAAGCTGGCGGCGGACGCCAAATTGGCCGCCAAGGCCAATAGCGCCGAACGCTACAACCTGCTGTACGTCAACAAGGTCCGCGACGTGGAGATTTCCGGCGGCCAGATCGTGGGCGACCGCAACGGCCATACCGGCACGTCCGGCGAATGGGGTCACGGCATCTTCGTGCGCGGGTCCAGCAACGTCACCATCCGCGATTTGCACGTTTCCAACTGCTGGGGCGACGGCCTGGTCATCGCGGCCGCGGACATGTGGCAGGCGCCCCCGGTCGGATCGAAGAACGTGTTCGTCGCCAACATCGTCAGCACCAACAACCGACGCCAGGCGATCTCGATCGGCTACGTCAACGACCTCAAGATCTACGACTCCGAATTCAGCAACAGCAACGGCGCCACGCCCCAATGCGGCGTCGACATCGAGCCGGAAAACGGCAACATCGCCTACAAGGTGTTGTTCGAGAACTGCGTGGTGCGCGGCAATGCGCGGTACGGCATGCTGCTCTACAAGGGCTCGCAAGGGGTGACGGTCAGCAACTGCACGGTGGAGGACAACGGCAGCTGCGGCGTCGTTACCCGCAATGCTCTGGCGACCTACATCGTCAACAGCACGATCCGCAACAATTCGGCGACGGGCCTGTTCATCCAGGAAGGCACCCGCAATTGCCAGGTCAGCCAGAACACCTTCTACGGCAATTACCATCGCCTCGGCACCGTCACCCGCGCACCCTTCTCCATGTCGGGCTGGAGTTCGCGCATCGAACGCGACATCCTGATGCAAGGCACCATGTCGGATATCAGGATCACCACCAACTTCTATCGTTGATCGGCAAAAAATCGCCCCGTCTCACGGGGCGATTTTTTACGATGCCGCGAAAGGGCCATTCAGCGAATCGCTTGCCGCTCCGTCACATTCGAATCAGGTTGCCGCGGTTATCGTAGTCAGCTTCGATCGCACGACAGAAGCACGCGGCGCATGGGCCTTACTCTTTGCTATCCCCGGCCGTCATCCCAATCGCACGAACCGTCGAGAAGCGCGCGCTCCGCCGAATCGCCTGAATGCCGCGTCTACGAATCTGAATTGGGCTCAGACGCAGCCGAAAGGAAACGTGCATGACGGTCCCCGTGAGCGCCGCAGCTTGGCGCCGCGCTGCGATCACCGTTTCCATGCTGAGCGTCGCTACGGCGCTCGGCGCGCTGATGGTGTTCCTCACCCAAGCGCTGCTCGCGCGCGAGATGGGCCCCGAAGCCTATGGCCTGTTCGCGTCTTCGCTAGCCACCGTCACGATGATCGCCCCTCTGGCGGGCTTCGGACTCACCCAATTCCACCTCAAGGCGTACGGCGTCGAGGGATGGGATGCCCATCGCTGGCTCAAGCCGTCTCTGGACTTCATTTCGATCACGACCTTGATAGCGATCATCGCGGTCGTTGCGTGGGCTTTGATCGGCGCGCCCAACGACGGCACGCGTTTCAGCCTGCTGGTGCTGACGCCGGTGATCCTGAGCGTGCTGGCCGTCAATCTGGTCAGCAACAAGCATCGTCTGGAGAACCGCTTCGGACGGATGGCGCTCAACCAGATGGTGATTCCGGCCAGCCGCCTGCTCGTGGCGGTCGGCCTGCTGCTGGTGCCGCGGCTCACGGACAGGTTCGTTGCGCTCAGCTATGGCGCCATCTCCTTGCTGGTGGCGCTGGCTTCGATACCGCAGATGCGGGATCTGTTCGGCGGAAAGGTGGCGCTGCAAGGCTACGGGCCGCGCACCCCGGCATCTCGGGCGGCAGTCCCGGGCGTCGGCGCGGTGTGGTCCGAAGCTTGGGCTTACGGCGTGTACGCGGCCTTATATCCGGTTTTCTTCCAGATCAGCACGATCTTGCTCAAATACCTCAGCGGCGACGCCCAGGCCGGCATCTACGCCATCGCGCTGGCGGTGATGACCGCGATCTACCTGATTCCGGCGACGATCTACCAGAAGTTCCTGCAAGGGAAACTGCACCGCTGGGCGGCGCACGACAAACCTAAATTCCAGCATGTGTACCGCAAGGGCAACATCGCGATGTTCGCGCTCGGCCTGGCCATCGCCGCGGCGATGCTCGTGATCGACCCCTGGGCGGTGCCTTTGATCTTCGGAGAGAAGTACGACCGCGTGACCGCGATCCTGATGGTGCTGGCCATCTGCGTCCCGATCCGCTTCCTGTCCACATCGATGGGGTCGGCCTTGCTGACCGAAGACAATATGCGTTTTCGGGTGTACGCGATGGCTCTCGCCACGCTGGCGGCCATCGCCGGAAACGTCATCTTGATCCCGCTGTACCGAGAATTGGGCGCCGCCTGGGCCACGGTGATCGCAGAAACCGTGCTGCTTCTCGGCACGTTTTACGGCGTGCGCCGTTTCACGCGCATTCAACACGTGGATGCCGATAACGGCCGCGGTTAGCTCGCGGCGCGGCCAGGATCTCGAAACCATGAGCGCAATTCCCCATCCTCGGGCAACGACGCACCCTTCCGCGTCCGCCGACGCCCCGCTGAAACGCGCGGCGGTAGTGGCGATCTTCGTCGCGTGGACGCTGTTCTCCGTTTTCGTCTACAGCCGCTACAGCTCGCTCGGCGACGCCCAGACTTACATGACCGGCGGATACGGCGAATTTTCGCAAGGCCGGACGTTGCTGATCACACGAATCGCCGGCGGTCTGCGCTCCGTGCTCGGCACGGATTTGCTGGTCCATCTGGCGTTCTCGATGTTCGCCGCCGCCGGCGTTTGCTATCTGGTGGCCCAGGCCGATATCCGCGGGCGCTATCGGTGGCCGCTGCTGGCGATCCTGCTCAATCCGAACTTCGGCGTGTGGGCCTCGGTCACCGGGCGCGAATCGCTATTCGTGGGACTGCTCGCCTTCTTCATGGGCGCGGTGCTGGGCAACCTCCGCGGCCGCCGCTTGGCGCACGCGCTCATCGCGCCGCTGTGCATCGCCGGCATGATCTACATCCGCGCGCCGTTCGGAATAGCCATAGCGCTGTTCTATCTGATCTATCTGTTGTACGTCTGGGGACCACGCTTGCGGTTGAGCACCGGCGTGCAAGCGGTCTTCTTCCTAGCGCTCGCGACGCTGGGCCTGATATTGGCCTGGCCTCACATCGACGCTTACATCAACGACGAGATCCTGCCGCTCGCCAGAAGCTATTTCACCGTGGCCTCCACGACGACCCGCACTTGGGTGGATCTGCGCACCACGAACGATCTGCTCGGCGGCTTGTGGTGGATACTGCCGCTGTCGCTGATCGGCCCTACGCCCGCGGAGGCGCTCGCCCGGCCGACCATGTTGCCGTTCATGCTGGCGGGCTTGGTCGTATTCGGTTCCCTCCTTTATTCCATCGGCGTCGCCTTCAAGGCGCCGCGCGGCGCCGTCCGCGGAATCCTGCTCTTGGGCTGGCTGCCGGCCACGTTCGTGATCCTGGTGTCGTACGCGCCGTTCGGCATCTACAACCCCGGCAGCGGCATACGCTACGCCTCTTGTTTCCTGTTGTTCTTGGTCTTTCCTTCGCTCCTTCTTTCCACGACGCGGCAAACAGTGCAATGAAAATAGCTTTATTCGCGAATACCGATTGGTATCTCTACAACTTCAGGCTGTCCACCGCGCTACGGCTGCAATCGCTCGGCGTCGAAGTGGTGATGGCTTCGCCCCCGGGCGATTTCGGCGCGCGCTTCGCCGAGCACGGGATCGCATGGCGCACGCTGCCCATGGACCGCAGCAGCCTCAACCCGCTGCGCGAGGCGCAGGTATTGCAATCCTTGGTGCGCCTGTTGTCGTCGGAGCGCCCGGACCTGCTGCACAACTTCACGGTCAAATGCGCCGTGTACGGCGCCTTGGCCGCGCGCATGACGGGAATCCCCGCGGTGGTCAACGCGGTCGCCGGCATGGGTTACGTCTTCACCAGCACGGGAATGAAGGCGCGCGCGCTCCGGCCGATCGTCAGCGACCTGATGCGCCGCACCTTGAGCAGCGGCAATTCCCGCGTCGTGTTGCAAAACCCCGACGACGTCGACATGTTCGACGCGTTGCGCTTGGCGCCGCCGGAGAAAGTCCGGCTGATCCGCAGTTCGGGCGTCGACACCGCTCGTTTTTGCCCCACCGCACGCGATCCGGATGTCCATCGGCCTTTGCGCGTCCTGCTCGCGGCGCGGCTGCTGTGGGAAAAAGGAGTGGGCGAATTCGCCGAAGCCGCGGCGCTGCTTCGGGCCCAAGGCCGCGACATCGAGTTCCTCCTGGCCGGGACGCCGGATCCCGGCAATCCGCGCACCGTGCCGCTGGCGCAAGTGGAGAGCTGGCATCGGCAAGGCGCGCTGAGATGGATGGGCCATGTCGACGACATGCCCGCATTGATGTGCGAAGCCGACGTGATGGCGCTGCCCAGCTATTACCGCGAAGGCGTCCCCAAGAGTTTGATCGAAGGCGCCGCCAGCGGCTTGGCATTGGTCACCACCGACTTGCCCGGCTGCCGGGAAGTGGTGGCCGAGCACGGGATCGACGGCCTGCACGTGGAGCCGCGAAACGCGCAATCCCTGGCCGATGCGCTGGCTCGGCTGGACGACGACCGCGCGCTGTTGCGGCGGCTCGGACAACGCGCGCGCGAGCGCGCTTTGCAGCACTTCGACCAGCGCCAAGTCATCCAGAAAACGATCGACGTCTACAACGAACTCCTGCGGATGCCTTTGGCGGACGCACCGCGGCCGAGCATCCAAACCACATGATCGCCGACGAAGCGGATAGGCACACAACGGCGCTCGCCGTCTATGCCGGACGGCCCGAAAGATCCCCTCCATGACCCTGCAAGATTCCGTCGTTTCGCTGACCTATCCGCCGACGCTGTCCGCGTGGCTATTGGCGTGCGCTGGCCTGGGCTTGCTGTTGCGCGCACGCAAGCTGGCCGCCGCCGTCGCCGGGGCGGCGATCGCCTGGTCGCTGCTTTGGTCGGTCCCGAAAATGTCCGATTGGCTGCGCGAGCCTTTGGAAAACCGTTATCCCGTCGTCGCCGATGCGGCCTTGCCCGAAGCCGACGCCATCGTCGTGCTCGGCGGCGGCAACTACGGTTGGCTGCATCGGCCCGGCATCCGCTTGGACCAGTTGGAAAGCAGCCGCATCGCTGCGGGCACGCGCGCCTGGTTGAGCGGACGCGCGCCGATCGTGATCCTGTCCGGCGGTGGGAAACCGGGCGACACCGAAGCGCGCACGATGGCCGCCGCCATCGTCAAACTCGGCGTACCCGCCTCCGCCTTGTTGCTCGAAGAGCACAGCCGCAGCACCGCCGACAACGCGCACTACACTGCGGCGTTGGCTGAACGGCGCCGTATCCGCAGCGTGCTGCTGGTGACGTCTTCCCTGCACATGCCGCGGGCGATGCTGCAATTCCGCAACGCCGGCATCGACGCGATCGCCGTTCCGGTGCCCGAAAAGGCCGATCGCTCGCGCTGGCGCGATCGTTGGCTGCCGTCGCGCAGCGCGTTATGGCGCAGCGGACGCGCGTTCAAGGAATATATCGCGCTATCGGCGGCGCATTTGCGCAACTGAATCGGCGCGCGACGCTTTCGAATGCACCGATTCGCAACACTGAACGTTTTCGGACCGTACGGAACGATCGTCACGCTTTTGTGGCGAAGCTGACAGTAGGCTTCGGAGAGCTGCGACGAAGGCATGTCCGCAGCGCACACCGTAGGACTCGGCACGGTTCGCCGCCAGGAAGGACGCGTGATCGGCATCGCCTGTCGATGCCAGTGCCACGAAGCGAGGACCGAAACATTGAAAAGCTTGACCCTTAGCTGCGCGGCGATCGCCGTCGCCGTCGCGATCGGCGGATGCGTGCCCGGCCAGCAGATGACGCGCGGCAACGCGAACGTAGGCGGCAGCGACGTGGAAATGGTACCCATCACGGCCGATCTGGTGGCCCCATCGCGCGCTCCCGCCCAAGTGCCCGCCGAACTGTTGAATTTCAAGACCGACACCTACCGCATCCATCCTGGCGATACGCTCATCGTCACCGTCTGGGACCACCCGGAACTCACCACGCCCGCCGGCAGCCAGCAACAGGCCGTCACCAACGGCCGCCTGGTCCAGCCGGACGGCACCTTCTACTACCCCTACGCCGGCAAGCTCAACGTCAAGGGCATGAGCATCGAGGATTTGCGCAGCACTTTGACCAGCCGCTTGGCGCAATACCTGCGCAACCCGCAATTAGACATCAACGTGGTCGGCTACGGCAGCCGCGTTTCGCTGCAAGGCGCCTTCGTCGACACCACGCCGCAAGACGTCACCACCGTGCCGCTGACGCTGTCGCAGGCGATTGGACGCGCCCGCATCAACGCCGAACAGGCGGATCTGGCCGGCTTCGTGCTGACCCGCGATGGGCGCAACTATCCGCTCGACTTGGACGCGTTGAACCGCGACGGCTCGGTCGCGCCGCAAATCTATCTCAAGCCCGGCGACAATTTATTCCTGCCGTTCAACGATCGCAAAGAGGTGTACGTGATCGGCGAAGTGCTGCGTCCGCAGGCGATCACCTTCAAGACCACCGACCTCTCGCTCACCCAGGCGCTGGGCCGCACCGGCGGATTGAACCCGGCCACCTCGAAAGGCAATGCCGTCTACGTGATCCGCGGCATCGAGGACAAGGAGCGCACCCCGGCCCGGGTGTATCACTTAGAGGCGAAATCGCCGGCCGCGTTCGCGGTGGCCGACCGGTTCTCGCTGAAGCCGGGCGACGTGGTCTGGGTCGGGCCCGCCGGCGTCACCCGCTGGAACCGTTTCCTGAGCCAGCTGTTGCCGCTGTCGGGGATCATCAGCAACGCGGCTTCGGCGCAGTACGACTTGGGTCGAGGCAACTGAGCGATCCCCACCGCCGGCGCGCCCGGCCGGCGGTCGCTAGGCTGTCCAGACGTGACGGAGCCCCGCATAATTGCGGGGCTTTCTTCATCGAGACGACCCCCGCGACATGACCGACCCCGTACGCCCCGTCTTCCACGGCTTCGAACAGATCCCGCTGCGCGAATACGCCGAGCGCGCCTATCTCGACTATTCGATGTACGTGGTGCTGGACCGCGCCCTGCCCTTCCTCGGCGACGGCCTGAAGCCGGTGCAGCGGCGCATCATCTATTCGATGAGCGAACTCGGTTTGAACGCCGCCGCGAAGCCGAAGAAATCGGCGCGCACGGTGGGCGACGTGATCGGCAAGTACCATCCTCACGGCGACAGCGCCTGCTACGAAGCGCTGGTGCTGATGGCGCAGCCGTTCTCGTACCGCTATCCGCTGATCGAAGGCCAGGGCAACTTCGGTTCGCCGGACGATCCGAAATCTTTCGCGGCGATGCGCTACACCGAATCCAAGCTGACGCCCATCGCCGAAGTCCTGCTCGGCGAATTGGGCCAGGGCACGGTCGACTGGACGCCCAACTTCGACGGCACGCTCGAAGAACCGACTTGGCTCCCGGCGCGGCTGCCGCATCTGTTGCTCAACGGCACCACCGGCATCGCGGTCGGCATGGCCACCGACGTGCCGCCGCACAATTTGAACGAGATCGTCAGCGCCTGCGTGCGCTTGCTCGACGACCCGGACGCCAGCGTGCGCGACCTGTGCGAGCACGTGCGCGGCCCCGATTATCCGACCACGGCCGAGATCATCACGCCCGCCGCCGATCTGCTGTCGATGTACCAGACCGGCAACGGCAGCGTGCGCGCCCGCGCCACCTTCGCCAAGGACGGCCAGAACATCGTCGTCACCGCGCTGCCCTACCAGGTGTCGCCTTCGAAAGTGATCGAGCAGATCGCCGCGCAGATGCGCGCCAAGAAGCTGCCCTGGCTGGAGGACCTGCGCGACGAATCCGACCACGCCAATCCGGTGCGGGTGGTGCTGGTGCCGCGCTCGAATCGCGTCGACGTCGAACAGCTCATGGGGCACCTGTTCGCGACGACCGATCTGGAAAAGAGCTATCGCGTCAACTTGAACGTGATCGGCCTGGACGGCCGCCCGCAGGTCAAGAACCTCAAGTCGATCCTGGCCGAATGGCTGGTGTTCCGCAGCGAAACGGTCACCAAGCGTCTGAGCCATCGGCTCGAGAAGGTCGAACGCCGGCTGCACCTGTTGGAAGGCCTGCTGGTCGCCTTCCTCAACTTGGACGAAGTGATCCGGATCATCCGCAGCGAAGACGAGCCGAAGGCCGCACTGATCGCGCGCTTCGACCTGAGCGAGGACCAAGCCGACTACATACTCGACACCAAGCTGAAACAGCTGGCCCGGCTGGAGGAAATGAAGATCCGCGGCGAACAGGACGAGCTGGACAGCGAGCGCGACCGCTTGATGGCCATCCTCGGCAGCAAAGCGAAATTGAAAAAGCTGATCAAGGACGAGCTGCTGGCCGACGCCAAGAAATTCGGCGACGCGCGCCGTTCGCCGCTGGTCGCGCGCGAAGCCGCGCAGGCGCTGGACGAGACGGAGCTCGTCGCCAGCGAACCGACCACGGTCGTGCTGAGCGAAAAAGGCTGGATTCGCGCCGCTAAGGGCCACGATGTGGATGCGGCTTCGCTGTCCTACCGCGACGGCGATGCGTTGCTGGCCGCGGTCAAGGGCCGCAGCACGCAGCAGGTCGCCTTCCTCGATTCCGCGGGCCGCAGTTACTCGACGTTGGCGCATTCGCTGCCGTCGGCGCGCGGCAACGGCGAGCCGCTGACTGGACGCTTCTCGCCCGCTGCCGGCGCCTCGTTCCAGGCGCTGGCCACCGGCGACAACGACACTCGCTTCGTGCTCGCTTCTTCGCACGGCTACGGCTTCGTCACCCGCTTCGAGAATCTGACCGGCCGGCAGAAAGCCGGCAAGGCGATGCTGTCGCTGACGCCCGGCGCGAAGGTGGTGCAACCGGCACCGATCGGCGATTCGGGCAAGGACCGCATCGTCGCCGTCACCAGCGCCGGCCATCTGCTCGCCTTCCCGGTGTCGGAACTGCCCGAACTCGACAAGGGCAAAGGCAACAAGATCATCGAGATCCCCAAAGCCAAGCGCGGCACCGAACGCGTCGTCGCGATCGCGGTGGTGCCGCCGGGCGGCACGCTGTCGGTGAAATCCGGCGCGCGGACGATGTCGCTGTCGTTCAAGGAATTGGACGACTATGTCGGAGCGCGGGCTTCGCGGGGCGGCTTGCTGCCTAGGGGTTGGCAGAAGGTGGACGGCCTTTATGTCGAATGACAGCCGGCGGCCTTAACTCTTAAGACACGAATATCGAACGGGCGCAAAGCACATGGACGCGGATTTCTGGCAAAAACGCTGGCACGACGGACAAATCGGCTTCCATCAGGACCGCGCCACGCCGCTGCTGGAAGCGCACTGGAACGCCGCGGAAGTGCCGAGCGGCGGTCGCGTCTTCGTCCCGTTGGCCGGAAAGTCGCTGGACATGCTCTGGCTGGCGGCGCGCGGCCATCGCGTGCTGGGCGTCGAGTTGTCGCCGTTGGCGGTGGAGCAGTTCTTCGTCGAAAACCGGCTGACGCCGTCGATTTCAGAATCGCGCTACGGCCGCCATTACGTCGCCGGCGCGATCGAACTGATTCTGGGGGACGCCTTCGCATTGGACGCGGAGACACTGGCCGATTGCGTCGGCGTGTTCGACCGCGCGGCACTGATCGCCCTGCCCGCTTCGATGCGCCGCCGCTATGCCGCCAACCTGTATTCGAAGCTGCCCGACGGCTGCCGCGGGCTGCTGATCACGCTCGAATACCCGCAATACGAGAAAGCCGGCCCGCCTTTCTCCGTCGTCGAAGCGGAGGTGCGCGCCTTGTTCGAACGCGATTGGCGGATCGAACCGTTGGAGCGCAAGGACATCATCGATACGCAGATCGCATTCCGCGAAGAAGGCGTGACCGCATTGACCACGGCGGCGTATCGGCTGGAACGCTGGAATACGCGGCAGGTGTCCGAACGCGGCTGAACCGGCGCCGCGGCGAATCGCCTCGCTCCCCTACAATGGCCCGATCCGGCTCGGGGAGGCCCGCATGGTCCGTTGGCTGAAGCGCATCGCGCTGCTGTTGGTCCTGATCGTCTTGGCGGCCGTAATCACGGTATGGCTATCGCTGCGCGCCAGCCTGCCGAAACTGGAAGGCGAATGGGCGCTGCGGGGCTTGTCCGCGCCCGTCACGGTCCAGCGCGACCGTCTGGGCGTGGTCACCATCGACGCCGCCAACGAAACCGACGCCATGCGCGCGCTCGGCTACGTGCATGCGCAGGAACGCTTCTTCGAGATGGATTTGATGCGGCGAACAGCGGCCGGCGAATTGTCGGAATTGTTCGGACCGATCGCGCTGGATACCGACAAGCGGCACCGCATCCACCGCATGCGCGCTCGCGCCACCGAGCACCTGGACGCGATCGCGGGCGATAAATTGCCGCAGCTGCGCGCTTATGCCGAAGGCGCGAACGAAGGCCTCCACGCCTTGAAGGCGCGCCCCTGGCCTTATCTGCCGCTGCGCGCCGAACCCGAGCCCTGGCAACCCGTAGACTCGCTGCTGACCGGATACGCGATGTATTTCGATCTGCAGGACGCGAGCGATGCGCGCGAATTCGCCTTGTGGCGGATCAAGCCGCATCTGCCGCCTGCGTTGTTCGATTTGATCGTCCGCGACGGCACGCGCTGGGACGCGCCTTTGATGGGACGGGCGCGCGGCGATGCGACGCTGCCGGGCCCCGATCAAGTCGATCTGCGCAAACTGCCCCGACCGACCGGACCGGGGCCCGGTGCGGCGAGCGGCGGCGATGCGCCGGGCAGCAACAATTTCGCGGTCGCGGGCGCGCTGACCCAAGACGGCCGTGCGATCGTCGCCGACGATATGCATTTGGGCCTGCGCGCGCCCAACATCTGGTTCCGCGTACGCCTGCGTTACGCCGCCGCCGACGCGCCCGGAGGCAAAGTCGACATCGCCGGGTTCAGCCTGCCGGGGCAGCCGGCGATCATCGTCGGCAGCAACGGACATATCGCCTGGGCTTTCACCAACGGCTATGTCGATACGATGGATTGGATGCGCGCGCGGCCCTGCTCGGGCGACGCCGCGCCGCAAACCTGCGCGCAGGTGCGCACTGCGCACGAGAAGATCGAGATCGCCGGCGCACCGGCATACGATTTCAGGATTGAAGAAACGGATTGGGGTCCGGTACTCCACAAGGACGCCGACGGCACTCTCTATTCCTTGCGTTGGGTGGCGCAGAGACCGGAGGGCTTGAATCTCAACCTGTCCGGCTTGGCCAAGGCGGATTCGGTGGATGCGGCGTTGCGGATCGCCGACCGGGTCGCGATCCCTGCGCAGAATCTGCTGGTCGCCGACGGCGCGGGCCGTATCGCTTGGCGTCTGCTCGGCGCTTTGCCGGCGCGGGAAAACACATGCCCCGCTTCGATGACGGTGGCCGACGGCGCAGGGTTTACGCCGCCGTCCCAATGCAGCGCTTGGGCGCCGCGCAGCGTCGATTTGCCGCAACTGCCCGACCCCGCTTCCGGACGCCTGTGGAGCGCCAACAACCGCTTGCTCGACGACGGCGCCTTAAACCAAGTCGGCGATAGCGGCTATGCCCTCGGTGCGCGCGCGAAACAGATCCGCGACGGTTTGTTCGCGAGATCCTCGCTTTCCGAACGCGATCTGCTCGCGATCCAGCTCGACGACCGCGCGTTGTTGCTGACGCCTTGGTGGACGCTGCTGCGCGAGCAAGCCGCGCGCGGCCGCACGCCGGCGATGCGCGAATTGGCCACAGCCGCCGAACATTGGGAAGGCCGCGCCTCGCCGCAATCGGTGAGCTACCGCATCGTCCGCGCCTGGCGCCTGGCCGTGCATGCGCGGATCGCCGAAGGCCTGCTCGCGCCGGCGCAGGCAGCGCTCGGCGACCGGTACGAGGCGCCCGACCTGGGCCAGTTGGAAGGCATCGCTTGGCCCTTGGTCTCGCAGCGGCCCACGCATCTGCTTTCGCGTCGTTATCCGTCGTGGGGTGCCTTGTTCGAAGATGCGGCGCAAGAAGTCCGCGATACGCTCGCCAAGCAAGGACCATTGGCGCAGCGCAACTGGGGCGAGCAGAACACCGCCGCGATCTGCCATCCGCTGGCAAAAGCCATCCCGCTGATCGGCAAGCGCCTACTATGCATGCCACCCGATCTTCTGCCCGGCGACGGCGCGATGCCGCGCGTGCAAGGGCCGGCCTTCGGCGCATCGGAACGCATGGTGGTTTCGCCCGGGCACGAAGCCGACGGCATCGTGCATATGCCGGGCGGACAGAGCGGGCATTTCTTGTCGCCGTTCTGGGGCGCGGGGCACGAGGATTGGGTGCACGGGCGGCCGACGCCGTTCTTGCCGGGGAAAACCGAATACACGCTGACCCTCAAGCCCGCACGCTAGCTGAGCTTGTATAGGAGCGGCTTTAGCCGCGAGCTTTTCCTCCAAATCCTTGCGTCGTCGCGATTTGACGAAAAAACTCGCGGCTAAAGCCGCTTCTACGAAAAACAGGAGCAGCCGAACAAGCCCCGCTCTACAAAACCTCAGAGCGCCGCGTTGTGGACGCCTGCGATAGCCCGACCAGACGGGTCGGCCGCCGCCGCGAAACTCGCATCCCAAGCGATCGCTGCCGGCGACGAGCAAGCGATCGACTTGCCGCCCGGCACCGTTTCCGCACAAGCCGTTCCCGGGAACGCTCGTTCGAACAGCGTGCGGTAGAAATACGCTTCTTTGGTCTGCGGCGGGTTGATTGGGAAGCGTTTGTCCGCCGCTGCCAGCTCGCGATCGCTGACGCGCTTTTCGGCATGCGCCTTCAGGCCGTCGATCCAGCCGTAGCCGACGCCGTCGCTGAACTGTTCCTTCTGCCGCCACAGGATCGAATCGGGCAGATAGCCTTCGAAGGCTTCGCGCAGCACCGCTTTTTCGATGCGTCTCTTGCCGGCTCCGCTCTTATCGACCATCTTGTGTTGCGCATCCATCCGCATCGCCACGTCCAGGAATTCCACGTCCAGGAACGGGACGCGCGGCTCTACGCCCCAGGCCATCATCGACTTGTTCGCGCGCAGGCAATCGTAGTTGTACAGCGCGTCCAGCTTGCGCACCAATTCCTCGTGGAATTCGCGCGCGTTCGGCGCTTTGTGGAAATAGAGGTAGCCGCCGAAGATCTCGTCCGAACCCTCGCCCGACAGCACCATCTTCACGCCCATCGCCTTGATCCGTCGCGCCAGCAGGTACATCGGCGTCGAAGCGCGGATGGTGGTGACGTCGTAGGTCTCGATATGGCGGATCACTTCCGGCAGCGCGTCCAGGCCTTCCTCGAAGCTGTATTTGAAGCCGTGATGCACGGTGCCGAGCGCCGCCGCGGCGATTTCGGCCGCGGCCAAATCGGGCGAACCTTCCAGGCCGATCGCGAACGAATGCAAGCGCGGCCACCAAGCTTCGGACGCATCGTCCTCTTCCACGCGCATGCGGGCGAACCGCGCCGCGCAGGCCGCGACCAGCGACGAATCCAAACCTCCGGACAGCAGAACGCCGTAGGGCACGTCGGTCATCAATTGCCGGTGCACGGCGCGTTCGAAGGCCTCGCGCAGTTCTTGCGGCGACACTTCCACGCCTTGCACGGCGCCGTAATCGCGCCAGGCTTTCGCGTAGTACTTCTGCAATTTGCCGCTGGCGCTGTCGTACCAATGGCCGGGCGGGAATTGGGCGACATCGGCGCAGATGCCGGCCAGGGCCTTCATTTCCGAGGCCACGCACAGCCGGCCTTCGCGATCGTGGCCCCAATACAGCGGGCACACGCCGATCGGATCGCGCGCCACGATCACCCGTTCGCGCGACTTGTCCCAGAGCGCGAAGGCGAAGATGCCGTTGAGTCGGTTGAGGAAGGATTCCGGCGCGTCTTCGCGGTACAAGGCGTTGATGACTTCGCAGTCCGAACCCGTTTGGAAGGCGTACGCCTGCTTCAATTCCTTCTTCAGTTCGCGATGGTTGTAGATTTCCCCGTTCACCGCGAGAACCAACTCGCCGTCGGACGAGCGCAGCGGTTGCGAGCCGCCGGCCGGATCGACGATGGCCAGGCGCTCGTGCACCAGGATCGCGCCATCGTCCATGTACACCCCGCTCCAGTCGGGACCGCGATGCCGCTGCTTCTGCGACAACTCCAGCGCCTGCCGTCGCAGCGCGCCGGCGTCGTCGCCCGGTTGCAGGCCGAATATGCCGAGGATGGAACACATGGAAGACTCCTGATTCGAAAGTGGAAGGCCTGAAACGAAAAAACCCGCGTCTGGGACGCGGGTTTCGGACGATGGGCTGGTGCTGCCTTGCCTAGTCGCGGACCCGCGTTTTCCGCGCACGATTATTCGCGCGCAGGTTATTGCGGTTCGAATTGCGATGGGCGTTGGCGGCGTTGCGGCGCATGAAAGCAACCTACCCTGTTTACCCGCGGGCTGGCAAGCCCTGTCCTGGGATTAACGCGGACCCGCTCCGGGACCGGTCAACAGGCGCTCGATGAGGGCCTGGTACAAGTCCGGCAATGCCTCCAAATCGGCTACCGCCACCTGTTCGTCGACTTTGTGGATGCTGGCATTCACCGGCCCGATCTCCACGCACTGCGCCCCCAACGGCGCGATGAAGCGCGCATCCGACGTCCCGCCGCCGGTACTCTCTTCCGGCGGGGCGCCTGCGAACCGCGCGAGCACCTCGCGCGCGGTCGCGCGCAGCGGGCCTTCGGGGGTGTAGAACGGTTCGCCGCCACGCTGCCAGCGGATGGCGTAGTCCAATCCGTGCGCCTTCAGCACTTCCTCGCAACGCCGTTCCAAACGCTCCGCGCGCCAATTCGGGTTGTAGCGCAGGTTGAACAACACCTGCAGCTCGCCCGGGATGACGTTGTTGGCGCCGGTGCCGGCGTGCACATTGCTGATCTGCAGGCTGGTCGGCGGAAAAGTCTCGTAGCCTTCGTCCCAACGCTGCGCGGCGAGTTCGGCCAAAGCCGGCATCGCCTGGTGGATCGGGTTGCGCGCTTTTTCCGGATAAGCGACGTGGCCTTGCACGCCGCGCACCGTCAGCGTCGCCGACAGCGTGCCGCGGCGGCCGACGCGCAACAGGTCGCCCAACTTCGCCGTCGAAGACGGTTCGCCGGTGATGCACCAGTCGATCTTCTCGCCGCGCTCGCGAAAGGCGTCGGCGACGCGGCGCACGCCGTCGATGGCGTCGCCTTCCTCGTCGGAGGTCAGCAGCAAGGCGACGGTGCCCGCGTGGTCGGGATGCGTGGCGACGAAACGCTCCAGCGCGACGACGAAAGCCGCCACGCTGCCCTTCATGTCCGCCGCGCCGCGGCCGTACAGGGCGCCGTCGCGGATTTCCGGCACGAAGGGATCGCTGGCCCAAGCTTCGCGCGGCCCGGGCGGCACCACGTCGGTGTGGCCGAGCAGCACCAGCACCGGGCCGCCGGAGCCGTGCGTCGCCCACAGATTGTCGACGTCGCCGAAGCGTAGCGATTCGCAGGCAAAACCGGCGCGCCGCAGGCGCTCGGCGATCAAAGCCTGGCAGCCGGCGTCGTCGGGCGTGACCGACGGCCGTAGCAGCAATTCCTTGGTCAGCTCGACGACTTCTTTCATTTTCCGACGCCGAAACGCTGCTTGAAGCCGTTGTCGCTGAAGCCCTGGGTCATCTTGCCGTCGTCGGTGACGACCACGGGACGGCGGATCAGTTGCGGATATTCCTTCAGCAGCAGTTTCCACTCGGCGTCCGAACCGGGCGTCTTGCGGTTCGGCGGCAGATTGCGCCAAGTGGTCGAGGACTTGTTCACCAACGCATCCCAGCCGCCGGCTTGCTTGGCCCATTCCGACAGCGTTTCCGCGGATTGGCGCTCATCGCGGTAGTCGAGGAAAGCATGGGCGACGCCGAAGCGATCGAGCCATTTGCGGGCTTTTTTTGTGGTATCGCAGTTGGAGAGTCCGTAGATCGTCGTCATGCTTTGCTCTTCCGCCCTTGCTTTCAGCCGTCATTCCCGCGAAGGCGGGAACCCAGCGACTTTAACTCCTCCAGAAAATCGCGACGCGAACTTCGATCGCGCGCGCCCTCACCCAGCCCTCTCCCGCAGGCGGGAGAGGGCTCAAGCCGGATCAGTCGGCCATGCCGCGCAATAGATCGTTGATCGAAGTCTTGGCCCGGGTCTTGGCGTCGACCTGCTTCACGATCACCGCGCAATACAACGAGTGCGAGCCGTCCTTGGCCGGCAGCGAACCAGACACGACTACGCTGCCCGGCGGCACGCGCCCATAGGAAATCTCGCCGGTCATGCGGTTGTAGATGCGGGTCGACTGGCCGATGAACACGCCCATGCCGATCACGCTGTGGTGGCCGACCACCACGCCTTCGACCACTTCGGAGCGCGCGCCGATGAAGCAATGGTCCTCGATGATGGTCGGGCTGGCCTGCAGCGGTTCGAGCACGCCGCCGATACCGGCGCCGCCGGAGATATGGCAATGCTTGCCCACTTGCGCGCAGGAACCGACCGTGGCCCAGGTGTCGACCATGGTGCCGGCGCCGACATGCGCGCCGATGTTGACGAAGCTCGGCGTCAGCACCACGTCCTTGCCCAGATAGGTGCCGCGGCGCACGATCGCGCCGGGCACCACGCGCACGCCGAGTTTGCGGAACGCGGCTTCGTCGAAATCGGCGAAGCGCATCGGGATCTTGTCCCAGAACGGCGCCGGGTAGGACTCCATCAACTCCATGTCCTGCACGCGGAAGTACAGCAGCACCGCCTTCTTCAGCCATTCGTTGACGGTCCAGCCGCCCTTGCCGTCCGGTTCGGCGACGCGGAATTCGCCGCTTTCCAGGCCTTCGATGACTCGTTCGACCGCGGGCGCGGTCGAACCTTCCAACTCTTCGGGCGTCAGCATCGTGCGCCGTTCCCAGGCGCTGTCGATCATGAACTTCAGTTCGTCGATCCCGGGACCGGGCGGCGCTTTCTTCTTGGCGGTCTTGCGGGGCGGACTCATCCTTCGTTTTCTCCGTCGATGCGGGCCTGCAGCGCTTCGCGCAGGACCTGTTGCTGTGGATCGTCCAGCGCGCGGTCGTCCGCGCCGCTGATCAGGAAGACGTCTTCGGCGCGCTCGCCGAAGGTGGCGATGCGCGCGTCGTGGATGCGCAGGCGCTGCGTGCGCAACACGTGCGCGAGGTCGGCGAGCAGGCCCGGGCGGTCGGTGCAAACCACGCTCAGGACGCTGCGGCGGCCGTCGGAGCTGACGTCGAACGCGATTTGCGGCGCGATCCGGAAGTGGCGCAAATGGCGCGGCTGGGTACGGCGTGAAGGCCGGATGTTCTCCAGCGGGCCGGACAGGGCCGCGGCCAAGCTGCGTTCGATCTGCGCCGCGCCCGGCGCGTAACGCGGGTCGGCGTTGACCACTTCGAAGCTGTCGAAGATGGTGCCGTCGGGTCCGTTCAGCGCGCGCGCCTGCTGGATCGCCAGGCCCAGCAAGCGGTCCAGCGTGATGACGATCGATGCGAACAAGCCGTCGCGGTCCGGCGAATGCACGAACACTTCGAAGGCGCCCGCGTGGCCGGCGAGCTCGCGCACGCGCACGACCGTCGCGCCGGTTTCGGCGCCCTGCAGCGACGCCGCCTGCCAAGCCAATTGCTCGGGACGTTCGCGCAGGAAGCTTTCGGCCGGCATGCGCGCGAACAAGGCGTCGCTTTCCGCCGCGGCGATGCCTTGCGCCGCCAGCAAGGCGGCGGCCGCGCCGCGGTTCTCTGCGATCCGCTCAGCGGCGCCGACCGGATGCTCCAATCCGCGCCGCAACGCCAGCCGCGTTGCGGTGTACAGGTCTGCGAGCAGCCGGTCCTTCCAGGCGTTCCACAGCTTCGGCGACGTGCCGGCGATGTCGGCGCAGGTCAGCAAATACAAATAATCGAGCCGCACGCGATCGGCGACCGCGGATGCGAAGCGATGGATCACTTCCGGATCGGAGATGTCCTGCTTCTGCGCGGTGACCGACATCAACAGATGCTTTTCGACCAGCCAGGCGACCAATTCGGTATCGGCTTCGCTCAGCGCGTGCGCGGCGCAGAATTCGCGGGCGTCGATCGCGCCCAGTTCGGAATGGTCGCCGCCGCGGCCTTTGGCGATGTCGTGGAACAAGCCGGCCAGCAGCAGCAATTCCGGTTTGCGCAGCCGCGGCCAGACTTCGTGCGCCATCGCGAAGCGCTCGTCGGGCTGGCCGGAGGCGAAAGAAGCCAGGTTGCGCAGCACCGCCAGCGTGTGCTGATCGACGGTGTAGACGTGGAACAAGTCGAACTGCATGCGCCCCGACACCAGCGCGAACGCCGGTAGCCAGCGGCCGAGCACGCCCAGCCGGGCCATGCGTTCTAGCGTCTTCACCGGCTGCGGGCCGCGCAGCAGCGACATGAAGGTTTCGCGCAGGATCGGCGTCGCCGCTTCGTAGGCGGGCAGCGAAGGCAGCGCTTCGGCCAGCGCACGCGCGGTGTGCGAGTGCAGGCCGCGCGCTTGCGGGTGCGCGGCCCACACGGCGTACAGCGCGAACACTTCGGCGATGTCGCCGCGCGGCCAGGACGGATCGCGCGCGGCCAAGTATCCGCGGCGCAGCTCGAAGCGTTCGTCCAGCGGTTCCGGATCGGCGACGCCGTCGAATTGCTCTTCGAAGCGCTGCAGCAGGCGGTCGTTGATCCGGCGCACGACCGCCGCGCTGCGGTAGAAGCCCTGCATCATCTGTTCGACGCCGAGATTCTGCGCATCGTCGGCGAACCCCAAACGCGCGGCCAGCGATTTCTGGTGGTCGAAGCGCAAACGTTCTTCGGCGCGGCCGGCGACCAGGTGCAAGCCGTAGCGCAGCTTGGCCAACATGCGCCGTTCGCGCTCCAGCGCGGCGGCTTCGTCGACGCCGAGATGGCCCAGGCCGATTAGCGGCTGCAATTCGCGCAATCCGAAACTGCGCAGCGCCATCCAGCCGAGCGTGTGCAGGTCGCGCAAACCGCCCGGCCCGTCTTTCAGATTCGGTTCGAGATTGTCGGAGGTGTCGCCGAAGCGCGCATGCCGGCTGCGCTGCTCTTCGCTCTTGGCGAGGAAATATTCGCGCGCCGGCCAGATCCTGGTTTCGGCGATCGCGTCGGCCAAGGCGGCTTGCGCGGCTTCGTCGGCGGCCAGCGGACGCGCCTCCGACATCGCGGTGAGCGCGGTGATGTCGGCGGCGGCCTCGGTGCATTGCGCCTTCGAACGCACCGCATGGCTGGCGCGCAGTCCGGCGTCCCACAGCATCGCGAACAATCGCGCCAACGGCGCGTGGCAGGCTTCCTGCGCGTCGGATTCGGCCAACACGAGCAGATCGATGTCCGAGTGCGGAAACAATTCGCCGCGGCCGTAGCCGCCGACCGCGAACAGCGCCAACGGCGCGCCGGCCGGAATGCAACGGGCCCAAGCGGCCTTCAGCACGTGGTCGACCGCGCGCGCGCGCAGCGCGAGCAAGCGGCCGACGTCGTCGCCCTGGTCGAAGCGCTTGTTGAGCTTGGCGTCCGACTGAGCGAGCGCGGCGCGGGCGGCGGCCGACCAGGCCGCGTCGTCCGCCGCGTTCTCCAGCGGCACCGCGACGTGGTCGGCGGCGGCCGGTTCGCTCACGGCCGCGGTTCTGCGCCCGGCAGTTGGGTCAGCACTTCGAAGCCGTCGTCGGTCACGGCGATCGTGTGCTCCCATTGCGCGGACAGCTTGCGGTCCTTGGTCACCACCGTCCAACCGTCCGGCAGCACCTTGGTGTGGCGCGTGCCTTCGTTGATCATCGGCTCGATGGTGAAAGTCATGCCCTTCTGCAGGATCAAGCCTTCGCCGGCGCGGCCGTAATGCAGCACCTGCGGTTCTTCGTGGTAGATGCGGCCGATGCCGTGGCCGCAGTACTCGCGCACCACGCTGAAGCGCTCGCCTTCGGCCAATTCCTGGATCGCCGCGCCGATGTCGCCCAAGGTCGCGCCCGGCTTCACTTTGCGGATGCCGCGCCACATCGCCTCGTAGGTGGTTTCGACCAGGCGCTTGGCCATCACCGACGGCGCGCCGACGTAGTACATGCGACTGGTGTCGCCGTGCCAGCCGTCCTTGATCACGGTCACGTCGATGTTGACGATGTCGCCGTCCTTCAGGACTTTGGCGTCGCTGGGGATGCCGTGGCAGATCACGTTGTTGACCGAAGCGCACACGGTTTTGGGGAAGCCGCGGTAGCCGACGTTGGCCGGCACGGCCTTCTGCACATTGACGATGTGGTCGTGGGCGATGCGGTCCAGGTCCTCGGTGGTGACGCCCGGCTTGACGTGCGGCACGAGGATTTCCAGCACCTCTGCGGCCAGGCGGCCGGCGACGCGCATCTTTTCGATGTCTTCGGGGGTTTTGATGGTGATGCCCATCGGCCCATTATCGCCGATTCCCCGGCGGCCCTGGTTGCGGCGCCGCGCGGCGCACCCGTCGGATACCGGCCACGGGCCGGCCCGAGCCTGCCGCCGCAACTTATTCATACTCATGAAGAAGGCGAATGACGTGCCGCGTCACGTTTTGTCGGCGTTGCGGCTAAAGCCGTCGAAAGGCCGCTAAATAAAGCGTTCAGGCTGCCGTTTAACGATTCCCTAACCCCCGAAAGCGGGGTTTGAGGGTTGGCTCACACTGCGAATGTGAGGTTGGCACGGCTTCTGCTCTGACTTAGGGCGACCGGTATTCCCCGCCGGCCGACATGCGCCGACGCGCGGAGCCACTCATGAACCTCTTCAAAGCCACCTTGCTCGCCACCGTTCTGCTCTCGGCCGGTGCCGCACCCGCCTTCGCGGCGGATACCACCACCTTCAACGTCAAGATCACCATCCTCAAGGCCTGCGACGTCGACGCCAGCGCGGCTAGCGACGTCAACTTCGGCAGCGTCGCCTCGACCGCCGTCAATACCGACAACGCAGGCGCGTTGAACGTGCGCTGCACGCCGCTCACGCCTTACAACATCGCTCTGAACAACGGCCAGAACGGCGCCACGCTCGCCGACCGCAAGATGGCCAACGGCGCCAACCTGGTCCCCTACCAGCTGTACCGGAACGCGGCGCGCGGCGCCGGCGACGTCTGGGGCGCCACTGTGGGCACCGACACCTACAGCGCCACCGGCACCGGCCTGGTGCAGAATGTGCCCGTCTACGGCCGGGTGCCGAGCGCCAACTTTCCGGCTGGTAGTTACAACGACGTGGTAACGGCTACGATCATCTACTGATGATGCAGTGACCGCTACGATCATGTACTGAAACGGCAACGGGATGGCCGGATGAAGCAAGGATGGCGTATGGGGCTCCACGCGGCGGCGTGTCTGCTGTCGCTGGGCTTGTGCGCCTCCGTCCATGCCGCCAGCCTGCAGGTATCGCCCACGTCGGTGACGTTGCAGGCACGGCAGAACGCCGACGGGCTCACCCTGACCAACACCGGCACCGCGCCCCTGCATGCCCAGGTGCGCGTGTTCCGCTGGACACAGCAAGGCGACGAAGAAAAGCTCGAGCCCACCCGCGACATCGCGATCAGCCCGCCGATGCTGCAACTCGCGCCGGGCGCCCAGCAACTGGTCCGCGTCATCCGTCTCGGCGCGCCGCCGACGGACGTGCAGACCGGCTATCGCTTGATCGTCGACGAACTGCCGGTGGAAAAAAGCGAGGCCAAGCCCGGCTTGCAGTTCGTGCTGCAGTATTCGGTGCCCGTGTTCCTGATGCCGCAGGGCGATGCGTCGATCGCGCCCGAGCTGCGGGCGCGCGTGGTGCGCGAAGACGATCGCGCCTATATCGCGATCGGCAACAGCGGCAAGGCGCATGCCCAGGTCGCGGAATTGGCCTATGTCGCTGCGGACGGCAGTTCACACACCATCGCGGCGGGCTTGTCCGGCTACGTGCTGCCCGGAAATACCAGGCGCTGGCCGCTGCCCGCCACGCTTACCGTGTCGTCTTCCGGCACATTCAAGGCGAGGATCAACGGTGAACCCGTCGTGCAGACGCTGCCGCTGGATCCGGCCGCTCCGTGATGCGCTGCTGACGGCATCGCTGGCGGTTGGCGCGGATTTCCCGGCCTTTGCGGAAACACCGGTCGGGTCGACGGCTGTCTCGGACATCGACGGCGAAGAGCTTTATCTGGAAGTGATCCTCAACCAGGCCCGCAACGGCCAGCTGTCCCGTTTCGTGCGTCGCGGCGAGCGCTTTTTCGCCAGCGCGGACACCCTGCGCCAGTTGGGCTTCAGAGTCGAAGGCGCGGACCCGGGCGCGATGCGCGCACTCGACGAATTCGGCGGCGTCGCCGTTCGTTACGACGCTGGCAAGCAGATCCTTTCGATCGACGCGCCGTTGTCGCAGCTGTCGCTGCCCACGACGATGCTCAACGCGCCGCGCGCCGACGAACCGCAGGCCGCGGGACCGGCGCCGGGCGCGCTGCTCAATTACGATCTTTACGGCAGCCGCCAGGACGGCGCCAACAATCTGACCGCGACGGCCGAATTGCGCTTGTTCGGCATCGGCGACGGCGTGTTCAGCAACACCGCCGTGACCCGCGCCTACCGCGGACGCGGCGGCGATTGGCGCGGCGAAACGGTACGCTTGGACAGCAGTTGGCAACTGTCCTTTCCCGAATCCGCGGTCACCGTCGTGGTCGGCGACACCTTCAGCGGCTTCCTCAACTGGACCCGCACGGTGCGGCTGGGCGGCGTGCAGATCGGCCGCAACTTCGCCCTGCAGCCCTACCGCATCACCGCGCCTTTGCCGTCTTTTCTCGGCGAAGTCGCGGTACCTTCGTCGGTGGAGCTTTACGTCAATGGGATGCGGCAATACAGCGGCCAGGTGCCCACTGGACCGTTCCAACTCGCCACCGTGCCCGGGGTGACAGGCGCGGGCGATGCGCGGATCGTCGTCACCGACGCGTTCGGCCGCACGCGGACGCTGGATTTTCCGTTCTATGCGACTCAGCAATTACTTGCTAAGGGGTTGTCGGACTGGTCGGCGACCGCGGGCGTGGTGCGAGAGAACTACGGCCTGCGTTCCTTTTCATACGCCAACGACCCGGTCGCCAGCGGCAATTGGCGTTACGGCGTGAGCGACCGTTTCACCGCCGAAGCGCACGCCGAGACCGGTGGCGGCCTGACCAATGCCGGCGCGGGCGGCCTGTGGCTGTTGCGAAGAGCAGGCGTGCTGAGCGGCTCGTACGCGCACAGCGAATTGGACGGCCGAAACGGCGCGCAGACGTCGCTCGCCTATTCCTGGAACAACGGCCGCTTCAATTTTTCCGCCGACAGCCAACGCACGCACGGCGAGTACCGCGATATCGCATCGCTGTACGGTCCGCTGCCGCCGCGGGTCAGCGAACGGGTGCTGGCGGGCTTCGCCACGCCTTCGTTCGGCAATTTCAGCGCGAGCTACGTGCGACTGGCCTATCCGGAGGGCGGAACCTCGCGCTACGCCGGCGCCTATTGGTCGCAAACCTTTTCGCGCGGCTGGTCGGCCCATCTTTCGCTCAACCAGAACCTGGACGACGACGACGATCGCAGCGTTTATCTGGGGGTCTCGGTGGCGCTGGGCAGCGACTACCAGGCGAACCTGTCGCTGCAACGCAACGGCGACCGCGACGATGCCGTGCTCGACGCGTCGCGGCCCGTGCCGGGCGACGGCGGCTACGGCTGGCGCGTGCAGGCGCGCGGCGGAGACGATGGCGGCGGCGGGCTGGCCGAAGCGGGCTGGATCAATGGAACCGGCCGTTACGGCCTGGGTTTCGCCGGTTTCGGCGGCGCCAGCTACGGCTACGCCAGCGCGAGCGGCGGGCTAGTGCTGATGGGCGGCCACCTGTTCGCATCGCGCAACATCGGCGACGCGTTCGCGGTGGTGTCCACCGACGGCGTCGGCGGCGTGCCGGTGAAGCTGGAGAACCGCCTGATCGGCCGCACAGACGAGGACGGGATGCTGCTGGTCACGCCGCTCAACGCGTGGCAACACAACAAGTTGTCGATCGACCCGATGGATTTGCCGGCCAACATGCGCATCGCCGATGTGGACCTGCTGGCGACGCCGCGCGACCGCTCCGGCGCGCGCGTGCGCTTCGCTATAACTCCGGCGCGGGCGGCGGTGGTCGTATTGCACGACGCGGCCGGCCAACCGTTGCCGCTGGGCAGCACGGCCCGTATCGAAGGCGCCTCGGATACCGAGGCGATCGTCGGCTACGACGGCGAAACGTATTTCGACGCGTTGCAGGCGCACAACCGCTTGCACGCCCGTTCGCCCGCCGGCCCCTGCACCGCCAGCTTCGACTATCCGGCCGCGAGCGATGCCATTCCGCGCATCGGCCCTTTGATCTGCAAGCGGGAGACTGCGCCATGAGCCCCCTTATCGTCAGGTTCGCGCTGGTGTCGGCCATGTTCCTGGGACTTCTCGGCTTCAACCCGTCGGCGAGCGCGGCGACCACCTGCAGCGCCACCAGTCCGGGCACGCTCAGCTTCGGATCGGTATCCCTCACCGGCCAAACCGACGCCATGGTCACGTTCAACGTGACTTGCAACACCTTCGGACTGTCGCTGCTGGCCAATGCGAAAGTCAGGATGTGCCTGAACATCGGCGACGGCGTGAACGGCGGCGGCAATTTCAATCCGCGCAGGATGCTCAACGCCACCAACGACGGATTGCAATTCCAGTTGTACACCGATGCCAGCCGCACCCTGATCTGGGGATCGCGCGGCAATCCTACGGTGCCGACGCCGAACGGACTGGATTTCGACTATTCGGTGCCGCTGCTGGGCGGAAGCCAGACGCTGCCGGTCACGCTCTACGGACGCGTGCCAACCCAGACGCTGATCGCGGGCAACTACACCAACCCCTTCACTACCATCCACACGTCGATCGAATTCCACTACAACGAAACCTTGCTGGGCACCGCCAACTACCCCGCTTCCTGCGTATCGGGCGGAACCGCCGGCACTGGCTCAACCTTTCCATTCACGGTCACGGCCAGCGTGCCGGTGAACTGCCGCGCCTACGTCACCACCGAACTGAATTTCGGCAACGTGCCGGGCCTGATCAGCGCGAACAAGGACCAGATCTCGACCATCGCCATGATCTGCACCGGCCGCACCGCCTGGAACGTGGGCCTGAACAACGGCCTGAACGCCAGCGGCAGCATCCGTCGAATGCGGCTGGGCGCCACCGGCAACTACGTGAACTACGAGCTATACCGCGAAACGGGCCGGACGAATCGCTGGGGCACCGTGATCGGCACCGATACGGTCCCGGGGACAGGAACCGGCACGGAGCAGACCCTGACGGTTTTCGGCCGGGTGCCGGCGACGCAGGCTGCGGCGGCCGGCAATTACAGCGACACGATCACCGTAACCATCACCTATTAGCTCTTTCAAACGGGGAAGCGGACCCGGAAGGCCCCGGACCTCGCCGATTTGCCTGAAAACCGGGCCGCGGGCTATACTTCCGCGGCTTTTTTGGCCCCCGGCCCGGAAGCCGCCCACGACGGGCGTCACCGTCGAATACACACCTGCTGCAATGACCCCGTGCCGGGGTGCCCGCTGTCGAAGGGGTTCGGTCACGGAGGCGGCGGGGAGGCCCAACCCCGGAACCTATCGCCCGCTCGCGGGCGAACCGCCATCACCTATCCGGCGGCCGGTTCCCCATTCGGAGTTTTAGCCATGTCCCAGATCACCATGCGCCAGATGCTGGAAGCCGGCGTGCATTTCGGCCACCAGACGCGCTACTGGAATCCCAAGATGGGCCCGTACATCTTCGGCGCCCGCGGCAAGATCCACATCATCAATCTCGAAAAGACGCTGCCGCTGTTCACCGACGCGATGAACTTCATCTCCGCGATCGCCCAGAAGCGCGGCACCGTGCTGTTCGTCGGCACCAAGCGCAGCGCCCGCGAAGCGATCAAGGAAGAAGCCGCCCGTTGCGGCATGCCCTACATGACCCAGCGCTGGCTGGGCGGCACCCTGACCAACTTCCGCACCGTGAAGGCCTCGGTCGCGCGCCTGAAGGAACTGGAAGCCGGCGAAACCGACGGCACCTTCCAGAAGCTGGTCAAGCACGAAGTGCTGGCCCTGCGCCGCGAGCGCGACAAGCTGGAAGCCTCGCTGGGCGGCATCAAGGAAATGAACCGCCTGCCCGACGCGCTGTTCGTGATCGACATCGGCCATGAAGACATCGCCATCAAGGAAGCCAAGAAGCTCGGCATCCCGGTGATCGCGGTGGTCGACACCAACTACGATCCGGCCCTGGTCGACTACGCCATTCCGGGCAACGACGACGCCATCCGCGCCGTGCAGCTGTACGCCCGCGCCGCCGCCGACGCCGTGCTGGAAGGCAAGGCCGCCGCGCCGGCCGCCGGCGTGCGCGAGGACGAGTTCGTCGAGCTGGACGCCGAAGGCAACCCGGTCGCCGACAAGCGCGGTCCGCGCGGTCGCGGCGCTCCGGCCAAGAAGGCTGCGCCGGCCAAGAAGGACGCCGCCGCTCCGAAGGCCGACGCCGAGGCCGGCGAAGGCGAAGCGGCCGAAGCCGCCGAGTAACCGCTGCGCAACGCAGCCGCGCGAACATGCGCGGCTGCTCTTAGCCGTCATTCCCGCCAAGGCGGGAATCCAGCGAATTTGCGGGCATCCCGCCTGGTTCCCGGCGTTCGCCGGGATGACGACCACTTTCGAAGAATACCGAGGTAGATCCCATGGCAGAAATCACCGCATCCCTGGTCAAGGAACTGCGCGAGCGCACCGGCGCCGGCATGATGGAGTGCAAGAAGGCGCTCACCGAGAACAACGGCGACATCGAAGCCGCCGCCGATTGGCTGCGCAAGACCGGCCTGGCCAAGGCCGACAAGAAGGCCGACCGCGTCGCCGCCGAAGGCCGCGTGGCCATGGCCCAGGCCGACGGCAAGGCCGTGCTGGTCGAGATCAACTCCGAAACCGACTTCGTGGCCAAGGACGCCAACTTCCTGGCCTACACCGACGCCGTGGCCCAGGCCGCGCTGAACGCGAACGACGTGGAAGCGCTGAAGTCGGCGACGATCGGTTCGGGCGAGACCGTCGAAGCTTCGCGCTCGGCGCTGATCGCCAAGGTCGGCGAGAACGTGCAGGTGCGCCGCATGGCGCGCCTGGAAAGCGCCAACACCATCGGCGCCTACGTCCACGGCGGCCGCATCGGCGTGCTGGTCGAACTCAAGGGCGGCAACGCCGAGCTCGCCCGCGGCTTGGCGATGCACATCGCCGCGATGAACCCGCCGTACATTTCGGCGGCGCACGTGCCGGCCGAGTTCGTCGCGCGCGAGAAGGAAATCGCCCTGGCCCAAGTGAAGGATTCGGGCAAGCCGGCCGAAATCCTGGAGAAGATGATCTCGGGCAAGGTCGCCAAGACCATCAACGAGATGACCCTGACCGGCCAGCCTTACGTGCTGAACACCGATCAGACCGTCGAAGCCGCGCTGAAGGCCGCTGGCGGCGCCGAAGTGCTGAACTTCGTGCGCTTGGCCGTGGGCGAAGGCATCGAGAAGAAGGAAGACGACTTCGCCGCGGAAGTGATGAAGCAGGCGGGTCTGGCATAAGCCGTCCGATCTTCGGAACAAGAAAAAGCCGCGGGAAACCGCGGCTTTTTTGTTTTTAACCCTCTCCCGCGTGCGGGAGAGGGTGCAATGCGCCTACTCCTTCGCCTGCAACACCACTTCCTCGTACGGCTGCACCACCACCCACCCGTCGCCGGCGAACTTCAGCTGCACGCTTTCGCCCGAGCCGCGCCCGAACAGCGTGCCCAGCGAAATGTCGGCGACGATCTCCGGTGATAACCCGCCCGACCACGCCACCGTCGCGTTCGGATCGGTGAATACCGGTCCGGTCTGCGCGTTCACCGGCAGAGTCAGCGGCTGGTAATGCGACGTGATGGCGACGATGCCGTGCCCGCTCAATCTCACATTGAACAGGCCGCCGGACAGCATGCCGGCCACGCGCCGCATCATCGTGATCTTGTTGTCGATGCCCGCTTCGATCGCCAGCACGTCGTTGCCGTTGACGAAGATCGCTTCGCCGGCCAAGCGCAGTAGGGTGATCTTCTTGCCGGCATCGGCCAAATAGACACGGCCCTCGCCTTCCATCTTCATCAGCTGCATGCCTTCGCCGCTGACCGCCTTCTTCAAAAGATTGCCCAGGCCCTGCTCCAGCACACCCTGCCGGGTGAACTTCACGTTGCCCTTGCGCGCCACCATCGCACCGGCCTTCGCCCACACCAGGCCGTCGACGCGCACCTCGAGCAGATGCGGATTCTCCAATTCGAACGCTTCCGGGCTGGCGTCTTTTTCCTTGGATGCGGCTAGGAACTCCTGTAGCGACTGCACGGCCATTGCGGCTCCTCGCGTTGACGGGAGCGCGATGTTAGCCCGCCCTCGCTTCGCTTTGGCGACAGCGCCGGGCCCGCTTCGGCTAGAATTGCAGCGTTTGCACGCCTGGAGTCCGCCGATGCCCGCTCTCGCCTACCGCCGCGTCCTGTTGAAGCTGTCCGGCGAGGCCTTGATGGGCGACGAGGATTACGGCATCGATCCGAAGGTGATCGGGCGCTTGGCGCGCGAGGTGATCGAAGCGCGCGAAGCCGGCGCCGAGATCGCGCTGGTGATCGGCGGCGGCAACATCTTCCGCGGCGCCGGTTTGGCCGCATCCGGCATGGACCGCGTCACCGGCGACCAGATGGGCATGCTGGCCACCGTGATCAACGCGCTGGCGATGCAGGACGCTTTGGAAAAACTGGGCGCGAAAGTCCGAGTGATGAGCGCGATCAAAATCAACGACGTCTGCGAGGACTACATCCGTCGCCGAGCGATCCGCCATCTGGAAAAGGGCCGGATCGCGATCTTCGCCGCCGGCACCGGCAATCCCTTCTTCACCACCGATTCGGGCGCGGCGCTGCGCGCGATCGAGATCGGCGCCGATCTGCTGCTGAAGGCGACCAAGGTCGACGGCGTGTACGACGCCGATCCGAAGAAAAATCCGAACGCCAAGCGCTTCGATTCGTTGACCTACGACGAGGTGATCAGCCGCGACCTCAACGTGATGGACACCGCTGCGTTCGCGCTGTGCCGCGACAGCGACTTGCCGCTGCGGATCTTCGACATGGGCCAGCCGGGCGTGCTGCTGAATGTCCTGAAGGGCGCCAACATCGGCACCCTGGTCCAAGGCCGCGGCTAAACCGCTTTTTGTGGGAGCGGCTTCAGCCGCGAGCTCTTCCACCTGTGCCGCAGCATCGATTCGCGGTGGGCCGAAAAAGCTCGCGGCTGAAGCCGCTCCCACAAAAGCTGCTGGCGGTGAAATAGTGTCCGGGCCCAGCGGGTGGCAGGATTCGCCCATGCACTCCCACGACCACGGTTCCAACACCCGCGCTTTCGCCGCGGTGACGCTGATCAACCTCGCCTACACCGCGCTCGAAGCGGGCTACGGCTTCGCCACCAACTCGCTGGCGCTGCTGTCCGATGCGCTGCACAACCTGGGCGACGTACTGGGCCTGGGCCTGGCTTGGGGGGCGGCGGTCATCGCCAAGCGGCCGCCGACCCAACGCCACACCTACGGCTGGCGGCGCGCGACTTTGCTGTCGCCGCTGGCCAACGCGCTACTGCTGGTGGCGTTCGCCGGCGCGCTGGGCTGGGAAGCCGTGCGCCGTTTCAGCGCGCCGCCGCAGATTCCGGCCATGCCGGTGGTGGTCGTGGCGGCGATCGGCATCGCGGTCAACCTCGGCGCGGCGTGGTTCGTGCGCGACGGCCACGCCCAGGATCTGAACCGCCGCGGCGCTTTCCTGCACCTGGTCGCCGATGCCGCGGTCTCGCTGGCCGCGGTGCTGGCCGGCATCGGCATGTTGACCCTGGGTTGGGCCTGGCTGGATCCGCTGACCGCGCTGGTGGTCGGCGGCGTGGTCGCCATCGGCGCCTTCGGCCTGCTGCGCGACGCCTTCAACGCCGCGATGGACGCGGTGCCGCGCGGCATCGACCAGGCCGAGGTAAACGCCTTCCTGGTCTCGCAGCCGGGGGTCAGCGCGGTCCACCATCTGCACATCTGGTCGCTGGGTGCGGGAGAAATCGCGATGACCGCGCATCTGGTGCGTCCCCAAGGCGACGACCACGACGGCTTCATCGACCGCCTGGTCCACGACTTGGACGAACGATTCGGGATCAACCACCCGACCTTACAGATCGAACACGGCCAGGCCTGCGAGCACGACCTGCACGACCGCGCCCCGCACGCCCATTGATCGTCTGTAGCCCGGGTAAGGCCAAAGGCCGCACCCGGGATCCTGGCAGGACCAACGGCCGCGCGGCGGTCCGCTTCACGAAACGCCTGCGGCGTTTCCCGGGTGCGCTGCGCTTACCCGGGCTACAATTCCCGGCTGAATCATGCAACGGAGCCGGCCATGACGCCGAACGACATCAAGAAGGACGCCCAGACCCGCATGGCCAAGAGCGTGGACGCGCTGCGCCACGACCTGACCAAGGTCCGCACCGGCCGTGCCTCGGCCGCGCTGGTCGACCATTTGAAGGTGAACTACTACGGCTCGGATACGCCGCTCTCGCAAGTGGCCAGCATCGCCGTCACCGACGCGCGCACCTTGACCATCAGCCCGTACGAGAAGCAGATGGTCGGGCCGGTGGAGAAGGCGATTCTCGCCTCCGATCTGGGCCTGACCCCGAACACCGCGGGCACCACCATCCGCATCAACCTGCCCGCGCTGACCGAGGAACGCCGCAAGGAACTGTCCAAACACGTCCACGGCGAAGGCGAAGACACGAAGGTCGCGATCCGCAACATCCGCCGCGACGCCAATCAGCAGGTGAAGGATTTGCTCAAGGACAAGAAGATCACCGAGGACGACGAGCGCCGCAGCGAGGACGAGATCCAGAAGCTGACCGACAAGGCGATCAAAGACGTCGACGAGGTGGTCAAGGCCAAGGAACAGGAATTGATGGCGGTTTGACCCGGCCATCGACATGAGCGCAACGCCGCCCGCGCCCGTGCGCGTCCCGCGCCACTTGGCCGTCATCATGGACGGCAACGGCCGCTGGGCCGAACGCCGCAGACGGCCGCGCGTGATCGGCCACCGAGCCGGCGCGCGTTCGGTCAATCTGTGCATCGACTTCTGCCTGGAACAAGGCATCGAAGCGCTGACCTTGTTCGCCTTCTCCAGCGAGAACTGGGGCCGGCCCGAAGAAGAAGTCGGCGCCTTGATGAAATTGTTCCTCAACGCGCTGGATCGCGAAGTCGAAGAACTCGGCCGGCGCGGCGTGCGAATCCGCTTCATCGGCGAACGCGAACGCTTCGGCGCCGTGCTGCGCGAGAAGATGGACACGGCCGAGGCATCGACCCGCCAACACCGCCGCCTGACCTTGTCGATCGCCGCCAGTTACGGCGGCCGCCAAGACATGGCGGCGGCGGCGCGTTCGCTGGCGCGCGACGTGGCGGAAGGCAAGTTGCGGCCCGAGGACATCGACGAAGCCGCCGTGGCCGCACGCATGGCCCTGGCCGATTTGCCGCCGCCGGACCTCTTCATCCGCACCGGCGGCGACCACCGCATCAGCAATTTCCTGCTTTGGCAGCTGGCCTACACCGAGCTCTGGTTCACCGAGACGTTGTGGCCGGAGCTGGATGCGGCGACACTGCGCCGCGCCCTGGACGATTACGCCCAGCGCGAGCGCCGTTTCGGCCTGACCGGGGCGCAAGTGGCAGCCCCCTCCGCACCGAGCGCCGAATGACGAAGATCCGCACCCTGACCGCTCTGATCCTGGCGCCGATCGCGATCGCGGCCATCCTGCTGCTGCCCACGCCCTGGCTGGCGGCGCTGGCGGCGGTGGTGTTCCTCGCGGGGCTGTGGGAATGGTTCAAGCTGGCCGAGATCGACGACACCCTGTCGCGCACCGTGCTGCTGCTGGTCAACCTGCTGCTGATGGTCGCCCTGGTGTGGGCTTCGCGCTCGTCCAGCGGCGGCTCGCTGGTGCTGTTCCAATTGGCGACGGTGGTGGGCGTGATCTGGTGGCTGCTGGCGGCGCTGTGGCTGAAGCATTACTCGTTCGCCTCGGACCACGATACGCATGCGCGCATGTTCAAGCTCGCCGCCAGCACGCTGGCGGTGGTGCCCGCTTGGTGCGCGTTGGGCTTGATCCACGCCAGCGATCCGACGCCCAGCGTGTGGGGCACGATTCCGAAAGGCCATCTATGGCTGCTGACCGCGCTGATGATCGTGTGGGCGGCGGACAGCGGCGCGTATTTCGTCGGCCGCCGCTTCGGCAAGCACAAGCTCAGCCCGCGGATCAGTCCGAACAAGACCGTCGAAGGCCTGCTCGGCGGGCTGGCGGCCGGCATCGCGGTCGGCGTGGCCGGCGGCGCGCTGGCCGGGGCATCGCCCGCGCAATTGCCTTGGGTAGCGCTGGTGGCGCTGCTCGCGGTCGCCGCTTCGGTGGTCGGCGATTTGTACGAAAGCCTGCTCAAGCGCCACGTCGGCGCCAAGGACTCGAGCAATCTGCTGCCCGGCCACGGCGGCATCCTCGACCGCCTCGACGGCGTGCTGGCGGCCCTGCCCGTGTTCGCGCTGGGGAAAGCCTGGCTCGGCTTCTGAGTCCGCGACGATGACGGCTTCCGCTGCGCGCAACGTCGCCGTCTTCGGCGCCACCGGATCGATCGGCGCGTCCGCGCTCGATGTGATCGCGCGCCATCCCGACCGCCTGCGCGCCAGCGTGCTCGCCGCGGGCAGCAACGTGCCCGCCTTGCTCGCGCTGTGCGTGCGCCATAAGCCCGCGCACGCGGCGATCGCCGACGCTTCCCGCTACGCCGAATTGCGCGACGGCTTGCGCGACGCCGGCTTGTCCACACAGGCGCACGCCGGCCCCGAGGCGCTCGACGCGCTGGCCGCCGGCGACGTTTGCGACACCGTGGTCGCCGCCATCGTCGGCGCGGCCGGACTGGCCTCGACTCTCGCCGCCGCGCGCGCCGGCAAGCGCCTGCTGCTGGCCAACAAAGAATCGCTGGTGCTGGCCGGCGAATTGTTGACCGGCATCGCCCGCGACTCCGGCGCGCAAATCGTGCCCATCGACAGCGAGCACAACGCGATCTTCCAATGCTTGCCCGACGCGGCCTGCGCCGACGCGCTGCGCCGGATCGTGCTGACCGCTTCCGGGGGTCCCTTCCGCGGGTGGGACCGGGAACGGTTGCGCACGGTGACGCCGGCGCAGGCGGTGGCGCATCCGCGCTGGTCGATGGGGCCGAAGATCTCGGTCGATTCGGCCACGCTGATGAACAAGGGCTTGGAAGTGATCGAAGCCCACCACCTGTTCGGCATGGCCGCCGACCGCATCGAAGTGCTGGTGCATCCGCAGAGCCTGGTGCACTCGCTGGTGGAATTCATCGACGGTTCCACCCTCGCCCAGCTCGGCCTGCCCGACATGCGCACGGCGCTCGCGGTGGGCCTGGCCTGGCCGCAGCGGATCGAATCGGGCGTGGAAAGGCTGGATTTGCTGACGCAAGGCCGGCTGGATTTCGAAGCCCCCGACCTGGACGCTTTCCCCTGCCTGGCGCTGGCCTACCGCGCGCTGCGCGCCGGCGGCACCGCGCCGGCCATCCTTAATGCGGCCAACGAAATCGCCGTTTCAGCGTTTCTTCAGGGCCAACTGGGTTTCCTAGCCATACCTGCGCTGGTCGAGGACGTCCTCGCCGCGCTTCCTTCCCAAGCGGCCGATACGCTGGACACGTTGCTGGAGGCCGATGCGCAAGCGCGGCGGCTGGCATCGAAAGCGGCGGCGACAACGACGATCGGCGCATGAGCGACTTTTTCGGCTCGATTTGGTGGTTGATCGTCAGCATCGGCTTGCTGGTGACGTTCCACGAGTTCGGCCATTTCTGGGTCGCGCGCCGTTGCGGCGTCAAAGTGCTGCGCTTCTCGATCGGATTCGGCAACGCATTGTGGTCGCGCCAAGGGCGCGACGGCACCGAATACCGGATCGCGGCGATCCCGTTGGGCGGCTACGTCAAGATGCTCGACGAGCGCGAAGGCGACGTGCCGGCCTCCGAGGCTCAGCGCGCGTTCAACAACAAAAGCGTTTGGCAAAGGATCGCGATCGTCGCGGCCGGACCGATCGCCAACCTGGTGATGTGCGTCGCGCTGCTGTGGGCGATGTTCGTGATCGGCAAGCAGGACTATTCGCCGACCGTCGGTCGGGTCAGCGCGATCGCCGAACAAGCGGGATTGCGCGCCGGCGACCGGGTGCAGTCGGTCGACAAGCGCGCGACCGCCACCTGGGCGGACGCGACCCAGGCGATCATGCTCGCCGCCATCGACCGCCACGACGTCCCGCTGCGCGTGAGCGATGCGCAGGGCAACGCGCGCACGCTCGTGCTGCCGCTCTCGCGCCTGCCCGACGATTTCGACGAAACCCAATTCGCCCGCCAAACCGGTTTGCGCTGGCGCTTCACCCTGCAGCCGGCGGTCGTCGCCAAGATCACCCCCGGCACGCCGGCGTACGGCGTGCTGGCCGAAGGCGACCGCATCACCGCCGTGGACGGCGAGCCGGTGCTCGACGCGGAAGACCTGGTGAACCACGTCGCCAAGCTCGGCGAGCGCGGCGGCAGCGCGATGATCGAGGTCGAGCGCGACGGCTCCAGAATGGCCTGGACCCTGGCCCCGCAGCGGCTGAAGGATCCCCAGGGCAAGCCTTACTGGGGCCTGGGCCTGGGCTTGGCGGCCGCCCAGCAGCCCGCCTACGACGCGGTCCAGCGTTTCGGCCCGCTAGCTGCGGTTCCCCAGGCCTTCAGCGCGACCGCGGCCATGACCGCGGACTCGCTCGGCATGATCAAGCGCATGCTGACCGGCCAGGCGTCGATCAAGAACATCTCCGGGCCGATCACCATCGCGCGGGTCGCCAACGACACCGCCAAGCGCGGCCTGGACTGGTTTTTGAACTTTCTGGCCCTGCTTTCGCTCAGTCTGGCGATCATCAACCTGCTGCCGATCCCGGTTTTGGACGGGGGCCACTTGCTGTATTACCTTATTGAGTTGGTCAAGGGCAGCCCGCTGAGCGAGCGCGCCATGGCCGCCGGCCAGTACGTCGGTCTGGCCTTGCTGGCCAGCCTGATGGGCTTGGCGTTCTACAATGACATCCTGGGTCTGGTGCGCTGATGGCCCGTTTTTCGCGTTTCCCGCGCGATGAACGGCCGCGACGCGCCGCGAACCCGCAGCTCCCCTTAACGGACGTAACGATGACGCGAAGCCCCACTCGCCGCCTGCTTGCCCTCGCCCTCGCCTCGGCGCTGTCCGCGCCCGCCTGGGCGCAGTTCGCCCCGCCGGCCGCGACGCCGTCATCGCCGCTTCCCGCCCCCGCCGCCTCGCCCGAAGCCTTCACCGTCAGCGACATCCGCATCGACGGCCTGCAGCGCATCTCGGCCGGTACGGTGTTCACCTACCTTCCGATCGAGCGCGGCGACACCGTCGACCAGCCGCGGGTGGCCGCGGCGATCCGCGCCCTGTACAAGACCGGCTTCTTCGAGGACGTGCAGATCGGCCGCCAGGGCGGAATCCTGGTGGTGACCGTGAAAGAGCGCCCGGCGATCAACAAGCTCACGATCACCGGCAACAAGGACATCAAGACCGAAGACCTGTCGAAGGGCCTGAAGGACATCGGCCTGGCCGACGGCGAAACCTTCGACCGCATGGACCTGGACCAGGTCACCAAGGAATTGACCCGCCAGTACAACAACCGCGGTAAGTACAACGTCGAAGTCACGCCCACCGTGACCCAGCTCGACCGCAACCGCGTCGATGTGACCATCACGATCAAGGAAGGCAAGGCCGCCAAGATCCGCCATATCAACCTGATCGGCAACGAGAAGTACGAAGAGAAGTACATCCGCGACGACTGGGAATCGCGCGAGCACAACTGGATGAGCTGGTACAAGCGCGACGACCAGTATTCGCGCGAGAAGCTGGACGGCGACTTCGAGAAGCTCGACCAGTGGTACTTGGACCGCGGCTACGTGGATTTCGCCCGCGATTCGGTGCAGGTGGCGATCAGCCCCGACAAGCGCGACATGTTCATCACCGCCGGCGTCACCGAAGGCGAGCAGTACAAGATCTCCGACGTCAAGGTCAGCGGCGACACGGTGCTGCCGCGCGAGGAAGTGGAGAAGATGATCTTCGTCAAGAAGGATCAGATCTTCTCCCGGCGCGTGCTGCAGGCCACCACCGAAGCCATCACCGCGGTGCTGGGCAACATCGGCTACGCCTTCGCCCAGGTCAACCCGGTGCCGGACGTGGACCGCGAGAAGCGCACCGTCGGCATCGATTTCCAGGTCGTGCCCGGGCCGCGCGTGAACGTGCGCCGGATCGTCTTCAAGGGCAACAACCGCACCGCCGACGAAGTGCTGCGCCGGCAGATGCGCCAGTTCGAAGGCAGCTGGTACTCGCAGGTGGCGATCGACCGCTCCAAGATCCGCCTGCAGCAGCTGGGCTATTTCGAGACGGTCGACATCGAGACGCCGCAGGTGCCCGGCTCCAGCGACCAGGTCGACGTGGTGGTCAACGTCAAGGAAACCACCTCCGGCAGCTTCCTGTTCGGCGTCGGCTACTCGCAGCTGAGCGGCATCACCACCTCGATCCAGCTGACCGAGAACAACTTCCTCGGCAGCGGCAACCGCGTGTCGGTGGCGGCGCAGCGCAGCTCGTACCAGAAGCGCTACGACTTCTCGTTCATGAATCCGTATTTCAGCGACAACGGCATGGCGCTGGGCTACAACCTGTGGTGGCGCGAATTCGACTACTCGGACTTCAACGTCGCCCAGTATTCGTCCAACAGCGGCGCCGCGCAGGCCATCGTCAGCCTGCCGATCACCGAATACGACTCGGTCTCGGCCTTGTTGGGCATCGACACCAACGAGATCTTGGCGTTCCAGGGCACCACACCGCAGGTGATCGTCGACTACATCGACGCCGTCGGCAACCGCACCTTCCACTCGTGGCGCGCGCAGCTGGGCTTTTCCCGCGACACGCGCAACAACGCCATCTTCCCGAGCAGCGGCACCGCGCAGCGGATCACCGTGGAATCCACGCTGCCGGGATCGACGGTCGAGTACTACAAGATCGAATACGACTTCTCCAAGTTCTGGCCGCTCGGCCAGGCCCTGGTGCTCAACACGCGCCTGGACCTGGGCTACGGCGACGCCTACGGCAAGGACTTCACGCGCACCCTGCCCGACGGTCGCGTGGTCACCGCCAGCGGCTTGCCGTTCTTCGAGAACTTCTACGCCGGCGGCGTGAGCTCGCAAGGCCGCCTGCGCGGCTACGTCGACAACACCTTGGGCCCGCGCGCCACCAGCGTGTTCGGCTTCCCGCAGCCCATCGGCGGCTCGCTGAAGACGATCGGCTCGCTGGAAATGTTCTTCCCCAAGCTGTTCGACAGCAACGCGGCGCGGATCTCGGCGTTCCTGGATTTCGGCAACGTGTACAAGGACGTCGACAGCTTCTCGGCCAGCGAATTCCGCGCTTCGACCGGCGTCGCGCTGCTGTGGCGCTCGCCGATGGGGCCGATTTCGATCAGCTACGCCTTCCCGCTGCGCGACAAGGTCGGCGACGAAACCGAACGCCTGCAGTTCACCTTCTCGGGCGGACTGTAAGCGGTTTCCGAAATGGCTCTTCCCGCGCCGGTACGGCAGCGTACGTGCCGGCGATGCCTGCGTCTGGCAACATAGCCGGATGAGCCGATACACCATCGCCGATCTCGCCGAACGCTTCGGCCTGCGCGTGCAGGGCGACGGCGGCGTGAGCATCGACGGCGTCGCCACGCTCGCCAACGGCGGCGACGGCAAATTGGCGTTCCTGGCCAATCCGCGTTACCGGCCGATGCTCGCGAGCACGCCCGCGGCCGCCGTGGTGCTGCGCGAGAACGACGCCGAAGCCAGCCCAGTCGCCGCCTTGATCGCAGAAGATCCCTACGCCGCTTTCGTCAAGATCGCGTCCTTGTTCGAAACGCGCCGCGCGCACGCGCCCGGCGTGCATCCCAGCGCCGTCGTCGACCCGAGCGCGCGCATCGATCCGACCGCGTCGATCGGGCCTTTCGTCTCCATCGGCGCGAACAGCAGCGTCGGCGCCGGCGCGGTGGTCGGTCCCGGCTGCGCGATCGGCGAGGATTGCCGCATCGGCGCGAACAGCGAACTGGTCGCGCGGGTGACGCTGGTGGTGCGGGTGAAAATCGGCGAGCGCGTGCTGATCCATCCAGGCGCCGTGCTCGGCGCCGACGGCTTCGGCCTGGCGATGGAGAACGGCCGCTGGATGAAGGTGCCGCAGCTCGGCGGCGTGAGCGTCGGCGACGATTGCGAAATCGGCGCCAACACCACCATCGACCGCGGCGCCATCGACGACACGGTGCTGGAAGAAGACGTGCGCCTGGACAACCAGATCCAGATCGGACACAACGTCCGCATCGGCGCGCATACCGCGATGGCCGGCTGCTCCGCGGTCGCCGGCAGCGCCACCATCGGTCGCTACTGCCTGATCGGCGGCGCGGCGGGCGTGCTGGGCCATCTGGACATCTGCGATCGGGTCATGGTCACCGCTATGAGCCTGGTCACCCATTCCATCCGCGAGCCCGGCGAATACTCGTCGGGCACGCCGCTGATGGACAACCGCAGCTGGCGCAAGAACGCGGCCCGCTTCAAGCAACTCGACCAGATCGCCCGGCAACTCCAGGCGCGCAACAAGGAACAAGGATGAGCAGCAACGCCCTCGCCCTCCCTCTCGACGTCGTCGGCATCCAGAAGCTGCTGCCGCACCGCTACCCCTTCTTGCTGGTCGACCGCGTGGTCGAACTCGATCCGCACAAACGCGTGCTGGCGCACAAGAACGTGACGATCAACGAGCCCTTCTTCCAAGGCCATTTCCCCGGCCATCCGGTGATGCCGGGCGTGCTGGTGATCGAAGCCTTGGCCCAGGCCGGCGGCCTGCTCACCCAGCTCTCCCACGGCAACACCGCCGACGGCAAGCTGTTCTATCTGGTGAAGATCGACAACGCGAAGTTCTCGAAGATGGTCGTGCCCGGCGATCGCTTGGAATTGGAAGTCACGCTCAAGCGCAACATCCGCAACATGGCCTTGTACACCGGCGTGGCGCGGGTCGACGGCGAACAGGCCGCGTGCGCCGAAATCCTGTGCGCCGAGGTCAAGGGCTGATGGCCGAGGCTTCCATCCATCCCAGCGCTTCGGTCGATCCGTCCGCGCGCATCGGCAGCGGCGTCGTCATCGGCGCCTTCACCGTGATCGGCGCCGACGTCGAAATCGGCGACGGCACCCGGATCGGTCCGCATTGCAGCGTGCACGGCCCCACCAAGATCGGCCGCGACAATCATTTCCACGGCCACGCCGCGATCGGCGGCGAGCCGCAGGACAAGAAGTTCAAGGGCGAGCGCACGGAACTGGTGATCGGCGACCGCAACACCGTCCGCGAATTCGTCACCCTCAACCGCGGCACCGGCGACGGCGGCGGCGTCACCCGCATCGGCGACGACAACTGGATCCTCGCGTACAGCCACGTCGCCCACGACTGCATCGTCGGCAGCCACTGCATCTTCTCCAACAACGCCACGCTGGCCGGGCACGTGGAGATCGGCGATTACGTGATCCTCAGCGGCTTCGCCGGCATCCACCAGTTCTGCCGGATAGGCGCGCACGCCTTCGTCGGCATGGGCGCGCTGGTCAACGGCGACGTGCCGCCGTTCGTGATGGTGGCCGCGGACGAGTACGGCCGGCCGCGCGGCATCAACAGCGAAGGCTTGAAGCGGCGCGGCTTCGACGCCGAGCGGATCGCGGCGATCAAGCGCGCTTATCGGACCTTGTACGTTTCCGGCGCCAATCTGGCCGATGCGCGCGTCCAGCTCGCGGAAATGGCGCAAAGCAGCGACGATATCCGCGCGTTCTTGGAATTCATCGAAAGCGGCGAACGGCCGCTCCTGCGCTAACCCGCCGTTCCTCCCCCTTTGAAAAAGGGGGATTGAGGGGGATTTGTTTTTGCCGTTGCCCTTGAAGGCAAGATCAAGAGCAAATCCCCCTGTGTCTCCCTTTTTCAAAGGGGGAGAAAGCAGAAGCGATTCGCGGCAAACTATGCCGAAGTCGCGATCACGAGCCGATCTTGCCCGACAACACGCCCGCGCCCCGCAAACCACTACGCTTCGCCCTGGTCGCCGGCGAGGCATCGGGCGATTTGCTCGGCGCAGGCCTGATCGAGAAACTGCGCGAGCGCTACCCTAACGCGCAGTTCGCCGGCGTCGGCGGCGACGCGATGCGCGCAACCGGGTTCGACGCCTGGTACGACGCGCAGGCACTGGCGGTGATGGGCCTGGCCGAAGTGCTGCGCCATTTGCCGCGCCTGCTCAAGCTGCGCCGCGAGCTGCGCCAACGCCTGCTGGCTTGGAAGCCCGACGTCTTCGTCGGCATCGACGCGCCCGACTTCAACCTGGGCTTGGAACGCTGGCTCAAGCAGCGCGGCGTGGCGACGGTGCATTACGTCAGCCCGTCGGTATGGGCCTGGCGCGAAGGACGCGCGGCGAAGATCGGACGCAGCGCAGACCGCGTGCTGTGCCTATTCCCGATGGAGCCGCCGATCTATGCGCGCCACGGCGTCGACGCGCGTTTCGTCGGCCACCCGCTCGCCGACGCGATGCCGCTCGACCCGGATCGCCATCACGCGCGCGACGCGCTCGATCTGACCGCCGACACGCCGATGCTGGCCCTGCTGCCCGGTTCGCGCCTGGGCGAGATCCATCGGTTGAGCGCGGATTTCCTGTCCGCCGCGCTGCTGATCCAACGCCAGCAGCCGAATTTGCGCATCGTCGCGCCGATGGCCAACGCCGCCGCGCACGCCGCCTTCGAGCGGGAGCTCGAGTCGCATCCCGACGCCGCCGAGCTGAAGCCGGCATTGCGCATCACTCAAGGCAATGCGCGCACGGTGATGGTCGCCGCGGACGTGATCCTGCTCGCTTCCGGCACCGCGACCTTAGAGGGCATGCTCGCCAAGCGGCCGATGGTGGTGGCGTACAAGATCGCGCCGCTCACCTATTCGATCGTCAAAGGCCTGCGCATGCTCAAGGTCGACCATTACGCGCTGCCGAACGTGCTGGCCAACGAAGCCTTGGTGCCGGAGTTGATGCAGTACGACTGCACGCCGGAAAACCTGGCGGCGGCGATCTCCAGTTGGCTGCGCAATCCCACTTCGATGGCGGCCCTGCCTTCCCGTTTCCGCGAACTGCACCAGGTGCTGCGCCGGGATGCGTCTTCGCGCGCTGCCGAGGCGGTCGCCGAACTGGCCGAGCGTGCCCCAGCAGGGGGCGCTCGGATCGAATACGCTAAGCCACCATGAACCTCCTCGCGCCTTCGCCCTGCGCAGCGCCGTTGCTGGTGGCCGGCGTCGACGAAGCCGGCCGCGGTCCGCTCGCCGGTCCGGTGGTGGTGGCGGCGGTGGTGTTCGATCCCGCGCAGCGGCGGATCAACGGCCTGGACGATTCCAAGCAGCTCGCGCCCGCCCGCCGCGAAGTCCTGTACGAGCGCATCGTCGAGCGCGCGTTGGCTTGGCACATCGTGTTCGTCGAAGTCGACGAGATCGACCGCATCAACATCTTCCAGGCGACCATGCGCGGCATGCGTTCGGCGCTGGAAGGCGTCGCGCACGCCGCCGGCATCGCCCGCATCGACGGCAACCATCTGCCGCCGTCCCTGCCTTGCCCGGCCGAAGCCTGGATCGGCGGCGACGCGCGCGACCGCTCGATCATGGCCGCGTCGATCCTGGCCAAGGTTTCGCGCGACCGCGCGATGATCGCCTTGCACGAACGCCACCCCGAATACGGTTTCGACGAACACAAAGGCTATTCGACGCCCGCGCATCTGGCCGCGCTGCGCGAGCACGGGCCGTGCCCCCACCACCGCCGCAGCTTCGCGCCGGTGGCCCAAGCCTTGCATCTGCAGCCCAGCCTGCTCTGAGCGTACAAGCGCCGATCTTGTTTTCGACCGCGCGCGCGGCGGATCGTTCCGCGCGGTAGGCGGAACCGCCGAAGGCGATTCCGCCGATCGTTCGCGCGATTGGCGGAATCCGCTGCGCGGGGTTCCGCCCTACTAGGTCCAAGGTCATTCTCACTTCCGCCTCACGACAAACGGCTTGCAACCGCGCAAGCTGCAAGCGCATCCATAGAAAGAGGTCGCGCGCGCCGCCGGCCTAGCGCGCGACACGAATCCGGGCCGGAACCGGGAGGTGTGCGATGCGTGCGTTGACCGCTTATCCGACCGACCGTCCTTTGCCGCTGCGCGGCGAGGGCGAGCCGAAACTGGCCGCTAGCGCGCTGGGAATCGAGGCTGAACAGGTCGCCGCCTTCGATGCGCTGCTGCACGAACTGCATCCCGGCGCCGAGCGCGTCGATGGCGCGACGATTTCGCGTCTCGCGGCCTGGCTGACTTCCCTGCCACCTGCCGAGGCGCGCGCCGCGCTCGACGAACGCCTGTCGCGGATCGAAGAATTGCGCGCCATGGTGGACGATCCCGACTGGGATTGCGCCGAAGCCGATTGCGCCAACGTGCGTCGGTTGTTGCGCTATCTGGACCAGACCGACGATCTGATCCCGGACACGATCCCGCTGCTGGGCAAGCTCGACGACGTGCTGCTGCTGGAACTGGCCTGGCCGGCCGTGTCGGACGAGGCCGAGGAATACCGCGATTTCGTCCAATACCGCGAAACCGCGCATCCCGGCGGCGACGGCGCGCAGCGGCGCGCGGCCTGGATCGCCGATCGGATGGCCGAACTGTCGATGCTGCGGCAGCAGATGCGGGCGAACGATGGGTTGCACCTGAACGACGGGCGGCGGGAGACGCGGTTCCGGGTCGTCTGACCCGTTGCCTTATTGGCTCTTGTGGGAGGGGCTTTAGCTTCGACAGGATCCGTCGCTGGCCTTCTGTCGGGGCTAAAGCCCCTCCCACAAGAGCCGGCGGCATCTACTGCGCTGTCAAGACCTTGTCCCTGTCCCGGCCGGGCCCTAACCTGCGGTCTGATCCGCCGGCCCCGCCGATGTCCGCACGCTTCGCCCACCTGCACCTGCATAGCGAGTATTCCCTCGCCGACTCGACGATCCGGGTGCCGGAGCTCGTCGCGCGTTGCGCTGCGCTGGAGCAGCCTGCGGTGGCGATCACCGACCGCAACAACCTCTTCGCCCTGGTCAAGTTCTACAAGGCCGCCGAAGCCGCCGGGGTCAAGCCCATCGCCGGCGCCGACATCGTCGTCGCCGACGGCGACGACGCGCCCTGGCGCCTGACCCTGCTCTGCCGCGACCGCGCCGGCTATCTGGCCCTATCGCGCCTGCTCAGCCGGGCCTGGCTGGAAGGCCATCGCCACGACGGCGTGGTGGTGCGGCCGGAATGGCTGCGCGAAGACGATTGCGCCGGCCTGTTCGCCCTGGCCGGACGTCACAGCCTGGCCGGCAAGCTGGTCGCGGCGCATCGCCAGGACCACGCCGAACAATGGCTGGCCGATGCGCAGCGCCTGTTCCCGGACCGGCTGCATCTGGAACTGACCCGCTGCGGTCTGGAAGGCGAAGCCGGCTTCAACGATTTCGCGCTGTACGCGTCCGCCGCGCGCGGCATTCCCGTCGTCGCCAGCAACGATGCGCGCTTCCTCGACGAAGAAGGTTTCGAAGCCCATGAGGCGCGCGTGTGCATCGCCTCCGGCCGCGTGCTCGACGATCCCAAGCGGCCGCGCGACTACAGCCGCGAGCAATACCTCAAATCCAGCGAACAGATGGCTGAATTGTTCGCCGATGTGCCGGATGCGATCGACAACGCGGTCGATCTGGCCAAGCGCTGCAATTTCGAACTGAGCCTGGGCAAGTACTACCTGCCCGCGTTTCCGGTGCCCGAAGACCACACGCTGGAAACTTGGATCCGCGCGCAGTCGCGCGAAGGCTTGGCGCATCGGTTGGAAAAAGCGCCGCTGGCCGAAGGCAAGACCCGCGCCGATTACGAAGCGCGGCTGGATCTCGAGCTCGACGTCATCATCAAGATGGGCTTCCCCGGCTACTTCCTGATCGTGGCCGACTTCATCAACTGGGCCAAGCAGCACGACATTCCGGTCGGTCCGGGCCGCGGTTCCGGCGCGGGCTCGCTGGTGGCCTGGGCGCTGGGCATCACCGATCTGGATCCGCTGCCCTACGACCTGCTGTTCGAGCGCTTCCTGAATCCCGAACGCGTGTCGATGCCGGACTTCGACATCGACTTCTGCATGGACCGCCGCGACGAGGTGATCGATTACGTCGCCGCGAAATACGGCCGCGACCGGGTCAGCCAGATCATCACCTACGGCACCATGGCCGCGAAGGCGGTGCTGCGCGACGCCGGCCGCGTGCTCGGTTTCCCGTACGGCTTCGTCGACGGCCTGGCCAAGCTCATTCCGCTGCAGCCGACCGATCCGATGACGCTGGAGGACGCGATCGGCCGCGGCGAGCGCGCGCGCAAGGATCCGTCGCGCATCGTGGCCGAGTTCAAGGAGCGCTACGAAGCCGAAGACGACGTCCGCGATCTCGTCGACCTGGCATTGCAACTGGAAGACCTGACCCGCAACGCCGGCAAGCACGCCGGCGGCGTGGTGATCGCGCCGGCGCCGCTGTCCGAGTTCTGCCCGCTGTTCGCCGAACACGACGGCCATGGCGCCGGCCGCAGCCCGGTGACGCAGTTCGACAAGGACGACGTCGAAGCGATCGGCCTGGTGAAGTTCGACTTCCTCGGCCTGCGCACGCTGACCATCATCGATTGGGCGGTGAAGGCGATCAACGCGCGCCGCCGGGCCGCCGGCGAAGCGCCGCTGGACATCACCACCCTGCCCCTGGACGACCCGAAAAGCTACGAGCTGTTCGCGCGCGGCGAAACGGTGGCCGTGTTCCAGTTCGAATCGCGCGGCATGCGCGAGCTGGTCAAGCGCGCGAAGCCGGACCGGTTCGAAGACATCATCGCGCTGGCCGCATTGTTCCGCCCCGGCCCGCTCGGTTCGGGCATGGACCGCGACTGGGTGGACCGCAAGCACGGCAACGCCGAGGTCAGCTATCCGCATCCGTCGCTGGAGCCGGTGCTGGCGCCGACCTACGGCGTGATCGTGTACCAGGAACAGGTGATGCAGATCGCCCAGGTCCTGGCCGGCTACTCCCTGGGCGGCGCCGACTTGCTGCGCCGCGCGATGGGCAAGAAAAAGCCCGAAGAGATGGCCAAGGAGCGCGCCAAGTTCGAAACCGGCGCGGCCGAGCGCGGCGTGGATCCGCGCAAGGCGACCCAGATCTTCGACTTGATGGAGAAGTTCGCCGAATACGGCTTCAACAAGTCGCACTCGGCCGCGTACGCGCTGGTCGCCTACCAGACCGCTTGGCTGAAGACGCACTATCCGGCCGAGTTCATGGCCGCGGTGCTGTCCAGCGATATGGACAACACCGACAAGGTGGTCGGCTTCCTCGACGAAGCGCGCGCGCTGAAATTGACCGTGCTGCCGCCGGACGTGAACGCTTCGAACTACATGTTCGAGGCGATCGACGACGCGACGATCCGCTATGGCTTGGGCGCGGTGAAAGGCGTCGGCCGCGGCGCCTGCGAAGCGATCGCGCACGATCGCCTGCGCAACGGCGTGTACGCGGACTTGCTCGATTTCTGCAAGCGCGTCGACTCCACCAAGTTGAACAAGCGCGTGCTCGAAGCGCTGGTGCAATCCGGCGCGCTCGACGCGCTCGGCGCGAACCGCGCCTCGCTGATGCTGCAGTTGCCGGAAGTGCTGAAGGCGACCGAACAGCTGGCGCGCGAGCGCGAGGCCGGCCAAGTGTCGCTGTTCGGCGGCGGGCACGATGCCGAACCGCACATCGATGTGGCTCTGCCCGTCGCCGAAGACTGGCCGCTGGCGCAGAAACTCACCGGCGAGCGCGAAACGCTGGGCCATTATCTCAGCGGCCATCCGCTCGACCCCTACCGCGACGATTTGCGCGCGTTGGTCGGCAACGACCTGGGCGAACTCGACCGCTTGTGGAGCGAGCGGCCCGACGAAGACCGGCGCAGCTGGCGTCCGGAAAAAAGCGTGGTCATCGCAGGACAAGTCGTCGCGCTGCGCAAGAAGGGCGACAGCCAGGCCTTCGTGCAGATCGACGACGGTCGCGGTCGGCTGGAATGCGCCTTCTTCGCCGAAAGCTATTTCGAATTCGCGCAGCTGCTGACCCGGGACCGGATCTTGGTGATCGAAGGCGGACTGCGCGAAGACGAATTCAGCGGCGGTTTTTCGTTGCGCGCGCGGCGCTGCTGGGACTTCATGCAGGTCTGCCCGCAGTACACGCAGCGCCTGTCGCTGCGCCTGGATCTGCGCGTGCCCGGCGCGTTCGAACGGATCGACGCCTTGCTGTCCAAGCACCGCCCCGGCGCCACGCCGATCCGCTTCGACCTGTTGCGCGACGGCGTGGCGGGCACGCTGGACCTCAACGGCAGCCAGGGCGTGCGCGTGGACGCCGACTTGCCCGCCGCGCTGCGCGAGCAGCCGGGCGTGCGTGCGGTCAGGCTGACGATATCGCGGCCCTGGACGGGCTAGCCCTCTCCAGCGCTTTAGCCCTCTCCCGCTTGCGGGAGAGGGTTGGGTGAGGGCGCGCGCAAACCACAGATCGCTGCAAAAAATCGCGCAAGCCGCGCCGTTTCGCCCGCAAGCGGGAGAGGGAGCTTCGAGGCCTCGACCCACCACACGGTCTAGTACGGACGACTCGGGTAGACTGCCGCCCTCGCCGTGCCATCCCAGCCGATGAACCCGAACTACCTCGACTTCGAACAGCCGATCGCCGACCTGGAAGCCAAGATCCAGGAAATGCGCCACGCCAGCGCCGGCCCCGCGGTCAATATCGATGCCGAAGTGCACGCGCTGCAGGACAAGCTGCGCTTGCGCACCGCGCAGATCTTCCGCGATCTGACGCCTTGGCAGGTCTCGCAGTTGGCGCGCCATCCGGCGCGTCCGTACACGCTCGATTACCTGCGCGTGATCTGCGACGAATTCCAGGAACTGGCCGGCGACCGCGCTTTCTCCAACGACAACGCCATCGTCGGCGGCCTGGCCCGCATCGACGGCCGCAGCGTGGTGGTGATCGGCCACGAAAAAGGCCGCGACACCAAGGCCAAGATCCGGCGCAATTTCGGCATGCCCAAGCCCGAGGGCTACCGCAAGGCGCTGCGCCTGATGAAGCTGGCCGAACGCTTCAAACTGCCGCTGCTCACCTTCATCGACACCGCCGGCGCGTGGCCGGGCATCGACGCGGAAGAGCGCGGCCAGTCCGAGGCGATCGCGCGCAATCTGCTGGAAATGGCCGAATTGAAGATCCCGGTGATCTGCACCGTGATCGGCGAAGGCGGCAGCGGCGGCGCCCTGGCGATCGGCGTCGGCGACCGCACCTTGATGCTGGAATACAGCACGTATTCGGTGATCACGCCCGAAGGCTGCGCCTCGATCCTGTGGAAGACCGCCGACAAGGCCAAGGACGCGGCCGAGCAATTGGGCCTCACCGCGAAGCGCTTGCACGAGCTGGGCCTGATCGACAAGGTGATCCGCGAACCGATCGGCGGCGCGCACCGCAATCCCAAGCAGATGGCCACGCGCCTGAAAGCGGTGCTGATGAACGAGCTGGATGCGCTGGAACAGGTGCCGATAGACCAGCTGCTGCAGCGCCGCTACCAACGCTTGCGCGGCTACGGCGCCTACGAAGCCGCCTGATCGCGGATTTTGAAGGGGTCGGGCTTTTGTGGGAGCGGCTTCAGCCGCGAGCTCTTTCCCGCACGCTGCCACGACCTGATCGAACAGCTCGCGGCTGAAGCCGCTCCCACAAAAGCCGCAGCCGGATGGGCTAGGATGGGCTCCCGAAGCCGGCGCCCGCCGGCATTCGGGAGCAGCGCAATGATCATCCGCCGTCTCGGTGTCATGTCCGTCGCTAAGATTTCCGCCATCATCGCCGCCGTCGTCGGCCTGCTGGCGGGCATCTTGTTCTTCCTCGTCTCTCTCGCCGGCGGCGCGGCTGGCGCCATGTCCGACAACGATCCTGGCATGGCTTGGGTATCCGGTCTCGGCGCCATGGCGATCGTGGTCCTGCCGATCCTGTACGGCGTGTTCGGCTTCATCGGCGGCGCGATCCAAGCCTTCGTCTACAACCTCGCCGCCAAGTTCGTCGGCGGAATCAGGATCGAAACCGAATAATCGTGCATTAAGCCCTCTCCCGCTCGCGGGAGAGGGCCGATCCAAGGATGGCGAGACCGACATGACCGACGCGCTGCGCACCTATCTCGAAAGCGCTTTTCACGGACTGCCGCAGCGTCCGCTGCACGTCGGCTACAGCGGCGGCGCCGATTCGACCGCGTTGCTGCATTTGCTGAGCGGCATCGGCAGCGTCCGCGACGTCGGCCTGCGCGCCATCCATGTCCATCACGGCTTGAGTCCGCACGCCGACGATTGGGCCGAACGCTGCCGCCGCTTCTGCGACGCGCTCGGCGTGCCGTTGACCGTGCTGCGCGCCGAAGTGCGGCGCGATGCGGGCGAAGGCCTCGAAGCCGCGGCGCGCAAAGCGCGGCACGCCGCTTTCGGCGATGCGGTCGGCGAAGACGAGATCCTGGCCACCGCCCATCACCGCGACGACCAGGCCGAAACTTTCCTGCTGCGCGCGCTGCGCGCATCGGGGCCCGACGGACTCGGCGCGATGCGGCCTTTGCGCCGGTTCGGGCGCTGCTGGCTGTGGCGGCCGCTGCTGGGCGTGCCGCGCGCGGCGCTGATCGCCTACGCCGAACGCGAAGGCCTGGATTGGATCGAGGATCCGAGCAACGACGATACCGCGCTCGACCGCAATTATCTGCGCCACCGGGTGATGCCGCTGCTGCGCGAACGCTGGCCGCACGCCGACGCCGCGTTCGCGCTGAGCGCCGCGCTGTCGGCCGAAGCCGACCGCCTGCTCGACGGCGAAGACGCGCTCGCGCTGGCGCAGGTACGCAGCGCCGATCCGCACGCCTTGCGCATCGAACCTTTGGCCGCGCTCGCTCCGGCGCGGCGGGCGCGCCTGCTGCGGCGCTGGATAGAAGAACTCGCGCTGCCGCCCTTGCCCGCGCAAGGCATCGCCCGGATCAACGAGGACCTGATGTCCGCGCAGGCCGACGGCGAAGCGGCTTTCGCTTGGTCCGGCGCGGTCGTGCGGCGTTGGCGCGATCTGCTGCATGCCGACCGTCTCTACCCCGCCTTGCCCGAAGATTGGGAAGCCGATTGGGACGGCCGCGCGCCGCTGCCGCTTCCCGGCGGCGGCGAGTTCGCGCTGGAAGGCGCGGCGGCGTTCGATCGCGCCCTGCGCGCGCACGTGCGCCGCGGCGGCGAGCGGATCGCGCTGCCCGGCCGCGGCCACACGCACGCGCTGAAACACGTGCTGCAGGACTTGGCGGTGCCGCCCTGGGAACGCATCCGCCTGCCGCTGCTCTCGGACGGCGAGGAAGTGCTCGCCGCCGGCGATCTGCTGTATTCGGCGAGTTTCGACGCTTGGCTGCGCGAACGCGGCGCGCGGCTGGTCTGGACGCCATCCCGATCGTAACTCCGCTGCTTTGTAGGAGCGGCTTTAGCCGCGAGCTCTTTCCTTCAGGTCGCCGCAACGTGCGGGAAAGAGCTCGCGGCTAAAAGCCGCTCCCACAAACGTGCGCCCGCACCTTTCCTGGGGCCGCTGCGGCATTGTTCGTTCCGGCTGTCCCGGACATGGCTTAAACTGCCCCCATGGCCCGTAAACCCGCCGCCGAAGGTTCGCCCGTCGCCGATTTCGAAGCCTCGCTCGATGCGCTCGAGCAGTTGGTCGAGAAGATGGAGCACGGCGAAATGAGCTTGGAAGAATCGCTGGCCGCCTACGAGCGCGGCGTCGGGCTGTATCGCCGCTGCCAGCAGGCGCTGGAACAGGCCGAGCTGCGCGTGCGCTTGCTGAGCGACCCTGCGGATCCGGCCTCGGCCGAGCCTTTCCAGCCGGATGCCTGAGCCCGATTTCGGCCCTTGGCGCGCGCGGATCGAATCCGCGCTGGACCGCGCCCTGCCCGCCGCCACCGAACCGCCGCAGCGGCTGCACGCCGCGATGCGCCACGCCACCCTCGGCGGCGGCAAACGCATCCGCGCCCTGCTCGTCTACGCGGCCGGCACCGTGTTCGGCGCGGAGCCCGCGGCGTTGGATGCGCCGGCCGCGGCGGTGGAGCTGATCCACGCCTATTCGCTGGTCCACGACGATTTGCCGGCGATGGACGACGACGACCTGCGCCGCGGCAAGCCGACCGTGCACGTGGCCTTCGACGAAGCCACCGCGATCCTGGCCGGCGATGCGCTGCAAACCCTCGCTTTCGAAATACTGGCCGACGCCCCGTTCGGCGACGGCGTGCGCGTGGCGATGCTACGCGAGCTCTCGATCGCAACCGGCGCGCGCGGCATGTGCGGCGGCCAGGCTTTGGACATCGACGCCACCGGCGGCGCGGCTTTGTCGCTGGCCGAACTCGAGCGTCTGCATGCGATGAAAACCGGCGCGCTGTTGCGCGCGTCGGTGCGGCTGGGCGCGATCGCCGCCGGCGCGGCCGACGCGCAACGCCCCACGCTGGACCGCTACGCCGAGGCGCTGGGTCTGGCCTTCCAGATCCGCGACGATCTGCTGGACGTCGAAAGCGACAGCGCCACACTCGGCAAGACGGCCGGCAAGGACGCGGCGCAGGCCAAGGCCACGTTCCCGGCCTTGCTGGGCGTCGTCGCTTCGCGCGAGCGTTTGCAAGGCTTGGCGGCGAAAATGTCCGCCGCGCTGGCGCCGCTCGGCGAACGCGCCGCCGCGCTGGCCGCGCTGGGCCGCGAAGTGGTCGAGCGGCGCAACTGACGCTGCGTCCCGCTGTCCCGGCGGACCGGGTTTTCCCGTTGTCCGAACGATGGGGACGAAACCACGCAAGCGAGGGAACGCGGAGTGAAGCGCATCGGCCGCGCGCTGCTGGCTTGGATCGACGCCGCGATGGCGCGCGCGGCGATCCTGTTCATGGAAGGCTGGTCCAAGGTCGAACGCGCCTACCGCCGGCCTTTTTCGCGCTTTTCGCTGCGTCTGAAATTCCTGTTCTACCCCCTGCTCGCTTGCGTGGCCGTCGGCTGGCTGGCTTGGGATTGGACCCACGATAAATCGCTGGACGCCGCCGAAGACGCGATCTTCGACAAGGTCGTGCATTGGCGTCCGTGGGAGCCGCGGGCTTCCGGAAAAGTGGTGGTGGTGGAGATCGACGAATGCTCGATCGACCACTTCCGCGCCCGCGGCGAAGGCGGCTGGCCATGGAGCCGGCAGCGGCATGCGGATCTGCTCGACGCGCTGGATCGCGCCGGCATCGCCGCGGTCGGCTACGACGTATTGTTCGTCGATCCTTCGCCGGACGATGCGCAGGGCGACGCAACTTTGGATGCGATGGCCGAAGGCGGCGCCGGCCGCTTCGTGTTCGCTTCGACCAGGCTGCACGAAGACTACGACGAAGGCGCGGTGCTGCGCATGGTCGACGCGCCTTCCGCATTCGCGGTGGTGCGTCCGCCGCGCGACAATCCGCAAGTGGCGATGCAATTGCCCTACGGCGAGAGCATGGCCCGCTACAGTGCGCTGGCCAACGTCGAGCGCAACGAGGACGGCGTGCTGCGCGATATTCCGCTGCGCGAGGACGTCGGCGACTGGGCCTTGGCTTCGCTGCCGCTGCAATTGGCGGCCGCCGCGCACGCCAAAGTCCGGCAACCGCCCGCCGCGACCGTGCGGCCGAATTGGCGGCGCGACAGCCGGCTGCCGCACGTCAGCGCGGCGGATCTGCTGGAAGGCGGCGCGGCGATTTGCCGCGAAAAAGGCAGCGCGATGCCGAAGCTGCGCGGCGGCATCGCCCTGGTCGGCTATACCGCTTCTGGCTTGAACGACGCCAAGCCGACCCCGGTCGACCCGGTGATGCCCGGCGTGGAGGTGTTGGCCGAGGCCACCGAGGCCTTGGTCGCCGGCAGCGCGATCCGCATGCCGCCGGCCTGGCTGAAATACGTCCTGGCCGCGGCGCTGGTGATGCTGACCGCGTTCGCGTTCTGGCGCGGCGAACCGCACGAAGACGTGGATTCGGTGTTCGTCGCCACCAATTTGGCGCTATTGCTGATCGCCTTCGTCGGCCTGACTTTCTTCGGCGCTTTTTTCGACATCTTCGCCAGCATCGGCTTCGTCAGCCTGTGTTTCGGCTTTTGCCGCCTTTACGCCGGCATCCAGCGCGGACGCGCGGTCGGCAACGCGGATTACCGGCACGAGTACGATCCGCAGACCCATCCTTGGCTGGCGATGGCGCGCCTGCGCTTCGTTCCCGATCCCAAGCTCGATGCGCGCGCGGCGAAACGGCGCCGCCGCGAATACCGGCGCCGCCTGCGCCGCTTCCTCTACGCCGGCTGCGATGCGGTGATGATCGAGGGCGTGGTCGAACGCAAGAGCTGGCTGCACGACATCCTGGACGATCTGATGGTGCTGGTCTGGAAAGGCCGCGACCGCGCCGACGCGAATGCGCACGCGCGACGCGAATTGGACGCGCTCTACCGCCATCTCAACGCCCACGACGATCGCTTGGACGACGACGGCAGCGTGATGGTGTGCGTAGTCGCCGCCGAGATCGACGACGGCCGCGACGACAGCCAGCGCGGCGAACGCCTGCGCCTGCGCGAATTGCTCGGCCAGGACCTGAACGAGCCCGCCGAGTGGCCGTTGTCGGCTTCGAATGCGTTCTTTTCGGAAGAGGCCTAACCATGAGGGGGAGACCATGCGCGCTTCACGAATCCTGCTGATCCTGCTGGCTTGCGCCGGCGCGGCCTTCGCCACGGGCCAGAAAGCCGAACTCGACGCCGTGGTCAGCAAGCCCAGCGTCGACGTGCGCAGCCATCCCGATTTCGCCAGCGCGCGCGTCGCCACGCTCAAGCGCAACGCGCCGGTGAAGATCGCCGCGCAACAAGGCCTGTGGTATCGCCTCGCGCTCGCCGACAAGCCCGGCTACGTGCGCGTCAACGACGTGCGCGTCGCGTACGCGGGCGTGGCCGCCAACGACAATAGCGTGCTGTTCTCCGGAAAATCGGGCGCAGGCCGGGCCAGCGAAACCGCAGGCGTGCGCGGCCTGGACGAGAACGATCTGCGCACCGCGTACGCCAACGGCGCGCAGTTGGCGAAGATGGAGTCCTATCGCGTCTCGCCCGCGGCAGCCGCGGCTTATGCCGGCAGCCACCGCTTGGCCGATACGACCGTCGCCTACGCCACCGAACTGCAACCCGCCGATGGCAACAAGAGCGGCGGCATGACCCAGGCGCAGAAAAAATCGGGCTTCGCCTTGGCGCGCGGCCTGCTGTCGCAGATCGGCGGCGGCTTGAGCGGTAAGGCCGACAGCGCGGCGGACGTGGCCGAATCGACGATCGGCAAATCGGAAGCCGAACAATCCGAAGAAGAACAAGCGCTCGGTCCGCTGCTGGCGGCGCGCATCCTGGGCGCGCGTCCCTTGTGGCAGGACGACGCTGCGCAGCGCCGCGTCAATACCATCGGGCGTTGGGTGGCCTCGCACAGCAGCCGGCCGCAACTGCCTTGGACTTTCGGCGTCATCGACTCCGCCGACGTCAACGCCTTCGCCGCTCCGGGCGGATACGTGCTGATGACGCGCGGCCTGTATCAATTGCTGGATAGCGACGCGGAGGTCGCCGCGGTCCTCGGGCACGAGATCAGCCACATCGTCCAGCGCGATCACTACAACGTGATCCGCAAACAGGAGATCGCGTCGACCGGCAAAAGCGCCGCGCTGCGCAACGTCCGCACGGGCGGCGGCATCGCCGGCGGCTATGCGCGGGAATTCGTCGAAAGGAACGGCGCGGCGGTGATGCTGACTAGCCTGGATCGCGGCGCCGAATACCGCTCCGATGAAGCCGCGCAGGTCTATCTGGCGCGTTCGGGCTACAACCCGCTGGCGCTGTATTCGGTGTTGCAGAAGATGGCTTCGCTGGGCAATCAATCCGCGCGGATGGCGCAGATGTTCAAGACGCATCCTGCGTTGGGCGACCGGCTCGATCAGATCGATCGGCGCGGTTATGGGGCGTTAGAGCGGTATACGGATAGGCAATAACGAATGCTCCCTCTCCCGCCTGCGGGAGAGGGCCGGGGTGAGGGCGCGCGGGCCATCAGTTCGCGTCAAACGCAATGGTTCTCCGCACTCATTATCGGATACACACGATCGCAGCGATCGACGACTCCGCGCGCCCTCACCCAACCCTCTCCCGCGAGCGGGAGAGGGCTAAAGCATTTGGCGTGGGCTAAAGCCGAAGCGGCTTAGCGGAACAACCGGATCGTCAACGGATAGCGGTAATGCTGTCCGTCGTAAGCCTTGAACGCCGCGATCAAGCTGCACACCAGCCAGACCAGCGCCAGCGCCGCCCATATCGGGAGCGCCACGACGATGCCCAAGCCCAAGGTGAAGATCACCAGCGCCACGGCGATCGCGGCGTAAATGAACATGCTCAGGTTGAAATTGAGCGCTTCCTTGGCGTGTTCGGCGGCGAACTCGGATTTGTCGCGCACCAGCATCCAGATCGCCAGAGCGCCAAGCGCGCCGGCCACGCCGGCGAACCAGCTGGTCACCAAGGCCAAGGTCAAAGCCGCTACATGCGCGCCCGCGGCCCACTGGCGGTCGCTCAGGCTGGGGTTAACGGTGTTGATTTGGGTTTCCATGGTCGACTCCCGCCGGAAACGTTCCGGTGTAAGCCGATGATGGGGCCGGGGGCATCGTCTACAAGTAAACGAAAGACATACCTGCTTTACCCCCTCCTTTTACGGGGTGAAGGGGCATTGCTTGCGAATCACCGATTCGCATGCCCCCGAACGCCCTCGCGTAAGCGAGGGCTGGGGCGCGGAGCGGGAGAGGCGCGAAGCGCCAGGGAGAGGGTTCGGCTTTTGGCGCGCAGCTACCCGAGAGCTCGCGTATTCCGTTTATTGGCAGGCAATTCGCCTTCGCGCTGGCTACTTGATCAACCGCAGCGTGAACGGGTAACGGTAGGCCACGCCTTCGTTCGCCTTGATCGCAGCGATGATGATGAAGACGAGCGCGGCGACGCCGATCAGCAGCATCAGCGGCGCGATGACGATGAAGCCGATGCCGACAGTCAGCAGACCCAGCGCGGTCAGGATCACCATGAGCCCAGCCAGGGTGATGTTGAAGTTCAAAGATTCCTTGGCCTGATCGGCCGCGAACGGCATGGTGTCCTTCTTGATCTGCCAGATGATCAGCGGCCCGATCAGGCAACCCAGGCTGGCCAGCCAACCGGCCGTGACGATGCCACCGATCAGGGCGGAGAGATGCGCGAACATCGCCCACTGGCGCTCTTCGGCGCTGGGCGTGCCTGCGGACGCGGGCGGCGGTGGCGGCGCCGCTTCGTTGATATCGCTCATGTTCGTACCCTCCGGTTTATCGGGCGGCCCTCGTGCCGCCCGTCGGCTGAGAATACGTCAATCCGTGCCGGCGACGGTCATTTTGCCGACCAAAATCGACCCGCTGCGGATGTGGGAGCGCAGGTCAACGTCGTTGCCGACCGCCTCGATGCCCGCGAACATGGCTTTGAGGTTGCCGGCGACGGTGATGCCGTCGACCGGATAGGCGATCGCGCCGTTCTCGATCCAGAAACCGCCCGCGCCGCGCGAATAGTCGCCGGTGACGTTGTTCACGCCCTGCCCCATCAGCTCGGTGACGAGCAAACCGCGGCCCATGCCGGCGATCAGTTCGTCCAGACCGCCGGCGTTCGACGACACCGCAATATTGTGCACGCCGCCGGCGTTCGCTGTGGTCTGCAAGCCGAGTTTGCGCGCCGAATAGCTGCCCAGCACGTAGCGTTGCAGCGCGCCCTCGCGCACCAGCGGCGATTCGCGGGTGGCGACGCCTTCGGCATCGAACGAAGAAGAACGGAAGCCGCGGCGCAGGAAGGGCTGTTCTTCGATCGACAACCACGACGGAAACAACTGCGTGCCGACGCTGTCGAGCAGGAAACTGGCGCGCCGGTACAGCGCGCCGCCGGAAACCGCGCCGATCAAATGGCCGATCAGCGAACGCGCGATGTCCGCCGAAAACAGCACCGGATAGGCGCCGGTCGCGACTTGACGCGGCGCCAACCGCGCGGCGGCGCGCTGCGCGGCGCGCAAGCCGATGCTGGCGGCCGATTCCAGATCTTCCGCGGCCAAGGCCGTGCTGTACCAGCCGTCGCGCTGCATTTCATCGCCGCGGCCGGCGATCAGCGCGCAGCCGATGGTGTGCTGGGTGCTGCGCTCGCGACCGACGAAACCGTGCGAGTTGGCGTAGACGCTGAGGCTTTCGCTGCTGCCGACCGACGCGCCGTCGGAATTCTCGATGCGGGCGTCGGACTCGCGGCCGGCGTTCTCGCTGGCCAGGGCCAGGTCGATGGCGCGATCCGCTTCGATCGCCCACGGATGCCAGGCGTCGAATTCGCTTTGCTCGCGCGCCATCAGCTCGGCATCGGCGAGGCCGGAGGCGGGATCGTCCTCGGTGTATTTGGCGATGGCGCAAGCCTGGGCCACGGTGGCTTCCAGGCTGTCCTCGCGCAGATCGGCCGTACTGGCGCTGCCCTTGCGCTTGCCGAAGTAGACGGTGACGCCGATGCCGCGGTCGCGCGTGGATTCCACCGTTTCTACTTCGCCCATCCGCACGTTGACGTTGAGCCCGCGCTCCTCGCTGCAGCTCACTTCGGCCTGGTCGGCGCCGTTCGCGCGGCAGCGCTCGAGCAGGCGCTGCGAAATCTCGGCCAATGCGTCCAGGCGGGCGCGGCTGTCGTCCTGGGTTTGCGGAATCACTGCGTTCAATGGCTTATCCTTGGGTCTGCGGCGCCGGAAAAACGCTTGCCGGCGGATTATCGATAGCGAAGAGGTCATGCGAGGACGCGACGAAGACACCGGCGATTTCCTGGGCCCCAGCCGCACCCGGCAGCGGCAGGCGGCCTTGGACGTCCTCGCCCTGGGCCAGCAGTTGGTCGCGCTGAGCGCGGCGCAGCTGGACAAGCTGCCGATTCCGGAAGGCCTGCGTCCGCACATCGCCGAGACCCAGCGCATCACCTCGCCCATCGCGCGCAAGCGACAGATGGCGTTCCTGGCCAAGCAGATGCGGCGCGAGGACGACGCAACGCTGGACGCGATCCGCGACGCGCTGGACGCCGGCGGCGAAGCTTCGCGGCGCGAGACGGCGATGCTGCATCGCGCGGAGGCGTTGCGCGAGCGGCTGCTGACCGACGGCGACGCGGCTTTGGCCGAATTGCTGGCCGAGCATCCGGATGCGGATCGGCAACGTTTGCGCCAACTGGTGCGCAACGCCGCCGAAGAGCGGGCGAAGAACAAGCCGCCGCACAGCTATCGCGAGTTGTTCCGCGAATTGCGCGAGTTGTTGGCGCATACCAACGACGAAAGCGACGGCGGCCTCGAATAACGGCGCGATACGCGTTTCTTTCCCGCCTCGGGACAAGATGGTGCGATAGCGCCGGATGAGAGTTCGGCGCGAGAACGAAGCTGCAACCGCACGCCGAACCCTCATCCGCCCTTCGGGCACCTTCTCCCGATGGGAGAAAGAAAATGCATGCGCCGAGCCCATCACGCCTGCGTGCCGCCCACCGTCAACTGGTCGATCAGCAACGACGGCTGCCCCACGCCCACCGGCACGCTCTGACCGTCCTTGCCGCACACGCCGACGCCGTCGTCCAAGCGCATGTCGTGGCCGATCATTTTCACCCGCTGCATGGTTTCCGGGCCGTTGCCGATCAAGGTCGCGCCCTTCACCGGCGCGGTGACCTTGCCGTCTTCGATCAAATAGGCCTCGGTCGCCGAGAACACGTACTTGCCGCTGGTGATGTCGACCTGGCCGCCGCCGAAATTCACCGCGTACAGGCCCTTCTTCACCGAACGGATCATCTCGTCGGGGTCGTGCTGCCCGGCCAGCATGTAGGTATTGGTCATGCGCGGCATCACCAGGTGCGCGAACGATTCGCGGCGGCCGTTGCCGGTGGGCTTGGCGCCCATCAGACGCGCGTTGAGGGTGTCCTGCATGTAGCCGACCAGCACGCCGTCTTCGATCAGCATGTTGCACTGGGTGGGCGTGCCTTCATCGTCGATGTTGAGCGAGCCGCGCCGGTTCGGCAGGGTGCCGTCGTCGACGATGGTCACGCCCGGCGAGGCGACGCGCTGGCCCATGCGGCCGGCGTAAGTCGAGGTGCCTTTGCGGTTGAAGTCGCCTTCCAAGCCGTGGCCCACGGCTTCGTGCAGCAGCACGCCCGGCCAGCCGCTGCCGAGCACCACCGGCATCACGCCGGCCGGCGCGTCGATCGCCTCCAGGTTCACCAGCGCTTGCCGCAAAGCTTCGCGCGCGAACTTTTCCGGCTTGCCGTCGGCGAGCAGTTCCTCGTAGGTGTAACGGCCGCCGAAGCCGGCGAAACCGGTCTCGCGGCGCCCGTTCTGCTCGACGATCACCTGGATGTTCATCCGCACCAGCGGCCGCACGTCGCCCGCCAGCACGCCGTCGCTGCGCGCGACCAGGATGGTGTCCACGCCGCCGCTCAAGCCGACCATCACCTGCTGCACGCGCGGATCGGCCGCGCGCAGCAGTTTGTCGACGCGGCGCAGCGCTTCGACCTTGGCGGCGTTGTCCAAGCCGTCGATCGGGTCCTGCGGCACGTATAGCTCGCGTCCCGGGCCGCGCACCAGCGCTTGCGCCGGACGCTCGCTGCCGTCGCGGGCGATCGCGCGCGCCGAGTGCGCGGCTTCCAGCAGGGCTTGGACGTTGATGTCGTCGGAATAGGCGAAGCCGGTCTTCTCGCCGCTGATCGCGCGCACGCCCACGCCCTGTTCGATGGAATGCGCGCCGTCCTTGACGATGCCGTCCTCCACGCTCCAGCTTTCGCGGCGCGCGTGCTGGAAATACAGATCGCCGAAGTCGATGCCCGGCCCGAGCAAGGTGCCGAAGGCGCGGTCCAGACCCCGGTTGTCGAGGCCGGCCGGCAGCAGTAGGCGGGATTCGGCGATGGCGAGGGATTGGGTCATCTGCATTGAGGTCCGTGAATGTTCGAGGCGTCTGCTTTTGTGGGAGGGGCTTCAGCCCCGACAGCGACCGTTGCGATGCTGTCGGGGCTGAAGCCCCTCCCACACGAGCAACATTAGGCAAGATGCGGCTCCGAGCCCGCCGAATCAACCGGCCGGAGCCGCCTGCGAGCGCGAAACGCGGCCCTGCTCGCGGCCGATCACCTCGACTTTCGGCTCTTTCCAGGGCCCGGTGACGCGATAGGTCTTGGCCGCCACCTGCCCCAGCGGCTTCTTCAGCACCGCGTTCGCGGCCGCGCCGATAGCCGCGCCCACAGGGCCGCCGGCCAGCGCGCCGGCGACGGTCAGCAGATTGCCGGCGCGCGGCAGCACTTCGATAGTCTGGTCGAACTGCTGCGCGCGAAGATCCGCGCTGCCGCGGATGCGGATCTCCGCGGCCGGACCTTCGATGGCCAGATCGTCGCTGCGCGCCTGGCCCGAAGCGAATTCTATGTTGCCGGCGATCTCGTTGAAGGCGAAGCCCTTGGAGAAGAAATCTCGGAAATCCAGCATCAGCCGGCGCGGCAACTGAGTGAGGCTGAGCAGACCGAGCACGCGTCCGGCGCCGGGCTCGATTTCCAGCAAGCGGCCGTCGGTGGCCGACAGGCTCAACTTGCCCTGCAACGCATCCAGTTTGAACGCCGAAGGCGCGCCCGGCCAATTCGCATCGAAGCGGATCTTGCCCTTGCCGCCGTCGACTTGCTTGCCGAATCCGGCGCCGGCCAGCAGCGCGCCCACATCTTGGCTGTCGATCGCGATCCCCAACCGCGTACGCGCCGCGGCACCGCGTCCGAGCCAATCGCCTTCGATGTCGATGCTCTGCTTCGCGCCGCGCGTCTGCAGTTGTTCGATGCGCATGCCGTTCGCGACCGGCCGGGTGCGCAGCTTGGCGTTGCCGAACGGGCCGTCGTTGATGCGCAGGTCGGCGATGTCGAAAGTGAGCGGCGGCACTTTGGCCGGATCGATGTCCGCCGTCTTCGGCGCTTGCGCCGCCGTCGCGGGCGCCGCTCCGGCGGCCGGTTTGGCAAATTTGAAATAGACGCGTTCGAAATTGCCGCTGAGCGGCGCGCTGTCGGCCGACGGCGCCAGCACGGTGCCCGCCAGCGACGGGCCGTCGATGCGGATGCGGCTGCCGGAAGCCGTCGGCGTCACCTGCAATCGCGTATTGGCGAACGCGGAACCGAACAACAGCATACGGTTGGCGCTGACGTCGGCCTGCTGCAGCTTGAGGCCCTCGCCCGAACCGCCGCCCCCGGCCAACGATAGCCATTCGAGCGCATCGAGCGTGTTCGCGCGTCCGCTCACCGCCAGGCCGGACGCGGGCGGCGCCTCGGCGACGTTGCTCGCGCCGAGCGCGATCCTGACGCCGGTGCGGTCGCCCACGCTGCGCGAGCGCAACGCGAGCAGGTTGCCCAGCGCGACTTGCACCTCGCCGCTGCCCAAGGGCAATGCGGCATTGATGGTCGCCGCCAAAGGCACGCTGGCCGGCTTGCTGAGCGGCGCGGGCAGCTTCAAAGCGGTACCGACCAGGTTGGAACGCAGTTGCAATCGGCTCGGCGCCGCGGTCTTGCCCGGCGCGGTACGCGGAATGGCCACCGCCACCGTCCATTGCGAACGGCCTTCCAGGTAGGGTTTCAACCAAGCCAGTTGTTCCGAACGGTCGAGCAAGGCGTCGCTCGACACGAGGGATTGCAGATCGGCTTCGAAGGCCTGGCGCGCATCGCGCGCATAGCCGCCCGCGCGCAGCGACAGCTTGCCCGGCTGGCCGTCGTGGACCACGTCGAGCTTGTCGGCTTCGAAACCGTTCTGGTTGTAGCGCGCATGGCCGCGCACGTCGGCGAAAGCCAATTGCCAGCGCTTTTCCGACAGCTTCGCGCCGGCCAGATCGACTGTGCCGTCGATCCGCTGCTTCGCGCCGGACGAAGCGCGCAGCGGCAGCGACATGTCGAACGTCAGCTTGGCCGGGCCGCTGGCTTCGATATTGGCGAAAGTTTCGCCATGCTCCTTGCGCAGCGGGCTCTGCCGCAGCAACCCGAGCAGCTTGGCCGCGTCGCCCGCGCCCTCGGCGCGCACCGCGAGTTCGGCCTCGCCGAAGCGCGGTATGCCGGCATGCAGCTTCTGGATGCCGACGCCGGCAATGCTCGCTTTGCCGTCGACGGTGAAGCCGTCGGCGACGAAGCTGACCTTGCCGTCGAGCGCTTCAGCGGCCGGCCACTCCGACTGGAATTTCACGGTCGCGCCGTCCAGCTCGGCGTCGGCCTGGAACAAACCGTTGTCGTCGCGGAAGGGCCAATCGTCCAAGTCGCCGGAAGCGACGGCATGGCCGTTGCGCACATGGCCGGCCACCAGCGCGGTGTCCAGCCAGCGCACCGTCGCCGGCGACATCTGGTACTTCACCCAGAAACCTTTCGCTGCGCCCACGGTGGTGTCGTCCAGATCCGCGGCCAGATCGATCCACGGCCGCGTGCCGTCGTTCTGGAACCATAGGCCGCCGCGTACGTGCGCGCCGAAATCCGTGCCTTTCGCGTACAGCGCGCTGGTGCCGACGCGCCAGCCCGCGCCTTCGCGCCAACCGGCGACGGTGCCGTGCAAGCTGGCCGGATGCGGCACGCCGAAACCGCTGGGCCAGTCGAAGACGAAAGGCGATGCCGGGTCGAGCGTCATCGCGAAACCGTCGGCATCGCCGATCAGATCGCCGGACAAGCCGCTCAATCCCGGCGCATGGCCGACGGGCGCGAAGCCCAAGTTCACGATCCGCGCTTTGGCGCGCATCGGCCCGCCCGCATTGCCCGCGACTTCGACGTTCTCCAACGACGCCGTCGGTTTGGCCGAGGCCATCCAGCGGCGCAAACCGGGTTCTAGGCGATCGCTCAACGCCGCGACCGGCAGCAGCGGCGCCAGCGCGATGCGGTCGGCCACCAGCGCGTAACGGCGTCCGCCCGCCACGAGCAGGCCGTCGAGCGTCTGATCGGTCTTGCCGTTGCCGATCCGCAAGCGCGGCGCATCGAAGCGCCAACCGCCGGAAGCCGCTTGCCAGCGTCCGCGCATTTCGAAGCGATCGAAGCTCACGCGCGCGCCTTTCGGATCGGCGGCCGCGAGCCCGCGCAGCGCGAAACCGGTCAACGCGGCGTCGACCGTCACTTGCACGACGCGGTGGCCATCGAGTTGCGCCCAGGCTTCGGCGCGGCCCCGGCCGGCGTCGGCCGTTATGCCCGCATAGCGCAGCAGCGGCGACCAGACGGAAAGATCGGCGCGCCTGGCCGCGAAATAGGCGCGGCCGTCGCCGCGCTTGCGGTCGAAATCGATCACCGCATCGACCGGCGCCGCGCCTTGGCCGCTGTCCGCTCGCGCCCAAGCGCGCACGCCGGCGCGGACGCGGTCGCCATCGACGCGCAAACGCACATCGACCTTGGGCAAGCGCGCATCGATGCCCAGCGAAGGCGCGGTCAAAGCGAGCTTGGCCCCGATCACCTGCACTTCGCCAAGGTTTTCCAGCGCGCCGAGCGGATCGCCGCCCGCGCGTTCCTGTCCCGGCAGGCCGCGCACCGACCAACGACCGTCGTCGCTGCGCTGCAGAGCCAGTTCCAAACCGCGCAAGCGCAATTCGGTGAACGAGCGTCCCGGCAGCAAGCCGGCGTATTGCGCGACCAGGATTTCCGCTTCGCCGACCGGCACCGCATCCGCGCCGTCGCCGATGCGCAAGCCGTCCAAACGCAGCAGAGGGCCGCGGCGGGTCCATGCGGTTTCGACGTGGTCGAAAGCGACTTTGCGTTGCGCGCGTTCGCTGAGCCAGGCGGCGATTTTTTCGGGATGGCGCTCGGCCAGCGGCAGCAATTGGCTGGTGACGCCGGCCACCAGCGCCATCAGCACCAGCACTGCGGCAAGCGCGTACCACGCGCCGCGGCGGAACAGGCGAAGGCGATGGCGCCAGGGCGTCGGCATCAGCCGGCGATCCGATCAGAGCAGGACCACATCGAACTGCTCCTGCAGATACTGCTCGTCGGGCTGGAAGCGGATCGACTTGCCCAGGAATTCCTCCAACTCCGCCACCGCCGCCGATTCCTCGTCGGTGATCCGCGCCACCACTTTCGGCGATGCGATCACCAGCAGGCGCGCGGCTTCGAACTGGCGCACGGCGCGGGTGATTTCGCGGAAGATTTCGTAGGTTACCGTCTCGGCGGTCTTCAACATGCCGCGGCCGCCGCATTCGTGGCAGGGCTCGCACAATTGCCGTTCCAGGCTCTCGACAGTGCGTTTGCGGGTCATCTCGACCAGGCCGAGCGGCGAGAAGTCGTAGACCGTGGTCTTGGCGTGGTCCTTCACCAACGACTTCTCGAGCGTGCGCAGCACCTGGCGTCGGTGTTCGGCGTCGACCATGTCGATGAAGTCGATGATGATGATCCCGCCCAGGTTGCGCAGCCGCAATTGCCTGGCCACGGCCTGCGCCGCTTCCAGGTTGGTCCTGTAAACGGTCTCCTCCAGATTGCGTTGACCGAGGAAGGATCCGGTATTCACGTCGACCGTGGTCATCGCTTCGGTCTGGTCGATGACCAAGTAGCCGCCGGACTTGAGCGGCACTTCTTTTTCCAGCGCGTGCTGGATTTCGTCCTCGACCCCGTACAGATCGAAGATCGGCCGCGCGCCGGCGTAATGCTCGATCTTCTCGGCCAGGCCCGGCATGTATTGGGCGGCGAAATCGCGCAGTTTCTCGCAGGTTTCGCGCGAGTCGACCTTCACCTTCTCCACGTCGCGCCGCATCAGGTCGCGCACCGCGCGCAGCGGCAAGCTCAAGTCCTCGTAGACCGGCGAACCGACCCGCGCGTCGCGCGAGCGTTGTTCGACCAAAGCCCAAGCGCGGCTCAGATAGGCGACGTCTTCGGCCAAGGCTTCGGCGGGCTGGCCTTCGGCATTGGTGCGGACGATGTAGCCGTGTTCGCCGCCGCGCTTGGCCGGCGCCCGCAGAGGCTCCGGCGGCGGTTCGGGCGCGACCGCGCCGGCGTTCTCCAAGGCCGCGGCGACGATGTCCGCTGGGCGCGCGATGCCCGCCAATTCGGACACCAGCGATTTCAACCGCAAGCGCTCGGCCTCGTCCTCGATCCGCGCCGACACGCCGACCACGCGCGATTGCGGCAACAACACCAGATAGCGGGATGGAATGCTCAACTGGGTGGTCAAGCGCGCGCCTTTGCTGCCGATCGGGTCCTTCACTACCTGCACGATCACGTCCTGGCCTTCGCGCACCAGTTCGGTGATCGGCCGGGTCGGCGTGGGCGGCAGCGGCGCTTCGTCGCCGTTCTCGCCCTGCTCCATCGCGGGGCGGACGATGTCGTTGGCGTGCAGGAACGCGGCGCGGTCCAGTCCGATTTCGATGAAAGCGGCCTGCATGCCGGGCATCACCCGCTGCACGCGGCCTTTGTAGATGTTGCCCACCACGCCGCGGCGCCAGCCGCGTTCGATGTGCAGCTCCTGCAGCATGCCGTTTTCGACGACGGCGACGCGGGTTTCGCGGGGCGTTACGTTGACCAGGATCTCTTCGGTCATATCGCAGCCCCTGTGAAGGCCAAAACTTTTAGACGCGGATCAGATCCGAAAAAAGCGGATAAAAAAATCAAAGGGGTTTTATCCGTGCTCATCCGATCCGATCCGTGTCCAAGTTCTTGGCTTTGATCCCGAATTCCTTCAAAAGCCGCGATGCTTCGAACAGCGGCAATCCCATCACTCCGGAATAGCTGCCCGACAAATGCGAGATGAAGGCGTGCGCGCGCCCCTGGATGGCGTAGGCGCCGGCGCGGTCGCGCCACTCGCCGCTGGCCAGGTAAGCCGCCAGCTCGGCTTCCGGCAATTCGGCGAAAGTCACTTCCGACAACGAAACGGCCTGCGCTTCGCGCGAAGCCGACACCAGCGACAAGGCCGAGATCACCCGGTGCGTGCGGCCGGACAAGCGGCGCAGCATCGCCGCCGCGTCGGCCTCGTCGCGCGGTTTGCCGAACACGTCGTCGTCGAGCACGACTTCGGTGTCGCCGCCCAGCACGGCCGCGCCGGCGACGCCGACCACCTGCAGCAATCCGGCGCCCGCTTTCTCGCGAGCGACGCGGCGCACGTAGTCCTCGGCGGGCTCGCCGGGAGCGCGCTGCTCGGGAACGTCGATGTCCAATAGGCCGAAATCCAAGCCCAGGCGGGCGAGCAGTTCGGAACGGCGGGGGGATTTCGAGGCCAGATACAACATGAAGAAAGGATAACCTGCGGCCCCGAAACCGGCCCCGTCCGACCCCGATCCGGCTCACGGGCCGTTCACCGCTATCCGAAGACCCTGTCACACATTCCAAGGAGATCTACATGCGCCTCACCGGTTTGCGACCGCTGCTGCTTGCCACCGCCCTTGCCACGAGCTTCCTGATGACCTCCGCTTGCGCCCAGACTGCCGCCCCCGGCGGCTACGCCATTCCCGCCGACGGCACCCTGCTCTCGGTTTCGGCCCAGGCCGAATCCAAGCGCGTGCCCGACGTGGCCACCATTTCCACCGGCGTGGTCACCCAGGCCGCCGACGCCAACGCGGCCATGCGCCAGAACGCCGAGCAGATGGCCAAGGTGGTCGCGGCGATCAAGGCCGCCGGCATCGCCGAGCGCGACGTCCAGACCAGCGGGATCAGCATCAATCCGCAGTACAAGTACGCCGAGAACCAGCCGCCGCAGATCACCGGCTACCAGGCCAACAACACGGTCAGCCTGAAAGTCCGCGACATCGGCAAGCTGGGCAAGGTGCTGGACACCCTGGTCGCCCAGGGCGCCAACCAGGTCAACGGCCCGAGCTTCGAGGTCGACAAGCCCGACGAGGCCTACGACGAAGCCCGCCGCGCCGCGCTCGAAAAGGCGCAGGCCCGCGCCGACATGTACGCCAAGACCATGGGCCTGAAGGTGCGCCGGGTCGTGAGCATCAGCGAGAACGCCGGCGGCGGTTTCCCGCGGCCGATCACGATGATGGCCGCCCGCAGCAAGGAAGCCTATGCGGGCGATACCTCGATATCGCCGGGCGAGACCGCGCTGTCGATCACTTTGGACGTGGTGTTCGAACTGGGCCGCTGATGGCCGGCCACGACAAATCGGCGCCATCGGCGCCCGATCCCAAGCCCGGGCGCAACCCGGGCTATGCGGAACCGCATCCTCGCGATCGCGCGGATGCGCACAAACCCAAGCCGGCGCCGCGGCCTGCTCAGCCGGACGAGAGCGATCTGCAGCGGGATCCTGAGGAAGACGGCGGCGCCGGGCGCTGAATCGATCGCTTCTTGTAGGAGCGGCTTTAGCCGCGAGCTCTTCCCGCATGGCTGCGGCTCGATGGAAGAGCTCGCGGCTAAAGCCGCTCTTACAAACGCATGCGCGCTGAGGATCCCTGATCCGTTTCTTTTGAAACGAACGCGCTGGATCGATTAGATCTTTCCGGCATCGTTGTCGTCGCTTGACGTCCACGCCCGGCCGGCGCAATTTTGAAAGCGCAAGAGCGGCGCACCGGTTCGGGGACGGTTGGCTGTTCAACCCCACTTCCGCGGCCGGCGCGTTCCGAGGTTAGGCGCAACAACCTCAGGAGGTGGGTCATGGTCCTATCGCAGCACCGCGGCTTCCGTTTTTCGTTCGCAGAAGACGACACCGGCAACTCGCCCAATCCATTACGCATCGCCGTGACGAGTACGGCATTGGCGCTGCATGCGGTGGCGCTGCTGGTATTGCTCGCACCAGTGGCCATGCCGCCGGCGCCGGTCGTGGACGAGCCCGAACCCACCATCAAATTGGTGCCGATCGAGCCGAAACCGGTGATCGTGGATACGAAGAAAGAGGAACCGACCGCGAAGGCCGATCCCAAGCCCGTTGCGTCCAAGCCGGTTCTCAATAACGCCGTCGAGACGCCCATCGTCACTCAACGGCCCACGGACGATTTCGTACCCGATGTCGCCGTGGCCATCGCCGACCCGGTCCCCACGGGGAATATCGAGCCCCCCGCCCCCTCGCCGGTGCAATTGGCTTACCTCAACGCTCCGCCGCCCCCCTACCCGCGCGCCGCGCAAACCCAGCATCGCGAGGGCATGGTGATGCTGCAGATCACCGTCGATCTCGATGGCCGGCCGATAGCGGTGGAAATCGCGCAGAGCAGCGGCCATCGCGACTTGGATGCGGCCGCGCGCGCCCATGTGCTGAAGCATTGGCGCTTCCAGCCGGCGATGAAGGACGGACACGCGATCCAGGCCATCGGCATGGTGCCGATCAACTTCACCTTGAATTGAAGCGAAGCGGCGGACGGACAGGAAATCCGTCCGCTTTTTTCTTCGTAGAGCGGAGCTTGCTCCGCTGCTTCGGTTTGATTCTTGTGGGAGCGGCTTTAGCCGCGAGCTCTCCCACAATGGAGCAAGAGCAGCGGAGCAAGCTCCGCTCTACAAAGCAAAAAAGCTCAGGCGCGGTGGTAGGGGTGATTGGCCAACAGCGCGGCGGCGCGATACAGCTGCTCGGCCACCAGCAACCGCACCAGCATGTGCGGCAAGGTCAGCGGACCCAAAGACCAAGTTTCGTCGGCGCGCGCGAGCACTTCCGGCGCGTGGCCTTCCGGGCCGCCGATCAGGAAAGCCGGATCGCGGCCCAAGCCGCGCCAATGCTCCAATCGCTGCGCCAGCTGTTCGGACGAATGCGGCTTGCCGCGTCCGTCCAATGCGACCACGTACGCGTTCTTCGGCAAGGCGGCGAGCACGCGTCCGCCCTCGTCCTGCATCGCCCGCGCCGCGTCGCGCCCCTTGCCGCGCAGGCCGGGCTCGATTTCGACCAGTTCGAACGGCAGCCAGTGCGACAAACGTTTCTGGTATTCGGCGAAGCCCTGCGCCACCCAGGCCGGCGCGCGTTCGCCGACCGCGATCAATTTCGCTTTCATGCCGACATCGTAGCCCGGGTAAGCGCAGCGCACCCGGGAAACGCCGAAGGCGTTTCGTAACGACCGCGCAATACGCATCCGGCCGCGGCCGCGTTCCCATTTACGTCGACCGCAACCGGAATGTCATCTGGCGGTTACCGCGCTTGCCTAAGGTCCAGACTCCCCCGCTAGCTGGAGTCGCCAATGCAACCGTTCGATCACTCCCGCCGCCAGGTACTGAAGGGCAGCGCCGCCGCCATGGCCATGGGCGCGATGGGCAGCCTGGGCGCGCTGTACACGCGCCAGGCGCTCGCCGCCGCCGGCGACCCGACCCGTGCCTCGCCCATTCCCAGCCCCTACGGCCCGCTGGCTCCGGTCGCCGACCGCACCACCGGCCTGCCGCTGCTGCAGCTGCCGCGCGGTTTCAGCTACCGCTCCTTCGGTTGGAGCGGCGATGCGATGGACGACGGCCAACTCTGCCCGGACCGCCACGACGGCATGGCCGTGGTCGGCTTCCGCCGCGCCCGTCACGGCGGCCGCAAGGACGATCGCCACCACGGCACCGAGCTGGTGCTGATCCGCAACCACGAGCGCGGCGCCGCGACTCCGATCCAGGCGCCCGGCATGTACGACACCGGCGACATCGGCGGCGACGCGCGTCCGGGCGGCGGCACCACCACCCTCGGCTACGGCGCGCGCGGCTGGCAAAGCCTCGAACCGAGCCTGGGCGGCACCCTGGTCAATTGCGCCGGTGGTCCGACGCCGTGGGGCACCTGGCTGACCTGCGAAGAGATCAAGACCAATGCCGTCTCCAGCGCGGGCCGCAAGCACGGTTACGTGTTCGAAGTGCATCCGGAAGCCGAACGCACCAGCGGCCAGCCGTTGGTTTCGCTGGGCCGCTTCAGCCACGAAGCCGTGGCGATCGATCCGCGCACCGGCATCGTCTACATGACCGAAGACGACCGCAACAAGGCCGGTTTCTATCGCTACATCCCCAACGATTCCCGCGGCCGCTACGGTTCGCTGCAGAACGGCGGCCGGCTGCAGATGGCGCGCGTGCGCGGCCAAGCCAACGTCGACCTGACCACGGCTTCGATCGGCGCCGAATACAAACTGGAGTGGATCGACATCCCCGATCCGGACCTGGACAACCTGCCCGCGCCCAGGGGCTTCCCCGACATCGGCGCCAACGACACCTTGAGCGGACCGTTCGCGCAAGGCTGGGCCGAAGGCGGATTGCGCATGAGCCGCGGCGAAGGCATCTGGTACAGCTACGGCAAGATGTTCATCGTCGACACCAGTTGCGGCGTCGGCGCCGACGGCCGCAAAGGCCGGGGTTTCGGCGCGGTGTGGGTGCTGGATCTGCAAAGCCAGCGCTTGCGCGCGTTGTTCGTCAGCGGCCAGCAATTGGCCGCGCACAATCCGGACAACCTCACCGTCAGCCCGCGCGGCGGTGTGGTGCTGTGCGAAGACCCGGACGCGGCGCCGTCCGGCAGCCCCGACGAATATGGCCCGGGCACGCGCCTGGTCGGCCTGACCCGGCAGGGCGAATCGTTCTGGTTGTGCAAGAACAACACCCAGCTCACCGCCGCGCAGATCGCCAACGCGGACAAGAACATCCCCGAAGGCGATTACCGCGAAAGCGAGTTCTGCGGCGCGTGCTGGGATCCGTTCGGCCGCACCCTGTTCGTCAACATCCAGACGCCGGGCATCACGGTGGCGATCACCGGTCCTTGGCAGCGCGGGCCGCTGTGACGCAAACGAAGAAACGGCGCCGAAAGGCGCCGTTTCTTGGCTCTGGTTTCTTTGTAGAGCGGGCTTGCTCCGCTGTTTTTCCCCGATGTCGCTAACATCCAAGGCAAGAGCAGCGGAGCAAGCCCCGCTCTACAAAGCCAAGCAAAATCAAAGGCGGTCTTCGGACTCGGTCTCGGTTTCCGGCGGCTGGTCGCCTACCGTCCACAACCGCTCCAGCGCGTAGAACTCGCGCACGCGCGGCAGCATGACGTGCACGATCACGTCGCCGAGGTCGACGAGCACCCACTCGGCCTCCTGCTCGCCTTCGACGCCCAAAGGCTGCAGATCGAGCTTCTTGGCGTAACGCACGACTTCGTCGGCGATCGACTTGACGTGGCGGGTGGACGTGCCCGAGGTGACGATCATGAAATCGCAGACGCTGGTCTTGCCGCGCACGTCGATCTCGACCGTGTCGCGGGCCTTGATTTCTTCGAGGGCGGAATGGACCTGTCGCAACAGGACAGGTACGGGCGGCGGCGGGTTGGGCAGGCGGGTCTTGATGACTTGCGCGGGGCTGGTCAAGGTCTATCGGCTCCGGGAATTACGCAGGGATTATAGCGGACCGGATGTGACGGTTCGCGCGCCGTACAAGCCGTGATCGGCGATATAGGCCGCCACCGGCGGCGGCACTTGGTCGCGCCAGGGTTCCCCCGCCCGGATGCGGCGCCGGATTTCGCTCGCCGATTCCGGATGCAGGGGTTGTTCCAGCAACAGGATCCGCCCCGCGGCCAGGCGCCCCAACTCCACGCCGGAATCGGCCCAGCGGCCTTCGGCGACTTGCGCCAATGCCTCGGGCAGATCGCGCGCGATGCCGTTGCCGGGCCGTTCGGCGACGACGAAATGGGCGTAATCGAACAATTCGCGCCAGGCCCTCCAGGTCGGCAGCGCCAGGAAGCTGTCGGCGCCGACCAGCAGGGCGAGCGGCGCGGCGGCGCCGATCTCTTCGCGCAGTCCGCGCAAGGTGTCGATGGTGTAGGACGGGCCGTTGCGGCGCAGTTCGCGCAAGTCGACGCTCAGGCCCGGCTCTTCGCCGATCGCCAGCGCGAGCATTTCCGCTCGTTGCTCGGCATCGGCATGGGTCGGGCCCTTATGCGGAGGATCGGCCGCCGGCATCAGATGCACTTCCGCGCGCAACGCATCGCGCGCATGCCGCGCGACGGCAAGGTGGCCGTTGTGCACCGGATCGAAGGTGCCGCCGTAGAGCACCCGTAGCAGGGTGTGCCCAGTCATGCGGCAAACGTCCACTTTTTGCTGTTGCCCCCTTTGAAAAAGGGGGCTACGGGGGATTTGCTTTTGATGTTGCCAACGGCAAAAGCAAATCCCCCTCGATCCCCCTTTTTCAAAGGGGGCGGAACAGCCAGAGCGTCAACGTCGGTCACGCCAGCAATGCCGATGCGCGCGGTTCGGCCACGGCCAGCAGCAGGCGCTCCAACGCTTGCCAGGCGTCGCCCGCAGCGCGGCCCTTCGCGATCCGGTCGACGCGTCCTGCGCCGGCCACGAAACGTTCCCAGCGCGGCGCGGCGTGCCGTTGCAGCGCGCGCCGGTACAGCGCCTGCTTGGATTCCCAAATCCGCTGCGCCTTGAATTCGGCGGCGAGATTGCCGCCGCGCTCCTGCACGCGCGCCAAAGCCGCGGCGCGCTGCAATTCCATCACCACCATGCCGAGCAAGCCGGGAACGGCTTCGCCCTCGGCGCGCAAACCGGCGAGCATGCGCGAGACCTGCGCGGGCTGGCCGTTCATGGCCGCGTCGACCAGGCGGAACACGTCGTAGCGCGCCGCATCGGCGACCAAGGCTTCCATGCGCGCGGCGTCGATCGGCTGGCCGTCGCTGAGCAAAGCCAATTTGTCGATTTCCTGCGCGGCAGCCAGCAGATTGCCTTCGACGCGCTCGCTCAGGCTCTGCACCGCCCCGCGGTCGGCGCGCAGGCCGCGCGCGCGCAAGCGGCGTTCGATCCAATCCGGCATCTCGTGCGGCTTGATCGCCCAAGCGACGACGATGTGGCCGATGCGGCCGATCGCCTCGCTCCACTTGCCCGCATGCGCTTTGCTCCATTCGCCGGCGACGACGGCGAGCGACACGTCGGGCGCCGGATCGGCGCAGAAATCGGAAATGAGTTCGGCGCCCTGCTTGCCGGGCTTGCCGGTGGGCAGGCGCAGTTCGATCAGGCGGCGCGCGCTGAATAGGCCCGGCGCGGACAGGCTGGCGTACAACGCGTCCCAATCGGGTTCGCGCTGGTTGCCTTCGGCTTCGAACACTTCGCGCTCGGCGTAGCCTTGCGCGCGCGCTTGCTGGCGCAGCGCGTCGGCGGCTTCCAGCACGCGCAGCGGCTCGGGGCCGGCGATCAGATAAGCCGGCCGCAGCGGCTCGGCTGCGAGCTGCGCTGCCAGCCGTTCCGGCGTCAGTTCCATCAGGGGTTGGACGTTTGGCCCGGCAGCGGCGACGTGTCGGGCTGCGACGCGGGCGAGTCCGGCGATTGCCGCGCCGGCGGATCGGTGGCGCGCTCGGTCGCGTCGATCCGGCGCAGGATGCTGGCGACCATTTCGCGGCGCATTTCCTTGGCCAGCAATTCCTGTTCGCCCTCGGCGCCGGTGGGATTGACCGGCGAAGACACGTAATCGCGCGACAGTTCGATCGTCTGCTGCGGCACCACGTCCCGGCCATCGGCCGCGCGCAGGCCGAACACGACGGCGTAGCGCAGCGAGAATTCCTGGGCGCGGCCGAGCTCGTCGATGCTGATCGGGCGGCTGCCCCATTTTTCCGAAATGATTTCCAGCGTCGCCGCCTCGGTAGCGCTCTCGGTCGCGGGCGTGGCGCCGATCCGCGCCAACGCCTGCGCCAGGGACTCGTTCAGCGGGCTGTACGGGTCCGACGACACCACGCGCACCGGGCCCAGGTCCGCGGGCAGCGTCACGGCGTTGCGTAGGTGGAAACCGCAGCCGGACAGGACGATGGCCAGAACGGCGGCCGAAACGGCATGGAAGGGTCGAATCATGCCCGCCAGTCTGGACGAGGCCGACCCGGGCATCAATAGCGCATGGGAAGGCCGCTGAGGATCGCTTCAGGCGAACGCGGACCGGCCTTGGCCGGGCCGCGTCAGGCCGCGACGATGTTGACCACCTTGCCCGGCACGATGATGACCTTGCGCACCGTCTGCCCTTCCAGGAACTTGGCGACGTTGCTCTCGGCCAGAGCGAGGGCTTCGATCGTCTCGCGCGGCGCGTCGACGGCAATTTCTATCGTGCCGCGAAGCTTGCCGTTCACCTGCACCGCCAGCGTCAGCGCATCGCGCGCCATCGCCGAAGCATCCGCCTGCGGGAACGGCACGTTCTCCAGCAGCGTTTCGGCATGGCCCAGCTTCTGCCACAGCGCATGGCTGGCGTGCGGGGTGATCGGATTGAGCATCAGCGCCATCGCCTCGAACGCCTGCTGGCGCAGCGCGCGCCCGTTCGGGCTGGCGTCGTCGAACTTGGAGACGTGGTTCAGCAGCTCCATCACCGCCGCGATCGCGGTATTGAAGCTGTGGCGGCGGCCGTAGTCGTCGCCGACCTTCTGGATCGCCTCGTGCAGCTGCCGCCGCAGCGTTTTCTGCGCGGCGGTCAGCGCGGCCGCATCCAAAGCCGGCGCCGCGCCATCGGCGGCGTGCCGCTCGATCTGGTTCCACAGCCGGCGCAGGAAGCGCGCCATGCCTTCCACGCCCGCTTCGTTCCACTCCAGCGACTGGTCCGGCGGCGCGGCGAACATCGAGAACAGGCGCACGGTGTCGGCGCCGTACTTGTCGACCATCAACTGCGGATCGACGCCGTTGTTCTTGGACTTGGACATCTTCTCGCTGCCGCCGATCGACAACGGCGAACCGTCGGCCTTGGCGTGCGCGCCGACGATGCGGCCGCGCTCGTCGCGTTCGATTTCGACGTCGGCCGGATTGACCCAATCCTTGCCGCCTTTGCCGTCGTCGCGATAGAAGGTTTCGGCGATCACCATGCCCTGGCACAGCAGGTTCCGCGCCGGTTCGTCGCTGTCCACCATGCCGGCGTCGCGCAGCAGCTTATGGTAGAAGCGGAAATACATCAGGTGCAGGATCGCGTGCTCGATGCCGCCGATGTACTGGTCCACCGGCAGCCAATATCGCGCGCGGCCGTCGATCATGTCGGCCGCGCCCGGCGAGGTGTAGCGGGCGTAGTACCAGCTGGACTCCATGAAGGTGTCGAAGGTATCGGTCTCGCGCTCGGCCGCCGCGCCGCATTGCGGGCAGGTCGTCTTGCGCCATTCCGGATCGGCCTTGATCGGCGACTGCACCGCGCCTTTGGCGAAGGCATCGGCCACGTCTTCCGGCAGCACGACCGGCAACTGGTCTTCCGGCACCGGCACCGCGTCGCAATTCGGGCAGTAGATCACCGGGATCGGGCAGCCCCAATAGCGCTGCCGCGAAACGCCCCAATCGCGCAGACGATAGTTGACGCGACGCACGCCGCGGCCTTCGGCCTCGAAACGCGCGGCCAGGGCGTCGAACGACTGCTGATAATCCATGCCGTCGAACTCGCCGGAATTCACCAGCCAGCCGCGCTCGGTCCAGGCGCTTTCTTCGGCGATCCGGCGCTGGAACTCCTCCACCACCTGCACCGCCGCGCCGGTGTCGTAGACGTCGATCGCGCCGCTTTCGCCCAGCGCGGCGCGCATCGGGTCGTCGTGGTTGGCCACGTGGCTGGAGATTTCCGCCAGCGCGTCGCGCACTTCGTCGGGCACGATCACCATCTTGATCGGCAGCTGATAGGTTTGGGCGAATTCCCAATCGCGCTGATCGTGGCCCGGCACCGCCATCACCGCGCCGGTGCCGTAGCCCATCAGCACGAAATTGGCGACGTAGATCGGCAGCTTTTCGCCGGTAATCGGATGGATCGCGCGCAAACCGGTGTCCATGCCGCGCTTGGTTTGCGTCTCCAGCTCGGCTTCGGATACGCCGCCCTTGCGCAACTCGGCGATGAACGCGGCCAAATCGGGGTCGCTATGCGCCGCATGCTGCGCTAACGGATGCTCGGCGGCGATCGAAAGGAAGGTGACGCCCATCAGCGTGTCGGGGCGCGTGGTGAATACGGCCAGCTTGTCCTCGCTGTCTTCGACGTCGAACGAGAGTTCCAAACCCTCGCTGCGGCCGATCCAGTTGCGCTGCATGGTCTTGACCGAATCCGGCCAACCCGGCAATGCATCCAAGCCGTCCAGCAGCTCCTGCGCGTAGTCGGTGATCTTCAGGAACCACTGCGGGATTTCGCGCTTCTCCACCACCGCGCCGCTGCGCCAGCCGCGACCGTCGATTACCTGCTCGTTGGCCAGCACGGTCTGGTCGACCGGATCCCAATTGACCACGCTGTTCTTGCGGTAGGCCAGGCCCTTCTTCATCAGCCGCACGAACATGCGCTGCTCGTGGACGTAGTACTCCGGCGTGCAAGTGGCGAACTCGCGGGTCCAGTCGATCGCGTAGCCCATCGTCTGCAACTGGGCGCGCATGTGTTCGATGTTGGCGTAGGTCCATTTCGCCGGCGCGGTCTTGTTCTTGATCGCGGCGTTCTCGGCGGGCAAGCCGAACGCGTCCCAGCCCATCGGCTGCAGCACGTTCTTGCCGGTCATGCGCTGGTAGCGGCTGATCACGTCGCCGATGGTGTAGTTGCGCACGTGGCCCATGTGCAGCGCGCCGGACGGATACGGCAGCATCGACAGGCAATAGAACTTCGGCCGCGGATCGTTTTCCTTGGCTTCGAACGCCCCGGTCCGGGCCCAGTAAGCCTGGGCGGCGGATTCGACGGCGGCGGGCTGGTAGGCCGGCTCGGGGGCGGAGTCTGGCAGGGCGGGCGCGTTCGACACGGGAAACATCGGCTGGACAGGACCGGCAAGCCTACCGCAGCGCACAAAAGGCGCCAACCGTAGGGTGGGCCTCGGCCCACCATCGCCATATCCGGTCCACGACGAACAATGAGCGGAGCCCGCACGCGCGACCATTTCGACGATACGTTCGTCGCGACGGCCGGATGGCAATGGTGGGCCAAGGCCCGCCCTACGCCCGAACTACCGAAACTGGAGCGTCCCGGCTACGCTCGGCGCATGAAAACCACCGCCGCCATCTTGATCTCCTTGGCCGTCCTGCCCGCCCAGGCCGCCGACACCGCGCTGCATTGCGAGCGCCTGTTCGACAGCCGCAGCGGCAAAGTGCTGGGCGAGCACACCGTGCTGGTCCGCGACGGCAAGGTCGCCGAAGTGATCCCCGGCCGCGCCAAGCTGGCCGAGGGCACGGACTCCATCGTCCTCGCCGGCCACACCTGCTTGCCCGGCTGGACCGACCTGCACGTCCATTTGGGTTCCCAGTCCAGTCCGCAGAGCTATTCGGAAGGCTTCCGCCTGGACGACGTCGATTTCGCCTTCCGCAGCGTCGGTTACGCGGAGAAGACGCTGCTGGCCGGCTTCACCAGCGTCCGCGACCTGGGCGGCGAAGTGGCGCCGCATCTGCGCGACGCTATCAACCAGGGCCTGGTGCGCGGGCCGCGCATCTTCGCCGCCGGCAAATCGATCGCCACCACCGGCGGCCACGCCGATCCCACCAACGGCTACAACTCCGAGCTGTCGCACTTGCTCGGCCCGCCCGGTCCGACCGAGGGCGTGATCAATTCGGTCGAAGACGCGCGCCAGGCCGTGCGCCAGCGCTACAAGGACGGCAGCGACGTGATCAAGATCACCGCCACCGGCGGCGTGCTGTCCTATGCGAAATCGGGCGATGCGCCGCAATTCACGGTGGAGGAAGTCAAGGCCATCGTCGATACCGCCAAGGACTACGGCTACAAGGTCGCCGCGCACGCGCACGGCGCCGAGGGCATGAAGCGCGCGGTGCTCGGCGGCGTCACCAGCATCGAACACGGCACGATGATGACCGACGAGATCATGTCCTTGATGAAGCAAAAGGGCACTTGGTACGTGCCGACGATCTACGCCGGCCGCTTCGTCGCGGACAAAGCCAAGATCGACGGCTATTTCCCGGAAATCGTGCGGCCGAAAGCGCAACGCATCGGCGCGCAGATCCAGCGGACCGCGGGCAACGCCTACAAAGCCGGCGTCAAGATCGCTTTCGGCACCGACATGGGCGTCGGCCCGCACGGCGACAACGCCCGCGAATTCGTCTACATGACCGAAGCCGGCATGCCCGCGGCCTACGCGTTGCAGGCCGCGACGATCCGCGCGGCCGAAGTGCTGGGCGTGGACGACCAGGGCGTCGTCGAGGCCGGCAAGCGCGCCGACATCATCGCCCTGCCCGGCGATCCGGTGGCCGACATCGGCAACGTCATGAAGGTCGACTTCGTGATGAAGGACGGCGTGGTCTACAAGCGCCCGACTCCGTAGCCTCGCGATTAAGGCCGAGTCCAAAAAGCGAACCCGTAGAGTCGAGCGTCAAGCGGATTCTCGGGATTGCGCGTAACCCGCCCAAACCAGCCACGCGAACCACAGAACAAACGCAATGCGATGCGCGATCGCGGCGGGCATCCACTCGGTTACGACCATCGCGAATGCGAGCACGCCGAGCGCCGCGAGCGCGCTGGCGGCGGACAATCCGCGCCACTTCGGCAACGAGCGCAGGCCGATCGCCAGCAAAGCGGCCCCGGGCACGAAGGCCAGCCACCACAGCATCCAAGCGACGCCGTGCAGCCGGCTCGCGGTCGATTCGAGATGCTCGGGATCCAAACGGAACAAGCCCTGCGCCGCGAAAGCCAGGCAAGACAGCAACGCCATCCACGCACCGATCCGCGCCATCCACCCGCCGGCATCGACGCGTTCGCGCAGCCGCCGGCACACCCAAGCCGCGAGCAAGCCCGGGATCAGGAAGCCGACGATGTCGAACGCCACCGCATGCGGTATGCCCTGCGCGCCGAGCAAGCCGAGCGGATGCACGCGGTGCGAATAGCCTTCGAGGCCGAGCGAAAAGAAGAAAGCGCTGGCGGCGAACGCCGCGCCCGCCAACAGGCCTGCGCGCGAAGCGGAGCGGCTCATGCCGGCCCCGGATGGAATGCGCCTGCGATATCGAACGCCATCGGCCTCGCCTGAAAATACATTTTGCAATCAAAAGCTTAGGCGGCCGCGATGTCAAATCCTTTCGGCATCATCTTGGATTCGCGCGGGACTGGCACAATCTCCCGCTGAACGAATTCCGGGATTCCCCATGTCCGCAGCCATCGACAAGCCGCACGTTTTCGACGTCACCACCGAGCGTTTCGAAGCCGAGGTCCTGCAGAAATCGCTGCAAACCCCGGTCCTGGTCGATTTCTGGGCCGATTGGTGCGGGCCGTGCAAGACCTTGGGGCCGATCCTGGAAAAGCTGGCGGGCGAGTACAACGGCGGCTTCGTCCTGGCGAAGGTCGACACCGAACGCGAGCAGCAGATCGCCGCGGCTTTCCAAATCCGCTCGATCCCGACCGTATTCCTGGTCCAGGGCGGGCAGCTGGTCGACGCTTTCCAAGGCGCGCTGCCGGAAGGCCAGGTGCGCGAGTTCCTGAAGCACCACGGCGTCGAACCGGTGCCGGCGAACGACGAAATCGCCGACGCCGCGCCCGCGGCCCCGGTCGATCCGCACGCCGAAACGATGCGGCTGCGCAAGGCGATCGAGGCCGAGCCCGACAAAGCCGAGCACAAGCTGGATCTGGCGCTCGCATTGCTGCAGACCGGCGCCGCGCACGAAGCCGAACAATTGCTCGATGCGTTGCCGGCCAACCTCTCCACCGACGACCGCGCGGTGAAAGCGCGCGCCCGGCTCGGTTTCGCCGGCCTGCTGCAGAATGCGCCGGTGCCCGAGGTCCTGGAAGCGGCGGTGGCGGCCGATCCCGGCGACTTGCGCGCGCGGCACCTGCTGGGCGTGCACCGCTTGGTCGGCGGACAGTCGGAAGCGGCGTTGGAGCAATTCCTGGAAATGCTGCGGCGCGACCGCGCTTACGAGGACGGGTTGGCGAAAAAGAGCTTGATCGATGCGTTCCGGGTGATCGACGACGAGGACCTGGTCGGCCGTTACCGCCGCAAGATGTCGTCGCTACTTTTGGTGTGACTGCAACGAGAAGGGCCGGAGTCCGCCGATCGCGCTTGTAGAGTCGAGCCTGCTCGACTCTACGGAACTGATATCGTGGAAAACGGAGACGCTGTTTGAAAGCCAGCACCTTGCGCAGCATCCTCAACCTGTGGCCGCCCTTCCTCTTCTCCGGCATCCGCGTCGTCGAATTCTCCGCCGACTGGCGCCATGCCCGCGTCGAGTTGCGCATGCGTCCTTGGAACCGCAATTACGTCGGCACCCATTTCGGCGGCAGCCTGTTCGCGATGACCGATCCTTTCTGGATGATCATGGTCAAGGAAAGCCTGGGGCGCGGCTATAGGGTTTGGGACAAGGCCGGCGAGATCGAATTCGTGAAGCCCGGCCGCGGCACCGTCGCCGCGGCGTTCTCGCTGCAGGAAGCCGCGCTGGACGAAATGCGCGCGGCCGCCGCGAACGGCGACAAAGTCCTGCGCTGGTTCGAAGTCGCCGTAACCGACGCGCAAGGCGAAACCGTCGCCCGCGTGCGCAAGCAAATCTACGTGCGGCGCAAGCGCGAATCGCAGGCCGGCGACGACGCTTAGCGCTTCTTGGCGAAACGCAGCCTGCCCAGGTTTTCGCCCACGAAATCGAAACCGACGACCTCGCCGCCGTCCTCGACGAACTGGACGGTTCCCATGTCCCCGGTGAACCTATCGGAATAGGCCGGATGCGGCGTCAGCACCGCATCGCCGCGGCGGAAGTGGCGCATGGACAATTTGCCGTCCTTCGCTTCCACCCGGTACTGCGCGGCCAGGTCGTCGTTGTAATAGGTGCCGGCATACGCTTCCAGCGCGCCGGGCACGAACGGCTCGACCTGTTCGCCTTCGCCCGACCGGAACACGAGCACAGGCGCGCCGTTCTTCTTCGAAAAATAAATCGGCGCACGGTAGGCCGGCACCCAGAACTCGGTATCGGATTTCGCCTCGGCGGGCACCTTTTCTTCGCCCAGGTATTGCGACATCAGCCGATCGCCCTCGACGCTGATCACGATCGCATCGTCTTTCCAGCGATAAAGGCCCGCATAACCGCGCAAAAGCGCCGGCGCGGGCTTCACCGTCGGAACGTCCCGCAGCGAGGCGGCCTTGCCCGGCGGCCCTGCTCCCTCGCCGAGGAACAGCGCGGCCACCTGCGGCACTTTCTTGGGATTCATGTCGTTGTCGCCGGCATTGTTCAATGCGACCACCGAAAGATGCCGCGCGGGATACAGGCGGATATTGGCGCGATAACCGCCCCAGGCGCCGGTGTGGAAGACGATGTCCAGGCCGCGATCCTTGTCCAGCATCAGGCCGAAGCCGTAAGGCACTTTCCCGCCGTCGGCCAGCGCTCCGGGTTCGGTCATCCGCAGGTATACGGGATCCTTCGCGGCGAGCCTGCGGTCGAAATGGATCGCCCAGCGAGTCAGATCGCGCAGCGTGGACAACATGTACACGCCGCTGTCCTGCTGCAGATCGCGGCGAAAGACGCCGCCTCCGCGCGAATAAGGCATCGCCGCGTTCCGGACGATCTTGGAATAGTCGTCGACGAAATACGTCGAATCCATCCCGATCGGGCGAAAGATGTTCTCCTTCGTCCATTGCGGAAACGGCTGGCCGCCCGCCGCGGCGACGATCGCCTGCAGCAACCGGTATTCGGTGTTGCTGTAGGCGTAGCGCGTGCCGGGCGCGAAGGCCAACCCTTTCTGCGCGATTGCGGTGCGCATGCAATCGTCGGCGGTGAAGGCGTCGTCCCAACGCCATCCGGCGGCGACCAGCACTGCGTAGCAGTCGCGGATGCCGCTGGTGTGGTGCAGCAACTGCCGCACGGTGACCTTGCCTTCCGCGTACTGCGGCAACTCGGGCAAGTATTTGCGGATGTCGTCGTCCAATCCGACCTTGCCCTGCTGCACCAGGATCGATACGGCCAGGCCGGCGAACTGCTTGGACAGCGATGCGGTGTTGAACGGCGTCGACGGCGTGAACGGCGCGCCGTATTCCACGCTGGCCAGACCGTAAGTCTTTTCGAAGACCACCTTCCCATCCAGGGCGACTGCGACGGCATAGCCGGGCGCATCGCCGCTATCGGCGTTCGCGAAGATCGCCGCGATCTTCGCCGCCGTCGCGGGCTCCTGCGCGGCGCAGGCGCCGGCCGCAAACAGCGAGAGGAATGCGATGATGCGATTTGCCTTCGTCATGATTCCCGCCTGGTTGGACCTGCACCATTGCCTTCCGCTCGCGCCGAACCTGAACAATGTGAACAGCCGCGCGAACGCCGGACCCCGGTCCGGCGCTCCCAAGCACAGATGCGCAATCGGTCACAAAGGTTGAACCGAGCCCGTCTGCGCTCCGCCCAAAACGACCGTCGCGGGCCATGTACGGCGCTATTGAGGACCCCGAACGGTCGCCAAGACACGGCTTGCGGGCGCTATGCTGGCCGCGGATCCGGGGGGAACCATGTCCATCCAATCGCCTGAACGGCCGGAGAGCCGGGCCGAGACGTTGCCGGAGATCGCCGGATACACGGTGCTGCGGGCGATCGGCCATGGCGGGATGTCGACCGTCTACCTGGCCGAACAGACCGCGCTGGGCCGCGAAGTGGCGGTCAAGGTGATGCTGCCCGAAGCGCTGGCCGACGAAGTGAGCCGGCGCCGGTTCGAGAACGAGGTGCGCACCATCGCGCGGCTCGAGCATCCGCACATCGTCGGCATCTTCGAGGTCGGACGCAGCCGCGACGGCCTGCCCTACTACGCGATGCCTTACCTGGCGCGCGGGCATCTGGGCCAATGCGACTTCACCCAGGACGAGAGCCGCGTCGCCTCTACTTTGCGCGCGCTGTTGTCGGCGCTGGACTACGCCCATGCCCGCGGCGTCATCCATCGCGACGTGAAAGCCGAGAACGTGTTGTTCGACGAAGCCAATCGGCCGCTGCTCGCCGATTTCGGCATCGCCTTGCGCCACGGTTACAGCCCGCGCGTGACGATGGCGGGCCTGGCCGTCGGCAGCACCGCCTACATGGCGCCCGAACAGGCGCGCGGCGAGAACGTCGACCATCGCGCCGATCTCTACAGCGTCGGCGTGCTCGCCTACGAAATGCTCGCCGGGCGCCTGCCTTACATCGCCGACGACGCGTTGGCGATGGCGATGCAGCACGTGCAGGATCCCATTCCGCGCTTGCCGCGCGAGCGGCGCCATTGGCAGCGGTTGATCGACAAATCGATGGCCAAGACCGCGGGCCTGCGCTATCGCAATGCGCAGCAGATGCTCGATGCGTTGCAGAAGATCGAGCGCAAACGCCAGTCCGCGGGATTCGCGCTGAGCCGGCGCATCGGCGATTTCTTCGCCGGACTGCGGCGCTGGCCGCGCGGCGTGTGGATCGGCGCCGCCTTAGCCGCCGCCGCGCTGGCGGGCGTCGGTCTGCGCCAACTCGACCGCAAGCAGGAACCCACCATCTCGGCCACGAGTCCGGGGCCCGCAGCTGCACCTGCGCCTGCGGCGCCCACGCCGATCGCGCCCATCGATCCGACCGACGCGATGCTGCGGCCGCCGCCCGAATCCCCGGCCGAACGCTGGATGCGCGATGCCGAACGGCAAACCGCCGCCCGCAACCTGACCGCGCCGAAGGACGGCAACGCCTACGACAGCCTGCTCGCCGCTTGGCGCGCGGATTCCGACCACGCCCGGCTTCCGGCCGCGGTGGACGCATTGATCGACGCGACCTCGCTGCAGATACAGCAACGTTTGAAGGAAGGCAATGCGGAACGCGTGCGGGATTACCTGACCCACGCCGACCGTCTCGCGCGCGATACGCGGCGCGCTAACTCGCCCGCGCTCAAACGCCTGCATGCCGCGCTCGAGCGCGGACTGCGCGAACGGATCGACGAAGCGGCGAAAAGCGGCGACCGCATGGCCGCGGTGGCGACGGCGGAACTCGCGGCGAAGGTTCTGGACGACAAAACCGCCGCGACCGGCTTGATGAAGACCGCGCTGGCCGTCGTCGGAACGCCGCGCGACGCCAGCTTGCAGTTCTTGCACAGCGGCGGACGCGTCGTCGCCATCGGCCGGAGCGAAGTCTCGCGCGCCGACTATGCGCGCTTCGCCGGCGCGACCGGACGCGCGCCGGCGCTATGCCGCGAACGCGCCTCGCTGCTGCGCGTGCTGTCTCCGCGCGATTGGACTTCGCCCGGCTTCGAGCAGAACGACGCGCAAGCCGTGGTCTGCGTGTCCTGGCAGGATGCGGAAGCCTATCTGCGATGGCTCGGCCAGCGCGACGGCCGGCGCTATCGTTTGCCCACCGCCGCCGAAGCCAAGCAGATCGCGGCGGCGACCGAGAGCAAGCCGGTGGCCGAATGGCTGGCCGATTGCGAACAGGGCTGCCGCCGCCGATTGGCGCAAGGCAAATCCTGGCGCGGCGCGGCGGATTCGCGGCCTTTGGATCCCAGCCGCGGCTACGACGACGTCGGTTTCCGGCTGGTGCGCGATCCCTGAGCCGTTATCCGGCATGCGTCGCCGCTGGAAGTTGCCGTTAGAATCGGCCCATGCCATCGACCGCCACCGCAGGCAAACGCCTGCAACGCTTGTTCCTCACCGGACTGCTGACCCTGCTGCCGATTTGGCTGACTTGGGTGGTGGTGAAGTTCGTGTTCGTGCTGCTCAGCGATTTGAGCAAGCCTTGGGTGCAGCCGCTGGCGCGGCAAATCGCATCGAGCGATCCGCGCATGCTGGGTTGGTTCGACGAACCTTGGGTGCAAACCGCGATCGCCTTGCTGGCCACGCTGATAGTGATCCTGGCGGTCGGCTGGCTGGCGCGGCGCGTGGTCGGCCAACGCCTGCTGCGCTGGTTCGAAGCGGTGATCGCGCGCATTCCGCTGGCCAGCACCATCTACGGCAGCGCGCGCAAGCTGCTCGACATCCTGCAGACCCAGCCCGACGGCACCCAGCGCGTGGTGCTGATCGACTTTCCGCACAACGAGATGAAGTCGATCGGTTTCGTCACCCGGGTCGTGCGCGAACAAGGCACCGGCCGCGAACTGGCCGCGGTGTACGTGCCGACCACGCCCAATCCGACGTCCGGCTATTTGGAGATCGTGCCCGTGGAGAAGATGACGCCGACCGACTGGACCGTGGACCAGGCGATGAGCTTCATCATCTCAGGCGGCGCGGTGTCGCCGGACACCATCCCGTTCGCCCCGCCGGCACCGCAGAAGTGACCACGCGTCCGCTCGAGGACCGCGCGACGCGGTTGTTCATCCTGTTGGCGGCGTTTTTCTGCGTCAACGCCGTGCTGGCCGAGTTCATCGGCGTCAAAATCTTCGCGCTGGAAGACACGCTGGGATTGAAGCCGTTCGAATGGAATTTGTTCGGCCAGACCGGCTCGTTGAACTTCACCGCCGGCACCCTGCTGTGGCCGATCGTGTTCATCATGACCGATACGGTCAACGAGTATTACGGCCGCCGCGGCGTGCGCTTCATCAGCTGGCTCGCGGCGGGGCTGATCGTGTACGGCTTCGCGTTCGCGTTCGTCGCGATCCATCTGGCGCCCGCCTCTTGGTGGGTCGGCGTGGCCAAAGACCAAGGCGTGCCGGATTACCAGGCCGCGTTCGCGGCGGTGTTCGGACAAGGACTGTGGACGATCTGGGGTTCGCTGATCGCCTTCATCATCGGTCAGCTGATCGACGTGTCGGTGTTCCACCGCATCCGCCGCGCTACCGGCGAGCGCCATGCTTGGCTACGCGCGACCGGCTCTACGGCGGTGTCGCAGCTGATCGACAGCTTCGTGGTGCTGTACATCGCTTTCGTGATCGGCCCGCAGCATTGGCCGACTTCGCTGTTCCTGGCGGTGGGCAGCTTGAACTACCTCTACAAAATGGCGGCGGCGATCGCGCTGATTCCGCTGCTCTATTTGGCGCGGGCGGCGATCCACCGCTATCTGGGCCACGCGCGCGCGGCCGAATTGCGCGAACACGCGGCGGGCGCCTGATCTTCCTGTGGGAGCGGCTTCAGCCGCGAGCTCTTCGGCCGCGGCGCGATCATGCGAAAAGCTCGCGGCTGAAGCCGCTCCCACAAAAGATCGACCTTCGTTCGCTAAAAAAGAAGGGAGCCGAATGGCTCCCTTTTTCAATGCGATGCCTCACGGCAAGGCCACATGGCGGACCGGTGAAGCCAGGCGCCGGGCTGCGTAGGGGAAGTACGCGAACCCGGCGCCCCCGGCCGTCATGTTGTTCTAGTCGCCGGTGTTCGACCGGCGCATTCGCGGCGCGGCGCGATGGTGTCGTCGCGTCTGCCGCATTCGTTCCGCGCCGCGTGGGCGACGCGGAACGGGATCACTTGCGGGAGATCGCACGCAGCGACACCTCCACTCTCCGATTCGGCGCCAAACAGGCGATCAGCTGCGCGCGCGGCGCGTCGGCGCATTCGGCGACCGGCTCGCGCTCGCCGCGCCCTTCGCTGGCGACCGCAGCGGACGGGATGCCCTTGCCGATCAGATAAGCGGCAACCGCGTCGGCGCGTCGGCGCGAGAGCGCTTCGTTGGCGGCACCGTCGCCGATCCGGTCGGTATGCCCGACGATGCGCACTTGCTCCACGCCTGCGCCGGCTTCGGCCGCGATGCGGTCGAGCGCTTTGCGGCCCTCGTTGGAGAGTTCCGCGCTCGCGAAGGCGAACGAAGCGTCGGCCGAAAGCGAAACGACGCGTTCTTCGACGATCTCGCGCTTCGGCGGATCCTTCGCCAGCAACGCCGCGCAACTCTGCGGCAACCAGGCGGTGGCGCTTGCGCGCTGCGCGTCGTCGAACGAAATCTTAAACTGGCACACCGAAGTATCCGAACCCGGACCCGGCAGGTGGAACAGGTAATTCCACTCGCGCACGCCGAACACGCCTTCGTGGAAATGCGGGCGGCCGAGCAGATGGTAGAGCTGATCCTTGCTCATGCCGGGCGCGACGGCGCGCAGATTGTCGAGATTGGGATAAATACCGCCGGCCAGCGTCGCCGACGCCGGATCCGGGAAGCCGTCGGACGGGTGCGATCCCGTACTGGCGCAGGCAGCCAATCCCATCGCTGCGGCGAGCAGCATCCCTGCGCCCGCCCACTGTCGTTCCATGCTGTGCATACGCCCGATTCCCCCTGTGCGGTCCTTCGTCCCTGTCTCGCGTTGCGCGGCAGCCCCCTGCGGCCGCGCAAAGCGGACGATTACCATTGCAATCCGGCGCCAACCGTCACGCCGACTTCCTTCACCGTGTTGGTGGTGCCGCTGAACTTGTAGATCCAGCGTCCGTTCTCGGAGATCGTGGTGATGCCGATCGCCAGCGCGGCCTCCTGCTTGTAGCCGCTGGCCGCCATCGCGACCATGCTCTTACCCGGCATATAGGCCTGCGGCAAGCCGGCCACGGCCAGCGCCGACGCGGTCGCGGCGCGGTAGCCGCGATCGATCTCCCAAATGTCGTCGCGCATCTCGTTGATGCGGTTGTCGACATAGGTGTTGGATTGGGTGATCGCGTTCTGGATGCTGGTGTTCAACTGGCCGACGTTGACCGCATCGGTGGTCTGCACGCCCGCGGCGACGTTGGTGATCTGGCGCGTATTGCCTGCGCCGCCGACCGAAACCGTGTTGGCGCGGTCCGCCACCGAGCCCTGGCCCAGCGCGACCGAATTCGTCGCCGTTGCCGAACTGCCTTGGCCCACTGCCGTGCCCGACGCCGCCGATACCGCGGCGCCCTCGCCCATCGCCACGGCATTGGTCGCCGCGGCGCCGATCGCCACGTTGGCGCCGACGCCGGTGCTGCCGTCGGCCGATACGCGGGCGTTGCCGCCGATCGCGGTGTCGTTGTCGCCGGCCGCGAAGCTGCCGCCGCCGACCGCCACGCCGTGATCGCCGCCGCTTTCCGCGTTCGAACCGATCGCGACGCTGCCCGAACCCGACGCCACCGTCGCATCGTCGCTGCCGTCGCGCACGCCGTCGACCGCGACCAGCGGATCGCCGACGCTGGCCGGCGGCAGGTTGTCGACGCGGTCGTTCACGTCGTCCAAGCCTTGGTTCAAAGCCGACAGCGCGTCGCCGACGTTGTTGTACGTATTGCCTTGGATGAAATAGCTCGGCGGCGTCCAGCCGCCGGCCGGACCGACGCTCGCGCCGCCGCCGAAGATATTGGCGATGGTCGTTTGCGCCGAGAACAATTGCGATCCGTTCACCGCATCCAGGCTGGCGGCGGTCACCGCGCCCGCCGCGACGTTGCCCAGCACGGTGCCCGTGCCGGCCGGGCCGCGCAACGTGACGTTGCCGTAGTCCGGATTGCCGCTGCCGTCGTCGTCGTACTGCACCGCGAAGGCGTTGCCGCCGCTGACGTTGCCGTCCAACGCGGTCAACGCGTCGCCGACGTTGTGGTAGGTGTTGCCGCCGATCACGTAATTCGGCGCGGTGAAGATGCCGCCGGCGTTGTAGGTCGTGCCGCCGCCGAACAAGCTTGCAGTGGCGCTGCCCAGCGCGAACAGCTGGCCGCCGTTGACGGCCTGCAGGCTACCCGCGGCGATCTGCCCTGCGGCGAGGTTGTCGAGCACGGTGCCGGTGCCGGCCGGGCCGCGCAACGTGATGTTGCCGTAATCCGGATTGCCCGCGCCGTCGTCGTCGTAATGCACGGCGAAGGCGTCGCTGTCGCTGAGCCCGCCGTCCAACGCGCTGAGCGCGTCGCCGACGTTGGTGTAGCTGTTGCCGCCGATGATGTAGTTCGGCGCGGTGAACGTGCCGCCGGCGTTGAACGTGGTGCCGCCGCCGAACAGATTCGCCACCGACGTGCCGATGCCGAAGATCTGTCCGCCGTTGACGCCCTGCAAACTGCCGGCGGCGATTTGCCCCGCGGCGAGGTTGTCGAGCACGGTGCCGGTGCCGGCCGGGCCGCGCAACGTGATGTTGCCGTAATCCGGATTGCCCGCGCCGTCGTCGTCGTACTGCACCGCGAACGCATCGGCTTCGGCCAAACCGGTGTCGATCGCGGCCAGCGCCGAACCGACGTTGTTATAGCCGTTGCCGTCGATGACGTAGTTCGGCGCACTGACGGTTCCGTCCGGCGCCACGCCCGCGCCAGCGCCCAGGTGTTGCGCGTTGGACTGGCTGATCGCGAAGATCTGGCTGCCGTTGATCGCTTCGGTGCTGGCCGGCGCGATGACGCCGGCGCGCACGTTCGAAATCGTGGTGCCGCCCGCGCCCTGCAAGGTGACGCTTTGCAGGTTCGGCGAACCGCCCAGATCGTCGTACTTCACCGCGAACGGATCGGCCGCCATAGTCGCCAATGCGCCCTGCAGCTGGGCGAGATTCACCGCATCGCTGCCGACGCTGCCCGCCGCGACGTTGGTCAGCTTGCGGGTCGCCCCGGCCGCGCCGATGGAGACTTCGCCCGAAGAGTTTTGCGGCGCCGCGAGCCCGAACGCGATATAGCCGGTCTGCGCGCCAACGGCGGTCGAGGAACCGGCGCCCAGCGATACGCTGTTGGCATGCGTCGATGTCGCGCCGAAACCGAGGATGGTCTGACGGTCGGCGTTGCCGAAGCTGTTGTCGCCGATCACCACCGAATTGCCCAACCGCGCTGCGTAATTGGTGTCCGGTCCGCCGGGGAAGCCGGCCTGCGCGGCGGTAATGGTCGGCAGCTGGTGCCGCGCATTGGTGCCCATCACGATGGTGTTGGAGCCGTTGGCGTAGCTGCCGTCGCCGATGATCACCTGGTTGTTCTGTGCCGCGTTGGTCTGCCACGTGCAAGCCAGGCCGATGATCACGCAGCTGGCGTTGTTGTTGTTGCCGAAATAGTTGCTGTCCTGGAACTGGATGTAGCTGTCCGAATGCACGCTGCCGATCAGGGTCAGGTGGTTGGCGGGCTGATTGCCGTCCAGGTCCAGCACGTTCGGCGCCTGGATCAGATTCAAGATCAGACTCAGGTACGAATAGTTGAAATTGGCGCGGTCGATGGTTAGGCAGCCCGAACCCAACAGGCCGCACGCCTGATAGTCGTTGCCGAGCAGCCAATCGTTGAGGTACTGCACCAAGCCCGGCAGGGTGTTGTTGGTCGCCGGTGGCGGTTCGATCACGCTCATCGGCGACATGCCGCCGCCGGCTAGCGAAAACATCGAAAAATCGGGCGGAGGCAGCAGGTACGGTTCGCTCGGCACGAAGGCCGGCGCCAAGGCCTGCGCTTCTTCGCTGTCCTCTTCGGTATCGGCGACCGATTTCGTCGTTGCGTCCTGCTGGACCGTTTCTTCTTCGGCCGGTGGCGCCGTTTGCGCCCAGGCGCCGGCCATCGGCAATGCCAGCGCGGCCGCCAGCAAGTTCGCGCGCAGGGCGCGGAGCTTCACATCGCTGCTCATGGTTTTCCCCCGTCAGTCCCTGGATGGAACGGGCGATAGCGGAGCGGCCGTAGCTGCGGCGTTTCCGTTATCGAACGCGCCCTCGGCGCGGTGCGTCATGCATTGCGCCGTGAACCACCCTGGGCGTGCCGCACGAGAAGGAGAATGAGACGATTCTGATATTGCCTAGCCGACGATCGAAAAGCGGAGCTCCGTCACGATTTCAAACCGTGGTCGCGGGCGTAGGCGTACAACTGGCTGTGGTTGTCGATGCCCAGCTTGCGCATCGCGTCCGCCTTCTGATGGCTGATGGTCTTGACGCTGCGGTTCAGCCGGCGCGCGATATCGCTGACCGAATGGCCGTCGGCGAACAAGCGGATCACTTCGGTTTCGCGCGCGGTGAGCGCGGTTTCCGGCCGGCCGCTTTCGCTTTCCAGCGCGGCCTGCAGGATCGGGCTGAGATAGCTGCGTCCGGCGCCGACCACGGCCACGGCCGCCGGCAGTTCGCGCAGATCCGAGCGCTTGCTGATCAGGCCGTGCGCCATTTCCCGGATCGCGCGCAGGATCGAAGGGTTGTCGAGCATGGTCAGCACCACTACCCGCAACAACGGATGGGTGCGGCGTATGGTCTGCAGCATGCGCAGCCCGTCCTGACCGTGGTCGCTGGGCGAAGGCATCGAAAAATCGGTCACCAGCACATCGCACGGCACGCGATCGAGCAATGCGATCAGCTCCTCGGCGCCTTGCGCGGCGCCGACGATCTCGATCGGCGGTTCGGCGCGCTCCAGCACGGCGCGGACGCCTGCCAGGACCACCGCGTGGTCGTCGGCTAAGACGATGCGTAAGGCGTTCATTCGTCCTTGGTCTCGACGATCCGTAAGAAAACTCGAGCGTACCGCGCCCACGGTCTTCGGCACGTATGCGGGAAGTCCGCGCCGGTGCCGTTTATATCGATTCAGACGCTGCGGCCGCTCGCTTCCCGATCGTGCGTTTCGTTATACGTGACGGGCGTCACACACGGCACGATCGGCATCGACCATCTTTTCCGTGGGGGAAATCATGCACAAGCTCCGCAGGGCGCCATCGCCCGGCTCCGCACAGAGCGAAGCCACGCCGCTTCCGCGCCCGGACGCGGCGCTCAAGCTGTTGCCTGCACCGGCCGCGACGGTCGCGCCGGCCGAGCGCACCGCCTGCTTGGTTTGCCCTGAACTGAGCGCCCTGGTCGACCTGCTCGGCGACGCCGTCGCCGCCGACGGCGTGGCCCTGATGCTGATCGAAGCCACGCTCAAGGACATCGCCGAGCTCGATGCCTGCCTGGATTCCTGCGATCTCGATCGCGCCGCGCTCTGCCTGCACCGCATCGTCGGCGGCTACCACGTCCTCGGGCCTTCGCCGCTGATGGACGAAGGCCGCGCGCTGCTCGCCGAAATGCGCACGGCGCGCAAGGGCGCGACCTTGGCGCGCCTGGCCCGATTCCGCGGACGCTTGCTCGCATTGACCTGGCGCTTGGAAGAAGCGATGGAAGCCGGCCGCGAACCGCGAACGGCTTAGCGATCAAGCTTCGGCGTTAGGCGTCAAGCCGAGCGCGCGCCTCAGTTCGGCGCGATAACTGCGGCCCGACGTCAAGCGGGCGCCGCTGCGCATCCGCACCACGTATTGGCCCGCGCTGTATGGTTCGACTTGCTCGACCATGCTCAGCCGCACGATCCGCGACCGATGGATGCGGATGAACTGCGCGGGATCCAAGCGTTCCCGGATGCCGGCCATGGTTTCGCGCAGCAACAAGCCGCGCCCGCCGACCTTGAGCTCGACGTAGTTGCCTTGGGCCAGCACGTATTCGATGTCCGCGACCGCGACGATCCGCACGCGCGCGCCATCGGGGACGGCCAAACGCTCCGGATAACGTCCGCGCGCATCGTCGCGGGATGCCTGCCCGGCGAGTTGGCGCCGAATCCGTTCCACCGAATCGCGTAAGCGGTCCGGCGCCACCGGCTTGACCAAATAGTCGACGGCGCGCGCATCGAAGGCCTGCACCGCGTGTTCCGAATAGGCGGTCACGAACACCACTAGCGGCCGCGGTTCGGCCGGCAGCCGTTCGAGCATGGCGAAGCCGTTCATTTGCGGCATGCGCACGTCCAAAAACACCACGTCCGGAGACAGCGCCGGCATCTCGCGCACCGCGGATTCGCCGTCGGCGAATTCGGCCAGCACTTCCACTTCGCGTTCGTCGCCGAGCAGGCGGCTCAGGCGCGCGCGCGCCAGCGGCTCGTCGTCGACGATCACCGCCCGCAACGCCCGGCTCATGCCGCGATCCTTTCGCGGTGCAGCGGCAAGCGCAAGCGCGCGCAGGTTCCGCCTGCCGGACCGCTGCTGTCGAGTTCCATCGCGTACTCCTGTCCGAACAGCACTTCCAATCGCGAACGTATGTTGGCCAAGCCGGTGCCGTGCCGCGGCGCGGTGGATCGGCCGTCGCCGTCGTCGCTGACTTCCAGCAGCAGCCAATCGCCGTCGCCGCGCACGCTGACGCCCAGGTGCCCGGGCGCGATCTTTTCGGCGATCGCGTGCCGGATCGCGTTTTCGGCCAAAGGCTGCAGCAGCAGCGGCGGAACCAAAGCATCGCATACCGCCGCGTCGATATCCCAATGCAACTGCAAGCGTTCGCCCAGCCGGACTTTTTCGATATCCAAATAATGCCGCAGCAGCCGCAATTCCTCGTGCAGCGCCACCAACGGGCGTTGCTTGTGGTCGAGGCTGCTGCGCAGCAATTCGCCCAGGCCTACCAGCATGCGATCGGCGGCCGCAGGATCGCTGTGCACCAACTCGGCCATCGAGTTCAAAGCATTGAACAGGAAATGCGGATTGAGCTGCGCGCTCAGCGCTTCCAGCCGCGTCTCGGTGAGCCGCGCCTGCAACTGCTCGGCCTGGCGCTGGCGCTGCAGCGCGCGGCGGCCGAACAGCCAAGCGTGGGCGACGCCGATGTTCAGCCAGGCGAGCAGGAAGTTGTTGAACACGCTGGTCACCAGCACGTCGCGGAACGGAGGCAATTCGCGGTACCAGCCCAACCAGGGGTTCAGGCGATAGATGACGATGGCGCGCAGCACGACGATGATGGCCACCGCGACGAATGACGCTCCGATCGATGCCGCCAAGCGGCCGCGCTCGATCGGGAAGCGCTCCACCAGCCAGAACAAACCCAACGAAAACGGAATCCACAACCAGGCCGAAGCCACGCCGCGACGCAGGGCTTGGCCGAGCGTCAGCGCCTCGTCGCCGCCGAACTGCATGGTCAGCAATTGTCCGGTCGTGACCAGGCCTTCCAGCGTCCACCAGAAGACCACCGCCAATACGACCAGCCAAGAGCGCCGCGACATGGCTGCAAGCTAACGGCGCGGGGATGCCGTTGCAACCCGCGGCCGCCGCCTTGGTCACCCCCGCGGATGCGTTCGTCACATCGGCCTTGTCGGCGCATGCGCGGGGCGGGAGTTTGCCGCCGAACCCGACCCGAGGACCGTCATGAAACGCCGCGCCGCGCTGTGTACCGCCCTCCTCCTGTGCCTGTCCGCGATCGCCCTGCCCGCCGCTGCCGACGACGGCCATTGCGCACCGCCGAAGATTTTCGGCGAAGGCGTCATTTCCCGCCCCGGCAACAACTGGGAATCGCGCCTGACCTTATCGCCGGATCGCAATCTGGCGCTGTGGACCGTGGGCAACGGCTTCGCCGGCGAGCAATTGGTCATCCTGATGTCCGAATACCGCCGCGGCGGTTGGAGCGAGCCGGTGGTCGCGCCGTTCTCCGGCATCTACGACGATGTCGACACGGTGTTCTCGCCCGACGGCAAGACCATCTATTTCTCGTCCAAGCGTCCGCTGCAACCCGGCGGCCAGCCGCTGGAGTTCTACGACTTGTGGAAGCTGCGCTACAGCGACGCGCGCGGCTTCGGCGAACCGCAGCATCTGGGCGCCGGCCCCAATAGCGCCGCGGACGAGCTGTATCCCAGCATCGACCGCCACGGCAATCTCTACTTCGGCAGCAATCGCGACGGCGAGAAGTGGGACATCTGGCGCAGTGCGCGACGGCCGGACGGCAGCTTCGGCCCGGCGGTGAAGCTGAGCGCCGCGATCAACACCGCCGACTATTGGGAATACAACCCCGAGATTTCGCCCGACGGCAAGACCCTGCTGTTCGCATCGCTCAGCCGCCCCGGCGGCTACGGCTGGGGCGACATCTACCGCAGCGATGCGCGCCGCGGCGTTTTCCAGCCCGCGCGGAATCTCGGGCCGTGCATCAATTCGAACGCCGACGATTACCACCCGACCATGCTGTGGGACGAGAACAAACTGATCTGGATCCGCAACTTCATCGAAGACCCCGACTGGTTCCCCGACTTCTTCATCACCCGTTACAAGCTGGAGTGATCGCGACATCCGACTTCGGCCGTTGCCGCCCCTCCCATCCCGGGAGGGTTTTTTTTCGATCCGCCACGAGCCTGCCGTAGCGCCGCCGCGTTAAACTGCGCACGGGGGTAGGCATGGATCCGCAGCCGGTCAGTTTGGCGTCCATTTTGATCGTGGAAGACGATCCGTCGGGACGGCTGCGTTTGCAGCGCTTGCTTTCCGGCGTCGCGGACGACGGCGCGCATATCGAAACCGCTTCCGACCTCGCCCAGGCGCAGGCGGCGCTGAGTGCGCGAACTTTCTCCCTGGCATTGGTGGACGTGCAATTGCCGGACGGCAACGGCATCGGCTTGATCGCCTGGATGCAACAGCACGCGCCGCGGACCGCGTCGGTGATCGTGTCGGCTTGGGCGGAAGAAGAAACCATCCTGGCCGCAGTGCAGGCCGGCGCCATCGGCTATTTGCTCAAGGACCGCGACGACGACGAACTGCGCGTCTCGCTGAAGAGCCTGCAGCGCGGCGGCGCGCCGATCGATCCCACCATCGCGCGCCGAATTCTGGCGCTGCTGCCGCAAGCCGCGCCGGCCGCGCCGCAGCCGGCCGCGCCGCCATTGTCCGAACGCGAACGCGAGATCCTCAAATTGGTCGCGCAAGGCTTCAGCAACCGAGAAATCGCCGAACTGGTGTCGCTATCCAAGCTCACCATCGAATGCCACACCAAGAACATATACCGCAAGCTCGCGGTCGGTTCGCGCACGGCCGCGGTTTTCGAGGCGCGTTCGATGGGGCTGCTGAATTGATCGGACGCCTGGCCGCCCTGTGCTTGTTCGCATTGCTCGCTTGTACCGCTGCGCAGGCGCAACCGCAGACACGGACGATCGAAGGCGCCGAAGCCGCGCGCTCGGATTGGGATGCGCAGGCACCGCCCGCGCAAGGCTGGGTGCCGGTGACGTTGATGGACCAGTGGCAAACGCGCTGGCCGGGCCATGATGGCGTCGTTTGGTATCGGCTCACCTGGCAGCAGGCCGACCCGCACGTGCCGACCGGCCTGTTGGTCGATTACACCTGCATGGCCGCGGCGGTCTACGTCAACGGCAGCCTGATCGCCCGCGACGCCAGTCTGGTCGAGCCCTTGTCGCGCGGTTGGACGGCGCCACGTTATTTCCTGCTGGATGCGCCGTTGCTGCGCCGGGGCCAGAACGAATTGCTGGTGCGCGTCTCGGGGCTCGCCGCCTACCAGCCCGCGTTCGGCAAGGCCACGGTCGGCGACCCGCAAACCGTTGAATCGATGTATCGCGCAGAAAAACTCGTGCGCCACGACCTGCAGTTGCTGGACATCGCGATCGGCGCCGTGCTGACCGCCTTGTTCGGCCTGTTCTGGCTGCTGCGCCGGCAGGACACGACTTACGGCTGGTTCGCGTTCAACGGCTTGTTCGGACTGGTCTACGGTTACAACTTCGTCGCCGCCAGTCCTTGGCCCTTTCCGACCACCGACGGCTGGCAGGCGTTCATTGCAGCGTGCTACGTCGCCGTGGCCGCGAGCTATGTGATCTTTCTGCTGCGATATGCCGACCGGCGCTGCCCGCGCTTCGAACGAATTCTGCTGGGAGTCGCGGCACTCGCGCTTGCGCTGGCGCTGGCTTTCCCGCAAGCGATGGGGCCGCTGCGCAACGTCTACGTGCTGCCGATGATGGGCTTGCACTATGCGGCCAGCATCGCGTTCGTGGCCTTCGCGCTGCGCCGCGGGCGGCGCGATCAGCAGGTGCTGGGGCTTTGCATCCTCTTGCCGCTGCTGGTGACCCTGTACGACGCCGCGGTGTACTTGGGTTTCGTGCGCGGCACCGGCTATGTCGCCGCGTTCACCTCGCCGGTCATGCTGCTGGGCATGGGCTTCGTGCTGGCGCACCGTTTCGTAGGCGCGATGAAGCGCGTCGAAGGCTTCAATCTCGAACTGCAACGCGAAGTGGCCGCGGCCACCGGCGAATTGTCGGACACGCTCAACCGGCAGCATGCGCTGGAACTGTCGCATAGCCGCGCGGGAGAACGCCTGAAGCTGGTGCGCGACCTGCACGACGGCTTCGGCGGCACGCTGGTTGGCGCCATCGCACGGCTGGAGCAAGCGCCGGAGGCCACGCCCAAGGCCGATCTCGTTAACCTGTTGAAAGAAATGCGCGAGGATCTGCGGCTGGTGATCGACACCACCTCGCAGGAACACGCCGACCTGACCGATCTGATCGCACCGCTGCGGCATCGCGCCAGCCGCTTGCTGGAGGCCGCGAAAATCGACGCGCGCTGGCAACTGGACGGGTTGGAAGGCATCGCGCTCGACTCGGCGCGCAGTTTGGATCTGCTGCGCTTGCTGCAAGAGGCCTTGACCAACGTCTTCAAGCACAGCCGCGCGCAGCGCGTGGAGGTGCGGGTCGCGCTCGTGGGCCAGCGCATGGTAGTCCGCGTGCGCGACGACGGCCGCGGACTGGCGGATCGCGCCGAGCCGCAGTCCTTCGAGGGCGGCACCGGACTGGCCAGCATGCGTTTGCGCGCCCAGCGCCTGGGCGGCGTGCTGCAACTGGCCTCCGCCGCGGACGGCACCGAATTGCGCGTGGATTTCCCGCTGGCCGCATAACCGTCTACCCGGTTTCGGGGATACCTCCGCGGCCCGCCTGCGCGCATGGTGGCCGCGCCATGGACGACGGCCTCGGGCAGCGACCGCAACCGCGGATGGAAGCCCTCCCTCCCGACGACGCTCGTCGTGGCATTCCTATCCACGATGCGTCACCAACGGGAGAAACTCGAATGGAAGTCCAAGACCAAACCGAACAGGCCAAAATCGAAACCGACGCCGGGTTGCGCGAAATAGGCCTGGAAATCGTCGGCAACCTGGAACGGCATTTCGGCATCGATCTGAAGAGGATCGTCGACGACGAAAACCTGGATGCCGAGCAAGCCTACGTGGAGCTGCGCGCCTCGCTGGCGGCCGCGGTGCTGTCGCACGCAGGCTATCCGGCCGAAGACCGCGAATTCGCAGTGCCAGGCCCGCTCGCCAAAGGCGTGGAGAACGAGCCGAACGTGTTCATCACCCAGCACAACGCCAACATCGCCGCCGATTACAGCGGCGAGCGCGTGCGCGAATACGTGATCGACCTGACCCGCAGGCTGGACCTGATGTCGCGCTCCAACAGCGTCGGCAGCCTGGTCGGCAACACCATCGGCGGCTTCGTGATCGCGGTCGGCATCGGCGTCGGCAAGGAAGTGGGCAAGCGCTTGTTCAACGGCGACGCGCTGAAAGAAGCGCTGACCGGCGCGATCGGCAAGGTCGGCCTGAAGACCGCGCTGCTGGCGGTGGTCGGCGCGCTCGCCGGCATCCTGAAATGGATGGTCTTCGACAAGCAGGCGCGGATCCTGGGCGTGGTGATCAACGACACCGATACCGACTTCGTGGTTCGAGATTGGCGCAAGAGCGTGGACGGCTACCACGGCGGCGACCTGTACATGGCCCACGGCGCCACCAAGAACTTCATGTCGGACCATCTGACCGGCGATCTGGATTCGCCGGAAGTGCAACTGAAGGCGCGCATTGCCGGCAAGACGCCCGAAGAGCGCCAGGTCGCGATCGGCATCTACTTCGCCGACCGCAAGTCAGGTTTCTACGGCGCCGAGGGCCTGTACGTGTTCACTCCGCTCGCGGGCGGCCACGACAGCGTGGCGGTCCAGTTCGCGGTGCCGTTCTCGAAGGCGAACAACGCCAACATCGCTTTGCACCGGGGCGGTTCGGTCAACGACAAATCGAAACTGGAAGGCATGTTCCGGGCCTTGTACAACGAGAAGAAAGTGAACGTCGACAAGCGCGAAGGGCCGTACCGGCTGCGCTCGCACATCAATTCGCCGTCGGGCGGCGTGGTCAGCGGGATCGCCTGCATCAGCAAGGCCTAGCTCCGCACTCCCCGCGCCGCGATCGCGGCGCGGGGCCCGCCCGGGTCGCTCGAATGGCGCAGGCGATCCGGGACGACGGATGTTTCGCTAAGGCGGAGCGTTCGCCGCTCAGGCCAAATCCATGGCCTTCAGCGCCTCGACGAGCCGTCGCGCATCGCCGGCGGGCACCACGGTCGTAGCGGGCAGCTGCGCCGGCAGGCCGCACTCCGGCGAACAGATCACCGGAATGCCGGCAGCCAAGGCTTTCAGCAACAGTCCGGGCCGATGCTCGACATAGGCCGGCAATACCACGCAGCCCACGTCGGCGAAAATATCGCCGGGCGCAGCGGCTCGCGCCTTCGTTCCGCGCCAAAATCCTTCGCCTTCGCTGGCGCTGCCCAGCACGCGCACTTCCAAACCGAGTTCCGCGCACGCCTCGCGCACTTCGTAGGCGCCTTTGCGCCCCAGCGCGGAGGCCGGGAACAGCAGACTTTTGCCTTGCGATGCTTTGCCGGCGAATTCCGGGAATACCCATTCCAAGCGTTCGACCGGAACGCCGTAACGCCCGGCGTAATCCGCGACGGCCGTGTGCGGCGTGACGATGCTGTCGGCATTGCCGAGCCCCGTTTCTTCCAGCCTCACCAGCGCCTCATCGGCCCTGAAATCGGCCAACGTCGGCGACTCCGGGTGCAGCGCCGCGGCGCGATCCAAATCGCGCTGCAGCATCGCGATCGGCGCGCGCGTCATCAGCACGGCGTAACGCCGACCGCCGAGGACGCCCGTGCGGACCAGTTCGGCGAGCATGCCGACCGGGACCACGAGTTGCTCGGCGTCGTAAGGGACCGCTTTCGCGAACGCCCGCGCGAACTCGCGGTCGAACGCCAACAGCCGCCGTTGCCTCGCGGCGCCTTGGGCCTGCAAACGCCTGGAGGCCAAACTGCGGCGCAGCGCTAACCAGCGATGCTCGACCAACCGCACGCCCTCGTTCCGGACCGAGTTCCACGCATAGTTCGGGCGCTTCCGGCGAACGCCGTCCATCGGCACCGACGCGAAATCTCCGGAACGCAGGCGGCCGGCGATCCAGCGGTCGAATTCGGGCCACATCTCGTCCAACAGATACCCGGTACTGCGCGATCTGGGCGCCGGTTCGAAGCGCTGAACGCATTCGCCCTGAGCGCAATCTCCGCAATCGTCGGGCGCCGGCGCCGGATCGCCGACCAAAGCCGCGCGCAAAGCGGGGCGCGATGAAGCTTCGCGCCGCGGCGCTGCATCGCCGCGGAATCGGACGATCAACCGGTCTTGGGTCAAGCGCGCTTCGATGGCGAACGCGCGTTCGCAACGGAAGCGCAGGTCCAGATAGTTCCAAAACACGGTCGCGTCCCTGCCCCGTTCGGCAAGCGAGCCCGGCACGACTTGCGAATGCGGATGGCGTTCGACGATGCGCATGCCGGCATCCAGCGCGGCCGAATACAGCGCGTTCGACAATTGGCACAGGCCGCCGCCGATGCTGGAGATCATGCAGCCTTCGCGCAGTTCGCGGCCTTCGACGTAGCCGCGGCGTTCGGTCGGCCGCCCAACGGCTTTCCAGAAACTGAAAACGTCGCCGGCCGCGAAATGCAGGCCATCCAATTTCGTTGCGGCGACGCGCAAGTTCTGCACTTTGCCGGCTACCAGGGCGCTGCGGTCGTCGAACAGAGAAGTCCAGAGCGGGCTGACGGATTCGGCCAGAACGCGGCCTTCGTCGTCCCCGGCCGCCGGCCGATAGGCCAACGATGCCGGACGCCGCCCGGCCGGAGCGGCGATGTCCTCGATCAACCGCAGCGCGCGCAACCCATTCGCACGGATCCCGAACCAGGCTTTCCCCGCCCGGGATCCGAACCAGCTCGTTTGGGCGGGCGCATGCATGCGCAGCACTCTAACCACAAATGCTTGCGACCGGCAGACGGCCTATTCGAACAGGCGATGGAACGTTTCCACCGGCAGGTCGTGCCCGGCCTTCGCATCCAGCTTCGCGAGTACCTCTTCTTGCAGGATGCGCGCGCGGCGGGTCAGCTCCTTGCGGTGATGGCCGCCGAATCCGTACAGCTTGCCCACGATCGCGCAACTCAAATTCATGTGCGCCGGGCCCGCTCCGCCCCAACCGAAGCCGCCGCTGTAGTCGTACAGGTCGCCGCGGGCCGGGATCGCCTCCGCCTTCTCGCCCGGTTCGTGGCGGTACAACGCGACGCAAGCGCCCTCGACGATGCGCAGTAAGATTTCGGGCATGTCATTGGCTCCGTTGCGATCGCGACTCCGTGTCGTCTTGCGACAACGACGGAAAGCCACCGATGCGACGGCCTCGCCTTGCAGCGGATGTTCGGAAGTGCAATTCGTATCGCAATTCATCCCGGTGTTGGAATGTGATCGCGTCTACTACATCCGCTCGGACAAAGAAAAAGCCGGCTAGGCCGGCTTTCTCTTCGCTTCTGTTGTCGGCGGCCTGCGCTTAGGCGCGCGATCCGCGCCGCGCCCCATCGCGGGCGCCCTGCCCGCTGCGATGCTGCTTCGGGCCGGCATGCGCATGCGCGCTGCGGTCGCCCGGCTTGCCGTGCGGGCGGTGCGCCTTGCGCGGCGGACGATTGCCGGCGGGACGCTGGTTGCCGCGCTGCTGCGTCGGCACGCCGATGTCCAAACGGATCGGGCGGCTCGGCGCGTAGCCTTCGACCACCGACATGTCCAGATCGACTTTCAGCATGCGCTGGATCTGGCGCAGCAGGCCGCCTTCCTCCGGCGACACCAACGACAGCGCTTCGCCGCTGGCGCCGGCGCGGCCGGTGCGGCCGATGCGGTGGATGTAGTCCTCGGCCACCATCGGCAGATCGTGGTTGATCACCAGCGGCAGGTTCGGGATGTCCAAACCGCGCGCGGCGACGTCGGTCGCCACCAGCACGCGCGCCTTGCCGGCTTTGAACAGGTTCAACGCCTTCTGCCGCTGCGCCTGGCTCTTGTTGCCGTGGATCGCGACCGCCTTCAAGCCGGCGGTTTCCAACTGCTCGGCCAAACGGTTGCAGCCGTGCTTGGTCTTGCCGAACACCAACACCTGTTCGGTGTGGCGCTTGCTGAGGATATCGATCAGCAATTCGCGCTTGCGGGAAGCGTCGACCGGATGCGCGCGATGGACGATGGTCTCGGCGATGGTGTTGTTGGCGGCGACCTGCACCTGCTGCGGATTGCGCATGAACTCCAACGCCAGCGCCTTGATCTGAGCTTCGAACGTGGCCGAGAACAGCAGCGTCTGCCGCTGTGCCGGCACGCGGCCGAGGATGCGCTTGATCGCGGGCAGGAAGCCCATGTCGAGCATGCGGTCGGCTTCGTCCAGGACCAGGATCTCGACCGCGTCGAGCTTAGCGGTGCCGCGCTCCATGTGGTCGATCAAACGGCCCGGCGTGGCGACCAGGATGTCGACGCCGCGGCGCAGGTTGTCCATCTGCGGGCCCATGCCGGCGCCGCCGTAGATGGTGGTCACGTTCAGGCGCAGGTGCTTGCCGTAGGTGCGCAGGCTGTCGGCTACCTGCACCGCGAGTTCGCGGGTCGGGGTCAGGATCAGCGCGCGCGGCTTGCGCGGGCCGGCCGGCGGGGTCTGCTTGGACAGGCGCTGCAGCAGCGGCAGGGCGAACGCGGCGGTCTTGCCGGTGCCGGTCTGGGCGCCGCCCAGCAGATCGTGGCCGGCCAGGGCCAGCGGGATGGCCTGGGCCTGGATCGGCGTCGGCTGGTTGTAGTCGTTTTCGGCCAGCGCGCGCAGCAGCGCGGGCGACAGCCCGAGGGTTTCGAACGTCATTGGGTAAAGCTCCGATGGTGCAACGGCCCCACGCCGCCGAGCGGCGGGCCGTTTACTCGAAGCTTCCTAGAAACCGCGCTGCGAGTAGGGATTTGGACGGTTCCGGAGGTTCCGGACCGTGTCTGCGCGACGAAAGACGTGCGGGATAAGTGGCCGGGATCGTTGGGGTTTCAGCCCCTCTCCGACCCTGCGGCAGGCGTACCAGGAACAGGCAGCCGCGTTGCAAACGGGACGAACTGTACGCGAATTTCCCTGAATGGGCCACCTACCCGGCGGCCCGCCTTTCGTTTTTTCGATGAATTGCCCGGATTTTTCGCGGACAATATGCCCGTTGGGGGAATGGACGAGCGGTTTGGATCGGAATTCGATAGCCACGGATGACGCCGGCGTAAGCCGGTTCGGCCGCAAGTTCGCGAAACTCGCGATGCTCGCGCTTCTCGCGCTGGCCTCGTTCGCCGTATCGGCGCAAGAATGGCGCTACCGCGTGCGTCCGGGCGATACCGTTTGGGATCTGTCGGCCAAATACGTGCGCAGCGACATTCCTTGGCAGAAGCTGCAAGCGCATAACGCCGTCCCCGATCCGTACCGGTTGCCTCCCGGCTCGCTGATGCGTTTTCCGGTGGCTTGGCTGAAGCAGCAGCCGGCGAAGGCCCAGGTGCTGGCGGTCGAGGGCAGCGTGCAAGCGCAAGCCGGCCGCGCCGCGAAATCGATCGCCGTCGCCGAAGGCATGCGCTTGGGGATCGGCACCCGGCTGCGCACCGCCAAAGGCGCCAGTTTGACGCTGCAATTCGTCGACGGCTCGCGCTTGCTGTTGCAGGGCGACAGCGAATTGGTCCTGGACAAGCTCACCGCTTACGGCGCCACCGGCATGGCCGACACGCGCGTGCGCTTGGCGCGCGGCCGCATCAGCAACGCGGTCAAGCGCATGCGCGGGCCGGCGTCGCGCTTCATCGTCGAAACGCCGAGCACCATGTCGAGCGTGCGGGGCACCGAATTCCGCATCGGCAGCGACGAGCAAGGTTCGCAAGCCGAGGTGTTGGAAGGCAGCGTCGCGGTCAGCGGCGGCGGTCGGCAGCTCGTGCTGAAACCCGGCCAGGGCACGGCAAGCGGCGCGGACAACCGCCCGGCCGCCGTTTCGTTGCTGTTGCCTGCGCCGGAATCGGCGTCGCTCAAACTGCAAGCGGGCCGCCTGGTGTGGGCGCCGGTAGCCGGCGCGCAACGCTACCGTGGGCAAGTCAGCGCGAGCGCCGATTTCCTGACGCTCGCCGTCGATGAAATCTCCGACGCTCCGAGCATCGCCCTGCCGCCGCTGGCAAACGGCGACTACCACTTGCGGGTGCGCGCGATCGACGGCCACGGCATCGAAGGCTTCGACGCGACCGCCGCCGCGCGCATCTCGGTGCAGCCGCCGTTCGCGATCGCGCCCGCGCAAGGCGAAACCTCCCGAGTCGACCGTCCGCGCTTCCGCTGGGCGTCGACCGGCGAAGGCGTGCGCTACCGCGTGCAGCTCGCAAGCGACCCCGGATTCGCGACGCTGCTGTTCGATCAGGAGGGATTGCAGAAGACAGAACTGCGCGCCGCGCAGCCTTTGGCGCCCGGCGAATACTATTGGCGCGTCGCCGCGGTGGATGCGGCCGGACAAACGTCGGCCTTCAACGACGGCGTGCGTTTCGGCGTGGCGCCGGCGGACGGCCCGGCGCTGGAACGCGACGCGAACGCCGACAAGAACACGCTGACGGTGCGTTGGCCGGAAGGCGGACCGGGCCAGCGCTATCGCTTCCAACTGTCGCGCAAGGCCGATTTCTCGCGCCTGGAAGTGGATCGCGAACTGGACACGAACCAGATCTCGCTGCCGGACCTGCGCTCGGGCACGTGGTACGCGCGTACGCAGGTGATCGACAGCGATGGATACGCGGAGCCGTTCGGCCCGGCGCAGAGCGTCAAGCTCGGCTGCCGTCCGTGCACGATCGCCGCCATCGGCGGCGGCGCGGTATTGCTGCTGCTGGCTTTGTAAGCATGCGCGCCGACGGCAGAGGATTGCGATGGAAGCTGCTGGCGGGCCTGGCCGCGGCCGCCTGCACGGCTTTGCTGACGGTATCCGGCCTGACCTGGCGCTTCGATACCTGGCTCTACGATTTCCTGATCGCCCACTCCGGGCAGCAAGCCGATCCCAGCATCGTCCTGGTGGAAGTGGACGACGACAGCCTCAGCTCGCTCGGCCGCTGGCCGTGGCCGCGCCGGATCCACGCCGATTTGCTCGACAAGCTGCACGGGGCCGGCGCGCGCGGGATCGCGCTCGACATCGCGTTCGCCGAACCGGACCGTTCCGATCCGGCGGGCGACGCCAAGCTCGCGGCGGCGATCAAGCGCGAAGGCGGCATCGTGCTGCCGGTGATGGTCGAACCTTCGCAGCCGGACGGCACATTGATCGAAGTGCTGCCGATGCCCGAGTTCAGCGCGGCGGCGGCGGATCTGGGCCATGTCGAAGTCGACGTCGATCCCGATGGCGTCGCCCGCCACACCTATCTGCGCGCAGGCTTGGGCGAAGCGCGCTGGCCCGCGCTGGCCTTGGCCTTGTTCGAATTGCGGCCGAGCGAAAGCCATCGCGGCGCGTTGCCCGGATTGCTCAATCCGCAGACCACGGCGTCGCCGTATTTGTGGGTGCGCGACCGCGACGTGATGATCCCTTACGTCTCCGACGGCAAGGGCTTCCAGCGCGTTTCCTATCTCGATCTGCTGCGCGGCCAGGTTCCGGCGGAACTGCTGCGCGACCGTTGGCTGCTGGTGGGCGTTACCGCGCACGGCATCGGCGATACGCTGCTCACGCCCGTGGCGTCGACCGACACGCGCATTTCCGGCCTGGAGTACCAAGCCAATCTGCTCAACATGCTGGTCCGCGGCAACGCGATCACGCCGTTGACCGCGTCTTGGCAATTGGCGTTCGGCCTTGCGCTGACGCTGCTGCCCTTGCTGGTGCTGGCCTGGACGGATCTGCGCCGGCCTTGGCTGCTGGCATTGGGCGCCTGCACCGCCGTGGTCCTGTTCTGCGCGCTGTTGCTGCACGTCGGGCGCTATTGGTTCGCGCCGATGCCGGCCTTGGCGACGCTGCTGCTGGCGCTGGCCGCGTGGGGCGTGTACCGGCTGCAGTTGTCGCAGCGTCTGGCCCATTCCGACGCGCTGACCCGCCTGTCCAACCGGCGCTTGTTCGACGTGATGCTGACCCGCGAGCTGGGCGCGGCGCGGCGCGGCAACCGGCCGCTGTCGCTGCTGCTGATCGACCTGGACCACTTCAAGCACTACAACGACACCCAGGGCCACCAGGCGGGCGACGACGCCTTGCGCCGGATCGCGCATGCCATCGCCGAACGCGCGCGGCGCCCGCGCGACGTGCCCGCGCGCTACGGCGGCGACGAATTGGCGGCGATCCTGCCCGAAACCACCGCGCACGCGGCGCAGGCGATCGCCGACCACATCGTCCGCGACGTGCGCGCCTTGGCGATCGCGCACCCGGGTTCGGACGTGGCCCCGGTCATGACGGTCAGCATCGGCGTGGCCACCTATTTCCCGATCCTGGAAGGCCACGAAGCCGACCTGCTGGAGCGCGCCGACGCGGCCCTGTACCAAGCGAAGCAGAAGGGCCGCGACCGCAGTTTCTGCGCCGAGACCACGACCTCGGCCTGAGCGCGCGCGCCACGCCTGCGGCGGCCCTGCCCTCCTCGGCGCGTTTATGCCAATCTTGGCGCTTCGACGCGGAAGGGGACGGCAATGAGACGTGATCCCGGCATCGTGCTGGCGAGGCTGCTGCTGGCCAGCGTATTCGTGGTGATGGGCGCCTACCGCCTGTGGGCCGCCAGCCAAGGCGCGGCGATCCCGAACAGCACGCTGGTGTTCAGCGCGGTCGAATTGATCCTGGGCTTGCTGATCGCGATCGGCTGGAAGCTGCGCCTGACCGCATCGGTGGCCGCGCTGCTGATGGCGGTCGACGCGCTGCTTTCGCATCGCTTCTGGGCGCTGCCCGATCCGGAGCGCGGCGCGCAATTGCTGCACTTCATGAAGAACGTCAACATCGTCGGCGGCTTGCTGTTGCTGGCGGTGGTCTCCGGCCAAAAGCAGCGCCGTCTGTAAGGAACGCCTATGACGGGACAGCCGCGCAAATCGCTGCTGCGCGCGCGCGGCGGTCACGACAGCAGCCGGGTCGGCATGGTCGAGCTGTTCTTCGACCTGGTGTTCGTGTTCGCGGTGACCCAGCTGTCGCACACGCTGTTGGCCCATTTGGATCCGCTCGGCGCGCTGCAAGTCGGATTGCTTTTCGTGGCGATGTGGTGGGCCTGGGTCGACACCTCTTGGATCACCAATTGGTTCGACCCCGAACGCCTGCCGGTGCGGTCGATGCTGTTCGCGCTGATGCTGGCCGGGTTGGTGCTGTCATCGTCCATCCCCAAAGCGTTCGACGGGAACGGCATGGCCTTCGCTTGCGGCTATGCCGCGCTGCAAGTCGGGCGCTCGGCGTTCATCCTGTGGGCTTTCCGCAACGAGACGACGGCCCGGCGCCGCAACTTCGAGCGCATCTTGATTTGGCTATGCGTCACATCGGCGATGTGGATTGTCGGCGCATTCCACGACGGCGCCACGCGGCTGGCCTGGTGGACGGCGGCCGTGGCGATCGAAATGATCGCGCCGTTGTCGTATTTCTGGGTGCCGGGCCTGGGCGCTTCTTCGACCCGCGATTGGGACGTCGACGCGCACCACCTGGCCGAGCGCTGCGGCTTGTTCATCATCATCGCGCTGGGCGAATCCCTGCTGGTGACCGGCGCGACGTTCGCCGAGCGTCCTTGGGATGCGCCCACGGTCGCGGCGTTCTTGTCGGCATTCCTGGGGTCGGTGGCGATGTGGTGGGTGTATTTCGACACCGGCGCGGAACGGGCGATCCATCGCTTCGCCGCTTCGGACGATCCCGGCCGGGTCGCGCGGCTCGCCTACACCTATCTGCACATGCCGATCGTGGCCGGCATCATCGTCTGCGCGGTCGCCGACGAGATCGTGCTGGTCCATCCCGGCCATGCCGAGGACGCGGGCATCGCCGCGATCCTGGGCGGTCCGGCGCTGTATCTGATCGGCAACGCATTGTTCAAATGGGCGACCAACGACCGCCGCACGCCGCCGCTGTCGCACCTGGCTGGCTTGCTCTTGCTGTTCGCGCTGGTGCCGTTCGCCTTCGCGCATGTGTTTTCGGCGCTGACGCTGGGCATCGCGACGACCGCGATCTTGGTTCTTGTCGCCGCGTGGGAGACCATCGCTCTGCGCAGGCCACACAGGCCCGCGGCTTCGTAGAGTCGAGCCTGCTCGACTGCTTTGGCGATCGAACAGCAAGAGCAGTCGAGCAGGCTCGACTCTACAAATCGAATCAGACGCGAAGCGTGACGCCCGGCCGCGCCAGCCGAACTTCGACGCCGTAACGCTCGCCGATCTCGCCCGCCAGCGCTTCGCGCGCCTTGTCTTCGCCGTGCACCAGCGCCAGCGGCGGCCGGTTCTCGAAGCCGCCGTACCAGTCGATCAACGCGCGCTGATCGGCATGCGCCGACAAGCCGCCGACGGTGTGGCGCTGCGCGTTGACCCGGTAATCGCGGCCGTGGATTCGCACCCAGCGGGCGCCGTCGACCAAACGCCGGCCAAGCGTGCCTTCGGCCTGGTAGCCGACGAAGACCACGTGCGCCTGGCGACGTTCGAGATTGCGCTTGAAGTGGTGCAGGATGCGGCCGCCGTTGGCCATGCCGCTGCCGGCGATGATGATCGCTCCGCTTTCGATGGCGTTGATCGCCATCGAATCTTCGGCGCTCTCGGTGAAACGCAGATTGGGCAGATGGAACGGATTCGGCTTGCCCTTCCAGACGGCTCGCGCCTGTTCGTCGAACAATTCCGCGTGCTTCTCGTACACGCCGGCGACTTTGGCCGCCATTGGGCTGTCGAGGAAAATCCGCCAGCGCGACATGTTCCACTCGTCCCAATGCATCGCGATCCAGTACAGCAATTCCTGGCTGCGCCCGACCGCGAACGCAGGAATGCAGACGTTGCCCTGGCCGCGCCAGGCTTGGTCGAAGATTCCGCCGAGCTCGCGCACGGTGTCGAGCCGGTCGCGATGGTTGCGGTCGCCGTAGGTCGACTCCATCAGCACCAGGTCGGCTGCCCGGATCGTCGCCGGATCGCGCAGGATCGGCGTGCCTTTGGGGCCCAGATCGCCGGAAAACACCAGCGTGCGACCGTCGGCACGCAGCTCGACGATCGAAGAGCCGAGGATATGGCCGGCTTCGCGGAACGCCAGCTCGACGCCGTCGAAGATCGCCGTGGCGGCGTCGTACGGCAGCGGCCGCACCCGCGGCATCGTCGCTTGCACATCGTCGCGGGTGTAGAGCGGCTGCGTTTCGGGTTCGCCCTCGCGGCGCTTGCGGTTGGCGCGTTCGGCGTCGTTTTCGGCCAGCGAGGCCGAGTCCAGCAGCATGATCGACATCAGATCGGCGGTCGCCTGCTGCGCGTAGATCGGCCCGGCGAAACCGCGCTCGACCAGCAGCGGCACGCGGCCGATGTGGTCGATGTGGGCATGGCTGACGACCAGCGCGTCGAGCGAAGCCGGATCGAACGGGAACGGTTCGGCGTTGCGCGCTTCGGCTTCGCGGCTGCCCTGGATCATGCCGCAGTCCAGCAATATCCGTTTGCCCGCGGCTTCGACCAAGTGCATCGAACCGGTGACTTCGCCGGCCGCGCCGTGAAAATGGACCCGCATGCGGTTTCCTCGAATCCGAAGACGAAGTCGAAGTTAGCATGCGCACTTGCTGTTTCCCCCTCTGAAAAAGGGGGACCGAGGGGGATTTGCTTTTGACCTTGCCGTTAAAAACAACCACAAAAGCAACAGCAAATCCCCCTCAGTCCCCCTTTTCAAAGGGGGAGGAACAGCGAAGCTCGCTGGAACCGGTTACGCATCGGCGAGCCGGCCCCGCGCCATGACCTTCGACACCCGCCCACCCCTGCCGTCCGGCGTACAGTCCCCCGGCGCCCCTTTCCGGGGCCATACGCCCATGGTTCGGCCCTCGGCCGCAACTCCCGCACACCTCGCGCCCGCCCGGGCCGGAGAGCACTACGTGACCCCGAACAAACCCCAGATCCTGCTGTTGACCCTTTCCGTCGCCGTCGCGCTGGCCGCGTGCAAGCGCGAGCCCGCCGCCGACCAGGCCGCCGCTCCGGCCGCCTCGCCCGCCGAAGCCAAGCCGCTGACGCTGGACGAAAGCAAGCTGCCGCCGGTCAACCGCTTCCAGCTGGCCGATTTGGACAGCAGCAAGAACGCGTGCACCGACTTCAACGGCTACGTCAACAGCAAGTGGCTCGCGGCGAATCCGATTCCGGGCGACCGCTCCAGCTGGGGCGCGTTCGAAATGCTCGACGAGCGTTCCAACGCCGTGCAGCACCAGCTCGCCGAGCAGGCCGCGGCCGACAAGAACGCCGCCGGCATCGAAAAGATCGTCGGCGACTTCTACGCCACCGGCATGGACGAGGCCAAGATCGAAGACCAGGGCATCAAGCCGCTGGAGCCGGAACTGGGCGCGATCGACGCGCTGACCGACGGCCCCAGCATCGCCGAATACCTGCGCAAAAGCGCCGCCAAGGGCCAGAACGTGCTGTTCGGCTTCGGCTCGGATTCGGACTTCGACGATCCGACCTTGAACATCGCCTACGCGACGCAGGGCGGCCTGGGCCTGCCCGACACCACGTACTACTTCGATGCCGACAAGAAGGACAAGCGCGACGCCTACGTCGCCCACGTCGCCAAGGTGCTCGAACTGTCCGGCGTGCCGGCGGCCGACGCGGCGACGCAGGCCAAGGACGTGATGGCTTTCGAAACGCGCCTGGCCAAGGTTTCCAAGTCGCGCAAGGACATGTCGCGCGACGCCAAGCTGTTCTACAACCCGGTCTCGCTGGCCGACGCCGACAAGCTGGCGCCGAACTTCCCGTGGACCAAGTTCTTCGAATCGCAGGGCGTGGCCGCGCCGAAGATGTTCTCGTTCGCGATGCCCGAATTCCACCAGGAAGTCAGCAAGATGCTGGCCGACGTACCGGCGGCGCAGTGGAAGAGCTATCTGCGCTTCCATATCGTCGACGGCGCTTCGCCCTACCTGAGCGACGCGTTCGTGCAGGAGAACTTCAACTTCTACAGCAAGACCCTGCGCGGCCAGAAGGAAATCAAGCCGCGTTGGAAGCGCGTGCTGGCCACGGTCAACGGCGAAGCCGGCGAAGCGCTCGGCCAGATGTACGTGAAGGTCGCCTTCCCCGCCGAGTCCAAGCAGCGCATGGAAGCGCTGGTCAAGAACATGAGCGATGCGCTGAAGGTGCGCATTCAGAACCTGGCCTGGATGAGCGACGAAACCAAGGCCAAGGCCGTCGCCAAATGGGAGAAGTTCGACCCGCGCATCGGTTATCCGAGCAAGTGGCGCGACTGGGCCGGCCTGCAGACGAACCGCGACAGCTACATCGGCAACGTGATGGCCGCCGACGAGTTCAACTACAAGTGGGATCTGGGCAAGATCGGCAAGCCTGTCGACCGCACCGAATGGGGCATGAAGCCGCAGACGGTGAACGCCTCGTACAACCCGCAGCAGAACCAGCTGACCTTCCCGGCCGCGATCCTGCAGCCGCCGTTCTTCGACGCCAAGGCCGACGACCCGATCAACTACGGCGGCATCGGCGCGGTGATCGGCCATGAGATGACCCACGGCTACGACGATCAGGGCAGCCGCTTCGGGCCGACCGGCAAGTTCGAGGACTGGTGGACCAAGGCCGACGCCGAGGGCTTCAAGTCGAAGACCGGCAAGCTCGTCGCCCAGTTCAACGAGTACTCGCCGGGTCCGGGCCTGAAGGTCGACGGTTTGCACACGCTGGGCGAGAACATCGCCGACCTCGGCGGCCTGGCCACGGCCTACGACGCGATGAAGAAAGCCACCGCCGGCACGCCCGACCCGATGACCGACGGCATGACCCGCGACCAGCGCTTCTTCTACGGCTGGGCCACGGTGTGGCGCCGTTCGCACACGCCGGACGACATGAAGAACCGCCTGGCCACCGACGAGCACGCCCTGGCGCAGTTCCGCGCCGTCGGCGCGCCGTCCAACCTGCCGGCCTTCGCGGCCGCGTTCTCCTGCAAGCCGGGCCAGCCGATGGTCCGCGAAGGCGACAAGCAGGTCGTGATCTGGTAACTCGCGCCCCTCGTCGTGCGCGCGAAGGCCCGGGACCTCCCGGGCCTTCTTTTTTGCGACGGTCTGCCCGGACCGCGCGGAGGTTCAGATTCGCCGCCCGGCCGCCTTGCTAGACTGAGGCGATCCCATGCGATGGAAACCGCGATGCTCTCAATCCGCCCGCTCGTCCTGGCCCTGACCGCCGCCCTCGCCGCCACGCTCGCCGTCCACGACGCCGACGCGGCCAAGAAGAAGAAAGCGGCCCCCGCCAAGAAAGCGCCCGCGGCCACGGCCTGCACGGATTTCTACGCCTTCAGCAACGCCGACTGGCTGAAGAGCCACACCGTCGTCGCCGGCGACGGCTCGGTCAGCGCCTTGGGCGAAATGCGCGAACGCAGCCTGCAGCAGCAGCGCGACCTGCTGGACGCCGCGATGCGGACGCCGCAGGGCAATGTGCAGAAGCTGCTCGGCGATTTCTGGGCCAGCGGCCTGGACGAAGCCGCGGTGGAAGCCGACGGCAGCAAATCGATCGCGCCGCTGCTCGGCCGCATCGACGCGATCAAGAAGGCCAAGGACATTCCGCCTTCGATCGCCGCGCTGCACCAGGTCGGCATCCCGGTCGTCTTCAACTTCAGCCCGGACATCGATCTGGCCAAGTTCGACCGCCACATCGGCTATTTCAGCCAAGGCGGCCTGGGCCTGCCCGACCCCGCCTTCTACACCCGCGGCGACGCCGACACCAAGGCGCTGATGGCGCGCTACACCGATTACGTCAAGCGCATCCTCACCTTGACCGGCACGCCGCAAGCGCAACTGGATGCGGACACGAAGTCGGTGATCGACCTGGAAACGCGCATCGCGCAGGCGTCCAAGCCGCTCACCTCATTCCGCGATCCGCGTACGAACTACGCGCCGATGGCCGCGTCCGCGCTGGGCAAGCAGTACAAGCGGCTGCAGATGGCCGAATTCCTCAAAGCGCAGGGCGTGTCCAACGACACCGTGTCGCTGGCCAATCCGCAGTTGTTCGCGCAGATCGACAACCTGGTCGGCTCGCTGCCGACGGCGCAGTGGAAAGCGTATCTGCGCTTCCAGGTCGGCAATGCGATGGCGCCCTATCTGTCCAAACCGTTCCGCGACGCCGAGTTCGATTTCCGCGGCCGCCTGCTGCGCGGCGAAACCGCGCCGGAACCGCGCTGGAAGGACGTGCTGGACGCGATCAACACCGCCGCCGGCCCGATGCTGGGCCGCGAGTACGCGGCGCGCTACCTGCCCGCCGCGACGGATTCGCGCGCCGAAGCCATCGCCAAGCAAGTGCGCGAGACGCTGGCCGCGAACGTCGAACGCAGCGCGTGGATGAGCGCCGAAGCCAAGGCTGAAGCCAAGAAGAAGCTCAACGATCTGAAGATCGAAGTCGGCACGCCGAACCGCGACTTGGATTACAGCGTGCAGCCGATGGGCCGCGGCAGCTTCGGCGGCAACATGCTGATCGCTTCCACCTGGCGCCATCGCGAAGAGATGAAGCGGATCGGCCAAAACAACGCCGACCGCCGTTGGGACGTGTTGCCGCAGCAGCCGGCGCTGGCTTACGACATCGCCCAGAACCGCCTGATCGTGACCGCCGCGATGCTGCAGTCGCCGGTGCTGGACATGGGCAAGGACGCGGCCACGCAATTCGGCACGTTCGGCGCGCTGGTCGGCCACGAACTGAGCCACGCGGTCGACATCAAGGGCCGCTTGGTCGATGCCGGCGGCGGCTTGAAGAGCTGGTGGACGCCGGCCGACGACGCTGCGTGGCAAGACAAGGCCAACAAGCTCGCCGCGCAATACGACGGCTACGCCTATCCCGATTTGAGCGGCGTCAAGGTCAACGGCCGGCAGACCTCGGAAGAAAACATGGCCGACTTGGCCGGCGTCGAACTTGCCTACCAGGCTTTCGCCGGCGACGCATCGGCGAACACCGAAGCGGGCAAGCAAGCGTTCTTCAAAGCCTGGGCCGGCTTGTGGGCCCAGGAAAACAGCGCCGAAGCGGCCAAGGTGCTCGCCGCCAGCGACGTGCACGCGCCGGGCCAATGGCGCGCGAACGGTCCGTTGGTGAATCAGCCCGCGTTCGGCGAGGCCTACAAGTGCAAGGCGACGACGAACATGCAGAAGGCGCCTGCCGAACAGTTGTCGATCTGGCGTTGATTCCGCTGCGTACGTCGGCGAAGCCGCATGGCGTAAATCCTCCCCGACCCTCCTTTTTCAAAGAAGGGAGAACAGCAGATCGTTGCGATCTCGCCGACAGCTAGGAACTCCCCCTTTGAAAAAGGGGGACCGAAGGGGGATTTACGCCAGTTGCAACGGCTGCGCCCCTTACCGATCATCTCTTATCTGACGATCGTCGGCCTGCGCGGCCCGCCCTTGCCGAACGGCGGTTGCCCGCGCCAATAGCGGATCAGCAACCAGCCGAACAGCATGCCGCCCAGATGCGCGAAATGGGCCACGCCGGGTTGCAAGCCGGTGAAGCCCATCAGCAGTTCGATCACGCCGTAGACGATCACCAGCGTGCGCGCCTTCATCGGAATCGGCGGGATCAGCAGCATCACCCGCTGGTTCGGGAACAGCATGCCGTAGGCCAGCAGCAAGCCGAACACGCCGCCGGAAGCGCCCAAAGTCGGATACGCGCCGCCGCCTTGCGCCACGGTCCACGACGACACCAGCAATTGGCACACGCCCGCGCCGGCGACACAGACCAGGTAATAGATTAGGAAACGGCGATTGCCCCAGGTGTATTCCAGCGGCGCGCCGAACATCAGCAGCGCCAGCATGTTGAACGCCAGATGGGTGAAGCTGCCGTGCAAGAAACCGTAGGTCAGCAACTGCCACGGCAGGAAGCTTTGCTCGGGCGCATAGGCGTCGAAACCGACATCTCCAATAGGCCACAACATGAAGGCCGCGAAGGTTTCGTTGGTCAGCAGATACTGCAATGCGAATGCGAGGCCGTTGATGATCAACAGCGCCTGGGTAACCGGCGGAAGTCGGGAGAACATGGCGGCTCCAATCGGGGGCGCGGCTATCATAGCCGCATGTCCGCCCTGCCCGAGATCGACGCCGCCGACGGCACCGCCATCGCCGAGGCGCTGGCCGGGTACGGCGTCTGCCGGATCGCCGGGCCGTTCGCGCCCGAGCGCCTGCGGGCGTTGCGCGCGGACCTGCTGCGCCTGCGCGACGCGGGCGCGCTGCAGGCCGCCGCGGTCGGCCGCGACCGCACGCGCGACCTGCGCCCGGACATCCGCGGCGACGCCACGCTTTGGCTGAACGATCCGCGCTGCGGCGACGCCGCGCGCGAGTTCCTGGCTGCGTTGGACGCGCTGCGCGGCGAGTTCAACCGCAACCTGTTCGCCGGATTGCGCGAAGTCGAAGCCCACTACGCCGCCTACCCGCCCGGCAGCGGCTACGCGCGCCACCGCGACCGCTTCCGCGACGACGACGCGCGCGTGCTGTCGTGGGTGACTTACCTGAACGAAGATTGGCGCGCGGAAGACGGCGGCGCGCTGCGCTTGCACGCGGACGACGGTGCGATCGACATCGCACCGCGCATCGGAACTTCGGTGTGCTTCCGCAGCGAACTCGAACACGAAGTGCTGCCAGCCGTACGCGAACGCTTCAGCATCGCTGCTTGGTTCAGGCGCTAGCTTGCTTTCGTCGCTCTCCCCTTGCGGGGGAGGGACTGGCCGAAGGCCAGGGAGAGGGTTCGGCTTTTGGCGAGTCCTTTCAAACAGCGGGATATGCGCTTTTGCTTAACTAACCGCCAAAGCCGAACCCTCTCCCTGGCGCTTCGCGCCTTCCCTCTCCCCCAAAAGGGAGGGGGGAAATCATCACTCCGGCGGCATGCCCCAAATCTGTTCGTCGATCGTCGCCGCGGCCTTGAGCCCTTTCACTTTGCCCTTCTCCACCCACACGCCTTCGGCGCGCAAGCGGCGCGTTTGCTCGGCGTGGCCCTTGGAGCCTTCCGGAAACGCGATCCGCCCGTCCGAACGCAGCACGCGATGCCAAGGCAGCTTCGGATCGGCGTTTTCGCTCAGCAGCCGCGCCACCAGGCGCGCGCGGCCCGGCAGGCCCGCGCGGCGCGCGACTTCGCCGTAACCGGCCACCTGACCGCGCGGAATCGCGCGGATCGCGGCCAAAATGCGCTTGGCGGAAGACAGGTCGGCCATGGGGGATTAGCATAGCGGCAACTTCCCCGCGCTTCCGGTCCCGATGCAGAATTTCGAACAGATCCGCAGCCACCTCGGCGCTTCCGGCTTCCGTCTGACGATGCAGGAGCCGTATGTGGTCTGCGTCGAGCTGTCGCTGGACGGCGGCCGCCGCCATCAATCGATCTTCCTGTCCGAAATCCACGACGACGACGAACGCACCTATCTGCGCGTGGCCACCACCATCGCGCCGATCACCGGCGTCGACGCGCGCCGCGCGCTGGCGTTCAACTGGGAAAGCCGGGTGGGTTATCTCGCCATCGGCGACTTGGACGGCGTGCCTTACCTGCAGCTGTGCGAAAATCGTCCGTACGACGCGCTGACCCCGGCCGAAGTCGACCGGTTGGTGCTGGAGATCGGCGGCATGGGCGACCGCATCGAGCATGCGCTGTCCGCAGGCGGCGATCTGCTTTGACGCTTCTAACCCTCTCCCGTAAACGGGAGAGGGTTGGGCGAGGACACGCGCGACGTTCAGATGGCGACAAACAATCGTTCCCTGAAATTCCAGACGAACTACTGGAAAACCAGGTTCGATGCGACCGGCTGGCCTGTGCGCCCTCACCCCAGCCCTCTCCCGCAAGCGGGAGAGGGAGCAAACATCAAGCCCAGCCGAGGGCTTCCAATAGCCTGAGCAATCCATAGGCGATGCCACCCGCGGCGGGGATCGTCAGGATCCACGCCCACACGATCCGCTCGATCACGCCCAGCTTCAGCGCGCGCGGATTCTTGGCGAAGCCCACGCCCATGATCGCGGTCGAAATGCTGTGCGTGGTCGACACCGGCATGCCGAAATGCGCGGCGGTCACCAGAATCGTCGCCGACGCGCTTTCCGCGGCGAAGCCGTCGATGGGATGCAACTTGACCATCTTGTGGCCGAGCGTCTTGATGATGCGCCAACCGCCGGCGGCGGTGCCCGCGGCCATCACCAGGGCGCAGGTGGCGATGATCCAGCTGTCGATGTCGTCCTTGCCGCCGTCCGGATGCAGGAACGACAGCCACGCCGGCAGATCGTTCAACGCGCCTTCGGTCTGCGCGGCGAAGATCGCCAGGGCGATGATGCCCATCGTCTTCTGCGCGTCCTGGCGGCCGTGCGCGAAGCCCATATAGGCCGCGGAAACGAACTGCGCCTTGCCGAAGAACATGCCGACCCAACGCGGCCGCGCCAACCGGGCCAGCAAACCGCCGGCCTTGGACATGCCGGCGATCAGCACGTACAGCAGCGTGATGATCGCAACGCCCAACAGGAAGCCGGCGATCGGCGAACTGATCATCGGCACCACCACTTTCCACAGCAGTCCCTTGTTGCTGGTCCAGCCTGCGTCGCCGACTTTGGACCAGATCAGCGCCGCCCAATTGTTGTGAGCGGCGGCGAGCGCCGCGCCGCACAGGCCGCCGATGAGCGCGTGCGAGGACGACGACGGCAAGCCGCGCCACCACGTGATGAGGTTCCACACGATCGCGCCGAGCAAGGCGCAGATCAGCACCTGCGAAGTGACGACGACGACGTCGGTGTCGACCAGCCCCGAAGCGATGGTCTTGGCCACCGCCGTCCCCCAGAACGCGCCGATCAGGTTGGTGCTGGCGGCCAGCGCGATCGCCTGCCCCGGCGACAGCACCTTGGTCGCGACCACGGTGGCGATGGAATTGGCGGTGTCGTGGAAGCCGTTGATGAACTCGAAGACGAGCGCGGCCAGGATCACCGTCAGCACGAGGGTCAGCACGGAATACCCCTTTTCAATGGATTCTCGCAGCCATCCGTGGCGCGACAATACGGCTTCGGACGGTCCAGCCCCGCCATCCATGGCGTGGCGTTCGCAGCGATGCACGCCTGCGGCGCGCAAGCATCGCTACTCACCCTCAGCTGTTCTTCAATACGATCTGGTAGGCGACCACACCGGCTTCGCGGCAGCGGTCGATCGCCTTCTCCAGAATCTCGAAGAACTCCTTCAGCAGGAACATCTGCAGGTTGTCGAGCTTGCCGGAGTAGATGTCGCGGTACAGCTCCAGCATTAGCCGGTCGGCCTCGTTCTCGATCGCGCGCAATTTTTCGTTGAGCGCGGTCATGCGGTCGATGTTCATCTTGCGCAGCTCGGCCACCATCTCCACCACCACGCCGGCGGCTTGCTCCAGCATCGCCGCGCGCGGCGCGAAATCGATGCCTTCCAGGTGGCGGGTGGCCAGCGAATAGCGGTCGGCGAATTTCTCGACCTGCTTGGGGATCTTGTACAGGGCCGAGCCCAGCGCCTCGATGTCCTCGCGCTCGAACGGGGTCATGAAGCTGTCGACCAGGGCCTGCCCGATCTTGTCCGAGGCCACCCGCTCGCGCTGCCGCGCCAGCTTGAAGGCGTCCAGGGCCGGCTGGCGGTCGCTGGCCTTCATCATCGCGTGCAGGGCCCGGGTGCTGTCGTAGGCGGCCTGGGCGGCCTCGTCGAACAGGGTGAAGAACTGCTTGCCGGAGCCGAAGATCGTCTGCAGGGAGAACATCGCGTAGGCCTTCCCGATGGCTGGAGGTCGGATCGAAGGCGCGATTATGACGGGATCGTGACGGTTCCGGCATTACCGTCGCTGCTTGGACCCGTTCCGGACCCCGCGTCCGGCCCTGTTATGATGCTTGGGCGCCCCGGCGCAGCCTATGGACGACGACCGAACGCCCTCGCCCCCGCCCGCCGCCGGATCTACCGCGGCCCGCCCGTTTCCCGGCATCCTCCCCACCTCGGCCCTGAGCGAAGCCCCCGCGTGCTCGAGCTACTGATCGTCATCTTCCTGATCGCTCTCAACGCTTTCTTCGCTTTGTCGGAGATGGCGCTGATGACCTCGCGCAAGTTGCGCCTGAAGCAGATGGCCGAGGACCCGGCTGCGCCCAGCCGCGGCGCGCGCAAGGCCTTGGCCTTGGCCGAGCACCCGGACAATCTGCTGTCGACGGTGCAGATCGGCATCACTCTGATCGGCATCCTGGCCGGCGTGTTCGGCGGCGACGCGATCGGCCTGATCATCGCCGACTGGCTCAAGCACGTGTTCCCGGCCGCACAGCAATACGCGCGCCCGATCGGCATCGGCACCGCGGTCGGGCTGATCACCATCTCGTCGGTGATCTTCGGCGAACTGATCCCCAAGCGCTTGGCGCTGACCAACGCCGAAGGCATCGCCAGCGTCGTCGCGATTCCGCTGGACATGCTGGCCACCGCCGCCAAGCCCATCGTGTTCACGCTCGGCGCGATCAACCGCCTGGTGCTGCGCCTGCTCGGCATCAAGGACGACGCCCGCAACGCCATCACCGAAGAAGAGATCCGCCTGCTGGTGAGCGAAAGCCACGAGCAGGGCGTGATCGACTCGCACGAACGCAACATGATGAACCGCGTGCTGCGCCTGGGCGACCGCACCGCCGAAAGCCTGATGACGCCGCGTATGCGCATCGCCTGGCTCGACGCCGCCGCGCCGTTCGAAGAGAACCTGGCGGCGATGCGCGAGACGCCGTTCTCGCGCTATCCGGTCTACCGCAGCAACGACCAGGACGTGCTGGGCGTGCTGGAAGTCAAATCCTTGCTCGACCGCTTGGACGAAACCGCGCCGGACTTGTTCCGCGATCTGCGCGAACCGCTGTTCGTATCCGAATCCACCCACGCGATGAAGCTGCTGGAGATCCTGCGCGAGGAACAGCAATCGCTGGCGCTGGTGGTCGACGAGTACGGCGACATCCAGGGCGTGGTCACGGTGACCGATGTGATGGGCGCGGTGCTTGGCCGCCTGCAGTCGGGCGAGCCCGACGACGAGGAAGCGCTGGTGGTGCAGCGCGAGGACGGCTCCTACTTGGTCGACGGCGCGCTCTCCATCGAAGAGCTGCGCGAGCTGATGGGCGTCAGCGAGTTCCCGGACGAAGAAGAGCACGACTACCACACCGCCGCCGGCATGACGATCGCGCGCTTCGGCCGCATTCCTCACGCGAGCGAGCATTTCGATTGGGACGGGTGGCGGATCGAAGTGGTCGATCTGGACGGCCCGCGCGTAGACAAGCTGCTGCTGACGCGGCGCGCCGAGCCGGAACGCGAAGACGATGACGGCTGATCGCGACGAGAAGCACCGCAAGACGCGCGAGCCCGGCACGCGCGTGCTGCTCGACGCGCTGGCGGTGGGCGATCCCGAGGAAGTGCTGAAGCTGCGCGACGTGCTGGCCGGTCTGGGCCGCAGCACGTTCGGCATGCTGCTGATGGTGGCCACGCTGCCGGCCTTCATCCCCATTCCCGGTCTGGCGGGCGCGTTGAGCGGACCGCTGGTGATGCTGGTCGGCGCACAGCTGCTGTTCCTGCTGCGCAAACCGTGGCTGCCCGCTTTCCTCGCCGAACGCGGCCCGCACCGCAAGCTGCTGGTGAGCTTCAACCAGCGCATCTCGCCTTGGCTCAGCCGGCTGGAGCATCTGGTCAAGCCGCGGCTGACGGCGATGCTGGATCATCCGCTCGCGACGCTGTTCACCGGCCTGTTGCTGGTCCTGCTGGGCCTGCTGTTGTCGCTGCCGATCCCGTTCACCAATTATCTGTTCGGCGTGCTGCTGCTGATGTTTTCTTTCGCCCTGCTGGAACGCGACGGCGCGCTGATGCTGCTCGCGTGGGCGGCGGGCCTCGTCGCCATCGGATTCTTCGGGATCTTGTCCGGCAACCTGGTCGCGATGGCGACGCGCTGGATCGACAGTCTGTTCTGACCGCTCCTTGGTTTTTGTGGGAGCGGCTTTAGCCGCGAGCTTTTCAGGTCTGGACGACTTGACCACAGCGTATGGGAAAGCTCGCGGCTAAAGCCGCTCCCACAAAAAATGGCCACTTTTTCGCCGCTTTCCGTCTTGCGTCGAGCGACTCGACGCAACCGCGAAGGAGCGGCCCCTTGAAGCACGACGCAACATCCGTTCCGACCCGCCCCCCGGTCGGGATTCCCTCCGCATCGCTCGCCGACCGTGGCATTCAACCGCCCAAGCGCTACGGCATCTACCGCGCCAAGACCACCGGCCGTCTCGACGGCCCCGGCGACAACTGGTCCTGGCGCGTCATGATCACCCGCGACGGCAAGCCGCTGTGCAACAAATCCTTCGCCGACAAGCGCTACGGCGACGCCCGCCAAGCGTTGCAAGCGGCGATGGATTTCCGCGACCGGATCCTGGCGCGGTGCCAGCCCATGCGCAAACGCGAGCGGCAGCAAATGCTCCGCCGCAACAACACCAGCGGCCTGGCAGGCGTTTGCCGCTGCACCAGCCGCGGACGCGATTACTATATCGCGCAGACTTTGCTGCCCGACGGCACCCGCCTGCGCCGCGCGTTCGCGATCGCCAAGCACGGCGAGCAAAAAGCGCTCGAGCTGGCCGCCGCCGAACGCCAACGTCAGTTGGCGCGGATCGAAGGCGAGACGGAGCGCGACACCGGCGCCGTCCCGCCCGAGCGGTGACGCGCCGTGCGCTTCAAGGGCATCTTCATCAGCAACGTCCGCTGCGGCGGCGACCTGGCCGGCATCTTCGAACAAGAAGGCTCGTCGGCCTATTTCTATCTGTACGACCTGACCCGCGAAGAAGGCCGCAAAGCGGTGCGCCAGCTGCGCATCGGCTACGTACCGTCCGACTTGCAGGAGAAGGACGTGGACGTGGAATGGGACGACGACCAGACGACGGTGGCACTGTTCATCCGCAAGAAGCTGCGCGCGGCCTTCGACGTTCGGTCCGCGATCGGCTGATCGCGGACGTTTGCGGCATCAGGCGGGCGGCGCCGCCGCCGGATCCATCCACACCGCTTCCCACACGTGGCCGTCGGCATCGGCGAAGCTGCGGTTGTACAGGAAGCCGAGTTCCAGCACGGGATTGACGTCCGCGATGCCGCCTTTCGCGGCCGCGGCGGCGTTCATCGCATCGACCGCCTCGCGGCTATCGCAGGACAGGCACAGCATCACTTCGCTCGAATCCTTCGACGGAATCGGCCGCGTGGTGAAGGTCCGCCACTTGTCGTGCGTTTGCAGCATGACGTTGATCGCCTCGCTCCACACCATGCACGCCGCGGTGTCGTCGCTGAAAGCCGGGTTGTTGACGAAGCCGAGCGCCTCGTAGAAAGCCTTGGCCGCGCCGAGATCGGCGACGGGAAGGTTGATGAAGATCATCTTGGGCATGGCGGCTCCTTGGTTATGGGGTCGAGGCTGTCGTGTTGCGCATATCTGAGCGCATCATATTTTCAGCGCGGGACGGCAACCATTACCTCGATGGTTATCGACGCACGCCGCTATCCGACATGCCAGGCTAGTTCATTGTAGGTTGGGGTGAAAGCCGATGGTCAGGCTATTGGCACCATCGAAGCCGAGGCAAGCGGCACTGGGGTTACAGCAACCCGGGCTTCCGTAGGGCGGAACCGCCGCAGGCGTTTCCGCCGAGTCGTATTGACAGCGTGACGGCGGAATCCGCTTCGCGGGTTCCGCCCTACGTGAATTTTTCCCCACGTAAAACCAGCCAAAACACGAAACCGGAAACCGCTCCGACAAGGCAGGTGACAAGAAGGTCAGCAGGCTTAGGAGCTGCCGGCAAATGCAATATCGCTCCAACCAATGCGCCGCCCATGCCTCCAGAAATCAATGCACTCCACCCATTGACGAGCTTCATCGCTCGAAGCGCGAGATAAAGCGGAATTCCAATCACCGCCACTGCAATAGACGAGAAAACAAAAAACACAGGAACAAGGCCAAATTGCCAGAATGTGAAGCGATCAGAACCGAGCGGCGTAAGCAAAGCCATAGTCACCGCGGGAGTGAATGAAGCAAGACAATACCCCACCAGCAAGCGCACCGAGCCACCTGCATGCCGAGTCTTCACCTATTCACTATCCCAAACATCCGGTTAGAGTAAGACCCAAAAATACTCCGAGCCCGCGCTATGGATAAGGCCCTGCTTTCCCAGTATAGAAAAATGCGATGGCTATGCTGGCTCTTATTTGCAGCATTCATGACTTGCCTCGCCTTCGGAAACGCCACTTCGATGATTCTTTCTGGCGGCGGATTTTTTATCGTCTCCATAGCCGCGGCCTTTATGCCTTGCCCTCACTGCAGACACAGAGTCGGGTTTATAGACCTCGGCCCACTTTACGCATTATGGCCGTTCGGAGGGTGGTGCATGAATTGCCGTAAGAGGCTTTTTGTCTTGGGCACTCACCACACCCTGTAGGGTGGAACTACCGCTGACGTCCGACAAATCGTGTTGACAGGAAGGGGCCGCTTCGCGAGCCCCTCAGCTCATTGATTTCTTGCGCAATTTTTTTGCGTATGACTTCCAGCTAGCTTCGATTTAGCAGAGCTTAATACCGCACCCACTATTTCAACGCCTGCCGGGTCTGCGCGATTCATCCCCACTCTAGCGATGAGTCTAAATGAACTTCGCAGGTCTTGAACTTCTCCTATCAAATGATATTCACGACAATCAGGCCCTAAAGCAATAATAGCCGCGGCGCATTGCTTCAACATCACCGCCTGCTTCTTTTGCATGCCATCAGCTGAAATCGCAACATCTCGCAAAACCGGGCCGCCGCCTGTATCAAGGAGCTGTTTCATTTCATTAATCGCACTCTGATACTCCGAGAGCTTTTCATCTAGTTGGCCACACCCAGCAGGAACATTGACGTCCGCACAACCTACGCCAATCATTCCGAGCACCGCAACGAGCAATAATTTCATGGAATTGGGTCTCTAGGCGTTTTCGTCCTTATCATGCCGATATTGCACAATTCCCCCAAGATATCCCACCACGGGAATGGGTCGACTAATCCCAAATCTTTACGTTCCTGCGCCAGATCGCATTCGACTGCCATTCTTTCTTCTTCGCAATATTTAATTGCATCTGGAACGCATGAGGGGCTGTCGCTGTTTTTGCAAGCGAGATACACGTTATCGCACATCCTCTTTGCAGAACCCAATCTACTTCGGCTGTAATCAGAATAATGATTCTCTTTCCTGCGGTGCCAGTATCCTCCGACGCCTGATACAAATTCGCAGGCAGCTTGTGCAAGCTGTCCCCAAAATAAACCATAGCGATCTGAGTACGCGAACGGCGCGCTAGCTACGTATGTGTATGTGGTTGGCCCTGCCATTAGCCCCAAAGGATCGCTTTCCGCATACCTTCCTGCGCCAGCCTCGTAATTCCTAAAATAGTTGTAGTTCAGCCCACTAGCACTGTCATAGCGCTGCCCCGGGAACCGCATATTCATGACGAACGCGGTGCCGTTGCTATCGGGATCCTGATTGGGGATCGTATTGCCGAACGCCTCGCCCTCCAGATCCCAGCGCCAGATCGCCGTGTTGGCCGTCGTGTCGATCACCGCTCGCGGCGTGCCCAGGTGGTCGGGTTGCAGGTAGTGCAGCTTTTGGTTGGTGGTGGCGCCGGCCAGTAGGCCCACCGGCAGATCGTCCAGCCAGATGGCTTGTTGGATCGGTT